>NZ_JBFDUZ010000001.1:0-1200000 GCF_040719145.1 Paenibacillus sp. JQZ6Y-1
CAAGATGAGATTTCCCAGTATGTAAGACCCCTTGAAGACGACGAGGTTGATAGGTTGGGGGTGGAAGTGCAGCAATGCATGGAGCTGACCAATACTAATCGGTCGAGGGCTTATCCAAGATTCTAAACACGCGATGATTCGTTTCGGATTCAGTTTTCAGGTGATTGACAGCCTGCACGTTTGGTGATGATGGCGGAGGGGTTCCACACGTACCCATCCCGAACACGACCGTTAAGCCCTCCAGCGCCGATGGTACTTGGACCGCAGGGTCCTGGGAGAGTAGGACGTTGCCAAGCGAAACGTAAGACTAGCCACTCCTTGAGAGTGGCGACTATTCCCTGATAGCTCAGTTGGTAGAGCACTCGACTGTTAATCGAGTTGTCACAGGTTCGAGTCCTGTTCGGGGAGCCATATGGAGAGGTGTCCGAGTTGGCCGAAGGAGCACGATTGGAAATCGTGTAGGCGTCACAAGCGTCTCGAGGGTTCGAATCCCTCTCTCTCCGCCATATGTTTCTTCTAATACTATAAGTAAGGCCCGTTGGTCAAGGGGTTAAGACACCTCCCTTTCACGGAGGTAACAGGGGTTCGAATCCCCTACGGGTCATATCTTTACTGCATTACTCGCAATATTGATTGTACATAGAAGTTGATAAGTTTGACATTAACTTGAAAATAATGATACAATCAGAATTGTGTCCTATGGAGACTTAGCTCAGCTGGGAGAGCATCTGCCTTACAAGCAGAGGGTCGGGGGTTCGATCCCCTCAGTCTCCACCATCTATACTTTCTTTTGACGACGCGGGGTGGAGCAGTCCGGTAGCTCGTCGGGCTCATAACCCGAAGGTCACAGGTTCAAATCCTGTCCCCGCAATAAATGGAACCGTGGTGTAGGGGTTAACATGCCTGCCTGTCACGCAGGAGATCGCGGGTTCAAATCCCGTCGGTTCCGCCATCTTTATCTTGTATCTTCTCGGCTACTGGATTGAATATGAGTAGAGAGTCGACACTGTAGCATGCAATACTAAGGCTCGGTAGCTCAGTCGGTAGAGCAGAGGACTGAAAATCCTCGTGTCGGCGGTTCGATTCCGTCCCGAGCCACCATTTTTATCTTACACTTGCCGGTGTAGCTCAGTTGGTAGAGCAACTGACTTGTAATCAGTAGGTCGGGGGTTCAAATCCTCTCGCCGGCACCATTTTTTCTTTCTTTCATATGGAGGCTTAGCGAAGTGGCCAAACGCAGCAGACTGTAAATCTGTTCTCTCTGAGTTCGGTGGTTCGAATCCATCAGCCTCCACCAGTTTTATAGGGGCATAGTTTAAAGGTAGAACAGCGGTCTCCAAAACCGTTAGTGTGGGTTCAATTCCTGCTGCCCCTGCCATATTTTAATTTATAGTATTTTGGCGGTCGTGGCGAAGGGGTTAACGCATCGGACTGTGACTCCGACATTCGCGGGTTCAATTCCCGTCGATCGCCCTTTTTTTATAGGGGATTAGCCAAGCGGTAAGGCAACGGACTTTGACTCCGTCACGCACAGGTTCGAATCCTGTATCCCCTGCCATTATTTCTATCGTGCGGACGTGGCTCAGCGGTAGAGCATCGCCTTGCCAAGGCGAGGGTCGCGGGTTCGATTCCCGTCGTCCGCTCCATTTCAATTTTATATGGCGCCATAGCCAAGTGGTAAGGCACAGCTCTGCAAAAGCTTTATCCCCAGTTCGAATCTGGGTGGCGCCTCCAGTATTTTATTAAGCGCCCTTAGCTCAGCTGGATAGAGCGTTTGACTACGAATCAAAAGGCCAGGAGTTCGAATCTCTTAGGGCGCGTATCTTTTCAATCATAAGCTCATTAGTTCATGAAGAAGTTCATGTACTAATGAGCTTTTTTGTTATATTGATTTTGTTTGTATATGGATATCATTTTAGTATTGATTGGATTCAAGTGGGATTTGAGTTGTATTGGTTCGTAGCTAGAATGTTCCCATATACTCCCCGTCTAAGGTCTAGGTTAAAATACCATCCCCGGTCCATTTTGCAATGCCATTGTTTTCTTTAGAATGTAGTTATAAGGCAAACGAGTATTGAGGGAGGTGAGTACAGTGAATATCAATCGAAATAGTGTTACAGCTGTCGGGCTGATCGTAATCGGGGCGTTGATTGTATTCGGAAAGTTCTTTCCCGTTTTACATAGTCTGATGGGGCATCTGATCGGATTGCTTTTCCCAATCGCACTGATCGCACTTGGTTATTATGCGCTTCAAAGTGGACGTAAGGTTCTTGGTTCCGTACTGGCAATCATTGGAGCATGTATTCTTTTCTCAAAGCTTTCGTTTCTGATTGGACCGGTTCTCGGTATTGCTCTTGTTGTTGGTGGTATCTATATGCTCAAGAATCGTCATCAAACGTACTAGTCTACAACTTTTTCGTTTGAAAACAGCTAGATACAGATTCAAAACAATAGCTTCCATATTAAAAGTAAATAGGATCATCTATTGCAGATAAGATTGTATATGAAAGATAAGGTCTTTATTTTAGATGAGGTTATCATTTTAGCTGGAGTTATTAGTTTAGATAGATTCATTATTGTAGATAAAGTCATATATAGTATCAAAGTATCAAAGTATCAAAGTATCAAAGGTAAGCTAAGTAGCACCTACAAAATTGCTGGAAAAGGTTTGCTTCAATCATTATCCATTTATGCATTACAGTAAGGGAGGGAGATTGTACCCATGAACATGTTCAAACGTATACGGGATATTACCGTAGCGACTTTAAATGAAAAGCTGGAACAAAGTCAGGACCCGGTTCGCTTGATTGATCAGTTTTTGCTGGATACTCGTCAGGAGATCTCGGAGGCAGAGCAGCTGCACAGCAGTATTTCGCATCATACTCGCCAGCTGAAGCATCATGTGGAAAAAGCATCTGCGATGCGTCAGAAGCGTGAGGAGCAAGCGATGTTGGCTCTGAAAGCGGAAGAGGAAGAACTGGCACGCATGGCTTTACAGGAAAAGGTCATGTATGAGGAAAAGGAAAACCAGTACAATGATCTGTTGGATAAAAATAAAGAAGCACTGAATGAGATCGAATATCAGCTGAATACGCTGAAATCAGAATATCAAATCGTATACAGCAAACGTGAGTATTACCATGCTCGTATGGAAACTCTTCGTTTGCAGCAGCAGATGAATCGTCGTTTTGGAAACGGTGGCGGCAATATGCCTTCCTTCAATCGACTGGAAGATCGCATCTCTGATTGGGAGCTTGAAGCCAAAGCTGTTCGTGACGTACGCCAAATGGACAGCTATCCATCCGGTGGCTCCGATCCTGCTAGTGCGATTGCATTGGACGCTGAGCTGGAGCGCTTGAGACGCAAGCTTGATCAGCAGCGAGAGGAGGGTTGAGTATGCGACCGAAGTTATACCGGTCGAGCAATGACCGGATGTTATCCGGCTTGACGGGCGGGTTGGGGCATTATTTTCAAATCAACCCGACACTGCTGCGGATACTGCTGATTTTGAGTATTCCTTTTACAGGTGGTACGACGGTATTGATCTATCTGATTGCGATCTTTGTAGTACCGAAGGAGCCGCCGATATATCGTCCGTTTGATTTTGGACCAGGTGCGCATGATCCTCGTTTTGAACAGGATCGTTATGCCGGTGAGCGTCATACGTACGGCGGCTACTGGGGGACTTCCCAAAATGCTTATGAGCCGGATATGTACGATGAACCGCATAAAAGCAATACGCGTTATTTTGGGAAAAATCGTCCGCCCTATGAACAGCCGGAGCCAGTCAACAAGGCAACTGCCGATCTGGACTCTATGATGAAAAATATCGAAACCAAAGCACTTCGTAAGGAAGTTGAAGAACTTCGCAAAAAAATTGCTCAATACGAGAAGGGAGAACAATAACATGGGAGTATTTAAAAGACTGAAAGATATGACAAAGGCATCGGTGAATGAAATGCTGGATAAGGTGGAAGATCCGATTGTGATGCTGAACCAGTATCTGCGTGATATGGAAGCTGAGATTCATCAATCTGAGGTAACGGTAGCGAAACAAATGGCGAACGAGCGCCGTATGAAACAGCGTTTGGAAGAAGCAGGTCGCATGGCAGTACAACGTGAAAGCCAAGCAACTGCAGCACTGAAAAGCGGACAGGAAGAAGTGGCACGTCGTCTGCTGGAAGAAAAGCTGTACTTTGATCAGAAGTATGTAGAATACGGTGATATGCATGCACAGGCGAAAGAGCAAGTTGCTGGTTTGATGACACAGCTGCATGAAATGAAAGACGAATTCTATAAAATGCGTAATAAACGCAATGAGCTGGTATCCCGTGCTCAAATGGCAAAAGCGAAAAAACAAATGGCTAAAGTTAGCTCTGTTGATTCCTTGAACCGCGGTAGCGCATCGCTTGGATTCAGCCGTATGGAAGAGAAAATTATGCAAATGGAAGCTGAAGCAGATGTACTTCGCGCTCCTTACAATGGTTCGGGTTACAATACCCCGTACATCAGCGCGGAA
Organism: Paenibacillus sp. JQZ6Y-1; assembly: GCF_040719145.1. Taxonomy (NCBI): domain Bacteria; kingdom Bacillati; phylum Bacillota; class Bacilli; order Caryophanales; family Paenibacillaceae; genus Paenibacillus; species Paenibacillus kandeliae. The sequence goes on from NZ_JBFDUZ010000001.1 coordinate 4,520, forward strand.
CAGGCTGAAAAGCAACTGAAAGTAGATGAGCAGCTGAATCTGCTGAAAAGCAAACTAGCAGGTCCTTCTACACCGAAAACCATCGAATCCAGTGCACGACCAGCTGACGAATCGACTCATTAATTCTCGGATGGAATATTGGGACGTCATATGAGTTCAGAACAACCGTCAACAATTTGCAAGGTAATATGAGTTCAAGACGCTGTCATAATATGATATAGTTAGTTAGGTTAAGCCATACAGCGTGTGTGTGATGCATGCAGTATGGCTTTTCCACTACTTGCCTAGGATGGGCGGTAAAGGAGGGGTGACATGAACAGAAAAAGAGATGCGATTGCGGTAGTGTTGATCGGATTAGGGATGTTGATTTTGCTAGGACCATTTTTTGGATTTTTTACGATTGTCGCTCTTCTTTTGCTGCTGATCGGGGTATTTGGATTGCGTAGAGGCAAAATGAAGCAGGGTTATATTTGTCTGTCGATTGGAACAGGTCTGCTATTGCTGGATCATTTGGCATTGGTGCTAGGCATCGTACTGATCTCACTGGGATGGTTTTATTTCCGGGCAAATAAGGCGCACCGTGGGCAGAAGCATCATGCGAAGCAGAACTTTATTAATACGTCGCAGCACAATCGTGATCCATGGCTTATGCGTAGTAGTAGTTCGTGGCATGCGATTGGCGATATTGATTACGATCTATCGCTGGCGATGGCAGAAGATGCGGAGACGGTATTGTATTTTCAGGGGATCATTGGTGATCTTGATTTTACAATTCCAGAGGAGTATGGTGTGGAGATTGAGGCGCATGTGCTATTTGGGCAGATTGGATTTGATCCAGATCGGCGTTCGGGTATAGAACGTAGACAGGGGATTATGAACCGAGTGCAGTGGACATCGGCGAACTATGGCAGCAGTGTACAGCGGGTGAAGCTGGTTGTATTTTATGTGGCGGGTGACTTGAATATTCGCTTGTCGGCATAAGCAGTCTATAGTCGAAGTGAGTTTGGAGTGAAAGTAAGACGTTATCATTCATCCGTTGTATGCGTCTTATTATAGATAGGATAAAGTTTGAGTTTGCCAGAGATGGCTGAGTTGTAAACGTAGACCTGTACTGTACATGTACATCGGATATTCATGTGGCGATGCTAGAGTATAGGTCCGTATGCGATCCATGGAAAGTTGTGGCAAGATGCAATTAAGCCGATGCCGGGACGGAGGGATACATAGATGACAAAACGAAAATCTGCTGACATGATTGTTCGCAGTATGAGTGAAGGGGTGCTATTGGCAGTCCTTTTATTGATTGTAGTAATGTATGTGTTATATACGTCCGGGCATCTGGATATGGAGGATTCGTGGGAAGCATGGTTGCGAACGAGCATTGCGCTATGTATTCCGGTGATGGTGATCGGGGCGTTGTTTGGATTGTATCATTCGCTGCGACTCAAGATGCGCATTGATAAACTGCGAGAGACGCTGCTGATGTGGGAAAAGGGAAGCTGGTCGCAAACGGCGCCAGAATGGGGTAGCGATGAGTGGACGCGGCTCGGAGAGCAGATGGATCGCATCGGTAAAAAGTGGGGCGATCAGATTTCCAGTTTACAGCGTTTATCTACCAATAATGCACAGCTTGCCGAACAGGCGCGGGTGTCAGCGATTATTGAGGAGCGGCAGCGGCTGGCACGCGAGCTTCATGATGCGGTGTCTCAGCAGCTGTTTGCTATTTCGATGACAGCAACTGCGGTTGGTCGTACGTTTGACAAGGACCCGGATCGGGCGAAGCGGCAGGTGCAGCTGATTGAAGAAATGTCATCAGTAGCGCAATCAGAGATGCGGGCGTTGCTGCTGCATTTACGACCGGTGTACTTGGAAGGAAAACGATTGTATCAAGGGATCAGCGAGCTGGTACAGGAGCTGCAAACGAAGATTCCGATGGATATTGTGCTAGATATGGATGAGGAGCTCCGACTCGTCAAAGGGGTGGAAAATCATTTGTTCCGTATTGTGCAGGAAGCATTATCCAATACGCTTCGGCATTCCAAAGCGAACCGAATGGAGATTCGGATTGTGCAAAAGGTGGACGCAGTGCGGGTAACGCTGCGCGACGATGGTGTAGGCTTTGAGCTGGATGATACGAAGCAGACGTCCTATGGGCTGTCTACGATGCGTGAGCGTGTGAATGAGGTAGGTGGTACGATTCAATATATTACGGCACCGGGCAAAGGAACACGGATTGAGATTGTTGTGCCGATCGTGACATTACACACAGAAGAAAGCGGGTGGGCATAATAAGATGGATAACAGTGAACTGATCAAGGTGCTGCTGGTGGATGATCATGAGATGGTGCGTATCGGTCTGGCAGCAGTGCTCGATACGGAGGACGGAATCGAGGTTGTTGGCGAGGCGAGCAACGGCAATGACGGTATACGCTTGGCACAGGAGTACCATCCAGACGTTGTGCTAATGGATCTAGTGATGGATGGGATGGACGGGATCGAAGCAACACGTAAGGTACTAGAAATCAATCCGAACTGTAAGGTGATCGTGCTGACCAGCTATCTGGACGATGAGAAAATGTATCCGGTGATCGAGGCGGGTGCCTTTAGTTATTTGCTCAAAACATCGCGTGCGAGTGAAATTGCTGATGCGATTCGTGCAGCGGTGCGTGGTCAATCGGTACTGGAATCGCAAGTGGCTTCCAAAATGATGAGCCGTTTTCGTGAGCCAGCTGAACGTGCATTGCATGAACAGTTGACCGAGCGGGAGATGGATGTACTGCGTCTATTGGCGCAAGGAAAGTCCAATCAGGATATTGCCGATGATCTGATTATCGGGATCAAAACGGTGAAATTCCATGTGACCAATCTGCTCGCCAAGCTAGGGGTAGAGGATCGAACGCAGGCAGCGATTTATGCGTATAAAAATGGACTGGCGGAATGATGTAAGTAACAACGATGGATCATTCATATTTATATAATAGAAAACCGGCACTGTGTAGTTGCCGGTTTTTTGCTATATGAGATGATAAATGGCGTAAACGGTATCAATTTTAATTTTAACAGGTATAAGTACTTTTGATAGGTGGTCAGATGGTATAGAATCGGGTAATTATGGTAAAATACGATTGCCCAAGCATTGCGTATACAGAGCCATATATAGCGCTGTAGCGGAAGAGTTGGGCTGACCAGCTTATTCTCTGGAAATGGATGATGAGATTACTGGTTACAATGGCATCATGAGCACCACATCATTGTCGTGATTTTTGTACAGTACAGCAGCACCTTGTTCATTCTGCGGTAAAACAAAAATTTACATAGAAAGTGGAGGAGCCATGACGGACAATCAAACTTTGGAATCATTGCAGGCGCCTAGCGCAGTATTTTTCATTTTCGGAGCTACCGGTGATCTGGCGAGTCGTAAATTATTTCCGGCGATCTACAGTTTGTATCGTGAAGGTAAGTTGGCGGAGGATTTTGCTGTTATTGGAGTGGCGCGTCGTCCGCGTACAAATGAGGAATTCCGCGTGAATGTGCGGGATTCGATTGATGAGTTTTGCCGATATAAAGTGCGGCAGGATGAGGATTGGGATAACTTTGCGCAGCATTTTGAATATAAATCATTAGATATTAATAATGTAGACGGGTTCCGCGAGCTGAATCAGCAGACGGAAGCATTGGAAAGCAAATTCAGCATTCCGGGCAATCGTCTATTCTTCTTGGCATTGGCACCGGAGCTGTTCGGCAGCGTATCGACCAATCTGCGGGATGGTGGAATGCTGGATGCGGATGGCTGGAACCGGTTGGTGATCGAGAAGCCGTTTGGTTATGATCTGGAATCGGCACGTAAGCTGAACGGTGAGATTACAGAAGTATTTAAAGAGGATGAGATTTTCCGTATTGACCATTATCTCGGTAAAGAGATGGTGCAGAATATTGAGGTGATACGCTTCGGTAATGCGTTCTTTGAGCCGCTGTGGAACAATCAGCATATTGCCAATGTGCAGATTACGCTGAGTGAAACGGTCGGAGTAGAGGAGCGCGGCGGGTATTACGATCATTCCGGTGCCTTGCGCGATATGGGTCAAAACCATATGCTGCAAATGCTAGCGATGATCGCAATGGAGCCGCCAAGTCGTCTGATGGCAGAAGATATTCACGATGAAAAGGTGAAAGTGCTACGTTCCCTGCGACCGTATCTGAATCCAGAGGAAGTTGACAAAAACGTCGTTCGCGCTCAGTATACTGCTGGCGAGTCCAAAGGCAAAGCATTGCCGGGTTATCGGGAAGAGGATAAAGTAGATCCAAACTCGACGACAGAGACGTATTTTGCAGCGCGTCTGTTTGTGGATAGCTTCCGCTGGGCGGGGGTACCGTTCTATATTCGTACAGGGAAACGTCTGCCGGTGAAAACGACAGAGATCATCGTCGAGTTCAAGCGGACACCGACCAATGTATATCTCGGTCAGCGTCATAATCTAGAGCCGAATCTGCTCGTAATTCGAGTGAATCCGATGGAAGGCATTTATGTCAAAATCAATGCCAAAAAGCCCGGCTCTGACTCCGAAATCCAGCCGCTGGCGATGGAATTCTGCCAAAGCTGCATGATCGGCATCAATTCGCCGGAAGCGTATGAGCGTCTGCTGGAGGATGCAGCACAAGGCGATTCCACCTACTTTACCCGTTGGGATGAAGTAGCGGCGGCGTGGAGCTTTATCGATCATATCGACAATGCGTGGAAACAGCATCCAGAGGATGTCAAATCATACCCTGCTGGTTCGTGGGGACCTATGGAGACCCATCAGCTGTTGGAGCAGGATGGCTTCCACTGGTGGCCGGTCAACGGTCAGGATGAGGACGATGTGGTTTGGGTAGCGAACAGTCGGTAAAAGAGGATGGACACTGCTCGCCGCATCACGTACAATAAATACAGCGATTTTTAACGATAAAACACTCTTGTGATTGCCATTCATAAGAGTGTTTTTGCTGTGGATATGTTACAATGAGAGCAGTCTATTTAAGCGATGAAGGGAAAATGAACATGAGTAAAACGATAGATACAGAATTGCAGCGTGAAGTCGATAAACGCAGAACGTTTGCAATTATTTCTCACCCGGATGCGGGTAAAACAACACTGACGGAAAAGCTGCTGTTATTCGGGGGCGCGATTCGTCTTGCAGGTACGGTCAAAGCGCGTAAAGCGAGCAAGCACGCGACCAGTGACTGGATGGAAATTGAGAAGCAGCGCGGAATCTCGGTTACGTCTTCCGTGATGCAGTTTGACTATAATGGACACCGGATTAATATTTTGGATACGCCGGGTCACCAAGATTTCAGTGAAGATACGTATCGTACGCTGACTGCTGCTGATGCGGCTGTCATGCTGATCGACGTGGCAAAGGGTGTCGAGGCGCAAACGATCAAGCTGTTCAAAGTCTGTGCGCAGCGTGGTATTCCGATCTTTACCTTTATTAATAAACTCGACCGTGAAGGTCAAAGCCCGTTCGACCTGATGGAAGAATTGGAGCAGGTACTGGGTATTCGCTCGGTTCCGATGAACTGGCCGATCGGTATGGGACGCGAATTGTGCGGCGTATACGACCGGATGAAAACGCAGGTGGAGCTGTTCCAAGGCGACGACCATTCCACGATTGAAGTACGCAAAGTGGAAGATTACCGCGATCCGCTGATCAAGGAAATGGCAGGCGAGTTTCTGTATGAGCAGCTGAGCCAAGATATTGAGCTGCTGGACGTAGCAGGTGATCCATTTGACTACGAAAAAGTGATGCGCGGCGAATTGACGCCGATCTTCTTCGGTAGTGCGATCAATAACTTTGGACTACAGACATTCCTTGAAAACTTCTTGGAGTTGGCACCAAAACCAGAACCGCGTCGTAGCACAGAGGGTCTGATCGAGCCAACAAATGAGAAGTTCAGTGGATATGTATTCAAAATCCAAGCCAACATGAACCCGGCTCACCGCGACCGCATCGCGTTCCTGCGTATTGTGTCTGGTAAGTTTCAGCGCGGTATGAGCGTGAAGCACGTTCGTGTCGGCAAAGATATTAAACTGGCGCAGCCGCAGCAATTTTTGGCACAGGATCGGGATATTGTCGAGGATGCGTATCCGGGCGATATTATCGGTTTGTTCGATCCGGGCATTTTCCGCATCGGCGATTCACTGAGTCAGGGCGGTAGCATTACGTTCGACGAGCTGCCAACCTTCTCGCCGGAGATCTTTGCTAAAGTGACAGCGAAAAATGCACTGAAATATAAACAGTACCAAAAAGGTCTGGATCAACTGACTGAGGAAGGTACCATTCAAGTCTTCAACGCAGTCAGCTTTGACGATATTATTCTCGGTGTTGTTGGTCAGCTGCAATTTGAAGTATTCGAATATCGGATGAAAAATGAGTATGGTGTAGATGTGCAATTGCAGCGCATGCCGTTCCAATTTGCCCGTTGGATCGTAGCGGACAATCTGGACCCATCCAAATTCCGCATCAACTCCACGCTGGTGAAGGACAAAAAAGGAAACTACGTTGTTCTGTTTGAAAACGAGTATGCGATGAGAACGGCGATGGAGAAAAATCCAGATGCGCAGTTCCTGCAAACTGCACCGTAAACGGTTGGCTGTCTGTACAATATGGAAATGTAGAAGTAGCATGTAAAACGTAAATCAAGCGAGTCTCTTATAAGTAGTTGTTTTGTTGAAACAAAGTACTCTACATGTAGAGAGCATTCTTTTGGAATATGAGGGATACAATACAATCGCAGATTGTCTGGCAGCATGCAGCAGTGCACTGGCCTGCCGGGCAATCTGCTTTTTATTTTGAACAATGGTGGAGGTACAATATGGGCAGAAAGCAATATGCCGTCATCGGAATCGGACGCTTCGGTTCCAGTATTGCCAAAACGCTGAGCGAAATGGGCTTCGACGTACTAGCGATTGATTCAGACGAACATCGTGTACAGGAAGTATCAGCGATTGTCACACAGGCAGTAGTGGCAGATTCGACAGATGAAGAAGCGCTGCGTGCTATTGGGCTACGTAACTTTGACGTAGTGGTTGTGGCGATTGGGGAGGACATCCAGTCGAGTATCCTGACGACCCTGATCCTCAAGGAAATGGAGATTCCGACGATTCTCGTCAAGGCGCAAAACGATCTGCATGCCAAAGTCGTGCAGCGGATTGGCGCCGACAAAGTGATTTTCCCAGAGCGCGATATGGGTGTGCGGGTCGCGCATCATCTGACCTCGCCAAATGTGCTGGACTATATCGAGCTGTCTGACGACTACAGCATCGTAGAGATGCTTGCATCCGAAGCGATGGTCGGTCAGAACCTGATCGAACTGAATATCCGTGCGCGCTATAGCTGCAACGTAATGGCGATCAAGCGCAACAATCATATGAATATTGCACCCGCACCACAGGAGCGTCTGGAAAAAGACGACATCCTCGTCATCGTCGGACAGAAACACGATCTCATCAAAATGGAAATGGATATGGAGAGCTAAATGGAGATACTATCAACCCAAAATGCCCGTGTGAAGGAATGGGCGCAACTGCTGGAAAAGAAGCACCGCGACAAGCAGGAGAAATTTATTATCGAAGGCATTCATCTGGTCAGCGAAGCGCTACGTAGTGACTGGGATATTCAATATATTGTGTATGATACGGAAAAAGGCATTCCGGCGGAGCTGAAGGAAGACATCTCTGCTTACTCCGGCGGCGCCCAGTATGTGGCGGTATCGCAAGCGGTGCTGGAGAAATGCACCGATACGAAGACCCCACAGCCAGTGTTTGCGATTGTGTATAAGCGCAATGCACTGTTATCGACGTTGCTGGCGGATGCGCAGGGTATTGTAATGGTGCTGGATGGTGTGCAGGACCCCGGGAATGTAGGTACGATCATTCGCAGCGCGGACGCATCTGGAGCGAAGGGGATTGTACTGGGGAAAGGCTGTGCCGATCTGTATAATCCGAAGACGATCCGTTCGACGATGGGTTCGCTGTTTCATTTGCCGGTGTTGGAGAGTGATCTGACAGAAGTATTGCCAGCGGCGAGGGAGCAAGGTGCACGGTTGATTAGTACATCGCTGCAAGGAAGTACGTCGTGTTATGAGTATGACTTCCGTAGTGGAGCTTGGATTGTGATCGGGAACGAGGGAAAAGGGATTTCCGAGCAGATGGCGGCGCTGGTGGAGGAGCATGTGCTGATTCCGATGCAGGGGCAGGCGGAGTCGCTGAATGCGGCGATGGCTTCGACGGTGTTGTTGTTTGAGGCGATGCGGCAGCGGGGAGTTTGAGATTTTTAGTTGTGATCGATTAGATGTGTAGAAGTAGATATGTATACACTGGAGAAATGAGCATGATAATATGCTTGTTTCTTCAGGTATAGACATCAAATTTCTTTTAATGCGAAATAGGTGGGTTTTATAATGAGAAAATGGATAGAGGTAGTTTTCTTTATAGTGTGTATATGTGTTTGGTACATAGTTGGGAAGTATCTGCTGTTTGCTCATATTCAACTGTCTTCAATGTTGTATCAAAGTATGCTGGAAGTTGTGTATTTGTTTGTTGGTATGATTGTATCTTTGGTAGCTGTGAGCTGGATAAGTAGGAAAAATAAGATAATGAATAAAAATCCATCTGAGAGGGCAGATGACAATGGGAGATATTAAATTATTTCGATTAGTTGATAACGGAGTTGAAGAATTAATTGGATATACTATTGCTGTAGAAAAGTCCTTGCAAACTTTGATGGAGTGTAATTTGGAAGCCCTAATCGGTGTACGTTTCTTGGCATCAGAATATTCCACTGGAAAGCGGCATGGTGGGCGTATAGATACACTGGGACTTGACGAAAATAACTCTCCTGTCATTATTGAATATAAAAGAGCAACGAATGAGAATGTGATTAATCAAGGATTATATTATTTAGATTGGTTGATGGATCATCAGGCAGAATTTAAGTTGCTTGTTATGGATCGGTTAGGTGTAGAAGTATCTAAGGATATCGATTGGATTGCTCCACGCTTATTGTGCATAGCTGGCGGATTTACTAAATATGATGAGCATGCGGTGCAACAGATCAATCGTAATATTGAGTTGTATACATATAAAAAATATGGAGAAGAGCTATTGATGCTAGATTTAGTAAATGCTACAACAGCAAATGCTTCTATTGAACGTGATATGAGTATGGAGTCGAGAGCAATATATAAAACGGTATCTGATTACCTTTTGCAGGCTAGTCCTGAGTTAGTGGATTGGTTTGAAGAATTAAAGGCTTACATGATAGCGCTTGGCGACGATGTACAAGTCAATACGTTGAAATATTATGTTGCTTTTAAAAGAATCAAGAATTTTGCATGTGTTGAAATCCATCCGCAGACCAAAAGGATTAGTGTATACTTGAAAGTTAATCCAGACTCGATTGAACTGGAGAGTGGATTTACTAGAGATGTTCGTAAAATTGGACACTTTGGTACTGGAGATTTGGAAGTCACGATTGGAAATTTGGAACAACTTGAAAAGACTAAGAAGTTGATACAGCAGAGTTATGAATTAAGTTGAAAATGATTTATAAATAGGAAGTGGCTCTTCAGATAGGATTGTCTGTATAGAGCTACTTTTTTTATAATTTAAATGAATAGGTTAATATAAATATATTAATGTAGATTTATTTGTAAAGCGTGCAGTATGTCACGATAAAGTTAAGAATAAAATAATGAATATAAACTTTTAATTATAGGAGAATACCAATGACCTTACCAATAGAACTCCAAAATATTTTCCTTCACAGACAAAAATCATATAAAATGGTTCTCATCCTCGTACTGATCGACGAAATGCGTGCCACCCGAGAACGCGAAGTATCCATGACGCGGATCAAAGAGCGTTTTTTGGAATATTTTCAGAAGCGGGAAGCACGGAGTATGCCTGTAGATGCGCCGCCGTCGCGGATTGCGTTTCGGTGGGCGGATATGCCGGTGAAGCGGGTGCAGTATGTGGTGGATACGCCGATTGATGCGTTGTCGTCGATTCTGGACTATCCTAGCTCCGGCTACACGATCGGTTTCAAGCCGGAGCTATACAGTCAGCTGAATCCGGCGGTATTGGATGAATTGTACCACTATACCCTCGACGAGCTGGATACGTACTATGCTCCACCACAGTCAGACTTTTCACTGCGGGAGGATTTGCTCAACATCATCGGCAACTATCTGCTTGCCAAGCAGCAGCCATTAACGGGGCATCCGCTGGCGAAGTATGTGCGGAGGGAGATTCCGCAGCATTTACGTTCGCTACCATTTGTGCATAATCATTTTAAGGTGCAGGGATCGGTAGGCAGTGGTAGTAATTGGGCGACGATTCCTTGGATTGCGGTGATGTATCCGCAGTTGACGGATACGATTCAGCGTGGGGTGTATGTGGCGTATTTGTTTTCGGCGGATATGAAGCGGTTGTATTTGACGTTGAACCAAGGGTTGAATGAAGCACGCAGCCATTTGGGGCGCAGTGAGAGTCATACGTACTTACAGGAGCGGGCGCAAGTCATTCGGGAGAAGTTGCCAGCAGGGCGGATGAAGCTAGCGGACGATATTGATCTGGGTGACGGACGGCTAGGGGATGATTACCAGACGTCGACGATTGCTTATTTTGCATATGATACGGAGCGTTTGCCGGACAATGAACAGTTGGTAACGGATCTGTGGGATGCGATGGATAGTTATATGTTCTACATTGAGAGTACGGCGATTACGCCGAATACGGTATGGACGACGCAGGTACCGGATGATGATAGCGGTGAGGTGTATACGCCACGACTGCGTGACCGGGATGTATCTGGGGTGTTGGAACAAGTGCATGAGCATATTGCAGCAAATGGTTTTTATTTTCCAGAGCGGCTTACGTATAACTTCTATTTGTCGCTGAAAACGCGACCTTTTGTTATTTTGGCGGGAATCTCTGGCACGGGAAAGACGCGGCTGGTGCGGCTATTTGCGGAAGCGGTTGGAGCGACGACGGAGAATGGACAGTTTACGCTGATTCCGGTGCGTCCAGATTGGAGTGATCCAGCGGAGTTGATTGGATATCGCGATCTGTCGGGTATGTTTCAGCCGGGACCATTGACGTTGGTCATTCGTGAGGCTTCGCGTCCAGAGAATCGGAAGAAGCCTTATTTTGTATGTCTGGATGAGATGAATCTGGCACGAGTGGAGCATTATTTTAGCGATATGATGAGCTTGCTGGAAACGCAGAAATGGCGGCAGGAGAGTGAACATCTGTATTCTTCGCTGGAGCGGTGGCAGGAGTATGTGTACAGCGAGGACAATGCTAATGCTAGCGGGACGCATGCAGGTCGTGCGGATTCGGGTGCTGGTGTAGCAGGTCATATTAGTATGGATGCGCAGCGAAACCGGAAAGCGCGCATAGGAGATGGACAGGATACAACTAAACGTTCCGGGTTGACAGATGGGCAATCTGGGCGCGTTTCTGATGATGGGTCTGGGTTGGCAGATGGGCAATCTGGGCGTGCTTCTGATGATGAACCTAGGTTGACGGATGAACATCATGGGAATGGGGATGATCCGAGGTCTGGTTCAAACTTGGGAGATGAGCGTCATGAGCGTATGAATACGGATCGTTCTGGTTATGTGGATGAGGCAAATGGTGAGACGGAGCAAGGCTCGGTTCATATGAGCAATCGCAATGGACAGCCATCGCGTAATACCAGTCCGACAGCTGGAAACCGAAACCGTACCGATGGTGCAAGGCAACAGCCATCTGCTCCTACCAAAGGTGAGCGTCGAATTGTCACTGATCCGCTGATTGCTGCTGGGATGCTGCAATTGGAGGAAGACCGCGTGATGTACGGGCATCTGGGTATCCCAGACAATGTGTATATTGTCGGTACGGTAAATATGGACGAGACGACGTACCCGTTTAGCAAGCGGGTATTGGATCGGGCGAATACGATTGAGTTTCACCATATTGATCTGATGCAGCTGCCGGACGACACGGTAAATGATGGGCAAACGGTAGAAGTGGTGCCTGTGGAGCAAGGCTTTTTGCGTAGTGATTACTTGCAATTGAAGGATGCCATTGGGGAGTACCGCGAACTGGTAGTACGTACGACGGAGCGGTTGGTACAGGTAAATGCAGTGCTGGAACGTATTCATGCGCATGTAGGTTACCGGATTCGGGATGCGATCTGCTTTTATGCGGTATATAATGAGCGCTTTGGGCTGATGTCTGAGGAAGAGGCGTTCGATCTGCAATTGCTGCAAAAGATTTTGCCGCGTATTCAGGGGAGTCAAATGGCAGTGCGTCGGGCATTGGTGCGTCTGCTGGAATGGTGTCTGAAGGGCAATGTGCGTGTACCGTCGCCGCTGGAGGATGATGAGAATTTCTGGGACAGCTGGGAAGCGGGGAATACGCCACCGGAAGCGGATTATCCAGAGAGTGCGCGTAAGCTGGTGTATATGATTCGTCGATTGGACGAGGATGGGTTTACGTCGTATTGGGTACATTGATGAATTGCGTTTGAAAATATACATGTTAAAGGGGGTGTAATGATGAATCCAGAACAAACGGTGCGGCTGCTGGAAGTGGGAACGAGTATCGGGAATCTGTACATTGAGGGGCGACCGTATCACCCGGCGGTGGAGACGCTGGAATTGCATCGGGAGCAGGGGAAATGGATTGATGCCCATCTAAAATGTGTATCGCTATCGTCGGATGTGCAGGTGCATTATGTCTATGTGTTTTCGCCGCTGGAAGGTCGGTTGGTGGAGTGGAATGCGCATACGCCGGTATGGCCATGCTTTTATGAGCAGCAGAATTATGAATTTGTGTATGAAAAGGCAGATGGAATCAAGCAGCGTGTTCACTTTTACCATGCGAATCGGTATTTGCGGGAAGCGGTTAGTGAAAAGGGGAGTCGGCTACTGTCGGGGCTGCTGAACTTTCGCAATGAAGTGGGCTTCAGCGAATTAGAGCTGCGTGCGGGTGGGGAGCGGTTGCTTTCGCTCGAATTGGAAGTATTTCCGTCCAAAATTGACTACCGTGACGATTATGCCATGCTGCTACAGGATGTGAATCGGCAGGTGTACAATCTAAGCTTTGATTTTCTGAAACGAACGTATCAATCGGTGTCGCTGCGTCATAGTGAGCGGCAGAGTTTGACGGAGTTTTTCTCAATTATCTCGCATTTGTTTGAACAGATGGAGCGGGCGATGGAGCGGATTGGCAGGCAGCCCCATCACCGAATGGAGAAGGAATTGGAGATGCGTAAGGCAGCACTTGCAAAGCGTCCGGGTCGCCGGAATAGCGATTATCTCGCCAAGCATCCGCAGTATTTGGAGAACGTAAATGCTGGCAGAATAGTGAAGGATGACAGGGCGGCACAGGATGGGAGAAGAGTAGAGGGCGGCAGAGATCTACAAGACCATCGTGGCATTCGTAGCAGTCATCCGATTACTCCTGCACGCGGTACGATCCAGATCGGCAGCGAAGCGTATCGTCCGACACGGCTGCTCGATACGGTCAAGCATCTGTCATATGATACGGCGGAGAATCGCTTATTGCGCTGGATGCTGGAACGAATCATGGGCAAGCTGGTGCAGCTGCGAGATCAGTATGTACAGCTTAGTAAACCCGGCAATTTCCGCAGTCGCAGCTATGACGAGCATTTTGCCATGCAGGTGAATCAGATGATTCGACGGATGGAGCAGATGCTAGGTGCGGAATGGTTGCAGACACTGACCCCGATGCGTAGCATGAGCATTAGTCTGGTGATGCAGATGGCGCCGGGGTATCGGGAGATGTATCGGTACTATTTAACTTTGCTGAAAGGGCTGTCGATTCAGAGCGATGTACTGCGATTATCAATGAAAGAAATCTCCGAGCTGTATGAATATTGGTGCTTCCTCAAGCTTAACGAGCTGATGGCGAACAAATACCAGTTGGTGCAGCAGGATGTGATCCGGCTCAATCATGCGGGATTGTTCGTGACACTGGATACAGGAAAGCAGTCGCGTATGCAGTATCGTCATCCACGCACAGGCGAAACCTTCGTATTGTACTATAATCGTTCGTCACAGCAGCGCTGGTCCCCAACACTTGCCCAGCGACCGGATAATGTGCTGTCCTTACGCAAATGGGATGCAGGATTGGAAAAGGAGTACAATTTTATTTTCGATGCTAAGTATAAGCTGGATGTAGCGGAGCAAGGATCGGAGTATCATCGGCGGTATGGATTGCCGGGACCGCAGGAGGACGATATAAATACAATGCACCGGTATCGGGATGCGATTGTGCATCTGGCAGAAGAGCAGTCTGCCGAAGAGCATCGTTTGCGATATGAGCGTAGTATGTACGGTGCGTATGTGCTGTTTCCGTATGGAAATGAGCAGCAGTATACGCAGCATCACTTCTATAAAAGTGTGCGTAAAATCAATGTCGGTGCCTTACCATTTCTACCCAATGCGACGTCGCTGGTTGAGCAATTTCTGGATGAACTGATTGCGGACAGCCCAGAACAGGCATACGAGCGGGCAACGGTGCCGCAGCGGACGGACGAATATTATACGGATAAGATGCAGCAGCGTCAGCGTAATATGCTGGTCGGATCAGTGCGCGGACAAGAGCAGGTGGAGCTAGCGTTAGAGCACCGATTTTATCATGTACCGCTGCGAAATCTAGGCGATGCACAGCAGGTGACGTCCGTGGAATATGTAGCGATGTATCAATCGAAGCGGGTATTTGGTGCAGAGCAGGCGGGGATTCATTATTATGGACGTGTGACAGGCTGGCAGATTATGCCGCGCGGGCAGATTGCCGAATTACCGCGTAACGAGCGCCGAGACGGGCAGCTGTATGTAAAATTTACTGTGGAAACGTGGCAGCAGTTGGAACGAGCCATTGTGCCGGGTGGACAGGGGATTTATACGCTGCTGTATACGAGCAAGTATATGTTCGACCGTGCGCAGGAGTTAGCGGAGCTACGGCTGAACGATGAACAGCAGCTTCGTGAATGGCGGGAGAAGCGTCGTCAAGGTCGTGTAAAAGTGACGTTGGATCAGCATTATGTGGATCAGGCGGAGCAGGTACTGGATATTACGGTGCAGCCGTCCACAGAGCAGAAGTGATGTACGCTGTGTTATGACCTACCATCATTGAAAAGACGCAATCATCGAAAGATAGATTCAGCATGAGTTTGAACGATTCGTGACAGATGCTTCGTATTAGCAGCTTGGGTAGCCCATTTATGTCTATATGTTGTAACCACAATGTCCTTAACGCGTAATAAAGGTAATTCAATAGTATCTTTATGGGCGGTGGAGGGATTAGATGAAGCATTTTTTGGGAAAAGGGCGTATCATTCGCTGGATTGAGGTTATTGTCGTCTGGATCGTGTTGGCACGAATCTTTGGCGTGATGTCGCATATGGCATTTTTCGGAATTGGTCTGATGGCGCAGCTACTCATGTACCAGATGTATGAGCAGCAAAAAGAAAGCAAGGGCGATACGCGGGTGAAGCGCTTTTGGTTAGCAGGCTTGACCGGATTGGTAACACTAGCGAGCGCAGTGAATGCGTTCTGGGCAGAGTATGATGCGTGGTGGTTCAAGACATTTATGGTGCTGTTCTGGTTGTTTTGCAGCTATGGAGCCTTGCGTATGTACCGGGAAACGAGCAAGCTGTCTACGGGTAAAGGGAAGGCAGCTATTGGACGAGCAAAGTAATCAAAGTAATGGTCTTGGGCGACTATAGGCTGCGCAGTGATACCACACTCTCGTATAATCCAATACATTGGCTAAATAGAAAAAAACGATACCTTACTCTCCTATGATCTAATAAATTTGCTAAATAAAATAACATAAGTGTATTCCAAACCGGCTGTATATAAGCCGGTTTTTTCATGTGTTTTGCGACAGCGACAGAGGAGTTGGATGGGAGTGTGGTGTATTCTTTCGTTTGTAGAACGTAGATTGTGCCTTGCGTAGCATCCAAGCTGTGAACTATGAAGCCGTGGAACATAATGTATAGACGAATTAAGTACGTTACCTATCTCTACCGTCAGCTATCTGCGAATAGAGAGCTGGCTATGTTAAAATAAATACACCTAATGCCGCCAGAGAAGCGGAACAGAATACAAGGAAGGAGTGAAACGGTATGAATATCGTATATACGATCCTGCAGGGGGTCGGGATGATCTTTATCGTTATCGCTATTTTTGTGATCATTACGTTGATCCATCTATGGAGGCGCAAAAATAATCGGTAATCACTGCCCAACCTATCGGGACATTTTGATCCATCAGCCACTGAGTTAGCTTTATCGGATACAAAGATAGCTTATCAGCCCTCTTGAAAAGTGTGAAAACGCGTTGTAAAGTGCTATATCATCTATGATTCCCTCTTCCCATCTTCTGGAACTTTATATTCATTTTATGGTAAAAATATATTAAATTGGTTATAGAATGGATATACTGACGAAGGTAACACAAGGTACTGCATTATCACCCGTTACCCATCAGCGAAGTATAGCAATAACGTCAGTTTGCAAGATGGATCAAACGGGAAAACCATGCAAAGGGGAATGGGAATCATGTGGAGGCACAACGTAAAAAAATGGACAGCAGGAGCGGCAACGATGGTGCTTGCTTTCTCACTTACAGCAGGCTCATGGTCAGCACCGGCGTATGCGGCAACAACACCAGTTCAGCAGCATGGACAATTAAAAATTTCGAGCGGTAAGCTGGTGGATGCCAGTGGCAAAGTCGTACAGCTGCGTGGAGTCAGCTCGCATGGAATACAATGGTATGGCGATTATGTAAACAAGGATACGATGAAATGGTTGCGCGATGACTGGGGCATCTCGGTATTTCGGGTAGCCATGTATACAGCGGAAAACGGATACATTTCCAATCCGGCATTGGCAAACAAGGTCAAAGAAGCCGTTGCAGCGGCGAAGGATCTGGGCGTGTATATTATCATCGACTGGCATATTCTGTCGGATAACGATCCGAATATTTACAAAACACAGGCAAAAAGCTTTTTCAGTGAGATGGCGGGATCTTACGGCAATCTGCCCAATGTGATCTATGAAATTGCCAATGAGCCGAACGGCAATGTGAATTGGAATAATCAGATTCGTCCGTACGCGCTGGATGTCACACAAAGTATCCGTGCCAAAGACCCGGATAATGTGATCATTGTCGGTACAGGCACATGGAGTCAGGATATTCACGATGCGGCTGACAACCAATTGCCAGATGCCAATACGATGTATGCGCTACATTTCTACGCGGGTACGCATGGACAATCGCTGCGTGATCGGATCGATTATGCGCGTGGCAAAGGGGCGGCTATTTTCGTTACTGAATGGGGTACGAGTGATGCGTCTGGTAACGGCGGACCGTTTCTGACCGAATCGAAGACGTGGCTCGACTTCCTCAATAGCCGCAATATTAGCTGGGTAAACTGGTCGCTGTCAGATAAAGGAGAAGCCTCCGCTGCGCTGACATCGGGAGCCAGTACAACTGGCGGCTGGACCGATGCCAATCTGACGACTTCCGGCAAATTTGTGCGACAGCAGATCAAGGCAGGTAGCACTAGTACAAGCGGAAGTACAACAACGCCGGGAACGGACAATGGCGGTGGAACCACGACACCTGATCCGAGTACAGGCGGAGGCAGTACAACGCCAACCCAGCCGGACACACCTTCCACGGGTACAGGTTCACTATCCCTGCAATTCCGCAGTGGCGACAACAATCCATCTGACAATGCGATCCGCCCAGTGTTCAATATTCAAAATACCGGGAGTGCGGCGGTCAAGCTGAGTGATGTGAAGGTACGGTATTATTTTAATAATGATGGCAAATCCGGTGACCAGACGTATATCGACTGGGCGAGCGTTGGCGCATCCAATGTGAGCGCGGCATCCAAAGCATGGAGTGGTAACGCGCTGGCAAATCGGTATGTAGAATTCTCGTTTGGCAGCGGAGCGGGTAGCATTCCAGCGGGCGGACAAAGTGGAGAAGTACAGGCACGCATTCATCCGTCGGACTGGAGCAACTTTGACGAGACAAACGATTACTCGTACAACAATGGAAGTACGTCATTTGCCAAATGGAACAAGGTAACGGTGTATCAGCAGGGTAAGCTGGTATGGGGGACGGAGCCGAAGTGATGGAGTATTGCGGGATGACCGTGAGAATCCGATTATTTTGAAAATGAGCAATGAGCAATGATAGCTTTAAAAAAGAGTATGTGCTGATGATGACACATACTCTTTTTTGGCTATAATGATTACGAAAGGTACGAATACATAGGCAGGTGATAGTGATGCAAGAGAATCTACAACGATTAATACATGCTGTGAACAACGGCAAAATGAGAGGTTATGAAGATTATCTCGATCTTCCTGCGTCTTCTGACAAATCTATGGCTACGTCCAAACAATGGATACAGTATGCGATCCAGAAAAGAAAGGAGCGGTACATAGCGTATTATTTTCAGATTGATGTCAATGACTTGTCTATTTATGAAGATGTGGCAATCGAAGAACAAAATGAATATAGCCAGTTGAAGGAAGCGCTGGAATATCTGGTTGAGAAAGGTGCCGATCTAACCAAATTCGCTCCGTTTAAAGGGCAGCGTCCTTTTTAAGATAGAAGTAATACGAAGAAGATTTTATGAGAATATCGTCTATTATTGATCCTCAAATAAAATCGTAATCGAAAAGTATACATAAATGAAAAAAGGCATATACCGTATCATAAGGTATAT
The DNA here is from genome assembly GCF_040719145.1 of Paenibacillus sp. JQZ6Y-1. Lineage (NCBI taxonomy): Bacteria > Bacillati > Bacillota > Bacilli > Caryophanales > Paenibacillaceae > Paenibacillus > Paenibacillus kandeliae. The sequence goes on from NZ_JBFDUZ010000001.1 coordinate 23,322, forward strand.
GCCTTTGTATTCAACTATGATGGATCAAGCCATTATCTCATCCAACATATCTCACTTCACGAACACACTATCTTCCACTGCAACTGACTCAAAAGCTCTGACCTGAGGTGAGTTTGCCGTTCCAGAAGTATAGATAGTTATGCGGGTAAATCCATTGCTCATACACCAATCCAGCGGACTGATAGGTATTGCGGTCGGAAGGCATTCCCCAAGACAGAACCACTTGCTGTGGCGTCATGCCCGCAGATACGCGGTTGTTGCTAATGCTGTTCCATACGGCTTCGCTCCATTTGTATACCGAGCGCGGATTGGTGCCGAACAGGCAGCTGCTGAGCATTTTGCTAACATCGTAGTTGGTATGCAGCGTAACGGCGACTTTGTTGCCATTGGCTTTGCGCAATACCACACTGATCTTGTTATCGTCGCTAATCTGGAAAGAAACAAAGGTTAGTTTTTCCAGATGCTTGAGTCCGGTTCCATTAAACTCACGATTGTCGAACCAGACATTTTTGCCACGCAGAATATTCTGCATTTGCGTTAACGAAGCATCCAATACAAAATCAAACGCTTCGTAGTTGGAGTTTGTATGAATCTCCTCACCGCCAGAATTGCGAGCAGTCACATAAAAGATAGTGCTACTTGGATCGTAATAAACGTTGGTGATCCAGTATGCTCCATTTTCATGAGCAGGGTACATTTTCTGACCGATCAGTGGTCCCATACCTGAGGGAAGCTGACTGATGTTGGTGAGAATTTTGGAGGATTCGGCTTTGCCCTCGTCGGTTGTCCAGAGGAACAGCGCATATGCGCTGGACGCGTATTTGCCATCCAGATCGCTAATAGATAGCAGAGTTTTGTACTGTACATACGTTGTGCCATTGTACGCAAAGGAATTGGTATTGTTGATAGTGACATTACCGCGGCTACCGGTCAAACTAAGCGGGCTGCCGTAGTTGATGGTGATGCCCGGAATACGGGTGATTGTTTTGACTGGGATGTACAGGGTATTGCTGTTCATAAACTGGACTTTCTGGGTGGGCGGTACAATTTGCAGCTCGCCATTGATATAAAGCGAGACAGAGCTGTATGTATTGCCTTTGGTTGAAGCTGCGTTGACGGACAATGCTAGACCGGTGGACAGAACGAGCAGCAATGCGACTGCACATACTAGTTTGACCAGCGGATGAACCGATAAACGTGCGGACATGGAATGTTCCCCTTTTCTCTATAATCTCTCTATGGAATGGCAGGAAAATCAAAGTAAGTGATTCACCTTCCATTCCTAATATCGGAAAATATGTTGAGATCATGAAGATGAGAACGCCTACTGAATAGAATGTTCATGTCCGGTCGTCCGGTTCTTAGCATAGTTGGGGAGTATTCATGACGGCATAAGAATCCACTTCTTCCATGCTGAGAATTACAGTGCTGCCGTACGTAGTGCAGCGCTGATCATCGACGGAACGACGGAGCCGTGATTTTCATCAGCATATTCACGAAAGCGTACATGCAGTCCGTACTCATGCAGCGGCTGTAATCGTTCTGCTAACGCTGCGGCATGTTGCAGCATATGAAAAGGCGGCGTATTTTCCAGTGCACCCAGCGCGATGAATAGATGATGTTCCTCGTTCGCATTCTTGATATATTCAGTGAAAATCTGTTCTTCCTCGGCAATGAGCGGCTGTCCCCAATGCAGCGAAGGGCTAGCAGCGACATAATTCCGAAACGATTGCGGCGCAGTGAACAGCGTATGCAGGGTGAACAATCCACCAAAGGAATGACCCAGCAGCGTCTGACGATCCACGTCCACTAGCTGGCGTCGTTCCACCTCTGGCTTCAATACCTCCTGAATAAATCGCAAAAATTCATCTGCTCCGCCATGTAGAGCCCACGGCTGACCATCGCGGGAAGGAGGCAGATGCTCTGCGGGAACAGGCAGGGTATAGTCGTAATGACGCTCCGGTGAATTGGGCAATTCAGATGGATAGCCGATGCCAATAATGATAGAGGCGATCACATCCGTTTTCTGCGTACGTCGCGATTGGGCTCGTTCAGCTGCCAGTAATGGAGCGAAGATGGCATGACCATCCAATGTGTAGATGATCGGGTAGCCTCTTTCAGTTGGTGGCAGATCAGGAATGGACATCAGAATGCGATACTTGCGACCAGTAGCAGAGGTGAGATCGAATTGAGTCGTTCCACGTAAACAAAATTCACTTTCTGGTGCTTGAGGATGTGCGGCGATCTGTTGGCTATGGGGAAACGATGAGTTCATAAGTATTCTCCTTGTCTATAGATGGAAATGAGAGGGACGCTGTGTAGTAGAGCAAAGGATTGGATACAGCTTCTTGTACGTTTTGCCTTGATCATACAAATTTGTCGCTTTGCCGACCATGCACAATATTCCGTGTGATTCATGGACAAATGTTGAAAAAAGAGTCGTATTCGTTGACGTGCTGGGTTGGAACGGGGTAGAGTGAGGAAGTATATTGAGAATTATTATCATTTGATTATATTGTAGATGAGCTATGGATTCTGTATGAGCAATATAGTAAGGAAGATATTGTTTATTATAAAAAATGAATGGCGGTTGTATAGCGAGATGAATCTTCTCGTATGTGCCATCCATATCGATAGACTGCCCGGCTATTGCATCAATGACCAGATCAACATAGAGGAGAGATACGCCATGAATACTATTGCGGAATGGAAACGGAACAATCCTTCATCGTCAGCAACAACATCGCAGACATCATCTGTGCCACAACCGCTGTACGGCTCCATATTGTCAGCGCTGGACACGCTGAGCTTTCGACTGCGTAATGTGGAGAAGGTACGCAAAACCGGTGACTTTCATCTACCACAGCAATATGCGTCCAGTCATACCCTGCTGATCATTGCCGAGGGTGAAGGTATTCTGACACGGGAGCAGGAACGGCTGCGGGTGCAAGGGCAAAGTGTACACTGGTTCGTACCGGGTAGCACGTTGGGACTACGCTCGTCTGGTCGTAAAGGGATGAGTGTATATTTGCTCCGTTTTGACTGTTATGTGGAGCACGGGCAGGAGTTGAAGCTGCTAGGTTTGTCGGCATATACGGCGATGTCTGCTGGTGAACATTCATATGAAAAGCACGATCATGGCGGTTATCCGATCGCTGGTTCATGGCTGTTACCAATATGTCAGTCGATCCATGAGCAATGGATGAGCGGTGAGCATGGAAGTCGTACGCGTGCAGTCAGTTTGTTTTTGCAATTGTTGTGCGATCTACGAGAGCAGGAACATGTGCCAGAAGGCGATGCTAGTGTGCAGCTGCAACGGACGCGCGCGTATATTGAGCAGCATTATCGGGAACCGTTGACGCTGGAGCAGCTTGCCGAGATGGCGGGACTCAGCCGGAATTATTATGTCAGTCTGTTCAAAAAGCATTACGGGGAAAGTGTCGTTCACTATATGACCCGTCTGCGTATGGAGCAGGCGCGCCGCCTGATGGCGAATCCTGAGCTGCGACTGCGCGATATTGCGCATGAGGTTGGGTATCATGATGAGTTTTATTTTAGCCGTAAATTCAAGCAGGAAACAGGCATCACGCCATCTGCCTATATCCGCAATCGGACCCGCAAAATCGCTTCCTACGATCCGATCATTACAGGGTATCTACTGGCACTGGATGTTATTCCATACGCCGCACCGCTTCATCCGAAATGGACGGCTCATGATGAAAAGCGGCATGCTGCCGATATTCCGGTTCATTTGAAGGTACAGCGTGCAACCATGCAATGGGAGAGCAATCTTGCTATATTGCGGCGCTGTCATCCAGAGCTGATTATCGCACCAGAACACATTTCACCAGAAGAAAAGCAGCATTTGCAGCAAATCGCCGAGGTGCATTATATCGACTGCGCCAGCCCTATGTGGAAGCAGCAGCTGCGGGAATTGGGGCATAAGCTAGGGCAGGATGCAGAGGCGGAAAGCTGGCTGGCGCAATATGATCAGCAATGTGGTCAGGTGCTTGAGAAGATGAGAGCAGGCAAGGCAGCAGCGAAAACAAGGCTGGATCAAGCCGAGGTAGTGGGAGAGCAGCAACAAGGAATGAAAGAGAACCAAGCAGTAATACGAGAGAAGCAACAAGGAGTACAAAACAACCAAGAAGGAATAAAAGGGAAACAACTCGTATCTGGAAATGCCAACGCCATACAAAGCAATATCGCGCCAGCGTATGAGCAAGGGGAGACGGTTGTTTTTGTCCGATATTGGAAAGGGAATTTCTATTCGTGTTATTCATGTGAAGCCGCCCATATGCTGCGTAATGATCTGCATGTACATCTGGCTCGCTTGCTGCCACAGCATATGGCGGATCATGAGATCAATCGGAGAGATGAGGCAGAGGATAAGAGGAATGAGAGAGACGATTGGGAGGATGAAAATACGCCGATCCCCTCTTCTATGCTGGCAACGGTTGATCCCGACCGCTTGTTGTTGCTCATTTGTCAGGAAAGTCAGACGCTACAACAGTGGAAGGAGCTAGAGACGCAGCCAGAATGGTTGAATTTGCGTGCGGTGCAGCGAGATCAAGTGCATGTACTGCATTCTGATCCGTGGCGTGACCGTTCGCCGGAAGCGTACAAACGAATGGTGGACGATGCAGGCAATATCTTTTGCGGATCCCGTTGATCTATCCATGTTGATCTATAAATGAAAGAAGCAGCAACCCGCGCCATTCATCCATAAGCCATCGTTGCAGCAGATATTGAGGGAAGGGCATAAGCTGTTACAGGTTGCAGACGTGCGGAAGCATTGGGCAAGCGATAGGGCATGGAGCATATTCAGGTGGTTAGACTGAACATCGTCCATGCCTTTTGCGAATATTGTCCATGTTCGGATAACGGTATCCATACTATCATTTTATTGAGAATGATTATCAAGTGGGATGGATATCGAAAGGGGAGCCATATTGTGATGAATAGACAAACCAAGACGGCAGGAGGGGAGCGCAATGTTTTGCGTTCCTGTACTGCCATTTGTATACTGGCGTTAACGATGGTACTGTCATCTGCCTGTGGCAATAGTAATAACGCTACCAGCAGTGAAGGTACAGGCGGTACATCATCTGCAAGCGGTGCAACAAACAACTCTGTACAGGGCGAACAGCAAACGATCACCTATCTGGGCAAAGAATACACTGTTCCTGCCAAAGCAGAGCGTATCGTAATTACCGGTTCCATGGAAGCGATGGAGGATGCGCTGATGCTGGATGTGCATCCGACAGGGGCGATTACGTATCGGGGCAGTTTCCCAGAAAAATTCGCTTCCATTACCGATCAGGCAAAATCAATCGGGGAGAAAACAGAGCCGAACTTTGAGACGATTTTGTCGTTGAAGCCGGATGTGATTCTTGGTACGACCAAATTCGATGCGCCTGTGATGGAGCAGCTGAACAAGATTGCACCAACGATTGCGGTATCGCATATTTCGGATAATTGGAAGGATAACCTGAAGCTGATGGGTCAGCTGACTGGTAAGCAGGAGCAGGCGGAAACTGCCATTTCTCAATACGATCAGGATGTGAAAACAGCTCAAAGCGAACTAGGTGCCAAATTGAAGGACAAAACGGTACTGGCGGTACGTATCCGTCAGGGCGCAGTCTGTGTCTATCCGTCGAATGTATTCGTCAATGCAGCGCTGTACGAGGATCTGGGGCTGAAGGTACCAGATATTATCCAGCAAGCGAAAGCGCAGCAGGAAATCTCTGTCGAACAGCTGGCACAGGTGAATCCAGATGATCTGTTTATTCAGTTCTCTGAGGATGAGAATGCCGATACGCCGAATGCACTGCAAGACCTGCAAAACAATCCGATTCTGAGCAAAATGAAAGCATTTCAGAACGGTCATGTGTATGTGAACGTAATTGATCCATTGTCCGAAGGCGGTCCGGCATGGAGCCGTGACCAATTCGTGCAGGCAGCTGTGAAGGAATTGTCCAAATAATGAGTATATTCACTGGCGGAATCCGAAGCTGGCTTCCGCTGCTGTTCATCGTGGGCGTACCGGTTTCGGCTACGCTCACGATTGCTATATCCATCCTGTATGGAGCCAACGATATCGATCTGTCGACAGTGGTGCAGGCGCTGTTTCATTTCGATGAAAATGATATCACGCACCAGATCATCGTGCATTCGCGGCTGCCGCGTGCACTTGGTGCGCTATGTATTGGCGCTTTTCTAGCGGTATCGGGAGCGATCATGCAGGGCATGACTCGTAACTACCTCGCTTCGCCATCGATTATGGGTGTGTCGGATGGCTCGGTGATGGCGATTACGTTATGTATGATTATGCTGCCCGGTGCAACGTCGTTAACGATGGTTGTTTACTCGCTGGTTGGCTCGGCGATTGGGGCGGGGATTGTATTTGGACTGGCGTGGCTACTGCCCAATGGTACGTCGCCCGTACGGATGGCAATTCTAGGTACGATCATCGGTACCTTTCTGAGCGGCGTGGCGGAAGCAGCGGCAACGTATTTTCAGGTGTCGCAATCGGTTAGCTTCTGGTATAACGCTAGGCTCAACCAAATTGATCCGATGATGCTGAAGCTGATTCTTCCATTCGCACTAGTAGGCTTGTTGATGGCGCTGATGCTCGCACGGTATATTACAGTGCTGTCGATGGGCGACGAGATTGCCGCTGGGCTTGGACAACGAACAACTGTGATTAAGGCATTGTCGATGCTGGCAGTTGTGATTCTGACTGGCTGCTCAGTAGCGTTGGCGGGAAAAATCGCCTTTGTCGGCTTATTAGTGCCGCATACAACGCGTTATCTGGTCGGCACGGATTACCGCAAAGTCATACCGTGCGCTGCTTGGCTGGGTGGACTATTTCTCTGCTGGTGCGATTTGATCAGCCGCTGGCTGAATGCGCCGTTCGAGACACCAATAGGTGTCGTCACCGCGCTGTTCGGTGTTCCGTTCTTCCTGTATCTGATTCGTCGGAAAGGAGGCAAAGCACATGAAGCTTCCTGAAGCGGAGATGTTCCCAATTCATCGGCGCATTTGGTTAGTCGCGCCATTACTGCTGTTGATTACGCTTGCTGTCGTGTATATCAGCGTCACCAACGGCACATTCGATATGACCGTTGGCGATGTGGTTCGCACACTGCTGCGTATCGATGCCACTCGCGAGTATGATCTGGTTGTATTCGATTTTCGACTACCGCGTATTGTACTGGCGCTACTAACTGGCTTCGGGCTAGGCATGGCAGGGGCGGTAATTCAAGGCGTTACCCGCAATGGTCTTGCTGATCCAGGGATGCTAGGGATTAACGCTGGTGCGAGTATGGCGGTTGTGCTGTTTATGCTAGTATTTAGCCAGACACTGAATCTGACTGGCTGGCTCGCTTACATGGCAATGCCATTGTTCGGTCTGGCTGGCGGAATGCTGGCAGTAGCGATTATTTTCTGGCTGGCTCGTAGCAATGGGAGATTGGACCCGCAGCAGCTGATTCTAGTCGGAATCGCGGTCAGCGCAGGCTTTGCAGCGATTACGCTGTATCTGTCGCTCAAAATGAATCCGAATGATTTTGAGGCGGCAGCAGTCTGGTTGGCAGGTAGTCTGCATCATGCGAATTGGCGTTATATTGGTGCTATGCTACCATGGTTGCTGCTGATCAGCCCGTATCTATGGTGGAAAGGAAACGTGTTAGATGTATTGCAACTGCATGACGAGACCACGCTCAGTCTAGGATTGGATCTTGGTCGGCAGCGTCGTAAGCTGGTATTGGCGGCGGTCGGTCTGGTGGCGGCGTGCATTTCGGTATCCGGCGGGGTTGGCTTTGTCGGTCTGATCGCTCCGCATATTGCACGGCGGCTGGTCGGTCTGCGTCATCGTCACTTGTTGCCCATTTCCGGTCTGATCGGCATGCTGATGGTATCGCTCGGCGATCTGATCGGCAAAACGATATTCGCTCCCGCTCAATTGGCAGCAGGTATCGTTATTTCGTTGATTGGAGTACCGTACTTCATCTATTTGTTATTCCGCAGTCGGATGTGAGTAATAGAAGGTTGAACAAGAGAATAGAGGATTAAATAGATAGAGGGGATATGCCTGTACACGATATGGGCGCATCTCCTTTTTCTTTTGTCTCTTTGGATTTACATTAGAAGCGGTACATACAAGGGAAGCGGTAAAGGTGAGAAAAAGCGTATAGGCAGCAAGTGTGGATATTAGGCACAGATATTCAATATTCAGACAGCATTGACTATCATGACGTTATCCGCTAGCATGGATAAAATCAAGTTGACTGATGAGTCAATCGGGAGGTACGACATGCCAGAGCGAAATACCACACATACCAATGGAGAAAGAAGGCAGGAGCTACTCGATATTGCCGTCGAGTTGTTTGCGCGGAACGGGTATCATCAGACCAAAGTGTCGGATATTGTGCGGCAGGCGGGAGTCGCGCAGGGGACATTTTATTGGTATTTTAAAAGCAAAGAAGCGATTGCGCTGGAGATTATCGCTAATGGGCGTGAGGAGATTGCACATGTGATCTCGCAGGGATATCGCACGGAGTCCGGTTCGGTGGTGGATATGGTGCAGGCATCCCAGCACTTACTGCAAAATCTATTCCAGTTTGCCAGCGATCATCGTTATCTAATGGAGCTGCTGCTTGGTAGTGGAGCAGCGGATGAAGCGATACGGCAGGCAGCCAATGAAGCACGGATTCAGATGGAGCAGGCATTCCGGCGTAATATTGAGCGTGCGATTGAGCTGGACATGCTGCCGACTGGCATCGATCCAGCCATGCGTGCAGCGATGCTAACCAGTCTGATCGAAGGTATGATCGCCAGATGGTTGTTCGGACCCCAATCTGCTGATTCATCGCTCGCAGACAAAACGCTGGAAGAAATCTCAGCGCAGACGGCGCGCTTTGAGTTTTTCGGATTGCTCGGTATTTGAGTGCTTGAATCGTTGGAAATTGTTGAGTATAGCTAGCAAAAAGACCAGATATACCCTTCTCGTGTAGGAGCAAAGGTATACCTGGTCTTTTTGCTATATTCATGATGAACGTGGATGTGCTATTTCGTATTGCGAACGATCTTAGTCCAGTAGACCAACCATTTGCAAACCGTGCAAAATGCCATCCTGATCCACTGGCTTGGTCACATGGCGTGCTACGGCTTTGGCTTCTGGTTCAGCATTGCCCATCGCGACACTGTTGTAGATTTGCTTGAGCATTTCTACATCGTTCAAGCCGTCGCCGAATGCGTACTGGCGCTCTTTCGGAAAGCCCAGTTTTTCAGTGATCTTGGAAATGCCGTTCGCTTTGGAGCCGCCAGCAGGCAGCACGTCGACCGACATCGGATGCCAGCGGATAAAGTCGAAGTCTTTGAAATCTGCTGCATAATTTTGCTCCGCACCTTCCAGACAGAACAGCAAGCATTGGTACATTTCGCGCTGTTCATAGTATGCCGGATCGTAGGTTGGGAATTTATCTACATGCAGTGTGCTGATGCTGGTAGTAATATATTCATGCTCATCCGGTACATTGGCGCGCATATCGTCGGCATCCATGTACACGATTGGATTTTCATTTTCGATGGCAGCTTGGCTTAATTTCACCAGTGCATCCGGGTTCAGTGGATTGGTGTACAGCACTTCGCCGCGCAGTACCACGTATTGTCCGTTGTAGCTGACGTAAGTGTCGATTTGCAGTTCTTCGCGGATCTTTTCAAACATAAATGGTGCACGTCCCGTAGCAATCGCTACCTCGTGTCCACGTTCACGCAGTTCAAAAATCGCTTGTTTGGTGGAAGCGGGCAGTTCTTTGTTGAAGTCCAGCAGGGTTCCGTCGATATCGAAAAAGATAATACTTTGATTAGACATAAGCAGCTCCTATCCGTCTCTCTGTATTGGTATTGCAGTCTGAATATGCGTCTAGCCTATCTACATATTCGCAGTTCCTTCTATTATACCAGTAGAGACGGGCGTTGTCGTGGAATTGGGCAAGGATGGTGGTTTGGCAGAGGGGTTTGGATTAGTAATCGTAATGAATACAAAAAAAGATACTCTCATTTGGATCAACGAGAGTATCTATAGTGTGCTGCTATTTACTATTTACGCTTTCAGGTTCGGCTTGAAGCCTTCTTCTCTTAAATAATCATCGGCTTCACGGCGCGATTCGAATGCCATGTCGAGGTTGTCGCCTGCGTACAGGCACCACATGTCGTCTTCGTATTTCAGGATCAGCGTATGACCTTCATCGTCGATCCAGTTGCCGCCTGCGGATGAGCTGGATAAGGAGATGACGGGAGTAGAGGAACCAGCGGAGCTTTTACTATCGCTGACATCTTCAGCCGGTGCTTGGCTGGACATCGCTTCAAGCGTAGCATCCAGCAACGTACGCAGCTGCTCCTCCGAATAGTCGCGGATATTTACAAAGCCTTTATCATCGGTTTCGTATTCATCCAGCAGTCCAGCATAGACAAAGCCATTGCCGTTCGGATGAATATGAAATGCTACAATTTTCTTATCAACGGTACTTTCTTCAAAATGAAAATTAACCCGTCCAAGTGATACCTGTTTGCGCTGCAATTGAGGGTACGATTCCAGCAGTTCAAGCTTTTGTTCAAAAGTAAGCATGTGTGCCTCCTGTTAACTGTCAATAGTGGTGATTATACCATATCGGCGGTTGTTTGGGATGGCTTTTCATTAGAGGAATACAAACGGTTGAAGCAATCAACAGAATCGTTAGTTTCTGGACTGCATTTTATTACGATCCACCATTTGTGATATTAGGAAATTTGCTCACGGGCAACAGTTGCTTCCGCTAGACTATGCGAATGGGCGGGAGCCGATTCTACTTTGCGGCGAGACGTCATGTTGAAAAATAGATTCAGCACAATCGCGGACAAGCTGCCCGTAATTGTACCATCGCTGACGATGATACGCAGCGAAGCTGGCAATCCGGCGAACAGCTCTGGCACAACCGTTGCACCGATACCCAGCGAGACGGAGCAGGCAACCACGAGCAGATTGCGTTGATCTTTGAAATCCACCTCGGTTAGCATACGGATACCGGAGGCGATAACCATCCCGAACAGGACGACGGTCGCACCACCGAGTACGGCAGGTGGGATGATCGTTGCCAGCGCAGCGATTTTCGGAACCAAACCAAGCACCATGAGGATACCGGATGCCATGAAGATGACGTTACGCGTTTTGACACGGGATAGTTCGACCAGACCGACATTTTGTGCAAAGGTGTTATACGGAAACGCATTGAACAATCCGCCCAGCATGATCGCAATACCTTCTGTACGATAGCCGCGCGTCATATCCTGCGGCGTCAGCTTTTGGTCGCATACACGACCGAGGGCAAGGAATACACCTGTCGATTCGACGATAATGACCATGCAGACGATAATCATGGTGAGGATCGGAGCGATTTTGAACTCTGGTAGTCCGAAAGCAAAAAATTGCGGCAGATGGAACCAAGATGCTTCCATAACAGCAGTCAAATTCACTTTACCAAGCAATGCAGCAGCCAGTGTACCAACGATAATACCGATCAGTACGGATAGCGAACGCATAAAGCCGGTGAAAAAGCGATTAATCAGCAGAATGAGTGCCAGTACACCGAATGACAGCAGGAAGTTTTGCAAGCTGCCAAAGTCATCGTTGTTCGCACCGCCTGCCATATTGCGAATACCTGTTGGAACAAGGGACAGCCCAATGACCGTCACTACTGTTCCCGTTACAACCGGTGGGAATAGCTTAATAATTTTACCAAAAAATCCAGCGAATACAGCGACAAATAATCCAGCAGCGATAATCGCTCCATACACAGATGCTAATCCGTACTGATTGCCGATTCCGATCATCGGCGTAATCGCGACAAAGGAGCTTCCCAGCATGACTGGCAATCCAATGCCGAGGTATTTTGTTTTCCATGCTTGCAGCAGGGTAGCGATTCCGCAAGTTAGTAGGTCGATGGCGACCAAATAGGAGAGCTGCTCTGTCGTCAGATTCAATGCACGCCCGACAAGTAGTGGTACTAGAATGGCTCCGGCATACATAGCAAGTACATGCTGCAATCCAAGCGAAAAGATTTTACCGCCGCTTACTTTGTTTTCCATATCGAACGCCCCTTTGAATGTAAGTATATTCTCGTATATACATGCTTATGTCAGGAAAACTATCTGTTTGAGCTGTTATTAGTGTTATCATAGGCGTGTATCGATGCTTTGAAGAGTGTTATTCTTAACATTTGTAAAAAAATATAATTAAAAGTTCGGATTTTATGCAGAAAGATGATTTTCATGTAAATTAATATTACATAGTAGATCAATATGAGTTTTTCAAGTGCAGAGAATAGAGGGGGAGCGCGAGCAAGGAGTATGTCAACGCATCTGAATATCTGTATCTAACGATCTGTACATGTGAACAATCTGCGTACAAGATGCGATATCATCGCTGAAACAGACGGGTATTTAAACAGTTCCATCTGATTTTTGAACACGTGAACATGTAGAGAATTCTATAATAAAGAGGCAATCCAATTGTGTAAGCGTTATCAAAACTACGAATGAATAGGGAGTGAATAACGTGATCAAAAAGCAGTATGCATGGATGCCTCGCTTGCTGACCGTTGCGTTGGGTCTTGCTTTAGTCGTACCAGCTGGTGGTGTGACAGCTGCCGATTCGGCTAGTAATGCAGCATGGTCTGCCAATCATGATGGACAAGGCAAGCAACAGAAGGTACAGCTGGAATATCTGGATCGTGGACTGGTTGCTGCTCATACGGTAGATGGTAATTTTCTCAGCTGGCGGCTACTTGGCAATGAAGTAAAGGGTTATTCGAATACAGGGCTGACGGGGACGGATTTTGCTGTGTATCGGAATGGAACGTTTGTGGCAGTCGTCAGTGATAGTACCAACTATTTGGATACAAAGGGCAAGGTGCAGGATCGATATCGTTTGCTAGCGATTCCCGCACGTTCGCATCCATCCGTCACTGCTACCGAATCCTTGTATGACGATACCGCAGGTGCAGCGCGATCCTCGTCTGCTGAGGTCACTTCCGCTACATATGGCATCTCGTCCTCTGATCATAGTCAAACCGTTGAACAGACAGCGACAGCACATGGCATCTCTGTTGCCAGTCTGCTCAAGCCGGATAACAATAAGCTTAGTGCACCAGTATCGGTTTGGAATGACACGTATTACGATCTTCCATTGCAAAAGCCAGCCGATGGCGTCACTCCGGCAGGCGAAGCGTACAGTTATTCCGCTAACGATATGAGTGTGGGGGATGTAGATGGCGATGGGGAATACGAATATTTTGTAAAATGGTATCCGTCTAATGCGAAGGATGTGTCGCAGAAGGGCTACACTGGCAATACGTACATTGATGCGTATCGATTGGATGGGACGCTGTTATACCGGATTGATCTCGGCGTGAATATTCGTTCTGGCGCGCACTATACTCAGTTTCTCGTATACGATTTTGACGGTGATGGCAAAGTCGAGATGATGATGAAAACCGCACCGGGTACAAAGATCACTCGTTATGGAGCGCGCGGCAATGTCGTGTCAGAACGATACATTTCACTGCCCAAAGAAGATCGGCAGGCAGGATACGCCAATACGGATGATTACCGCATGAGCAGCGAGGATTATTACAATCATGTGGTGCAGATGTTCCAAGACTGGAGTGAGCATCCTGAGGTGAAAAATGGTCATTGGCCGAAGACACTGGAAGAGGCGTTTGGCATCGCGCCGAAGTATTCGTATCCATTATCGCTGAATGATGCGAAGGCGTTGGCGGACTATTTTATCGACGTGTATGCACCGTCGCGCAGCACACGTAACGATCTGCGTGATTTTGAAGGCTTTATCGTGCGTGGACCGGAATATTTAACTGTATTTGAAGGGCGTACAGGGAAAGAGGAGCAGACCGTGCATTATGAACCAGAGCGATATGACGATGGGTTGATGTGGGGTGATTATGCGATGAGCCGGATCGAGCCGGGCAACCGAGTGGATCGTTTTTTGGCGACCGTCGCCTATGTGAATGGCAAAACGCCGTCCGCAGTGTTTGCCCGTGGATATTATACGCGCGCCGCGCTCGTATCTTATAGCTGGGACGGCAAAAAGCTGAGCAAGGACTGGACCGCCGACACGGGCTGGGCGCTCATGACCAATCCATTCAACGACGGCCCACATGGACGCGACGGTACCGATCCGAATCTGGGACCGCTTGCTGGACAAGGGGCGCATTCCTTGTCTGCCGCCGATGTGGACGGAGACGGCAAGGACGAGATTGTATACGGCTCCGGTACCGTCGATCACGATGGTACCCTGCTATACAGCTCCAAGGATGTGATGCCAGCAGGCAGTGCCATTCCGGGTCAGATTGCCAAGTTGGGACACGGCGATGCCCTGCATGTAGCAGACATTGATCCGAACCGACCGGGATTGGAAATCTATATGGTACATGAAGCAGCAACCTACGCACCGTATGGTTATGCGCTGCGTGATGCAGCAACTGGCAAAGTCATCTATGGCGCGTACACTGGTAAGGATACCGGTCGCGGCATGGTCGGCGATATTGATCCATCCCGTCCGGGTCTGGAAACATGGGCAACCAATCTGCGCACCGCTGATGGCACCCTCATCGGCAAAAGCTATCCGGGTACTAATATGAATATCAAATGGAGCCCACAGCTGACGACGCAAATCATCGACGGTTCACAGGATGTGACGCCAACCATTCAAGATTGGCAAAAGGGCACTGTACTGGTTGCCAATGGTACACTGTCCAATAACGGCACCAAAGGTAACCCTTCCCTCGTCGCAGACATTTTCGGCGATTGGCGTGAGGAATTGCTGCTGCGTACAGCAGATAGTTCAGCGATCCGCATCTATCTCAGCACAGAACTAACCAACCATAAGCTGTACACACTGATGCACGATGTACAGTATCGTACCGGTATTGCACGTCAGAATACGACGTATAACCAGCCAAGCTATACCAGTTTCTACTTTGCTTCGGATATGGACTGGTCGAAGGTGCCGATCCCGAATAATACCACATTAGGTCGAGACAAATAACCAATAACAGGATTGCAGCAATAGAACTCACTTGCTGCAATCCTGTTTCATCTAATCATGTCTTCTATATATAAAAGCCAATTATCAAAGTCGATTATCAAAGCCGATGTAAATCCAAGGTAGCCCTACCATTTGCTCTCCATAGAAATGGTGGGGCTACTTATGCGTGAGTAAGCCTTTCCATAGCTTGCATATTTTGCTTATAATGAAACGATAGCTTGATCCATAGACTGATAGATGATCTATGGATCATTCTCATCAAGATCATTGTTGCTACGTGACGTGGATGTCAGCGAGAAACCATCTATATTTATAGGAAAAGGGGTCTGTACCTATGACGAACAGGAAGCATACGGAGCCAGAAACGGAGTCCTCCGCACCGATGAACACAGTCGAACGTCATTCCACATCATCTTCACAGCCACCATCTGAACCTGCACATCCTGCTACGACCAAATACGAATACCGTACACTCCATGCACTCCCTGAGGCGGACATGCTCCAGCGGATTGCGACGCTGCACGAATCTATATTTTCAGGCAAGGGAGACGTTGGACTTATTCAGAAAATACATAACAATGTCACCATACCAGATATCAAGGAATTGCTGACCATTGTGGCACTAGATGGAGAGGAAGTCATCGGCTACAAAATTGGCTATCCATTAATGGAGGATCAGAATACATTCTATAGCTGGCTAGGCGGTGTCGATCCCCATTACCGTAAGCAAGGCATCGCATCCATACTCATGGACACACAGCACCAGCATCTGCGACAAGCCGGATACCACAAAGTCCAGACAAAAACGATGAATCGCTGGCGCAATATGCTGTTGCTGAATATTCAGTACGGCTTCGATATTGTGGATACATTTACCGATGCGCAAGGGTCTTTCAAGATTGTGCTAGAGAAGGATCTGCTATAAGTTCTAAGGACATAGGCGACTATGTTAATACTGCTTACTATGTAGATGCCTGAAAGAGCTGAACAACAATCTAGCATCGATCCAGCGCCGTAGGAAGGTAGCAAGCAAAGAATAAGATATATAATCATAAAAGGCAGATCAGTTAGTGCTGATCTGCCTTTTTCAGTTCATGTAGAATGGTAATAATACATTGTGTTATCGGCACGTAAAAGGTTTTAATCAGTGGTTTTCTTGATACAAAAGCTTAACTTGTTCATTAGGTTGTTTCTAAGCACGGAACGGAGAAAAGGAAATAAGGGAAAAGGAACGACTTTGGAGTCGCGAGAATCTACATGCAATCCTAATCCGTAGATTCTCGTGACTCCACCTGAGTTCCATTCCCTTATTCCTTTTCGGAGTGCTTGTTGCTCAAGCACCCCAACCATTCACAATTTCAAACCAGCAAGCAATGAACACTTACCAGCCTACGCGAATAATCAATCCTTTCGGATCACCAACCTCAAGATAAGCCGCCTGCTGATTATAATCATCATAAGCAAACCCATACGCCAGTCCGCCAATACTATGATCATGCCAGAACTTCGCATAATAATTCGCCGGAGCCGCTTTGTAATAGGCAGCTACATTATTCCAATCCGCTTGGTTCCCATACACATGTCGGTTAATCGCCGAGCAAATGCCCGGTGATTCCTGCAATGCTCCATTACAGAGCAGAATCTCCTGCGTCGTATAATTCGCATACCCAGCAAAATAATTCGCATTCGCACCGCCCGCTTTGAACGAGCCATGAATCGGTGCTACGATGCGGTAAGGCGCTTGTACATCTGCCAGCCCTTTGAAGGCAGTTGGCACTTCGCTCTTATACTTGCTGAAAATACTTGCCCGTGTTTCCGATTCCTGTTCACCCACTGTGCGGTCATAGTTGCCTGCACGGTTCACCAGACGGTGTTGCAGTGGGAAGCCGAATCCATCTACACGCGTAGTATTGCCGTGATACCCGGAATCATTCACCGTAAACTCGACAAAATCAAAATACACATTTAGGTTCGGGTCGGACGGATTGTTAATATCCGGTCCAGCGAAGCCGTCATTGTATGTTTTGATATAACATGGCGAACCGACGCAGATGAACATGCGACCGGAATCCATTTTCGGCAGACTCACCCATTCTTTCTGAGCGATGGTGCTGTAGATGTTGGCGTAATTGACACCGTTTTTGGTCAGATGACCAGAAGCGTCATTCAGCGCGGCAGAGATCGGACGTAGCTCGCCGGAGCTAGTCAGATAACTCCACTGCTTGGTTGCTGGATTGATACCGAGGATGCCCCAGTAAACCTGACTGTCTGAATAAGCACCGTTTGTCGCATTCAGTAGCTTGAAAGTCATCACACCGCTACCAGTTGGCGCTGGGATGGATGAAGCGGAAATAGAACCTACCGAAGGGGCAGCAGCCGAGACGTTGCTAGTCAGACCCGGCGATGCAAAACCTGCAATCACCAGTGCTGCCAGCAGCACACATTTACCAATCCAATGAAACATCAAATTCCTCCTTTTTTGTATACGCTTTCATATTGCGATTTTATTATACATTATATGTAATTTATTTAAAATTATAGAATTTGGAATGGTGATCTTGATCGGTATGTCCGCTATATACGACCACTCACGTTATTTGAGAAGAAAAGGGAAGCCAACCAAATCAAAGTCTCTATAGCAGCAGACCACGGTTTGGACAGATTCATCATATTCAGTTCATACGGAATTATAACCGTGCATTCCAGATCAGAAAATCCACATCTTCCGTAGCAACGATCACTTCCGCCCTAATCATCGCCATATGCGACGTGCCTTGCAAGCCCAATACCATTAGATATATACGGTACCGCTGATAGAATCATCATATATAGTAGAATGTTCCCTACGATGCCTCTTGTTTGCGCTCTTAAAACACGAGGTCTAATAAAAAGTGATTTTGCGTCAGCAAAATATCTTACCTATTCACTATCTACTATCCTCAATCCCACAATCATGACTTCTATAGAAGAAACATGACTCTCCATCCTGACTACCAAGTATCCTTTTCACAAAATCAATATCCGTTCTCCCGAAATGATTGTTTTCACATCCATCATTTCAGCAAATGATCCTGAATCCGCTCTCAAATGGCGGTGCATTCACATATCTGAAATACACGCCTCGACGCAAAGATGACATCAAGAAATAAAAAAGATTGTTGCAAGCTTTTTCAATTATGAACTTTCTTCAAATGCAGCAATTTTCATTTGCTTTTTTGGGTCGGAAGCAGTAAAGTTTTATACTTGAGTGTCCAAAATTGTTATGGTTCTGACCGTGTTTCTTGTTCTGGAAATGATAGACAAAACGCTGGAAGGAACAAACCATATATAGTATGTCAAGTAGTTTATTTTTTTGACGACATACCGGCAGTCACAGCCGTGCATAGATGCCTGATAGTTCTTGTTTTTAAAGGGAAAAGTGCTGTAAATCTTCACTTCGGCACTTACGTTTCGTACTTTCGTACGCTATTGACAACACAATATATAGGGTATACACTCAAAAACATCTCCCATATATTGATGAACGGATGTTTTAGGGGACCATATATGGGTAATGCATTGTAAGAGCGACTGGCACAGTGGGGAATCAGCCATTCAGCGGTTGTTACCGGTGATGAGGAAGCTGAGCTGTACAGTACACCCATACTACATATTGAGTTGAAAAGGAGATGTCATCCCATGCTGATTGCGTACGATTCTAAAACGGGCAATGTACGGCGGTTTATCGGAAAATTGAAACATACATCAGTGCAGGCGGTACAGATTGAAGAAGCGCTGCAACTGAATGAACCTTTTGTATTGATCACCTATACGACTGGCTTCGGTCAGGTCCCGGAACGGGTGACTCATTTTCTGGAGAAAAACCACAACCGTATGCTCGGCGTAGCAGCGAGCGGTAATCGCAACTGGGGCGACAACTTTGGTAAAAGCGCTGATCTGATCTCGGCACTATACAACGTTCCCGTCGTATACAAATTTGAACTGTCCGGCACGACAGGAGATGCACAACGATTCGTACAGGAGGTAGAGAAAATTGCGGCATATTGAATTGAACAACCTATTGATGCAACGCGACGACAGCGGTTTTTTCCGTTTGGATAAAGATAAAGAAGCGGTTCTGGAATATATGAAGGAAGTTGACGAGAAGAGCATGAGCTTCGCGGACACAACGTCCAAAGTACGCTACATGATCGACAACGACTATTATGAGGATATGTACCTCCACTATGGTGCACAAGATGTTGAAGAGGTGTATGAGATTACACACAGCTACAACTTCCAATTTCCTTCCTATATGGCAGCCTCCAAATTCTACAAAGACTATGCAGTGAAAACGAACGACCGTGCGCAATATCTGGAGCATTATGCAGATCGCGTCGCTGTTGTAGCACTGCATCTGGGTCGCGGTAATGCCGAGAATGCGAAGACGCTGGCACGTTCCATGATGGAGCAGCGTCTGCAACCGGCAACCCCGACATTCCTGAATGCTGGTAAGAGTCGTCGCGGTGAGATGGTATCGTGCTTCCTGTTGGAAATGGACGATTCCCTCAATTCCATCAACTATGTACTGAACACCTGTATGCAGCTGTCCAAAATTGGCGGCGGCGTAGCGGTGAACCTCTCCAAGCTGCGTGGACGCGGCGAGCCGATCAAAGGCGTGGAAGGTGCAGCCAAAGGCATTATGCCAGTACTGAAGCTGATGGAGGATGCATTCTCTTATGCCGATCAAATGGGTCAACGTAAAGGCTCTGGCGCCGCATACTACAACATTTTCGGCTGGGACATCCTAGAGTTCCTTGACAGCAAAAAGATCAATGCCGACGAGCGTACGCGTCTGAAAACTCTGTCCATCGGTCTGATCGTGCCTAACCGTTTCTACAAACTGGCAGCGGAAAACGAACTGCTGCACGTATTCGCTCCATACAGTGTATACAAAGCCTATGGCAAACATCTGGACGATATGAACATCGACGAGATGTACGATACGCTGCTGGCAGATGATCGTGTGAAAAAGAAAGTCATCATGAGCGCACGCGACATGCTGACTAAGATTGCAAGCATTCAGCTGGAATCCGGCTATCCTTATATTATGAACAAAAGTAACGCTAACAAATTCCATGCACTGAACAGTATCGGTTCGGTGAAAATGTCCAACCTGTGCACCGAGATTTTCCAATTGCAGGAGACAACAGAAATTACCGATTATGGCGTGGAAGACATCATCCGCCGCGATATTAGCTGTAACCTCGGTTCCCTGAATATCGTGAACGTGATGGAGCTAGGCAAAATCCGCGAATCCGTGCATGAAGGCATCATGGGTCTGACATCTGTCAGCGATATGACCAACATCGCGAATGCACCGGGCGTAGCCAAAGCGAACCGTGAGATGCACTCTGTCGGTCTGGGCGTTATGAACCTGCACGGCTATCTGGCGAAAAACAAAATCGCTTACGAAAGCGACGAGGCAAAAGACTTTGTTCGTACATTCTTCATGATGATGAATTTCTATTCATTGGAGAAAAGTATGGAAATCGCGCGCGAAGCGGGCAAAACGTTCATGGACTTCGATAAATCCGACTACGCAAGCGGCGTATATTTTGACCGTTACCTGTCTACCGACTATCGTCCAACGACAGCGCGCGTACAACAACTGTTCGGCAGCATGACCATTCCTACACCAGCAGACTGGCAAAACCTGAAAGCTGATGTGATGAAGAACGGTCTGTACCATGCGTACCGTTTGGCGATTGCGCCGACAGCAAGCATTTCGTACATCCAAAACGCGACTTCCAGCGTTATGCCAATCGTTGAACAAATCGAGACTCGTACGTATGCGAACTCGACCACTTACTATCCAATGCCATACATGCAGCAAGATAACTTCTTCTACTACAAATCCGCATACCAAATGGATCAGTTCAAAGTACTGGATCTGATTGCGGAGATTCAACAGCATGTGGATCAAGGTATTTCTACCGTTCTGCACGTGAGCAGTGATGTAACAACACGCCAACTGGCACGTTACTATCTGTATGCTGCACACAAAGGTCTGAAATCCCTGTACTACACACGCACTAAGCGTCTGACTGTAGAAGAGTGCATCAGCTGCTCGATCTAATATACGAATAACTAAGCCGTCGACATGATGTGCATGAGACAATGGGCATCATGCCGATAGAAAGTGTGCAATCATGATTCAAGGTATCTTTGAAACGCATATCAATGTTAGTGATGTAGAGGTATCCGCTCGGTTTTATGAGCAACTGCCGGGCGTTACCTTACTGCATCGTGATGAGCAACGCAAGAGCCGTTTTTACTGGATTGGTCAGCCGGGTACATCCATGCTGGGCATTCGGCAAGATTATCCGTCTCCGCTTGTACAGCGACAGCATTTTGCGTTTACAACGAGTCTGGATTCCTTGCGTACGGCTGCATCAGAACTGGCAAAGCTAGGCATCGTTACCGAGAATTTTCATGGCGATGTGGTTGAGCGTGCCGATGATTTGATCGTATTTCCATTTATGCCGGCGGTATCGATCTATTTTACAGATCCCGACGGTCATTCCCTCGAACTTCTTGCCATGCTGCCGCATTCGGCACAACCGGATCAGCCGCTGATGACATGGAAAGAGTGGGAACAACGGCAACAAGCCTGAACAGGCAATACAGTATGAATGAAATATCAACACAGCCTGCAAAAGTTACTTCTCACGGGCGTACACCGTCCGGGCTTCTTTTGCATGCTGTCCTTTTATGAGTTCAAGCATGATTTTAGATTTTGCTGGATGTTTGAAGCCAGCCATACGAAAGGGGCATACTACCGATGAGTGAGCCAATCAAAGCGGTAAACTGGAACCGTCCAGACGACGATTTCACAATGATGTTCTGGAATCAGAATATTATGCAGTTCTGGACGGATGACGAGATTCCGCTGTCCGACGATAAAATGTCTTGGATTCAGCTGAGTGACGCTGAACGCGAAACGTACATGAAGGTACTAGGCGGTCTGACTCTGCTGGATACGATTCAAGGCGGCATTGGTATGCCACAAATTATGGAGCATGTGGACGGGCTGCAACGCAAAGCCGTACTGGGCTTTATGGCGATGATGGAGCAAATTCACGCCAAATCGTACAGCAGTATCTTCACCACATTGTCCTCCACTGAGGAAATCGATAACATTTTCAAATGGGTCGAAGATCATCCGCGTCTGCAACGCAAAGCGGAAACGATCCGTCAGTACTACAACAGTATCAACTCGCCAAAAGAGCTGTTCTTGGCGATGGCTGCATCCGTACTACTGGAAAGCTATCTGTTCTACAGCGGCTTCTTCTATCCGCTCTATCTGGCAGGTCAAGGCAAAATGACTTGCAGCGGCGAAATCATCGACCTGATCCTGCGCGATGAAAGTATCCACGGCGTATACGTGGGTGTACTGGCACAGGAGATCTACAGCGAGCTGAGCGAAGACGAGCAAAAAGATGCATACGAGACGCTGGAAGGGCTGTTCCGTTATCTGCATGAGAACGAGGAAGGCTACACAGCGGAAGTGTATGACCATATCGGTCTGACTGCAGAAGTGAATGTATTCCTGCGTTACAATGCGAACAAAGCGTTTATGAATCTGGGCTTTGATCCGCTGTTCCCAGACGAGGAAGTGAACCCAATCGTCTTCAACGGAATCAGTACGCACACGAAGCAGCATGACTTTTTCTCCAAAAAAGGAAATGGCTACGTACGCGCGATCAACGTAGAGCGCCTGACCGACGACGATTTCAAATTCGAGTTCTAATTCACACCGGACTAACCGGAAAGTGAACCATCGCATCTAAACAAACCATCACCGCCAGCCGATATATAAAAAGCCGGTTACAGAGAAAAGGCGTATCGATAAATAGAGAGATAAAAAAGAGATATACAAAGGTTTATGTTACAAAAGGGGATTCAGAGAAGGCTGTTTTGCCGCGTAGGGGTACGCTGGCGAAGCAGCCTTCTTACGTTGGGAAAACCCTTTGTATGTCTTACCAATTAGGGATCGAACGTACCAGATACCCTGTGCAATATCCAATATAAGTAAAAATTCATATTGTTGCCTGTGATGACTTGTGCCATACTAAAGGCAAATTCATTTGGAACGCACAGGAGGATGATCGTCATGTACAGAGTCGTCGTCGTAGATGACGAAGCGATGATGTTAGAAGGATGGCAGACGATGGTGGAATGGGGACAATACGGGTTTGAGCTATGCGGTATGGCAACCGATGGGCAGGAAGGGCTGGATATCGTGCAGCAGCTTCAACCGGATCTTTTGATTACTGATATTGCTATGCCTGTTCTGGATGGAATCGGTCTGATCAAAGCGCTGCGTCTACAAAACGAGCGTAATATACGCACTGTTATTGTAAGCGGTTACTCTGATTTTGCGTATGCACGTCAGGCGCTTCAATATGAAGTGGATCATTACATAATCAAACCGATTATCAGCGAGGAGATTCATGATATGCTGAAGCAGCTCAAGCAGTCACTGGATGAGGATGCCCAGTGCCAGCAGCAGCTTCATCTGGATAATGAATTGGCAGCGGCAGCAGCGATTGCCAGACTGCTACGTGGCGAGGAACGAGAGATTCCATCATCCATTACGGAATTGCTCGGCATGACAACAGCATCAAAATGCTGGCTGATTGCGACAGCGAATGACGATGAATCCTCCGAGCAGCCTATGCGGCAATTAAGCACAGCATATCGAGCTGCCGCTTGCCAAGCATGGACGTTCCAAACTAGCCCTTGCCGCACCCACCTGCTGCTAATTACAACGAACAGAAACGATGAATGGGTGGAGAACATGTTGCATCAGGAGCTGGAAGTGATGAATAATGCGCCTGCTGTATGGTATTGCAGCGCCAGCTCCGTACGACTAGATGAGCTACCGCTGTTGTATGCGCAGCTAGCCGAATTGAAGCAGCAGCGAGCAGATCATACCCAAATTGTTAGGTATGGTTCGCAATCGTATCATTCGGACAATAAGGCAGTTTGCCGATTGGAAGATATACGACGCTGTGCAGCTCATTTGCTCAAGCTGATCGAGCAGGGAAGCTTTCGCCAGCTGGAACAATTTATCACCAGTTTGCCGGATCGTTATGAAGGGCGCGAACTACCCGTTGGTCCGCTGCGCATCCTGATTCGACATCTATTGGGCGAGCTGCTGCGTACCCTTCAGACGACCCATCATCCAGAAGCTACAGACGGCAAACGATGGCTAAACCAGCTACTGGATGTACAGCCTGCGGAGAAGAACAGTTGGAATCTAGATACGTTAAAACGACTCTGCATCAATGCCGGGCAGCTGCTACAGCAGACGACCATGCCTTCGGCAAGTGGAACCACAGCGATTATCGGTCAGGCAGAGCGACATATCCGCGATCATTTTCGTGAGAAGCTGCAATTGCAGCAGCTTGCTCGCCAATTTAACCTGAATGCCGTCTATTTTGGACAGCAATTCAAACGCGCGACTGGGCATAGCTTTAACGATTATGTACATCTACTACGGATTGAGGAAGCGAAAAAGCTACTGCGTCGCACAGATATGAAGGTGGCGGATATTGCTGACTGTCTTGGTTATCATGATAGTGATTATTTTAGCGCTAAATTTAAAGCGCTTACAAATGAACTGCCTTCCACTTACAAATCCAGACGGCAGGGGTGAACAAACAGCATGAACCATTTTGGAGATCGACCTCGCCGTAAAGGGACGAATAGTAAGCGGAAATGGCGCTTACGGATGGCACTGCCCGGTGTTCATCGGGTGAACGATATACCGCTACGATATAAGTTTTTGCTGATCTATTTGCTCTGTGTGCTGCTGCCGATTGTGGCGATTAATTTATTCTTTTATCAGCGCAATTCGGAAGATATTCAAATTAGAGAGCAGGAAAATGTACGCAAATCGATGGATCGTGCCTCCGGTGAGCTACTTGGCATGATTGACGAGGCAATTGCGCTCAATCATTCCATTCGGATGGACGACTCCATTTATCGTTCGTTGGATCGCTCGTACGCTTCGCCTTCTGCTTATTATGACGAATATTACGGCTTTTTGCGGGACAAGCTAACCCGCTATATGTCGGCGAACATTACCGAGGTTCGCATTTATACGGACAATCATACGATCCAGACGGGCGCCAACTATCATGTAATGAATCGGGTGGCGCTAGATGCGCAGCCTTGGTTAGCACGTCTGAAAAGCAGCCGTAGCAATATTACGGTGAGCGCGTATCAGGAAATTAACGGATTCAGCCCGGGCAAACGCATCAGCATCGTCAGCAAAATGAATACGTATCCGTCGTATGCCCGATACGATAAATATTCGCGGGTCGATCTGTCGATGAGCAAAATCTACAGTGTGCTCAATCGGGAACAGGGCAGTTTGCAGCTACGGCTGGTAGATAATCAGGATCGTGTGGTTGCGGCAAGCGGTGAGGATACCCGCATTGGAACGGCTTTGTATGCCAATCCGCATGAGGTGCTGGATTCGGCGCATTCAGGCTATACCATTCAGCGAAGTCTGGGTGATTTTAATTATGTCAAAGGCTGGACGCTGATCGGTACTGCCGATACGCGTCGTCTGGATAGTTTGCTAGATGAAGCGCATCGTTCGATCTTATGGCTGGCAATCTTCAGCACTGTGATTCCATCGCTGCTCATTTTTATAATTCTGCGCTCGTATCATTATCGAGTCAAAAAGCTGTCTGTCCATATGGAGCATATCCGGCATGAGCGATTTGAGCCGATTGATATTCAGGAAGGAAACGATGAGGTCGGTGAATTGATTCGCACCTTTAACGTGATGACAGAGCGTATCGCGTCGCTCATCAATGATGTATACAAGCTGGAAATTCGGCAAAAAAGCGTAGAACTGGAGCAGGTGCGTACGGAATTATCGATGCTACAAAGTCAGGTCAATCCGCATTTTCTATTTAATACGCTCAATGCGTTGCTTGTTGTGTGTACGAAGAATGGCTATACCGAGGTGACAGGAATTATCAAAAATTTGTCGTTGATGATGCGGCAGCTGCTTAGTCGTGCAGATGGATTGGTCACATTGGAGGAGGAATTGCAGTTTACGCTGATGTACTTGCAGATTGAGAAGTTTCGGTTCGGCGATTTATTTGAATATACGCTTCATATCGATCCAGCAGCAAGACAGCAGCGTATTCCGCGCATGAGCATTCAACCACTAGCGGAAAATGCTTGCAAGCATGGTCTACAGGCGCGTAAAAGTGGGCGCTGCATCGACATTGTGGCAAAGCTGAATGATAGTGGATTGCAGGTGATGGTGAACGACAATGGTGTTGGCATGCCAGCCGAACGGTTGGATCAGCTGCTGGAATGTTTGCATAAGGATGACGGTATGGAAGGGCATATCGGTATTCGCAATGTGTATCGTAGGCTGGAATTGTTTTATGACCACGAAGCCGAGTTTGTAATTCACAGTGACCCAGAACACGGTACACAGGCAGGATTTCGTATCCCGCATACACAGCTGCATGCGCAAGGAAGCCTATGGAATAGAGAGTCTGGATAGGAGGTCGTGATATGCACACGGTATTGTTGGTGGATGATGAGCCATTTGCATTGGAAGGCTTGGAACTGATGATCGATTGGCAGAGCTGCGGCTTTCAGGTGGAGGGCAGCTGCACGAACGGGGAGGAAGCGATTCGTTATTTGCAGCAATCGACGCCTGATCTGATCGTGACGGATATTCGAATGCCGCTGATGGACGGTCTGGAATTGATTCGGGAAACGCGCCGTCTTGGCAACCAATCCAGCATGTTTGTCATCACGAGCGGGTATCATGATTTTGAATATGCGCGTCAGGCGATGCAGTTGGGCGTATCGCATTATCTTTTAAAACCTGTTATTGGTCCTGAAGTGGACGAGATGCTGGTGGCGGTTGGGCGGCAACTAGAGGAACGCTCATGGCGACAGCTGATTCGTCAAACAGCGAACCAATATGCGCTACGTCAGCAGTTTACCTTGCTGCTATCCAGAGAATATGCTGCTGTTGAGATGGAAACGGAGCTATCGATGGTTCAAGAGTGGAGCGATAGACACTCTATGCCTCATTGGAGCTATCTACACATTCGTACAGATGCCGAAAGCGCTGGACAAGTGCGTACGCTCGTATCCCAGTTTGCTGCTACAGAGCATGCGTGCCATTTGGTGGATGATCCGCAGGATGCCGATCTGTTCGGGCTGGTCAAAGGCTGGTCGTCCAAGGAACCGAAGCAAGTCGAAGAACTGACGGAGCGGCTTCGTCATCGTTTTGGCGAAGCGTTGTCCGACTCGGTTCGTCTGGCTATGGGCAGTATGGTTACCGATATTGCACAGCTGCATCAATCATGGTGCAGTGCCAACCATTATGCTGGCTTGCTATTTTTTGATGATGTGCATACTGTGCATGAGCGAGAGCATGAGGATCAGTCTATGTCTTTTACAAAAGAAGCGCTCTCTGCTGTCACCCTTATTGTGGAGCTGATTGAGAATGGGGATACAGAGCGACTGCAAGCGGAGCTGGATAGTCAATTTGAACGGTTTCGAGAGGAACGAACCGTGCCGGAGCTGGTCAGTATCTTTGTAACGGAAGCGATTCTTCGCTGCGTGGCACTGCATACCGAGCTGGGCGGCGAGGAGCAGCAGGTACTAGCGGCGGGCGAGTTGGAGCATATTACGTGTCCTCATTGTCGACTGGGAGAGATTCAGCAGCGCCTGACTGACTTTTGCCTGCGCTGTCAGCGTGAAATCGGGCTGTTGCAGGAAGCGCAGACGGGCGGGGTACAGGCGCGAGTGGCTGACTTTTTGCGGCAGCATTATACCGAGGGTTGGACCGTGCGTGAACTGGCTGAGAAATTTTATGTTCATCCTGTGTATCTTGGACAATCATTTACACGTCGTTATGGGGTGAGCATTCTGGATTTTGTGCATAATCTGCGAATTGTCGAGGCGGAGCGTTTGCTGCTGGATGGTAGCTTGACCTTTTGTGCTATTGCGGAGCAGATTGGGTATCGAAGCTATTCGCATTTTCTAAAGCAGTTTGAAAAGCGGACTGGCTGCAAGCCCGGCGATTATTGCCGTCTGCATGGCAGTGAGACGGTACGAGAAGAACCCTAACGCTTCCAAAGCTGCAACAGCACGAATAGAATAAAACAGCACAATGTAGCACAAACAGAATAACAACGGCTAAGACACGGGAAGTTAACCGACAGCGCCATAGCAGGTGGATCGTTCGTTATGGGATGAGAAGGAGCAGGATACGTTCTGCCTTTTCGATACACGAACGATCAGGTGGTCATCGGTTTGCTTCCTTGTTTTGTGCTGTCGTATCGCAAACCCCTAAAATTTCAGGGGGTCACATCTTAAATTTGATTATTTTGTAAGCGTATACAATAAATCATAATAAATACAGCAATGATATTTCATGATGAGGGGGAATAGATCATGAGGAAATTGAAACGACGGACGCTATGGAGCTCCATTTCACTAGCGTTGGCTTGCAGCATGGCACTAGCAGGCTGTAGCGGGGACAAGTCGGCAAGCGACGGTTCCGGTCCATTTACGATTACGGCTTTTATTAGCACGCCGAATCAGGCACCTGCGGCAGATAATCGGATTTATCGCCAAATTCAGGATGAGCTGGGCGTCAAGTTGGACATGGAATTTCTAGTAGGCGATTTGCAGCAAAAGCTAGGCGTAATGATTGCAGGCGGAGAATACCCTGACCTGATTACCGCCGATCCAAAGCTGGTATCTGCGGGAGCCGTGATTCCATTGGAGGATCTAATCGAGCAGAATGCACCCAATTTGAAAAAGCATTATGCCAAGTATTGGAACCGGATGAAGGATGCCAGTGATGGTCATATTTATTGGCTGCCCAACTACGGTGCTTATCAAGGTGAATATCAGGTCAACAATTACTCCGGTCCAGCCTTCTGGCTGCAAAAGGATGTACTGAAGGAAGCTGGCTATCCAACGCCAAAAACGTTGGACGAATATATGAAAATCATTCGCGATTATGCGCAAAAGCATCCGACCATTGATGGACAGCCGACGATTGGCTTTACTACATTGGCGTCCGACTGGCGCACCTTCCCACTCTTCAATCCACCGGAGCATTTGACCGGTCACCCGAATGAGGGCGGCGTTGTGGTCGATAACGGCGTGGCACAGGTATTTGCCGATAAGGATATATCCAAGCGATATTACAAAGAATTGAATGGTTTGTACAATGACAATCTGATGGACAAGGAAGCCTTTGTACAGAATTATGATCAGTATTTGGCGAAAATCTCTAGCGGTCGTGTGCTCGGTATGTTCGATCAGCATTGGAACTTCGAGCCTGCTGAGACTACGCTAGTATCCCAGCAGAAAAATGGCAAAACATATGTGGGCTTCCCACTGGTATACGATACGAGCATCAAGGACCACTATCTGGATCGACCCGTAATCAACCTGAACAACGGCTTCGGCATCAGCGTGAATGCCAAGGACCCCGTCAAAATTATTAAGTTTCTAGATGCGCTCATGGATGATAAGTATCAGAAGCTGCTGTCTTGGGGCGAAAAAGACGTCGATTACAAGGTCGACGACAAGGGCAAATTCTATCGTACCGCTGAGCAGCGTAAGCAGCAGGAAGACCCAACTTGGAAGCTATCCAACCGCGCAGAAGCCTTTTATGGAGCGGCTCCTAAGTTTCAGGGAACGTACAGTGATGGCAATGCCAGCGATCCCGGCAGTCAGCCGGATGAGTTCTACGCTTCACTGAAGACGGAGGATCGCGAGCTGCTGGATGCGTATGGCTTCAAAACATGGACAGACTTCTTCTCACCTGCTCCTGAAAATGCCGTCTACTATCCTGCATGGCAAATTGATCTGATCGACGGCTCGGACGCCTCCATTGCGAACAAGCAAATGACAGATACGTCGCTCAAATATTTGCCGCAGGCGATTATGGCGAGCAAGGATCAGTTTGACAGTGTATGGCAGCAATATGTCGATGCGTACAAAAATATCAACATCAAGGCATACGAGGATCGCATCAACGAGCAAATTCAGTGGCGGATCAAAAATTGGTCGACCGAATAATCAAGGATCAACGGCGGACAGCCAATCAGCCTGCATGATGCGGGCAGATGGGCTGTTTGCCACCAATTCACGGCAGTGATCAACAGTCATGCCGGAAAGGACGTGGAGCATGACCGATTATCCGAAAAGCATCCGGGCGAAAGGAGAGAAGTTACGTTCTGCCACTGTGCCGAAGGAGAGCCTGTGGCGACGTATGCGCGGGCAAAAGCAGCTGATGTGGATGTCGCTGCCGATTGTATTGTATGTACTCGTCTTCTCGTATTATCCCATCTGGGGCTGGACGATGGCGTTTCAAAATTACAAGCCAGCTCGTGACTTTTTGGATCAGGAATGGGTGGGGCTGAAACATTTTCAATTTCTGTTCAGTGATGCGACCTTTTTGACTGTACTGCGCAATACGCTGGCGATGAGCGTGATCAATATGGTGCTAGGTTTTGCTACAGCGATCGTCTTCGCCATTTTGCTGAACGAGATCAAGCAGCGCTTTTTTAAACGGGCAATTCAGACCATTTCATATTTGCCGCATTTTCTATCGTGGATTATTGTAACAGGTATCGTTGCAAGCTCCTTATCAGTAGAGGGTGGTATCGTCAATATCGTACTGATGAAGCTGGGGTTCATCAGCCAACCGATCATGTGGCTCAGTATTCCAGAATACTTCTGGGGCATTGTCGGCGCTTCGCATGTCTGGAAAGAAGTGGGCTGGAACGCCATCATTTATTTGGCAGCCATTACTTCGATTGATCCGTCCTTGTACGAAGCAGCAGAGATTGACGGTGCTAATCGGTATCAGAAAATGCTGTATGTCACACTGCCCGGCATCAAGTCGATTGTAATCATCCTGATGATTATGAATATCGGCTGGATTTTGGAAGCAGGCTTTGAGGTGCAATATTTGCTCGGTAACGGTATCGTGGTGGACTGGTCACAGACCATCGACATTTTCGTATTGAAATACGGTCTTCAGGTGGGGAACTATTCTCTTGCTACCGCAGCCGGTATTTTTAAAACGATTGTCAGTATTGCACTCATATTTGCAGCCAATACCATCGCCAAGCGCTTTGGCGAAGACCGGCTGATTTAGGGAGGGACGGAGATGAAAAGCAAGTCGCCACAGCTGGAGCCGATTGTATTTCATACGTTCAATGCGGTGCTGATGATCCTGATTGCGATTGTCACGCTGTATCCATTTATGAATACGCTGGCAATATCACTCAATGCCGGTAATGATACGATTCGGGGCGGCATTTATTTATGGCCGCGCGAATGGACGTGGCAAAATTACCGTGCTGTCTTTGCAGGTGGCACGATCTTTAACGCCTTTCTGATTTCGGTAGCGAGAACAGTCATTGCCACCGTGGTCAGTCTATTCTTAACATCGATGCTTGCCTATACACTCAGCCGCAAAGAATATGTATTTCGCAAATCGATTACGATCATTGTCGTCATGACCATGTATTTCAATGCTGGTCTGATTCCGTATTATTTTCTGATTCGGGATCTGCATCTTCTGAATAATTTCCTCGTGTATATTATTCCGGGGCTGGTCAGTGCCTTCAACATGATCGTCATCCGCACGTATATTCAGACATTGCCGGAAGGCTTGATCGAATCCGCCAAAATTGACGGTGCTGGTGATTTCCGAACCTTTATATCGATCATCTTACCGCTCTGTCAGCCGGTGCTGGCTACGGTAGCATTGTTCATTGCGGTAGGGCAGTGGAACTCTTGGTTTGATACGTTTTTATTTGCTTCATCCAAGCAGGAATTGAGCACATTGCAATTTGAATTGATGAAGCTGCTGTCCTCTTCGATGAATTCCAATAGCAGTGCTGCCGTATCGAACGGAGCAGATCCGAATGCGCTACAGAGCATGGTCACGCCGGTATCGATCCGTGCAGCGATTACGATTGTTGCCTCGTTGCCGATCCTGATCGTTTATCCGTTTTTGCAAAAGTACTTTGTCCATGGATTACAGCTGGGCAGTGTGAAGGAATAACAATCTTAGCTACAAAGGAGCGAAGCCGTCATGAAAACGTCATCCGCGCAATCGACAGGGCTTGCCGCTACGTTTGGGCAGCAATTCGATATTGGAGCGGCAGTCAGTGCGTATACGATCCACAGTCAGCGTGAATTGCTAACACAGCAGTACAACAGTCTGACCGCCGAAAACGAAATGAAGCCTATTCTCTTACAGCCAGAGCAAGGGCGGTATACCTTTGATGATGCCGATGCCATCGCGAATTTTGCCCGTAATCATGGGATGAAGCTGCGTGGTCATACGTTGGTCTGGCATAATCAGACGCCTGATTGGATCTTTGCCGACGGCGATGGCAAAGCGGATCGGGCGACGCTGCTGCACCGATTGCGAGAGCATATGCAGACCGTGATGAAGCGGTATGAGGATATTATTTACTGCTGGGATGTGGTGAATGAAGCAATCAGCGATGAAGAGGGAGAGTATTTGCGGCAGACGCCGTGGCTGGAAGGGATCGGTGAGGATTATATCGCAGAGGCGTTCCGATTGGCGCATGAGGTTGATCCGCGTGCGCTGCTCTTTTATAACGATTATAACGAGTCTCATCCGGTCAAGCGTGATAAGATTTGTCGTCTAGTGCGCGGGCTGCTGGAAGATGGCGTACCTATACATGGCATTGGCTTGCAGGCGCATTGGAATATCCATGATCCGTCGCTGGATCATATTCGCGCCGCCATTGAAACGTATGCTTCGCTCGGCTTGCAGCTGCAAATTACCGAAATGGATGTATCCGTATTTGCACATGACGACCGACGTACCGATTTGCAAGCGCCGACCGAGGAAATGCTGGAGCAGCAGGCGCTACGCTACGGCGAGTTTTTCCGAGTGTTTCGTGAATATGCCGATGTGATTACTAGCGTGACATTCTGGGGAGCCGCCGACGATTATACATGGCTGGATCATTTTCCGGTTCGAGGTCGTCGCAATTGGCCCCTGCTGTTCGATGAACAGCATCAGCCGAAGCGGGCGTTGGAAGAAGTCATGCGCGGATAAGCAGCAACGCTAGTATGGCTGGTTTTTCGACCCAGATGGTATGATTCATCTGCGAGAACGATCAATACTCAGTCAGCTTGTTGCATCCAGCGCTCCATAATCACATACGATTTGCCGCCTTTTTGAAACGTGTTCGTTGTGGGTTGAAGCCCAAACGTTTCATAAAAGGCGGTTTTTTCTGTTCGCGCATTGCAATACAGACGGGATACGCCAAGACGCGCTGCTTCCTGTACGATGTAATCTAGCAGGCGACTACCATATCCATTGCCTTGATGCGATGTCCGAGTGGCGAATTTGCGAAATTGGGCTTCGCTGCCCTGCACAAACAGGGAAATGACCGATACGGGTTGATCATGATCGTCGTCAATAAACAAACCGTAATGTGTACCGGCATCATCATCTGCCAGCTTCACATAATCCAGCTCGCGGTCGGGCCACATCACTTCATGCCGCAGCTGCCATACCTGTTCAACAGGCACAATTGCAATACGAATAGATGAGGAATGTAGAGAATGCTGCATGTGAAAACTCCTTTCTGTACAACGAATATATGGAGTATATAACGGTCAAGCATTCCTTACAACATCCATTTGATGGAAAAAATAGATTGACATATACAATCAACTGTACTAATAATAGTAATACAGTTAATACAGTG
Source organism: Paenibacillus sp. JQZ6Y-1 (assembly GCF_040719145.1). Classification (NCBI taxonomy): domain Bacteria; kingdom Bacillati; phylum Bacillota; class Bacilli; order Caryophanales; family Paenibacillaceae; genus Paenibacillus; species Paenibacillus kandeliae. Next base: position 57,255 of record NZ_JBFDUZ010000001.1, read on the forward strand.
AAAGGAGGCAGAGTATGTTTGAACTGGATATACGTAGCCGCAAGCCGATTTACGAACAGCTGATGGACAAGATCAAGGAGCTGATCGTATACGGTGTACTCAAGCCGGATGAGCAGCTGCCGTCCGTGCGTTCACTGTCCGCCCAACTGACGGTGAATCCGAATACGATTCAAAAGGCGTACCGGGAACTGGAGCGGGAAGGCTATATTTATTCGCAGGCAGGCAAAGGCAGCTTTGTCTCGCCGTCTCAGCATCAGCCTAATGCGGCGCAGATGGCAGAGATGAAGGAACGACTGTTGAAGCTGTTTGCCGAAGCGATCTATCTGGGATTTACCGAATCGGATATGGAGAAGCTGTACAAGCAAGCGATGGAAGAACAAGGGAGGGAGCAGGATGATTGAGATTCGTGACATTGGTAAGACGTTTGAAGCCGAAGCAGCAGTACACAATATAAGCTTGACCATACATAAAGGTTCCATCTTTGGTCTGCTTGGCTCCAACGGGGCAGGCAAGACGACATTGTTAAAAATGCTGGCGGGTATTTATCGCCCTGATAGCGGTAGCATCACATTAGAGGGACAGCCGGTTTACGAAAATCCGACAAGCAAGCAGCGCATGATCTTTTTGGCGGATCAGCCTTACTTTTTTGCCCAGACGAGCATTACACAGATGGCAACCTTTTACCGCTCCACTTATGCCCATTGGAGTCAGGAGCGTTTTGAACAGCTGGCACCAGCTTTTGCCACTATTCATCGCAAGCGCAAATTGCATCGCATGTCTAAGGGGATGCAGCGTCAAGCGTCCTTATGGCTGGCTCTCAGCTGCAAACCGGATGTGCTTATTCTGGATGAACCGATTGACGGGCTGGACCCGGTCATGCGCCGACAGGTAAAGAATCTGCTGTTTCAAGAGGTCGCCGAACGCGAGCTAACCGTAGTGATCTCATCGCATAATCTGCGCGAGATCGAGGATATGTGCGACCATGTTGGTATCATGCACGAGGGACGATTGTTGCTGGAAAAAGAACTCGATGACCTCAAATCCGATACACACAAAATCCAAGTCGCTTTCCGCGATGAGCGTCACGAGCAGGCGATTGGTGGATTGCTGGACATTGTGCATCGCGAGCAACGGGGAAGTGTAGGCACGTATATTATCAAAGGCACGGTGGAGCGAATTACCGAGGTAGTGCAGGTGTATCAGCCGTATGTATTTGATGTACTGCCGATGACGCTGGAGGAGATATTTATTTATGAAATGGGGGATGCCGGTTATGCATTACAGCCGATACTTCTTTAACCGCGGACTGTGGATTCAGGCATTTCGTCAGGGCGGATGGCTAAGTATTGTGTACCTGATTACGCTTGTCTTTGCTCTGCCCATGCAATTTATTTCCTACAATGAATCTTACCAATATCAGTATGGTATATACGAAATTAGCAATTTTTTTAACGCTGGTCATGCAATACAGCTTCTATCAATGATCGCAATTCCGATTGCAATGGCTGTGTTTTTGATGCGTTATATCCAATCCAAAAAAGCGTCTGAATTTTTTCACGGTCTTCCTGTTCGTCGTCTTCCTTTATTTAGTACGCAATGTTTAGCAGGTTACATGATGATTGTTATTCCGATCCTTATTATTGCTATCGTAATGTGGCTAATGGTTGGGCAGTTGGAGGAAGTACATTATACCAGTATACAAGTATGGCAGTGGGCAGTAACAAGTATAGTATTTACGCTATTCTTCTTTACCTTTTCACTGTTGGTTAGTATATGTATCGGTCAATCCATTTTACAGATGGTGACGACAATTATATTGCTAATGTTGCCAACCGGTTTGGCATATTTATATGTGCGGCATTTTGCTCTTTATTTGTATGGATATAGAACAAGTTATGATAGTGGTTTGTTGGCATCTTGGTCGCCAACCGAACGAGTATATACATTGTCAACATGGGGATTCAGTCCGTTGGAAGGCTGGATTTATGTAATGTGTTCTTGCATTTTTATAGCAGTAAGCTGTTGGTTATATGCTCGACGACCAACCGAACGAGCAAATCAATCTGTCGTTTTTCATTATTTGTATCCTTTATTTCGCATCGGCTTGATGGTATGTGCATCGATGCTTCTTGGTTTGTATATTTTGTATATTGGTCTGAAGTGGAACATATTGATCTATACGATAGGAGCTATTATAGGTAGTATATTGGCAGAAATGATTATACGAAAACGATGGTATATCTTTGATCGCAAATGGATCGTTCAATTAATAGTTGGAGGAGTTGCTACAGTAGCGTTACTCTATTTGCCAGTATCCGCTTTGAATCCATATGAACGACATGTACCGAATGCTGGAGACGTTAAAGCAGTATATGTAGGTAACAATGTATATAATGAATTTTTTATACGAAATATATTTGACCCCAATAAACAAAAAGCGGAAATTAATCCTTACATGATCTCTGCGGATCGGGATTATATTCAAAAAGCTATTGCCCTACATCAAAAAATAGTAGATATGCAGCCTACTTATAAAGTGTTCAAACCAGAGTATACCAACACGGAGTATTACAAACACAATGAAATTGTAGACGTAGGTTATTTGCTAAACGATGGTACAACGTTAACAAGAAGCTATTCCATTCCGAAAATAGACGAATACAAAAATGTATTAAATGCAGTTCATCAAAGTACTCCATATAAAAAATCGTATTATCAGCTCGATAGTTTAGTTGCATCAAATGAGCCGATTACGATTAAAAATCCAGATAAGCCGAAGCATAAAATAACAATCAATAATGAAAAAGAGATTAAAGAACTACAGCAGCTTATCGTACAAGAAAAACTTGAAATGAAAGAGCCAGATGAAACAGCGATACAGGGCAATATTTTGTATATGGATGCTTCTATTGAAGTAAAACCAATAACAACTACATCGTTACGATATATATGGGAGCCTACTTTTAAGCCAATGCAACAGTGGCTAAAACAAAAAGATTATTGGGATCAATTGATTACCAAACCTCAGCAAATAGCTGAAATCGTAATTGTACCTGACGAGCGAACACAACAAGAAAAAGCGTTTACGGATCAGCGCGATGTAGTTGCAAGGTACAAAAATTCACCTCAAAAGATAACCGTGCGTAATTTGAACCAGATCACCGAACTCCTTGATCAAAGTGAAGTTGAAGGAGATACGGAAGGGGAAAGTTATGTGCTTAAATTAAAGTTTAAAGATGGGACAGTAAGTTACCGTGTTCTGGGTAGTAAGCAAGTTACGCCGGATATCTATAGCATGTTACCGAAGTAAATGAAAGATGTAGTTATACCACCATAACGATTCACCCCAAATATCATAACCAGCAACACCAGAGCAATCCAACAAATAGCAATAAAAAAACTAGCAAGAAACCAAGCACCACCCTGTCCCTACCTACCACCGTCCCATCCGAAAAGCCCTGCTAGCTCGCCAATAACGAGCAGCAGGGCTTTTCCCTATGCTCTATTACACGATCCCATACCCACATACCCCACATCTCTCCATACCACCCCATCCATCCCCCTAGTCCCAACTCTCCACCTCCATACTATTTCGCATCTTTATCTAATTTTACAGATCTGTTCATAAAGAGTTCAAAATGCCTATTTATAATCAGAATTGTTAACGGGATGTAAATTCTATGTAAAATGCAATCCCGACTGGACAAGCGGCGACTGCTCATTTCCAAGCAGTTGAAACGGGAAAGGAGAACAACAGGTGTATTATCCCCGAACGGATTTGCAATATCGTCATGAGCTGAAGCATTACGTCAATTATCATCAGTATTTTATGATTCGCCAGCGGCTCAAAGGCATCCTCAAGCAAGATACCAATGCCAATGAAGCCGGAGAATATTTGATTCGCAGCCTTTACTTTGATGATGTAAATAACACAGCACTGCACGAAAAGCAGGGCGGTGTGCGCGACCGTGTCAAATACCGAATTCGCATTTACAACGGTAGCGACCGCATCATCCATTTTGAGAAGAAAATCAAAATGAATGAATACATCGCCAAAGTAAAAGAGTCCATTACCCGCGAAATGTACGACGAGATGCTGAAAGGCAACTACGACGTATTCAATATTCCAGAAAAACCGTTGTTGTATGAAATTTATCATGCGGCGAACAATGTGCTGCTTCGTCCCAAAGTCATCGTCGATTATGTGCGTGAGGCGTACACATCGCCACTGGGCAATGTGCGCATCACCTTTGACAAGTATCTGAAAACTGGGCTGAACAATGTGGATATTTTCGATCCGCAGCTCGCCATGGTGGATGCCATCGACAACAAGCATTTTGTGCTGGAAGTGAAGTACGACGAGTATTTGCCGGATTATATCAAAACGGCATTGCAGCTTGAAGGACTGATCCGGCAATCGAATTCCAAATACGTCATCTGCCGCAAGCTCGGCAAAGAAAACAACTGGGAGGACCAATAAACATGGCAACAACCACAACCGTCGCAGCAGCGGCAGCCAACAACACCGATTCCACCACTGCAACGAACTTTTCCGATATCGTCAAAAACTCGGTGCTGGAGAGCTTCTCCACCGACATTAGTATTACACATATCCTGCTCACGATGGGCATTTCCTTTTTGATCGGGCTGTTCATCTATTTCTTATACAAACGCGTCTTCAGCGGCGTGCTATATTCCAAAAGCTTTAACATTTCTCTTGTCGGTATGGTACTTGTTACGTCGATGGTTATCATCGCGATTAACTCTAACCTCGTGCTCTCGCTCGGTATGGTCGGTGCGCTGAGTATCGTTCGTTTCCGTACGCCGATCAAAGACCCAACGGACCTCATTTTCCTGTTCTGGGCAGCGGCGGCTGGTATCGTAACTGGTGCAGGCTTCTACACGCTGTCGATCATCGGCTCTATTATCGTCGGTATCGTCATGTTCTTATTTATCAAAGGCTCTTCGTTTGAAACGCCGTACCTACTCGTTGTGAATGCACAGGGCGACGAAGCGGAGAAATCCGTGAATAGCAAGCTGGATTCGCTGGTCAAACGCCATAATGTCAGACAAAAAACCATCACTGCCGACAATATTGAGATGACCATCGAGGTTCGCCTGAAAAATAACGAGCCTACATTTGTCAACGAAATTAGCCGTATCAGCGGTGTGAAAAATGCTGTCCTGATCAGCTATAACGGCGACTACGTCTCTTAATCTCCATTTCAATAGTTAGACATAACAGAATCAGCGAAAGGTCATTCGTCGGCACCCTGCTTGACCATGCCTTAGCTTATCTATGAACGGAATGAATGTTGTGAAGATTCCCTGTAGCTATCGTCAATGGATGCAGGGAATCTCGTTTTATACAACGGACATATAGGCGCAATCTGTATCAGTAGTATCAGTAATCTCAATGTGAACAATATAACGGGGATTGCGTGCATTGCCTGCCAAGATAAGGCATCGCCGCAGCGTCCGTTTTCTATGTAGTATCTATCTTGAAACTGGCGGTGATCTAGTGAAGTGGGCATTAAAATTAACGCTTGCACTTAGCCTATGCGTAGCTGCCGTACCGTGGTCATCTTGGCAGCAAGCGAATGCAGCAACGGAAAGTGAACAAGCGGAGCAATCCTCCAACGTATTTGTGGAGGACAAAGTAGTTGATGTGAAGATTACGATCGATTCTGATGATTTTCAGGATATTCTAGACAATGCAGCCGATGAGAAGTATTATGGCGCAACGGTAGATTATAACGGCAAAGTACTTAAAAATGTCGGGATTCGCGCCAAAGGCAATCTGTCTCTGCGTAGCGTGGTGCAGATGGACGATTCCGACCGATACAGCTTCAAGCTGAGCTTTGACCAGTACATTTCTGGGCAAAATCTATATGGTTTGGACAAAATTAATCTGAACAATGGCTATAGCGATGCCAGCTACATGCGCGAGTTTCTCGCCTATGAGCTGTCCGAAATGCTTGGCTTGCCGACACCAAAGCATTCCTTTGTTCGCGTCTATGTGAATGGCGAATACAAAGGGCTGTATCTGGCAGTTGAGCAGGTAGACGAGTCGTTTATCGACAGTCATTATACGGATACAACGGGTACATTGTACAAGGGCGTAATGACTGGCAGTGGTAGCGATCTGCAATGGATCGACGATGATGCTGACTCCTATACAGGCTTGGAAGTGAAAACCGACAAGCAGGATAAGGATGCACTCATCAACATGCTGGATAAGCTCAACAATGATGCGACTGCACCGTATACCGATTATTTGGATGTGGACAGTATTTTGGAATATCTGACCTTGAATGTGGTTACTAACAATACCGATAGCTACATCGGTCAGAACAAGCAGAACTATTATTTGTATGAGCATGGCGGCATCTTCAGCATGATTCCGTGGGATTATAATATGGCATTCGGCGGTCTTGGTGGCGGCATGGGCGGCGGTGGAGGTTTCCCAGGCGGAGATGCAGATGACCGTACAGATAACGGTGCCGACAAAACCAATACCAACGCAGCGAATGGCGATAATGCCAATACAGCGAATGACGACAATGCCGCTGAAGATCAAAATGGCGGTGGTGGTTCCAGCTCGCTCATGATCGACGAGCCAACCAGTGGTGCATTGGCAGAACGTCCGCTGATTGCCAAACTGCTTGCTGTGGATGAGTACAAAGCAAAATATCATGAGATGATCCAGACATCCATCGATCAATTCCTGAACAATGATGCCTTCACAGCTAAGGTAAAACAGATTCAGAATCTGATCGCAGCCGATGTCAAAGCCGATCCAACTTCGTTCTATACCTACGATGAATTTGAATCTGGCGTACAATCCTTGATTGATTACAACAAGACCAATGTGGAAAATCTGCAAGGTCAACTTGACGGCACCATTGCATCTTCTGGTGACGGCTCTGGCAGCGGAGGCGGCATGGGTGGCTTCGGCGGACAAGGTGGCGGTCCAGGTGGACAAGGCGGTGACCGTCCAAATGGTGGAGGCGGTATGCAACCTCCTGATGGTATGGGTGGAGGACCTGGTGGAGGCGGACAAGGTGGCTTTCCGGGTGGCGACATGGGCGGCTTCGGAGGTGGCGATCAACCAACCGTAAACAGCAGCTCGCAGGCGATGTACACAGCGATCAGTATCGGCGTACTCGTACTAGCAATGGGCTTCGTCCTACTCTTCCGACGCAAACGCATTTAATAAGAGAAAGCGGGATTAACGGTTAATGGGCTGTTCCACACATATCGATTCATTCTAAGCGCATCGATCTACATCTATACTCTTATGAAAAGAAGGCGGCATTCGTGCTTGCCTTCTTTTTGATGGAGGTAGCGGTTGTGTGCCTTGAAGGTGTATGCCTACATCGTACGAGAGAAGATGTCTAGGAGGCTGCAATCGTACAACTATGCAGAAAAGTAGCACAACAATACGGAAATAGAACCAAATAGCACTGATTTTTAACCAAACACCACGGTTTTGTGAATAACAGCCTGTCCAGCATCCAGCTATGATGATTTATGTAAGCGCTTCATAATTTGAGAAAAGAAAGGATGATCTTGCGCATGTCCATCTTACAGCTACGCAAAACCCCTCTTTTCCTGATTGGTCTGTTTACACTGATTGGCTTTTTGTTTGGAGGTACAGCGGGTACGACACAGGCATCTTCTGCCCAACTCAACGGTACATCGGCAGTTGTCGGTACACAGCAGGATAGCAATGTCGCGACGAACGACACGGCAGCTGCCGTCACCACTGTCTATTTAGCAGGCGATTCGACCGTACAAACGTATCGCTCGTCGCAGCAACCACAAGCAGGCTGGGGTCAGATGATTGGCAATTATTTCGATGATGGAGTGGTATTCAGCAATCATGCAATCGGCGGACGTAGCTCCCGTTCCTTTATCGAGCAGGGTCGTCTCGATACAATTCTGAATCAGATTCAACCCGGCGATTATTTGATGATCCAGTTTGGACATAATGATGCAGACACCAAGCCAGAGCGCTACACGCCGGTTAACGATTATCGCAACTATCTCAAACAATACATTGACGGTGCTCGTAGCAAAGGTGCCAATCCCATTCTTGTCACCCCCGTGTCCCGTCGCGATTATGATGCCAATGGACAATTCAAAACAAGTTTTCCCACGTATGTACAAGCGATGAAAGAAGTCGCAGTGGAAACAAATACACCGCTGCTTGATCTGAGCGCTCGCAGTGTCGCGCTGTACAATCAGATCGGTATAGAAGGAACGAAGTCCATTTTTCTGTATGCTGCTGCTGGTATCTATCCATATTTTCCAAATGGAGTCGCAGATAATACCCATTTCCAAGAGCTAGGTGCTGTACGTATTGCTGGTCTGGTAGCAGACGGCATTCGTGATCTCCAACTGCCGTTGTCTACGCATGTGCTTCCGCAATAATACCTTGCCTCTTTGTGCAAAATGTATTGTACAATGGGAACTCATTCGCTAATATAAAATCAGGATCAGGGATACTATGTAAACTTCATTGGTTGCGCGTAAGACGGTCTATCGGTGCATCATAACTGTATGTAACGACGGAACGATCTTTCTAGGCAGCAATAGGGAGCATACATAGGATACCCGGAATACGTATTTTACTTGCGAAAGAGGGACTGGATTGAACCGGATATCATATCGCCCTGCGCGACGCTCTATGCTGCTGCTTGTTGTTCTTGTATTGGCTGCCGGATTGTGGATTGCTGTGGAAGCGTCAGCGGATAAGCGAACGCTGCATGCACAGCCTGTTGTTTATATTGCTGGCGATTCAACCGTGCAGACGTATACATCGGATCAACAGCCGCAGGCAGGCTGGGGACAGATGATCGGACATTATTTTGATGATGGTGTCGTGTTTAACAATCATGCTATTAGCGGACGCAGCACGCGTACCTTTATCGAGCAGGGGCGGCTGGACGAGATTATGAATGAGATTCGTCCGGGGGATTATTTGCTCATCCAGTTTGGACATAATGATGCCAATACAGCCAAGCCGGATCGGTATACACCAGTAGATGAGTATGGTCGATTGCTGCATGTCTATGTAGAACAGGCGCTACAGCATGGTGCTACACCAATTCTGATTACGCCAATGGGTACGCGCGATTATGATACACAGGCGGGAGGGTTTACGATCAGCTTCCCACAATATGTGGAGAAAATGAAGCAGGTTGCCGCTGATACCGGAACACCGCTGGTTGATCTGAGTACAAGCAGTGTCGCCTATTACAATAAGATAGGCGAAGCAGGCACGAAGAAGCTGTTTTTGTACGCCGAACCGAGGCAATATCCGGCTTTCCCGAATGGAGCGCAGGACAATATACATTTTCAACAGGAAGGTGCAGAGCAGATGGCACGGCTAGTATCTGAAGGGATACAGCAGTTGAATATTCCGCTCGCCAACCATGTGCAACGATCTCAGAAGTAGATTGTTGGGTGGAATGAATACACGAATACACAACCTTTTCCAATCAAAAAGAACCGTCGATCATCTGGTGGGAAGCACCGGTATCGAAGGTTCTTTTTTGTTCGTTAGCGGTCTCTTTTGCGTATGTATTGAACCTTACATACTTATCCATTCCGCTTCTAATATTCATTTTGTATATTCTATATCTCCAAGTGAGTATCATACGCACAAAGCCGTTTTTAGCAGAATTATATCCAAGTTTCTCCAATTCCAAACTTATCGTTACGGATTCCAATAAAACATAAAAATTAAAGGGTTTTGTACCGATATAGTTACTTATGATTCCTAATATAAAGGATAACGGATCTATGCACGTATCGACATGGTAATCCTCCATGTGGTGTGAGCTGCGATTTTCTGTATCGGGGGAAAAGGAAGTCATTAATCGTTTAGGATCTGGGAGGATGTAGGGTGAAATTGTTTAAAATCAACAACTGGAGTCTGACTGTCAAAATGCTGATTCCTGTCTTTGTCGTCGTACTAGCGCTGATTGTATTTTCCATATTGTCATTGCGCAATCTGGAGACAATGGGCAAGCAGTTGACTAGCTCGCTGTATGATAAAGCATACAAAGTCAGCTATCTTGTACTGAATGCAGACCGTGATTATTATCAGGCGATGGTAGCAGAGACATTGCTCGCCAATTTGCAAAATGAGCAGCAAATCAAGCTGCAAACGGATAATTACAATGATAATGTGAAGCAAGCATATGACCGGATTCAGCAGGCGCGCGCGATCATGGAGCAGGATCATGATACGTTTGCCGCATACAAAGATGCTGATAACGGCAAAAATGTATTTGAATTGTTCGATGGGTTTAATGAGAATTTCAATTCATGGAAACAGGAATTTGATGTGGATCAGCGTCGATTCGTCAATTCTTCCAATTCGGATGTGAAATTTGCTGCGGCGCGTGACAATCTGGAGCGTCTGGAAGCATTAATTGACACGTATAGCCAAGATTCCATCAACAAAGCGGATGAACTTACGACTCATATGACACTGCTGACTTACATTCAGCTTGGCGTTATGCTAATCATCTCGCTGCTGATTATCTACTTCCTGATGCGTAATGTCAGAAAGAGAACCAAAGATACGCTGGAGCTGATCGAGCGCACCAAGCATTTCGATCTGACGTATGCGAATCATTTAACGCCATATTTGTCTCAAAAAGATGAATTTGCTATCATCATCCAAGCATTGGGTGAAGCACGCAAAGAATTCCGCATCATGTTCGGAAAAGTCATTGATGAAAGTGGCAATTTACAAACGATCATTCATACGGTAGAAGAGCGGATGAATCGTTTGGAAGGCAGTATGCACGACATCTCATCCACAACCCAGCAATTGTCCGCAGGGATGGAAGAAACGGCTGCTTCCGCAGAGGAAATGAATGCGACCTCCAATGAGATCGAAACAGCTGTGCATTCTGTAGCCAATAAGGCGCAGGATGGTGCGAGAGCTGCCGAGCAATTGACGACGCGTGCCAATGAGTTGAATCGTCAATTCCGTACGTCGTATGAAAAGAGCTCGGCGACGTATCAAGTGGCTAGCGATAGTCTGGCGCAGGCAGTGGAAGAATCCAAATCCGTGCAGCAGATCAACTCGCTTGTCTCGTCGATTATTGATATTGCATCCCAGACGAATCTGTTGTCGCTCAATGCAAGCATTGAAGCAGCACGTGCTGGCGATGCTGGACGTGGATTTGCCGTCGTTGCTAGCGAGATCAGCAAGCTCGCTGAAGATTCCAAGCTGGCAGCCGATCAGATCAATAGCATTACGGGGACTGTGATTCGCTCCGTTGATAATCTGTCGAAGAACTCTAACCATCTGTTAGAGCTGTTCCATACGGATATTCGCGGCGATTACGAAATGATGCTAAGTTCGGCTGAGCAGTATGCCAGCAGTGCGCAGGAGATTGATGATATCGCTGGTGATCTGAGCGCTACCTCCGAGCAATTGCTGGCATCGGTAGAGAATGTCGTCAAAACCATCCATGAGATCTCTATTGCCGCTAATGAGGGTGCCGAAGGAACCGGTCTCATCGCTGAAAAAGCAGATGATATTGTGCAGCAGGCGACGCATGTGAGTGAGCAAATGCAAGTATCGAAGCAACGTGTAGAAGAACTGTCGAGTTCTGTATCCAAATTCAAACTATAAGAAGCTATCGATTGATTATCTTTCTCAAAAGACTGCCCTCTCATTAGAGAAGGGCAGTCTTTTTTCAATATGTAATTGAGACAATCCTTGCTGGAACAGCGTTTATGGATCAAATGCTAGCGAGAAAGAAAGCAGGTTCTCAATCTTTTCTCAATAAATTTGCAAAAAGCTATTGATAATAATAATCATTGCTGATAGAATATAAAAAGAAAGAAGGAACTCGGCAAAGTCCCTTCTCCCAGTAAAGATATGAGATTTTATACACATTATTTCTTTTCAAACGTTTGGCAATCTGTTTCTTGAACATCAGTTGTTTCTTTTTGAGCGTGACTCACTACAAAGATTGTATCAGCAGTACATTTGTTTTGTTCTGCCCAGTGAGTACAGCTGTTTACTTCACACAGTACGCCTTGTGCCATGATCATACACCTCCGTTTTATAATGGATGTAGCTTTAAGAAGTCCCTTCGGCAAAAGGGGCTATTTTGTGTTGCTGAAGAAAGTTTCATCAGCAACATCAGTATACATCATATATAACCCATTTGGCAAACCATTTCACCACTTTGAGTAAAAGGAATGACAAAAAAATACAGCCCCGTTCCTCCGATATAGGGGGAGCGGGGCTTTTTATTGCTTTTTTTTATGAAAATATAAAAAATCATGTATAAACGATGGATAATCAGCTGCAAAGCTGCTTATTTGCGCAGTAGACTCAGATCGAATTCTGGCACTAAGCCTTCACGAGCAGCACGTCCAAGCAAGGCTTCAATGGCGTTATATCCATCTTCGCCGAGATCACGGGTGAACTCATTTACATATAGATCAATATGCGAATCCGCAACATCTGGGTCCATCTCTTGTGCGTGTTCCATCACATAAGCGCGCGATTGCTGTGGGTGCTCCCATGCGTACTCTACTGACGCACGTGCCCAATCGGCAATTTGCTGGGTATCCAGCGAGCGACGAGCGATAATGGCACCGAGCGGAATCGGCAATCCGGTATCCTCTTCCCACCAGCTGCCCATATCCTGTAACAGCGTCAAGCCGTAGTTCTGATACGTAAATCGAGCCTCGTGGATAACAAGCCCAGCGTCAATTTGACCGTCGCGAACAGCAGGCATAATCTGATCAAATGGCATAACGACCACTTCGCCGATACCGCCGGGTACATTTTGCGCCGCCCACAGACGGAATAACAGGTATGCAGTAGAACGTTCGCTAGGGACAGCGACCTTTTTACCGGACAATGCAGCAGCATCGGTCGCTTGCGGATTGTTAGTCAGCACGAGTGGACCGCAGCCGCGACCTAGTGCGCCGCCGCATGGAATGAGGGCATAATTCTCCAATACCCAAGGTAGGGCAGCATAGGAGATTTTCATGACCTCAGGACCTTCGCCAGCGGCAGCCCAGTTATTCGTAATATCGATATCTGCATACGATACATTCAGTTCCGGTGCGCCCTGCACCAGACCATGCACCCAAGCATGGAAAACAAACGTGTCATTCGGACACGGGGAAAACGCAATATTCATTTATAACACCTCCGCTAAAATACGGCTTGCCTGCGTTAAGGATTGCAGGGCAGCCGGGATGTTCCAGCTGTCGCGATCACGTGGACCGACAGCATTGGAGATGGCGCGCAGCTCCAGTACGGGCAAATGAAATGCCTGTGCCGCGACTGCTACGCCGAAGCCTTCCATACCTTCACAGGCGGCATTGGGTATGCGCTGTAGCAGTGCCGCTGTGCTGGCAGCCGAGCCGGTTGTGGTGGAGACCGTCAGTGCCGGACCCGTATACACCGATAACCCGGAGGATATAAGCGCAGCTTCTAGCCGAGTCGTTAAGGTGGCGTCACTGTTCAGTACCGATTGTCCAAAGCCCAGCTCATCGACAGAGAGAAAGCCTTGTTCTGCCGTCTCCGAGCCGAGGTCGGCGGCGATGATCTGATCTGCTAATACGATGGAGCCGATAGGAGCATGCGGAGCAAAGCCGCCGCCGATCCCCGCACTAATCACTAGATGATACGTCTGAGCGGAAAGTGCTAGCGTTGTCGAAACTGCCGCTGCGGCTGGACCGACGCCAGCTGCTTTCACGGTAATGCGGGAAGCGACTTCCGCAGGAATGCCGCGCCGAATGGCTTCACATTCCGCTTCCACCGCTGCCATGATCAATATATGATGGTTCCTTGGATCATCTGGATGGGAAGTGTTCATGCTTCATTGCCTCCTTGTTCATGCTCGCCTTGCGGCAAGCCCATCCTTTAACGTTACTCCTAAAAAAACACAAAGTAAAGCCTCTACCGCTACAGAATGAATAGTAGCGGTAAGGGCTTGGTTGTATATGGATATGTTGAGAATGTTTGTGTAAGCATGGAAGCGTCAAATGCTCCAAGCGACATATGGATGTGATTACTTGATGTCAACCTATTCAACAAGCAATCATGGGCTGTATAGTTATTCTGCACGCAGCTGCTCAATCACATGCTGCAACCGGTCGGAGGCTTCGTTCAGGGTATGAGCGACAGTCATAGTTTCCTGATTGACGGCATGCTGATGAGTGGCGAGCTTGCGGGCATCCTTACAATTGGTAGTGAATTTGGCTGCAATCTCGGCGATACGCTGAACGGAATGAACCACTTGCGAGGAAGTAGAGGACATGGATTGGCTAGATTGTAAAATATGCTGTACTCCCGCATCCACATCAGTGGCATGACTCCATATGTTTTCGAGAGACTGCTTAGTGGTGCGGGTCGTCTCTATACTGGTATCAAGACGAGTCGTCACCTGATCCATAGAGCTGGCAGACTTTTCAGTGTCAGCAGTCATTTCGGATAGGAAGGATGTAATCTGGGTTGCCGAATCGCTGGATAGATGAGCAAGCTTTTGAATTTCTTGCGCGACAATAGCGAAGCCTTGCCCTGCTTCACCAGCGCGTGCCGATTCGATCGAAGCATTCAAGGCGAGCATCTGCGTTTGGGAGGCGATTTCTTGAATAAAGCTGGTGATGTTAGAGATATTTTGTGAGCGTTCTTCCAGCATACGAATATGTTCACGGGACTGTGCAATTGCTTCGCGCAGTGCGGTCATATCCTGATTCATTTGTTCCAGATTGCGGTTGCTGAGTTCGGCAAAATTGGCGGTTTCGGTGGAACGAGTAGAGACCATGGAGGTGGCTTTAAGAATGCAGTCAATCTGGCTGTTCGTTTGCTTCATTGCAGTGAGCGTTAGTGTGGTCTGATCCGTTTGCAGGGATGCACCGTGACATACACCGTCGATCTGCACATTCATTTGCTCACTATGCTGGGTAGCGACGGTGGAGCTATCTTTTAATTCACCGGAGCTAAGAGCGATACGGTTGGATACATCATCCAGACGCTGAACGATAGAGTCGATGAGGCGGTGACGCTCCTGCTGCTTTTCCAGACGAGTTTTGGTGCGATAGCGCTGGTTGGTTACGATTTGAACGCTGACGGCAATTGAGGTGCAAATGAGGAAAAAGGCGTGTACGGTCAGCATTTCCAGCGAGTAGGTGTCTGTACCGAAGATCAAGCGTGGGAACAAGAAAAATCCGATCAAATGCTGCGTGGCGAAAAGGATCGTTGCAAGAGAGAGCAGCTTGATACTTTCATAAAAGCATAAGATGGCGATCACCATGAAGATAGAAAAATGAAATACTGAGTCGCCTTGCCCACCGGAGATCATGGAGATGCTGCTGAAGACGAGCGAGAGGGTGTTGAGTACAGCAACTTTGAAATCGGAGGGCTTGCGCGCATACATCCAGTAAGCAAGCACGAGTAGTACCGCCGGTACCAGCAGCAGGAAGTTCAACCATTCCGCGCCGCCCTGTACCGGCATACTCCCCGTCATACCGGGCATGTCTGCCATAGAATGCTGCATATCTGCAAAAACTTGAAGCTGTCGGGCGAGAAAATGAACCAGCAGTGAAACGACAAAGACGCTGGCTGAAATATATAGCATAACCTTATTTTTTTGTGTACTCATGTGGCATTCCCCCTGAACATCGATAATCAATACATTGCATATACATTCATCTAGATTCATTTCATTGTATCCCGAGCACCACAATGAACGACGTATGAGCAATGGTGGCTGCGACCTTTATTCCGGCACATGGATCGCAGTCTGCTTTTACCTATATCGGCACGATTGATTGAGATTTATTAGGTTATTCCTTTAAATTTTCATAAAAATACATAATTAGGAATTGAGTTTCTTTATATCGACAAGCATCGACATGATTCTATGCTGAATGGCTCAACAAAGCGCCTTGGCAAGCACAAGGCTGCTAGATTGCTAGGGGGAAGTTCCATCTGTCCGCCTGCACTGTCACCAGCGATACAGTATGCGAGAAAGTGCTAGGAATAAAATGTAAATGATATGTAAAAAGATAAATATGACATGACGCCAGCTAAAATGCTTAATTTTTAAATATACGGGTAATACATGATCAAAAAGCTATTTGTCGTAAGAATGGCATTATGAAGGTGTGCTATCACCATAAGATATGTTTCATCTTGTCTATTCTCGTTAGGATGGATTTCGATTAATCATCCATCTATCTGCAAAGCATCGATCCATCTCTGTAGTCCAACCGTATTCTAACCCTATCTGAGAAAGCTTCCACTGAGGTGAACTTCCAATGAAAATGCAATCCAATGAACCTATCGTTATTCATGTAGACGGACAATCTGTAGTCGCGCAGCCGGGCATGACAATTGTGCAGGCAGTCAATACCGCGCCGGATCTGTACATTCCGCAAATTTGCTACAACGAGCAATTGGGACCGATCAACACATGCGACACCTGTATGGTGGAAGTACAAGGCGAGCTTGTTCGCGCATGTAGCACACAGGTAACACCGGGCATGCGCATTACGACGCAAACCGATCTGGTCAAGGATGCACAGCAGGAGTCCATGTCCCGTATTTTGCGGAATCATGAATTGTATTGTACGGTGTGCGACAACAATAACGGCAACTGTATCGTGCATAATACGACTGAGAAGCTAGGTATTGAACACCAGACGTATCCGTTCCGCAACAAGCCATATGAAGTGGACAATACAAACCCCTTTTACCGATATGACCCGGATCAGTGTATTCTGTGTGGTCGTTGTGTGGAAGCATGTCAGGATTTGCAGGTCAATGAGACGTTATCGATTGATTGGAGTCGTGAGCAGCCGCGCGTTGTCTGGGATGATGATGTACCCGTGGATCAGTCTTCCTGTGTATCGTGCGGACACTGTGTTACGGTTTGCCCATGTAACGCATTGATGGAAACGTCGATGCTGGGTGAAGCGGGCTTTATGACCAATATTGAGAGCAGTCTAATGGAGCCGCTGATCGATCTGACGAAGGCAGTAGAGCCGGGCTATTCTAGTATTTTTCAAATTTCCGAAATGGAAGCAGCCATGCGCCACTCCCGTATCGAAAAGACCAAAACAGTCTGTACCTATTGCGGGGTAGGCTGTAGCTTTGACGTATGGACAAAGGATCGCGAGATTTTGAAAATTGAGCCTTCTGTCGATGCGCCGGTGAATGGCATCTCTACTTGTATCAAGGGCAAATGGGGTTGGGACTTTGTGAATAGTGAGGAACGTCTAACGCAGCCACTGATCCGTCAAGGAGACCGATTCGTAGAAGCGAGCTGGGAAGAAGCACTCTCATTGATCGCAGAGAAGCTGGGCGGCATAAAGGAGCAGCATGGTTCTGACGCACTCGCGTATATCGCGTCCTCCAAATGCTCCAATGAAGAGAATTATATTTTCCAAAAATTCGCCCGTTCTGTGATGGGTACGAACAATGTTGATAACTGCTCACGCTATTGCCAATCCCCAGCAACATCGGGTCTGATGAGAACAGTTGGTATGGGCGGCGACAGCGGTACGATCAAGGATATTCAACAGGCAGAGCTGGTCATGATCGTCGGTGCCAATCCAGCAGAATCGCATCCAGTACTGGCGACACGCGTCAAACGCGCGCACAAGCTGCATGGTCAAAAGCTGATCGTCTCGGACATCCGTAAAAACGAAATGGCAGAACGTGCTGACCTGCATCTGCATCCGAAACCAAGCTCGGATCTCGTTTGGCTGTCGGCAGTGACGAAGTATATTATCGATCAGGGCTGGGAGCATCGTGAGTTTTTGGATCAGCATGTAGAAGGCTTTGACCAGTTCCGCGATTCACTGTCTATGTATACGCTGGACTATGCAGAGGAGCATGCAGGGTTGCCACGCGAAGAGATTATTCGTACTGCTGAGATGATTCATCAAGCAGATTCCGTATGTATTCTGTGGGCGATGGGCGTTACTCAGCATCGCGGCGGAACGGATACATCGACTGCAATCTGTAATCTACTGCTGACCACTGGCAACTTTGCCCGTCCCGGTACAGGTGCATATCCGCTGCGTGGACATAATAATGTACAGGGCGCATGTGATTTCGGTACGATGCCGAACTTCTTCCCCAGTTATGAAAAAGTGTCGGATGATGAGGTTCGTCATCGGTATGAGCAGGCATGGGGCGTGACGCTGCCATCCGAGCCGGGATTGGATAATCACCAGATGGTCGATGGCATCAAGGACGGCAAAATCAAAGGCATGTATCTGTTCGGCGAGGAAATGGCATTTGTCGACTCCAACTCGAACTTTGTGGAAGAGATGTTTGAAAAGCTGGATTTCTTCGTTGTACAGGATATTTTCTTCTCCCATACGGCGCAGTACGCAGATGTTGTGCTGCCAGCTTCGCCAAGCTTGGAAAAAGAAGGAACCTTTACGAACACTGAGCGCCGAATTCAGCGTTTCCATCAAGTGCTAGAGCCGCTGGGCAATTCCCGTCCCGATTGGATCATCATTCAGGACGTAGCGAATGCACTGGGCGCCAACTGGAACTATAGCCATCCGTCCGAGATTATGGCGGAAGCGGCAGGTCTGGCACCGATCTTCGCAGGTGTTAGCTATGAGCGTCTGGAAGGCTGGAACAGTCAGGTATGGCCAGTGAAGCCAGATGGCAGCAGTACAGAGCTGCTGTACACCGACGGCTTTGCCTTCCCGAACGGGAAAGCGCGCTTGTTCCCAGTCGAATGGACGCAGCCATTGGAGACAGAAGCGGAATACGATCTGCATCTAAACAATGGCCGTCTGTTGGAGCATTTCCATGAAGGCAATATGACGTATCAATCGGACAATATCCGGCATAAAGTACCGTCTACTTGGTTGGAGGTATCGCCAGAGCTAGCGGCAGAACGCGGCATCGAAACAGGGGCGAAGGTTCGTCTGTTATCGCCGTATGGACAAGCCAAGCTGTCCGTTGTCGTCACAGATCGAGTGAAGGGCAAAGAGCTATATCTACCGATGAATACGCAAAATGCCAGTGAAGCAGTCAACCGACTGACTAGCAGCCATACCGATAAAATCACGCACACACCAAGCTATAAAGAAATCAGTGTGAAGATGGAAGTGTTAGAGGATCGAGGCGTATCTCCACTGCCATCCGTCAACCATCGGTTTGCTACCCGTCATCCGCAAATAAGTGTACGGGTTGAGGATAAATGGAGCCGTGAGGATTATGAGCCAATAGCCGATACGATTCGGAGGGAGCGTGAGCAGTATGGCCAGAGCCATTAACAAAATCGAACGACATGTACCAACGGAAGCAGAGGTGCAAGCCGAATCGTTAACCCAGATTATCGGTGCAATTGCCGATAATAAGGAAGCGATTCTCAAAACGGTCGACATTGTCAAAGAATTGAACGAAGCTGGTGTGCTAGACATCGCTAGCGCTGCACTTAAAAATCGCACCGAAGTCGGCATTCACGGTGTAAAGCTGATCAATGCGCTCAATATGCCGCCGCTGCTGCGTAATCTGTTCACCCTCACCGAAATGGTTGGTAGTATCGATCCAATCGAGATGAATCGTCTGCTATCGGCACTGGGGAACGGTCTTGAGCATATTAGCGAGATTGATCCGACCAATAAGCAATATGGAGATCATTTTGATAAGGAGCCACCGGGCATGCTCGGTTTGCTCAAAACGATGCGTGATCCTGATGTACGCACCACACTGGCATTTGGTCTGCATTTCCTGAAGGCAATGGGCAGCGAGCTGAACAAGCCGAAACCGGAGGAGGAAGAAGTGATTCCGAATCCAATGGGCAAGGAACATAAGACCAATATGGAAGTGTAGGAAGGGCATAACGGTGCAACCGTGCATAATCTTATACGTGTTATGACCATCGGTATTCGGCTTGTCCGAAACGATTAATGGGCGTGGGATTACATGAAGCTAAAATGATAATGAATTAGAATACGCCACAGAGTATATATGCCAATACAAATAAACTCGCAAATAAAAATGAGAAAGCCGCCGATCTCTTAACGAGACAGGCGGCTTTTTGGTGATCTTGATATATGGGATGGAGCAGCATGATGATTGTATTGCAAAAATTAGTTACTCCGCAGTATGACAGCCACTTAGCAATAGATGTGGTAGTATCTTATGTTTGTTTGTAAGCGACTATTTGCATTTGATGTGGATGAGATGATCTGACGAATTAGTATACTTTCACTGCTGTATATTGTGCGCTATCAGTAGTCAGTGTTGTTTTTTTGCCGCCTTGTTTCATGCTAGCATCAACCGTTGTATCGACAGTCACCCATTTGCCATTCAGGAATACTTCGTTCCATGCGTGGTATTCTTTAACGCGTGTTGTTGTACCCATCACCAGTTTGGCAGGGATACCAACGCTACGCAGCATAGCTGCATTCAGCGAAGCGTAGTCGTAGCAGATGCCTTTACCAGAAGCGAGTGTTTCTTCTGGGCTTGGGATATACACAGCAGGCAGTGCGTTTGCAAAAGCATAATTGTATTTCACGTTAGAAGTGATGTAATCGTAGATCGCTTGTGCTTTTTGTGTATCTGTTGTGGCGTTAGCAGTCAGTTGTTGTGCTTTGGAGATTACAGCAGCGCTGTTTTTCCAGTTCACGTTTTGTGTGGAAGCAAGGTAGACGGAATTTTGATCGTCCATATCCAGTTGCAACGAATCTGTTCCAACTTTCTTATAGTTGTTACCCGAAGTATTTTCCAGTAAGGTTACTTCGTATGTGCCGTTGCCCAGTTGCAGTGGGAACGAGGCAGCGCTAACTGTGTTGAGATCGTAAGTGTAGGTAGTGTCATTTTTGCTGATCATGACTTTGGTACGAGCGGTGTTATCCGGTGTATAGTTGACAGCGATATAACCGCTGTTTACGTTCGAAGTATCGAGCCAGTTGGAATCTGTAGTGGCAGCGAAGGTGGATGCAGGTGCAACAGCCAGTAGAGTAGTGACTGCTGTAAGGACAGTGAGGGCGAATTTTTTCATGGGTAAAACTCCTTTCGGTAGCTGGCTGCCAACCCGTTCTCTGATCGGGTAAGGCCCTTTAGCTTTGCGTCACTATCTTTCGATAGTTTTGCCATTATCGTCTAAGTTTTATAATAATTGGTAATTATAAAATACAAAAAAAGCCATTTCATTCGGTAACTGGCTGCCAACCCCTGTGAACAAATGGGTAAGGCCCTTTAGTTTTGCGTCCCTGCTTTTCAACAGGTTTGCCCTTATCGTGCCAAAGCTTAAAACATACGCGACAAGTTATTTAGTTAGAAAAATGTGTAAACAACTGAGGTATCAGTAAAGTTACTGGATTACCATAATTAGATAATAGCACGCCCTATATTTTTCGCAATGCTAAAACGGTAAAGTACGCGAAATGAATAAATACAGGGCGGGTAAATGTGTCTAACTCTGTAAATCGGTTCGATGAGCGTGGACGATCAGACGGTGAGTCGGGTTGATCAGTGGGTCGCAGGTCACAAGAGTCAGCTCTTGTTCCTTACCGTTACTGTTCAATACCGCTACATCCGTTGGTTCGACAATCTGAATGTTATCGACGGTGTAGTGATACGTCTTGCCTTTCGCTTCGATCTGGATAGTATCGCCGTTCTTCACTTCATTTAAGCGATTGAACAGACGACCATATTTATGCGCACGATGCGCGGCAACGGCGAAATTGCCGATTTCTCCAAGTTGATTCGTTTCTGAAATGTGAACAGCCGCACTGCGCATATTGTCGCGGGTGGCGCCTTCGATAACAGGTAGCTTTACATCGATAACCGGAATCGTGATAATTCCGATAATATCACCCTCTGATGCTACTGGCAGGGGGTCATTACTACTATTATCGGCAGATGACCCTTCATTTAGTAGAGCATTTACATAAGAATATTCTTTTTTTAATTTGCCGTCGTTGGAGCTTGCTGTTTCGCTTTGTTCTGCCGCTGTCAGCAGACGTTCTTGCTGCCAATCGGCATACCATTCACTAGCTTTGGGATAGAGAAGCACGGCAATGCCGAGAAGGATGAGTAGGTAAGACCATTTTTTCATTCGGAGTTCTCCGCCTTTCAAAGTAGCACTTTCGCTTGATTATTAACAAGTAACGGTTAGGTAAGACGTCCTTCTCTACTTATTATTAAAGCCATAGGAACGAAATGATTCAGAATTACTATAAATAATTTGAATTATTTTCCATAAAAAATAGTTTCAAGGAGTGATTGCCTATACAACGGAAATGGTAAACGAATACAACAGATAGCCAGACTAACAATTAGAGTATACCAGATGCCGAAATGGAATAACATCTGTGAAATAGGCCAAATAACCGTATGAAGAAAGAGAAGATTGATGCTATAATGAGTGAAAAAATATAACATTATATTGTTTGTGAGGAATAGCAGGTAAGAAGATGTGACAGCGCAAGCTATGAAGGTACAACAAGAAGGTAGATTCACAATGAAACGGGGGCTGAATGAAGATGTGGAAAGTATGGGCGGACCGTCATTCGTTATTTATTCGTTTGCTTGTGCCTTATTTACTGTTTATGGTGCTTGCCATATTACTAGGTTGGCTGCTGTACAGGCAAACGCTAGAACTCGTATCACGTGAATCTTCTTCCTCTAATATGCAGTTATTGCAGCAGGCTCAGGATACGATTGATCGGCGTCTCACGGAGATCGATACGATGTCCACTCAGATTGCTCGCGAGCCGAAGGTGATGGGATTTCAGCAGATTCGCGATCCATTCGCAGGCGCGAATACGTTTAAAGTAATTGATACGCAGCAGAGTCTATTCAATTATAATGTGTCCAACACTTTCGTATTTGATTATTACTTGTTTTTTCGTCATAGCGAGTTGGCGTTGTCTTCGGAGACGACGTATCAGTTACCACGATTTTATGATCAGCTGCTGAGTTATACGGGGCTTCCGTATGCAGATTGGAAACAGGTGCTATTTACGCAGTACCATATGCATGAATTTATGCCAGCGCGCGATGTGTTGTATCGTGGTAAGCCCACTCGTATGATCACCTATATGCAATCGTTAGGAACACCGGGGCAGATTCAGGGCGCTATCGCGATTATGATCAATGAGCAGCAGCTTGCCAAGCAGCTCGGTAAGCTGGATTTGTCAGATGGCGGGTATGCGGCAATTGTCGATGCCGACGGTCAGGTGATTAGTGCTGTTTCTGCTAAAGGCGCTATGAATACGACGGCTGTCATGCAGCAGGGAATCGCTGATATATGGCAGCAGCATGGAAATGGGGAACGACAAGGGGTGATTCATCCGTCTGCGGATAATGGGGATCGTATGATGACGTATACGGTATCGGCGTATAACGGCTGGACGTATCTGGTTGCTCAGCCGCCGCATATTGTGATGGGCAAAGTACTGTATATCAAAAAAGTAACGATTGCGGTCGTCTTTGCTTTTTTGTTGATCGGTGTATTGCTGGCGTATGTCTTTGCCCATCGTGCTAACCAGCCGCTCAAAAAAATCATTTCCACTATGCCTGTGGAGCAGGAAGGTATACAACAACCTACAGCAACCTATCGGCGAGTGGATGACGTGTATCATTCTGTACAGCATATGATGCTGCATATGGCAGATCGGAATACCGAGCTGCGTCGGGAATTGGAGCGACAGGCGCCCTTTTTGCGGGAGATGTTATTTGAGCGGCTGCTACGCGGTGATTTTCGTTCGCGTCAGGAGATGGACGAATGGCTGGAACGGTATCAGCTGAAGCTGGAAGCAGATCGATATACGGTATGTATTATTCAGTTCGGTCAGCGTGATCTGTCGGATGAACGACGACTGCATGAGCTGGAGCAACAGCGCGAGAGGATGAAGCATAGCTTACAGCAGACATATGGCGAGAATTGCTTTTATAGTGATCTGTCAGAAGATCGACTGGCTGTGCTGCTTACCGGATATATGGAAGCCAATGCTGGCTGGATACTGGAGGAACGATTGCAGCACTGGTACGAGCTGCTGTGTAAGGAGCATCCACAGGTGCATATGCAGGCATGTGCCGTAGGCGACATCTATGATTCGGTAATGGATATGCCGCGGGCGTATGATGAAGCTCGGCAGGTGCTCATGAGCGAACAGTACGGCGGAGTGGGAAATATCAGCTGGTACGGGTCGCAGGATCAGGAGCAGGTATCGTATTTGTTTGCTACGGAAACGGAAAATCGGCTTATTCATGTGACCCGGGCAGGGGAAATGGAAGAATTGCAGCGTATGCTGGAACAATTGGAGCAGGACAATTTCCATCGACGTCGGTTGCCACTCGCCATTCAGCAATTGCTGCTATATGAGCTGGTTGGCTGTCTGGTCAAAGTACAGCCGCAGGCATCGGATACAGAACGTCGAGACATCCAATCGTTGTTTCGTGATATTCATGCCTTAACGCATCCTTCTACCGTGTACCACCGGATTGCGGATCGGCTGCTGGCATTATGCAGCAGTGCCAATGAACGCAAGCGCAGTCGCAATGATATTTTGTTGGATGAAATGATGGAGTATGTACAGCAGCGATATGACGAGCCGGAGCTATGTTTGGATATGATTGCCGATGCTCAAGGCATCTCTAAGGTGTATGTGTCGCAATTTTTTAAGGAGCAAACGGGAATGAACTTCTCGGATTATTTGGAGCAGCAGCGGATGGCGCGCGCTCGACAATTGCTGGGGGAGACAAGCATATCGGTACGCGATATTGCGAAGCAAACGGGCTATCATTCGTCCAATACCTTTTGCCGAGCATTCAAACGGATACATGGATTAAGCGCGACGGCGTACCGCAGCAATCCATTTGCAGTAGATCAGAAGATTACACAGTCTGGCTAAATCGTACCCTGAATGGCGGTAGTGGCTTGATGAAGGGTTAAGATAGAAACGATGATAATACGAATGATGACTATACGAATGGTGAATGGACGATCAGTAGAAGATCAATAAAAGATCAGTATAAGAGATCAGCATAATAGGTCCTTATAAGATGTAGATATAGAACGTAGATATAAGACAAGCAGCCATTCCATCACAAAGCCTTATTTCGTCATGACCGATGAAATAAGGCTTTTGTTTTACTTGGGGCTTGGGGGAACCAATGCATTCACGCTACATCAAACATTACTCTTATACACAAAACAATCAGTCACCTACATAAATGTAATTTCAAAGGCAGCATAGTTAACGTATGAATAACGATATACCGCAGAATATAGCGGCATTCTTAATAGATGCACATAGAAATGGCAAATGTGTATGCGGCTTTCCTAACAGATGCACACGTCATGAGCAGCATACGATAGGCGTCTAGACATGAATCCACTATGCTGTGATCAAAGCTCACCTGCTATCAGGCAGAGAGACGACAGAAGGCT
Organism: Paenibacillus sp. JQZ6Y-1; assembly: GCF_040719145.1. Taxonomy (NCBI): domain Bacteria; kingdom Bacillati; phylum Bacillota; class Bacilli; order Caryophanales; family Paenibacillaceae; genus Paenibacillus; species Paenibacillus kandeliae. Next base: position 82,691 of record NZ_JBFDUZ010000001.1, read on the forward strand.
CATTCCAATGATGCAAGCTTCATTTACAGATCATTGGCAATGACTTTCGGAAAGGCGGTGCTACTATGCAATGGCAAAGGAGGGGAATGTATCGATGAATGCTTCGCAGGAATATTCCAACATCTCATCGTCCGCACATTCGCAAACCGAGGTGAAGGTAAGGCGCAAGGAACAGAAATGGCGCAAAGGCTTGCATCGCAGTTGGCAGCTGTATGTGCTGATGGCGTTGCCGCTACTGTATTTGATTATTTTCAAATATATACCGATGTACGGCGCGCAGATTGCCTTTCGCGATTATAACGTAGTCAAAGGCATCTGGGGCAGCGATTGGGTGGGGATGAAGCATTTTAGCCGCTTCTTCGGATCATACGATTTCTGGCGCATTATGAAGAATACGCTGCTGCTTAGCTTTTACAGCTTGCTCGCCAGTTTTCCGTTTCCGATTCTGCTGGCGCTCAGTCTGAACTATATTCGGCAGGGATTGTTTAAAAAGAGCGTGCAGATGGTCACGTATGCACCGCATTTTATCTCGGTTGTCGTTATGGTTGGGATCGTGAAGGAATTGCTTGACCCGCGTACCGGGATTATCAATCAACTGCTCGTCAGTATCGGGCTGCCAGCGATTAACTTTCTCAGCGAACCGTCCATGTTCAAGTCGATCTATGTCTGGTCAGATGTATGGCAGCATGTCGGCTTTAACTGCATTATCTTTATCGCGGCGCTGGCAAGTATCGATCCGGCGCAGCATGAAGCCGCCATTATGGATGGCGCGTCCAAGCTGAAGCGGATGCTGCATATTGATCTGCCGGGCATTATGCCGATTGCCATTATTATGCTAATTCTGAATATGGGGCATGTGCTGGATCTTGGTTTTGAAAAGGTATTATTGCTGCAAAATCCGCTCAATCTAACCGCATCCGAAATTATTGATACGTATGTGTACAAGGTTGGTCTAACATCGCAGGTCGCCAACTACTCCTATTCATCTGCGATCGGTTTGTTCAAATCGATTATTAATCTGATTCTGCTGATTACCGTCAACAAAATCGCCCAGAAAACCCGACAAGCCAGTCTCTGGTAAGCAGACGGATGGGAGAGGGGAATGGGGCAAGGAGGACATCGTATGGATACATTGCGTTACAAGGAATCATGGCAGGATCGCTTGTTTACAATTGCCAACTATACCTTTTTGGTGCTGCTGTTTATCGCGATTCTATATCCGCTTGTTTATGTAGTCAGCTCGTCGTTTAGCGACTCGCAGGCGGTCGTATCAGGCAAAGTATGGCTGTGGCCCGTCAATCCGACACTAGACGGATATATCGCGGTGCTGCAATACAAGCTGGTCGGTAGCGGATTTCTCAATTCGGTGCTGTATACGGTACTAGGTACAGCGATCAATATTGCGTTTACGATACTGGCGGCTTATCCGTTATCACGGCGCGACTTTTTTGGCAAAAATATATTTATGATTCTGTTTATGTTCACCACCATGTTCAGCGGTGGACTGATTCCGACCTATCTGCTTATTCGTGATTTAGGAATGCTCAATTCGATCTGGGCGATGATCTTGCCGGGGGCATTGTCGGTATGGAATGTGATCATTACGCGTACATATTTTCAAATGACCATTCCTGATGAATTGCTGGAAGCGGCACAGATGGACGGTTGTAGCGATTTCCGGTTTGTGTGGAACATGGTACTGCCGCTCTCCGGTCCGATTATCGCGGTCATTACGCTGTATTATGCAGCTGCCAACTGGAATCAGTATTTCAGCGCGCTGATTTATTTAAAGGATCAACAGCTCTATCCGCTGCAACTCGTGCTCAAGGATATTCTGATCAGCAATGAGGTCGATATGTCCAGCATGAGTGGTGATCCGGCAGATGCGGCGCGGCGCGAATCACTGCGCGTGTTACTCAAATATTCGTTGATCGTGATCACGTCGCTTCCGCTACTGGTCGTGTATCCATTTATTCAGAAGTACTTTGTCAAAGGTGTCATGATCGGCTCGCTCAAAGGCTGAATACAATTTTCCATTCAAAGGGGATATGGTGGATGAATGTAAAAAAGTTCTGGATACCGGTCGCATGGATGCTGGTATTGTCGATGGTATTGGGCGCTTGTAGCAGCTCCGGCAGCAGTAACGGACAGTTGGACAATGAAGTACAGGTATCCGCAGCAGGTGAGCTGCCGATCACGCAGGAAAAGACCACCATTCGCATCATGACAACCTCCAACTCGTATGTAGAGGATTTTGCGACCAATGATTTTACTAAATATCTGGAGGATCAGACGAATATTCATATCGAATGGGAGCTGGTTCCGGCGAGCTCAGCAGTGGAAAAGCTGAATGTAGTGCTTGCCAGCGGCGATCTGCCAGATGTCATTATGGGCATGAATGTATCCAATGAGCAGCAGGTGGCATATGGACAGCAGGGGACATTTATACCGCTGAATACGTTGATCGACAAATATGGAGTGAATACGAAGAAGATGTTCGAGGAGCGTCCGCTAATCAAGCAAAGCATCACATCGTCAGATGGCAATATCTACGCGATGCCGTCACCGAATGAATGTTACCAATGCTCCATGCGGCAGAAGATGTGGATCTATCAGCCGTGGCTCGACAAGCTGGGAATGAAAATGCCGACCACGACCGAAGAGTTTTATGAAGTATTGAAGGCGTTCAAAACAAAAGACCCGAACGGCAACGGCAAAGCCGACGAAATTCCGCTGTCTGGCGCACCCATCGCGCAAGGAGCAAACTCCGTCACCAGTGTGGAAAATTTCCTGATGAACGCATTCACCTATGCGCCATATACGCGTATCTATCTCAAGGATGGAAAAGCAGCGGTTCCGTACAATCAGGAAGGCTGGAAGGAAGGGCTGAAATATCTACACAAGCTGTACGAGGAAGGGCTAATCGATCCACAAGCATTGACGCAGGACTCCACGCAGCTACTGAAGCTGGGTGAAAACCCGGATGTGCCGATTCTGGGCGCATCGTCCGCTGCTAATATGAGCGCCATCACCCAATTGAGCGGCTCTAGCGGCAGATGGCTGGAATACAAGGCAGTGCCACCACTCAAAGGACCAGATGGCACGCAAGTCACTCCATTTGACCCGTATCAGGTAGGTGCTGGTGCGTACGTGATTACCAGCGCTAGCAAAAATCCAGATGCCGCCTTCCGTCTCGCCGATCTGCTGTACAGCGAAGAGATGACACTGCGCTCCAACTACGGTGTGAAGGATCGCGATTGGAAATATGTCAAAGATGGCGAATTGGGGCTGAACGGCAAGCCAGCTCTTTTCAAAGAGTTAATCAAATTCGGCGTGACCCAGAATGCACACTGGGCGCAAATGGGTCCAAGTTTCCGCACCAACGATCTGCGTCTTGGCGCTGCTGTGGATAAGGACAATCCGTTGGAGGAAATCCTGTATACGGAAACGAAAGACAAATATGAGCCATATAAACAGGAAACTGCCAGCATCATGCCACCGCTGTTCTTCTCAGCGGATCAAACGTCCGAAATGGCGGATCTGTCTAAAACGCTCTGGGATTATGTGAACGAAATGAATGCCCGCTTCATTACAGGGGATCAGGATGTGGATGCCGGATGGGACACATACGTACAAACACTGGACAGCATGGGATTGCCACGTTATCTGGAGATTTACCAGCAGGTGTACGATGCGCGTGAGCAGAACAACTAATCGCGAAATGGGGACGAGCAGATGACACAGACCACTTCCGCCAGCGGATCGGTCAAACCGGAATGGCAATGGTTTACGGATAGTCGGTATGGGTTGTTTATTCATTTTGGACCGTATGCGCAAATAGGACGCGGCGAGCAGGTGCTGTTCCGCGAGCATCTGGATCAGCAGGAATATGCTGAACTGGCGTGTGCATGGAATCCAGAGCAGTTCGACGCTGTGTTGTGGGCGCGCATAGCTAAGCAGGCGGGCATGAAATACGTCTGTCTGACGACTCGGCATCATGACGGATTTTGTTTGTGGGATTCGCAGTATACAGATTACTCGACCGCTGCGCAACGCTGCGGTCGGGATCTGGTGATGGAGTTTGTGGAGGCATTTCGGGCGGAAGGGCTGCGGGTTGGTCTGTACTATTCATGGATGGACTGGCGCATACCGGCGTTCTTCGACGGACCGGACAAGGACCCGCAGGGCTGGGCAGATATGAAGACATATATGCACAATCAGGTGGAGGAATTGTTGACCCAGTACGGACGGATTGACCACTTTTTCTTCGACGGAGTTTGGCCGCGGACAGCGGAAGAACTAGGTAGTGTGGAGCTGGTAAACAAGATGAAGCAGCTACAGCCGCATATTCTGGTCAACAATCGCCTTGGACCGTCCGAAGGTACGAAAACGTATGCTGACGGTGGAGCAGGCGCGGGCGATTCGGACGTGCTAGGCGACTTTGGTACACCGGAGCATCAGATTGTCGCCGATCCCAATCGGTTGTGGGAATCGAATCAGGTGACAACATGGCGGCTGTGGGGTTATACAAAGGGCGAACGCTGGCGTCCAGCGGATGTGCTGCTGGATCTGCTGTGTGAATGTGCGGAGAAGGGTGGCAATCGCGGCGGGAATCTGCTGCTGAATGTTGGTCCACAGCCGGATGGACAGCTACCGCCGGAGTTTGTAGAGCGGGCGCTGGAGATTGGCAAATGGTTGGGTGTGCATGGGGAAGCGATCTATGGCTCGGACGGCGGCAATGTGACGGAGTTTATTTCACGGGGACGGCAGACGACGAGTGGTGAGAATCTATATCTGATTATTCGCTTCTGGGACGGAGAGCCTGTGCTGCGACTGGCGGATCTGGTGACGCCAGTGAAGCGTGTGACGCTGCTGACGACAGGGCAGGAATTGGAGTTTGAGCAGCAGGAGGATGTGCTGTGGATCAAGGGACTGCCGAAGGAGAGTCCGAGTCGGTTGTTCCCGGTGATTCGGCTGGAATGTGACGGCGTACCGGAAGGGAATGTGTGGGGCAAGCAGCGATTGTGGGAAGGCGATCCGATAAGGATTGCGGATTGGGCAAGGTCGCGCGGGACGTCGGTGTATGTGGATGGGAAAGGGAGAGTTTGAATTAAATTACGTAAATACATCATTTTTATTGGTTGATAATCTAAAAAGTATTCAAAAACAGTTTCTGTTGATGTATACTGTGGTTAGAAATAAACAAGAAGCCGTGCTAGTAACACGACTCCTTGGTACAATCACTGCGTAAAGAGCAGTCGGCTTTTATTTAGGATAGACGAATAGACCGTATCCCTGGACCGGGCGGTCTATTTCTTTTTCATGTAGGTAAGAAGCGCCAGAATGAACATGCCGAATAACAGCATCAAACTGAGAGTGTCTTTGACCTCCATGGGCTTCACCTCCCTTCATGGGGAGATTAGCCGACCGCCCTTGTCGCCGTAAATTGTACTCTGGTAGTATAGCATGAAATGAATAAAAATAGCGCAAAAAAGTTTTGTTGGTATAATTTCAACATGAACATGTTCATGAACAAACGGATCAGATCATTGCCAGTATAGTTGGCAACGGTCTGATCCGTTTTTTTTAAGACATCCGGTTTAGGCTTCATTGCCGCTCAACAATTGATCCACCAATCGACGCAATATATTCAGACTATGTTCCAACTGCTCCATCGTCGCATACGCATACGACAGGCGAATATGATGGGCAGCCTGACGGTCGTAGATATAGCCGGGATTGATCAGAATGCCTTCTTTGAGCGAAAGGTGGAACAAGCGATGCACGGATACATGTGCAGGTAGTTCCAGCCAGATATAAAATCCACCAGATGGCACGCTCCATTGTGCCACATCTCCAAAATAACGATCCAGCAACGACAACAGTTGCGTACGTCGTTTGCGCAACTCACTACGCAACCAATCACAATGCCGCTGATGATGACCGTCGGCAAACCAGCGGGTAGCGACATATTGGGAAAAGCCGCTGGAACCGTAATCGGTTTGCATTTTAATATCTGCGAGCCGCTGAATGACTGGCTCAGCAGCGATGATCCAGCCAACGCGGATGCCGGGGGTCATCATTTTGGACAGGCTGCCGAGGTAGAGAATATTGCCATCGGTGTCTTTTGCCTTGAGCGGTGGGGGTGATGGTTCGTCCAGCCATAGCTCGCGGTACACATCGTCTTCGATCAGTGGCAGTGACTGGCTACGGCACAGTTCTAGCAGCTCGTTGCGACGGGACGGCGACATCACGATGCCAGTTGGATTATGAAACGTAGGGATGGTGTACAGTAGCCCTGGGTGGTGCAGGGCAATCTGCTGCTGAAGGGACGTTGACTGAATACCCTGATGATCCATGTCCACGCCATGTACACTGATGCCTGCCGACTGAAAGACGCGTACAGACTGGATATACGATGGGGCTTCCGCCAGAATCGACGATGGACGTGCCAGTAAACCGACCGCAATGAGCTGCAAGGCTTGCAACGCGCCGGATACGATTAGCACTGATTCTGGACTACAAGCAATGCCCATTTCGGCGGCATAAACAGCGATTTGCTGACGCAGCGCCAGACTTCCTTTAGGCTCCTCATAACCGAGAAACAGTTGATCATCGGCATGGCTCAGAATGTGCTTGATGGCTGCCATAGGCAGCAGCTCCGGTCCCGGTTCGCCTGTACCAGTGCGAATGATGTCCGTCCGATATTCGGCCTCATTGATCTGGCGAATGGCTGGTAAATTGGGCTGATGAGCGCCAGCTTCCACATAGCTACTCCAATCAATGGCACTCGCAGCAAGTATATTCCACGTATTGTTGACGACACGCGTACCGCCGCCTTTGTTACCAGCGATAATGCGGTAGGATGCCAGTTCGTCGAGCGCTTGAGTGACGGTACTGCGGTTCACGCCAAACTGCTCTGCCAGCTTGCGCTGAGAAGGAAGTCGTGTGCCAACGGGCCATTCGCCGTTACTGATTTTATTGCGCAATTGCTGCTCAATCTGGCGGTGAACGGGCAGCGAATGTTCACGGTCTGGTTTCCATGGTTGCTGCGGTTGTGGTGAAGACATGATCATTTCCTCCGTAACTGAAGCTGATTTGGATTCATTATAGCAAAAGGAACAGATGAGCATAGCGATGGAATAGAAGAAGCGCATGAGTTATTGCTATTGGTTGGAAAAATACGCTATGTATAGCGAACTGCATGTACTGTGTGCGTGTCTTTTGTGTTGGTAGTGATCGTCATGCCATGTCTTTGGCTGGTATACACAAAATGAATTTGGCTGTTTGCAGTGCTTGTACTCCTTGCTACACTTGGATGTGTGTACAAGGGGGAGAATAATATGGCTGGTGTAATGATATATGCATTTATTTTGGCGCTAGGACTGATTTTGCCGCTTGGGGTGCAGAATGTGTTTATTTTTCAGCAAGGGATGGTGCAGCGTAGATTGTGGAGTGTACTGCCCGTCGTGATCACTGCTGGATTGTGTGATACGCTGCTGATCGGTTTGGCAGTGGGCGGCGTATCTGTGCTGGTATTGGGGCTGCCGGGAGTGAAGCTAGTGCTGATGAGTGCAGGGGTGCTATTTCTCATCTATATGGGCGGGGTGACATGGAAAAGCGCATCGACTGTGCAGCATCATAGAGATAGTGATTCAATAGCGGCTCTCACATCGTTGACAGCACGCAAGCAGGTGATGTTTGCGCTGTCTGTTTCGCTGCTCAATCCACATGCTTTGCTGGATACGATTGGGGTTATTGGCACGAGTTCGTTGCAGTATGAGCATGGAGCAAAATGGGTATTTGCGTTGACGTGTGTCGGCGTATCGTGGCTGTGGTTCTTTGTACTGGCGATTGCGGGTATGACAGTGGGCAGGCTGGATGAGGATGGACGCTGGTTTCGCATATTGAATCGCTGCTCGGCACTGCTGATCTGGGGCATTGCGATGTATCTACTGTTTAATGTATGGCAGGAGATTCGGCTGATCATTTGATCAGACGATTAACATAAGAAAGAGGCAGAACGCTGCGAACATGTCAGCATTCTGCCTTTTTAGTTACGAGCATATTTTAATGAAAGGATACTTCGTTTCCCATCATCTACTGGAATGACTTTATCTCCGAAATCTATACCTTCGCCTTGAATCCTTTAATAAACTCCACCGCTTTACGAATATCCTGCTCTGGCTGGTTGCCGACCTCGCGTTCAATCGTCAGGTAACCGGTATAGCCGATGTCCTGTAATGCAGCAAAATATGCTTTGAAATCAACGCTTCCCTCACCCAGCGCCACTTCTTTGAATCCGACACTACCATCTTCAAAAGCGGCAATCTGTTCATGGCTCAGATCACCGTAAACGTCATGCGGATTCACTTCTGCCGTGCGCACGCCGTCTTTTACATGGGTATGCACGATATAGTCACGCAGCGTGTACACGCCCTGCACGGGATCATCGCCAGTGACCATTACCATATTGGCAGGATCGAAGTTGACGGCAACGCCTTTGTTATCCAATGAGTCGAGAAATTGCTTCAAGCGTGCTGCTGGTTCCGGTCCCGTTTCGATGGCAAAATAACCTTCCATGGATGATGCGAAGGAGGCGAGTTCATTGCACGCCCTTTGCATAATCGCATATTCGGGGTGACTTGTGTCCTCGGGAATGATGCCGATATGCGTTGTCACAATCGGCGTACCAAGCTCAAGGGCGAGTGTCATGATCTTTTTGGACTTTTCCACTTTCCACAGGTTGTCTTCCTCGCGGCGAAACCCGTGTCCGCCAAAGTCAGCGCATAACGCGGAAACCTCCAATCCCAACCCCTGTAAATATTCCTTGAGATCGCGGCGGCGGTCGATGCCTAGATTGTCCGGGTCCATCACGCCTTCAGTTGCCCAGATTTGTACACCATCTGCACCAACCTCCACCGATTTTAGCAAATTTTCGCGCAATTCCAGTTTAAACGCATCGGCGATGACACCGATTTTGCCCAGTTCCGTTGTCATATCGTCACACCCTTTTTAAAAAGTATGGGGAGCATATTGAAATAGATACCCAGTGAAGAATCATCTATATCGCTTCATTGGATCGTCGTATTTAGAACATAGTTTGATATAGCCAATGGTTAGTGATTAATCATGTTGCATTTCTCCATCCTGACCATCCTGACTAATGATTAAACGGCATCCCAGATGCGGCGCACATTGTCCAGCCCGATCTTCGCGCCGATCAGGCAATCTTCCATGCCTTCAAATTCGACGGATAGATAGCCATCATAGCCAGATGCTTTGACGATCCGCAGAATCTCCCACATATCCAGATCGCCTTGCCCGATAATGGCACCGCGCAAATACGTTCCACTGGTGCTGGTAAACCAGCCTGACCCCGGATTCCGATCCGCCGGACGCAGGTAAAAGTCCTTAATATGCACCATCGAGGCAAAAGGCAGATTTTTCTGCACAGCAGCGACCGGATTCTCGTCGGCGCAGACGAAATTGCCGACATCCAATGTAGTTTTGTAATTGTCGCGGTTGACCGCTTGGATTAAGGTTTGTACGCGGTCGGCGTGTTGGATTAGGTAGCCGTGGTTTTCAACGCTAGTGGTGATACCATGCGTAGCAGCGTGCTCGGCGATACGGCGGCAGGCATTAGCCAGCTTATCCAGATAGGTATTGAAATTGGCGATGGATACATCCGGCGACGAAGCGACATCGTGGCGCATCAGCTTCACACCAAGCTTAGCGGCAATATCTACCTCGCGGATGACACGCTGTATTTCCTGTTCGTACGCCTCATCGCTATCTGTCAGAAAATTGGCACCAATCGCATAATTGGACAGCTCTATACCACGCTGCTGGGCGCGCTCCACGATCTGTTCGATTAGTTCAGGATTGTCGGTCAGACTGTAGCTGAGTGGTACGATCTCAACATGTTCTGCACCATGCTCGGCGGCGTAGTCGATCACGTCCAGCACGGTCATGTCGCCGCTGGATAGTTTACCATGTAGACTGTACGTACTGAGTCCAAGCTTCACAGGATCACCTCCCGACCAAGCTTCGCCGATTCGTACACAGCAGTCAGCATACGCATCATATGCACGCCATCTTCCACTGGGCTAATCGGCTGGCTGCCGGTTTGAATACAGTGGATAAAGTGGCGGATTTCGTTATCAAATGCACCTTCAAAATGGAACCCAGCATGATCGGTTTGCGGTTGAATATTCAGCACGGTATTGTATTTTTCAGTCGTAATAGAGATTGCCGGATCAACTTCAAATCCGCCTTTGCTGCCGTACAGCTTGATCAGCCCTTCATTTTCGCGAGCATGTAGGCTAAAGCTAACATCGACCAGCAGAGAAGCGCCGTTTTTGAAACGAATCATGACGTTTGCCATATCTTCCACGTCGTTCTTAGTCGCGTCGTAATCGGCGGCTTTGTAGTGGGAGAGATGTTGGATATGAGCACGGTTGCCTAGCTCGTAATAGGTGTTGCCGCTAACGGATACTGGTTCAGGACGACCCATAAGATACCAGCATAGATCAATGACATGCACGCCAATGTCGATCAGCGGACCGCCGCCAGAGCGCTCAATGTCGCTAAACCAGCCACCCGGATTGCCGAAGCGACGGATATAGGAGGCTTTCGCATAATAAATATCCCCAAAATCGCCCTGTTCGCTAAAATGCTTGAGCATTTGCGCATTATTGTCATACCGACGGACAAAACCAACCATTAGCGTTTTGCCCGATTCGCGAACAGCGGCTTGAATCTGCTCTGCTTCTTCCACCGTGCGACAGAGCGGCTTTTCGACAAGCACATGCTTGCCCGCCTTTAACGCCGCGATGCTGATCTCCGCATGGGTATTATTCCATGTACAAATGCTAACGGCATCGATCTCGGGATCGGCAAGCAGCTCGTTATAATCACTGTACGCTTTGGCACCTTCGTATTTGGAAGCCACGGCGCGGGCGCGTTCTTCATTTTTGTCGCAAACGCCGAGAATGGTTACGTCTTCGTGGTTATGATATGGCTTCAAATGGTACTCCGAAATACTGCCTGTTCCGATCACGCCAATACCGATGGTTGTTTTCATAGAGATCGTCCTTTCCAGGTGGGGTGAGTATGTAGCTTATTTGCAACGATTATATAATCTCGGGGCTATAGGGGCATGAATGGAAATGCGGTTTGTTTGAACTATTGTGCTATTACATTTCAAAATACGGGTTTACATCATTTTCCATTCATGTTAATTTGGAAAAGTATCCCAAATGAGTGAAAAAGGAGAATGATTATGAAAATAGCTAAAATGATTGGAATTTCTGCACTTGCCGTATCTCTGTCCTTTGTTGCTACGTCTGCTTTTGCTGCTCCAACGAATCAAGTTACTTCATCACCATCTTCGCTCACTTCTGCGGCTTATCCAACGTCCAAACAGGCTACAGCCTATCGTTATGCTGCGATAGACGCTAATTTACCTTCTTCTGTGCCATATGTGGAGAATCTGCCTGATGGAGGCGTGTATCGAGGAACATTATCCATCGTTGGTAATCCGGTTCAAGTTGGCAGTCAGTGGCAAGCGACTTATCGGGGAACTGTTTACTTAAGTTATCCTAATTAAGGCTGAGTCATCATACTGATTTTGAATAGAATGAACAACATGCACCTTCCGACATGAATGCTGGCATATCGTATTGATACCGTCGCATTTACTCGGGGTGCATTTTTTGTGTGGAAAGAATATGGTTCGCCTATGGACGATATGCTTCTGCACAATTCTTACTAGCACATGAGAAAATCTTAGTTTGTAGGAAGCGAAAATAATGAACAAAACGTTTGGATTATGAATAGACTCCGATATAATAATAGGGACAGAAACAGAATCCATTTCAGTGCTAAGAATCAAAATCCACTGATAGGACCATTGCTGCTGCTATTATGCTACATGGATTGGTTGGACAGGATGTTAGGCTATACGTTTCGTAATGATAAAGTAGAGTACATATTTGAATAGTCGGAGGTGTATTCATGAATTGGCCAGTGGACTTGCAGGAGCCGATGAGTATGCCTGATCCTTCATTTCCGATTAAGGTGAATTTTTGTGGGTCGCGGGAGTATGGGCAGGTGATGTTTCCGTATCATTGGCATCGTCATATGGAGTTTTTGTATTTTGAAAGTGGGGAAGCGATGATCGAGTGCAATGCGGAGCCGGTACATGTACGGGCGGGTGATCTCATTGTGCTGAATGGAAATGATCTGCATCAGGGAACAAGCTTGTCGAATCAGCTGGTGTATTACGCCTTGATCGCGGATTTGCAATCGCTACAAAGCCCGTCGCAGGATGCGGTGGAGACGCGTTTCATTACACCGATGACGCAGAATCGGCTGCTCTTTCGCAGTCATATTCGCGGGGATGCCGAGCTACAGCGCTGTATGGAGGACATCATTGACGAGTTTCGCAATCGTCGGGTCGGGCATGAACTGTCGGTCAAATCGTATATGTATCGACTGCTGACGCTGCTTGTGCGCGGGTATGTGGCGGACATCTCCAACTGGAAGCATAACGAAAATCGGATGCGCAATTTGGAACGGTTTACGCCAATTTTGCAGCATATTGAGCAGTGTTATGCCGATGAGATGACGATTGAGCAGCTGGCGGGTATGGCGGGGCTAAGTCGGTTTCATTTTAGCCGGTTATTTCATGAATTGACGGGGCGTACGGTTACGGAATATATTAACCGAGTACGGATAAATCGGGCGGAATATTTGCTGATCAATACGGGGATGACGGTGTCGGAAGTGGCGATGGCGGCCGGATATAATGATATTTCGTATTTTAGTCGGACATTCAAAAAATACCGAGATGTGGCGCCATCAGAAATCCGAGAAATGCCGGTATAATGTCTAAGTAATGGCGCAGTCCATGCCAGTGTAAGCCGCTAGAAATGATAGCGGAGACGTTGCAAATGACGGGGGTACAATGAACAGAGATACGTCATGCAGCAGCGATTCAAAACGGCAAGCGATCGAGCATGTGTCATCATTTGAATAATTGTGCTGCTTTTTACAAGATGATATATAAGATTTGAAGGAGAGACAGAGGGCATATGTTAAATGTATTGATCTGGGCAGGCGTGATTCTGCTTGCTATAGCAGTGATCTTGAGCAGTTCGTGGTTTGGCGGAGGGTATATACGCAGCGAGGATGAGGCGGTCATCGAGGCACGGCAATTGCAAAAAAAGCAGCGTATGACATGGGCGCTGCGCTGCATCGGTTTGTCGGTGCTAGCATTCATGCTGGCGCTCATCGTTTACAATCTGCCACTATAAACTAGACAAAGCAAGCGTTGACAGAATCTGGGGACGCGGTTATGATGTTGACTATTCAGGTGCTGCAACAGCGGCATCACCATTACTTTTGAGGAAAAGGAGGACGCAGGAGATGATGTACAATACGTATTTGCCCGAGCAGCAATGGAATCAGCATCATGATGAACGTAGCCCGCAGCGAAATTTGCGCACGGTCGAACGTTCCTATTTTCCAAAAAGTATACTCGAACCGCTCACACACATACGTAAGTGTACAGACTCATCATCCTTACCGGACCTCCATATCGACCTGATCAGCAGATGGTAATTTACTCATTGGTCTGATGCTATGTACTATCGTGGCATGATCTGCATGTCATGTTGGCAACAATAGCAGCAGGCGAATAAGCAATATGGAGAATACAAGCCAAGCAGTGCATAGGCTCGTCGTAATCGCATGAACATGCAGCTCTTATCAGCTGATGGACATGGGAATACGCGCAGCACGCACATCGCCTAGCATACCCGGCCGTGGACTGAACAGTCTGCGGCCTTTTTGTGTTGTGACGGTGATAGCAAGTGAGGAAGAAGCAAGTAAGCTACATAGGGAGGAACAAGCATGTATCTAAAAATCAAATCCGTCGGTCCCCATGCTGGTATGATCTCGCATCTGCTAGCCAAAAATCCGTACAATCTGTACGACCGTCAGGAAAAAGGCGCGCGTGTACGTCTGCTTTATCCGGTATTTACAGAGCAGGAGCTGGAAGTGCTGTTATTCGCAACGCCCGATCCCATCGATCTGGTTAAGGGCAGTCCAGATAGCTATGACATTACGCAATATATTAACGACCGTGAGTTTGTTGTGAGTAGTTTGTTTTGCTCATATATTCGTCCGGCGCTCGGTACAGCGCTGAATGGCAAGCCAAAGGCAGAGTATGCGGAGTGGGTAGAGTATCGCTTCCCGCTGGACGTGAGTGTAGGGCCGGTAGCATCCAATTTGCCGGATGATGTATTGTCGTCACTGTTTACAGCACTGGGATACGAGGTGGAGCTAGAACGTGGAGAGAGTGAGTATTCCTTTCAGCTGAAAACGCGCAGTACGATTCGAGTGATTCATTTGCGCGGTGAAGGTACGATTCAGAACTTGCTACGGCAGCTGTTTATTTTGCTGCCCGTATTGGACGATTACAAGCATTACTATATTGGCGACGAGGAAGTGGAACGGCTACAACGATATGGCGAAGGCTGGTTGCCCAGTCACCCACAGCATCGCCTGATTGTGAAACGAGCTTTGCGTTTTATGCCGCTGATTCGTCAATACAGTGCATCGTTGCCGGAAGAAATGCAAGAACTGCTGGAATCATCGGAACAGGTCGCGAAAGACCAAGACGATCTCGCCACATCTGTCTATCCAGAGAATGTCGATACTCCCGATATGGCTGTATCGGATACTGCTTTAGCTGTAGATTCGGCAGCAACTGATACTAACCTAGCTTCAGAAGACGAAGCTGCTGTGGTGCATACCGTTCAAGCACCGCGTCTGAATGAACTGCGGTATCGGGCAGTCGTAGAGCAGGTTAGTCTATTGCCGCAGCGTCAGGTTATTGTCGATTTTGGTGCGGGAGAGGGCAAACTGTCTGAGCGACTAGCACGAATCGATGAAGTGAAGCAGGTGTGGGCGGTGGAGCCGTCTGCCTATGCAGGCGTGCGAGCATTGGAGCGATTTGCCGATGTGCAGGCTTCGGGCGCAAGTACAGTGCCGCAGCTGGCGACCGGATCGTTATTTTACCGAGATGATCGCTGGCATGGTGCGGATGTGATGATTCTGTGTGAGGTGATTGAGCATATCGACGAGCCGCGCTTGCCAATGGTGATGCGTACGCTGCTGGACGAATATCGTCCACAGACACTGATCATGACGACACCGAACCGTGAGTATAATGCAGTCTATGAAATGGAGCACGATGATATTCGCCATACGGATCACCGCTTTGAGTGGACACGTCAGCAATTTGCAGACTTTTGCCAGCAATGGAGTACGTACGGTGGCTACGACATTCATATACATGGGATTGGCGAATTATCCGTAGAATATGGTCAACCGACACAAATGGCGGTATTTCGCAAACAAGGAGGGAAGAACCAATGACCGGCTATCGGGATGAACATAACCAAGAGCTAGCGAATCAACAACAAGGCTACAAACCAGATCAGCGATTACAGCAAGAGTCGCTTCATACGATTACATTGCCAACCGGCGCGATCGTGCTACTGATGGGACCATCCGGCAGTGGCAAAACGACATGGCTGGAACAGCTGGTTGAGAATGGAACATTACTGTCCAGCGAAACGGTATCGTCGGACCGGTTCCGTCAGTTGGTCGGTGATACTGACCATATCGATTGGCGCCAGCATCCACGCGAGGAAGGTGATGTGCTGTATCAGCAGTATCGGTTAATCTCCGACCGTGCCTTTCGGGTGATGGAAGAAACCATTGCCGCACGCGCTCGACTTAATCTGCTGACATGGGTGGATGCGACGCATCTGCATCCTGAGGATCGAGCGGTATATAGCCAGATCGCACGCCGTAATCATGTGCCGATCATCGTAATCGCACTGGATGTGCCGGAAAAGGTATTGCTAGAGCGCGACCGTATGCGTCTGCATTCACGCGGACGACAGCGGATCAAGCAGCATGTTGGGGTATTTCGCCAAAATATCTACAAGCTGAAAAGCGAAGGCTTCGATGACGTGCATATTCTGAAGCCGCGTGATCTGGAACACGTACAGTTGGAGCGTATCGCTAACCCGCTGCTGCATCCGCTCGGACAGGGTGTGGATGTGATCGGTGATATTCACGGTTGTTACGAGGAAATGATGCAGCTGATTCACAAGCTCGGCTATGTCGCGGATGAGCAGGGGATTTACCGTCATTCGGACGGACGGATGCTCGTATCCGTTGGCGATGTGATGAGCCGTGGTCCACGCTCGCTGGAAACGATGCAGTTCTGGCATCGCCAGCTAACAGCAGGTCAAGCGCTGATGGTTGATAGCAACCACGGCTGGAAAGTAGTGCGTTATCTAGAAGGACGCAACGTACAGATGAACCATGGTGATGAGCAATTGGTTGCCGAATTGGAGCAATATGGAGCTACACATGGACAGGAAGCGTTACAAGCATTACAAGACGATCTCCGTACGATGCTGCTGGCAGCACCGTCCCATCTCGTATTCACGCATAACGGAGTACGCCGTCTGGTCGTGACCCATGCTGGGATTCGAGATCATTATATCGGCAAGCAGTCCAAGCGTATTTCCGATTACTGCCGATATGGCGAAACGGATGGACAAGATGATACCGGCAAGCCACAGCGTGCCGATTGGTTTGCCAACCATGAGTCTGGGGAATGGGTCGTATGGGGACATGATCCGCGCCTGCGTCCGACGATTGTGAATCGTACGGTCAATATTGATCAAGGCGCCGTATTTGGCGGGCAACTGACTGCGTATCGTTTTCCAGAGCAAAGCTTTGTTTCTGTAGACGCGCTGCATGATTATGCGCAGGATGCAGACAGTCCGTTGGAGCGTCAGCGTAAGCGCCGCTTTGCTGCGCCGAATCTGACACCGTTGATCAACGGGTATAGCGTGATGACCGACAGCTACGGAGAGATTGGCGTACGTAGTGAATATGTGAAAGCGGCGGTTGATACAGTTTCGCATTACACTGTACCGCTGGAAGAATTGGTGTATGTGCCACCAACGATGGCACCGCCAGCTGTCTCCGCGCTGGACGACTATCTTGAGCATCCAGCAGAAGCATTGGCATATTATCGTTCCCGCAATGTTGCGCGTATTGTTGCAGAGAAAAAGCATATGGGCAGCCGTGCGATTGTACTGCTGTTCCGCGATCAGCAAGCCGCCATTCCGTATATCGGACGTCCGCTTACTGGTCGGATCTATACGCGTACGGGGCGTGCCTTTTTCCAAGCGCAGCTTGAGCAGGAAGTATTGGAAAAGCTGCGCAGTGATTTGAAGCAGGCAGGATATTTTGAGCAATATGGGACAGACTTTGTGCTGCTAGATACCGAGATTGTGCCGTGGAACTTGAAGGCGCGCGAACTGATCTCATCGCAATATGCGCATGTGGCAGAAGCCGCTCTGCATGATCGTCATACCATTCTGGATACACTGCATACTGCGCAGCAACAGGGGCGCGATGTGACAGAGTGGATTGGAGAATGGACAGAGCGATTGGACAATGCACAGAGATTTGCACAGGCATTTCAGGCATATTGCTGGGATACTGACGGAATGGATGGCATTCAGATTGCGCCATTTCATATATTAGCACATAGCACAGGCTCGTTGATGGATCGGGAGCATGTATGGCATATGCAGCATGCGGAGCAGCTGGCGCAATCTTCCTCTATGCTCATAGCTACGGAATATCGCGTAGTGGAGCTGGACGACGAACAAGCCGAGCAGCAATTGATTCAATGGTGGAGCGACATGACAGAGCAAGGTCATGAAGGACTGGTTATCAAGCCAGAGTGTATGACAACGTATGACGGAGATCGTTTGGTTCAGCCAGCAATCAAGGTACGTGGACGGAAGTATTTGCATATCATTTATGGTATGGACTACTTACAGCCAAACAATCTGAAACGGTTAAAAGAGCGCAAAACACGTAAAAAGGAACGTCATGCGCTGATGGAATTTGCGCTTAGTCTGGAATCGGTGGAGCGCTTTGTCCGTCAGGAGCCGCTAGAGCGGATGCACGAATGTGTGCTGGCTGCACTGTCGCTGGAAGCTGATGCGGTCGATCCACGATTGTAATAGAAGAAAATAAATAGAACGAAAGTAGAGTGAACAATATGGCATTTCAAGTCATCGACGGCGTGCGTGTCTGGGGCGAACCAGACAGCAGTGCCGTCAGTCAAGCAATTACCTGTGCCAATCATGGCAATGTAGTGCAAACTCTGCTCATGGCGGATCATCATAAAGGATACAGTCAGCCGATTGGCGGCGTGGTGGCGTACAGCGGTCAAATCTCGCCATCCGGTGTTGGGTATGACATCGGCTGCGGCAACAAGGCGGTACGCACCAATCTGATGGCGGCGGATATTATGCCACAGATCGGCAACATTATGGATCAAATCGCCAAGCAAATCACCTTTGGTGTGGGACGTGGCAATCGCAACCGTGTCGATCACGAGCTGTTCGATGACCCTGATTGGAATGTATACGTTCAGGTCGCAGGCAAAAAAGGGCATGATGCGCTGAAAATGCTTGCTCGTGAGCAGCTTGGTACTGTCGGCAGCGGCAATCACTATGTCGATCTGTTTACCGAGCTGTCCACTGGGCGGTTGTGGATTGGCAACCATTTTGGTAGCCGTGGATTTGGGCATAAGACGGCAAGCGGATTTTTGAATCTGGCGGCAGGACGGGGCTTTTTGGACAAAGCACCGGGCGAGCATATGGATCAAGCGCCAACGCTGTTCGATCTGGATCAGGAGCATGGCGAGCTGTACTACCGCGCGATGAAGCTGGCGGGACGGTACGCATACGCTGGACGCGACTATGTGATTGATGAAGTGTTGCGTCTGCTTGGTGCGACTGCCGATTTTGAGGTGCACAATCATCATAACTTTGCATGGAAAGAACAGCATGACGGGCAAGAAACGATTGTGGTGCGTAAAGGGGCAACCCCATCCGCGCCAGGTCAGCTGGGCTTTATCGGCGGCAGTATGGGCGATATTTCGGTTATCGTGCGCGGCAAGGATAGTCTGGAAAACAAGCAGTCCTTTTACAGTACTGTACATGGCGCGGGTCGGGTCATGAGCCGTACACAGGCAGCAGGTAAAATGAACTGGAAAACCCGTACTCGTCATGGCGGCGAGATTACACGCGAGCAGATGAAGCAGGCGATTGCCGACTTTGGTGTGGAGCTACGCGGAGCGGATACGGATGAAAGCCCGTTTGTGTACCGCAAGCTGCAAACGGTACTAGATGCGCATCACGAAACGCTAGATGTACTGCATGTGCTGAAACCGATTGGTGTATGTATGGCGGGCGCGAATGAGTTTGATCCATATAAAGATTAGGCAAGATCGTATGTCAAAGGGAATCGATATAACGAAGAAAAGCAAAGCATGTAAACGATAGAACAATTAGCTGTATACATCATAGAGATAGCGAATACCATAGCTTATACTGACAAGAAGACCGCATGTAGATCATAGCGGTCTTCTTGTCAGTGGGGTGTTGGATTGGAAAAGAGCGTCTTTCAACAGCACGGAATGTTTGATCATATAACAGTCTCTACTTCTATGATAAGGCTAGCATTTGCTGCAAATTGTATAATTTAAATCTTTTTACGAATAAAGTTATTATTTACATAGTAATTTAGATAATAATTATCCATATATTTATTGGCTTCTAGGGAATTTGTATAATTGGGAACTTTTTTGAAAGTAAGTTTAAAAGAAATAAAAGATTTTATTAATGATCTTGCAAAATATTTAATATAATAAAGGGTGACTTTGTACTTAGATTAAATGTGATTTAATTCCATATTATAACCTACTTAAGTAGGTTATTTTTTTATAAAATCAATCCTTTATTCCTGATTTTGTAATATGAAACAAAATGATTTATTTAATTACAAATATCGACAGACTTTGACAAAAAAATTACATATAATAGATTTATTCGTTTTTAATAGTAATTTAATTGACGAATGTAAATTATTAAATTGAATAGAGAGGAGTTGAGAACATTGAGAACAATTTATAAAGCGATAGTAAAAATGAGTTTTTGTTCTTTGCTTGTTGCTGGTTTGGTATTCTCACCGATAGCAACAGAAGCAGCTACAGCAAAAAGCTATCAATATGACAATAGTGGTCGCTTACAATCAATCACACTATCTGGGTACAAAATTACATTTATCTATGATAAAAATGGTAATTTGTTAAAGCGTTCAGTAACTAAGACTACAGTAGCAAAATAATGTTGTAATCAGCAGTACACAAAAAAAGTTTTAAAAAATAGTAAACCAAAAAAAGAATATATAGACAAAGGGGATTATTAAATCCAATGAATAAAGCCTTACAAAAGATAATATTACTTCTGATGGTAGGAACGCTTGTTTTAACTTCGCTAACTAGTGTGTTTCTTCCATCTGCATTCGCTGCCGCAACGACTTCAAGATCAAAATCAGCTTCTAAGGCTATCCTTCCACCAGGTGTCACCTTGATTCCGGGAAATTATAAAGCGCCTGCGATACCGCCTGCTAAAGTCATCGAGTTTGACGAAGATACAGTTAATTATAATGTGTATGGAACTGCTCTCGAAAATGGCTTAGGTGCTCATTCTATGAGTATTATGGAAAATACAGAATCATTGGTTGAGGATTCAATTCCAGCAGAAGAAAAACAACCGATTCCTTATGTAGCTAATTCTGCATTAACTACACAACAAGTCATTGACTTAATGGATGAAGGTGCTAATAATTATGATCGGTATCAGATTCATTTACTCGCTTCTCAACAATCGATTGATCCGCTAGCAATTTGGGAACAAAAACAGAAAAGTGGTCTTTCTTGGAAAGAATGGCTCGTTCAAAGTGGTCTTAAGCTTGCAGATCCTTCTTCTGTTTCCAAAGATGTCTATGGTATAGACCCCAATATAGAACTAGATTCAGCAACGACAAGTGTGCAGGACGATACCTACATAGTGGAACCTTTGTCAATGATGCGTTCGTTATCTGCTGAAGATAATCAGATTGAATTAGAGCAGCAGACTTTAGCTGGTTATCGTAACCTTATCAACCCGCAACAAATGAATCAAATTAAAAAAGAGCAATATTCTGATCGTCAAAAAACTAGCGAAACGATTGATCCTGCAACCGGAGCATTAACTTGGAAATTCAATGCGCTGAGTTACCCGGGTCGGGATGGGCTTGATATGGACTTAGGATTGATGTATCAATCTAGTCAAGCAAAAAGCTTTTTGTCTGCTAAAGGTATGTATTTAGTAGCCACTTATAGAGATAATCAACTAAAGTATGAATATCAAAATACAGCCAGATTTTTGTGGCAGACGTCCAACTACTTAGTCGATCGATATCATCTAGGGAATGGGTGGTCCTTCCAGTTCCCGTCGGTGCAACAAGAAGAAGGCTCTATGTATTACCATAACGGTCAAGGCGCCTCATATCAGATTAAGTTTGACCAAAAAACAGGATTAGCCGTAGATACGAATATCGTAGATCCACCGAATAAACTGACCAAGTTTATGAAAGACAATGGTAGCTTTAGTAATGGACAGACTTCTTCGACTTTTTATATGCAATACCCGGATAAAAAACGAGAATATTTTAATAATAGTGGGAATATTATTGGAGTAGTGGATCGGTATAATAATAAAATCACATATGAATATGGGGAAACCCCCAATCGTTATATCCAGATTACCGATACGGTAGGGCGTAAGCTTAAAATTGTCTATGAAAATGCAGGGGTAGAAGGAACTATTACGGTCTATTCCATTACGCCTGATGGACAGCAACAAGCAGAAATTGTAATGAAAAACCAAGGACAATCGATTTCCTATAAAGACCGTGGAAAATACGGGGACGAGAAAAAAGACGCAATTCGTGATGTAAATCCAGTACTGCAAAATATCTCGTATGTACATGATGATACTAATGGTCAACGGGAATATTTATGGTCGACCACATTTAACTACGATCCTCGTATAGACGAATTTAGTTATGCAGAAAAGAAATACATGACGAAAAGTGGATTCAATGCCTATTTCTTGCTCAACGAAATTAATTACCCGCGTTCTCAAACGTATTATGTGTATGAAGCGAAAACACGTAACTTAGGATCTGAGGGTATGATTGAAGACTTCATTGTGAATCATCGCTCAGATGAACATAATAAAAAAGATGGTAGTCGGAAAACAAACTTGATCAATCAAGTAGAGTATACGTATAGCGGAGATTACACAGGCTATCCAAATAACAATCCAGATGCGATTCCAGCCGACTATACGTATTCCTCGCGTTCTTCGGTATTGGATGGAACCGGTGGGTACGCTACACGCACTCGTGTTAGGTATAACAATCAAGCACAAAAAATGACTACCGATCAATCAACAGCGAATGGAGACCGCATATTAGAAACAGTGCAATCTTATCATCCCATATTCAAATTTATGCCTGTTAAAATAGAAAAAACACTTCAAGATACTTCAGGAGTAAATCTGTTATATACAGAGAACATCTATGATGATGTAGGGAATTTAAGAGAAACAACGATGCCGCTTACAGCATCTCAATTGGGAGATGCCAACTTTAAACGTACTCATACTACAAGTTATGCTTATGAACCACAGTATAATCAGGTGGCATTGGTTACGTCTTATCAGCAAGATAATGTAAATGCACCAATAACGGAACGATATAGATATACGAGTGATGGTCGTTTGAGTTCAAAAATAGATACTGCCAATCAAGAAACAACGTATGTTTATGGAACAGTGTCGGGTATGGTTAATCAGGTAACAGAAGAACATCCTGTGAAGCCTGGAGTGAAAGCACGAACAGTTACTGAATATGGCGCTGAAACAAATTACGCTTTACCTTCTAAAGTAAGTACGTTCTTCCGTTCTGCCACAAATGGGAGTGAACTACAAAATAGTAAGTCTATGACGTACGATCCACGGACAGGTCTGGTACTTCAAGAGAAAGATGCTGAAGGAAAAGTAACGTCATATACATACGATCTATTAGATCGTATTATTGCTACTAAATTTCCTTCAGTTACTAATACAGATGGTGAAGTATACGATATAGTCGAAGGATACGAATACAGTGATGTATATATTGATCGACAAGATGGTAGTTCAGTTGTTAAGGGTCTAGCGGTAGACTCGTACAAAGATTATATACAACGTTCTACAGGGACAGTAACTACTTTAAATGAGAACAATGCTACTTACGATGGCTTTGGTAATGCATTAACCGAATCCTATATTGATCGTAAAAGCACATTAGCTGAAACGAATGTGCATATGACACGCTATACAACCGATGGATTGTCGCGTCCAACGAAGCAAACAACTGCTGTATATCATCCGGCAAATGGAGGTGCTAGTCTAGAACTAGCGAGTGGACCGAATACCGATATCGCAGTCACTTACGATGGTTGGGGCAAAGTTAATGAAACAAAGGATGTGCAGGGAAATAAAGTCTCTTCCACGAGTCATTTGACACAATATCGTAATGAACTTACGTTTACCGATGCAAATGGGAACAAATTGAATGCTGTTGATCAACAATACGACCAATGGGGCAATATGTTGAAGACCACCGCCTATCAAGATCCAAATGGAAAGGGCGGCCCCGTTGAAGAATCCTATACGTACGATGTAGTAGGGAATGTACTCAGTTATATTGATCCGAAAGGAAACAAAAATAATGAGGGAGCTACACAAACATTCCGTTACGATGGACTGAATCGTCTGATTAGTCTTAAAGATGCAAAGAGTCAGACCGCAAATTATCAATATGATGGAAATAATCAATTGACTCAAGTAAGTATGGTTGATGTCAGTGGAGCCGATAAAGCGGTGATCTTTAGCAAAGATTTCAATGAAGCTTTTCAAATGTTAAGTAAAACGGATGCTGCGAATCAAAGTACGCAAAACCAATTTGATAAACTGGGTCGTATGCAGTCGTCAACCGATCGAAATGGTTCAAATACAGCATATACGTATGATGAAGCCAATCAATTAACAAGTTATCAGAAAACAATGACTTCACCAAAGGCGCAAACTGTGAAGTACACGTACACACCAGGTAAAGGTAATATTTATACAGATAAAGCAACTCTACAGACTACTGGACTACCGCTAGTTAGTCAGCAGACTAAAACAGATCCACTAGGACGTATTATTCAGCAACACGCTTATACTACATCTAATGATTATGTAGGTACGACGAATTTAACGTATAACGGATGGAGCCAAGTTGCTTCCAATCAAACCAGTTATCAAGCAAGTGCAGATACTATTGTTAAAGGAACGCAACAAATCTATACGTATAATACGAAGCAACAATTAACAGGTATTAATATGGCAGGAACAACGAAAGGGATTCAATATACGTATACGCCTCAAGGGAAAATAGAGTCGATTACGTATCCAGCGATGACCAGTGGTAAAGTACTCAAAACTACCTACACATACAATGCATTAAGTCAAATGCTCAGTATGAAAAATGTATTAGACGGTGTTGAACTATCTTCTTCAACCAATGGATATGATACTAATGGTAATATTATTCAGACGACTGAAAAGCGTCAAGGACAAGCAGATCGTGTAACGACTTATGATTATGATTCCTTGAATCGTCTAATTAGTCTAAATGAATCTGGCAAAGGTACAGCAAGTTACACGTATGATCTACGCGGTAACCGTTTAACGCTAGAAGATACTCGTGGACAATCAGATGCATTAGAAAATTTTAGAGAAACCAATTATAGCTATAATGCATTAGATCAGTTAGATGGCTATCAGCAAGATAAAACGAGTACCGCATTCCGTTATTTACCGGATGGAACTCGCTACCAGAAGCAAGTCACGGTGACGAATACCGATGGGACAAAAACGACAACGTCTTCGAAATTTATTAGCAATGGAAATGGGAAGGTGACTTTTGAAGCCAAAGGCACGGATTACAACGAGTATATTCGTGGCGATCGCGTTTTACTAAAAAAGAAGCCGGGTAGTAATTCGTTACAATATTATTTGTACAATGGACATGGTGATGTGATTGGTTTGCTATACGATAATGGAACAGTGGCGAATATGTATGACTATGATGAGTTTGGCAATCTGACGACACAACAAGAAAAAACGTATAATCCGTTCAAATATGCAGGAGAATATCTGGATAGCGAAAGTGGATTATACTACTTAAATGCACGTTATTATGATCCAAGTATGGGACGGTTCTTAAATGAAGATGATTATGAAGGGCAGATCAGCAATCCGTTAAGTTTAAATAGCTATACGTATGTGCATAACAATCCTCTAGGCTATGTTGATCCTACAGGTCATTACAATGCTCAGGGAGGAGGAGGAGGAAGTCCTTCGGAAGCTCATTATTATAATTTAGCCAATGCTACAGATACGCAAGTGGTCATTAATATGCGTGGAGGAAGTTATAATAGTCAGCAAGCTATGTTGGCAAAACTCTTAGAAAACTACAGTTATGGATTCTATGGCCAACCTCAAGGTGATGCCATGACACGTAACCAGTTTACCTATTTATACAATATGGCAATTAAGTCGAATAATGCAGGTAGTGTAAAATGGGCATTAGCTGAGTTAGATGATTTTTTTGTAAATGGAATAAATGATAAAACAACTACAGCTGCACTAGGATTTGGCATGGGAGGAGCCGGTTCTTTAGGAGGAGCAGCTAAAGCAGGTAGTAAGGGTCAAAGCAAAGGTTGGATAAAACGTGATACCTATAGTGAAATTGTAGATAGATTCGGAAAAAGTGCAGCTAATAAATTTAGTAATGCTATGAAAAAAGGTCTGGTTTCTGGTAAAGGTGAAAATGGAGTGAAATTGCTCTCTGGAGAAGGCGTGAAAATTGGAAATAAATATTATAAATATGAAATTAAGATTAAAGGTCAGTATGGAGATTGGCGTGTATATGGTAATTATGATAAGAAATCTGGTCAAATAGTATTTGATTTGTTTGATAAAGGAAATCATTAGACTGGAGGAGATTGAATGCCAATCGATGAATTTAAACAATGGATAACTGAACAAGAGATAGAAATAAGAACGTTACAAGGATTTTGGTTAAACTTGAAAAACTATCAAAGAGAAGATCCAGATGAGTTCAGTCATTTTTTTGGGGATTTTAGTAGAGATAATCTTGATGTGAAAATAACACAAATAGCATTGATGCTAGGCAATTACCCTGAATATAATTATAATCATGTCATATCCTATGTTCCAATAATTTATAATGGACAAAGAATAGGATTATATCGATTACTATTTACATTGGATGGGCAAATTGATGATGACTATTTTACTATTGAATAGTAAAGTGTTTTAACGAATATTTTAAGAGAAATGTATCAAACTTCGACCTTGAGGGCAAGAATCTCTCAAGGTTTTTTCTTTGTTCCTATTTAATGTCGAATGAACAGGGCAGTAAGAATTAAAAGAACTTACTTCTCAAGATAGAGTGGTTGGATAATCTTGATTTTGAGGTGATTAAGTATGTTAAAGGTGTTCTTGTCGCAGTATTGTTATAAAATTAATAAGTGGGAAATTCCACAATAAGCGGCATATGCTCTTTTAGAGAAATAGCCGAATCAACTATAATAAAATACAAGAAACTGCCAGAATCTAAAAGCTAACCGAATGGATTTATGAGTTCGTTTGTTCTAGATGACGAACGCATTATTGAATAATCCTAAAACTTTGATAGTTCATTCTATTACTTTCTTTTATGTTCAAGTAGAATCGCATTGACATGTGCATGAATAACAATACGAAAATAATTGAGAAAGGCATAATCAGTACATGAAGTATGAGATAGCCCGTTGAGACATTCCTATACTGAGTTCATGGTTTGTCCAACTCCATCGCTAACAAAGGCAGCTCAATCGTAAATGTGAACCATTTGCCTATATGAGTGAAATTCAGCTCGCCGCCATGCAGTTCAACGATACTTCGGGCGATAGATAATCCCAGCCCAGTACCGGATTGCGATCCACGATCTTGACGAGATTGATCCACCTTGTAAAAGCGTTCAAACAGCCGCTTTTCCTGTTCCTTCGTAAGTGGGATGCCTTCGTTCGTAATTTCGATAATGACGCGCTGCTCCGTCTGCTTCATCACAAGCTGTATCGTACCCGGCGTGAGCGAATGATGAAGGGCATTATTGAGCAAATTATCAATGGTACGTGCGATCTTTTCACTGTCTACCTGCGTATAGATGGAGGTGTTCATCGTATGTTTGACGACCGCGATTCCCATCTCGCGCGCAATCGGTTCAAATTCGTAATACAGTTGATTGACCATTTGGATCATATCAATCGACTCTCGGTGTAGCCGTGCTTCCTTCCAAGCAAGTCGTGTATATTCAAACAGATCCTCCAGCATTTTTTTCAAATGGAGCGCTTTATTGTGCGCATTTTGCACAAAGCGTTGATATTCGTCTTCATTGCGAAAGGAACGACTTTGCAGCAATTCCATATAGCCGATAACGCTCGTGAGTGGCGTACGCAGATCATGCGAAATGCCGTTAATGAGCTCCATTTTGCTGTTTTCGAGTTCACGCTCCTGCGCAATCTTTTGCTGAAGCTGCGCTGCCATGGTGTTCACACTATGAATGACCCGTCCCAACTCATCCTCGCGCTGGGTGGTAATGCGATGATCCATATTTCCCTGTGCGATGATCGTTAATCCTTGTTCCAGATTGATCAGATCATGAACAATCTTGCGGGTCATCATATAAAATATAATTACAAAAATAATCATAAATAGAAAAATAAGATAAATATCATAATATAATGTTGAACTTTTCACTGCTGGTACGATCCTGCTAAGCAAATATGTGAGTTGGGCTGTCGTAAAAACGATTGCGAGGGTGATGGCAAAGCTGATGATACAACTAAGTAACATCCCCCATTGAATACTCCGTCTGATCTTCATCGGCAAGCGAACCTTATTCGGCTTTATAACCAACACCCCAAACGGTTTTGATATATTGCGGCTCCTTCGGAGAACGCTCAATCTTCTCGCGCAAATTACGAATATGCACCATTACTGTATTATCTGAATATCCGGCTGCTTCCTCCCATACGCGTTCATAAATTTGTGCCGGACTGAATACCTGTCCGGGGTGACTAGCAAGCAGCTCTAAAATGGAAAACTCGCGCGGCGTGAGTGATACAGGAGCTTTTTGTACGGTCACGATATGCTTTTGCTTATCGATCACTAGCTCTCTTACTTCAATCAAAGCAGAGGAGGTATCCTTGCCAAGCAGCGATTGTCTGCGTAGTTGTGCTTTGACTCGTGCAAGTAGCTCTAACGGATTGAACGGCTTGCCGATGTAATCATCCGCGCCTGTCGTCAAGCCTGTAATTTTATCGATATCGTCTTCCTTCGCAGATAACATAATGATCGGCACATCGGAGATGTCGCGAATTTTCATACAGGCGCGAATGCCATCCATACGGGGCATCATCACATCGAGAATGACCAGATCAATCGCGGTACTGGATATGTTCTCGACCGCCTCGATTCCATCCTCTGCTTCTATGACAGTATATCCCTCATTACGCAAATACATATGGATCACATCTCTAATTTCGTAATCATCATCGACAACAAGGATTGTAGGCATAGATCACATTCACTCTTTCTGTAGGTTGATAACATGACCCACCATCGTAGCAGTCATATTCAGTCATATGTCATATATAGAACAGATCACTCATACAAACTTCTTACGACAAATGTATACGAATGCAGGGGGTACATTCATCGGAACAAACCGAATCGCCTCGATAATAAAGGTATCGGCAAGCATCTTTTTCATTTGAAGGGAATACTGATAGGTAATGAACAATCCGCCCGGCTTGAGCGCCTGAACGACCTGATCAAGTAGTGCTTGTCGAATCGACTCATCAAAATTGAAAAAAGGAAGCCCGCTTACGACACAATCCAATGCTGGAATTCCTTGCTCCTGCATTTTTTCATATAAATGGCGAGCGTTAGCATAACAGGGGAATTGCGGATATTGTTTTCTTATATACTCCCTCATTTGCTTGTCCATTTCAAACAATACTATGTCCATCTCATCTGTGGCATGAGCTTGAAGAACACGCGTAATCGCTCCCGTACCTGAACCCAGTTCTGCGATGGCACGCATATGATCCCACTCAATAGGCTTAACCATCTGCTCCGCTAGAAATCGAGAGCTTGGCATCACACTGCCTACTCTTTTCGGATGACCAAAAAAACGATGTAAAAATAGAAATCCTTCTCTCATACTCATTCCATTCTCCTCC
Source organism: Paenibacillus sp. JQZ6Y-1 (assembly GCF_040719145.1). Classification (NCBI taxonomy): domain Bacteria; kingdom Bacillati; phylum Bacillota; class Bacilli; order Caryophanales; family Paenibacillaceae; genus Paenibacillus; species Paenibacillus kandeliae. The sequence continues at coordinate 112,104 of NZ_JBFDUZ010000001.1, forward strand.
ATTGCTGCATAAATTCAAAATAAATAGACGCCAACATAATGACCAATCATGAAAAAAAGCCCAGTCCACAGCAGTGCGCTACTATAGGCGAGTATGGCAAACATGCGATATGTCATACGATGAAATCCGGCAAATAGAGGAAGCACATAACGAATAACAGGAATAAAAAACCCAATACATAGCGCTTTACTGCCTAGACGCTCAAATAGCTTTTCCGCTCTGTGCACATAGGGCTTGTGTTGTAAACGAGCGTGGAGACGTTGCCCGAAGCATGCACCTGCTACATACGAAATCGTAATGGCTGTTAACAGACCAAGCAGCATACAGGCATAGGTCAAGTACGGGTTTAACATGCCAGTGCTGCTCAATACAGCACCTGTAAGAATCGTTACTTCATTCGGTACAGGAACGCCAAATGGTCCCAATATAAAAGCGAGAAAAAACGCCATATAGCTATAGCTTTCCACTAGGTGAATGATGATAGGATTGACCATGTTCAGCCTCCATTCTGTTCGTTGAGAAGGCTCATTTCCTTCTGTGTCATCATCATAAGCAACAAAAATAAATATCGAATGGCTACAATATGAAAGAAATTCTGAAGATGGGGATAAGAATGAATGAAGAGTGGAGATTCTAATTGTTTTTGATCGTTCTCTAAAATGGGTATGCTAATACATAGCACCTCCAAAACGAATCTGCTGGAAGGAGAATCAATCCATGACGAATCTTGTAAATAATGCGATTTTGAAAGCAAAACCGGGGAATGAGGAGAAGTTGAAAGCAGAATTAATTAAAATGCTGGAGCCTTCTCGTAGCGAGAGCGGCTGTATTCAATATACGTTGCACGAATCGGTAGAACCGGGTGTGTTTGTCTTTTATGAAGTGTGGAAAGATGAAGCAGCGCTCGAATTTCATATGAATACGCCGCATTTCAAAGCCTATCGTGAAAACATTGCCTCACTGGTGGATTCGCGTGAAGCGTTCCGGTTGCATCAGATCGAACAATAACATACGCAGCAGACAAAAGTGATTTCCGATTCTGGAAGTCACTTTTTGTTATGTATAGCGCTATATTGTGAATCTGCAAGGAAGAATAAAGAATTTCTATTCTGTGTGCCTTATATCAACATTATCTATTAGACGGGAATTGGTAATTTCGATAACCTAATACATACATTCATTAATTTAACAAACCCGATAGGAATTATAAGTTTTATAGAAAGGGATTGCTTATGATCAAATATGTAACGAAGCGGCTGTTGATTGCGTGCTGTACACTGCTGGTCATTTTGTTCATCTTGTTCGCGATGATGGAGTGGATGCCGGGTACGCCGTTCAATGATGATAAATTGACTGCCCAGCAGCTAGCGCAGCTCAATACCGCGTATGGATTGGACAAGCCAGTGCCAGTGAAATTCGCCAACTATGTTACCCATGTGCTGCAAGGAGATTTTGGCGTATCGTATGTGATTCAGAAAAATATGCCAATTGCCAGCTTGATTCAGGATCGGCTGCTGATCTCATTTCAAATCGGCTTGCAGGCGATTGCGCTTGGTGTAGTACTCGGTCTTATTCTCGGTATCCTCTCGGCGCTGCGTCACTCCACGATCTGGGATACGATCTCATCGCTAGTGTCGATGTTGGGTGCGAGTATTCCGTCGTATGTATTCGCGCTGGGCTTGATGTACGTGTTCGCTTTTCAATTGGGTTGGTTTCCGGTGTTGTTCTCGCAGCGGATGACAGATTCGTCTACTATTTTGCCGAGTATTGCACTGGCAATGCTGCCAATTGCCAAGGTGGCGCGGTTTACACGCAATGAAATGATCGAAGCGCTGCAATCCGATTATATTCAATTGGCGCAATCGAAGGGCATCAATAGCTTTGGTATTATCGTTTTTCATGCGCTGCGTAATACGCTGATTCCACTGCTGACAGTGATTGCACCGATGGTGGTGGGCATGATGATGGGCAGTATGGTGATTGAGAATATTTTCGCCATTCCGGGTATCGGCAATCTGTTCATTACCGCGATTCAGGTAAATGATTACAATGTCGCGATCTCAATTGCCTTTATCTACAGCGTACTTTTTATCGGTATGATGCTGCTGGTCGATCTGCTGTATGGTCTGATTGATCCACGAATTCGGCTGGCGGGAGGAGGAAAAGCGTGAGCAAAGACATCCAAGTATACGCAAGGCATACCGGGCAACATGACAGTAAAAACCAACCATCCACGCCAGATTCCCATACTGAGCAGATTGTCGATTCTCGTGTACAACAGAGTGCGGATCATCGTCGGACTAGCGGAGCACAACATACAACAGAAACGGCGGCTGTATTACAAGAGTCGAAGGCTACACGGCATCCGTCGAGTGCTGAACAATATGGAGCCAATGCTGCACAGCATGTAGTACATGCAGGCAACAATCTTGTTAGAAGTAGCGGTTCGTATGCAGTGAATACGGCGCTTAACGCTCCTTTTGAATTGGCACATCGAGAGTGTGCTGCCGAAGGCATCAACGAGGATTATCGCAAGCCGCGTTATGAAAGTATCCGCCGTGTATTTCGCAGCAAAAGCGGGCTGCTTGGCGCCATCTTATTAGCGCTCATTGTGCTGTTTGCACTGATCGGACCGCTGCTTAGCGGGTATGCACCGAATGCGGTAGATATGAAAACGCAAAACTTGCCGCCTCGCCTACCAGTGGTGGAGCAGCTTGGAGTTTGGAACGGGGAGACGCGGGGCGAGAATCCGTATATCGAGCGCGGAATTTCGCAGGAGTATCACTATTTTGGTACTGATACGCTCGGTCGCGATCTGTGGACGCGTGTCTTTACAGGCACACGAATTTCATTGTTTGTCGCGATGGTGGCGGTGTGTATCGATATTGTGATCGGGATTACATATGGCATGATCTCGGGTTATTTTGGCGGCAGGGTCGATCTGGTGATGCAGCGGATCATCGAGGTGATTGCAGGCATACCGAGTCTGGTCGTGATTACGCTATTTATGATTATTCTCAAACCGGGGCTGATTACGATCATTATCGCGCTGATGATTACGAACTGGATCGGTATGAGCCGGATTGTACGGGCGCAGGTATTGCGGTTGAAGCAGCAGGATTATGTACTGGCGGCACGCACGCTGGGCGCTTCGGATATTGTCATTTTGCTGCGTGAGATTTTGCCGAATATGTATGGCACGATCATCATTATGGCGATGATGTCGATTCCCGAAGCGATCTTTATCGAATCGTTTTTGTCATTTATCGGGCTAGGTATTCCAGAGCCGACCGCTTCACTTGGGACACTAATCAGTACTGGCTTCAAGTCGATGATGATTCATCCGTATATGGTGGCAATTCCGGTTGTTGTATTCGCATTGCTGATGATCAGCTTCAATTTGCTGTCAGATAGTCTGCGTGATGCACTGGATTCCAAATTAAAAATCTGAGGTCAAGGAGGGTGACAGGATGACAGTGGCAAAGCAACCAACCGATTGTATCCAGCCGTTACATATCGATACCGACGATGCTCCTTTGCTATCGGTCAGTGGATTAAAGCAGTCGTTTCGCTCCAATGGGCAAAAGGTACAAGCGGTCAGCGGTATCGATCTGCATATTCATCAGGGCGAAACGTATGGGCTAGTCGGCGAATCTGGTAGCGGCAAATCAACGATTGGACGTTGTCTGATCCGCATATACGATCCTGATGAGGGCAAAATCATCTTGGACGGCAATGAAATCAGTGGCAAACTGACACGCGAACGCAAACGGTATATTGCCAGTCGGATGCAGATGATTTTCCAAGACCCAATGGCAAGTCTGAATCCGAAAAAAAGGGTGCTCGACATCATCGGTCAAGGTCTGGATATTCATCGTATCTACCGTTCGGCAGCGGAACGGCGAGAGCGCGTATACGAGGTGATGGATAAAGTTGGGCTGGCGCGCAGTCATGCGGAGCGGTATCCGCATCAATTTTCCGGTGGACAGCGGCAGCGGATTGGCATTGCGCGAGCGCTGATTATGAATCCGAAGCTGCTCATTGCTGATGAAGCGATTAGTGCGCTGGATGTGTCGATTCAGGCACAGATCGTCAACCTGCTCAAGCAATTGCAGCAGGAGTTGAATACGGCATATCTGTTTATTGCGCATGATCTGGCGATGGTGAAGCATATTTCCGACCGGATCGGTGTACTGCATCATGGGTATCTGGTGGAGACGGGTACGGCGGACGATATTTTCCGGCGAGCAGTGCATCCGTATACGCGCTCGCTACTATCTGCGATTCCCGTACCTGATCCTCGGGTGGAAAAGAATCGACACAGCTTTCACTACCGGGCAAGCGAGCTGGATTATGTCGATGCGGTAGAGCATTCTCTAGGCGGAAAGCATGTGGTGCTGGCTACACCGGAGCAGCTGGCGAAGTGGCAGCAGGAGGTGAATGGCTGATGTCAGGAAAGGGGCAAACAAGAGGAGGTGCGCAAGTGAGCGAGCCGACGATACATAAGGATCAAGCATCTGTCAATCATCGCATACCATCTATGGGACAGTCAGTATCGTCACCATTGCCAGCGCAATCGCCGACTGAATCATCTCAACCATCAACCGTATCAGATGATTCGCCAATCGTATCGTCCCATTCGCAAATTGTATTATCCGTGTCCAATCTGGCGGTCAGCTTTCGGACGGCACGCGGATTGCTGCGGGCGGTGCGTGGAGTGAGCTTTGCATTGAAGCGTGGCAAGACGCTAGCGATTGTTGGCGAATCCGGCAGTGGCAAATCAGCGACAGCGCGGACGATTATGGGGCTGGGTGGACGACAGCAGCAGATCGACAGCGGACATATTTATTTTCAGGATATTCATAATGGAGGGAGTCAACCAATCGATCTACTTACGCTCAGCAAGAAACAACTCATTTCCAACATTTGTGGTCAGAAGATTGCCATGATCTTTCAAGATCCGATGAGTACGCTCAATCCGACGATGAGTATTGGGCGTCAGATTATGGAGGCGATTCGCAAGCATCAACGGCTGAGCCGTAAGGAAAGTCGTGAACGGGGCATTCAATTGCTGGAGGAGGTAGGGATTCGGCAGGCGGCACATACCTACCGACAGTATCCGCACCAGCTGTCCGGTGGGATGCGGCAGCGGGTGGTGATCGCGATTGCCCTTGCCTGCAATCCACAGATCCTAATCTGCGATGAGCCAACAACGGCGCTGGATGTGACGATCCAGGCGCGCATATTGGAGCTGATTGCACGGATTCAGCAGGAGAAGAATCTGTCTGTCATTTACATTACGCATGACTTTGGCGTGGTGGCGCGGGTCGCGGATGAGGTGGCGGTTATGTATGCTGGGCAATTGGTGGAAAAGGGAACCGCCGACGATATATTCTACGATCCGGTTCATCCGTACACGCGTGCGCTATTATCCTGTGTACCGGATGCAGGGATGGAATCTCAACGCTTGTATTCAATTCCGGGTATCCCGCCTGATCTGGTACACCCGATTGTGGGCGATGCATTCGCGCCGCGTAATGAATATGCGCTGAATATTGATTTTGAGCAGGAACCGCCGGAATACCGGATCAATGATACCCATACCGTTCGTTCATGGTTGCTGCATGAGGAGGCACCAGAGCTGGATGTGAACCCGATCTTGACGCAGCGGCTACGACAGATGCAGACGCGGGCAGATGATACACCCACGCAAGGACAAGTCTAATCCCTATACCTATGAAGACAGGAGACTGAATATGAGTAAAAAAACAATGGTATTGCTGTTAACATTAGCGCTATTAGCTGGGCTGCTGAGCGCCTGCGGCAAAGGCTCCGAAAGCTCAGATGCGGCTTCGTCCCCTGACAGTCAGGATCTGATCGTCGCCAATACGGCGGATGTCTCGACATTGGATTCCAATCTGGCTACATCGGCAGAGGACTTAAATATTATTAACAAGCTGGTGGAAGGATTATACCGTCAAAGTGAAACAGGCGTAGAGCTGGCGGCGGCAAGCGATGTGAAGATTAGCGATGACAAGAAAACATACACCTTTACCATTCGTGACGAGAAGTGGTCAGATGGCACACCAGTAACGGCACATGATTTTGAATATGCGTGGAAACGATTGGCGAATCCAGCAACCAAGGCGGAATACTCGTATATGCTGCTTGTCGCTGGTGTGAAAAACGCTGAGAACGTACTCTACAACGGTGCCGCGCTGGATACACTGGGCGTTAAGGCAACGGATGACAAAACATTTGTCGTGCAGCTGGATCGGGTTGTGCCGTACTTTGACTCTCTGATTGCGGGTACATACTTTGCACCGATTAATGAGACATTCGCTACCGCGCAAGGCGATCAATACGGATTATCCAAAGACAATGTGCTCGCGAACGGACCATTTGTCATCTCCGATTGGACCGTGGGCGGCGACTCGGTTGTACTATCCAAAAACACGCAGTATTGGGATCAGAACCATATCAAACTGAATACACTTACTTACAAAACAGTCAAAGATTCGCAATCTGGTATTCTGGCATATCAATCACAGCAGCTGGATTATGTGGAGATTAACGGCGAGGAGGGCGCAGCCTATAAAGATTCCAAAGATTATCACACCCAGCTTGCCCGTATGCTCTATTATTTCCAGCCAAATCTGAAGGTAAAAGAACTGAACAATGTGAATCTGCGTCTGGCATTGGCACTTGCGTATGACAAACATGCAATCGTCGATAACATTCTAAAAGACGGCTCTGTCCCAGCGGATTTCTTGATCGTGAACACGCTGGCTTCTGGCGTAGAAGGCAAAACATTCCGTGACGCCGCGCAAACGACCTATCTAGAATCCGATAAAGCCAAAGCAGTGGAGTATTTCAATAAAGCCAAAGCGGAGCTGAAGCAGGACAGCTTTACCTTTGAACTGCTGTACGACGATGACGATACCACCAAACAAATCGCTCAATTCTATCAATCCGAAATTCAAAATACACTGCCGGGCGTGACCATCAATCTGAAAGCCCAGCCGAAGAAAAATCGCGTTGCTCTCGCTGGCAAAGGCGACTTCCAGATTATTATCACCCGTTGGGGCGCCGACTATGACGATCCATCCACATACTTCGATCTATTCACAGAGCGTTCTGGCTATAATTTCGGTCATTGGGTGAATCCAGCATACGACAAGCTGGTAAATGGTGCATCTCAGCAATGGATCGCTTCGCCGGAGAAACGTCTGGATGCGTATATCCAAGCGGAAAAAGTATTGCTCGACGATGCCGCCATTTTCCCGATCTATCAGGATGGACGTTCATATCTGCTCAACTCACGCGTTACGGTAAAATTCAGTCCAGAAGGTTCAGCACTATGGAGAACAGCAACGATCAGTAATTAAGGATTGAGGAAGTCGTGGAGGATAAATATGGGATATATTGATCTACATTGCGATACGCTGATGCTGTTTGCGAGACCGGATCATATGGGTGATTTGCGGCATAATGACCGACAGGTTGATCTGGATAAGCTGGCACGCGGCGGAGCATATGCACAATTTTTCGCTATCTTTATGGTGCCAGAGGGCTTTTATGCTCATTTACAGATGGAGCCGTTGGACGATGCTGTATATTATGAACGCCTGTATACTGCATTTCGACAGGAATTTATGGATGGACACGGAGTAGCGCAAGGGAATGCCGCGCGGTTTGCTGGCAATTATGAGCAGTATGCTGCCAACCGAGCGGCGGGTATATTATCCGCTTTTCTGACAATCGAAGACGGACGACTGTTGAATGGCAATCTGGCTACACTGGATCAGTGGTATGATCAGGGCGTACGACTAATCACGCTGACTTGGAATTACGAGAATAGCATCGGTTATCCGCAATCGTCAGATCAGCAGCTCATGCAGCTGGGCTTAAAGTCGTTCGGTATGGAAACGGTACAGCGCATGAACGAGCTGGGCATCATCGTTGATGTATCGCATCTGTCAGACGGTGGCTTCTGGGATGTGGTGAAGCACAGCAGCAAACCATTTGCCGCTTCCCATTCCAATAGCCGCGAGCTGTCACCCCATCCGCGCAATCTCACGGACGAGATGATTCGCGCCCTAGGCAACAAGGGTGGAGTAGCAGGGTTGAATTTTGGCGGTAATTTTCTGAATCAACAGATTTCCAACGATCATAGTACCATCCGGCAGATGATACGGCATATTCAACATATGGTGCATGTAGGCGGGGTGGATAGTGTGGCGCTTGGCTCCGACTTTGACGGCGTACCGCGAAATCTAGAGATCGATGATGCTTCTCAGGTTCCGCTGCTCGCTGAGCGATTACAGCAGCATGGGTTCCATTCATCCGACATCGATAAAATTATGTTCGGCAATGTAGAGCGACTGATTCGCGAGACATTATAAGCTGAATGTATGCTTGATTATTATGTTGATATGTTCCTGATCGTTATATAGTAGCAATTTCGTATGTAAGAAGCATCTGTCAAAACAGGCAGATGCTTTTTTCTCATATACCTAATATAAATCTTATAAACGCTATAAATAAACGCAATTACGTTATTTTTATATAGCCAGCTATATATGTAACCGTTACAATGAGATTTAGAATAAATGAACAAATGATTGTCATTTTTGTGTGCAAGTGGTATACAAGACTTTCGGATCGTGCGATACTTAAAATTGACAATTCAGAAAAGAAAATCATATACTGTTTAAAACATAATTTATGGATACATTTACAATATTTTAAATATCATATACATACCTTAGTTAGCCAGAGCATACATCACCATTTGTCATCCATTACGGATAACCGTTTGAAATGATACAAGCACGACTTATTCTACATGGCAGGAAGGGATGGACATTTTGATCAGAAAATCGTTTTACATGTTATGGGGCACACAGACCGTATCCAACATTGCGGATATTGTGTACTTGCTCAGTCTCGTTACGCTCGTCTTTGTTCAAACTGGCTCATTGTTGACCACGATTTTTATTCCGCTATTCCGCATGCTATCCAAAATCGTCAGCGGATTGGTTGCACCACTGGTTATGTCGCGGTATCGCTTAACGTCGATTTTGATGGGTTCGCAGCTTGGGCAGTTTGTGCTGTTTACAGCGCTAATTTTCTACCTGTGGCTGACGCCTGTGCCATCGTATGGCATCGTGTTTGCGGTTGTATTCGGTATGTCATTTCTGGATGGATGGACCGATCCGGCGCGCAATGCGCTGGTGCCACGACTTGCGGAAGGAGAAGGCTTGCTACGAGCTAATGGATGGATCTCGGTCAGCGACCAGATTGTAAAATGCTCTGGCTGGGCACTCAGCGGTATCATCGTCGCTGTTGTCGGTGCCGTGCCAACGATGTGGATTGCGTCAGCGAGTTATTTTCTGGCGATGTTCTTTACCGCCTTTATCCGTGATCCGTATGCACAGGCAGGTCTGATCCATGCCCAAGATTCGGTAGAGGATGATGCGTCATCAAAGACCAAACCGTCGTATGGACAGCAATTGTCTGAGGGCTGGAAAATTATCGCTACTAACCGTCGTATTCGTCTGCTGGCGATTGTCGATAATATCGATACGCTCGGTGGTGCAGCATGGCTGGGTGCGTTTATTCTTGCCTTTGTCGTACAAGTGCTGCATCAGGATGAACGCTGGTGGGGCTTTATGAATACCGCCTTTTTCATCGGATCGATTGCAGGTGGACTGCTGATCGTCTCACGCGTCAAAAAGATTCAAAAGAACGCGTATCTGCATATGCTGCTGCATCTGATGATCTATGTAGTGATCGCAGTCGCATTTGCCTTTAATACACAGCCGTTTCTGGCGATGTTCCTGCTCATGATCTCCGGCTTGCCAGTGCAGGTGGCAGGTGTGATCCGTCGCACGCTGATCCAGCAAAATCTGACACCGGAAGAAACGCCAAGCGTGATGTCGGCATGGAGTGTATTGAGCAATCTGGCATTTGCCGTAGCGATGCTGGGACTAAGCTGGATTGCCGACCATTTTGGAATGAAGAATATGTATCTGATCGCTGCGCTGATGACTACTGTAGCTGTGGTCATCGGATATGTGTATCGCTCTTATTTCCGCGAGGAGCTGGCGGGTGATCAAGAGCCGTATGTAAACGAGCAATCGGTAGCAGCGAATAAGGCGTAAGTGAACAAGGCATAATCCTTTTTGACTGGAACGTTAAGATATAAACAAAGAAGAAGCAGCGATTTCAGATCGCTGCTTCTTCTGTCTGCATGTAAACCAGCATCATCCAATCAAACACCCGAATACGCCATAAATCCACCATCCACTGGCACCGTTATCCCTGTGATAAAGCCTGACGTATCCGCATCTGCCAACCACAGCAGTGTGCCTAGTAGATCATCTGGTACACCAAATCGGCGCATCGGTGTATGCGCGATAATCTTCTCCGAACGCTCGGTCAGCGAGCCGTCTTCATTTTTCAGCAGACGCTGGTTTTGCTGTGTGAGGAAGAATCCAGGTGCAATGGCGTTCACTCGAATCCCTGTATGGGCAAAATGCACTGCTAACCACTGCGTAAAATTATTGATTCCTGCTTTGGCAGCGGAATAGGCAGGAACCTTGGTCATTGGGCTATACGCGCTCATAGACGAAATATTAATTACACTCACCCCAGTGCGTCCCGTCATGTTGCGAGTGAAGACCTGCGTTGGAATCAGCGTACCGACCATATTCAGATCCATCACCTGACGGAATCCGTCGATTTTAATATCGTAAAACGTTTGCTTACCGTCATCGTTTAAATCCTGCTCATGGAACGTTTCTTCGGTCGTATTCGCATCTGAATGATTGCCGCCTGCTCCATTGATTAGAATATCGCACAGACCAAGCTGTGCGATGACTGCTGTTTCAGCTACGATGACGCTGTCCTCGTTGGTCACATCGCACTGTACGGCAATGGCTTCGCCGCCTGCGGCAGTGATCTCGTCGGCAACCTGCTGCCCTTTTTCCACCGTGCGATTCAGAATAGCGATGCGACAGCCCTGTCTTCCCAGCTCTAGCGCCATGGCGCGACATAACACGCCCGCGCCACCAGTAATGACGACGACTTTGCCACGCATAGAATCATGCAACGGCAATGGTTTGGATTCCGTTTCGGTTGGCGGCTCCTGCTCTTGTTCCTCCACATGGCGAATCACTTCGCGCAGCGTTTTGTCTACCAATGTATTTCCGGTAGTCGGTTCAGCAGGTGGAGCGATCGGAATATCGGAAGCGGAGATCGTGTCAGCGCTTGTAGCGAACCGTGGCGTCTGCTGATCCATCACTTGGTTCTGCGAATGTTCTGCGTCCGTATGCTGTCGCGGCGTATGATCACCAGCTGCATTGTGAGTAGATGTGCCACCTGTATGGGATTCGAATGCTGGCGAATGGTTCTGTGTCTCATGCTGGTATTGGTTGTTTTCAGTCGTAGTGGTCGATGGTTGCTGCTTATTCATTATGGATCATTCCTTTCTGTGACCGCATATGGGTAAATACAACCCGGTCGGCAGGATTACAATATCTTTAGCCCGATTACAGGCAAGCGAACCGCACACAAACAACCCGATACCATGTGCACCAGCATCAGCAGTCTGCTTCATCTGGCTGTCAACGATATCGGGCGATGGACAAAACGTATAAGCATTAAGTATACAAGCGGCAGCCACGGGAATAGGTTGCCGTATGGAACACGGTTAAATTTCCCCTCATGTACGCATACGGCAGCGTGGCAATCCGGCGGTTCGGCTATGTCAGACATCGGCTTCGAGTGGCTGATTCATATGCAGATGATTTTTGCGGTAATGGCTTGGTGAGATGCCGGACCAGCGTTTGAACTGGCGGCTGAAATGCGCAATATCGCGATAGCCGAGCGTGGTCGCAATGTCCTGAATCGACATATGCGGATCGGCAAGCAGCAGCTTGGACTTGTGCAAGACGAGATTGGACAGGTAGCTGCGCGGCGAGATGGCGAATACCTGATGGAAAATGCGGTTGCAATGCGATGGGCTGATGCCCAGCTCGGCAGCAATATCATCAATACCATAATGCGATTCCGGTCGCTGAGTGACCTGTGTAATATTACGGTTCACAATACCTTGTAATCGTGCGGCAATCTGATGCGCCAATTCCATATGCGCATAGGTGGATGGCGATGCTTGCGCGGCTTCATCCAGCAGAATCTCCCATAACACGCCGAACAGCTCGAAGGAAGCTGCCTGCAAACGGATACGACGCGTGATCATATGCTGCCCTTCCAGCTCGGCAGCCTGAACCAGCTTCATAATGCACGGTTCGATCTGACGTGCTGCCATACTGTTTTTACGCAAAATCAGTTGATTCGTACGTTCCAGTAACGATAGGAAGACTCGGTCATTCATCTCAAAATGAATGCAGACATACACCAGCGAACGATCGCTGATGCTACGGCTCATATGCGGAATACCCGGTGGCAAAATCACCAGATCACCGGCTTGCTGTACATAACTGTATTCCCCAATCTTCAATTGCTGGGTACCCTGCAAGACGTAGTTAATCTCGTACTGATGATGGGCATGACTCGGACATTCCCAATCCCGACTCACCTCACGCAGATTGATACCGAGCAGATTAACCGATGTCTGCACGTCTGGGCATACAGTTTCCGAGACGCTAAGACCCCATTCCGGCGATATAAAGGAAGTGGACATAGATAACCTCCAATCTCACATTTATGCTTGCTGCGTATTGCCTCCAACCGGACAGAGAACGACGAACGGCGAAATGAAACGGGATATGGGTAATTTGCTGATTGGACTAATTTCAGCATACATGGATATGAACAAAAATGAAAGGGTTTTCATTTGATTCATATAAAAGTTTATGAATGAACAAAAAAGGGCTACCCCGAATGAAGAGAGTGGGGCAGCCCTGATCCATTTTTCGATTACCGATTTTCCAGCGAGATCACATGAATATCCAGCGCATATGCAAATGATTTTTCCTGTAAGCGGAAGGCTTCTGCCAGCTCGGGACCGCAGGAGTTGGAGCCAACACCGCTCATCTTATAATCCAGATGCAGATACGTTTGTAGGCGCGGGTGCAGCTGATGCGCATGCGTTGCCGTCGTCAGATCGGCAGGCGTATAATGCGAGGCGTTGAATGAAAAAGGCTGTGTGCCGCTAACCTGCAAACCAACACCGAGCGGATTGGTAATGTGCAGCCAGTCGGTACGGTCACGGGAGCCATTTTCCTGCGGAACGACGTAATTGTAAAACAGTTCGTCCACCGTACGTGTATACCGTCCGAAGCGTGTGCTGTGATGCTTATCTACATAACTCTCATGTGGACCCTGACCGAAATAAGTTACCTGATCCATACCTGATGTCAATGCCAGCAGTAATCCAAAGCGCGGCAAATACGGAGCCGTCGGCAGTACCTGCACATCGACCTTCATCTGGAACAAGCCATTGCTATGAATATGCCAGACGACATCGCCGTGTAGTAGCGGATATTGGCTGATTGCACCAAGCGAGAAGGAGGTCTGAATCTGTATAGTCTGGTCGCTCATGCGCTGCCAGTGACTATGATAGATCTTGGTATGCAGTCGATCCATACCGCTGTCACGCCACGTTTGCTCTATGTTCATATCATTGCTGATCGGCGCACGCCACACTGCAAAGCTGGACGGGGCAGCCAGCAATTCTATACCGCTACGGCAAATGGACAGCAGCGCGCCTTCCACTAGATCGTAGCGACAGCTGAATTCGTCTCCGCTAATCTTCAATATACCGCCGGATTCCTGCACGGAAAGAGCAGTAATAGACGGCAATGTCGCAGTACTTTCCAGCTTGTCGTATATAGAAGGCACAAGGGTAGCAGGTTGCCATTCGTGAGCTGCTGATGTAGTTGTGAGGTTAGCAGCTGTTATTGCATCTGTTGATGTAGAGGATGTTGCTGCTGTGATCCATCTATCCAACGAAAATTGGAAAAAAGCGATCTCATATCCATATTCCGCCCAGCGTGTCTGTTGACGTTGACGGATGCTAAACGTTACATAGCGATTGCGACCAGCGGCGAGTAAAGCAGTAAGACCTTCCGGTAATCGCCATTCTAGTACGGTGGATTGCTGCGGTGCTATATCCGGCAATGCCCATTCACCTTGCGCCAACAGCACACCATTCTGTTCAACGATCCAGTGCATCGTCAGATGCTCCAACGAGATAAAATCATATCGATTGTGAATACGGAGCAGCAGTGCATCGGAAGGTTCGTTTTCCTGAGGCTGTGCATGGAGGTGTTCATCTTCATTTGTTGGCTTTTGCTCGCCTTGTATGCCCAACTGCTCGATCCATATCGGCGCGATAATCTGCTTCAGCTCTAGCAAACCCGGATGTGGCTTACGATCCGGCGAAACGAGACCGTCGATGCAAAAAGCACCATCATTCGGCTGATCTCCAAAATCGCCGCCATACGCATAATACAGCTGTCCCTGCTCATCGCGCTGTTCAATCCCGTGATCTGCCCATTCCCATACACAGCCGCCCATTAGACGTGGGTGCGCATAGATCGCATCCCAATACTGCTTCAAATCACCCGGACCGTTGCCCATCGCATGGCTGTATTCGCACAGAAATAGCGGCTTATTGTGCTGGTCATCGCTGGCATAAGCGATAATATCGGCAGGCGAAGAATACATACGACTTTCCACATCCAGCACGGATACATCCTCATGCCCTTTATAAACTGGAGCTGCGCCTTCGTAATGAACCGGACGGGAAGGGTCGCGTTCACGGGTCCAGCGAGCCATCGCAATATGGTTCATATCGTAACCGGATTCGTTACCCATCGACCAGAGGATGACAGAAGCGAAGTTTTTATCGCGCTCGACTAGTCGCACGGCACGATCCACAAACGCATCCTGCCAACCCACATTGGCAGACAACTGATGAAAGGCACCCGGACCAAAATCCTCAGGAATCCCAATCCCATGACATTCCAAATCCGCCTCGTCGATCACATAAAAGCCCAAGCGGTCGCACAATTCCAGAAAGCGTGGATCATTAGGATAATGTGCAGTCCGCACCGTATTGATATTATGCCGCTTCATGAGCAGCAAATCATCCACCATATGCTGCAACGGTACCGTATGACCGAGCACTGGATGGGTATCATGGCGGTTTACACCTTTTAGCTTGATCGGCTGTCCATTGATTGTGAACACACCATCTGTCGTAATCGCTATCTCACGAAGCCCGATGGCAAAATACAACACTTCGCCGCCTGCTTCCACATACAGATGATAGAGCTGCGGCTGTTCTGCATTCCATAACACTGGCTGATCCCAGCGTAGTGACAAGGAACCTTTGCTATGATCCGATTGCATGTCCACCATTCCTGTAGCAACAACATGATTGCCGGATGGATCTATCAATTGTGCTTGTACAGTTATTGCTTGCGGTTGGGGATGAATCGAATGCGCATCTGATAAGCGCTTGCTCATATCCAGTTCGACATCCAGACTGGCAGCGGTGTACGAATGCTTACCAGCACTATCCGTTTCTTTTTCCAGTGATTGACGCACGAACACATCGCGCATATGCTGCGGCGCACGGCTCAGTAGATACACATCGCGGAATATACCGTTGTACCGCCACATATCCTGATCTTCCAAGTACGAGCCATCACACCATTTCAGCACTAGCACTGCGATGGTATTGATGCCCTGCTGTACATACGGACGGATATAAAACTCGGCTGGTACTCGGCTGCCTTGGCTGTAACCGACAAACTGCCCGTTGATCCATACATATACACACGACAAGACACCTTCAAATACCAGATAACTTTCCCGCTCCTGCCACGCCGCCGATAGTTCAAATTGACGCACATACGCGCCTGCCGGATTACGGGTCGGAATGTGCGGCGGATCGCACGGAAACGGATAATTCAGATTGGTATAATGCTGCTGGTCATATCCATGCCGCTGCCAGCAGGAAGGGACGATCAACTCGTCCCATAATCCAGATGTTTGATTCTGCGCGGTATATGCTGCATGATGCGTTGCGGAGGTGGTGGATTCTGTATCAACTCCTGCATGATGCTGGTGCTTCTGCTTATCCGTCTGTGCCGTTTGCCAAAATGCAGGTTCTACCTCGCGCACCGAATCATAATAACGGAATTGCCAGCTGCCGTTCAGCGACTGGTAAAAAGGCGACCGCTCTCGCTGCGAGTGAACAGCAGTGGAACGTTGCGCGTACGGAATATAGTACGAACGAGCCGGTTCACGGTTTACCTGAAGCACATCCAGCTGCTGATGGTAGTTGGGAATGGATGGGATGACGGTATTCATAGGCGATACGATTCCTCCCTAGTGGATGATTGCACATAATGGATAACAAATTCGGCAAATAGACTGTTTGACCATGCGAACCATGGACGGGTAAATTGCGCCGGATCATCTTTGTGAAAGCCCTCGTGCATCAATCCGGTTCCGGCATGAGTAGAGGATAACCATTCCAGCAATTGTAGCTGCTCTTTGCGGTCTACCGAAGTCAGCCCTTGCATAGACAGTGCAATATGCCAGATATAATCCTTTGGCGTATGCGGGCTGCCGATGCCGCGAGCAGCCGTACCAGCAAAATAATACGGGTTATCGCTGCTAAGAATAAAACGGCGCGTATTTTGATATACGGGATCATCTGCCGGACGATAGCCTAAATACGGGATCGACAGCAGACTCGGCACATTGGCATCATCCATCAGATGATGATTGCCGCGACCGTCGGTTTCATACGCATAGATTTTGCCGTATACCGGATGCAGCACCGTACCATAATGCTCAATGCCGAATTCGATTTCTTCACGCAGCGTTTCTGCCCGCACTGCCAGACGCTCATCATTGTAAATGTCACGAGCGATGGTTGCCATATAGCCCAGTACCACTACGGCAAACATATTCGACGGAATCAAATAGCCGAATACACACGCATCATCACTTGGACGGAAGCCAGACCAAGTCATGCCGGTATACGAAGTTGGCATACCGCGTCCATGATTGCGTAATGTATCGGATGGGGGACAATTCTCACGAATAAAGCGATAGGGCGAACGTTCATCATGCTGCTGCTCGCAGACCCACAGATCAATAATCCGATTCATCCCATTGTAAAATACAGTATCGAATAGCTCACTATTGCCAGTCTGCTGCCAGAATAGATACGCAAGCTGAATCGGATAACAGAGCGAATCAATCTCATACTTGCGTTCCCAGATCCACGGCGACAAGGTGGTAAGGTCTTCGTCATATCGCGCATCATTCGGCTCATGATTAAACGCATTGGCATACGGATCAAGTCCAATACAGAATAATTGTCTGCGAATGAGTCCGGCGATACGCGCCGCTACTTGCGGGTCGGAAGACGCAAGCGGCAAATAGTGTCGTACCTGAGCCGCCGAATCGCGCAGCCACATTGCCGGAATATCACCTGTAATTACAAAGGAACTGTCATCGTCCATCACCCGAATCGTCGTCTCATACGTGCTGGCATAACATTGCCGGAACATCGTACGAATAGCAGGCAGATGCTCTAGCCGTTGCTCGATGCTCTCTACATACTGTTCCATCTCCGAGGTAAGCCGGAGTGGGGTGTTCAACATGCTCATCGTTATCCCTCCCGCAGTGAGATCAAGAAGGTGCGCAGCTCGTACGGCGCAATGATTATGCTCAGTTCGCCCTGCTGCGGATCACCTGCCGGTTGCTCCATCAGATTGCACTCCTGCCATGAGGCAATATCCAGATCGCTTGCGATCGTCAGCGGCGAACGGATACCAGCATATTCATGGATACGTAGCACAATTTGGTTGGAATCCTCGGCTTTTTTAACTGCGTCCACCATAACATGTGCAGCCGAGAATGAGAACATGGAAAAGGACGACGAATCACTGCCCGCTGTATGGGATGGGATAGCGGTTTGCGCTTGATGCGACAATGTAGGGGCAGCTAGAGAAACAGCATCAGCAGAAATAGCTGCATTGGCAGAAGCACCCGCAACCGGAATAGCCATTGCTGGCTGGTTGAGCTGCCATGCTGCTTGTACCGTGCCGCCGTCTAGCCAATCACCACCATGCGGATAGAGTGAGTACGTAAACTGATGCTGTCCATAATCTGCCATCGGATCAGGATAGATAGCGGACTTGAGCAGCGACAGCCGGATCACATGATCCTTGATGTCATAGCCGTATTTGCAATCATTTAGCAGACTGACGCCATAATTGCGCTCCGACAAATCCGCCCACTGATGTCCCACACTTTCAAAGCGAGCCCAATCCCAGCTCGTATTCCAGTGCGTCGGACGCTTCACATTGCCAAATTGAATATCATACGTCGCTTCCGTGGAGCGAATCTGTACAGGGAAAGCTACCTTCAGCAGTTTCTGCCGCTCTTTCCAATCAACATCAGTCACAAAGTCAATGCGGCGGCTACTGCGATAGACGATCAATTGCTGCGTGATGATGGTATCGTTGTAATGCCAGACAAATTTCACCACCGCGCGCAGGGAGCCATTTTCAATCAACTGCACCTGCTGCAAATCAACAATCTCCTGCATCTTTTCCTGATAAAAGATATCGATATCCCACGCGTCAAAATTCATCGGCTTATCCTCAAACAATTGCAGCACATTGCCACGTTCGCCCGGAGCGAGTACTTCGCGGTCATAGTCCAGATCGGTAATAGCGATTAGCTGTCCCTGCGCATTCCATTTCAGTTCATAATGTGGGGTACGCAACACGCCCTGTTCATAGACAAACGGAGCATCGGTAATCGGCGTTGCAGACTGTGCAGCAACATGAATGATATGGGTTCCGAGCGATGGCACAGTCGGTGCTTGTACCAGCCAGCCGTCTGTCGTCGGTTGCGCTACAAGGGGTTGCCCTGCGCTATCGCTCCATACATACTCTCCCTCTGCACATTGTGCATACGGAATATGCACCAGCGGTTCCAATGTCCATGACGAACTGTTCAAAACCAGCACTTGCCCAGAACCAGATTCAGTGACAGATTGAGTTGGCAGAGAAGGGGAGAGAGGAGCCGTTGGAAGCTCTGCTCCCGCCGCTTCACGCCATACTTGCCGCCCAATCTGCTCAGCTTCAGCATATTCTATCGTACTATCCTCGTACACCTCGGCAATCGACGAGCCGGGGATGATGTCGTGGAACTGGTTGCGCAGGATGATCTTCCAGCCGTCTTGCAGATCTTTTGCCGGGTAGGAGGACCAGTCTGCGCCTTGCGCAATATTCAGCGTTTGCAGCCATTCGGCTTCCCGATACAGCAGCTCCAGCTTGCGATTTAGCTTTTTGTTGTACGCTTGGCTAGTATACGTGCCGCGATGATATTCCAAATACAGCTCGCCATCCCATGTATGCACGTAGCTGTCCGTATCGTGGAAGGTCTGTTGTAGCTTGTTAAAATAATCGTCTGCACGTCCACTTTGTACAGCAGGAACGCCGGGAATGCGATTCAGCTGGCGGCGCAGCTCCAGCATTTCGCGGGTAACGCCACCACCACCGTCGCCGTATCCGTAGGAGATCAGCAGATTCTGGTTGGCTTCCTTATCCTGATAACTGTTCCATACGCCCTGTACCGTCTGGGCTTCCACCAGTCCGTTATACGTGTAATAAAAGGAGTTGCCGCCTTCCCAGTCATCCGGTGTCGTAATAAAATGGGTCAGCACTTCCGAGCCGTCGATCCCGCGCCAGCGGAATGTATCGCGCGGCATCCGGTTCACCTGATTCCAGCTGATTTTGGTCGTCATAAATGTATCAAACCCGGATTTACGCAAAATTTGCGGCAATGCCCAGCTATAGCCAAACACATCCGGCAACCACAAATACCGACTTTCTACACCGAATTCTTCTTTGAAAAAGCGCGTTCCCAGCAGGAATTGGCGTACCAGCGATTCGCCGGATGTCAGATTGCAATCGGCTTCGACCCACATTCCACCGCCTGCTTCCCAGCGTCCTTCGGCAATGCGTTCCTTGATGCGCTCATACAATTCAGGATAATCCTGCTTGATATAGTCGTACAGCTGGGGCTGTGTTTGCAGGAAAATATATTCCGGGTCATGCTCCATCAGCCGCAGCACAGTGGAGAAGGAGCGCGCAGCCTTTTCACGCGTATGCTTGAGTCGCCATAGCCATGCTACATCGATATGCGTATGACCGACAGCAGTAACGAGTACCGGATGTTCCTTTTTCAATGCGTCCAGATGTTCATTTAGCAAACTATCCGCCGCTTCCACCGAAGCATAAAAGTCTGCCGAGCCTGCCACCGACCAGTCGAGTCCACGGTAGATGCCATTCAGCAGCTTGAGCAGCGCGGAGCGTTCATACGCAGATTCCGGCAAAATGGCAATCGTCTGTAGCATTGCCAGCGACGTATAATACAGCCGATCGGCGTAGTGATCCAGCCAGCCGATGCGCGAATCGCGGATGGTATGCGTTAGCTCGCGCGGTGGACCGCCGCCTTCCAAACCTGACCATAATCGAAAATCAAATTGTGCTTCGCCAGTATAACCAACCGGCAAAATCAGCTCCATGTGATTGCTATCCACACCCTGAAACGGCTTGCCATTCAGATACGCAAGACTTTCAAACCCGCCATTGTTGCCGCCCTCCGTCGTCCCAAAATCAAACAGCCCAACAACCGTACGATCCTGCCAATCCGCTGGAATAGCGATAGTAGCGGAGAGCCATAGATAGCGATCTCTGCCTGTCCATGATTCGCCTTTGTGCAAGGAATAAGCAGCAGAATCCGGTGTAGATTCGGTGGATGGAGGATAGGCTCCATTGATGCCTTCTCGATCTTCGATTGCAGTGTAGGATGGGATAACAAATGTATCTCGATAACGGAGCGGTTCCAGCTGCTCCAGACGCTTGCGTAATTTATCCTCAGTAAAAAACATGAAGTTCCTCCTTCATCGTCAGAGCGTATAGGGTGATGTGTATGATCCGTAAGTGATCTATTTGCGTCGTAGCATGCGTATTCATGCTTACAAAGATGATGTGTGTATAGAACGTCGATATTTTGCACAAGTGATCACAAATGGTAAGGTCGATTTCCCAAGGTTATATTCGCCAAAAAATAGGATAACCGGATTGGGATGGTGTCGCCGGTTGCCAATCTCGCCCAGCAACATTCAGTTCCCTGTTACAGCTTCCGGTTATCCCATGTTCATTCGTTACTCATCGGTTTGTTATGATCTACTATAGATTGATCCATGTTCTACTATGGATTCGTTACTGTTCTACGGCGAATGTAACTCGTTGCTTGTGGTTGATTACGCAATGACTTCCCAGTCGTCCACAATCTGTCCGGCGTGTTGTCGGATAAATTCCTGTACGCCCTCATGATCGGGAATACCGGTATTGCCGCCATATGCCGATACTGACAGTGCACCACACGCATTGCCATATTGCAGACATTCGCCAGCGGTTTTACCAGTCAATACGCCATACATATAACCAGCGTTAAAGCTGTCGCCCGCACCAGTCGTATCGACGGCATTGACCGAGTAAGCCGAGCGATACGTGCGAACGCCATTATTCACGGAGACAGCACCGCGCGAACCCATTTTTACTACCAAATGAGAAGCATGACTGCTCATCAGCTGAATCGCCTGATGAATATCTTGCCGATGGGAGTAGTGCAGGGCTTCCAGCTCGTTCAGGAAAAAGACATCCACCTCGCGCATCACTTCCAAGATACCGCTGTACCATTCGCCACTGTCATCCCAGCCGACATCGAAGGAGATAGTTGTACCAAAGCTTTTGATTTTGCGGATCATTGTCATATAGGCGTCATGATTGCGGCTGCCCTGATAACCGGTCATATGCACATGGCGACCGTACCGCATACTGTTTTCGTTCAAATCCTCCATCCGTACCTCGGCATTGGAGCCCATATAGGTAATAAAGGAACGGTCATGCTCTGGATTGATCGCGATGGAGATACCGGTATTGTTATGCTGACTCTGACGAATATACGTCGTATCGATATTCAATTCACTGAATTCGTCCAAAATAAATTGACCGTAATAGTCGCTGCCTAGTACCCCGTTAAAAGCTACTTTCAGTCCCAGCTTGGCAAGTGCCATCGAGAACAGCGCTGCGCCACCGCCGATGTGCACCAGCATATTGCTAACGAATACTTCCTGCCCCGGTAAGGGCAACTGGTCACTTCCGGCGACAATCAGATCGATATTGGCATCACCGATGGAGACGACATCATATTGTTTGTTATTCAATGAACATCCCCCATTTTCGTTACAAGCATGACCTGACATGATAGGTTGCATAATGATGGCGGATTAGCCTTTGACCGAACCGACCATAATGCCCTGTACAAAATATTTCTGGATAAACGGATACACACTCGCAATTGGCACAATAGAGATAATAACCATCGCCATTTTTAGCGATTCGCTGGTGACGGTGCTGCTGGCGCTCATCATGGCGTTCATAGAAAGGTTTTTGCGAAGCGCTTCGGCAGCGGTCAGCATTTGCTGAAGTACCGTTTGCAGCGGACGTAGCTTCTCATCGGTTACATAGAACGCGCCATAGAACCAGTCGTTCCAGTGCATCACGCCATTGAACAGACAGATGACCGACAACACCGGCATACTGAGTGGAAAATAAATGCGGAACAAGACCTGAAAATCATTTGCCCCGTCGATCTTGGCGGATTCCTCCATACTTGGATCAATCGAGCGGAAGAAGGTACGTACTAGAATCAGGTTCCATGCGCTGTACAGTGTCGGCACGATGTATACCCAGATGGTATTGTTCAGGTGGAACATTTTCAGCACCATGAAAAAAGGAATGATCCCGCCATTGAACAGCATCGTGAATACGATAAATATACTAGCTGCGCCCACACCCGGCAGATTGCGATTTTTGAGTGCAAATGCCGCCATTGCGGTTAACAATACACTCAGCGCTGTACCGACAATCGTACGGAATAGCGTAACTTCCAATCCCTGCACAACCGCTGGGTTTTTGAATACTTCGATATAGTTGGAAATGGAGAAGACGCGTGGCCAAAAGGCGATGCCGCCAAGGGAAGCGTCTTTGCCGTCATTGAGTGACAGCGCCAGAATGTTAACCAGCGGCAGCAAAATGATCAGCGACAGCAGGGCAAGCAGCATATAGTTGACGATGTTGGCGATGCGCTCGTTAAGCGGCGTTTTGCCGACAGCTTGAGCCTGTTGATCCATTGTCATAACCTCCGCTTCAAATAAGGATGGGGGATCGTAGTCATCCCCCGCTGATTACATGTCCAAGGCAAATCTCAAATCCATACATTCCATTCATCAGACTGTATGACGCGACGGCGTATAACCGTATGATGCAATGCGTATATTAGAAGAATGCGTCAATATAGAACACGACAGAGGAAGGGTCCTGATCGTATTTTTGCTGCAAATACTGTTCAAACTGCTCAACACCGGCAGCTTTGAGCTGGGCGCGATAATCATCAAGAATCTTCTGCGCTTGTGTCATATCGCTGGCGAAGAATGCTTGCACTAGCACATCTTTGTATGAATCCAAGACCGGCTTCAGCGATGCTTCAATATCCGGTACTTCCGACAGATACGAGGCAGCGGTATAGCCATCCCAATATTTGTACTTCGGATTTCCATAATTCATCAGCTCAAAATACAGTTTGTAACGATCCGGCTGGGAGTTAGCGCCTCGGATCAGCTCGCCGAAGTCCTTGTTGTTGTTCACATCGGTTTTGCCGAGCAGACTGCCCCAGAAGTAAGGAATCGTATTGCGCTCATCCTGCGGGCTATTATCGAGGATCGATTTTACTTTGTCGGTATAGATATATTGCCCTTTGTCATTGATCGTATAATCGTCGCCTTCAATACCGTAATTCCACAGCGCTTTGCCTTCTTTGCTAGCAAGGTAGTCAGCGAATTGTACGATTTGCTCTGGATTTTTGGTTGTGGATGGGATTGCCCACACTTGGTTGCCGTATTTGCCTTTTTCGTAGATTTCATCTTCGCCTTTGTAGTTGTACATTTGGTCCATTGGCAGATACTTCGTTTTCTCGAACATGGTCAGTGCGTCAGGTGCGATATTCATGTAGGAGGAGATGGCGTAGGAGCCGTTATTGTATGCTTCTTCTGCACGTACACCGTCCATATTGAATGCTTCCTTATCGAGTAGACCAGCTTTCAGCAGCTTTTGTACAAACGCGATACTTTTCAGTGCATAGTCAGTTTCGGCAACGTGTTTGACCTTGCCGTCGAGTACGTCGAACTGAGTACCATTACCGAAGTCGTAGTTTTTGAACAGGGTGCTGGTGACTTGACCGCCCCATTTACGTGGACCGATTACGGTGATCGGTTTGCCGTTGTTGTCTTTGAAATTGCCTGCTTTGATCTTCAGTGCCAGATTGTACAGATCGTCCTCGGTTTTGATCGAGGATGGATCAACGTTTAGCGCTTTGGCAATATCGGCTCTGATCCACAGACCGGCACGATAATGCAGTCGATCCTGATCGGTTGTATCTTTGGACGGGATATTCATATGGATAAAGTACACTTTGCCGTCAAAGTCTGGGCGGAACATAATGTTCTCACGGGTATCGCGCGGCAGGAAGTCGGGATCGAGATAGTTTTTCAGTACTTTGGTGTTTTTCAAATAAGGGCTTAAATCAGTGAACATGCCCTCGCGTGCCGCCTTGAGCAGCACTGGCATTTCGGGACGTCCGCCGTGATCCAAATACGCTTCGATCACATCGGGCAGATCGCCAGTAGCGAGTGCTACTGTCAGCTCCTGCAAGCCGTCGGCAGCACCGCTGGATTGCCAGTTGATCGTCATGCCGGTTTTTTCTTTGATTTTCTGAGCGACTGGGTTGTTGACCTGATCGTCTGGTAATTGGGCGCCGTCACCCTCGAGGAAGATGCGTCCGGTCAGATCGCGGTTGGCGATAAAGCCGCCTTCACCGGATTTGCGTCCATCAGCGGCAACCGTGCTGGCAGCGTCATCGGTATCAGAAGAACAGGCAGACAGCACAACAACCATAATCAGCAGCAGGGACAGCGTAAGAGACAGGCGACGCGTAATTTTTTTCAATGAAATCACCCCAATGAATTATTGAAATACAGGTCTGTCGTGAATCCTACCAGAGGCTGGATTCGTTTTTGCTGAAACGCTTGACCAGAGAGTTGGTCACAATAACGAGGATCAATCCGACTAGACCTTGCAGCAGCCCGACAGCGGCACCATAGCCGTATTGTCCCTGCATCATGCCGACACGCAGTACATACGTATCCAGAATATCGGAGAAATCGGAGTTGCCTGCCGTCCGCAGCAACCAGTTCTGTTCATAACCCGTTGTCAGCAGACTGCCAATGTCGAGGATAAACAGAATAGCGATGGTCGGGCGAATGGAAGGGAGAGTAATATGCCAGATTTTGCGCCATTTGCTGGCGCCATCCATCTCGGCGGCTTCGTACAATGTTGGATCAATGCTTGCCATGGACGCGAGATAGATAATCGAGCCCCAGCCGATATTTTTCCAGACATAGGTGACGAACATGATCAGATAGAAATAATGACCGTCCATCATATAAAAGGTACTGCCATCCCCGCCAAGCGCTACCATCATCTGATTGAAGATGCCATCATCCGGTGCCAGCACTTTGGTCGTGAATGCTGCTACAACAACCCAAGACAGGAAGTAGGGCAGATAGGAGATCGTCTGTGTCAGCGATTTGAACCATTTGTTGCGTAGCTCATTCAGCATCAGCGCCAGCAGGATCGGGAAGGGGAAGTAGACGATGATTTTCAAAAAGCCGACGATAAACGTGTTCAGAATGAGCTGTGCAGCATCTGGGTAGGAGAAAAAGAGCTTGAAATAACGCAGTCCCACCCACGGTCCACCGAACATGCCGCCGTTAAAGCGGAATTCCTTAAACGCCATCACCAGTCCCGCCATTGGCAGATAGGCGAAGATGGCGAAGAAGATTAGACACGGCAGCAGCATGATGTACAGATAGCGGTTGGCGACGATGATTTTCCACAGACCTGCCGACGAGGCTTTTTTTGCCTTGGTCTTTTTTTTCGACATCGAATCCAATTCGGCTTGCATGACATGTCTCCTTTCAAACGTGCAGAATACGTGTATCTTTTTATCGTATATCAATACGTTGTTACATGATGTAAAAAGGTATTGCTCTAATGAGCATCGCCAGTATAGGAATATGAGACGATTCGTTTAGTATGCGGCGGTATTGGTGTATCCTGCGCTGCGCTTGATTCGTGTTATATCGCTTGATCATTCAGCGTATGCTACGACTTTGCAGGCATCGGCGATATTAGCGTAGGGGGACAACTAGCTGTTCCAGATAACGTAGGCTCTGTTCCAGACTGTCCAAGGGGGAACCAGGACAATAATCCTGCTCAACTGCATAAAACTGAACGCCATTCTGTTCGCCCCATTGCAGTACGGGGACAAAGTCGATGATGCCACTACCGATTTCAGCAAAATATTCCTGTCCATCGGAGGTCATATCCTTGAGATGCAAAATGGGCATCCGCCCGCTATACTGGCTAATCACGCTCAATGGATCGCGTCCTGCTTTCTGCACCCAGTACGTATCAATCTCGGCGTAAACCGGCGCTTGTGAATCGTAATCTAGCAAATATTGCAGTGCGTATTGCTCGCCCATCATCGTATGAAATTCCCAATCGTGATTGTGAAAGCCAACCCGATAGCCGCGCGGCGAGACGATGGATGATACGTGGCGCAACTCGCGTCGTACAAATTCGTATCCGGCAGCGTTCTTATGTTCATCGGGCAGTGAATGGCAGATCATGTCTGGCGTCTCAAATAGATCGGCTTCGCGCAGCACATTGTCTAGATCACTTCGCATACGCTCTAGTCCAACGTGCATGCCTGCAATCTTCAACCCCAGCTCCTTCGCGGCGGCGGCAATCTCTACCGGATCATTGCCATGTAGCCCGTCGATCTGTACTGCTTTCCAGCCCATCTCTGCCAGCAGCTTCAAGGTGCCGACATAATCCTTTTTCAATTCATTGCGTACGGTAAACAATTGCGCAGCCAGTTTCTCCTGAATCATGCTCGTTCCTCCTTCTCCAAATTGATCCATTGCAAATCGTCGTCAGAAATATTCAATGTCAGCACATTCAGCGATTGAGTCAGCTCATCGCTGCTGCGTGGCCCGATAATGGCAGCGGTTGGAAACGGGCGATGTAGGACAAAGTAGAGGGCAATCTGCGTTGGTGTTACGCCATGTTCTTCTGCTAGCTGAACCGTCCGGCGATACCGTTCCCAGTTCGATTCGCTGTAATACACGCGCACCATTTCTTCATTGGAGCGATCATCTGGCGAGAAGGCACCGGAGAAAAATCCGCCTGCCTGCGCTGACCATGATAATAGTGGCAGCTGGTTGCGTGTGTGCCATTGCACGGTGTCTGCATCTGCGGATACGCAGCCTGGCCAGCGTGCTTCCAGCGCTACCGCCAGTGACAGGTTCGGACTGTTAAAGCTGAAGCCCTGCAATCCGTTGGCGGCGGCATAATCGTTCGCTTCCTGAATTCGCTGCCAGCTCCAATTGGAAGCACCAAGTGCGCGAATGCGTCCTGCTTGCAGATGCTCATTTAGCGTATCAATAATTGGCTCCACTGGTACGTTAACGTTGTCGCGATGCAGAGCATACAGATCGATATGATCGGTACGCAACCGTTCCAGACTGATGAGCAGATCATGCGTAATATCATCCGGTGTGACGCGTGGCGTTGGATCGCCTTTGAGTGGATGACAGCATTTGCTGAGTAGCACTAGCTGCTGGCGATTCCCCTGTTCCGCCATCCAGCGTCCGATGATCTCTTCACTACCGGTGTACTGATACGCCATATCGATGGTCGTTCCGCCAGCAGCAACAAATTCATCCAATACCCAAGTGCCATCCATTCTAGACAGATCGCCTGTACCGATAATAAGCGGTGATAGTGAAATTCCGGCTACCGTTACGTTGGTCAAGTGAACATTCCCCCTGTATTCTGGTATCGATACCAGATATGGTTTTATTGCTTTATACAAGATGGTGGGCTTCAAGGAGAAGCCTCTTTTATAGAATCTGGTATCGATTCCAGAGCATTGGTTGATGTATCCAAATGAGACCATCTGAAATCGATACCAGATACGTGCAATAGCTGTACAACATAGAGAGAGTATACATCGTCTACTGTTCTGATGAGCCGAATGAATGATAATAAACAAGGGATGGTAGGATCGTGGAGGAAGGAACATTCATACGGTAAAACCATACTGCTGAATGAACAAAAGCCACAGAAGATAAATCTGACATGAAATGATGAGTATAACGAATATGAAAAGAATGAGGTGAGTGTATAGAATTTCAATGTTAACTTACATTACTCATAAAGCGATTTTTCAAGAAAAATATTCGACAAATTCTGTTGATATGAGACATTATATTACGCATGATTTCAAATTGACAAGTAAAATTTAAAATTTGTTTTCTTTCTGGTAACGATACCATACTTTTTTGTAAGCGTAAACATTTTTGTTGCATAGCCCTGTGGCAAAAAGGGGCATGCCCGTGGCACGGACCCTTCTTTTACACGGAAGCAGAGGATGGGATGATCTTGCAGCTTTCACGAACTACCAGTTGATGCTGAAGCATGATGTCAGCGCGGGGCTTGTTTTTAGCATGGATAATAAGGCGATGCAGATTTTCCAGCGATACCTGACCCATTTCATAGATCGGCTGCTGCATGGAGGTGATGGACGGACGCACAATATCGGTAATATTACTACCGTCAAAGCCCATGATAGATATGTCCTGCGGTACGCGCAACCCGCGATCCAATGCACAATTCAATGCACCAACTGCCATATCATCGCTAGCGGCAAATACTACCGTTGGTCGCTTCTTCAGACGCAGCAGCTCATCCATTAGCGCATGTCCGCTAGGCAGCTTGTAGTCGCCAAATTTGATATATTCGTCAGCAATGTGAATGCCATGCTTGTTCAATGCATCACGGAACCCGTTATATCGATTTTGCCCAGAGGTTACATCTTCCAGATCACCGCCCAAATACGAAATCTCCGTATGCCCAGATTGGATCAAATATTCCGTTGCATCGAAGGCGGCTTTGTAGTCGTCGATCAAGACGGAGACAAAGGCTGGATCGGGTGATTGCACGCTGGAAAAGAGGACAGGCATCGTCGCATTGCGGATAAAGCTGACGATCTCGTCATTCGTTTTCTCGTGCATGATAATAATGCCTTCCACACGCATCTCTTGAAAAATATGCAAGTACTTCAGTTCCTTGCTCAGATTCTCGGCAATATTACATACGATCAGGTTATAACCATATTTGCTTGCCGTTTCTTCAATGCTGCTCAGGATCGTGGAATAGAAGTTGGAGGTTAGATCTGGCACGATCACACCGATCGTATTGGTTTTTTGCTTTTTGAGACTGCGGGCGATATGACTAGGAGAATAATTCAGCTCCTCAATCGCTTCATTGACCCGTTGCAGAATGTCCTCGCTTACATACTTTTCTCCGTTTAGCACGCGGGAGACACTGGTAACAGATACGCCTGCTCGCTGTGCCACATCTTTGATTTTCACGGTCAATCGATTCAGCTCCCTTCATGAAAAATGGAAATTCGGCACGCGTCAAATGGAAATCGAGCGCACCTATGGATGTGATTGGGTCTTCGTAATCATATTTTGACGATTGCATTCCTTTTCGTCAATCCGCAAACTCCATAATCTGCAAAATTTAGCATTGCAAGCAGCATTAGGGAAAATTGCAGATTGCATAGGGAGTTCTGGCGCAGGGTCTGGTATAATTTAAAAGCTATACAATATTGTATTACGATCACAATGACGTTTTACTCAACCCTATATTGAACATCCTACAAGCTGTAGCTGGATCGTTGATAGGAGATATATTTCAATTTATGCAGAAAGGCTGTCTGGAATGGCACAATACCCACAATGGTCCTACTCGCAATCCAGGGCCAATATGTTTGATGAATGTCTGCGAAAATATTATTTTCACTACTACGCTGCACATAACGGCTGGAATGACCGGCTCGGTTCGCCAGAGCAGGTACATGCCTATCGGTTGAAGCAGCTGCGTAACTTTTACCTGTTGTTCGGAGATTTGGCGCATCGAATGTGCGAATCGGCACTGCGCCAGCTAGACGAGGGCAAGCAGGCACCGCGCCCTGAATTTTTGTCCCATACGATGCGGCAGCTGCTCAACGATGCGTATGTGCAATCCAAGGATCGCGATGCTTGGATGCGGAATCCGAAGCATCATATCATGCTGTCCGAGGTGTATTACGGCGATGATACGCTAACTAGTCGCATTTCCACCATTCGCGAGCGACAGCAGGAATGCGTTCGTCATTTATATGTTACTCGCACTTGGCAGGAAGTTAGCCAACCGGGCATGAATATATTAGAAATCGAGAAATGGGACAATATGATCCTGTTCGATACCAAAGTCTACGTCAAAATGGACTTACTGTACCGTCGTCCCGATCACAAAGTGGTAATTGTGGATTGGAAAACGGGACGCGAGGATGACTTTTCCGATCAGCTGTATCTGTACGCGTCGTATGTACAGGAAAAGTATAATCTGCCGCTGGATCAGATTATCATTCGCGTCGAATATCTGATTACCGGTGATCATCAGGAATACAGCGTTACCCGTGATGATATTGATCGGGTGGAGCGCAATATTGGACGCTATATTGAAGAGATGAAATCCTGTTTGGATGACGATTATTACAACCGTCCCAAGCCGGAAACGTTTTTTACCCCCATGCCTTCGGCGCGTAAATGCAGGGACTGCAACTTCCGTGAAATGTGCAGCGCCAGTATGGTATAACTATCGCCTTGCTCGAAAAGCTATAACCATCAAATCAGTCGTAGAGGAACAAGGAGGTTGGAATATTGGATACAGGCTCTGTACCGGATATGTCCCTGTTGATGCACATATATCGGCATACGCCAACCGGGCATGCTATTTTTTCACCGCAGGGTGAATGTTTGTATGTGAATCCGGCATTATGCCGGTTGCTGGAGGAAGAGGAAGACGAGCTACGTATCCGTCTGAATCAGCAGCAGCTTGCACCGATCTGGCTGAATAACCGCAGTCAGCATACGGTAGAGCGACGCATCCTTCGTGGAGATCGGCAACCGATCTGGGTATCGCTGCATGCTTCCTTTTATCCAGAGCAACCGGACATGCCGCTGCAATATATGATTCTGTATGCGCAAGAGATACCCGAGCAAACCGAGCCAGTTTCCAAAAATCTATATTCCCTCGTCACTCAGCAGGGGGCGGGAATTGTGGCAATCAGCTCATCGGATGGAAAGCTGCTATATGCGTCCTCGTCGGTTCGTAGTGTGCTAGGTTATGAGCCAGAAGAAATCGTAGGCAGCAGCTATTCGCTATACTGCTACACAGATGAACAGGCATCGGAAAAGGAGCGGTTGCAGCAGGTAGAGCGTACCTTTATCCGTCGTATCCGGCACAAGGATGGTCATGATGTGTGGCTGGAAGGCTTTGTGCAACGGCTGGATGAAGAAAAGGATAAACCATCACGTTTTTTATGTATTTTGCAGGATGTTACTGTGCGTAAAACGCAGGAGGATATTGTGTCACGCGCGCATCGAATGGCACGTATCGGAGCATGGGATTGGGATATAAAAGCAGGTGTCATTCACTTCTCCAAGGATGTGCTGCGTATTTTTGGATATGCGATGAAGCCAATAGAGCATGATCCAGCATCGTATCTGTCCACCATTCATCCTGACGATCTCAGCTATGTAACGGAATGTCTGCAACGAGCTTTGGAGCTGGGAGAGGGCGGAGCGAACACATACCGCATTGTGCTGCCAGACGGTATCCAGAAGACCGTGCAGACACGCTGGGAAGTGATTACCGATAAGCAGACTGGGAATCCGCTGCAAATGATCGGCATCGCTCAGGATGTGACCGAACAATATATGATGAGTGAGCAGCTGCGTATTAGCGAGCATAATTACCGTATGATTACCGATCACTCACTGGATCTGATCTCGCGTCATCAGGATGATGAGCAGTGTACCTTTTTGTATGCTTCGCCTGCCAGTCTGACGTTGCTTGGTTATCAGCCGCAGGAGATGGTCGGAGAAGATTGCTTTGACTATGTACACCCAGAGGATCGTGACAAGCTGCGCGCCTATGTGGAGCATATTCGCAAGCTGGATAGTCATCATAGCGATACACTCGTCTTTCGGTATCGGCACAAAAATGGTAACTATGTCTGGTTTGAGACACTAAGCCGGTACATGTATAACGAGCAGGAGAACCGGTATACCTATACCGCTGTCTCCCGTGATATTACGGAACGCAAATATTTGGAAATGGTGCTGCGCGATAGTGAGCATCGCTACCGTTCCTTATTTGAAAACAATCCGTCCGGCGTATGTGCCGTAGACTTGGATGGTCATTTCCTATCCGTGAACAGCAGCTTGGAAGAGCTGACGGGGTATTCGCGGCATGAGCTGATCGGGATGCAAGTCTTTTCCTTTTTCGGCAAATCGGATACGCGTAAAATCCGCTATCACGCCGATCTTGCCCGTCAGGGTGTTCCACAGATGTACGAAGTGAATATTCTGCGTAAGGATGGCTCGATCTTCTCGGCGGATGTGGTCAATGTGCCGATTCTGTCGGATACGAAGGTGATTGGTTTATACGGCATCGTGACGGAGACAACAGAGCTGAAGCGGTATATTCATATGATCGAAAAGCTTGGCAA
The DNA here is from genome assembly GCF_040719145.1 of Paenibacillus sp. JQZ6Y-1. Lineage (NCBI taxonomy): Bacteria > Bacillati > Bacillota > Bacilli > Caryophanales > Paenibacillaceae > Paenibacillus > Paenibacillus kandeliae. The sequence continues at coordinate 144,990 of NZ_JBFDUZ010000001.1, forward strand.
TGAGCGTGCATTGATTCTTGATTCGGTATCCGAGGGCATATTCAGTGTAGATGCCGATGGCAGAGGAATCTTTATCAATCGCACGGGTGCGGAGATGCTGGGACTGAATATGCACCAGCTGGATGAACAGGAGCAAGCAGGTCAGCCGGAATGGCATAAAGGATATTACAATTTCGATGTGCTGAACGAGCAATCGCCGATCATTCAAGCGATTCGGCAGGGTACGCCCAATTTGGAGCAGGAGACGGTATTCTGGAAAAGTGACGGTTCCAGCTTCCTCGCCGCTTATCGAGTAACACCTGTATATGAGCAGGGCGAGCAGCGCGGGGCAGTTATCGTTTTCCGCGATATTACCGATCAGAAGGAAATTTTGCGTGCCAAAGAATCGGCAGAACGCGCTGATCGCGCTAAGTCAGAGTTTCTATCCGTGATGAGTCATGAGCTACGCACACCGATGAACGGCATTATTGGTATGACTGGGTTGCTAGCGGATACCGAGCTGGATGAGCAGCAACATAGTTATCTGGATATTGTGATGAATAGCAGCGAAACCTTATTGCAGCTGCTGAACGAAATTCTTGATTTTAGCAAAGTGGAAGCAGGTATGCTGACACTGGAACCGGAGCCGTTCGATATTGCGGTCATGCTAGATCATGTTGCTGAGCTGTTCTTGCTGCGGGCAACGGAAAAGCAAAACGTCTTGACTGTGACTATCGATCCGAGCATACCGGATTTGCTGCTAGGCGATGAAGGACGGATTCGTCAGATTCTGATTAATCTAGTCGGCAATGCGGTCAAATTTACCGATCAGGGTCAAATTGCAGTTAGTGTCCGCCCATTGAGTCGGGAAGAAGGGCAGACCTCGTGTCAGACCGACATTTGGCTGGAATTTGCCGTTAGTGATACGGGCATTGGTATTGCGGCAGAGCAGCAGCATTTGCTGTTCCAGCCGTTCTCCCAGCTGCATCCGGTTTGGAATCGCAAATATGGTGGCACGGGGCTCGGTTTATCCATTTGTCGCAAGCTGGTAGAGCTGATGGGTGGCAGTATTGATGTGAGCAGTCAGGAGAATCAGGGCGCTACCTTCCGCTTTGTGTTGAAGCTGGAAACGCTCAAGCCTTTGACAGCAGAATTGCCGGATGTGGTCAATCGGTTGGCACCGGAGGACAAAGCGACGGCAACTAGCGAAGATGCTTTTTCCGAATTGCGCATTCTAATCGCTGAGGATCATCCATCGAACCAGCATGTATTACTGTCCATGCTGAAGCGGTTTGCTTGTACGGCGGATTTGGCAGTGAATGGGCTAGAAGCTGTCCAGTATGCGTCGGAGCAGCCGTATGATCTGATCCTGATGGATGTGCAAATGCCGGAAATGAATGGGATTGAAGCGACGCAGCGCATTTTGCAGCATTATGCACAGATTCCACAGCATGAACCGCGCATTGTTGGTATTACCGCCTTTGCTCGAATGGAAGATCGCCAGCGTTGTCTGGAAGCGGGCATGCACGATTTTGTCAGCAAGCCGATCATGACGGCGGAATTGCGTCGTGTCTTGGAAGAATGCAGTCAGCTAGTAGCGGGTCGTCATGCGGAGCGATGAAGCATGGTCCCTATATAACAATGTAGCCTGAATAAAACAGCCGTATCCTTTTGTGTTTATGTGATAAACCAAAGGGATACGGCTGTTTATATTGTCTATCGAATAGAAGATGAGCACATGCTTCTTATTGATTGGAATCCAGCTGTACCATCGCCTGCTTGCCGCTCACTTGAATGCCTGTGGTCGGTTTGCCGTAAGGCTTTAGGTCGCGGGTTAATTCTTCTAGCAATTGACGAGCCACTCCCGATTCTTTGCTGTTTTTGGTCTTTACGACCAGCTGTACCGAATTGCCCGATTGCAGCAAGCGTTCCGCTTGATTCTTTTTCGTATCCAAATCGTGATCCTCAATATTAGCAGTCAGGCGAATTTCTTTGACCTTAACTGGACGATCCTTGCGCGCTTCTTGCTGCTTTTGCTGTTTGGCAGCGCCGGCACCAATCAGCTGACATGGCGGTGGGCTGCTGAATAGGGACGTGCAGACCAGATCCACCTTTAATTGTCGTGCCAATTGCAATGCTTCCTTGGTTGGCATCACACCCAGATCTTCGCCGTTGATCCCGGTCACATGCACTTCGGATGCTTTAATTTTCTCGTTTTTGATCATATGAATATCCTCCATACCGCATGAATGGAAAAAGATCCTGCGGGGTTTTGATAAAGTGATATGCTTTGCAACATACATCCTGCGATGCTCCTATATACAAGCCTACAGGCATACCTATTCCATCTTAAATACAAACCTTCACAAACACAAATGCTCTCTATTTGAATAACAGGAAAAAATAACCTGATATTCAATGAAATATGATATATTTTAATCAAAACAAAGATTATATTCCAAGACAGCATCAGGCACTGATCGTAGATAAGCCTCAATCGATACGGGGCGCTAAAAGAAAAGCCTGTATGCAACAGGGGGTTATGATGTACTGCAATCAATGTGGCTCCAAACAACCAGATGACGCTGTGTTTTGCAATCGATGCGGTGCCCGGATGCAGCCGGATACCGAACATTCGCCGTTAGATCACCAATCCAGTGCTCCACATTCCGATGATTCCATACAATCGCCATCATCGGTTGTTCCAACTGACTTGAATTCACCGGAATCGAAGTCGTCAACAACAAATGACGAGTCATCGTTGTCGCCGTCATCATCTTATGATCCATACTATGCGCAAGCAGATCCAGAAGAGGATGAACCTACAGCTGTTCTTTTGCCATTGGATGATGATGGGTATCGACCAGATCGCACGTCTGCATTGTCTGACAGTCTAAGTCGTAATGATCGCCCGTCGCGGTTTGGTAAGCTACGTAAGGCATTGCCGTGGATCGTGCCTGTCATCCTATTGATTGCTGCCGCTATATGTGTGAATGCTTGGTATCAGCATCAGCAGCAGATCAATCGTCAAGTGGTGGCGTTTCATCAGCAGGCGCAGCAGCTTGCTCTACAGGGCAAGTACGAAGACTCGGAGCAGCAGCTACAATCGGCGCTGACGTTGCGACCGGATCACAAGGCGTTATCGTCTGATCTGACGATTGTGCAGACGGCGCATCGCATTCATGACAAGCTGCAAGCCGTAGCCTCAAAGTTGAAGCAAAATCAGCTGACTCCTGCAGAAAAGTCGCTGACGACCTTGCAGAAAACGCTGGATCAACGGAAGGAATCGATTTTTACCCGTGAGAAAAAACTGGCTGCCCGCAATCAGGATCTGCTAGCGGTGCTCAAGGTCAAGCAGGAGCTAGACGGATTGGATACCGTGGAAGCGCTGGCGTACAAGCTGGATGAAGTGGAACGTCTGGATAGCAACGAAGCCGACGAAGTGAAGACCTTGATCGTGAACAAGATCGTCAATTTAAGTCTGAAAAACGCTGAAAACCAGCTGCAAAAAAACGATTTCACTTCTGCGACTGCTACCGTCAAGCTCGGGCTGCAATATGATGAAGATAACGACAAGCTCAAATCGTTACAGCAGCGTATCCAATCGCAGCAGCAAGCATTCGAGCAGGCAGAACAGCAGCGGATCGAACGTGCAGAGCAACAGGCGGAGCAAGAAGACCTCAATAATCGTACTGCCGCTGTGGAGCCATCTGATGTAACCGCCGTCTTGAACGAGTACGGAGACATTGAAATTTCCGGTAGTGTAGAGAATGTGGCTACTCGTCCGATTTATTCGGTGGATGTGGAATATTCCGCTTATGATGCCAATGGTAACTATCTGTTCTCCTCGTCCGCTGTCGTCGAGCCTTATTATCTGCAACCGGGCGAAAGTGGAACGTATAGCTCTTACGAATATGGCTGGTATGAGCAGGTGACCATTCAGGTGGATCATATCACGTGGTATCTGGATTGAGGGGGATGAACAGATGAGCAAATCATGGATCATTAGCAGTATTGCCAGCGTATTGATCGTTGCCGCAGGTGTTGGCTCTATTGTGTACATTAATCGTGCTGTACCGCAGCAATTGTCCTCCAAGGTGTTGCTCGCCGACGCTTCGGTGGGCAAAGCATCTGCCGCAGCAGGTGGAAGTCAAACGCTGAAGGACGTTATTTTTACAACCCAGAAAAAAGTAGTCATGCTGGAAACCGAAGCAGGCTCGCTCGGTTCGGGCTTTTTGTATAACGATCAAGGCGATGTGATTACGAACGCCCATGTTGTATCCGGCGTGAAACAGGTCAAAGTCAAAACAGCGGACGCGCGCATACTGGATGGCAAAGTGATCGGCATTGGTACCCAGACCGATATTGCACTAGTGCGTGTACCAAAATTGGCAGGAACAGAGCCATTGCAGCTATCGACCAAGAAAACGGCGGAAGTCGGTGACGATGTGCTGGCGCTCGGTAGCCCGCTCGGTTTGCAAAATACGATCACAACCGGCATTATCAGCGGCGTAGGGCGCGATTTTACGATTGATCCGTATGTATATCGCAATCTGTATCAAATCTCTGCACCGATTGCGCCGGGCAATAGCGGTGGTCCGCTGATTCAGGCGGATACGGGTGAAGTGCTAGGGATCAATTCCGCAATGGCAAGTGAATCGAATACGATTGGGTTCAGTATTCCAATCTCCGAGATCAAGGACACCGTGAAGCAATGGTCTGCCAAGCCAATGAGTGAATTGCCAGAAGGCACAGAGTCTGCCGCCACAGACGACGAATCCTCGGAAGAGATGTCTGTCGAGGAATATGCAGAATATCTCGTCAATTACTTTTATGACAATCTGAATACGCAGGATTATGTCACGGCATATTCCTTGCTCGGCAGCAACTGGCAAGGGCATACCGATTATGCAGAATTCAGGCAGGGCTATATCAACACCGGCTATGTGAGCGTCGATTCCATCGCGTCTACCGCTTCCGGCGATCAGGTGAGCGTCACGGTACACATTACCGCCGACGAGCGCAAGGATAATGTTAATACAACCAGTATGTATAAGCTGACCTATGTAGTCGGCTATGAGAATGATATTTTGAAAATCATTAGCGGCAAAGGCGAAAAAGTGCAGAATTGATCTTTGATTTTACATGAGTGTAAGCCTTCTATTCCCAAGTATCCATTCGCATCCATCACAGGGGGAGCGAATGGATATTTATTTCCAATCTGTTTTACAAAACCTGTTTAAACTGGGATAATGAAAGCGAAGTCAATCATAGAAAGGGGAACATTATGAGAAAAAGAAAAACGACCTTGTGGACGATGCTTCCACTGGTATTGTTGCTGATCGTGCTGTCCGGTTGTCAATCCGTAGGCAGTCTAGATATTCAAAAGGCGATGATTAGCAATCTGGATGTCCAGTCGATTGAATCCAATCAGACCTTGTCGGTGCATCTGACGCCTGCCGCTTCTGCTAGTGCACAAAATGTGATGATTGCGGAGGTGCTGAATAACAGCAAACTGATCATCGACCATGCCAAAATGGAAAGCCCAACCAAGCTATCCGTAACCGGAGCAGTCGAATATGTGGGACAACGGCTTCCGTTCCATCTGTATATGAATGATGACGGAGTAACCATTGATCTGGAAGGAGCTAAGCAGCCGATATACATATCTTATTCACTCTACGAACAGGCTACTGGGCTAAGTAGTGCAGGGTTTAGCTTTTCGTTAGTGCAAGAACAACAGCGCGAATTTACAAAAGTAGCTGCTGCTTTCCTATTCAAACATCTGCCGAACCCATCCAATATTGCGGTTGATTCTGTAAGTGCGGATGTGTATGGCGAAACGCTCGATCTGACACGCCTGCATACCGAATTGGATGGCAAAGAAGTGTTGGAGCTGGTGAAGCCATTCTTGACCAGCATTGCGAGTGATGAGCAGGGTATCAAAGATCTGATCGGTGCGTTTTATGATTATTATGCGCCTATTATTGCTCAGAGCGCAGGTAGCGAAGCTTCATCTGGATCGATGTTTGCCAATCGCGATACCTTTATCGAAGAAGGATATACCGCTGTCAAAGAAACATTGGATGAAGTACTGCAAGAGTATGATCAGAATCTTGCCGACGTGCGGGACAATGAGAGCTTTAACACCGTCTTCGGACCCGAAACGCGTGTAACGGCAGATGTGTATTTTGACAGCGATCTGCATGCACGTAAGCAGAATTTTGATCTGACCATTGCATTGCCGAAGGATGGTTCGATGGATTATACCTCTATCAATATTCATACCGAAAGCAATGCGTGGAATATCAATGGCAACGTAACCGCCGAGCCGGTCGATGTGAGCAGGGGCGTATTGAATATTAACGACGATACGACGCCGGGTACGATCCTGCGCAACTTTGATGCTTCATCGCCAATTGGCAAGCTACTCCAACTGGCGAACATTAGCAGTAAAACCGTCTATGTCGGACCTTACTCCGATTATGACGATCTGATCGTCCGTAACAAAATTTCCTATATCCCTGCCAAAGATCTTGCGGAGGCATTGGATGCGAAGATGCAATGGAATGCGTCCACCAAGCAGCTGACCTTCACCGATGATATTACCGGTGCAGTCACGGTGCTGAAGGTCAATTCCAAAAAGGCAACCGTTGATGGTCAAGCCAAAACATTGCCAGCGAGCGTGATTCAGGTCAAAGGTAAAACGTATGTCCCTGTGCGCGCTGTTGCGGGATGGCTTGGGGCTACAGTAACATCCAGCTCCGGCGACATCATCATTGAACGCAAATAATTTCATACTTGCGAATAACCATATCAAAATAGCGAAAAGGGCAATTCCGAATCGAGGAATTGCCCTTTTTTTGGTGTTTTGTTTTTACATGGTTGCGAAAAAGGGTATATACAACATTAAGCCCTTGTCGGATAACATCGAAATACGCTGCGATTTGCCATATTAGTTAGAGAGCAATGGCAGGATTTTGCCAAAAAACAGAGGTAGGAGGAGCAATAAACAAAACAATTATAAATGAGTATTTTGCATCATTTCAACAATGCTGTATAGGGCTAAAATTTAGTCATACATACAATGAATCGCTGTTATCACCCTTTTCTTTTCGCCAAAATGAACAGACAGTAGCTGTCACCGTATAACATTAAGGCATAGAAAGGGGAAATAGGCTTCCACAGACTAGTTATAAGTGACACAAAATATTATTTATGTAATAAAGTGAGTCAATTATGAAAAAAATGGTTATTAAACCGTCATGGAAATTTTATTCATTCAGAATTTCGCAGTGAGCTGGACAGGTACAGAGCAAAAGGGGATGCAACACACATTGCCTTGCCCGTCCAAAACATATGGGGGAACGCAGTACGTACGACAGAATCAGTAAAATCTCTGATATGGACGTATATAGGCAATCCTAATCCGGCGATGAATGGAACATTACACATGGCGGCGCAAGCGCCAAAATCGAAGGAGAGATCTACAATATGGGATTGCTAAACAGACAGAAACAGAATGGGTTATTGTTGGCTGGAGCATTGCTGGTTGGAACATTATTTCAAGGAGGAACGGCTTCGGCATTATCGTACAGTCAAGATGTCGTCCCTACATTGACTTCCAATACCGGCAGCAATGGTGCAGCGAGCGCAAGCGTGGAAGAGTCTGGTCATGAAGCATGGAGAGCATTTGATAATACGGTTACCGCAGATAGCTACTGGCGTGCTCCGGCAAGCAGCACCTCCCGTATTTCCTATCAATTTAACGATAAGCGCACGATTACAAAATATACGGTTCAAGCAGCAACATATGATGCTGATACCGCCCCAAAAGACTGGGTATTCGCAGGCAAGATCGGCAACAACTGGTTGGAAATCGATCAGCAATCCGATGAAAGCAACTGGAAACCGGGTGAACGTCGAACGTTTGAAGTGAATAATGATGTCGCTTACAGCGGCTATGCGCTGTTCATTTCCGACAATAACGGCGGCGACTGGGTAGCAGTTGATGATCTGGAGCTGAGCCAATTCGAGAATAATTATAATCTTGTACCATCTACACCAGCGACGGGCAAAGCAAGCGCCTCCGTCAATGGAGAAAATGCTTGGAAAGCATTTGATCATTCTACAACGGGTGACAGCAGTTGGACCTCTGATTCACAGCGTTATGTGGATGTATCGTTGTCCTACACCTTTAACCAGCCAACCGTTGTGAAAGGTTATTCCCTGACCGTGAACAACAAATCCAATGCACCTGTATCATGGATACTTGTTGGCTCCAATGATGGCGAGCAGTGGGAAGAAGCGATTCATCAAGTTCCTTCCGCGATGCGCTGGGAAGCGGGCGTGACCAAAGCTTATGCAGTCGACAATACCAAAGCCTACAAACAATACAAACTGATCATCAGCCGCAATAGCGGTCCAGCACAGATCAGCATTTCCGAATTGGAACTGTATTGATTGTATCCGTGCTTGACTAACAGATGCTTCACTAACGTTGCTTGTTTTGCTGATGATACTTTCTTCACTGATCAATGGATACTTTGCAACGAATAGTTCTCCAAGCCTTTAGATGGATGATCTACATCTAAACCATTCCTTTCCAAAAGCCTGTCGGTTCGCAGACCGTACAGGCTTTTTTTGCTGTTTACTATTGCGTTATGACATGATGTAACTATACGGCATGAGACTATCTGCAAATGACAGACAATGTGTTTGTTCTATTGTAATGTAGTCTATATCTGTGAGAACATGGTAACGTATGAACATTACCTGCAAGCTACAACAGAATTGGAGGAACGGATGATGAATAAAGTGATGCCATTGGTTCGTCGTGGTGTAAATGCAAGCCGTCTGGCGCTAGGCTGTATGCCATTTGGCGGCAGTTGGGATAGCGAGCCATTTACGGAGCAGCATGTAAAGGAAGCAGAAGCAGCAGTAGAAGCAGCGCTGGAGATCGGCATTACGATGTTCGACCATGCGGATATTTATACACGTGGTAAGGCGGAGCAGGTTTTCGGTCGCATTTTGCAAGCGAAACCGGAGTTGCGTGAACAGATCATTGTTCAATCCAAATGTGGCATTCAGCTGTCGGATGGTGTATTGCCGGGTCGCTTCAATTTCTCCTATGACCATATCGTGCAATCGGTCGATGACAGTCTGGAACGTCTAGGCATTGACTATCTGGACGTACTGCTGCTGCATCGCCCTGATCCGCTCGTGGAGCCAGACGAAGTGGCGGAAGCGTTGGCAGTATTGAAGTCGGCGGGCAAGGTTCGCTATTTTGGAGTATCCAATATGAGCGCGCCGCAGATTGAATTTTTGCAGCAAGCGATTCCCGATTCCTTCGCTGTGAATCAGCTAGAAATGAGTCTGGGGCATCTGCATTTTGTTGATCAGGATATTCATGTGAATCAGCAGGCGGGTACGAATGTGAACTTTGGTTATGGTCTGATGGAATACTGTCGCAGTCGTCATATTCAGCTACAAGCATGGGGACCATTAGCACAAGGCAAATTCTCTGGTCGCAACGTGGACAAGGAACCGGAGCATATCCGTAAAACCGCTGCACTTGTAAAGCAGCTGGCGGAGCAAAAGGATACGACACCAGAAGCGATTGTACTCGGCTGGTTAATGCGTCACCCAGCGATGATCCAACCAATCATCGGTACAACGAACCCAGAACGAATCCAAGCATGTCGGGATGCAGAGCATCAGGCAGAGCAAATGAGCCGGGACGAGTGGTACCAGCTCTATACTAGCGCACGCGGTCAAATGGTGCCTTAATGAATCAGCACGCTCATGCGATAGCGATGGTGTATACCATTGAAATGAGCTTATTACCAACACAAGCGCATCATTCATATAAGATCGTCAATCGAAAACGTTTGTGATCGTATAGCAAACTCGTTAGCAAAACAACCTCATAATCATATAAAAAGCTGCCTTTTCTCTGTCTATATGTAGAGGAAGGGCGGCTTTTTCATGCTCCAAAGTAAAGCATATCGTCTATAACGTAGTTGATTGTAGCCAGTGATATAGTGAGACGACTTATGAGAAAAGCGAAGTGCAGAACATGAAAACCTTTCATCTCTTTACGCAAAAACGTATTTGTAACCTTTTCAATCCTGACATCGTTTAAGAAAATCATAGTCAAACCTGACATGCAAACAGAGCCATTCAGCATCATTACGCGATCTTTGACATACCAAATACAATAAATAAATTTACAATTTTATGGAATATAAACGAACATATGTTTTATGATTGGAATATTTATCTTATAAAATGACAGCAAAACTATTTTTGTAACCAAATTGTAATAATTTAAATCGCTTACGTAAAGGATAAATCAGAACGAATGTTTTTACCGAACTATGGAATTGGACGATTTATGTATCAGTTGCTAAAAACCTTATTATACCAAGGGTTAAAACACTTCATATACTTATAACAGCATAAAAACGAGATGAGAATCCCATGTATTCCTTTTGTAACAAGGAATTCAGCAATTGAAAAAAAGTATTGAGAATCGTATAAAATGGAAAATTTATCATGTAAATTATTCTTTTTGCGTATATAATATGTTCAAACGAAACAAAGTTATTCAAAACGAATAACATTTGGGTAAAGGTAACAAGGAGATTCGATCGTGATGCTTGTCGTTGATTCTATTGTCATTTATCCGTAAATATTCGAAAATCCGTCGTCAGGGTAGCTTTACTGCCAACATTGCAAATAAAACTGCCTTAATTACTGAATTTAATCTCGCAAAACCGTGATTTCCAAATTTGAATATACGGGTGATAAAATGATCAATCGATCGGTTCCCGTCTTTATAACGGGAGGTACAGTGGTGAAGCATTACGAGAAAAAGGCTAAGACAGTTACTGAATTTGATGCGGAACTTCGGGCGCAGCGTACACATGACGTGTATATAGAAGGAGAGCCGAAGCAAGCGATTATTCCCACATACAGCAATCCTATCAACATTGCGGATCAACTGCCGACTGTGGTACCCTCGGAATCCGAGACTATTAGCATCGCTGAACTGCAAATGTTCACGCATCAATATGGTCAACGCGCCCAGCACTATGAGAATCAGGCACAAGTGCTAAAGCAGCAAAGTGAGCAGCTGCGTCACGAGGCATTTTCCCTGCTGAGTCGCAAGGATTGGCTCGCTGAAGATTGTCGACGTGCCAATATGAAGGTGAACTGAGAATAAGGCATTTCACAAATCTGTACATGCGCACTATACATACAGAATAGACGTAACTAGAGCATAGAACCCAGTCTTCTACTTCATTAGTGATAAATAAGGATCGATCAACGAAAGGGGTGCAGACGATGAGCGCAATCGCCGGAATATGGGATCGTGGGAAACAGCAAAGTCCAGAACAATGGGCGGCGTATGGACAGCTGATGATGGACAGCATGAGCAAGTATCCGAAAGATCGCTCTGCCGTCTGGCAAGAGAATCACATCTGGTTCGGTTGTCATGACCAGTGGATCACTCCAGAATCGGAAGGACAGCAAGTCCCTTACTATGATTCTTTACGCAGACTGACGATTACAGGCGATGTCATTCTCGATAACCGTGAGGAGCTGATGTCCCGACTTGGTTTACAGGCGAACTCCAATCTGCCTGATCTGCATGTATTGCTGCATGCGTATGAACAGTGGGGCGAGGGAATGGCAGACAAGCTGAATGGCGACTTTGCCTTTGTGATCTGGGATGAAGCACGACGCCAGCTATTCGCTGTACGCGACTGGTCCGGTAATCGCACGCTGTATTATGCGGAACATAAGGGTACGTTTCTTTTTGCGAGTACGATGGAGGCATTGCTGCATACTGGTATTGTTGACAGAAAGCTGTCTACACCTTGGATGGCGGAATTTCTGACTACCGTAGCAATGGAGGAATCGACCGATATTCAGGGGACCGTCTATGAGCAGATCAAGCAGCTGCCGCCAGCACATGTGATGGTGCTGGATGAAGCCAATGTGCGGATGTATCAATATGGTAATCTGCTACCGGATGCGCCGCTACAGCTGCGCTCGGATGGCGAATACGAAGAAGCATTCCGCGAGCTGTTCGCCCGTGTTGTTCGCGCTAAGGTGCGTACTCGTCACGGGGTCGCGGCAACGTTAAGCGGTGGATTGGATTCGGGGAGTGTGGTCAGTTATGCGGCACCGATTTTGTCGGCGCAGAACAAGCCGATTCATACGTACAGCTTTGTACCGATTCCCGGCTTTAAGGATTGGACATCATCGCGCATTATGGCGAATGAACGCCCCTATATTGAAGAAACGGTCAAGCATGTACGTCGAGTGAATGATGTTCATGATCATTATATGGATTTCGCTGATCGCAGCCCGCTGAGCGAGGTTGAGCATTGGTTAGGTCTGATGGAGATGCCGTACAAGTATTTTGAGAATTCGTTCTGGATTCGTGGAATCTTCGAGCGCGCCCAGCAGAATGGAGCTGGTGTGCTACTGACCGGAGCGAGAGGGAACTTTACGATCTCGTGGGGACCAGCGATTGAATATTATGCGGGGATGCTGAAGAAATTCCGCTGGCTACGCTTGTATCAGGAGCTGAAGCTATATAGTCGTAATGCAGGGATTCGTCGCAAAAAGATTATTCAGCAGATTAGCGAAACCGCCTTTCCGGGGTTATCGCGTAGTGCGCCCGATCTAGGTCGCCCAGATGCGCTGAAATGGATCAATCCCGAACTGGCACAGCGTACCGGTATGGTGGAGCGTGTGCGTCAAGCGGAGCTAGATCTGATTGGCAGCGACACGATGAGTGATATGGAAGTACGGCATAGCAAATTTGCTAATTTGGCGGTAGCCAACAAGGACGGTGCAGTCACATCGAAGATCTCGATGGGCTACGGTGTCTGGGAGCGCGACCCGACGAATGATCCGCGTATTATCAAGTTCTGCTTGTCGGTGCCATTTGACCAGTATGTTCAAAATGGGATGGATCGTGCGCTGATCCGCCGCGCTACTGCCGGTCATCTACCGGATAAAATTCGACTAAACCAGAAGGTGCGCGGGCTACAACCAGCGGACTGGGTATTGCGGATGCGCCCGCAATGGGGTGCTTTTACGAGTGAAATCCTTGACATTTGCCACGATTCTACGGTAGCAGAATGGGTGAACACGGACAATATTATGAACGCACTGCATGAGGTGGGTGAATCCCCCGATGCGGAAGCAGCATTTAATCCGGCTACACGCTTGCTGATGCGCAGTCTGATCATTGGACGCTTCATCCGCGGCTTAGCATAAAGTCTGTATATTCTGTAAAGGAGGTGAATAACGAGGATGAAAAAAATGGAGTGGACTGCGCCAGAACTGGAAGTTCTGGACGTCAATGAAACGATGGCCGGCAAAGGCTGGAAAGTAATCGACTGGGTTACTTATGACGACGCCGACCTGTACAATCCGAGCTGATGCAAACAAGGGGTAGTCAGTCGCTATTTAGTTTTATATCCAAACATTATGGGAGGCAAGAGCAATGTCAAACGAAAAAATGCAATGGCAAGCTCCACAGTTGGAAGTTTTGGATGTAAATGAAACACAAGCAGGTAAAGGCTGGAGAGTGATTGACTGGGTTACCTACGACGACGCGGATCTGTACAACCCGAGCTGATCGGCACTATCCGCACCATCTATTATCCAAGCACAAAGGAGGAATAAATAATGAACAACGATAAATTGCAATGGCAAGCACCAGCTCTGGAAGTGCTGGATATGAGCCAGACTGCAGCCGGTAAAGGCTGGAAAGCCATCGACTGGGTCACTTACGACGATGCGGATCTGTACAACCCAAGCTGATTGAACTCAACGGGTTATCGTTTCACCAAGTTTCATACCTAATTCCATATAAAGGAGGCTACGCAATGCAAAAAGAGCAATGGCAAGCACCGACACTGGAAGTTCTGGACGTCAATGAAACAATGGCAGGTAAAGGCTGGAAAGTGATCGACTGGGTCACTTATGATGATGCGGATCTGTACAACCCGAGCTGATCGGTGTTTTGCCTGCACAGGATCATCATGGACCTGTACAGGACTTTGATGACGAAAGTGACCCTTATACCTTGCAACGTATAAGGGTCCATTTTCTTACAGACACACAGGATAAATGAGTATATAAGCTGTTTTACACATAGATCACCTATCGTAGCTATTATGTATTGTCGATCGCACAACCAGGTCGTGGACCTGTATGTTTCATATTTTAACTGCGCACCACGCGTATGGTTGATGGATGTCTGGAATGTTGAGACATGGCGCAGACTTACACTGGGAGGACCAGATTATGAACACGATCCAACAAACCGTATATCAGGCGTTTGGCCTGCGGATTCAAAGCGAAATTTCCTTGCCTGAGTTGCAGCAAGTTAACGATACAATAGATCCAATTGACGTGACCGTCCGTTTTGGCGATTTGTCCAAATGGGAGCATGTGGTCAACGCACGCGAAACCAATTTTAGTATTCAGCTGGCAGGCTTTATGTTCCGCATGCCGGATACGGCTACGTTTTGCATTTCCGAAGGGTCGCAAATCATTATTGATCCATTGCCCGGTGTGAGCGAGGATAAAATCCGACTGTTCGTGCTTGGTACGTGCATGGGCGTGCTGCTGATGCAGCGCAATCGGTTTCCGCTGCACGGTAGCGCATTGCTGATCGAAGGCAAAGCGTACGCGTTTGTCGGTCAATCCGGTGCAGGCAAATCGACGCTGGCGGCAACCTTTGTCAAAGCAGGGTATCCGCTGTTAAGTGATGATGTGATTCCAATTGCATATAAGGATGGTGTACCGTTGGTGTACCCAACCTATCCGCAGCAGAAGCTGTGGCAGGAAAGTCTGGACCATTTTGGCATATCGTCTACTGGGTATTCGTCGCTGCACGATGAATATGATAAATTTGCCATCCCTGTTGGGGATAATTTCCACAATGAACCGGTGCCGCTGGCTGGCGTATTCGAGCTGGCAAAAACGGAAGACCCGTATGCTTCGATTCGCAAGCTGGAACGTTTAGAGCGTTTGCATATTTTGCTGGCACATACGTATCGCAGTGCGGTCATTCCGCGGCTAGATCTGAAGCAGCAGCATTTCTCTATGGTGGCTGCCCTGGCGGGTGAGCTGGAAGCTTATCAGATTCATCGTTCCACTACGACCTTTACCGCACCGGAAATATTGGAAAAGGTCATCTCATTGATTCGCTCCAACCGGTACAGCAATTCTTGAGTCCGAGAGTATAACGAAGAGCGAGCACGAACGAATAAGAGCAAGCATCATCGTATTGTCATGAAGCAGCAGTAAAATACAAGCAACAGAGCGGTGGCACATCGATCGCCATCGCCTGCTTGTTGTCCGCCGGAGCGTTTCATTGTATGTGACATGATGTTATAACATAGAATCGCCATTTTATCCTACGAAAGAGGTGCTGCATTGTTAACTTGTGCATCGAACCTATAAAACGGTTCATTGTTCTCATTGATTTGTCCATATAGAAAGGGGAGTTTATAATGACGCAAACCGCATGGCTTCAACACCAGAAGGTGACACAAAACAAAAACTATATCGCTAGCGATATGAACGGTGAAAAGGTGATGCTGGATGTGCAATCCGGTAAGTATTACAATCTCGGCGCAATCGGCGGACGCATCTGGGATTTGACCGCGCAGCCGACAACAGTGGACGGTATTGTGGATGTATTGGTGCAAGAATATGAGGTGGCGCGTGACGTATGCGTGCAACAGGTGCAAACATTTATCCAGCAAATGCTGAATGAAGGTCTGGTTGAGGTGCAGGATGGCGCGGACGAGCGCAGTCTCTAAGCTAGGCAAGCTGCGCCAATACCCTGCCGAGATGCGGCGCCTGATGCTGGAGGCGTTCTGGTATCTGGCATGGGGGCGTGTATTGAAAATGCTGCCTTTTGCCAAGGTGTCGCCATCGCTGGGCGACCATATGCAGGAAACCTCATATGAAACGCATCGGGAGGCACACCGCCAATCAGTGCAGATCTCGAAGGCACTGCATCTGGTCAGCCCGCATGTATTCTGGGAAACGGAGTGTCTAGTGATGGCATTTGCTGCTCAGAAAATGTTAAACCGTCGTCGTCTGCCCAGCACATTATATCTGGGGATGCGCCGAGATGAACGTGGACGCACTGCTGCCCATGCGTGGCTACGTAGTGGACGCTTTTACCTGACTGGTGCGAAAGAACTGGAACAATATACGGTTGTTGGTATGTTTGCAAGACAATTTCAATCTTAACCGGGCATGACCCTGCAAAAAATAGCAGCGGCAGCCTGGACGATTTTGCGATAAAGGAGTACGCCATGAACAAGCAATGGAGCCCTGAACTGCATGATTTCCCTGCCGAACTGCTGCTTTTGCTGGATATGGTTACATCCGGGCGCGGTCACCTTGCTGTTGTCGATTCGGCAGCGCAATCGTTGGATTGGCAGGCATTTGCTTCGCTTGCTCTGCACCATCGGTTGTATCCAACCATTCACGCGGTCTGCAATGCGCAGTCTCAGCAATTGCCGGGTGGCATGCTGCAATGGCTGAATCAGAAATACCAACGTAACGCGTTTACGATGTTACAACTGAGCGGTCAGATGCAGCGCGTAACGCAGGCGCTGACTCAGCGTGATATTCGCGCGCTGCAATTGAAAGGGCCCGTGCTGGCACAACTGCTGTACGGCGATCTATCTCGCCGTACGTCCAAAGATCTGGATGTGCTGGTGCCGATAGAACAAGCGGATGAAGCAGAGCAGATTTTGCTGGATCTGGGATTTGTCAAAACACAGGAAGTGCCGCGCACAACCGACAATTGGCGCTGGCGATACAATCATGAATCGTATGTGGATGAGCGTACCGGTGTCGAGATTGAGCTGCACTGGCGGCTGAATGGGGATGCAGGTGCGGAGCAGGGATTTGAGGAGCTGTGGGAGCGTCGCCAACAATTAGAGTTCGGTGGAACAGCGATTCAGATGCTTGGGCAGGAAGACCTGCTTATCTATCTGTGCGTGCATGGTGCGCGTCATGCGTGGTTCCGTTTGCGCTGGCTGGTCGATATTGATCGTCTCGTGCAGCGTCCGTTGGACTGGAATCTGCTACGCCGCTTGACGCAGCAATACAAATGCAGCCATATCGTTGGTCAGGCATTTGTACTGACCCACTGGCTGCTGCATACGCCGATTAGCGGTGAGATGGCACAATGGGCAGATGCTCCACGTGCGCAAGATCTGGCGCGGCGTGTACTGGTCTTTATTCGGGAAAAGGTTAATCTATGCCCAGAACCAGAAACACAGGCACTCGCCCAGCATTATCGTTCGTATCAATACGCATTGAAAACTAGCGGACAAAAAGCGCTATTCTGGCTCCGCAAGATGGCACCGGACGATTGGGATATGCAGACTTTGCCGTTGCCGAAAATGCTGTATTTTATGTATTATCCATTGCATCCGTTTCTGCTGCTATATCGTCGGACGCAACGACGTGACGCGGTGCAAAGAGAGGTGGAGCAGCAATGAATGTCATCCGCAATTATGTGAATGAATTGCGCCAATATGCGGGCAAACGGCTGTATCTGTATGTGGCGCTTATGCTGCTGATCAGCGTGCTGGATATGGTAACACTGTACATGCTCGTACCGCTGCTGAGTCTGATTGGCGTATTCGGTGGCAGTGCTAGTTCGCTACCGATGGCAGGCTGGTTCGAGCCGCTCAAGCAGATGCCGCTTGCTGCATCATTGGCGGTCATTTTGGGCATCTACAGTCTGCTCACGATCCTACAAGGATTTATGCAGCGCAAGCAATCGGTGATGGGCGCGGAGATTCAGCAGGGCTTTATCAAAACACTGCGACTGCGCGTATATCGTCATATTATGCGTTCGAACTGGTCATTTTTCCTGCGCAAGCGTAAGTCCGATCTCAGCCACATGCTGACGACGGAACTGGCAAGGGTTAGCCAAGGAACCAATCTGGTGCTGATGCTGGCAACCTCCATTCTGTTTACCGTCCTGCAAATCGGATTTGCGATGGTGTTATCGGTAAAAATGACGCTGCTCGTGTTGATCGGCGGTGGACTGCTGGCACTGTATGCCCGTCGCTTCGTTCGTCGATCCAAAGCATACGGCGATAAAATGACTCAATTATCCCAAGATTATTTTTCTGGTATTCAGGAAAATCTGAACGGAATCAAGGATATTAAAAGCAATATGCTGGAAGCTTCGCATTTCAACTGGTTCCGCAATATGGCGAACAAGCTGGAATACAATCTGATCCAGCAAGTACGACTCAATTCGACGACACAGCTGATGTACAAGCTGATCTCGGTTGTGTTCATTATCGGCTTTATCGTATTGTCGGCGCAGGTGTTCCAGCTGCAGCCAGAGCGCTCAGTGCTGATCATCCTGATCTTCGCCCGCCTGTGGCCGCGCTTCAGTGGCATTCAGTCGTATCTTGAATATATTGGTGCATTGGTGCCTGCCTTCCATGCGCTGTCCAAATTGCAGGAGGAATGTGAGCAATCCGAGGAAAGTTACCGTCCTGTTGCACATGGCGAAGGACCGATGCAAAGTATGCAGGATGGTATCCGGTGTGAGGATGTATCGTTCCGTTATACGACCGAGCATGAGGATGCACTCAAGCAGATCAATCTGTACATTCCTGCCGGTCGTATGACTGCCATTGCCGGACGCTCCGGTGCAGGGAAAAGTACATTGATTGACCTACTGATGGGATTGATGGAGCCGCAGCAGGGAACGGTGAAGGTGGATGGTGCTTCGTTGACAGGTGAACGCCTGTTGTCATGGCGCAATTCGATTGGATATGTATCGCAGGAGCCGTTTCTGTTCCATACCAGCATCCGTGATAATCTGTTGCTGGTGAAGCCGGAAGCGACCGAGGATGAGTTGTGGGAAGCATTGGCGTTTGCCGCGTGCGACGAATTTATCCGTAAGCTGCCGCAAGGACTGGATACGATTATCGGTGATCGCGGGGTGCGATTATCCGGTGGGGAACGTCAGCGTGTCGTGCTGGCGCGAGCCATTTTACGCAAGCCGGAAGTGCTCATTCTGGATGAAGCAACCAGTTCGCTAGATACCGAGAATGAAGCCAAGGTACAGGCAGCGCTGGAGAAGCTGAAAGGCAAGATTACGCTAATCGTTATCGCCCACCGCTTGTCCACGATTCGCAATGCCGATCAGGTAGTGGTGGTGGACGACGGTCGTATCGTGCAGCAAGGTGAGTTCAGCCAGCTGTCACGCGAGACGAAGGGAACGTTCCATCAGCTGCTTGGCTACCAGAATGCGGCACAGTGATCGTGAGGAAGCTTCAACGATGAAATATTCACGATGAAGTATTCGCCAAGACACCGTGTTCCAATGGTGGAAGGTGTACAAGAAAGTGGATAAACTGCCTTAGTTCATTGCTATCGGAGCACATGGGAAAACCTATCATGCGGTATCAAGATCGAAGCTTGCTGCGTATTATCGCCAAGCTTCGATTTTTTTAATTGTATGTTATAGGTGCAGGTAGAACCAAGCAGAATCAAGCAAGGTGGAAACGAAAAGCCGGACAGTGCGCTAACAGGCGCTTGTCCGGCTTTTTGTGTTCTATACATATCATTGCAGCTATAAGCCAATACATGACTAGATACATACATAAACACATCTTTGGCTTGTAAGTAGGATAAACGTGGATCATCTTCCCTGATAATCCAGACGATTTCTCAACAAAGTTAATCCCGACGCAGATCGAGCCATTCCAGTTCTTCACGGGATAATGCAATACCAGCACCTTCGTCACAAGATAGCAGTTCCTCACGATTTTGTGCGCCGATCAATGCGCAGGTTGGAAACGGCTGATTCAGCACATACGCGAGCGCAATCTGAATCGTAGTCGTATTCTTTTGCTGCGCCAATTCTCCGGCACGACGCAGGCGTTCCCAGTTGCCGTCACTGTAAAATACGCGTACCAGATCTTCATTGTCGCGAACTTCTGGCGTAAAGCGTCCGGTGAAAAAGCCGCGCGCCTGCGACGACCATGACAGCAGTGGCAGTCGGGTCTGCTCATGCCAATCTAGCGTCTCCTGATCTGCTGAGACGCAGCCTGCCCAGAACGGCTCATTTGCTTTGGCAAGACTAAGGTTGGGGCTGCTAAACGTAAACCCAACCAGTCCATTCGCAGCAGCATAATCATTGGCTTCCTGCAGACGCTGCCATGTCCAGTTGGAAGCGCCGAGCGCACCGATTCGTCCTGCTTCGCGATGCTCATTAAGCGCTTCCAGAATAGCACCAACCGGTACGGATTCATCGTCACGATGCAGCGCGTACAATTCTACAAAATCCGTTTGCAGCCGTTCCAGACTGGTCAGCAGATCGCTGCGAATATCTTGTGCATTTACACGCGGACCGTTCTGGTCATGGTGCGCGCCTTTGGTCAGGATGACGATGGAATCGCGGTTACCATTCTCCTGCATATACTTCCCGAGCACCACTTCACTTTCGCCACCACAATAGATGTGCGCCGTATCGACGGTGTTGCCACCGATTTCGAGAAATGCGTTCAGATTGGCGGATGCTTTCTCATACGTATCATGTTTAAAATAATCTGTACCTTTGATCAGTCGGGAGACGGGTTTGCCTGCGCCTTCAATGTGGATATAATCCATAGTCATTCCATCCTTTCATATAGGAAAATTGATGTCATCTTGGACGATCATTTACAGGGTGATGCGCTGCTGTTCATCTGCCGAGCGCAGACAAGCTTCCAACACCTTCATATTGCGAACGGCATCGTCTGCTCCGTAGCGTGGCGCTACGCCATCCAGCACCGTTCCAGCAAAGTCATCTGCTTGTGCCGCATACTGATTGATCACCGGAACTTCCACTTCCCGACGATCATCGCCGATCGTAACGAAGAAGTTGGAACGATTGTCTTCATGACTGACAAAGGCGGATGGTACTTCGATGATGCCGTTTGTACCCAGCACCTCGAGCGTATTGCGGAACGCCGCCCACATGCCACTGTCAAAGGTAACACCGATCCGGTCGCCGAATTCCATTAATCCGCTCGCCATCATATCAACGTTATCATGCTCTGGCGAAAAGAAGCCCTTCACAGTTACGGCAGACGGTTCTGCACCTAGCAGCATTCGTGCTACGCTGATCGAGTAACAGCCAATATCGTACAGAGCACCGCCGCCCCATTCCCGACGAAACCGTACATTGCCGTCGGCACTGCTGTTATTAAAGGTAAAGGTACTATGAATGCCGCGAATCTCGCCGATCTCGCCGCTGTCGATAATCTCGGCAATCTGCGCATACCGTGGATGATGACGATACATAAAGGCTTCTGCCAGATGCACACCGGCAGCTTGTGCCGCATCTGCCATTTGCTGTGCCTGTTGAGCATTAAGAGCTAGCGGCTTTTCACATAAAATATGCTTGCCTGCCTGTGCCGCACGAATCGCCCATTCACAATGCAGATGATTGGGAAGCGGAATGTATACAGCATCTATTTGTTCATCTGCCAGCAATTCTTCGTAGCTGCCATATGCAGTAGGGATACCTAATTGCTGCGCTGTTTCACGCGCTTTGTCGATATTGCGGCTAGCGATAGCCGTCACTTGGTTGCGCTGCGATTGTTGGATACCGGGGATCACGGAGCGAACCGCAATACTAGCGCTGCCGAGGATGCCCCAGCGCAAAGTGGTGGTCGTGGTCATCTTGTATTTCCTCCTATGGATAGGTTAACTTTGTTCTATGTTGTGATTATAATGAATAATAAAGACCTTGAAAATGATAATATATTGAAGTGAATTAACACAAAATTGTTCTTAGGGGGAATACGGATGATCAGGCAAAGTGTACTGCTGACATTGCAGGAGCAGCCTTATTTTTGCCTGCCAGAATCGGTGGGATTGTATAGTGAGCATCCAGATCATTCGGTGCTGCGGGAAGAGGGAGCACTGAATAATTTTAATATTCACTATGTCGCTTCTGGCAAGGGTTATGTGGAGGTGGATGGCACGGTGCATGAGCTGCGCGGTGGGCAAGCGGTGCTGTATTTTCCTATGCAGCGGCAGCGATATTATAGCAGTCAGGATGATCCGTGGGATATTCGGTGGGTTCATTTTTATGGGGAACGGCTGCATGATTATATGATTGAGCGTGGATTTCATCGGCATCCGCTATGGACGCTGCGACAGCGCGAATCGTGGGAGCAGGCGCATCTGCATCTGCTGGATGAGGCAGAGCATAATCGGATGCTGCATCCGTCTCGGTTATCTACACTGACATATGCAGTGTTAGCCGAGTTTGTGCATCAGGCGGCACCGCTCAAGAAGACGCGGGCGGGCAAGGCGGAGAACCGCATTTTGACGCTGCTTCCACAGATGCAGCAGGAGGCGTGTGAGCCATTTCTGCTACAGGATTGGGCGGAACGGGCAGGCGTAAGCGAGTATTACTTTTGCAAGCTGTTCAAAACATTGACTGAGATGACACCGCTGGAGTTTATTACGCGCTCACGATTGCAAATGGCAAAGCAATGGCTGTTGGAGCGCCCGGACCGCAATATCGGTCAGATTGCGGCAGATGCCGGGTATCCCAGTGTAAGTTATTTTAATCGTCAGTTTATGGCACGAGAAAATATGACGCCGAGTGAGTATCGTAAGCTGTATTGGTAGCAGTGGCAGCAAGTATACCGAATACACAAGGTAGAGTGATAGAGCTAATGAGTGAGACTGATAGACCAACAGACCGACCGTTTATACCTATGTAGACCGAAGCTCTAGCGTTTCCATCATAAGTAGTACTGCTTCCTCTACGGATAGTAGTTCGGTATTAATGACAAGCTCGGGCGTTTCCGGTGCTTCATATGGCGCATCAATTCCGGTAAAACCTTGAATCTGTCCCGCGCGAGCTTTGGCATATAGCCCTTTGGGATCGCGTTGCTCGCAAATGTGAACGGGGCAATGGATATGAATCTCATCAAAGTCGGCTGCTGCAAACAGTTGACGTACCATGTTGCGATCACTGCTATACGGAGAGACGAAGGCGGCGATAACAATCTGTCCCGCATCGACCATCAGTTTAGCGACCTCACCGATTCGGCGTAGATTCTCATGTCGCTCGGCTTCGGAAAAGCCCAGATCAGCATTCAGTCCATGTCGTACATTATCACCATCCAGTACATAACAGAGCCTGTTTTGCTCAAATAAAGCTCGCTCTAGTGCAAAAGCAATCGTACTTTTACCCGCACCTGGCAAACCAGTTAGCCATAGTAACCTACCGCGCTGCTGATACCGTTGCTCCCGTTCCTGACGTGTGACAGCAGAGGTCTGCCAATGGATATGGGGTTGCGTGTTCATCATTAAACAATGCGTCCTTTCCTAATGAAATATGATCGTATCTATGAAGCGATTGCTTCTTATCTTTGTATCATACCAGCCCACATGCTGGACTGCGAATATGGAAAATCGTGACTATACATAAAATCCAAGTAAGCAAAGGAACAGAAGGAGAATACCATCTAACAAAAACAAGATGATCCTACAAAACAAGATCATATCATCAAAAGCGCCCAATCTCTGTAGAGAAGGGCGCTTTTACTATAGTTATTCATATTCTATCGCTTGCGAGGATACTTGCTATACGTTTAGATTAATTCTGACTGCTTCAGTAGACGTTCAACGAGAGCGGCAACTTCTGCACGAGTCATATTAGCTTTTGGATCAATATTCCCATTACGTCCATTGATCAGTTTGGCACGAATGGTCAGTGCCAGATTGTCTGTTGCCCAGCTACCGATCTGGCTATGATCAGCAAAGCCAGCCAGTGCTGCTGTAGCATCCGAAGCAGATGTACGTTCAGCAAGACCAGTCAAACTCATCGCTTTCGCTACGATCATCATGGCTTGTTCGCGCGTGATTGTATCCTGTGGACGGAATGTACCATCCTCAAAGCCATTGATCAGCTTGTACGAAACGGCAGTCTGTACAGCGCCTGCGTACCATGCGTCGGGCTTCACATCGCTAAAGGAAGTATCACCTTTACCTGTTGTTGGCAATCCAAGACCGCGAACGATAATGGCTGCGAATTCTGCGCGGGTGATGTTGGCATTCGGGTTGAAGGTGGTGTCAGTCACACCATTCACGACCATACGAGAACCCATGTCGTTCACTGCATCCTTTGCCCAGTGATGGTTTACATCAGTAAATGTCATCGGATGCCAGACAACGGAATAATTGCTGTTAGTCAGACTGTTCAGCACAGCATAATATTTATTGTCCTGCTTAATCACTTTGGTCGGGATATGGTCGATTGAGTTGTCGTCACGCAGGACGACGCCTGTCGTAATTTTCGATGGATCGATATCATCGGGTAACTGGATCGTACGTTCTACATACGAGTGGAACGAAGTCACGTCTGTCGATGTGCCATTGGTTGTTACCGTCACTTTGAAGTCATACGGAGAAGTAAGCAGGGTCGCGTTTTTCGCTTGGCTCGCTTCTATCATTTTTGCTGTGGTCGCTTCCGAAGATTTGGCGATTTGTAGCACAATCTGCGTATCGCTAGCTACAGCAGCTGTCTGACTCAGTGGTATTTCTTGGGATCGCAGCTTATACGATGCTGTATCGGTTTGAATTACAATCGTAGCTGATTTATTCTTCATATGTTGCAAAGCTTGTCCGGTAATTTGTGCTTGATTCACATCAGAGCCAGCAGGGACAGGGATGGTAACGATTGCGTTCGAACCTTCTGCATCCAGCTTTGCTTTCAACTTATCGGTATCGATATTGATTTTGGTAGTCTTGATATTGTTTTCGATTGTTGTGATGGCTTTGCCCGCATTTTCCTGTTTGCCGTTAACGAGTACAATCACATCGGTTATCGTTGCGCCAGGTGTGGTTGTACCTGGTGTTGGTACAGTCGGTGTTGTGGAAGGGCTGCTTCCGCCGCCACCTGAAGAACTACCGCCGCCAGAGCTTTCATTTGAAACGACAGCTTTGACCAGTACATAGCGCAGCACATTGGAATTCATATCCGCTTCAACGACTACGATGGAATCACCATCGGCTGCATTTACGAGTCCATCAAGAGGGAATGCACTATAGTCACTGACGTTTGCACCAATTTTCGGCAAAGTTGCATTGGCTGTACCGAAGTTTTTGAATATCCACTGATTACCTGTATTAGGCAGTGCAGGCGAATCGATCGATAATAATGTTTTACCATTATTGCCAGAACCGGATGGGTCTTTGACGCTCATTACGATTGGTGGAAACGTATCGGTCGTAAATTGCAATAGTGTCACCAGACCGGCTGGTTTGGATGAAGTAGCTGCATAACGTACTTTGACTTCATGCTCACCGATCAACGATGGCAGGTTGGAGCCGTTGTACAATACATACGCCTGTCCGTCTACAGAAATCTCCATCGTTGTGTCCAGACCGATGATCGTATTTAGCGTATCATTTGCGATCACAGCAGGTGCAGGCACGATCTCTGCATTCGGATCTTTGACGCCCACGATTTTACCTGTCGACTTGGAGGCAAACGAGCTTGCTGTTGCTTTGTAGCGAATGAAGTACGTATTCACTGCAAGCTTGTCAATCTCATTACTGTAAATGCTATTCCACTGAATCACATCACTCATCGTATATTCCATATCACTGTTCACGCCGGACAGCTTGCCATCATGCGCTTCTGCATACGTCGCATCGGTAACGCTAATATTCAGCGGTGGCAGTGGACGAGACGGAATCATAAACGACTGCGGCTGGCTATCTACAGAGCCTGCACTTGCAATCTGGATCACATTTACCGTCTGACCCATCCAGAAGGCAGGAATGTCTACATAACCATACGTATCCGCGATCACGGTTGAGCCATTGATGGAATACGTGCTACCAGGCTCCAGTCCGGTCAGTTTTTCATTCACATAATCGATAGAAGACTGAGGTGTCGTATGCGGTGATTTGGCTTTGTAGATCGTAACCATTTGTCCAGTGCCGATAAAATTATAATGAACTCCCGAAGATAAAACCAGGTAGATCTGACCGGAAGTCGGATATTGATCAGCAGGCGGTGGATCAGGAGTCATTTGAACCGAGTCAATGGTGACCGACCAGTTTTTGCCTGAGCCACTTGTAGTTCCTACAGTTGCGGATGCCGTACTGCTAAGCAAGACAATATCATTCGCATTCAGATTCACAACATCTTTATCAAATGTAAGATTGATTTTGGTGGATGTACTTGTGTCTGATCCATCTGCAACAGAAGAGAGCAAGGTTACATCCGTTGCAGGCGGATAGATTGAGATCTCATAGTATTTTGCGTTACCACTTTCTGAGAGAACCATTACATATAATTTGGTAGGCTGATTCGGGTCGAGCGTCACGGTATCCGTACTCGTGATTTCACCGCTACGATAGTCTCTCTCTGTGTATGGAATAACCGCAGCTTCAGCATTCTGTGCTTTAAAATCGCTTAGCAACAGTTCAGTGACACCAGACGGTGCATAAATATTCCATTTGATCGCTTTGCTGGTCGTCGTCCCATCTCCGCCTGAAATATCACCAGATATCGGTTTTGTATGATAAACCGAATCTAATGTAGCATTAGTATTGGGCGTATATTCCAGCGCACCCAGATCAACAATACCGCCATCAGTGCGAGGATTGCCATCCAGATCCAGACCGCTCAACACATACGTATTGTCGCCCTGATCAATTGCAGACACAGCCTGATTGCTCAAACGATAGTCCTTGTTATCCGTGCTTTTAAATAAACTGGAATCCGCAGAAGCCACAATCAAATTAGCATTCGCTTTTACCGGTGGAACGTCGAGTGATGCGATATAGAGCAAATCAGACAGATTCGTCTGGGCGTTATAATTCGATGAAGAATTTGCAACGATATTGTTGCGGAATTCATTGTCAAACGTCGTATTAGCCGGTCGTCCTGCATCTGTAAGGTAAGCGATTGGAGCAAGTGTATTTCCTTGATCATTTGTCAGACTATTATTGGCAAATGTATTGTTGTACCAGATTGCATCATATGCACCGCCACCAGCGCTGATGGCGCCGATTCCAGTTGAGGATGTATGTGTGTTAACCCAATTATCTGCGAAAAGCGAGTTGGTAATGGCTGCCTTCACGAAACTGTTAAAAAATAGCATGCCTTGAAAAGTATTGTCTGTCGAGTTGTTAGCTGCTAGAGAGTTGCTGAGGAATTTCACACGGTTGATATTGGCTTTGTACGGTGCCTGCACGATGCTAAGTGAAACGATACCACCCATCGTTTTGAATGCCTTGTTGTTGCCAATAAAATAGACATTATCCAGCGTAACACTGGAATATTGGTCTCCGGTAATCGATAATGCAGAACCCATATAGTCGAGTCCACCATTCGTCTGGACAACGTTAAAGTTTTTCATAATCAGGTTGGACATACTGAATGTCCCACTACCAGTGGCATAGATTCCCTGCACACCATGGCCATCGATCGTAATGGCTGGCTTGCCCTGAGCATCGGTCAGACCTTGAATCGTAAAGCTACCGGTCGATTGCGCCCCGATCTCAACGGATGTGCTATCACCGGGATTCCAGTGTGTCAGGCTACCCGTTAGTGTAATCGTTGATCCGGCAAGAGCAGAATCAAATACGACTGTACTATCAGCAACCTGTCCAGCTTGGGCAATCGCCCATGCGAATGAGCCAGTGCTGTCGTCGCCATTTGTATTAATGACCGTGAACACATTGTTGGCTGGTGGGCCTGCGAAAACCGAGCCAGCCGCACTTGAAAAAGAAGCTAGCAGTAGAATCAAGCATAACGAAATTTTGAACATCCTTGTTTTTGATATTGCATGATAATGGTTCACACAATCATCCTTTCGCCCTTTTGAATATGTTTATGCCTAAGGTCAGGCTCTATGTTCATTATCGGTCTTGCTTGTTTAATTGCTTAATTAGCAAAATAGGTATTTTTTCATGTAAAAAGCCAGAGTATAAAGCATATGCTTCATACTCTGGCTTTGGTTGAATACATTTCGATTAACGCTCGTCGTTCCAGAAATTAACTGGATGGATCGACTTATCAAGCGTTTTGAATGTATAACCTTCGGCTTTCAGTTCCTTCATCAGGATCGGCAGTACTTTCAGCGTGGCTGGTTGATCGTGCATCAGTACGACCGGTGTTTGACCACGACGCTCTACCGAATGAATCTGGCTCATGATGTTGTTGTAGACGCGCTGGTGATCCTTTTTGTATTTCCAATCCAGCGAATCGACATTCCAGTCCCACAGATGGAAGCCGCCGACTGGCAGCAGTACATCGCGGAAGTTCTTTTTCAGATAGGGCTTACTGCCGTAAGGAGTGCGCACCAGACTGGTGTATTTGCCAGTCACTTTGTACAGGCTCTTATTAGCACCGACCATTTCGTTGTAGGCGCTGTAAGGCGAAGCGTAGAATTTGCCCGGTACATGCGTGACACCATGCAGTCCGAGTCCATTGCCTTCCGCTACGATGCGTTTGGTCGCCGAAGCGTAACGCTCCATATGTGGACCGAGCATGAAGAAAGTCGCTTTGGCATTATATTTCTTCAGAATGTCCAGCAGCTGCATCGTATGTGCAGTCGGACCGTCATCGAAGGTAAGATAGATGGTTTTGCCAGCAGACACCTTGCTCTGTTTGTCTGTCGTTCCAGAGGATTTGGCGGTGGCAAAGACGGTTTGCGGAATAAGCAGTGCCATGATGAGGGTAATGATGATCCATTTTTTCTTGTGCAGCATACGATTAAACGCTCCTTACTTGATTGATTTCGTTTTCCATGATTCCCGTCATTCATCATAACAGGATTAGCAAAGCGTAATCTTGCGTCAAACAATACTATTGCATAACATTTTTGTCATTTAACCGCATAGAAATATACAAAAAGTTTAAATTGTAAAGATTGAAATTTTGAGATATAGGCACATAGTCGCCACCAGGAAAAAGGAAGTGCCTGAACAACGTCCGCGTCAAATAGCTGTTAGTAGGAAAATGGCATAACATAACAGAAGCGCATACCGGAGCGATCCCAGTATGCGCTTGCTGATGCTATATCATCTTCTGTTATCGATGGGTTGCCCAAATCATTCCGAGCCCTGTTGCACCTTCGCCGACCAGCCGTTGTAATCGTGTACGGCAATACCGGCAAATGAAGAGTAGACCGAAGCGGTCACGGTTACTTGATCCAATTGCTGATTCATGTAAGCTGCGCTCTCTTCGTAAAAGCTGATGTTGTTGCCTTCATCGGTTTGATTCGTTTCGACACCGATGTAGACGCGTGCGCCCGTTTCGGCACCTTCTTGCAGCTCAGCGTAGGAAACGTCCAGAATCGAGTCCGCGCGATCACGGTAAGCCATGAGGGTCACGGAGTTATACTGTTTCATCATCCAGCTGCTGAGCGTGGAGCCGTCGGATGTGTTCAGCGTGTACAGCCAGAACGGAATATCGGCGGAAGCTTCTACTCCGAGTTGACGTGCGGTTTGAGCGACATCCAGTACACTTTGTTGCCATCCAGCGATGACAGACGCTTGGTCGGTGTTCCATTCCGGTAACAGATACGGCTCAATGTCGATATGAATACCGCTAAAGCGCTGTTCTGCCGAGGCACCGGCTTGATACGAGGAGATCCAATCGAGGGAGGATTGAAGCTGTGGACGCTGGGAATCCAGCGCCCAGGAAGGCGCACCATCTAATGCTTCCACAGCAATATTCTGTGCGGAAGCGGCGGCGATAAAGCTATGGTATACGCTAGCATCTAGGTCGGCGTTGATCTGCAGGTAGATCAGATTGACGTGTTGCGATGCCGCAAATTGCAAGACTTCGTCAGGCGAGCTTGCAATCAGCTGCGTATTCCACAGCCAGGTGGCTTTCTGAGCCGATTGTGCATGAGCGGGTTTCATCGGGAAACCTCCCAGCAGGATCAGGATGGTAAGAAAAATGATACCTGTCGTTTTGAACATCTGTTGTTTACTACTCATGTTGAATCGGACTCCTTCGATTCATACCGCATCAGGTATTCCTCGGCAACCGGCTATCTTAGCGAAATCCTGCATGTTTCGCCTTAGACCCTTGGCTTTGCGTCTTCACCTTTCGATGAATTTGCCCTGACTAAATATGATATTCTATTTAGTTCGGCGATACGATGAACGCCGAATACAATCTAAGGAAAGATTGCACACAATATATATCGTCTCAGTTACTGAGTTTATAAATAGCTTTTCGCCACATTTCGTCAATATTCTATCGTTGTTCGAACAAGAAGGACGATAACAAGCAGTAAACAACCGGCACTGTTGGAACATAAACAAAGCATATATCCAGATTTTCGGCGTTTTTCCATTACTGCTTGTGTGATCAGCTGTGTTTCGTAATAAAAAGGAACAGCCCCGATAACGTTGACAGTTGCAGGTCGCTGTTATCGGGGCTGATCGCATAGGATGAATCCAATCATCAGTTGCTAGATGGAATTAGTTGATTTTTTCCGGTTCTGGGTAGGTCACGTCTTTGGTATCGACGGTCACTTTTTTCATAACCGGTGGTGTATTCGGCTTATCCTGATCGCCGCGTGGCAGGTTAACGATGTTGTCGACCTCGTCCATGCCGCTGATTACTTTACCGAATGGTGCATATTCACCGTCCAGCTGTGCTGCGTCTGCTACCATGATGAAGAACTGGGATCCGCCGCTGTTCGGATCGCTAGCGCGTGCCATCGAAATGATGCCGCGAGTATGCTTGAGATCATTTTGTACATTGTTGGACTGGAATTCGCCCTTGATGCTGTAGCCCGGTCCGCCACTGCCGTTTCCGTTTGGATCGCCGCCCTGAATCATGAAGCCGGGGATAACACGGTGGAAGGTCAGACCGTCATAAAAGCCTTTGTTCACGAGCGAGATAAAGTTGTTGACGGTATTCGGTGCAGCTTTTGGATACAGCTCGATTTTGATTGTTTTGCCGTCATCCATTTCGATGGTAACGATCGGATCATTGTCTTGCTTGAAGCTGGCGGAATTGTCAGACGCCGATGGCGTGCTGGTCGTTTCGCCTGTAGTGCTGCTTTGGCTGCTAGAATCGCTGCCAGTGGAGCCAGAATTGGTGCTCTCTGAGCTGGAGCTGCTGCCGGTCTGTCCAGTGGTTGGTGCGCTGTTGCCGCAACCTGCCAGAATCAGAAAAACGGCGGTAAATACCAAAATCAATACAGCATGTTTACGCGGTTGGCGTAGCATAGGAATGTTCACTCCTTTGGATGATGGAATCCGTCCAGCAAGGGACGAATGGCGCGACAGCATCCCGGCATGGGATCATACACGGACTGTCAGAGCATCTTTCAGTATAAAAGGCGGCACGACCGAACACAAGTTTATGTGCATCGTGCCGCCCTGCTTCATGCTGTATCAAGCTACATAGCTGGACAAGGCAATCACAATCGTAATCGTAAATACATTAACTGTAGTAGATAACAGCACCGTCTGAGCGGCAAAATCCGGTTCATTGCGATATTCCTCCGCCAGAATGGACGTGTTCACACCGGTCGGCATTGCTGAGGCGATGAGCAGTGCCTGCGCCGGAATGCCATGCAAGCCGAGCAGCTCAATCAGCAACAATCCGATCAGCGGACCGCCGAACAGACGAAGCGCCATACTGAGATAAATATCCGTGCGATACAATCGTAGCGGATATTTGACGATCTGCGCACCTAGCGTGATTAGGGCGATTGCTACCATCGATTGTTGCGCATAGGTGAGCGGCTGCGACAAGACAGCGGGCAATGGCACAGCGAGTATATGCAGCACCAGACCGAGTACGAGCGCATATGGTACTGGCATTTTCAAAAAGCCGATAATCACGCTGCGGTAATTGCCTTGCAGTCGCGAGCCTTGAATCGAAATGACCCCGTACGTAAAGGTGAGCAGACTTTGCAGCGACATGATCAGCGCCTGCATGGAGGCAGCCAGCGGTTCGCCGCTAAAGACAAGCTGATTGACGGGCAGACCGTAATTGCCGGAATTGTCGAGCATGATGCTGTTGTTAAAAGCGGCTTTTTTGCCGCCCTTGTAGCCCATCATCAGCGAGGTGAGTGAGCCAGCGATGTAGAGTAGCAGTACATACAAAGCGTAAAACAGGATCACATTGCCGAGCAGCTCTGGGTTCATATTGGAATGATACATGCTCATAAATACGGTTGCTGGCGTAATGCAGTAAAAGTTGATTTTGGACAGGGTATACAGATCAAGCTGAAACACCCGCTCCAGTACGGAGCCGGCGACGATCAGCACAATGATCGGCAACACGACACTGAATAAAATGACAAAAAACAAATGCTCCACTTCTTTCTGTAGTCTGAATCAGTATTTCGGTGGTGCTTAGGTATGGATGGTACAGATGTAGCGTTCTAATATGCCTGCATCATAGGTTGTGCTGTAAGTAATCCGTTAAAAGTATACCATAGTCTTTCGTGGCAAAAGACGTTGGCGTGCAGTTATGGGCAAATCCGGTTATATAACTACTATATATCAATAAATATATATGCAATGAAAGGCATCTAGTCCATCAATCTGTCACATCATCCGACTTCGGTAGTGATTCATTGTGTTCATTTTCGCCAGACGGTAAAATACAGGGAAGACCTACGGTTTGCGGCTTGTGCATCATACCGCAGATTGCTATACAGTCGATTTCTATTTTACCGTTGCCTGTGAGAATGAATATAACCCTGTGTTGATTAGTGAGCATAGGATATCTTCCGATAAGGATGTGTAGCTTTGAATAAATGGTTGAAATTAATTCTGCTGCTGGTTGGCTCGGCAGTGCTGACTAGGCTGATTCCGTTCTCGTCGTTATTTCGGAATCTGGATACGATGATTCATGAATTCAGTCATGCGATGGTGACGCTGCTGACATCCGGCAGAGTCAATCGGATTGAATTAAATGCGGATCATAGTGGCGTTACCTATTCGATGATTACGTCTGCTTGGAGCGGTCTGCCGATTGGACTGGCTGGTTATATGGGCTCGTCGCTGTTTGTTGTATGGATGTTTTATCTGTATCACAAACGACAGCAACGCATCGGCATTATCGTTACCGCCATCATCGCGCTGATTATGCTGGTGCTGTATGTGCATCAGGGCTTTGGCGTCGTATGGCTGATTGGCTTTGTGGTCGTTAGCATTCTGATGCTGATCAGCCCAGAATGGCTGCGTAACGGATACTTTTTATTGATTATGTTTTTGACGTTAGAGGAGTCGGTTGTATCGGCGCTGACGATTTTGCTGCTGTCGGTCACCAGTCCATCGGCGGCGGGCGATGCGGCAGGGCTAGCGCATCAATTCTGGCTGCCCGCTGTTGTATGGGGCGTCTGGTTCGCTGTCTTTTCGCTATGGTGTGCCAAGCTGTCTGCCCAGCTATTTGTTCGTAAACGCAAGCCACCGGTATCTACCGGTTCATCTTATGCACGGGGAGGACGTTCCCGATGAATTCATCGCCGCATGCCGGTCGCCCTTGGGCGCTGCGCGGACCTAGTATTCAGATTGATCCTTTATTTCCGTATTATGCGGATCGTTCGCCGGACAGTATTGCCGATGAATTAGTACTCGCGGGGTATCGGAATGTACATTATTTTGTCGTGAATGAGCAGCGCGTCGATGCTCGACTGGTCGAAGCGCTGCAAAAGCGTGAAATTGCTGTCTGGGCGCTTGTGCTTGGCAACGGTACATTTAGCGTGGAGCACGCGCCGCCAGAGTGGGCATCATGGCGGATGGAACTGCTGCGTCCGATCAATGACGGATTTGAACGCTTTTCTCATTTTTCACCTGATTATATCGCTTGGAAAAAAGAAGTGCTGTCCGTCGTGCTGGAGCATGTGCCGTTTGATGGCATTGAAATTGCTGAGCCGTATTTTCCCGAATGGAACGGCTTGGAACGGGGGGTATACGGTGATGTTGGTCCGTTAGCGGCGCAGGCATTTCGCGAACGATATGGGGAAGAGATGCCGGAGTTCCGAGATGCCAATTCCGCGCGTTATTATACCAAAGTACCTGAGCTGTATGAGGCATGGGTGGATCTGCGCGTCCATGCGGTCAATCATCTCGTACATGAACTGATTAACGGGGAACAAGGTGCGCGTGCGGTACGACCGGAGATCAAGGTAGCAACTTGGTCGCTAGCAGTACGCGACGAAATGGCAGCACAACGATTGCGCGAATGGCAAGGGCTGGACCCGATCTCTATGATCGAATTGGTGCAGCCGGATCTGCATATGCTGCAAACGCACTGGCCAGATTGGATGAAGCGTGGATTGCCTGCCGACTATATTCGTGAGTATGAGCCGCTTGCTGCGCCGATTCGTGAGCATTACCCCGATCTACCGCTTGGCATTCAGGCGGATATTGGTTCTCGCGCCAGCATGATCAAGGGACGTCGCTGGCTGGATGAATTTGCTCATCAGGCGAATACGCTTGGCTATCGTACATGGACGGCGTATGAATATCATATCGGTGGGTATATGTATGCAGAGCCGCCCTTGCCATCGTCTGGCTTGCGTCTGGGCGATCATGAAGTAATGATTACCTATAACAAGCGTGTCGATCCCGAATCGATTGGCAGTGTGCTGTTGTATCATATGACGGGCTTGAGCAAGCCGCAGGAATGGAAGGTGGCGCAATCGGCGGTAGATGGCAATCGACTCTTTCTACGATTTAACAAAGCGTTACCAGAAACGCCGTTCCAACTGGAAATTCGCGATATTCGCGATACCCCTAGCCTCTGGCTGCTCAAAGGACGTAAAGCAAACAAAACGCCGCGTAAAACAAGAGTGTCCATCATTCGTCCGGCAAAATAATACGGTGTATCTGCATCATGCGCATTTCAGAAAAGAGGAACCTACATGATCATCTCCACTATCGAATGGCTTATTCTTGCACTGCTTGCTCTTGCAATCATTGTTTTTGTTATCAAACGCCCATCGCGTGTGGAGCGCTTCGACCAATCGCCGCTATACAAATGGAGTCGTATCAACTTGAGCGGACAGGCAATGTCCGGTGATGGATCAGACTATTATTTGCTTACGCGGCGCGGTCGTAGCAACAATCTGGTCGTTTATTTTTCCGGTGGTGGGATTAGCTGGAATCGGCATACGGCGACCAAGCCGTTTGGATTGCGTACGCTGCTGCAAAACCGCGAGTTAGGCTATTATTTTGCCAATATTCCCTTTTACAAGCCAGATCTGCTGCGTGGTATGCTGGAAAATCAGCGGAAGGACAATCCATTTTATGATTGGAATATCGTCTATATTCCGTATGCGACTGGAGATTTTCACATCGGCGATAACGAGGTGAAGTATCGCGGACGGGGCAAGCTGCCGTTTACCGCGCATTATAGTGGACGTGCCAATACGCTTCGCGGACTGGACTGGATGTTTGAGCATCTGCCGAAGCCGGACAAACTGTTTATCGCGGGTGCGAGTGCGGGGGGATTTGGCTCAGCATTTTGGGCGCCGCATATTGCGAACCATTATCCACATGCGAAGGTGTACCATTATGCGGATGGCGCATATCTGCATAGTCAGCAATGGCCGGACATTATCGAAAAGGTATGGAAGGCTGAATTTAGCAGACGGTTCGGTTATGGTATTGAACCGGATCTCATTGCCGCCGCTTTCCGTGCCAATGCCAAATTGCTGCCGCCGAATACGGTAATGCTTCAATCGAATACGGTGTATGATAAGGTACTGCCTTCGTATGAAGCGGTGCTGAATGGACGCACCAAAGGGCTGGTCAGCGACGATCTGGAAATTACGAACGATTGGTCACTTGGCATGCTATCGTCTGCCCGTCAGCTGCAAAAGGAGCTGCCAGACTATCATTTCTTCATTACCGATTATGGTGTGGGGAATCGGAAAAAGCGACGCGGCACTCCGCATACGCTGTCTCCGTACAAGGTTTTTTATACTGCTCAGGAGAGTGGCGTGAAGCTGAGTCGCTGGTTGGACGATATCGTCAACAAGGACAAGAAGTATTCGGTCGGCAAGGAATTTGTAGAGTTTCCCGAACGTTAAGGATTCGTATATCTCGTCGATTGTGCATGATGGTACAGGGCATATCGCAAAGAGCCCTGCTACCGTACGCATACCGTGTGAAATGAGCAACACCATTAAGGGAGGAAAACATATGCTGCATTCATTGTCCGCCATTCAGCAGTATCGTCAGGCTGAGGTACCGTACACGGTATCTCAGCGTTGGCTCAATATTCTCGTTTCCGCTGAGGAACGGATCGTCAATCTGGAGCGGGTTCAGACGCTGCAAGAGCTGAACGATGCCAATCCGGTGCTGGATTATGTGGAACGCACGTTACGCATTTTGGATCAGCTGCGGGTCTCGTTCTGGTTGCGTGATATTGTGGAGGAAACGCTCTGCTGGGCGGAGACTGCCAAGGGAGGCAGTACGCGCGAGCGCATGAGATGGCAGCAGCACGGTATTAATTTGTTTGTACATAATGAAGGCTCTGCGCTGCTGTATGAGCGCGATGCCGCCGAGCCAGATAGTCCGCGTACGATTCTGGTATCGACCTTGATTCGCACCCACGGGTTGTTGGGGCAATTTCTACGCGGGGAAGTGCCATTTCGCGATAATTTGCCGCTGGCAGAGATTGTCGCGCAAGGCATTCTGTCGCCAGAAGAATTAAAAAGTACATTGCTAGTGCTAAACCGCTGTATCATTGAAGCGGTATCACCGCAATTGTGGCAGCGCGTGCGAGATGATATGTCCATGCTCATTCATGCTGTTACCTACGGTGAGCAGCCGCAGGGGCTAGGCATCGAAGATCGTATCCTACGTCTACGTACCGGCAGCGAAGCACGTGGAGAGAATACGCTAGAGCTGCTGCAACAGCTGCGTCAGCCAGCACGTCTGGATCAAGTGTTTATGGTGCTGGACAATCGTACTTTCTGGTATGTGGAAGCGGCGCTACAGGACTTTTCATTGGAGGAATTTTGCAAAATATTCGGTTTGCTCGCAGCGGTCGTTCCAGAGCAGGTGCGTCATATTAGCTTTGAGCGGCTGATGAACGATCTGTATTATGACTATCGCGGCGTCAAAAAGATGAATTTGTACAAAAAGCGGATTATCGAAAAGTATCTATCCGAATGGAGCTGGGACGATGTGCACGCTGGTCAGCGGCAGCAGCGTAATCCGCATTTGGAATATGAGCTGCTTATTGACGGGCAATTGGAGGATACCGCCTTTTTCACCTTCCAATTCTCACCAGCGGCGGAGAAGCTGATCGACTTTTGCGTAGAGGCGGAGAAATCACCACTATACGAAAAGGCAGTACTGATGCTGTTCGACCTGTTCGATCTGCGTCGGGATGCGTATGATCGCTTTCATAATGAGGACAGCTATTTGCAAACGATGAACGAAACGGTGGATTATAAACGGCTGCTGCTGCGTTATGTGACTGGGCAGACAGTGCTGGACATCGGTCCGGGCGGTGGAGTGATGCTCGATCTGCTGGAGCAGGAGATGCCAGATAAACGGGCGATTGGCATCGATATTTCCGAAAATGTGATCGAGGCATTGAATCGTAAAAAGCGGCTCGAACACCATAGTTGGGAAGTCATGAAGGGCGATGCGTTGGCATTGAAGGAGATCATGGAGCCGGGTAGCGTGGATAGCATTCTCTTTTCCTCCATTTTGCATGAGCTGTATTCGTACATTCCATTCAACGGGCAGAAGTTCAATCTGGATACAGTCGCTGCGGCGCTGAATAGTGCGTATGACGTACTCGCGCCGGGCGGACGAATTATTATCCGCGACGGTATTATGACCGAGCCAACCGTGCAGCAACGTAAAATCACCTTTTTGGAAGAAGGGGGACTTGCGGCGCTGGAACGATATGCCCGCGATTTCCGTGGACGGGACATTGTGTATGAGGTGCTGGACGAGCAGACAGTGATGATGCCAGTCAACGATGCGATGGAGTTTCTGTACACGTATACGTGGGGCGAAGAAGCATATGTGCATGAGGTGCAGGAGCAATTTGGCTATATGACGCCAAGTGGATACAAGGAGTTTATTGTACAGACGCTGGGCGATGATGTGGAGATTGAGCATGTTGAGTCATTTTTGCAGCAGGGGTATACGGAGGCGTTAGAGCCACGGGTGACTATCACGGACGAATGGGATACGCCTGTGCCGTTGCCGGATAGTACGTGTATTATTGTGATTCGCAAGAAGGGCTAATCTTAATATAAAATAAACATTCAAAATATCCCCTGCTGATGACAGCGGCGTGTGTGTAGCATAACGCCATTGCTCATCAACAGGGGATGTTTTATTTTAGACTATTCACTGCTATTCCTTTTCCTCGTCAGGCAGCTTATTATCACGCGGCAATTCATTGTCGATAATCCGTTTTTGTACCTCATCTTCACCAGAGTCGGGGAAGGAGTCTTCGCGGAATAGACCGAATTGCTCGTCGTTGTCGCGTTCGGTAACTAGATTATCTTCTTCATGGGGCTTCTGATTATCTTTGTTGTCATGCTGACTCATAATGCTGACCTCCTGTTCGAGATGATGGGCTTGATCTGCTATGATCTTGCCTATTCTTTTATCCCAATAAACCGTATGTTCTTCCATCGATTAACGGCGGTCGCGCTCTGGCTCATCAGGAATATCGTGACCAACCGAGCCGTTGCGCAGATCGGTGCCGTGAGCATCCTGATCGAACGACGATGGCACAGATGGATCTTCCGGTGTCTCGCTGCCGTTCAGCTCATCCGCATCGGGAATGTCCGGCAATGGACCGTCTTCGAGAGAATCGTCGACTACGGTATCATCCGTCATATCGTTCTCTACATACTCACTATCAAGCGTATGGTTCATAGAGTTCAATGGTTGCCCGGTTGCATTTACACTCGTATCCAGATCAATCGTGTGGCGCTCGCCCGACGATAGACGTTCTTCACGACTCAGCTCGTTAACCGACTGATCCTCACTAACTACAGGCTGAATACCTTCGTCATCCCGTACGGTTGGCTGTACTAGATCGAGATCGGATTCAGGGATACTGGACAGTTCTTTTTCATCATTTGCTGTTACCGAATCCAGTGTCTGGTAACGGTTATATTCCTGTGCAGCGGCATCGCGGTTATTATCAAATGGTCTATTCATGCTGTTCATCTCCTTGAGTAGGGTTCATGTATGGTCATTCCTTATGGATATGTGAAACAAATATTGCATTTTATGCTGAAACGCTTACTTGTTCTTACCCCAATCTGCTGCAAATGACATCTTCATTTCAAATTGATCGTTTGCAAATAGAAAGGAAGTCAATGCCACCGATAGCGGAAAGACGTGTGGAACGATTTGGAATTTGGGATCGTCAGGAGTAGAATGGACGATAACGAAAGGATGTGTTGGGACCGGATGGAATTTTCTTGGAAGCGAAATCTTGTCGTCATCTGGCTAGGTGTATTTTTTTGTAGCATGGCGTATTCAATCTCTATTCCGTTTTTACCGATCTTTTTGGAAACGGAATTGGGCGTACGCAATCATCTGGAAGTATGGTCTGGCGTGGCATTTGGCATCACATTTCTGGCGAGTGCTTTGATCTCGCCGTTCTGGGGCTCGCTTGCGGATAAATATGGTCGCAAGCCGATGCTGATCCGCTCCGGCTTCAGTCTGGCGGCGCTGTATTTGCTTAGTTATTTTGTTACCGATCCATACATATTCTTGGTGGTACGGCTGTTTCAGGGCTTGCTGGCAGGCTTTGTGCCAGCCTCGATTGCGCTGGTCGGCACGAATACACCAGAGGATAAAACGGGCTACGCCCTCGGTGTGATGGCAACCTCTGGCGCAACTGGAACCATCGTCGGTCCGCTGATCGGCGGAGTGGTCAGCTATTATGTGGGCAACCGCAATGCGTTTTTGTTCTCGGCGTTTATCGTGCTGATCGCGGCGCTGATTGCGACCATCTGGGCGAAGGAGCACAACTTCAACCGCTCTGCCAAGCGTTCGCGCGTGCGTGATGACATCCGGCAGGCGGCGGGTAATCCAGTATTCATTTCGCTACTGATTCTGACTGCTGTGGCGAATTTCTCGGTTATGATTCTAGAGCCGCTCATTACTATCTATGTGAAAAGTATGGGCGTCGAGGCTGGCAGCGCTTCGCTAAGTGCGGGTATCGTATTCTCCGCAGTCGGCGTAGCAACGCTAATTATGGCACCGCGCTGGGGCAAAATCGGCAGCAAGGTGGGCTTTGGCAAAGTGCTGCTGATCGGTTTGATTGGCAGCGGGATTGGGAATATGCTGCAATTTTTCTTCACGAATATTTGGGGCTTCGGTACGCTGCGGTTTGGTTACGGGCTGTTCTTTGCAGCGGTGCTGCCCTCGATCAATGCAATGATCGTCCGCGTGACACCGCCGGACTTCCGTGGACGCGCGTTCGGGCTGAATCAGTCGGCATCCCAGATTGCGACGATGGCAGGGCCGATTATTGGTGGTCTGCTCGGCTCGTTTTTGGATATACGATTTGTCTTCATTATTAACGGACTACTACTATTGTTGTGCGCGTTCATGGTGGCGCGGCGGCGCTGGGAGATGCCGTCGGAAGCAGCAGGAGAGCAGGTTGCCAAAGTGCGCACGAACCATTCATAATGAGGAGAGAGTACAGGAAGGAAAGGACGTATCATGGCAAAATCGAAATTTTATGTGGTATGGGAAGGGCATCGTCCGGGCATTTATAGCTCATGGCCGGAATGTCAGCAGCAAACAAACGGATATAAGCAAGCCAAATACAAAGCCTATGAATCGCGTGCCGAAGCGGAACGTGCGTATGCGGAAGGCTGGAAAAAGCACTGGGGGCAGGCAGCAGGTAGCTCCTCTGCCAAATCGTCATCTGGCGGCGGCAAATCCTCCGTGTATGGTAAACGCCAAACATCGGCATCCGATATTCCAATGGACCAGATTGACTATGACAGCATCTCAGTCGATGTGGGAACACGCGGCAATCCGGGTCCGGTGGAATATCGCGGCGTCGATACCCGTACCGGACAGGATATTTTCAGCAAAGGCCCGATTGCCAAGGGAACGAACAATATGGGTGAGTTTCTAGCGATTGTCCATGCGCTCGCTTATTTGAAAAAGCAGGGCAGTAACAAGACTGTATACAGCGACTCGGCAACGGCAATCAAATGGGTCAAGCAGAAGCAGGCAGCGTCCACGCTTGTACGCGACGCGTCCACTGCCGAGATTTGGGATCTAGTGGATCGCGCTGAGCACTGGCTGCGTACGAACAGCTACAGCAATAAGCTTCTGAAATGGGAAACGCGCAGCTGGGGCGAAGTGAAGGCGGATTACGGACGGAAATAACGGACGTTCGTTATGGTTCATCAATATAGTCAAAGCACAGCAAAAAAGCCAGAGGTCAGGGTATGTTCTCCTGCTTCCGGCTTTTTTGCTGTGTGTCTTATTTGGACTGATCCTGATCTTCATGTCGTGCGAGTGAAGTATCTGAACCTTCATCTTCCGGGTCGGCTTGTGGATGCGGACCGGAATCCTCTTCGTCCGCTACATCTTGATGCAGCGGCTGATCCAGCCGTTCGGGTTGGATTACGGCCAGCTCCGCATCGCGCGGCAGTTCGGTTTCCAACTCCTCGTCGACCGACTGGGCATCCTCATCATCCAGAAGTGTGTCCTTGGTTTTCCAGAACACATCGTCATAGTGCTGTTTGTCTGCCATGCTGCTCAGCTCCTTACTTACATTTTGGGAAATGAAACTCGTTCCCCTTAGTGGAGGTTACCCGTGATCCATGCCCGCCAAACATCCCATGAATCTATGGATGCGCCTGCGGGATGTGAACCGCAATGGGAATCGGAGATACGTGATCCTCATATCCCATTGTAAATTACCAGAGACAGGAATTTAATGGTGTTACTGCAAGGTAGGAAGAAGTATAATAGAATTTGTGGATTCAGCATGAATTTCCCAGTTATATGTACATATGTGGATGACAGCAAGACTTTACATGTACCCTGATACATGCTATTGGGGTGCGCAGATACCGCTACGAAGCGAAAGGAATGTCCCGCCGCCTGTGGACATTTCCACTCCCAATTGAGGTGCTCTATGAAGATCATGCCTAAAGCTTTTGTTATATTTCTATTATTCGTCATCGTGGTGCTACTAGCGTTCTCCTTATCTGCCAATATGCGCGAGGATCAGCGCTTCCAGCGGATTGACTACTGGCAGGTGCGCTGGCAAGCGCAAAATACATTCACATCCAAACCGTGGAATGATGATCAGAACAGCTATTGGACCTCATCGCAATTAATGAAGGATGGCAAGCCGGTGAACAGCTCATCTGCTTGGATTCGCATTCCACTGCCGGAGCTGAACTGGAATACATCCGGCTTGTTGATTCGGGAATTACAGGGCAAGCATGTCATCGTCTATTTGGATGACAACAAAATTTACGAATCTCGGCGCGGCTATGCGTATGAACAGAATCAATTGCTGCTGCCGCTTACGCGCGACGATTCGTTCAAAATGGTCTACATCTGGGTCGAATCAGCACGCGAGAAGATTGGGCTGACTAACGGCATTCTGATCGGCGATTACCAAGACATTCTGACTACCTACGTAAGCTCCGACCTGATGGATGTGGTAATTGGGTTCTCATTTGTACTGGTCGCGCTCATTATGGCGTTCTGTTCCTTTTTCCTCGAAGGGCAGGCAAGGCGGATGTGGCTCAGTCTCTGTATTGTGATTTTGGCGCTGGGTGTGCTAGTGGTTACCTATTCGCCGTTTCTATTTACGTTTTATCCATTCGGTGATCGGGTGTATGCACTGCTGTTCGATATTAGCTTGTTTGTACTGGTACCGGCATTTTATGAGTTTTTTGAAAATGTATTCGGCAGAGGGTACAACAATCTTATCCATCGTATGAAAAAGGTGCAGTACATCTATTCCATTCTCTGTCTGTTAGCACTGATTGGCAATACGCTTACCCATGATCGGTATTTCAAAATCTATTACGTGATGACCGTGCTGATCTTTGGCGTATTTATTCTGGTTGGACTGATTACTTTCCTGATCATGACGCTGCGATTTGCCAGACAAAAAAATCGAGCGGCGCAGATTTTTGCCGCAGGTTTCTCGACCTTTGCCTTGATTACTGGGTTTGAACTGATCTGGTATTATGTGCAGGATGGCGATTATAAACTTGTCCTGTGGAAATGGGGCGTTATCTTCTTCGTCATTTCGCTGATTGCGATTATGGGACGCGTCTTCGCTGAAAATCGGCGGCAGGCGATTGAATACTCGCGCCAACTGGAGCTGTTCAACAATGAATTGCAGCGCTCGGAGAAGATGGATATTATCAGCGAATTGGCAGCTTCGGTCGCGCATGAAGTACGCAATCCGCTTCAAGTGACGCGTGGATTTTTGCAGTTGACGCAGATGAATACGGACGATAAGGGACGTCAGCATCTGAAAATGGCGCTGGATGAGCTGGATCGTGCTGCTGGTATCATTACCGACTTCCTGACCTTTGCTAAGCCGCAATTTGATCAGGAGGATATGCTAGATCTTAGCCAAGAGTTCACGAATATCGAAAATATTATGCAGCCGCTCGCCAGCTTGCAAGGTGGAACACTGGTCATTGATGTGCCAGAGCAGTTATACATTCGCGGCAACTCGTCCAAATTCAAGCAAGCGTGCATCAATATTATTAAAAATAGTATCGAGGCGCTACGCAAAGACGGCAATGTGACGATTCAGGCACGGCGCTGGGAAGATAGCATTTGCATCTATATTCGTGACAATGGTGCAGGGATGGATGAACAGGAACTGGCGCGTCTGGGCGAGCCTTATTTTTCTAATAAAACCAAGGGTACAGGGCTGGGATTAATGGTCACCTTCCGTATCATCGAAGCGATGGACGGACAATTGGAATTTCATAGCAAAAAAGGGGAAGGAACCGAAGCCGTACTTACCTTTCCGCTAGTCAAGCCTGTATAAAACAGGCGGCTGGCGGTAAGGAAGCACGGTTTTTTGATAAGCAAAAAAAGAATACGGAACAAATATAGCAGAATCGTAAAAGGGAATAGCAGAATAGTGAAATACCAATCTTTTAGAAAACGCTTACAATAAAAGGGTAAAGGTTAAGATGTCCGCCGGAGCCGTAAAGGTTCGGTTTTCGGCATTCGTATCAACGAAGCACAAAGGAGGAATGTTCATTGGATACCGCCAAGTCGATCCCTGCCGTACGTGTCAAAAGCTCCCGTCGCAAAAAGTTTAAAAACAGCCGCGTACTCCTGCTGATGTGCTTGCCGGCCATTGTGTTTTTCTGCGTTTTTGCGTATTTGCCAATGCCGGGTCTGTATCTGGCGTTCGTCAAGTACAACTACACCGATGGTATTTTCGGAAGTCCATTTGTCGGCTGGGACAATTTTAAGTTTCTGGTCATGACTGGTGATTTATGGAGACTGACGTTCAATACGGTGGCGTACAATATCGCCTTTATTCTGATCGGGAATGTGGCACAGATTACGGTCGCGATTCTGCTGAATGAAATCCGTAAAAAATGGTTCAAAAAAGTAACCCAGACGCTGATGTTCCTGCCATACTTTATCTCGGCGGTACTGGTCGGGCTGCTGGCTTATAACATCTTGAGCTATGATTACGGTCTGCTCAATCATGTGTTGGCAGGGCTGGGATTGAATCCAGTTAAAGCCTATTCGGAACCAACGCTGTGGCCGTTTATTATCGTGCTTACGTATTTATG
This sequence comes from Paenibacillus sp. JQZ6Y-1, assembly GCF_040719145.1. NCBI lineage: Bacteria > Bacillati > Bacillota > Bacilli > Caryophanales > Paenibacillaceae > Paenibacillus > Paenibacillus kandeliae. Next base: position 189,833 of record NZ_JBFDUZ010000001.1, read on the forward strand.
GCAGACAACGGGCTATGGCTCGATTGTATATTTTGCCGCCATTATGGGATTGGACAGCGAAATTGTGGAAGCGGCGGAGATTGATGGTGCCAATGCGTTTCAGCGCATTATCCATATCGTGATTCCGTGGCTGAAACCAACATTTATCATTTTGCTGCTGTTCTCGCTGGGTGGCATTCTCAAAGGTAACTTCGGTCTATTCTATAACCTAGTCGGTGCGAATAACACGGCATTGTATGCTAGTACGGATATTATTGAAACGTATGTATTCCGCTCTTTGATGACGAACTTCAACTTCTCGATGGGTAGCGCAGTCAGCCTGTATCAATCGATCTTCGGCTTTGTAGTCGTACTGACAGCTAACTGGGTGATCAAAAAAGTCTCGCCTGAAAATTCACTGTTCTAGGAGGTCGCCGATATGGACATCAATCCCAAAGTTAACGTTATTGGAGGTAATGCTCCACGTCCGGCGCGCATCCGCCGGGATTTGAGTGAGACGATTGTAAGCTGGGTCGGTTATGTTGTGATTGCTGTGTTCGCTATTGCATGTCTGCTGCCGTTTCTGCTGATTTTAGGCACATCGTTTACAAGTGAGGCAGCGGTGAAGCAGTATGGCTTTAACATTTGGCCGCATGAATTCAGTACCTTTGCTTACCGGATCGTATTCGAGAATCCGAAGCTAATTATCGGCTCCTATCTTGTAACGATGGGCATTACGATTGTCGGTACAGCGGTTGGTCTGTTTATCGTAGCGATGACAGGCTATGCACTGCAACGACCGGATTTTCAGTATCGGAATAAGATTTCGTTTTTTATCTACTTCACCACGCTGTTCTCTGGTGGTCTGGTACCATTCTATCTGCTGATTACGCAGTATTTGGAGCTGAAGGATAACTATCTGGCAGTGCTGCTGCCGGGTTTGCTCAGTCCATTCTTGATCATTATGATGAAAAGCTTTGTTCGCTCCATTCCACACGCGATTACCGAATCTGCCAAGATTGATGGTGCAGGCGACTTTACGATTTTCCTGCGGCTAATTCTGCCGATGTCGACGCCAGCGTTGGCGACGATTGGATTGTTTATCGCACTGGGATATTGGAACGAATGGTATAATGCGATGCTGTTCCTATCGCCAGATATGGATTATCGTCCGCTTCAGCTATTTTTGTACAATGTGGTAACAAGTGCTGACTTTATCCGCAACTCGGCGGCATCGTCCAATGTATCCATGAGCGATGTACCGCTAGAAACGATGAAGATGGCAACCGCTGTTGTAGCGACGGGTCCGGTCATTCTGTTCTATCCGTTCGTACAGCGTTATTTTATTAAAGGAATCACAGTTGGCGCGGTCAAAGGCTGAATCAAGCTGCGGCAGGCTCTAACAGGTTCATATTCTGCTACCTATCTCAAGAGGGGGAACGTATATGTGGAAATTCCGTAAGCTGATCTCGGCATTGCTGATCACTGTGATCGTATTATCGCTCGCTGCCTGTGGCGGCAGCAAATCAGGCGCAGGAGACGACAAATCGCAGTTTGTTACCGTCACCTTCGTTGCACTGGGCGACAAGCCGAAGAACGGGCAATTTGAAAAGGTTATGGAAAAAGTCAATGCGATTATGAAGCAAAAGATCAATGCCGAGGTACAGTGGAAATGGGTAGAATGGGCAGATTGGCAAACCAAATACAATCTGCTGCTCGCATCCGGTGAACCGGTCGATCTGATCACCATCGGTACAGACTGGCTAGATACATGGTCCAATGCGCAGCGTGGTGCATTTATGCCACTGGATGATCTGCTGCCCAAATATGCACCGGAAACATGGAAATCGATTCCAGCAGAAGATTGGGCTCAAAGCAAATATAATGGCAAAATCGTTCTGATTCCTGAAAACGATTACACGCAATGGATCAACCACGGATTTTTCTATCGTGGCGATTGGGCGAAACAAGCAGGCATCACTGAGCCAATCAAAGACTGGGATACGATTGGCAAATACCTGCAATGGATCAAAGATAACAAGCCGGGTGTCATTCCATGGGATGCACAATCCAGCACCAGTACCTTTGGCGGCTGGGTACAATCGCACACCAACTATCTGGAATTGCCAATCTCGACTGGTTATCTGCCAGTATTCAACACCAAATCCTACGATGATCGTTACACCGCTGTCAGCCCGGTATTTGACGATACCTTCCTTGATTTTGCCAAAACGATGAAAGACTGGGCAGACAAAGGATACTGGCGCGAGGATGTACTGAATAACAAAAACGATACCCGTATTGCACTGCAAGCTGGACAAACCGGTATGGATCAGCATCATACCCAAACGTTCTCCGGTCTGCGTGTACAGATGGATGAGAAGCAACCGGGTTCAGAGCTGCAAATGTTCCCATTCTCCCGTACAAGCGGCAACTTGCTGGAAATGCCAATCACACACGGCGGCGTATCCATCGGTGCGCATAGCAAAAATCCAGAGCGTGCGCTGATGGCATACGATCTGATGCGCAATGACAAAGAAATCTATCAACTGATCAACTACGGTATGGAAGGCGTACAATACGAGATCAAAGACGGCAAACGTACACTGCCTGCTGGCTACAACGAAACCAATGATGCGTTCTACTCTGACTTCTGGGCAGGTCGTGTCGATAAAAATGAAATTCCAAGCGATACTACATGGGATAAAATCGATACCCTGTACAGCGAATATGACAAAATCAAAAAGCCATATCCATATGGACAATTCGTATTTGATAAAACGGCTGTGGAATCCGAGCTGACTGCCATTTCACAGGTGACAGCAGAGATGGGTCCAGCGATCACCTATGGTAAAGCTGGTGATCCAACACAGGCGGTACAAGACTTCCGCGACAAGCTGAAAGTAGCGGGCTACGACAAAGTGATGGCGGAATTGCAGCGCCAGCTGGATGCGTACAAAACCCAGCAGGATCAAGCGCCAGCTGCCAAGTAAATGTTCCCTACCATTCCAACACATGAATAAGCCAAACGCCTTGCGCGCCGATATACGGACCAGATCCGTATCGGAGCAGCAGGGCGTTTGGCTTTTTAGCGTGCGTATCTGTAGGTTTGCGTGTGCAGTGGGCAACCCGCCTTCTTTCTAGGACAAGTTGGCATGACAGATGTATCTGACCTTTTGCTGTATAGATGGATGTGACCCCTTACGGTCAAGACGGCGAAGCTAAGCCTGCCGATTGGTTACGTGCTGGAGCGGAGTCGCGAACAAGCACCTTCGTCTGCATATGCGCCGTATAATACGGCTGCTGTGGATGACGGATGCGAGAGAGCAGCATTTCTGCCGCACGCACACCCATATCACTGCTGAAAATATGAACCGTAGTCAGATGCGGCTCCACGATACGCGATTCGGTTGCATCATCGAACCCTGTGATAGCTACATCATGCGGTAGTGATAAGCCGCGCGCCTTGAGCGCCTTCATCAGCCGTACAGCGATAAAATCATTGGCACATACAAATGCCTGCGGCCATCGGTCCAGCTGCTCTAGTCGTTGCTCCATCCAGTCCGTTTCAAAAATAAAATATTGATCATCATCCATAATGCACAGCTCCGCGTCAAAGGCGATGTCCTGCTCTAGCAGCGCACGGCGATACCCAAGCCAGCGCTCGTGGAAGCTTTTACAGTGATGACGGTCGCCTACAAAGCCAATGCTTGCATAGCCGCTGTCCAGCAGCTGACGTGTCAGTTGATAGATGCTGTGTTCGTTTTCCATCAACAATACATCTGCTTGGAAGCTGGAATAATCCGTTTCGGCGGCACAGTCGATAAAGATCGCTGGAATGCCGAGACGAGTAATCATTTCGCTGTAAGCGGCATCAAAAAGCTCGATACATACAATACCGTCAACAGCGTTACTATCAAAATTATTCGGTAGCTTACCTGCATCTCGCTCATCGCTACGAATGATATGAATCGACAGATTATAGCCTTCGGCACTAATGCGCTTTTCTAGACCGCTGATCAGCGCGGAGCCAAAGTGCGATGTGTTCGGCATATTGGTCGTTAGCAATGCAATATTTCCTGTTTTGCGTGGCAGCAGATTATCCGTTTCCATATAGGCAAATTGCTTGTATTTCAGCTCAATCGCTTTTTGAATAACCTTTTGCCGCGTTTCGGCGGGGATGGCTGCATTATCGTTAAGTGCTTTAGAGGCGGTATTGCGTGAAATGCCGAGCGCATCGGCAATATGCTGAATGGTTATTTTTTCTCGGGTCATGGTCCGTATCCACCTTTGTCTGGTTAGGTTGGGAAAGCAGGGATGAGGCTATTCCGCTCATAGGATTACATAGTTTGAATATAAAGCAGTTCATCTTCAAAAGCAATTGCTGATGCACAAATGTAAACAATTATTGTGCAAATGTTTATATTATAAATGTTTCTTTGTCTCTCTATTTTTACATTTTATATTGACATATGAACAATTACTTTGTTAAATTGTAAATGAAAAAAGCGACAAATGACTGCGGATCATTGCAAAAGTCACGTTACATTCTAGCTGAACATACTGCCAGCACGATTATGTAAGCGATTACTTAAACGTCTGGTTCATCCACCGTTTGCAACAAACATTCGCAACCACCAAGTCATTATTACAAAAGAATGGGGGAATAGGCATGGAAAGCTCCGCCAAAGCAAGCAAACGGCATACCGGACAAACGCTGCTACACAAGCGCCGTGCAAGTGAGGGGATCTGGGCGCAGCTCAAGAAAAATCGGTTTCTGTATCTGTTGCTTACACCTGCGCTGCTACTGACGCTGATATTCAAGTACGGACCGATGTACGGCGCAATCATCGCCTTTAAGGATTTTAGTCCGATTCGGGGCATTTGGAACAGCGATTGGGTGGGATTCAAGCATTTTGAGAAGTTTTTGACCTCGCCCAATTTTGAAACCATCTTTATGAATACGCTTAAATTAAGCGCGTATGGGCTAATCTGTGGCTTTCCGATTCCAATTGTGCTGGCGCTCATGCTCAATCAGATTCGCCGCCGTGGGATCAAGAAAAATATTCAACTGTTTCTATACGCACCGAATTTTGTATCGGTCATCGTGATCGCGGGTATGCTGTTTATTTTCCTCTCGCCGACAGGACCGATCAATCAGCTGATTAGCTGGATTACGGGAACACCGCTGATGTTTATGACCGATCCTGAATACTTCCGCTGGGTGTACATTTTGTCGGACATCTGGGCGACGGCGGGCTGGGCATCCATTATCTATGTGGCAGCTCTTGCCAATGTCGATCCTGAGCTGCACAATGCTGCTAGTTTGGATGGAGCAAGCTTGCTGCGACGCATCTGGCATATCGATCTGCCGACGATCAAGCCGATTATGGCAATTGTATTCATTCTAGCAGCGGGTGGCATTATGTCCATCGGCTTTGAAAAAGCATATCTGTTGCAAACGTCGATGAACCTGCCGTCATCTGAGATCATTGCCACCTATGTATACAAGATCGGTTTGCAATCCGGGGATTACGCCTATTCTGCCGCAGTAGGATTGTTCAACTCACTCATTAATGTGGTACTTCTAGTCGGCGTGAATCTGATTGTGAAGAAGCTGAACGATAATGAAGGGCTGTATTAAGCAGCACATATTCAGGAAAGGATGGAATCCATATGCTGATTCAAAATTCGCCGTTTGACCGATTCATGCTAATCGGAATGAAGCTGTTTTTAATGCTGGCAGTGTTGGTGGTGATTATTCCATTTGGCTATATTATTATCGCTTCGTTTATGGACCCGACGGTGCTGCTTAATCGTGGATTGTCGTTTCATCCGGGCGATTGGAGTCTGGAAGGCTATCGCAAAATTCTGAGCAATGAAGCGATGATTCGCGGATTTTTCAATTCGGTCTGGTATGCGGCGGCGTTCTCGATCATCACGGTGCTAATCTCGATTGGCGCAGGCTATGCACTGGCGGAGGATTCGCTTGTTGGACGCCGGGCTGTGATGACGCTGCTGATCATTACACTCTTTTTCGGCGGTGGTCTGATTCCGACATATCTGCTGATTCGCGAACTGGGGATGCTCAATACGCCGTGGGCGCTGCTCATTCCGGGGGCAGTCAATGTATGGAATATCATTCTGGCACGTACGTTTTTCAAAGGCATCTCGCGTGAGCTGAAGGAGGCGGCGAATGTGGACGGTGCATCTGACCGGATCATTTTCACCAAAATCGTACTGCCGCTATCCAAGCCGATCATGTTCGTGCTAGCGCTCTATGCGTTTGTCGGGCAATGGAATTCGTACTTTGACGCGATGATTTATTTGGAGGATTCCAAGCTGTTCCCATTGCAGCTTGTACTTCGCTCCATCCTGATCCAGAATCAGGCGGCACCGGGCATGATCGGTGATCAGCAGGCGATGGCAGAGTTGAAACGATTGTCTGAGATGATCAAGTATTCGTCGATTGTCATCTCCAGTCTACCGCTGCTAGTCATGTACCCATTCTTCCAGAAGTATTTTGAAAAAGGTGTGATGGTCGGCTCGCTGAAATAGGCATGGTTATAGGCAATTGGCAAATGAAGTGCAATACAGGCATATCATAATAATCCGGCATCCCGGAGGAGGTTGCAATCTATGAACAGAATCAAATCCCGCAAAACCATCTATACCGCAGTAGGTATTCCTGCATTGGTACTGGCGCTACTTGTTACGGGCTGTGGCGGCGAAGCGGCTCAACCGCAGAAGACCGCGGACGGCAAGCCAATCCTGCGCATGCTCACATCCAGCTCGCCGCTTGCACCTGCCGATCCGAATGAGAAGCTGATCCTGCAACGCTTGGAAAAGAAAACAGGTGTGCATATACAGTGGACTAGCTATACAAGCGATGTATTCACGGAAAAGCGCAATCTGATGGTAGCGAGTGGCGATCTGCCCGATGCGATCTTTGGCGCAGAATATAGCGATTATGATCTGCTCAAGCTTGCAAAGGACGGAGCGATTGTACCGCTAGAGGATCTGATCGACCAGTATATGCCTAATTTTAAAAAGGTACTGGCAGAGCGACCGGAATACCGCACGATGATCACGGCACCGGACGGGCATATTTATTCATTCCCGTGGATTGAGGAGCTGGGACAGGATAAGGAACGCATCCAATCCGTGGACGACATGCCGTGGATCAATCAGCAGTGGCTGGATAAGTTGAACTTGAAGATGCCCAAGACAACAGATGAATTGAAGCAGGTATTAACCGCGTTCAAAACACAAGACCCGAATGGTAACGGTCAGGCGGACGAGATTCCGCTTTCGTTTATCGACAAGCCGGGTGGCGAGAATCTGACCTTTCTGTTCGCTTCATTTGGACTAGGTGACAATCCTGATCATACGGTTGTGACCAATGACGGGAAAGTCCTATTTACCGGCAATCAGGACGGCTATCGGGATGGGGTCAATTATATCCACGATCTGTATCGCAACGGGCTGATCGATATTGAATCGTTCCAGCAGGATTGGAATACGTATCTTGCCAAGGGGAAGGATAATCGGTACGGATTGTATTTTACATGGGATAAAGCCAATATTACGGGCATGAATGATACGTATGATCTGATGCCGCCACTCGCCGGACCGGATGGTAAGGTCAATGTGACACGCAACAATGCCATCGGTTTTTTCCGTGGCAGTATGGTCGTGACGAGCAGCAACCAGCAGCTGGAGCAAACTGCCAAATGGGTCGATCAGCTGTATGCGCCGCTGCAATCGGTGCAGGATAACTGGGGAACGTACGGCGATAGTACCCAGCAAAATATTTTTAAGCTGGATGAGTCCAAGCAAATGCTTAAGCATCTGCCATTAGAAGGCTCTGCACCCGTAGAGGTGCGTCAGAAAACAAGCATCGGTGGTCCGCTGGCGATCTTGAGCGATTATTTTGGCAAGTACACCACGATGCCGGATGATGCCAAATGGCGCATGGATTTGATGAAAAAGGTATTGGTGCCGCATATGCAGGCAGACCATACGTATCCGAATGTCTTTTTCAGCATCGACGAGTTAGATCGTTTATCTACCATTGAAGCCGATCTGTTCCCGTACATGCTGCGCAAGCGAACAGAGTGGTATCAGAATGGCAAAGCGGATCAGGAATGGGATGGTTATATTCAGGAGCTGGATCGACTTGGACTACAAGAATGGCTCAAAATCAGGCAGGACGGCTACAACCGCAGCCTGCAACAGACGGGAGAGTGACCGCATGTCTTTACAACTACAAAACGATTATCGTGGGGCATACCATTTCTCGCCTAAGCACGGCTGGATGAACGATCCGAACGGGATGGTGTATTGGGAGGGGGAATATCATCTCTTTTTTCAATATCATCCGTTTGGGCAGACATGGGGACCGATGCACTGGGGACATGCGGTATCGCGCGATCTGGTGCACTGGCAGGAGCTGCCGATTGCGCTGGAGCCGGATGAGCTGGGTACAATCTTTTCCGGTAGTGCGGTGGTTGATTGGAACAATACGACTGGATTTTTCCCAGAGCAGCCGGGATTGGTGGCGATCTTCACCCATCATGATGAGCAGCCTGGGCAATCGGTACAGCAAAGTCAAAGTCTTGCCTACAGTCATGATCATGGGCGTACTTGGCAAAAGTACGCTGGGAATCCAGTGCTGACCTGCCCTACGCGACCTGATTTTCGCGATCCGAAGGTGTTCTGGTATGAGCCGAATCATAGCTGGATCATGATCGTCACCTGTGGACAGACGGTGGCATTGTATCGATCATCCAATTTGCTGCAATGGCAGGAATTGAGTGTATTTGGCGAAGGGATCGGTAGTCATGATGGAGTATGGGAATGCCCAGATTTGTTTCCACTGCCGCTGAGTAATGGGGAGCAAGGTGAGCAGCGCTGGGTCATGCTAGTCAGTATTAGCGATGACGGAACCAGTGTAGAAGGTTCGCGGACGCAGTATTTTATCGGGCAATTTGACGGGACGAATTTTGTGGCGGACGAAGCATCACAGCAGGTGCGTTGGCTCGATCATGGGCGGGACAATTATGCAGGTGTGAACTGGTCGGATATTCCAGCAGCAGATGGACGGCGACTATATATGGGTTGGATGAGCAATTGGCGTTATGCCAATACGACACCGACGGGTAGCTGGCGCGGAGCGATGACGATTGCCCGTGAATTGAGATTGGAACAAGCAACGGATGGTTCCGTGCAACTGCTTCAACATCCGGTGAGCGAATGGGAGAAGTGCCGTCATCTACGTCTGCAATTGGATCAGGTACAGCCGGAGCAGATTGCTACAGCACTCGCTGATCTGCGGTTGTGCAGCTATGAGCTACATGTCGTGATGCCAATAAGCACATCGGCGGAATGGGAAGTCTTATCAGATGGACAGCATCGCACGGTGATTGGTGTGGATGCGGCAGCTGGCATATTGTTTATCGACCGTACGATGTCCGGTGATCAAGTGTTTCATGAGCATTTTGCAGGACGACATGAAGCGAGTTTAGCGGAAAAGGAAGACGTGCGTGAGCTGCGTATATTTGTGGATCGCGGATCGGTAGAGGTATTTGCAGATGATGGTTGTGTTGTGATGACAGATTTGGTATTTCCGAATGTGGGTGCAGAGCGGATGGGCTTGATACGCTATGCAGATGAAGAAAAGAAGACACTGCGCATGTCGGTAGCACTTTATGAGGTGTCAGAAGATCAGCAGCTGTGAACGAAGCGGAGACAGCCATTTTATACACAAGCACGCGATGTGTGATCACGTACAAGTACAGTCTCATCCATGCCCATTATAGGACGCTTCAGGGAGGCGAGAATTTGGATAGCAAACAGGTTGTCACATTCGACTGCAACCGCATAAGCGACGGAAGTATGATCACAGATAGCGGCAGCGAGACGAAACCCAACAGCATGCTTAACAAGTATCACTATTCCAATGGTATTCGTAGATTAGGAGCGTTATTGTTCGCTGCTTGTCTGTACAGCTGGCTAAGTTCTACTGTGCAGGCAGCGGAGGTTTCGCAGTCAGGAGAGAGCAGCATGACCAACCATCCATCGGTATTGGCGGCAGCGATTGCCGCTGAAGGAGAAACGGCAACATGGAATCATAATGGAAGTCATGAATATACGGTAGGTGATGCAGTCTGGGCGCTGGATCGGCGTGGCATGAGAGGTGTGGTATTGGAAGGTGGACAGGGCGGTATGAAACTATACGCCCAGCCGACCGGAACAAATCTGGTGCTGATGACCGATCTGATGCCAGTGGATGAGCAGTTGCCAACACAAACGCAAGCGCCGATGGAGGCGGGGCTAGTACTTCGCACCGATGAACAGGGGCAGCAGGGCTATCAGGTCCTTTTGATTCGCAATGATCATCGTATCACTGCTCGGTTACAGCAGTCCGACGGCACCATCATTCAGCAATCGCAGCAGAGTTATCCTAGCGAATCCGGTGCAAAGCATCGCTTGGAGCTGCATGTGCAAGATCATCACTTGCAGTTGTATGTAGATGGCTATGCGCAACCGGCGCTGGATACCGAGCAGCTGACCGATGGTGCAGATGAAGATATGGCGGGCATTGTGGTGGTGAGCGGTGCTGCTTCTTTTCAGGATACGTACCGGATGACACAGCAGCAATTTTACGGCGAGGATTATCGTCCAGCGTATCATTATTCTGCACTACGCGGCTGGGCGAGTGACCCGAACGGCTTGATCTATTATAAGGGTGAATATCATCTGTTTCATCAGGATGGCGGACGATGGGCGCATGCAGTCAGTACCGATCTGTTGCATTGGAAAAACTTGCCCTTTGCGCTGGAATGGAATCAGCTTGGACATATTTGGTCAGGCTCCACCATCGCTGATGAGCACAATGTATCGGGTTTGTTTGACGGAACAACAGAAGGAGGCTTAATCGCGTATTATACATCCTACACACCGACAGAACACAATGGCAATCAGAAAATTGGAATCGCTTACAGTACGGATCGTGGACGTACATGGCGCTATCCAACCGACCGTCCGGTCGTGATTGATAATCCAGGTAAACGTGCAACAGAGCTGGGTGGCTGGGACTTTCGTGATCCGAAGATTGTGCGCGACGATGCCCATAACCGCTGGGTGATGGTCGTATCAGGCGGCGATCATGTGCGCTTATTCGTATCGACCAATCTGCTGGATTGGACATTAACGGACAATTTTGGATATGGCAATTATATTCGTGGCGGCGTATGGGAATGCCCAGACCTGTTTCCATTACAAGCGGCAGATGGCACGGTAAAATGGGTGCTGATGATCAGCACGGGTGCTAATCCCAATACGGAAGGCTCGGACGCAGAATATTTTATTGGTCAGCTGGATTCAGCTGGCAAATTTATTAACGATAATCCTGCCGGTACGGTGCTGAAAACGGATTGGGGTAAGGAATTTTACGCTTCGATGTCCTTTGCCGGATTGCCGCAGCATCAGCGTATTGTGATGGCTTGGATGACCAACTGGGATTATGCGTTTGAGCAGCCAACTGGTGATTGGAAAGGGGTATTGACCATTCCGCGCCAATTGTCGCTAGTATCGACACCGAACGGCTGGCGATTATCTCAGCAGCCAGTGGAACAGCTGAACACCTTGCGCACGCCCCTATTGCAAACCCAAGCGATAACTCTACAGCCGGATAGCCCTGATCTGTTAGCGGGCCTATCATCCGCCAGCTATGAGATACAAGCAGAGATACGCTTGCCGCAGCAGCAACCGGCATCGTCGTTTGGCTTTCGGTTATTAGAAAATGGCGACAGCACGCAGTTTACCGAGATAGGCTATATGGCAGCAGATCAGCAGCTATTTATCGACCGAGCGCAATCCGGCATCACCAACTTCTCGCCGCTATTCCGCACACGTCAGCAAGCAACGCTGCCAGCGACAGACGGCATTATCCGGCTGCGCATTCTGGTAGATCGTTCTACGGTAGAGGTCTTTGCCAATAATGGACAGACGGTATTCAGTAGCATCGTATTCCCTGATGCTACCAGCCGTCAGATGAGTCTGTATACAACCGGCGGTCATATGCAGATTGTATCGTTGAAGGTCCATCGACTGAGCAATGTGTGGGATAGTCAGCGACCATAAACCAAACATGTACCTTGATGTTAGAGCTTCATAGGGAAGGATTCATGATACCGATACCATGCGAGAATACTAGGGCAGACTATCATGCTGGAATATCCCTTTTGTATAACAAAACATGGATGTCAGCATAGAGCATCCGCCGATGACTACAAATAATAAGCGGGTTCTTCATCCGCCGAACGAGCGAAAAAGCTGCTACGATACAGCGATGGACTGATGCCAAAGTGGCGAGTAAATTTGCAGGTGAAATACGTCTGTGAATTGAAGCCGACCTCGTAGGCGATCTCCCCAATATAGCGAGAAGTGCTGCACAATAACTGTTGTGCCTGTTCCAGTCTTAGCCGAAGTACAGTATCCATAATCGTCTCGCCAGTATGCTGCTTATACAAATGTGACAATCGCGAAGGCGACAGACAGACGAGCTGGGCGAGCTGCTCTACCCGAATATCTTCGGTATAATGGCGCTGCAAATAATGCTGCACTTCTTCGATACGTCCATCAGAATGATGATTGTCTGCTCCGGCATTCATGGCGAGCAGAAGCAACACTTCGCTGAGCAGATGAAAGGTAAGCTGGCGATAGCCCGGATGATCGGCACGGTCGCCGTATTCCATCAGCCGCTCCAGCACCTGCTGTATTTCTCGGCATAATCGGCTGTCATTGATCAGCAGTGGTCGTTCAGCATGAGGGGTTTGCAATTGGTGCAGCCAGCTCATCCATTGTGGGCAAGCAACGAATTGGCAGCATACGCCCGATGCTCTACCATGAATCGGCTGTACCCAAGGTGCATCCTGTCCGGGTGGTGTCAGATAGATACGTGCGCTACTCATAGATAATGATGCTCCAGCAGTAGAAGGCAAATAAATCAAGGTCCAGCGATGCGTTTCGGTGGCGGTATGCAGCGGGGAAAATGTCGGAAGATGATGATACTCCATTACAAAATCAGCATTCATCAAAACGGCCTCCTTCTCCATCAATCAGGCAGACTCTACACCTTCATATCCAAATGTAAGCGTTTTTATAAATAGGATAATCAAATTGCAAATGCTGCACAAGGGAGAAAAGACGCACTGGCATATAAAAAAAGCGCAATCCGTAGTAACAAACGGTTGCGCTTTTTTGCATGGTTGCGAATGAATTATGGATAAAAGTCGGTATATCATTATGAACAACCCACTGTTAGATGAACGGATATGGAACAACCGTTTACCAAGACGCTTCCGGTTTCAAGCGTGCAGCAGGAACCACGTCCGAAGGTTTAGGTGGAATGACCAAATATAGCTCGCTCGGTGTTTCTTCAATGGTGGTCAGCTTGATATGCTCTGGAAACGAAATGCCCATCACTTCCTGCAATGCCTGTTTTGGATTGGTTTTTAACAATTCCAAAAATCCTGGGTCTTCCCATGCTTTTTGAATCACCTGATTGTGAAAAATGGCTTGGCTGGACATACCCATCATTCCCTTCTTCAAATGGTTATATTTTCCTATTACTATAACATGCAATACTTCTAAAATCCATATCTATTGTAATATTTTTCTTGTTTATTTAAGGCAAAATATTGGCGTGGTACCATAGACTACCCTGCTGCATGAGCAAATTACGATGCTGATCTACCTGCTCTGTCATCCGATTCAGCTGACGAACCAAATAGGCGTGAAAGTGATTGAGATGTGGAATGGTAGCTGAAGATGATACCGTCAAATACCCATCAGCAGCAATCGCCGCATAGCGCCGCAAAATATGACGGTCATAGATCGCTTGATGCACTAGCCGTTCGTTCAGGACTGGCACCGCTATAGGAGACGTCTCATCCGCAGAAGAACCTTTCATCGACAGCTCCTGCCGGATCAGCGATAACAGACAATTGTAACTGCCATCCGCCAGATCCTCTGGCCAATCTGCGGCATCATCGTTCATTTGCAGGGCGATTAGCACCTCATCCAGCTGTTGCATTACGATAGGCAATTGATCAGGCAAGCGCGCTTCCAGCAGCAACAGTGCCACCGATAGTTTGAGTGGACTGGCTTTACCCGCAATTTTCAGACGATCATGGAGAAAATAATCGCTTTCCTTCTCGAGACTGACCGCATCTGCCCATTCCATTACAAAGCGGTGATAATAGTCCCACAGCCGTGCCTGATCGTGCGTAGTCTGTGACAAGATCAACAGAAACTCACTATGGAGCATCTGACTGAGCGGTACGAGTCGTTGTCGATCGATGCTGTCCGATTGCCGATCCTGAACATCCATCAGATCATCCTGAATGAAAAAGTGCAGCATACCCATCACATTACCGAGCGCCGCCAGCTTTGCTACCGGCAGCAGTGAAGCGGGGGACAGATGCCGGAGCCTGGTCGTTAATGTACGCTCCAACCAGAATGGTAGCAAATAACAAATATAATTTTTTACGCTGCCTTGCTTGCGAATATCGAATCCAGACAGGTAATGAAGTCCCAGAACATTGAGCGGCGCTGGAAAACGGCTGATCCGCTGTTCGGCTTCGGCAAACAATTCATAGATTTGTGGCCTAAAATCCTCCAGCCAGTCCATTGACTCACCCCTTTCGTTATATATTAATTATAACTTGCCAATTATTGGATTCCAAAGAGGAATAAAGGGGATATTTTGGCTTTTATTGAGGAAACTTGTCGGCTGGAATCTAAGCTCATCATAACGCGATTTTTTGCTTTTTACATAGGGCGCAAGGCATGGAAAGATAGAGAATTTTATTATTATTTTTATTTGCACATTTGAAGTGGAGGGAACATGAGAATAACGAACATGTTGGTGTGTAGATTGGCAACCTAGGAATGGTTGGCGATAGCTCATTTCTTCTATACTATGGATACGATTGATTTTTATGTTGTTATGGATTATATACGCTGTAGCCAGAAGCGTCGCAAATATTTTTTCAGACACGTGATACAAAAATCTGCACCTGCCCGTCTTTCTTATAGCTGCAGCGGAAAGGAGCATCCAAACCGATGAACAACCCGGAACCGGAACAGTTCAAACAAATCTTTTACGATCATTACCCTACTGTAAAACGCAAACTATATGCGATGGTGCGTGACAATGCCGCGGCGGACGATCTGGCGCAGGAGGTCTTTTTGCGGCTGTACCGCAATCCGCCCGACAATCCCGACGTGATCGGCGCTTGGCTGCACCGAGTGCTGACCCGCATCGCTTACGACTATATGGATAAAAAAGCGCGCGAGCGTCGATTGCAGGAAAAGCAGGAGCAATACTACGATCTGAATCAGCCTTCTCCCGCAAACGGCGAGGACGTGATGATTCGCCAATTGGAGCACGATGAAGTGCACCAGCTGCTGGATCAGCTGCCTGAGCGCGACCGACAAGCATTATTAATGAAATATTCCGGCTACAGCTACTCTGAGATTGCTGAGCAGCTTCAACTGAGACCGCCGATCGTAGGTACGTTACTGCATCGCGCTACGAACAAATTACGCAAAAAAATGCTCAACTCCACCTGATCAGGCAAGGAGCGAATGGATAGCATGAACTTGAATAACTCTACAGACAGAGACAAAGGAGGATTTGCAGGTGAATAGACATCCTGTGCAAGGCAATGATGACCATGCCGACCGTGACAACCATCCGCAGCGTTCCACTGACCGTGCCATGTCCCATGATGCTGATAAGGTAGAAACCGATGCAGCATGGATGAAAATGCAAACCCTACTTGCCGCTGAAACCCCTCATCCCAGCTGGCAAGCGTGGGCAGAACGTGATCAGACTGTATCCGAACCATCCGTACCGGAAACAACAACTATACCGACCTTGAAAGGATTGAATACGATGAATCATCAGCCATCTACTGCACCTGAGCAGATGAATAGCAATAAGAAGTCCCGCCGCTTCGGCAGCAAAGCTCGCAAATGGACAGCTGGCATTGCCGCTTGTGTAGTGGCAGGTACGGTACTTGCAACCCCGTTCGGCAACAATGCACTGGCATCGCTGTTGAATCAATTCCGTATGCAAGAGCTGACGGCAATCAATGATGACGGTATTACCAATATGATCGATCAGTATCACGAAAAAGGTGTAACCAACGAAGATATGAATCGCTTTGGTGCATTCTCATCAACTAGCGGTACGTACGAAGGCGAACAGACAGCTCACCAAGCGCTTAGCAAGCTGGGATATACTGCTCTGTCTCCATCTGAATTGAAGCAGTTTGAAGATCGTGTGTATGTCTACAACTCGCAAACAGAAACCTATAAACTAAATACGGATGCTGTGAACAGCGCGATTACGCGTCTGGGCGGTACTACATTGTTGCCGGAAGAAATGAACGGCAAACTCATTACAATCAACAAACCAGAGACGATCCGCTACCAAATGATTCCGTCTGATCCAGACAGCAATCCGAGTGATACTTGGGCGAGTCTAGAGCAAATGGCAGTACCAAAAGTGACATTTGATGAAGGAGTAGATCCTGCTCGTCTGTTCGATACGATGGCGAATCTGCCATTGGTGCCACAGGATATTAAAGATATGCTGGAAAAACAAAAAGTGTTGAACGGCGAAGTACCACTGCCACTTGTGTCCAATCATCCTACTCAACGCGTACAGATCAACAATATACCGGTTGTCATTCAAGAAGAGCCATATGTCGCTGGACAAAATGATTATGCGATCTACAACGCCTATTGGATCAAAGACGGCGAATATTTCGATCTGCAAGGTAGTCAAAATGTATTTGCCAACACAGATGCCATTATTGCTAAAGTGAAGGAACTGACAGCCTCATGACGCAAAACGCCATTCATATCGATAATCTCACCAAGCAGTATGATAATGGACGCGGCTGCCGAAATGTGCAGATTACCGTTGGACAGGGGGAAGCCTTTGGCTTCCTCGGTCCTAATGGTGCTGGCAAAAGCACGCTTGTCAAAATGCTGGTCGGTCTGATTCAGCCGACAAATGGAACTGCTTCGCTATTCGGCGATCCAATCGGAACCGTAGCAGCCAAGCGGCATATCGGTTATTTGCCAGAGCTGTACCGTTATCAGGAATGGTTGACCGGCAGTGAAGTCGTCAGGCTGCATGCCAAATTGTGCGGACTGGACAAAGAGACGACAGCGCGCCGTGTACCAGAGCTGCTAGATCGCGTAGGCATCGGCAATCGTGGCAAAGACAGAGTCAAGCAGTATTCCAAAGGTATGCAGCAACGTCTCGGACTGGCGTGTGCGCTGATTGCCGATCCGCCGATTCTATTTTTGGATGAACCATCTTCGGCGCTTGATCCAGTCGGTCGGTTGGAGGTACGTAAACTGCTGCGTGAACTCAAGCAGGAAGGCAAGACCATTTTCCTGAATTCGCATCTATTGGAGGAAGTAGAGTATATTTGCGACCGAATCGCGCTGCTCAATAATGGCGAGATTCTGCGTCACGGGACGGTACAGCAGGTGCTGCACGCACAGACTCGCTGGCTGTTCAAAATCGGGGGCTATACTCCCGATATTTTGCCGTGGTTGATGGAAACGAGCGGCGTTCAGCTGCATAAGGCGGAATCATTACCTGACGGCGAAAGAAACGGTGGCAGTATGGGCGATGAAATCTGGCTGGAAGCAGTTATTGATAACGAGCAGCAGGTCGGTCTGATCACGACGCTAATCGTTAATCAAGGGATGACGCTGTATCATGTGTATCCGGTACGAGAACGGCTGGAGGAATGGTTTATGGAAGCTGTATCAGGACTCAGCCACCGGGGGGAACACGAATGAATACGATTATTGGAATGACATGGAAAGAACTGCTGCGCAAAAAGGTCATGCTGATGACGCTGGTCATGACCGTTCTCTTTTTGGTGCTGTTCTGGTTTATTGCTAGTACAGTGACCAAGAATGCTCAGCCTGCCAATACGGGAGCGGTAGATTTGGTCACACCGTATATAACAGGCTCTACACTGCTGACACTCGGCTTTTTCTTTGGCAGCTTTATTCTGGCGTTTCTTGTGATTTTCAGTTCGTTTTCGTCGATTTCTGGGGAAGCAGAGATTGGCATCATGCAAGCAACAATAACCCGTCCAGTCCCACGCTGGAAATGGTATGTTGGACGATGGCTTGGGTATGTGTCGTTTGGTGTGCTGTATGCGTTACTACTGTATGTATCGATTATTGTAGTCACGGATATTCATACCTTTGTACCGGGTGATCTGGTGGTACATATCCAGTCGTTTCTCGTTTATGCGTTGGCAGTACCGATTCTAATTACGCTTAGTCTGCTTGGCTCCACTGCTTTTTCCGCGCTAGGAAATGGCGTATTTATGACGATGTTTTATGGGGCAGGCTGGCTTGGCGGGATGGTGGAGAAATTCACGTCCGTCATGGATTTAGAGCCGGATGTGCATCAGACCTTGAACAACATTACTGGAATCATTTCCTTCCTCATGCCAGTCGATGCGCTGCAACGCAAAATGCTGGCGATCTTGCTTGGATTCGATGATCTCGCCGGAATGGTGGACGTCGGTTCTTCACTGACTTCTGGCATGGGGCTGGGACAGGTCGTTTCAGGTAGCTTTATCGTCTATGCTGTACTGTATACAGTGATTTTGCTGCTATGGGGCATGAGACGTTTTAATCGCAAAGAATTATAAAGGCAAACACTGCTCCCGGATCATGTTCCGGTATGGCGGTGTTTTTGCTTTGTTCGTTTGGTCCGCATTGCCCATACGTCGGTGGAATATGGTACACTAATGCCTGTACGAAATACAGTGAACATGCACAGCATGAAGGACGTATACAAGCAGGCATATAGCCTGACTCTCATTCTACAATCGGGAGATGACCATATCATGATTCACGAATTTATACTGGATGCCAATTGGAAGGGCGGACGCAATAGCGAAGGCACCATTTCCTCCGGCAACCTCAATACCGTAATCTCCATTCCGCAGCCGATGGGTGGACCGGGAACAGGTACCAATCCTGACGAAATGCTGCTAGGCGCCGCAGCCACCTGTTATATCATCACATTGGCAGCGATGCTAGAACGCTCGAATATTGCTGTAGAGCAGCTGACGATGCAATCGCAAGGGAATGTGGATGTGACGAATAATATTTTCACCTATAAAGAAATTATTCATCGTCCGCATATTGTACTGCCTGCAAATGCTACCGCGCAGGAGCTGGACAAAGCTCAACTACTGGCGCACAAAGCGGAGCAATCATGTATGATCTCGCGCGCCTTGGCAGGCAATGTACAGTTGTCTACCGAGCCGAATATCCATACCGCGCAGCCTGCGGAATAAGAGACACGGCAACGGCTAGATTCACCCCATATTGTGCTAGATTATGTAAGAATGCTCTAGTTTACAATCATTCTATGAACGAAAGAAGGTCAACGTATGAAAACTCAATTACCTGTATCCCCACTTGTTGCTGCACTTGGACTGACTCCGCATGAAGAAGGCGGCTGGTACCGTGAAATGTGGAAAGCATCGTTTGAGATTCCACAGCAAATTTTGCCTCCGCAGTATTCCGGTCCACGCTTCTCGGCAACGTCGATCTACTTCCTATTGCATGCCGATGAAATTTCCGATTGGCATGTCGTGCATTCGGATGAGCTGTGGCTGATTCACTCTGGCAGTCCGCTCGAGCTGACACTTGGCGGCAAAGGCGATAGCCCAGAAGAAGGTGAGAAGTTCATCCTCGGTCTGGATATTGAAGCCGGACAACTTCCACAGGTACTAATCCCAGCAGGAGTATGGCAAATGGCGCGACCACTCGGCGATGAGCCGGTATTCGTATCGTGTGTGGTCGCTCCGGGCTTCCATTACGACGACTTCAAGCTGATCGAGCGCTAAGCCAGATGGCTTGGTATACGCTGGGGCAACTACTGTCTGCCATCCGACTTGGACAGAAAGCACGCACGCTGGACGGCGTTCGTATCGTCTTACGTACGGATGCAGGTCTAGTCTGGGCAGAAGGGCGCACATCCGGTCAGCCCGTTTCATTGCAGGAGCATCTATTCAGCGATTTATGGACGATTTATGAGGATGAAGAGACGCAGAAATGGTTGCCGCAACGTGAGGTATACGAGCGTCGTTTGCATGAAATGCTGGAAAATCAATATCTGGAATGGCGAGTAGAACGCATGGGAAATTATCCATTTAATTCCAGTCATATGACACAGAAATAGCAAGTGTGCAAGATTATAGTATGAATACGATCTTACAAGACCCCAGACTGCATATTCATATGCTTTATGGGGTCTTTCTATATAGATTTATTTAGTGAGCTACGGTACAATAAATATTAGTTATCTTTTCCAGAAATTAATAAAAATTTTCAGCGATATTATATTATTTTTTTGGAAATCAGATGTAGGTTTGCACAGTTCATGGTATGATCGAAGAATAGCATCGAACTTTGTCGACAAAATGGCTAATGTACTTATCTATCCATGCGCAATTATGAATGGAAATAGACAAGTACCGATATAAATGGGGGTAAAACTGCAATATGAAACAGCGCAAGAGCCTGTTGCCCAAACCGATCCCGGTAACTGTATATATTCTGGTCGGTATGACCGTCGTATTGCTTATTGTGAATACGATTTATTACTTAACATCACGCAGTGCCCTGATCTCTGTACAAGAACAAAATATGCGCGTTATTTCAGAACAGATTCGCTCATCCATCAAGCTATCCCAGAACGGGGAAGAGTTTGTGGAAAACCTGAACGGTGAGAATCTTAGAATGGCAGCACAGACTGTCCAATCTACACTTGGCAATCAACTCAATACGATTACTGACAATGACTTGAAGACGTTAAGCAAGCAGATCGGGGTAGACCGAATTACATTGTTCCAGCAACAAGGGGATAATGTGGTACCTGTTCGTTCATCCGATGAAAGCGATTTGTCCCGGTGGAATACGTGGCGTTCTGACTGGCTGAAGGCAGTCAAGCAGTTGCTGCGCGGTCAGGAGCCGAACGTGGAACTTGGACAGAAATTGCCGAATTTCTGGGCGGCACCGCTTGTATCCAGTGAGGACGAGGATGTCACCAGTAGTGAGAAAATGGGATTTTATTATGATGGCTCTACCGATTATGTGATCAATGTCTACACAGATGACGAATCGGTTCGTGAATATCGCAAGGATACTGGTGTAGAAGCGATTATACGTGAAATTTTGAATGGCGAAACGAATCGCCAGACGCTGGGGATTTCCATTTTCAATCCACCGATCTTTTTGGATCAGTCGAATCAGTACAATTCACATGGTGTGATCTGGTATGACGAGAATAACACCATCAACAACGACTACTCGTACAAAAGCGCGCCCGACCGCGATAATATTCGGCAGGTGAATCGCACGGGACAATTGATCTCGGTCACCGAGACGTACAATGGTCAGCAGGTGCTCAAAACGTTTATTCCCGTAGAATTGACGTATCCGGCGATTATTATGGTGGTGTCGGATTTGACGGGTGTGCAGACGAGACTGAATGAACAGCTGCTTCTCATCTCACTGTCTATCATTCTGTGTACGATTATTATTATTGCCATTGTGCTAGGTGTCATCGCGATGCTGAATCGACGTACCGAAGCAGTAGCGCAAAGCGTACAAAACGTGTATCTGGAAAATATCGATGCCTTGTTTAACTCGATCAAGGAACAGCGTCATGACTTTAACAATCACGTCAATACGATCCAATTGCTGGTCAAGATGAAAAAGTATGATGATCTGTCTGCCTACACCGCGGAGCTGGTTGGCGAATCCATTGCTATGAACCAGATTATCAATATCAATCTGCCAGCGATGTCCGCATTAATTCAGGCGAAAATGACGCAGGCATACGATCGCAAAATCCGATTTGAATACGAAATTGCTAATCTGAAGTCTGTACAATTTGGTACGGTGAAATCGACCGAGCTCGTGAAGATTGTCAGCAACCTGATCGACAATGCGTTTGATGCGGTCGCTGAGACTGAGAACCCAGATAAGCTGGTCAAGGTAACCGGTAGTATCCGAGGGGAACAATTGACCTTTACTGTTGGAAACAATGGCAACCCGATTCCCGAAAAGTTACGACAGCAGATTTTTGAAGCTGGATTCAGCACCAAGCCGTTAAACCGTAAAAACTCCGGTCTCGGTCTGGCGATTGTTTCCAAAATCCTGAAAAAACACCGTGGAATTATTATGGTGGAAAGTGACGAAACATGGACTGAATTTTCGGTGCGTTTGCCGCTGTAAGCAGCGGGTCGTTCCCAGTACATCTTTGATACGTTTGATGATGATCCCATCTTGGAATCCGCACACTCGTAACCAATCGAATACGATGTATCGATAAAGCAAACACCCCATACACGGGAACGTTATCCTGTGTATGGGGTGTTATTTTGATTGCGCGGACTTACTTAGGAATCTGTCCTATTGTTATTTGGCATCTTGCGGAATTGGTCTCGATGTGCCTGTAGAAGTTGCAGATGGTTTGCGCTTTTTGCCTGCTGATCCGGTTAGCCAATGACCGCCGGGCAGCTTGGATAGCAGACTGGTCAGCAAAATCGCTGCTGGTGCTACAATCGCAAAGCTGAGTAGCGTCCACGGCAAATGGTAACCTGTCAGATCAAGCTTACGTGTAAAGGTTGCGACTCCCGCCAGAATGAGCGCATGAGACAAATACCCGCCAAACGAATACCGTCCACACCATTTTAGAAAGCGTACAATCACATGATTCTGGCGCGATAAGAGTAAAGCTAAGCCATACATCAACATCATATGTGAGACCACAATAACGAAGGTCGTCGGCTTCAGATACGTCGATACATTCAGATTAATAGCATCGGTGGAATGCTTGAGTAGATCATAGCCGAGCCAGATATACATACCCAAAAAGACAAGCGAACTCCAAGGCAGCAGTTTCAAGATCGTTTCGCGCCATGTCTGAATCGCCGATCCGCATACTGCGCCAAGCACAAAGTAGAAAAAGTAAAACGGAAACTCATTGACCCGATGCTCTAGCAAGGTTTGTCCAATACCGGTCAGCGTCCATTGCGGAAAGACATAATAGCATAGATACATCAGCCAGCCATAGAGAACTGCTAAGACTGACAGCAATAGAATGACGCGTTTGCGCTGCTGTTCTGGTGCACGATGAGCCAACGCCTTATCTCGAAATTGCGTGACCAGCCAGCGAAATGCAGGGAACAATAAATAAAATTGAAAGATCATAATGACGAACCATAGATGATACCCATTTGTCGGTGCAAACAGCTGCTCTATAATCAGCCGCCAGCTCCCCTTTTGAACAATCGGCTGATGGTCTGCTAGCTGAACGGTCACCCAATAGATCAGGGTCCAGATCACAAACGGAACATAAATATCGCCAATTCGCTTGAGCAGCACTGGTCGATACGGTCGTCCCTGTCCATATTGATAAAATAAAATCGCACCCGCCAAAAAGACAAATGTCAGCGTGCCAAAGCGAGTGAAATGATAAAGCATACCGAGCATAATCGAATCCGCAGGCACAATATCACTGCGGTAAATGTATTCGCCGATGCTATGCTGCATTACCACGGCGAGAAAACACATCCCGCGCAGCAGCGCCCATTCATCGATCCGTTCTTTGGTCATATTGTCACCTCTGTTATCAATAACGAAAAAGTTGTATTCGTGAAACAGTGTAACACTGGAATATGAAGGGGGTGTGAAAAAGGTGGACTTTTTTTGGGGAGGTGTTGGACGGGGCCGCTGCGGAAAGGGATAAGGGAACGTCCTCGGGTGGAGCCGCGGGAATCTTTTGGATTAGGAAGGAATGAAGATTCCCGCCCCTTCAAATTCGTCCTTTTCCCTTATCCCTTTCCTCCGCTCCGTGCAAGGAGAGAAAAAAGTCCATCTTTTTCAGGAGGGAGGGCAGGGAGAGGGAGGGCAAGGAAAGGTGCGATGAGGTAAGGATGTGGGGGATTGATGATGTTATTGCGCTATGGTGGGTGAAAATGGGAAAACGTCCTTGTCTGGTTTGGACAAGGACGTTTCTTTTTGGTGGAATGTGTGGGAGTTGTTTTTATTTATTGGGTATCATTTGTTTGAGATGTGGAAGGGGGATGTTGGTGTTTATTGGACGTTGACGTTCCATTTGGAGATGTTGATTTGGCCGTCGCCGCCGAAGATTTCGGTACCGAATTCGACGCTGCTGACGTATTTGGTATTGGTCATCCATTTTTTGTTGTTGATCAGGTAGTCGGTGAAGTTTTTGACGTTTAGGGTGGCGTCAGATGTGTTGGCGGTACGGACGAAGGAGAAGACGTTCCAGCCTTTGCCGTTGCCTGCATCGAGCCAACCCTTGTTGACTTTCCAGCTGCTGCCGCCGATGTTGACGGTTTCTACGTAGGTTCCGAGTGGACCTGCGTTCGTATTGTTGAGCCAGATCATGACTTCGTCGGTTGGGGTGGAATCCCAGCTGGCTTTGTTGGTGTTGTGGAACCAGACATCATATGCGGCGTTGTAAGTGCCGGATGCTTTGATGGAATAGCCGACGGTGGAATTGATATTTTTGTTGTCGGACAAGCGAGTTGGGAAACCGCTGCCCGGTGTGTAGCCTTCGGTCCAGTGCCAGCCGCTGACGATGGACGGGTAGGCTTTGACATCGGAGCTGGTGCTTGGCCAGTGCCATACCCAGCCGAGGTTGGAATCGCTGTTGTGGTAGATGGTTTGCCACCAGCCTTGTACTTTGTCCTGACCCCAGACGTTGTTGAATATGTAGTATTTGTTGTTCGCAAAATTCAGCTTGGCATACGCTTCAGAGGAATCGGCAGCGGATGCGCTTAGTGGTGCGATGGCGCTAGCTAGCAAGGCGGCGGACAACAGGATGCGGAGCAGACGAGCTTTTTTCGACATGGATTTGAACATAATTTTCTTCCTTTCAAATTGTGATTTTACAGATTTTCGACTATATTTTACCATTCGATACTGTAAGAAGCTGTATGAATATAGTGAACTGGCGATAGCAAAATAAAGCATCAGACAACGCATTGACGCATGATAAGAAAAACGGAAATTTCATATGTCGAATGGTAATTTTTGTAGGTCTAAAGACCTTTTTTTGTGAAGGGTGTTTGACAGTTGGAAAAAATCGTGGGTATGATAAAAGCAACTTTTACACGAGGGGAGGTTGGACAATATGATCCGAGATTATCAAATGAATCTACAGCAACGCACCGATGGCAATTCCTTCGACGTGCAGCACAACAACGATACCAGCTGTTTGACAATTGCATATTCCGAGTTATTATTTTCCAGCCTCCTACGGACGACATAATCTTCAGTTTGCGGAGTTATACAAGCGGGCATCCTCATAGGGATATACCGCAGGGAAATAATCAGGTGTGCCTATATGCCTGATTCTTTTTTATGGAAATGACATGGTTTGAACATACAGTGTTTGTGAATCAAGCACCCTGTACGTACGGATTCAGATGGATGTGATCTCTTCTATTGGGATACAATCCATCTAGATGGATTGCCCCAGTCATTGATTGTATAGCTTTGTATATTGCCGAGCATGACAACTGCATATGCTATTGGATCAGAGCAGACGCTTTCTGCCGATCCTTCAGACAAAGCCGCAGCCCGTAACATGGGTTGCGGCTTTTTGTATAGCTGTCGATCATTGTACCCGCCCTGAGTGGGTCGGATGAGTAGGAGTTTGTGATATAAAAGGAGTCTGTTAAGTACACATTCGCAGGTTACATCCAAGTTCATGTGTAGCACACAAGTGGAAAGCCATAGAGATACGAAAGGAGTGATAGACATGCAAGTTAGTCAAGAGATGAGAACCATCATCCGCGCGGAGATTCAGCGGATTGAACAAGAACAGGATGTCAAAATAGTATATGCCTGCGAGTCGGGCATCAGAGCATGGGGGTTCCCATCGGTGGATAGCGACTATGATGTGCGGTTTATCTATGTGCATCAGCCGGAATGGTACCTATCCATTTTTCAGCGTCGCGATGTAATCGAATATCCGATCAGTGACCAACTGGATGTGAACGGCTGGGATCTGATCAAAGCATTGAATTTGTTCCGCAAATCGAACCCGCCGCTACTGGAATGGTTGGCTTCGCCGATTGTATATCATGAAGCGTACTCACTGGCAGATCAGCTTCGTCAGCTGTCACCGCTTGGTTTCTCACCGCGTGCTTGCATGTATCACTACCTGCATATGGCAAAAGGAAACCTTCGCGGATATTTGCAGGGCGAGACGGTCAAAAGTAAAAAGTACTTTTATGTACTGCGTCCCGTACTGGCATGCCGCTGGATCATCGAAAAAGGTACAGTACCGCCGATGTCCTTTCACACACTGGTAGAAGAACTGCTGCCAGAAGGTCGGTTAAAAAGTGATATTCATGAACTGCTGAAGCGTAAAATGTCTGGCGAAGAGCTGGATCTCGAACCGCGCATTGTATCGATTCATGATTTTCTTGAAGTCCAAATTCCAGTATTAGAGCAGCTGGCGACAGCCCAAGCTGCACCTGCTGAGTCGATGGACGACAGACTGGATCAATTGTTCCGCGATACTCTACATGAGGTATGGAGCTGAATCGCTCTGATCGAAGCATACCAACAGTACGAATTTAGCCATAAAATATAGCACGTATTATTAGCAATCCCAAATATAAACCATATAAGCTCAACCATAGAAAGAGGTCTAAACCTATTATGATAACCAACCAACACCCATTAATGGATAGTAGCCATCCCGGCGAAAATCCGTATATTCACGAAGTAAAGCTTCCTGCTGGAGATCTGCGCGTCTATGCGAACCCAGAGCTGTTTGCTGGGCTAGATTACAAAGTATTCGCTATGGCGAACAACAATTTACAAATTCCGGGCATTCGCTATATGGGCTATACGCCGGACGTGCATGTCGGCGTCGGTACCTGTATCGGTACAACTGCGGTCTGGGGCGGTGAAGACGGATGTGTCTCGCCTTCCATCGTCGGCAGCGATATTGGCTGCGGCATGCGTGTGCATCTGACCAATCTGCACCGCGACGATCTGAAAGAGGTCAAGCTGCGCCGCAAGCTGGTGAAGGCGATTGAGAAGTATTTGCCGATGGATTCACAGCAACGCGGACATTTCAGCGATCTTCGTTTAGAGCATGTCGTTAACAAAGGGCTGCATGCACTGCCCGGCAAATACGTACCGGACAGCTATACACCGAAAAAATCAACATCCCTTACGCATGTTGAGGAAAGCCGCTTCAAATTCGATGAAAATGTACTGAATCAAGTGAGCGATCGCGCATGGCATCGTGGACATCGTCAATTGGGAACACTTGGCGGCGGCAATCATTTTGCCGAGATTCAAGCATTGGAAATCGACGAGGAGAACCGTCATATTGCTGAAGCATGGGGCATGTACGACGGACAGATTGCGATTATGGTGCATTCCGGCTCGCGTTCGTGGGGCGGCGGCATCAGCCAAGATAGCAATCCGGCGATGATTGCGGCGATGCACCGACTCGGACTGGGCACAGCGGATTCGCGGCTGGCATTTCTGCCATTGTCGCATCCTGAAGCACAGCATTATGTGAATCTCATGTATTCGGCACTGAATTATGCAACCGTGAACCGTCACCTGATCGCGTTTGCCATTCGTGAAGCGTTCCGTGATGTGTTCGGCAATCAGTGCGAGATGCGCACGCTGTATGATCTGATGCACAACTATGCGTGGTCGGAATATCGCGGCGAGGAATCGGTCTTTGTTCATCGTAAAGGTGCTACGC
Source organism: Paenibacillus sp. JQZ6Y-1 (assembly GCF_040719145.1). NCBI lineage: Bacteria > Bacillati > Bacillota > Bacilli > Caryophanales > Paenibacillaceae > Paenibacillus > Paenibacillus kandeliae. Next base: position 217,722 of record NZ_JBFDUZ010000001.1, read on the forward strand.
GCGCATTGCCTGCGGGACATCCGGGCAATCCGAAGCCCTATCTGGAAACAGGGCATCCGGCACTCATTCCCGGCTCGATGGGCACATCTTCATACATTATGGTCGGTGCGCCGGGCGGCGAAGACAACTATTACTCCATCTGCCACGGTGCTGGGCGGGCGCGTTCCCGCTCGGCAACGAAGCGTCTAGTGAAGGTGGATGAATTTGCAAGCTCGATGAAGGTAGGCACTGAGGACGAAATCGTCGTCAATCAGCGTTCACTAGCGAGCATATTGGATGAATCTCCACAAGCGTACAAGGATGTGGATCAGATTATTGAAAGTGTGACTGGCGCAGGGCTCGCTTCCGTTGTCGCCAAATGCAAGCCGCTGGCAGCGATTAAAGGCACCAACTAACCATAACGTCAGAGCAGAAATTCATCTCATTACAACTTTGCGACACAAAGGCGTATAATTGAATGTAGACGATAGCATGACCCGATCGATCGTAACGATGACCTATCATCATCTATATAATCAAATGAATGTACAACATGAACCTAAAAAGGAGGGTAACGGATTGGATTCTACCTACCGTACCAGTAACGAACCTAGGCGTGCCGCCGAGCCTACAACGGCGGACGCAATTATTGTATATGATCAACAGGACCCTCACCTGTCCACACGTTATGCCGATTATGCCCGCATTATTGCTGGCATTGAGCAGAAGCTGTGGGAACGCTATGGTGTGGAGTATAAGCTGTATGCCAGCGAAGACCCGAATGTAGAATATTGGACATTGCTAGAGGAGGATTTGCGCGCAGGCGTAGAGAATCTGGAGCATGTTATTCGCATTTATGATCGACTGGAAGAATGGACATTTATGTATGACGGCGACAAGCCAGAGCCGGACTTTGATGTGCACCGTTCATTGAAAAATAACGTGTTTACCTATACAAAAGCTGGCGTAGCGCTGGCACGTATGCCGGTATTCCGCGAGCACGGCATTTCCAATGACGATCTGGTGTTTGCGGTTAGTCATGAAGCCTTATTGAACTTTCTAGCAGATGTACGCGTGCGTCAACGGGAGCAAAGTCTGAAACGTGTGACCGTATTTACCGATGGTCGTCATGGGATTAACCGCCAGCTCGAACCGGTTAGCCGTGCGGTATCGCGTGATGATGTGATTATGCCTTCGGAGATCAAGCAGGACATTTACCGTTCGCTGGATCGCTTTTTTGAAGAGGATCGCAGCTTTTATGAGAAATACGACATTCCGTACAAACGCGGTATTCTGCTCTACGGTCATCCGGGCAACGGGAAGACGACGCTGGTGAAATCGATTGCGGGCAGTGTACCCGGACCGGTCGCTTACTGGCAAATTACCGAATATACAAGCAGTGAATCGATTGAAGAGGTATTCGAGGCGGCTGGGCGGATGATGCCAATGGTGCTGGTGATTGAGGATATTGATTCCATGCCGACCGAAGCACGTTCCTTTTTCCTGAATACGCTGGATGGCGCAACGTCGAAGGAAGGAATTTTCCTGATCGGTACCACCAACTATCCTGAAAAGATCGACCCCGGTCTAATGAACCGTGCAGGACGCTTTGACCGTGCGTATGAGATTACATTGCCGGATGAAGCGCTGCGTCTGGAATATTTCCGCCGCAAAAAGCTGCATGAATTTGCTGGTGACGAGATGGTTGTAGAAGCGGCGCGGATTACCGAGGGCTTTACATTTGCCCAGCTGGGTGAGCTGTATGTATCCGCAGCACTGCATTGGCATGAAGAAGGCAAGCTGGATCTGCATGAGGTTATTCAAGGACTACGTGGAGAACTGGATAAGAGTCGTAAAGGCGTCTGGCTACGTAACGGTGAAGGTCGCATGGGCTTTCATTTCTAACAGATCGTTGCACAGCATCCTACTATAGAATGCACTGGGTCATATCGTAATTATGCACCAGATGCTATTGTAGAATGTATTAGATCATAATCATATCTTGGCAAAAACAAGCGGCGAGTGCATGCACTGGCTGCTTTTTGCTGTTGTACGAGGAGCGAGTGCAGGGGCGGAGTGTGTCTTTATTTTTATATGCTTCTTCTAACGCATCAATCATAAAAAGGAAGTGCGAATCAGAAGCCTTGAAAATAAAGAAATCACGTAAGCCGATACAAGAGACAAAAAAAGAAGAGTCAAACGTTTGAGCAAAAGGGGTACATATGATATGCTAATACACTTGCTGCAAAGGGATATAAGATTACGGTTTCCGTATTTTATATAGATAGATGTACATACAATATATCGTTCGTTTTATATGGAACAAATATACATATAAATCTATAATTGGGTTCAGAAGATGGGTGAAACCAGAACAAGAAAAGAAAGGAGAAGTTACTTTTATTGGCATAAGATGGTTTCGATCTTCAGTCTTGCACGATTGTTTTTGTACATAATAACAGCCACTCAGACGGAGATGGGCTGCGCCATTTTTATTTTGCATAATGTTCACTCATTTTATTATATTGGGAGGTATTTTAGTTGAGAACAAACGAATCTGTACGAGGAAAAACTTCATCTAAGATAAAACTGTCGCTGCTGAGCACAGCCTTGCTGGCAGCGGTCGTATTGCCACTAACGGGTGGTGAGCACGCATATGCTGCATCTACTGGCGGTTATGCTACTACGAATGGCTCTAATGAAGCGGCAGTAACGGTAACGAATCTGACGGAACTGCAAAATGCGTTTAATGCGAATAAGCATCATATTGTGATCAAAGGCAATATCTATGGCGGCACAAAACCGAAAACGTTTACATTTGACAGTACCAAATGGAATAATACTACCATCGAAGGCGCAGCTGGCGGCGGTGCAGTATTGCAAAACATTCAACTAAAATTCAGCGGCGAACTGCTGCCCGCAGGAACCAATATTGAGAATGTGGTAATCAAAAACATCACCTTCTACGGCAATATCAAAGACCTGCAAAATCTAAGCGGCGCTGACACGCAACCCGGCGGCATCGGTACGAACTATCTGGGTGCTTCGTTCCGTCGTACTAGCAATATCTGGGTCGATCATGTGACCATGTACAACATCAGTGATGATCTGTTCGTGATCTCGCAAGGCTCGGACTATGCAACCGTATCGAATAGCCATTTCTATTTTACTGATACATGGCTGAACATGAATCCGAACCCACTGTGGAACTGGGTCGGCAACAATCAAGATCTTGCTTCTGAGCGTCTGGCGATGATCATCGGTTCCAACAAAAATGACTCCTACGAATACGGTGGCAAAAAGCTGCATGTCACCCTGCACCATAACTGGTTCGGTCCCAACATGAAAGGACGCCCGCTGCTGCGTGGTTACGTCCACATGTACAATAACTACTTTGATAACAGCACCCAACCGTCCGGCAACAACTCCAAAGGCTTCAACCAGCAACAATACAACGCCGCCCAAATTGGCAGCGGTGGCAACATTTTCTCTGAAGGCAACTATTTCTACAAAACCAACAACAGCCATCAAGTCGGACTGGATAGTAACGGCGACAGCTACAAATTCTACGAGCGCAACAACGTCTACAACGCCACCACCGGAACCAACGCCCAAGGCGCAACCTACCCAAGCGTAACCTTCCCATACAGCTTCACTGTAGACAACGCCGCCAACGTCCCGAACAGCGTCCAAGCCAACGCCGGTCCCAAATAAGTAAACCCATCCATTCCACCAAATCCCTAACCCCAAAAAGCCCTTGTTTCTTATATGGAACAAGGGCTTTTTTCTTTCTATCTACATCCTCCCATACTACATAATGCGCTCCAACCCAGTTCTTCCACACTACCCACCCCCAAACAGGTTTTGCTGCATCATGCTCGGAACAGAGGAAAGGAAATAAGGGAAAAGAACGACTTTGGAGGTGCGAGAATCTTCATGCCTTCCTAATCCAAAAGATTCTCGCGGCTCCACCGGAGTTCGTTCCCTTATTCCTTTCCGCAGTGGATGAAGCCAATAAGCAGCAAAACCTCCCACTATAAGACATATAGCAAAAAACTATTTGACAAAAGGCGACAAATTCCATTAGCATTATTGCAAATGAAAAAGAAAAATTTGAAACAAAAGGGGAATAAAAACGAATGTCGAAACGTTTTTCGTTCGTCATTGTTCTGATGTTGCTTGTTGCAATGCTGTCTGCATGTGCTTCAGGTGGGTCTACTTCCGAACAATCGGCTTCAGGCAGTGAAAGCGGCACCGCGAAGAAGAAAATTGCTCTTGTCCTTCCAGAAGAAATCGGCGTCAACCAATTTTTCGTACAGATGGATGAAGGTTTTCAAAAAGCCGGCAAGGAATTCGGCGTGGAAACGAAAACGATCCAATCGTCCGATCCAACCGCTTTTGAGCAAAATATGCGTGCTACCGTCGCAGAGGATTATGATCTGATTATCACTGCTACCTTCCAAGCAGAAGATGTATTGAAACAGGTTGCACAGGAAAACCCAGATAAATCATTTGCAATTATTGATACCACCGTCGATCTGCCGAATGTGCGAAGCGTCGGATTCCGTGAATATGAAGCCTCGTATCTGCTCGGCGCAGCAGCTGGACTGGCAACCAAAACCAACGTAGTTGGCATGGTGGCAGCACAAGACGTACCACTGCTGAAAAAATATAGCGAAGGCTTCAAGCAGGGGCTGGAATCGGTCAATCCGAAAGCCAAATTCCTGATCGGCTATGTCGGCAGCTTTAACGATCCGGCAAAAGCAAAAGAATTGGCACTCGTGCAATACGGTCAGGGTGCAGACTTTGTAGCTGGCGCATCCGCGACAAGCGATCTTGGCGTATTCGAAGCCGCGAAGGAGAAAAATCTCTACACCTCCGGTCAGGATACCGACCGTACGGTAGAAGACCCAGATCATATCGTGCTATCCCAGCTGAAAGGCACGGACGCCGTAGCCTATGAAACGGTCAAAGACTTCGCAAATGGCAGCTTCCAATTTGGTACTGCAAATTACGGTTTGAAGGAAGATGGCGTTGGTCTTACCTTCGTAACCAAAGATAGCGAATCCAAGCTTAGCCCGTTCATCGGCGAAGAAAACATTACCAAGCTCAAACAGATCAAGGACGATATTATTTCCGGCAAGATCACTGTGAAAAATCCGCTGGAGCAATAATGTCTTCATCTTGATCATCGATCATACGCAATCATACAGGCACGGCAAGTTGACGAAACCGGCTGCTTCACCGAGCAGCCGGTTTTATTGCGTTCTATGGTAAGGAAATATATCGTTAGCGCACGTAAAGGGAAGCCTATAGGCATCTTGTACAGAGGGGGAATGAACAGATGACGATGTTGCTGGAAATGCAGGGAATCACCAAAAAGTACGGCGAATTTACCGCCAATCGCGATATTCATTTTGATGTGCGTAAGGGTGAGGTTCATGCGCTCGTCGGCGAGAATGGCGCAGGCAAAACGACGTTGATGCGTATGCTGTATGGCATGGAGCAGCCCACATCTGGACGCATTCTAGTAAATGGTAAAGAAGTTCATTTTCATGATCCATCCCAAGCGATTCGGCAAGGGATTGGCATGGTGCATCAGCATTTTATGCTATTCCCAAGCTTTACGCTGGCAGAAAATATCGTCATCGGTGGTGAGCCGAAAAAAGGTGCGTTTTTTGATCGTCAGGCGGCTGCGGATAAGGTCAAGCAGCTGGGCGAGCAGTACGGTATGCCGATTGATCCGTGGAAAAAGGCGGGGGATTGTCCGCTTGGTGTACAGCAGCGAACCGAAATTTTGAAGGTGCTGTATCAGGGAGCGGATGTGATCATTCTGGATGAGCCGACTGGCGTACTGACACCGGGCGAGGTGAAGGAGCTGCTGACATCGATCAAGCGGCTGGCGGCACAGGGCAAAAGCTTTATCCTGATTACGCATAAGCTGCATGAGGTGATGGAGGCGGCAGATCGCATTACTGTGCTGCGCGATGGCGTGATTACGGGGCAGATGGATGCGAGCACGACCGATGAGGAGCAAATTTCACGTCTGATGGTTGGACGTGAGCTGGTGCAGATGAGTCGCGCTGGACGACAACCGGGTGAAGTGGTGCTGCATGCACAAGAATTGCATGTATCTGGCGGTAAGGGCAGTAAGCCACTGCTGGATCATGTATCGCTTACTGTACGCCGTGGCGAGATTGTCGGTATCGCTGGGATTTCGGGCAATGGGCAATCGGAGCTGTTGCAGGTGATTGCGGGATTGCAGCAGCCAGATAGCGGTACGATTGAGTTGAATGGAAGCGATGTAACGGGTGCGTCTGTACGACGTATTCGTGAGCAGGGCATGGCGCATATCCCTGAAGATCGTTATCTGTGGGGCGCTTCACGGGAAGCAACTGTGCTGGACAATGGTTTAATGGGACACCAGCAGCACTATCGTAAAAAAGGGCTGATTGACCGAAAGTCGCTACGTCAGGTGATGGACGGCTGGGTGAAGCGTTTTGCGATCAAAACGGGTTCGTTGGATACACAGGCGCAATTTCTATCCGGTGGTAATTTGCAAAAGCTGATCGCAGCGCGTGAATTTGCGCAAAACAAACCGTTTCTGATTGCGGCTGAACCGACGCGCGGTGTGGATGTAGGCGCGATGGAGCTGATTCATGGCGAGCTGTTGTCACGCTGTCAGGCAGGTGACGGTATTTTACTCGTATCATCCGAATTGACTGAAATATTGAAGCTGTCTGACCGCATTCTAGTTATGTACGAAGGCAAAATTGCAGGTGAATTATCGGCAGAGCAAGCGACCGAGGAGCAGATCAGTCTGCTGATGGCAGGAGGGAAAAGGCAATCATGAATACACTGAAACGTACACTGCTAGGACTGCTTCAGCCGGTGATTGCTGTAGTAATTGGCTTGCTGGCAGGTGCAGTTGCCATTATGCTGATTGGCGATTCCGTCATCGATACGTACCGTGAAATGTGGAACGGCGCATTTGGCAGCTTTTACTTTCTAACGAATACGCTGACGAGAGCGACACCGATTATATTGACTGGATTGGGTGTGGCGCTAGCGTTTCGCGCGGGATTTTTCAATATGGGAGCGACGGGGCAGATGGTGTTAGGCGGGCTGGCGGCAGCAATTACCGGTCTGTATATGCCGGGACCAAGCTGGCTAGTAATGATCGTGTCACTGCTGGTCGGGATGGTCGTCGGTGGACTATGGTCGCTGTTTGCGGGTTATATGGATGCGCGCTTTGGGGTGAATCTACTGATCTCGACGTTGCTGCTCAACTATATCGCATCGCTATTCGCCGGATATATGGTCTCGTTTCCACTCAAGGATCGTACGGGTTCGGCAGCAATGTCGCAGACACCGATGCTGCCTGCGGATGTATGGCTGCCGAAGCTGTTTTCTGGTATGAGTTTGCACGCGGGCTTTATTTTGGCAGTGCTGGCGGCGGTCGCTATTTATATCTTTATTCATCATTCGGTGTCTGGGTATGAGATTCGGATGCTGGGCAACAATCCATTTTTCGCAGCATATGGCGGCGTGAAGCGCGGCAAGATGATGGTGGTGGCGATGTTGGCAAGCGGTGCACTCGCTGGGCTTGCAGGCGCAGGTGAGGTGCTGGGTACACAACACCGGTATCTGGACGGGGCACTGACCTCGGCGGATTACGGCTGGAGTGGCATAATGGCGACATTGCTTGCTTCCTCGCATCCGATTGGTACAGCGGTGGCAGGCATTCTACTGGCGGCGCTGCAAACCGGAGCGATGGGCGTGGAGCGCAATACGAATGTACCGCTGGAAGTAGCGAGTGTCATCCAAGCGACCTTGACATTGTTCGTATCGGCTCGATTTGGTTACCTGTTCCTCAAGCGCAGAAAGGAGCGTAAAAACAATGGATCAGCTGTTTGATATTTCACTCTTTAACTCCACCCTGCGCATCCTGACGCCGATCCTGCTGGCAGCATTGGGCGGTGCGATCTGCGCGCGTGTCGGGCTGTTCAATGTCGGACTAGAAGGGCTGGTTCTGGTCGGCGCCTTTTCCGCGATTCTAGGCAATCATTTATTGGGCAATGTATGGCTGGCGGTGATATTCGCGGTCATTTGCGTGATGCTGTTTTCCTTATTGTTTGCGTATATTAGCATCAATCTGAAGGCGAATGTGATTGTAGTCGGGATCTCGCTGAACTTTTTGGCGGCGGGACTGACGACCTTTTGCTTGCGGGCGATCTTCGATGTCAAAGGCGCATATTATGATAAAAATATGCAGGGCTTGCCGAAATGGGACATTCCACTAATCAAGGACATTCCGGTGCTGGGTGGGATCGTTTCTGGGCATTCACCGCTAGTGTATACGGCATTTCTCGCGGCGATTCTGATGTGGATCTATCTGTTCAAAACGGTTAGCGGCTTCCGGCTGCGAGCAGCAGGTGAGAATCCGGTAGCAGCGCAAAGTCTGGGTATTCCAGTACGCCGTATTCAATATGGCGCGGTGCTGGTATCCGGTATGCTGTGCGGACTAGCAGGGGCGCAGTTGTCGCTCGGTCAGGTGACGATGTTCACCGAAGGCATGACGGCAGGACGCGGCTTTATCGCGCTGGTTGCTACCATGCTCGGACAATCTAACCCGCTTGGCGTGGTGGCGTCCAGTCTGCTGTTTGGTCTGATGGATGCGTTCAGTATTCGTTTGCAAGGCTTCGCGTTACCGGCGCAGTTTACACAGATGCTGCCGTATATCGTGACATTGGCAGCGATGTTCTTTTTCAAAGACCGCAGTTATCTCAAGGATGCGCAGCGTGCGAACGGTAGCTCACGCTAATGACAGATAGATAGAAGATATACGACAATCACTGTACAAGTTAAAGCCAAACAAGGCACAATAAGGAGGAACGCGGATGACCAGCAAAAAGGCAGACCGTATCAAAGCATCAAAGACGCCGTTATCCCGTAATATTACCGAAGAACAGGCGAAAAGACTGCCACCGGGGCAGTTTCTGACCGAGACGTTTCCGATTTTGCATGAAGGCGATGTGCCGGAGATCGATCTGGCTACATGGCGGCTACGCATCTTCGGTGCGGTGAACCGCGAGCAGGAGTTTTCATTTGAGCAATTGTCCGCACTGCCCAAGGTTCAAATCACCGACGATATTCACTGCGTCACACGATGGTCGAAATTCGATACCGTCTGGGAAGGCGTACGTTTTCGCGATCTATTGGAGCAACTGGATGTGCAGCCAGAAGCCAAGTATGTAATGGTGCATGGCGGTAACGATTACGAGACGAATGTACCGCTAGAGGATTTGCTGCATGATCATGTGCTGCTGGCGTATCATTATGATGGTAAGCCGCTTACGCCGAAGCATGGGTGGCCGGTGCGTCTGGTCGTGCCACATCTGTATTTTTGGAAAAGTGCGAAATGGATTACCGGGCTGGAATTTATGATCGAAGATCGTCCGGGCTTTTGGGAGCAAAACGGTTTCCATAACGAAGCCGATCCGTTTCGCGAAGAACGTTTCTCCGGTGAGGCATTGCCGATCCCGGAAGATGAATGGACCAAAAAGGAGTATGATTGAACCATGTTGATGCCCATTTTGCAGGTAAACAGTGAAGATATTCCCGAATACGCCATCGTCTGCGGCGATCCAAAGCGTGCTGCCGTTATCGCAGCACAGCTGGACAATCCGCGCGAGCTGGCATTCAGCCGTGAATACCGCAGCTTCGTCGGTACACGCGACGGTGTAGAGATCGCCGTCGTAAGCCACGGCGTCGGTTGCCCGGGAGCAGCAGTTTGCTTCGAGGAATTGATCCGTGCTGGAGCCAAAACATTGATCCGCGTCGGCACCGCCGGTTCCTATTCCGCCGACCATCCCGCAGGCAGCCTGATCGTTAGCACCGCTGCGGTGCGAACTGACGGATTGACCCGCCAACTCGTACCAGACGGCTTCCCCGCTGTAGCGGATAGCGATGTAACAGATGCCCTATATCAGGCGGCACGTGCAAGTGAAGGTGTCGTACAAAAAGGCATTACCGTCACATTGGACGTGTTCTTCAACGGTGTCGAAGAATTCCCGCACAAAAAGTTCAAACAAGCCGGCGCTCTCGCTGTCGAAATGGAAATCTCCGCCCTCTACGTCATCGCAACCCTGCGCGGCGCACGGGCTGGAGCAATTGTCGCACTGGACGGCTACGCCGATGCCGATCTGGCAGAGGAATACGATCCGAATACAAATGTAGTAGCCGATGCGATTCAGCGCGAAATCGAAGCTGCCATTCAGGCAACTGTGCAATTGGCGAAGCAAGCGTAATAGAGCACTCATTAGCTGTCATATAGTCCATCCAATCCTATTGGGTGGACTTTTTGTTGTTATACACGCAATAAATGAGAGAGGTTTTTTGTTTGAAGGTCTTTACTCTGCTCCTCTTTCCCACTCCCCCACTATTTATTGAAATTAAAGCGTTTTCTAAATTCCTAATATACGCTATATTAGATGTTGTTCCATCTAGAGTCATCCCAATACCAATACAAATCGCTATTCCCAATCACATGATCGCTTTCATCACGAGAAGAGGAATATTCAAATTTATCATGATCCGAAGGGAAGGACCGTTATGCGCAAAATGCTATGGGTGTATGCCGTGCTGGTCATTGCCCTGATCATTTATATCGTACAATACCAGGCACAGGATACATCCTCCACCTGGAATGAGCAGGGAATGAAGGGGGATATTAACGAAAAGTATGTGATGATCACGTTCCAATCCGGCATCGAATACTGGAAAAGCGGACTCAAGGGCTTTGAAGACGCTGCCGAAGCGCTGGATGTATCGGTGGAATACCAAGGCTCTATGCGCTACGATGCACGCGAGCAGGCGCTCGTAGTCGAGCAAGCGATTGCCAAAAAGCCTGCCGGTATTGCTATCTCGGCGATTGATTCTCCATTGCTGGTGCAAGCCGTTAATAAGGCAGTCGATCAGGGGATTCCGGTTGTCATGTTCGATGCCGAAGCACCGGGTAGCAAATCCTATTCCTTTCTCGCAACGGACAATCGGAATGCGGGCATCCTTGCCGCCGATCAAATGGCGGATCGTACGGGTGGCAGTGGACAGATTGCCATTATTACACTGGGCAACCAGCAAAATCATAAAGACCGAACGGCTGGGTTTGAAGAGCAGATCAAGCAGCGTCATCCGAATATGAAGATTATCGCGGTGGAAAATGATCAGGGTGATGCAATGATGGCACAGCAGCAGATGACCCGTATATTGAATCAATATCCGCAGTTGAGCGGTGTATTTATCACGGAAGCAACTGGTGTCAGCGGTGTAGGTGCAGCAGTGCAGCAATGGATACAGTCTCCCGGTCATATGCAAAAGGACAAGCCGGTCATTATCAGCTTTGATACGAACAAGGAAACGCTGGATATGATACGCTCCGGTACGATCGATGCAACTATCGCGCAAGGCACATGGAATATGGGCTACTGGTCGCTGCAATATTTGTTTCATTTGCATCATGGGTTGACCGTTCCAGCGCCGTCATTGAGCGGTATCGTATCGCCAGTACCCGTACGTGTTGATACCGGTGTCTCGGTCGTTACGCAGGATAATGTTGGGGATTATTATGCCAAATAAACCATCCGACGAACATCGCTTGATACGCTGGCTGCGACAGGATTGGCGCCAATATCATCCTGAGAATTTGCCGCTGCATACTCAGCTGATTACTCTGTTTTTGCTGATTGGGATATTACCAGCTATTTTGCTGGGAGTGATGGTCAATTATACTTCTGACCGAATTATTGAGCGGCAGGTGACGGACAATACGCTGCAATTGATCGACAAGGTAAATCAGACGCTGGATACGTATATGGAGCATATGCAGAGCATTACGTATCTGATCAGCTTTGACTCTGGTGTAGTGAATTTTATGAATGCGACATCAAGTACAGATAGAAACAACAATATAAGCAACAACGCAGAAGATAACACACAAGGAAATACAAACAAATATGCACAACATGGGAACAAAACCGCCAACGAGAAGACCAATGAAACAATCAGCTCTCAAACTGCTGCTTCTACGGATGCGCGCGATCTCGATGACGCCGATGATTCAGACCTCTCGTTATCCGGCACATCCGTATATCAGATACGCCAGTTTTTGCAGGGTTTTACTACGGTATATCCAGAAATCGCTGGCATTCTGATCGTGAATCGCAATGGGGAATATATTAGCAATGAGCTATACGCGCGCAATCCGCAGCAAAGCCTGACGCGGGAAGCGTGGTATCGTGAAGCGGTAGCGAACAAAGGGCTGTTTACTATTGTTGGTCATCCATCTGGGCGTAATGTGACCAGTCATACCAACTATCTAGACAGTGAGGTCATTTCCGTCGCCCGCGCGCTTTATGATCCGCATACCGGAAATATGCGCGGGGTGGTGCTGATTGATCTCAAGCTACGTGTGATCGCTCAGGCAGCCAAGGATGTACGGCTAGGCAAAACCGGTTATCTTATGGTCACAGATGGCAAAGGGCAGCCGATCTATTCGCCGAAAGGACCATTTGAGCAATCGGTTCCCGCTCGTCTTGCATCCTCATTGACCTCTGCTCAGCAGGATGTGTTTACAAGTGACATTCAAGGGCAACAGCTGCAATTTGTGTATACCACGTCCGATTATACCGGCTGGAAAACGGTCGGCGTATTCCGGTTCAGTGAGTCGGTGGCAGAGTCGCGTACAATTCGCTTTTATGTCGTCATTTTCCTGTTTATCGTCTGCTTTGCCGGGTTAACCGCTTCGTACGGATTGGCACGCTCCATCTCGCAGCCGATCCATCGCTTGTCCGCTCTGATGCAAAAGGCAGAAGCTGGCGATATGACTGCCCGCTATATGAGCAGCCGTCGTGATGAAGTGGGTATGCTAGGGCGCAGCTTTAACCGGATGATTATCGAGATTCGCAATTTGCTGCGGCTCAATCGCAGGCAGGAGCGGCAAAAGCGTGAAGCCGAATTGCGCAGTCTACAGGCGCATATTCGTCCGCATTTTCTGTACAACACACTCGATACGATTCAATGGATGGCACGGAAAAAGGGCGCCGAGGACATTTCGCAGTTGGTCGATTCCTTGTCCAAGCTGTTTCGCATTGGATTAAGCGGCGGTAGCGACATTATTACGCTACATGAGGAAGAGCAGCATATTCGCAGTTATTTGCAAATTCAACAGACTCGTTATCGCGATCGTTTGCATTATACGCTGGATATTCCAGAATCACTGCAAGGTGTATATGTGATCAAGCTACTGCTACAGCCGCTAGTGGAAAATGCGATCTATCACGGCATTCGTGCTCGTCGCGGACCGGGCATGATCACGGTGCGTGCGGAGCAGCAGGAGGAGATGCTGATCTATACCGTGACCGATGACGGAGCAGGCATTACCGAAGAACGGCTAGCCGAATTACAGCAACAGCTAGAGCATCCGCTGGATACGCTGGGCAGTCGTGGACCAGAGCCGAGTGGCAGCTATGGATTGCTGAATATTCAGGCGCGTATCCATCTGGCGTATGGAACACGCTATGGGTTGACCTTGCAGCGCGGAGAGCATGGGGGAGCGATTGTTACCGTCACTCAGCCGCTGTTGCGTCAATTTCCGCCACATACGATTCGTCAGGAGGAGGATGACAATGAGTGAACAATTACAGGTCATGATTGCCGACGATGAATATATTATTCGTGAGGGGATTCGGGAGTCGGTGGATTGGAAAGCGCTTGGTATGGTCGTCATCGCCGAGGCGGAGGACGGGGAGGAAGCGTTAGAGCTGGCTTTGCAGGAAGAAATTCATATTTTACTGGTCGATATGAATATGCCGTTTATGGACGGGATTACGCTGATTCGTCGGATTCGCGAGCATCAGCCAGATTGCCGATTTGTGATTATTACGGGGCATGATGAATTTAGCTATGCGCAGGAAGCGATTCGGCTTGGCGTCAAAGATTATATTCTCAAGCCAGTGGACCCGGTGCATCTGCGCCGTGTGCTGGAGCAGATTGCGACCGAGCTGAATGGCGATTGGCAGCAGGAGCAATATTTGAAACAGGCGACTGACCAGATTCGGCGCAATATTCCGCTGCTGCGCGAGCAATTTTGTCTCGATTGGCTACAAGGACGTTTGCTAGATTCGGAGGTGCAGCACCAGCTGGAATTTCTGGATTTGCCGACGCAGCTGCCTGCTGCACTGCTGTTGGTACGCTGGTCAGGTCATGCAGAAGGGCGACCACCCTTGCAGGAATATGACCGTCAACTGCTGCTGTTTGCGATTGGCAATATTGCTGCTGAACTATTACACGATATTCCGCTGGTTGCCTGCCGTGATGCTTCCGGTATGATCATTCTCTGTCTGTGGCAGCTGCCGCAGCAGAATATCGGTGAGCGTATCATCGCTGCGGTGCGTGATTATATCGGGCTGCATATTCAGCTGCATATCCAACCTGTCGGTCATGTGGACGAATCCGATTTGTCGCTGAATGCGCTGGCACCTGCCTATCGGTTTGCGAGACAGATGATGGAGGGGCAGCTTCAGCTGTCACCGCTGGTACGGCGAGCACGCAGTTATATTGCCGAGCATTATGCCGATCCACAGCTTACGCTAGAGGTACTAGCAGATCAGTTGCAGGTATCGTCGGCATATTTGAGCCGCACGATGAAGCGCGAGCTGGGATATTCCTTTATCCATCTACTAGTACAGGTGCGCATTCAACGTGCAACGCAATTGCTGGCGGAGAGTGAAGGTACTATTTTGGAGGTGGCGGAGCAGGTGGGGTATGAATCGCAGCATTATTTCAGTACTGCTTTTAAAAAGGTGACAGGTGTATCGCCCAATCGCTATCGCCGTGAGAAGGTTCCGCATTGATTGTCAGTTTTATGCTGATGGGGCATAGGGTTCGCTTTGATGAGAACGAACGATTGTATGTCGTAGCAGCTTGCCGTTAAGGAACAGCTATAGTATAGTGGAGCAGTGCTATCGTGCAATGAGCCAGTGTACGCATTGCCCATCGTGGTATGTTTCGTTGGTTGATGTGCGTGTACTGCCCTCGTTATCGGATATAGCTTGCATGATCTATACTCGCTATACTGCTATACCGAATCATACGACTCGGATTGTACGCTCATCATGCCTCTATCGCATCCATGTATCGGTGGAGCAATACAAGCAGACACAAAACTGTAAAAAATAAATACCGCTGTTCCACCACACCACAATCTCATGACCAAGATACGGTTCAAAATCACCTGTATCTTCCAAATGATGGTCATGCAGACATGATCCATGTACAACAATGTGAATATCGAATATAACACCATAGACGCAACAACCGGAGGAGCCTGTCAACACAGGCTTCTTTTTGTCTTTTTTCGGATGATTGTCGTTTAAGGTTGATCTCTGACTGATGAATTCGCTATAGGGTGGTTATGGGTACTATATAGTAGTAGGGCTTGTTTTTACGCTGTTCTGCTTGCGATCACACGGTATAGGATCGGTTTTTATAGCCGATTTGATATAAATCTATATATAGAACATTCGGGGGGTGTGTCTAAGGGTGTATGTGCTGCATGCTGCCATTCTGGCTCCATTTGTACTGGCTGCGCTGGTACCGCTGATTCGCAAATATGTAACATCTGTACATACCGGCTGGTTTGTGTTGATTTTGCCGGTGCTGCTGTTTACGCTGTTTCTTACTTACCTACCGGTAATCCGTTCCGCTGATACCGGTGTGATGACATTGCCGTGGATGCCATCGTTGGGCATCGATTTTGCGGTGTATTTGGACGGGCTGGGCTTGCTGTTTGCCCTGCTGATTACGGGAATCGGTGCGCTCGTCGTCCTGTATTCTATTTACTATCTTGACCCAGAGCAGGAAGCGATTCACCGCTTCTATCTGTATTTGCTGTTGTTTATGGGTGCAATGCTGGGCATCGTATTGTCCGATAATATGATCGTTCTGTATACATTCTGGGAGCTGACGAGCATCTCGTCGTTCCTGCTGATTGCGTTCTGGTATGAGCGGGATCGGTCGCGGTATGGGGCGCTCAAGTCGATGCTGATTACGGTATTGGGCGGATTCGCCATGCTTGCCGGATTCGTGCTGCTGCATGGCATGACAGGGACATGGAGCATTCGCGAAACGATTGCTGCGTTATCGCAGATTCAGGATCATCCGCAATTTATGCTGGCGATGATTCTAGTGCTGCTTGGCGCTTTTACCAAGTCGGCGCAGTTTCCATTCCATATCTGGCTACCAGATGCGATGGAGGCGCCTACGCCAGTTAGTGCCTATTTGCACTCGGCAACAATGGTCAAGGCGGGCATTTATCTGGTCGCACGCTTCAGCCCGATCTTCGCTGGTGAAGCGGAGTGGTTCTGGATCGTCTCGCTCGGCGGGATCATTACGATGTGCTATGGCTCGATTATGGCGGTACGTCAGAATGATCTCAAAGCACTGCTTGCTTATTCCACCATCTCACAGCTTGGCTTGATCATGTCACTGTTCGGTGCAGGCTCGGCGGCTGTGCATCTCGGTTATGGCGAGGAATCGCTGCTGTATGCGGGCGCAACGACAGCTGCCATTTTCCATCTGATCAATCATGCGACCTTCAAGGGAGCCTTGTTTATGGTTGCTGGTATTGTCGATCATGAAACGGGCACTCGTGATATGCGTAAGCTCGGCGGATTGATGAATCTGCTACCGATCACATTTACCATCTCTTGTATCGGGGCATTCTCGATGGCAGGCTTGCCGCCGTTTAACGGATTTCTGAGTAAGGAAATGTTTCTAGAAGCGATGGCGGAGTTGACACATGGCGACTTTTTCAGCTTGAGTACGTGGGGTATTCTATTCCCGATTCTGGCGTTCGTCGGCAGTGTGTTTACCTTTGTGTATTGCATGATCTTTGTATTCAAAACGTTCCGTGGTCCATATGAGCCGGAGCATTATGATACGAAGCCGCATGAACCGTCGTGGGGCATGCTGTTGCCGCCGGCGATTCTAGCGCTGCTTGTGCTGGTATTCGGATTCGTACCGAATCTGCTGTCCTACAGCTTGATCGAACCAGCGATGCGGTCGGTGCTGCCAGGTCTTGTGCCTGCTAGTGGGCATTATGAGGTGCATATTTCGTTCTGGCACGGATTTACTCCAGCACTGTGGATGACGGTTGGCATTATTGTACTGGGTACGATGCTGTATATTCTGCTGCCGCGTTGGGAGCGTATCTATCAATTCTATCCTGCCAAATTCACACTGACTCGCTTGTATGATGGCTTGCTGCATTATGGGGAAAATCTGTCGCGCGGCATCACGCTGCGTTATATGAGCGGCTCAGTGCATCATTATCTAGTGTACATTTTCACCTTTATTATTGTGCTGGTTGGATTCGGATTGTTCCGCGCGGATGGCATCTCGCTATCGCTGGATAACGCCGCACCGACAAGCATCTACGAGATTATATTGATTCTTCTACTGGTCGGCTCGGCGGTTGCCGTTCCCTTTGCTCGTCAGCGTCTGACAGCGGTTATTATGACTGGTGCGGTCGGTTATCTGGTGACGCTATTCTTCGTCTTCTTCCGCGCACCTGATCTGGCGCTGACGCAGATGATTGTCGAGACGGTGTCGGTTGTGCTGTTCCTGCTCTGCTTTTACCATATGCCGGAGCTGCGACGCGAGGTGAGTACGAAGGTATCACGCTGGCTGAATGCGATTATCGCGATCGGGGTTGGCGTGATTATGACCTTCGTCTCGCTCGCAGCGAGCGGCAGCAGTAGCTTTGACAGTATTGCTAGTTATTTTGTGGAAAACAGTCATGATCTAGGTGGCGGCGACAATGTGGTCAACGTCATTCTGGTTGACTTCCGTGGCTTTGATACCTTTTTGGAGATTACCGTGCTGGGCATCGCTGCACTAGGAATCTTCTCGATGATTCAGCTGCAAATGAAAGTGCGCGATACCGGCGCACGCATTCTATATGTGAAGCCGAAGATCGAGCTAGCGCCGAGTGTGCCGATCGGTCGTACACGCAAGGAAACACGGACAATCTCGGAAAATATGAATCTGTTCAAAAGTAATGACGTGATTCTCGCTACAGGCACGAAGGTGATCGTGTTTATCATTCTGACCTTCGCGTTATATCTGTTCTTCGCCGGGCATAACAATCCGGGCGGTGGCTTTATTGGTGGTCTGATGGCTGCCGCAGCACTCGTATTGCTGGCGCTATCCTTCAATGTAGAGCTGGCGCGCCGAGTCGTGCCGATTGATTACCGTGATCTGATCGCAACCGGACTCGCAATTGCATATCTGACGGGCATGGGTTCGTTCCTATTCGGAATGCCCTTCCTCAGTCATACGTTTGCGTATGTGGAGCTTCCGTTCCTCGGTAAGACGGAGCTGGCGACGGCAATGATCTTCGATCTGGGTGTGTTCTTAACCGTCATTGGTGTGACGATGACGATCATTTTACAAATAGGGGAGGACCGCTGATATGGAAATATGGATGTCGCTTGCCGTCGGCATATTGTTCGCTGTTGCCGTCTATCTCATTCTATCGCGCAGTCTACTGCGCATCATTCTGGGCGCTTCGATTCTGACGCACGGGGTACATCTACTGCTGCTTACCATGTCGCGGTTGAAAACAGGTGCCCCGCCGCTATTGGGTGAAGAATCCGGCTCGTATGTTGATCCGCTGCCGCAGGCATTGATTCTGACCTCAATTGTCATCAATTTCGGCGTGACCGCCTTCTTTTTCGTACTGGCGTACCGCTCGTACATCCGTCTGAAAACGGATGATATGGAGGAGGTGAAGCGCAAAGGTGGCCAATAATCTGCTTGTATTTCCACTACTGATTCCGTTGGTGACAGCAGTGCTGCAAGTGTTCGGACGCAATTCTATCCATTTTCAAAAGATCGCCGGAGCAGTCGCCGTGCTGCTGAATATCGGGATTGCCAGCTGGCTGATCGTTGATGTGCAGCACAACGGGATTCAACTGCTGCCGATGGGCGATTGGGCAGCACCCTATGGCATCGTGCTGGTTGCCGATATGTTCGCAGCGCTGCTTGTGTTGACTACCTCGATTCTGGGCGCCGTTTGTCTATTTTATGCGTTTGCTAGTATCGGGGAGGAGCGGGAAAAGCATCATTTTTATCCGTTTTTTCAATTTTTGCTGGCAGGGGTGTATGGGTCGTTTCTGACCGGAGATTTGTTCAACTTGTTTGTCTGTTTTGAAGTGATGCTGATCTCGTCGTATGCGTTGATCGTACTAGGTGGTACGAAGCGGCAATTGCGGGAGACGCTCAAATACATTTTGATCAACATTGTGTCATCATCGTTGTTCGTCGCGTCGCTTGCGTATCTATATGCGGCAACAGGAACACTCAATATGGCGCATTTATCGCAGCGCATTGCCGAAGTGGGGCAAACGGGCATTATTAGCGTCATTGCGCTGTTGCTGTTAACGGTATTCAGTCTAAAAGCAGGATTGTTTCTCTTTTACTGGCTACCGGGACCGTATTCGTCGCCGCCGACTGTGGTATCGGCGATCTTCGCTGGATTGCTGACCAAGGTGGGATTGTATGCGATTATGCGTACCTTCACGCTCATCTTTTACCATGATCACGGGTTTGTGTATGATCTGATCGGCTGGCTCGGCATTGCCACAATGGTGCTAGGTGTGGTCGGAGCGGTTGCGTACCGTGAGATCAATCGCATTCTGGCGTATAACGTAATCGCTGGGGTTGGTCTAATCGCCTTCGGGCTGGCAACCGCCAATCGTGCAGGCATGGAGGGCGCGATCTTCTATATGCTGAACGATATGATCATCAAGGCGCTGCTATTCATGCTTGCTGGTGTGATGATCGGTGCAGCCGGAACCGCGCGCTTGCAGCAGATGAGCGGTCTGATCAAGCGTATTCCGCTGACCGGCTGGATGTTCTTCATTACGGCATTGGCGTTAGCTGGTGTACCGCCGCTGAGTGGATTCGCGGGCAAGCTGCTGATCGTGCAGGGAGCGATGGAACGAGGCTGGTATACGATGACACTCATTAGTCTAGCAGCCAGTCTGGTCATGCTTTACTCAGTGATGCGCATCTTCATGCTCGGCTTCTGGGGCAAGGAGCGCAAGCTGGCGGATGAGCAGGATCATGTGCCGGAGGATGTATATCAGGACTGGATTGCCGAAGCGGGGAATCCGAATTTGATGCCGGATGCGCAAGAGAATGTGCTAGAGCATCGCTGGGGCATGTTCAAGCCCGTGCTGCTTATGCGCTCGGCATCGGTGCTGTTCGTGCTCGTTATCGTGATCGGGCTAGGTGCAGGTTATATTCAGACGTATATTGCCGAGGCGGCAGGCGTGCTGATGGAGCCTTCTTTATATATTCAGGCTGTACTGGGGGGCGGTTGAGAGATGGGATTTCAAATTGTACTCAATCTGCTGATTGCCTTTGTCTGGATGGCGCTGCATACGTCATGGGATACCCCCAGCTTCGTCATTGGGTATCTGATCGGTCTGCTAATGATCTTTGCTCTGCATCGCTTTTTCCCGCAGCCGTTTTATGGACGGAAATTATGGGCGGTGGTGAAGCTGATTGTGCTGTTCTTTTCTGAGCTGATCAAATCCAGCTATGTCGTGCTGAAGCATATTGTCAGTCCAAAGCTGGACATTAACCCCGGCATTCTGACCTATGAAACGGATCTGACATCCGATTGGGAATTGACGCTGTTGTCGACGCTCGTCTCGCTTACGCCCGGCACGGTGCTGATCGAGGTATCCAAGGAGCAGCATCTCGCCTATATCCATGCGATTGATATTCGGGACGAAGAGAAGCTATCTAGCGATATTCGCAATACCTTTGAAAAAGCGATCAAGGAGGTGACCCGGTAATGCCATTATTGCAAACTGCGCTATTGATTACGCTGATTCTGTTGTCGCTGGCGATTGCCGGGTGCATGTATCGGGTGCTCAAAGGACCGTCCATGACTGACCGCATTACCGCACTGGATACGATCGGAGTCAATCTGATCGCCATGATCGCAGTATTGTCGATGATGCTGGATACACAGGCATATCTGGAAGTAATGCTGCTAGTCGGGATTCTGGCATTTATCGGAACGGTGGCTTTTGCCAAATATATTGAACGTGGGGTGGTGATTGAGCATGAATATGAAGATACAGACGAGCAGCCTGATTCAGACGATCGGTGAGCCAGTCATTGCGATCTTGATTGTGCTGGGCGCGGTATTGAGTGTACTAAGTGCATTTGGTATTATTCGTTTTCCTGATGTGTACCTGCGTGCCCATGCCGCGACCAAAAGTGCGACGCTGGGTGTCCTGTTTGTCCTGACAGGAGCATTCCTATTCTTCTGGGTATACGATGGGTATCCAAGCATGCGCATTTTGCTGGCAATCGTATTCGTGTTCATCACCGCGCCGATTGCGGGTCATTTGAACGCGCGCGCTGCGTACCGAACCGGTGTACCGTTATGGAAGCTGGCAAAGGATGAATTGAAACCAGCTTTAAAGGAAAAGGGCATCGACCGCGAGCGTGCCGAGCGTGAAACGTTGAACTGAATACGTACGGCTGGCGGCTTTTTGCAAGGTTGTTCCCTTGCGATCTACAACTTGCTTCATAGGACAATATGCCTTGGTGACAGGTTCTCGAAAAGAATAAGGATATGACATTTCTATCATGTAACTGGGTATATAATGTTGTATCATGTCTGTTACGAGAAACTGAATAGGAGTTGATGTCTATGAGCAGCATTAGAACAAGTCGATCCAGCCGTATTACTTTATCAGCGATTCTCTGGAAAAGTATCTGGTACGGATTCATCGCTGGTATGATCTCCGGCATGGTCAAGATTGGGTGGGAGAAAATCCTACCACCGCGAACGATGGCGCGGGATGCAACCAATCCGCCACAGCAGCTATTGCAGCAGCTTGGATTGTCGCAGGATACAACGCATGCGTTTGTGTATTATTCGACCGATCAAAAGGTATTCTATGTGGCACTCATCATCCACTTTGCCTTCGCGATTGTGTTCGCGGCGTTGTATATTTTGCTGGCACAGTATTGGCAAACGATTACGCTCTGGCAGGGTGCAGTATACGGGATTGTGATCTGGATCATCTTCCATCTGCTGTTGATGCCTGCTCTCGGTACCGTTCCATCCGCTTGGGATCAGCCGCTGGCTGAGCATATATCGGAATTCTTCGGTCATATTATCTGGGCATGGAGTATTCATGCGACTGCCTTTTTCCTGATTGCTCAGGATCGTAGACAGACGTTGCGACAGCTATAATGTCGATCTTCTATGTTACATGATCTGCACTAATAGTGACGCTTCATGAGGGATAGTGAATGAGAAATGAATCGTACGAATCTAGAATAGCAACGCAGGATTCCTAACTGTTAAAAAGCTTCTTTGTGCACAAGAGACGATGTTTCGGATATTCTGAAACGATGCAGTCTTGGCACAAGGAAGCTTTTTTGATGAGCAGAACAGCAGATAGTTATTTTAATCCATTTACATACAGTCCCATTTTGTCATGTGGCGAAATATATGCTAGAATCATGTTGGATTAATTGTTAACCTATAATTTTATATAAGGTTAACAATTAAAACATAGCCTATGTTAAAGGAGTTATCGCATTGATGAATTCATCTACCATTCTCCCTACATACTGGAACGACCTTGCAGAGCAATCGTTAAGCGGCAAACCGCTATCGCATGAACAAGCGTTGTCGATGTTGCAATGTCACGACGACGAATTGCTCCCACTTATGCAGGCTGCCTACACTGTCCGCCGTCATTTTTACGGCAAAAAGGTAAAGCTCAATATGATCATCAATGCCAAAAGTGGACTATGCGCAGAGGATTGCGGCTACTGCTCGCAATCGATCGTCTCCACTGCACCTGTGCAAAAGTACAGTCTGCTGGATCGCGATACCTTGTTGGCAGGCGCGCGGGAAGCGCTGAACCGTCAGGCTGGAACATACTGCATCGTTGCTTCTGGCAGACGACCGAGTGGACGCGAGCTAGAGCAGGTGGTGGAAGCGGTCAAGGAAATCCGCGCTACCATGCCACTCAAAATCTGCGCCTGTCTTGGTTTGTTAAACGAACAGCAGGCACAGCAGCTTGCCGAAGCAGGTGTGCATCGGTACAACCACAATCTGAATACAAGCCGCGATCATTATCCATCGATTACTACCACGCACAGCTATGATCAGCGCTGTGAAACGGTGGAGCAGGTGAAGCGCAGCGGCATGTCGCCCTGCTCTGGCTTGATCGCGGGCATGGGCGAGAGTGACGACCAGTTGGTGGAGCTAGCAATGGCATTACGCGAGCTGGATGCCGACTCGATTCCGGTGAATTTTCTAAATCCCATTGCTGGAACACCACTCGCACATCGTCCGCACACACCAGCGATGAGAGGATTGCGCATCTTGGCGATGCTACGCTTGATGTGTCCATCGAAGGAAATTCGGGTTGCCGGAGGACGGGAATTGAATCTGCGTACCTTGCAGCCGTTGGCGCTGTACGCCGCCAATTCGATCTTTGTTGGCGACTATTTGACCACACCCGGACAGGAGGCGGCGCTGGATTATCAGATGATTGAGGATCTAGGGTTTGAGATTGAACACAATGCGCTTGCAGATCAGGCAGAGTGAGTGGAGAAGGCGACCGTTCCCATCTTACTTTACCATGCTCATGATGGCTTCATCGCTACATAATCCAGCAGCATCTTCACAACGGGCTGCACAACCACATCACCGTCCCGATGGTCTTGCAGCTTCGGTGTAGATGTCATGCTCACACGTTGCAGCACGCCCATGACCGTTTGGAAAATAAGTACCCCGGCATGGGATACATCCAGTTGTGGATTCAGCGAACCATCGCGTACGCCCTGTTCCAATGCATCATGCAAAAAGCCCCGCCCCGTTCCATGCTGCACAAATTGCTCATAGCGCTGCCGCAGGTCGTCATCGACCTGCATTTGTCCATAATACAGATCGAACAGCGCTATGAAGCGCAGCTGTTGTCCATGAATAAGCGCATAGTCTACCCATGCCTGCAAAATGTTCGCCAGTCGATCACGCCCATTGGTCTGCGGCAGATCGCTGGCAGTCAGCAGGTCGGTCATATCACGCAAAATGTGCATTTGCACATCGAATACGAGTTCATTCATATCACGAAAATGCTTATAAAAGGTCACCCGACTAATGCCTGCCTTGTCGCATACATCCTTGACCGTAATATCTGGGAAATTCTGCTGCAAAAATAATTCTGCCCCCGCCTGCACCAGCTCGTCACGATTGTGATTGCGTAGCTGCTGATGCCATGTTTCCTGTTGTTGCTTCATGTATCATTCCTCCAAGGCGTACCATATTATATAGAGCACATCCATGCCCGCACCATACTATGAATCCGAACGATCTGCATAGGTCTGCGTAGTCTCAACAGACGATGATCTGTCCTTGTTACGCGTTAACAGCAGCGCTGCCAGCAAAACAATTGCCCCAATCATATACGGCAGCCCGATCCGGTAATCAAATAATGTACCTGCTACAATCGGTCCAGCAATATTGCCGATGCTGCCATACGTCGTATTCAGCCCAGCGACGAACCCCTGCTCATCATCTCGTGCATGATTCGCCAGCAACGTGTTCACCGTCGGACGCAAAAAGGCATTAAATGCAAAAAACAACGATGATACCGCTAGCAAATACCACAAGTTTACCGGAATCAGCATCAACACGAGCGCCACTGCCGTCATAATCAGCGACAGCCGAATGAGCCGTGATTCGCCAATGCGACGAATGACTTTATCCAGCGCCCAGATTTGCACTGCGATCCCGATGACTGCGCCCAATGTAATAATGATCGCAATCTGTGCGGATGTGAAGCTATATTGCTGCTCTACATAGAGTGCATATACCGTTTCGTAATTGACCAGCCCGAACGTCATGACGAGAATCAGCAGCAAATAACGGAAATACGGAGTGTGAAACGACGACACCAGCTGCGATACCATCGACGGCGTTGCCTGCTGACCGCGAAGCTGCTGCGTCCGACGTTCCGGCGGCAATGTTTCCTTGAGCAGCAGTGTCATCACCGTCGCGACCAGTCCCAGCGCTGCGGCGACTAGATAGGGAACACGAATGCCATATTGCGCAATGATACCGCCAATCCCCGGACCAAGTACCATGCCCAGATTCATCGCTGCGCTGAGATACCCCATGCCTTTGGCACGTGTCGTATTGGTCGTCACATCCGCTACATACGCCAGCACCGACGGCACCATAATGCCCAGACCGATCCCGCCGATAAAGCGTGCCATGTATAGCGATGGCAAGTTGTACGATACCGCAAACATATAATCTGAGATCACCGTTAGGAACAGCCCGGAAAGAATCATTTTTTTACGTCCATAGCGATCCGACATGCGACCGCCAATTGGGGAAAAGATAAACTGTGCCGCCCCGAACGCCGCGATCATATACCCTGCCGCTGTACCCGCCGCATCAAACTGCTTCAAGTATTCCGGTAAAATCGGAATAACCATCCCTTGACCAAGTAAAGCGATAAACAGATTCAGCATTAAAATCCCAAGTGGAAAGCCACTTCCGGCTTGTAAGGAAGGCGATTTTGTCATGAATAATAAGCTCCTTCTAAAGGTTTACACATCGTAAACGTTAACAGTATGTAAATAATTATAAAGGATCTATTTTGAAAATGTAAAGGATATTCAGCGACTGATCACAGCAGATATGAGATCAACAACAATCTGCCGTACTCAGCGGCAGCATGGAGTACGGCAGATTGCATATGGTATATCGAATTTACGTAGGGCATATCGGATGATGATGGTTACTATGAGAACGTCTACACCTTTGAATATGTCTATCTAGGAAAGTGAGCGCCTTGAACGATTCGTAAGCTATACTTCGTTCGGACGATTTGATAAAAGATTACGATTGTTCCACTGGCAGCAATCCACGTTCATCAAATACCTGTTTCGCAACCGCTATCGCATTCAGCACCTTCGGAAAACCAGTATACGGAGAGCAGTGCATCAGCGCTTCTACAATCTCAGCAGGTGTCAATCCGACATTGAGCGAAGCATTCAAATGCACATGTAACTGCGCTTCACAGCCGCCTTGTGTGGTAAGCGAGGAGATGGTTACGAGCTGGCGCTGGCGTGCGTCAAGTGTATCCCGTGAATACATATCACCAAACGCATACTCGATCACATACCGCCCCAGATCGGGTGCGATCTCTTGTAGCGAAGCAATCACTCGCTCGCCTGCTTGTCCGTCAATCTCACGCAATTTGTTCCAACCACGCTCATATCGCTTGTTATCACTGGATGGAACAGTAGCATCGTTGGTTGAGGTTGGAGTGGAATCGGTAGTAGAGATGGGCTTATCGTTGAAATCGGCTGTTTGGGAAATAGGGTTTGTCATTGCAATCATCCTCCTGAAATGTTCACGAATATAATGCGGGTAAATCATCGTTTCTTTACTTGTTTGGGTAAATAGAGGCGGGTCTGCGTCCTACCAAATCAGCATATCGCTTTGAGCGCGCTCAAAGGCAAGCATGAATTTCGCAGCAGTATGGTATAGTAACCATATGGAAAAGTCACTGAACATACAGCAAATGGTAGACATGACTGGATTAAGCGCACATACGCTGCGCTATTACGAACGAATTGGATTGCTACGCAATATCGAACGAAACGCCCAAGGGCATCGCATATACGCGGCGCAGGATGTAGCATGGGTAGAGTTTCTGCTTCGTTTGCGCGATACCGGCATGAATATCGCAGGTATGCAGCGCTTTGCTGAATTACGCAGTCAAGGCGATGCGACAGCAAGCGAGCGTCGGCAGATGCTGGAGCAGCATGAGCTGCAACTACAGCAGCAGTTGGCGTCATTGCAGGATCATTTACACAATATTGGAGACAAAATTCAATACTATCGTCAACTCGAACAGCAGAGTGTGCGACAAACATAGCCTCATTGTCGCCATGTATACCATACACAAAGTAAACAGAATCAAAGGAGTCGTATTCATGACCAGCAAAGTAGTACAACATATTAGCGAACTTGTCGGCGATACGCCGGTATTGAAATTAAACCGTATCACGTCGCCGGAATGGGCAGATGTATATGTCAAATTGGAGTATTTTAACCCTAGCGGTAGCGTCAAGGATCGTGCTGCGCTGAACCTGATCATCGAAGCGGAAAAGTCGGGTGACTTGAAGCCCGGCAGTACCATCATCGAACCGACCAGCGGCAATACGGGAATCGGACTGGCGATGAACGCTGCTGCGCGTGGTTACGGTGCAATCCTCATCATGCCAGATAATATGTCACAGGAGCGCATCAGCATCCTCAAAGCCTACGGCGCACAGGTCGTATTAACACCTGCCGCCGAAAAAATGCCCGGTGCGATTCGCAAGGCAGAGCAGCTGCTAACGGAGATTCCGAACAGCTATATGCCGCGCCAATTCGATAATCCTGCCAATGCAGATGCGCATCGTCATACGACAGCGCTGGAGATCTTAGAGCAGATGGAAGGGAAGCTGGATACGTTTGTTGCCTCCGCAGGTACAGGCGGGACGATTACGGGAACAGGGGAAACGCTACGCGATCATTTGCCGTATGTACGCATTATGGTCGTCGAGCCGAAAGGCTCTCCCGTTCTGTCCGGTGGTCAACCCGGTCCGCACAAGCTTGTCGGCACTAGCCCGGGCTTTGTTCCGTCGATTCTGAACACGTCGATCTATGATGAGATTGTACAGGTGGCGGATGAGGATGCAATCTCTATGATGAAGGAGCTGGCGCGAACCGAAGGATTGCTGCTTGGACCTTCTTCGGCGGCGACGGTATGGACGGCAGTGCAGGAAGCAAAGCGGCTAGGAGCAGGGAAGAAGGTACTTTGTATTGCCCCAGACAATGGCGAGCGGTATCTGAGTATGGATTTGATTTGACCCGCTAGAAAAGCACATATGATCCTATTCATATGAAGTAGTAACTATAGATGAGTGAACAGTAGCTCATCATCAAACTGTATAGTTATCTTGAACGATAGCAAGTCAGCTTGCCCATCCATGGATGTTCTAATCATGTGGATGAGCAAACTGGCTTATTTTCATTTATATAGTGAAAGCATGGGCAGGCAGGACAAGAGGATTCCAACAGTACAATTGACAACTATATAATTAACCAGTAAACTAAAATTATTAACCGGTTAATTATTGGAGGATATCTTGATGGATGCGACACAGAAACAAGCATTTCAAGCGGTAGAGCAGCTATTGCTCAAGCGTGAGCAAAATGTGCAGAGGCAACAGCAGCTGGCTGAACAAATGGCAGCAGAAATGGAGGTTGCTTCTCACAAGTGGACCATTACCCAGCTTCATTTGCTCTCGATTTTACAGACACAGGGCGAGGTCAATAATATGTATTTGGCTGAGCAATTACGTATTTCACGACCAGCCGTTACCAAGGCGACAGCGATTCTACTCAAGCATGAACTGATTCGGGAAGTACGTAGACCGAACAATCTGAAAGAAGTCTATTATGCGCTTACTCCAGCAGGCGAGCAGCTTGCTACAATTCACGAGCGACTGCATAACCGTTTGTTAGAGCAATACGAGCAGCTGTTTAGTCAGTTTGACGAGTCAGAATTAACTACGATTATTCGATTTTTGCATGCGTGGGCAGCGTATATATGATGACGTCGATATTTGATGTTTCGATAATGCTAGCATCTGATTCTGCTCAAATGTTTGCAGCTGTACAGTTCGAATGAAGCGCAAGAATCATAATGTTCCGATCAATGGAGGATGATACAATGAACGAACAATTGAGCAAATCCGAAGCACTGGCATTTTTAAATACAATGTATCGTGATGTAGTTATTGGTATGGATGATACATGTATTGATCAGTATTTTGCCGCTGACTATGTACAGGTTACCGATGGTGTACGTAGTAATCTAGATGAGTTTAAGCATCATGTTCGTATGCTACGGAAAGAGGTGCAGTCGATTGCAATTTCACCATTTACGCATTATGCCTATGACGAGGCTATACAGACAGCCACCCTCCGCTATATCGTCGATGTAGAGAAGAAGAACGGCAAACGTGGGCAGGTAGAGTTAATAGCGATTTTTGAGTTACAAGGTGAGCAGGTACTACGTTGTCATGAGCTATCGTCTTCACTAGATCAAGCTGATGATTTTCACGATATTGCTAGCTTGAGTTGATCGTAGATTCCTTTTCACTATGTTCTCTTTAGACGTAAACGAAGCACCGCTCAGTATTGTTTCTTTAGATGTACATTGCGTACCATAGTTATAAACGTAAACAATACCATCTATACAAGAAAGCCCGCCAACCCTGCATACATACAAGGTTGGCGGGCTTCTTTTAATCTTGATTGTCCTGTTCATTCCATAATCGTCCATGATCATGCCATTGCCCGTACATCCGGTTTACCCGCGTCTGCTTGATGAATGTATCCAGTCTGCGAGCGAATAAATCGGGCTGGTGGCGGACATTTTGAATGTTATCGATCCGTATTCTGCGATACAGTTCAGGCATAGTGATAAAATTTGCATATACCTCAGGCTCACGCTGTAGCCACTCCATAATCTCTGCATCCACCACGAAATGCTCAATGTCCATATCAGGCAGCACCCGTCGTCCAGCTGGCGTCATCTGTCCGAGCCGTTCCAGTCGGCGGACACGCTCCTTATTCAGCTCTGTCCATGAGCTGTTGCGCCGTCTTGGTGACATCCGTTGCGCTAAGATTCCGTCAGGTGTTTTCTTTTTCACGCCATCGATCCAGCCAAAGCATAGCGCTTCTTCTACCGCATCGAGGTAAAGGAGCACACCATCCGTAGCCTTGATACTAACAGCGATCCAGCAATAGTCGGTATCCTCATGATGCTGATATAGCCATTCGCGCCATTCCGCTCGTGAGGTGACCGATAACATGGGTTCTGTAGACATGTGGGGTGGTTCCTTTCCGCGATTTGTTCAGATGTATTTGGCTAGTATTGGGAGCATATTGGGCTAGGAAATGGATTGATTATGGGTAGTTGTAGGATTCGCTTGCTGTGGCTGTTGATAGAGGTACAGGATATAATCGTTCATCACAGAAGGATATCCAAGCTGTCGTAGCATGGTTGTAATATTCCCACGATGATACGTACCATGGTTTACCAGATGCAGCACCAACTCTTCCAGTGATAGCTCGCGCATCCCAGCATACGGATTGTTCACGACAATCTTTTGCGACAAATCGGTCTGATTGCTCCATTGTGCATACTGCTGCGCCTGCTCGGTAAGGCGAGCCGTACATTCGGACAAGTCCCATTCGCTGCCGAGTGGTAGTAACGGCTGGCTCTGCTCTAATGCTTCTGGCATCTCTGTTCCATTCAGCACCAGATACCACATATGATCGACCGCATACAGATGACCAAGTGTAGCCGAGATGGTAGGGTAGGAGCTTAGTGTCTCTTCGTGAAATACAGAAGCAGGCAGCTCCTGTAGGCGTGCCAAAAGGGTTTCATTTGCCCAGTGATGATAACGTAGCATATTGCTGGTTGTACTATTCATAGATCAGCTCTCCTTTGGATATGTAGAATGAATAACCATTTACAAATCGAGTGTAGCAAAGGAAGTATGACAACAGACTGTCATACTTGCGAAGTGTATCGATGAATTTTGAAAAGGGACATTAAAGGAGGTTCAGCTCATCTTGCTCATAGCGCTCCAGCATCTGATAGAGCTTCTGCTTCATCGTCGCGCGTATTTCTGGCGGATATAACACCTCGGCGTTCTCACCCAAGCTAAGCAGTATGCCATATAGCCATTTCGTTTGCTTCGACTGCTGAATGTGGATGCGAATGGTCATGCTTCCATCGGAGTGGAATTGACGCTCGGCGTGCTGAAAATGATCCAGCGCATAGGCAAGTGCTTCCTGATTGATGCGAATAACAACCTCTATATTCGTATGGGGCAGTGATTGCTCTGGCTGTAAGGAAGTGGATTGTCGTTCTGTATTCGGAGCTGTATACGCTACGGCTTCATGCTGTCGTATCGTAAAATGCTCCTTCCTTAGCACCGTATCCAGCATGCGCGATAATCGGAATTCGCGCACACTTTGCCGGGAGCGGCAATAGCCAGCTACATACCATGCCCCGTATTTAAAATAAATCTGATTCGGCTCTAGCTCACGAGTTGTGCGTTCATTGTTGGCATTGATGTAGTCAAACTGCACGACCTGCTGCTCGGCAATCGCTTGGCGGAGTAGCTGTAACAGAAGGGTGTTTGTATGATACGACTGAAAATTAATGTCCAGCCGTGGCATCTGCTGTACCGGCTCGATACTTTGCAATCGGTCAATCGTGCTCTGCACCTGCGTATCTTCGAACATCGTGGACAGACTATGCAGCACCGTCACCAGCGAAGCGACATCATGCGAACCGAGTAGACTTTTATCCAGCTTGTAGCCGTCGATCATCCCGTATCCACCCTGACTCCCCTGATGCGAAATAACCGGAAAACCTGCTGCCCCGATCACATCCATATCGCGATAAATCGTCCGCGGCGATACGCCATATTCCTCTGCCAGCACCGTGGCAGATACAACTTCATGATTGAGTAGCTTGTAAATAATGGAGATGAGACGCTCCAGTTTCATGGTGAATTCCTCCTTTCCTCGCATTCGTTTGTATCTGAAGACACGAGTAATTGCTGTAACGCATATCCATCCTTGATACCTTGCTCATACATAGTAGATTCGGCGAGTGATCTTAGACTGGTCATGATGTCGCTATATTCAATCAAAGCTGCTTTTGATTCCGCTAACGTCCAATCGTGAAGCGACAACTCTACAATAGATTGAAAATGAACATCGCAATCCAGACTCAGTTTTCGATATTCTTCCTTTTGCCACAGTATCTTCTCATGGATATCTGCCATTCGCAAGGAAAGCATTTGATCATAACTCTGTTTCATGTTCATGAAAGATCCCCTTTCGTATGTATTCCGTTCATCTGCATACCGATTTGCCTTAGGCAACCGATCAGTAGTGCTTCTTTGATCATACATGGCTTGTATTTTTCAATACACAATGTAGACGTTTGGTTCGATAGAGCGAAGTAGATCTTCGACTTCACGAATGCAATGTACGACAATGCCAACATATCGTTTCGTTTTGAAGCAATTAAGTCCGATTTTTATAAAAAAGGTCAAATAAACGAAAAGACAGCCATCCATCACCAATGCTATCTTATTTAAAGAAAGCGTTACCAAACCATCGCAACCGGCAAAACCGACCGATACATATTTTCCTTTCATCCGGTTCTGCCATCTCAACCAACCATCTCAAACCGTGCCGTTCAAGCACATATACGAAAGGAGCATCCGTAATGAAAAGGGGACTAATCCTACTGCTGATCGCCGCGATGATGATCACACTCAGCGCCTGTAATCTGGCAGAAAGCAGCGTCGGCAGCAGTGAGAAAGGCTACGTCGGTATCGCCATGCCGACCAAATCGTCAGCACGTTGGGTAGCGGACGGACAGAACATGGTGAAGCTGTTCCAGTCCAAAGGATACAAAACCGATCTTCAGTACGCTGAGGATGTCGTCGAAAATCAAATTTCCCAAATTGAGAACATGATCACCAAGCAGGTCGATGTGATCGTGGTCGCTGCCATTGACGGCAACACACTGACCGACGTCATCGGTAAAGCGCACGCGCAAGGCATTCAGGTCATTTCGTATGACCGACTCATCATGAACACGCCATACCTAAGCTACTACGCCACTTTTGACAACTTCAAGGTCGGCGTGCTGCAAGCGTCTTATATCGAGAAAAAGCTCGGACTCGACAAAGGTAAAGGTCCGTTCAACATCGAACTGTTCGGCGGATCGCCAGATGACAACAACGCCTACTTCTTCTTTAACGGCGCGATGTCTGTTCTACAGCCATATATCGATTCCGGTAAACTCGTCATCCAGAGTAAGCAGACCACCATGGCACAGATCGCCACCCTACGGTGGGACGGCTCACTCGCTCAAGCGAGGATGGACAACCTGCTCAGCGCCTACTACGGCAGTCAGAAGCTCGACGCCGTATTGTCACCATATGACGGCATCAGCATCGGGATCATCTCATCCCTCAAAGGCGTAGGCTACGGCTCCGCCGACAAACCGCTGCCGATCATTACCGGACAAGACGCCGAACTCGCATCCATCAAATCCATCGTCGCCGGCGAACAAACGCAAACTATTTTCAAAGACACACGCAAACTCGCCGAAAAAA
Source organism: Paenibacillus sp. JQZ6Y-1 (assembly GCF_040719145.1). Classification (NCBI taxonomy): domain Bacteria; kingdom Bacillati; phylum Bacillota; class Bacilli; order Caryophanales; family Paenibacillaceae; genus Paenibacillus; species Paenibacillus kandeliae. Next base: position 251,094 of record NZ_JBFDUZ010000001.1, read on the forward strand.
CCGTCGGCATGGTCGACAGCATCCTGCAAGGCAAACAAGCCGAAGTCAACGACACCAAAACCTACAACAACAACGTAATGGTCGTCCCAGCCTACCTGCTCGACCCAGTATCCGTCGACAAAGACAACGTCAAACAAGAAATCATCGGCAGCAACTACTACACCGAACAAGAAGTCTACGGCGACAACGCACCAACCAATTAAATCAAAACCAATCATCACCACAACTATATAAACAAACAAATTCCTAACCAACATCTCATTCAAAACCCCAACATCTTAAGTACGAAATAAGTGAACAATCCAATAATCACTGTGCATTAAGTCCAAATCATCAACCTAAAATCACTCAAAACTCAAAGTTCGTTAGGTTTTAAATCTCTTAAATCTCTCAACCCTGCCCCGCGCAGAAAACGGCATGGATGCCTTTGCACAGAGCGGAGGGAAGGGAATTGGGGAAAAGGACGACCTTGGAGCTGCGGGAATCTTCATTTTCACCTAATCCAAAAGATTCCCGCGGCTCCACCGGAGTCCGTTCCCCAATCCCTTCCCATAGCGGTCTGCTGCAACAGCACCCAAGCCACCCCTTCAAGCCAACTGAAAGGAGCGCCACCATGGACAACATCATCCTAGAAATGAAAGGCATCACCAAAACATTTCCCGGTGTCAAAGCACTGGAAAACGTCAACCTTCAAGTGCGCAAAGGCGAGATTCACGCCCTCTGCGGCGAGAATGGTGCCGGTAAATCGACCCTGATGAAAGTACTCAGCGGCGTATACGGCTACGGCAGCTACGACGGCGACATTATGTTCGAGGGCAAAACCTGCCAATTCAAAAACATCAAGGACAGCGAAGAACTCGGCATCGTCATTATCCACCAAGAGCTAGCGCTAATCCCTTACCTGTCCATCGCCGAGAACATCTTCCTTGGTAACGAACGCAAAAAGGGCGCCGTCATCGACTGGAACGAAACGATGCAGCGGACGCAAGAATTGCTGAATAAAGTCGGTCTGAGCGAACCGCCAAGTACGCTTGTGACCAACATCGGTGTCGGCAAGCAGCAGCTGGTCGAAATCGCCAAAGCCTTTTCCAAAAAAGTAAAACTGCTCATCTTGGACGAGCCAACCGCAGCGTTGAACGAGGACGATAGTGAAAACCTGCTGGAACTGCTACTCGGCTTCAAAAGTCAAGGCATTTCCTGCATCATCATCTCTCATAAACTGAACGAAATTTCCAAAGTTGCTGATTCCGTCACCATCCTGCGTGATGGGAAAACGATTGAGACGTTGGATATGAAAAAGGACAGCGTTACCGAAGACCGCATCATTAGCGGCATGGTTGGACGCGATCTGACCAACCGTTATCCAGAACGCCAGCCGAAAATCGGCGACGTAACGCTTGAAGTGCGCGATTGGAATGTCTTCCATGAGCAGCACGCCGACCGACAAGTGATCCATAATGCAAACCTGAACCTGCGACGCGGCGAAATCGTCGGTATCGCCGGGCTGATGGGCTCCGGTCGCACCGAGTTGGCGATGAGCATTTTCGGCAAATCGTATGGTAAAAACATATCCGGCACCTTGATCAAAAACGGTCAAGAAATCCGCAACAATGACGTCACCCAAGCGATCAAAAACGGTTTCGCCTACGTTACCGAAGACCGTAAAAACTACGGTCTGATCCTGCTGGACGACATTAAGCGCAACATTTCCCTGACCGGCTTGGAGAAACTGTCCAAATCCAGCGTCGTCAACGAACATGAGGAAGTTCTCGTCGCCGAAGACATGCGCGGTCAAATGAAGATCAAAACGCCAAACATTCTGCAAAAAACAAGCAACCTAAGCGGCGGTAATCAGCAAAAAGTCGTACTAGGCAAATGGATCTTCTCCGGTCCCGACATCCTAATCCTCGACGAACCAACCCGAGGCATCGACGTCGGCGCCAAATACGAAATCTACACCATCATCAACCGCCTAGCCGACGAAGGCAAAAGCGTACTGGTCATCTCATCCGAACTCCCAGAAATCCTAGGCATCTGCGACCGCATCTACGTCATGAACGCCGGCCGCATCACCGGCGAAGTCACCAAAGCCGAAGCCACCCAAGAAAAACTAATGATGTACATGACCAAAGAAAAAGCCAAAACCGAAGCCTAACACCAAATCCCTTAATCAATCAAACTGCTACCCCCCCGTTTGGAGGGCACTGAGTATTGCAACGCACGGAGCGGAGGGAAGGGAATTGGGGAAAAGGACGACTTCTAGTGTTTGTGATTTTCAAACACGGGGTCCAATGAAAAGTGATTTTTGCGCAAGCAAAATATCTTACCGCTTTGGAGCTACGAGAATCTTCATTAACACCTAATCCAAAAGATTCTCGTAGCTCCACCGGAGTCCGTTCCCCAATCCCTTCCGGCAGCGTTCCCCGCGCGATGCACAACCCCATGCCAACCACCAACAAACATGTCGAAAGGAGCATCACCCATGTCCACATTAAGCAAGCCAGTCAAGCAAAAAGACAAGGAAGGCGGACTATCCCGTCTCTTCAAAGGAAATATTCGTCAATACGGCATGATCATTGCCCTCGTTTTCATCATGTTGCTGTTCCAAGTACTGACCGGAGGACTGCTGCTCAAGCCGATCAACATCACCAACCTAATTTTGCAAAACAGCTATATTCTCGTGCTCGCTATCGGTATGGTACTCGTCATCATCACCGGGCATATTGATCTGTCGGTCGGTTCCATCGCCGCCTTTGTCGGCGCAATCTCCGCCATCTTTATGGTCAATTGGCAAATGAATCCCGTGCTGGCGGTCATTCTGTCCATCGTTATCGGTGGTCTGATCGGTGCATGGCAGGGCTTCTGGGTCGCGTATGTGCGGATTCCCGCCTTTATCGTCACCCTTGCCGGGATGTTGCTGTTCCGCGGTCTGACCATGATCGTGCTGGAAGGGCAGTCCATCTCGCCATTCCCGAACGGCTTTCAAAAGATCAGCTCCGGCTTCGTACCGGACTTCACGAATGCAGCAACCAATATCGTCGCAATCATCGCAGGTATTGCGCTGTCTGTGCTGTACATCGTAACCGAGCTGAAAAATCGTTCTGCGCAACGCAAATACAATTTTGATACAGGCTCGCAGGCATTGTTTATCACCAAGCTGGTACTTGTGCTCGCGATTATCAACCTGTTCACCTTCGTACTGGCAAGCTATGCTGGTATCCCAACGATTCTGGTATTGTTGTTCTTGCTGATCGTTATCTATTCCTTCGTGATGAACCGTACCGTTATGGGTCGCCATGTGTACGCCATTGGTGGTAACGAAAAAGCCGCAGCACTGTCCGGTGTCAAAACGAAAAAAGTAACATTCTGGGTATTCGTGAATATGGGCGTATTGTCCGCTATCTCCGGTCTGATCTTCGCAGCACGTCTAAATGCAGCGACTCCAAGAGCGGGTACTAACTTTGAGTTGGATGCCATCGCAGCCTGCTTTATCGGCGGCGCATCTGCTTCCGGCGGGATCGGAACCGTGTTCGGTGCGATCATCGGTGGTCTGGTTATGGGGGTACTGAACAATGGTATGTCCCTCGTTGGACTCGGCATCGACTGGCAGCAAGGTATCAAAGGTCTGGTACTGCTGCTGGCGGTAGCGTTCGATATTTACAACAAAAACAAAGGCACAAGCAGTAACTAATTGCCAATCCTCAACATTTTACCAAACGTATCATCACCGTATATTTCGTATAAAAAAGGAGCCCTGTATATGATCAGGGCTCCTTTTGCTGTCTATTTACAAGTGGAATAATACAGACGACCCGAAAAATGAGACACCTCACACGAAATTTGGTACATTCCCGCGTCCCATTCTCACGTCTATAATAAAATACATAAATGTAATCGCTTACATAAATAGAAGGGAGTGGAATCAATGGAAAGCGGCATGAAAAGCAAGTCGGGTTCCCGGCAGTCTACGCGATCCTCGTCAGGCACTGCGCGACGCTGGTTTCGACGGTTGTATACACAGCGGCATTTACAGACGATGGCGCTGCTTGGTGTGGTATGGATGCTGGTGTTCAACTATATTCCCATGTACGGCATCATCATTGCATTCAAAGAATTTAATATTGTCGACAGCATTGCAGCCGCCCCTTGGGTCGGGCTGGAGCATTTTCGCGCCTTTATGGAGGATGAGAATCTGCGGGATGTCATTCGCAACACACTAGGCATTAGCTTGATCAAGCTGTTTATCGGCTTTCCGTTGCCGATTTTGTTCGCGCTATTTTTGAACGAATTGCGCTCGGTTCGGTTCAAAAAGTCGGTGCAGACGATCTCGTATTTGCCGCATTTTCTGTCGTGGGTTATTCTGGGCGGTATTCTAACCACATGGCTGGCGGATGTAGGCGTGATCAACCAAGTATTGCTCGCACTGCATCTGATTGATCAGCCGATCTCGTATTTGGCAGAGCCGAAGTACTTCTGGGCGATTGTGATCATTTCGGACATCTGGAAGGAGCTGGGCTGGTCGGCGATTATCTATCTGGCAGCGATGGCGAGTGTATCGCCAGAGATGTACGAAGCGGCAACGATTGACGGCGCTGGACGGTTTCAGAAAATGTGGTACATCACCTTGCCGGGCATTCAGAGCACAATTGCGATCTTGTTCATTTTGGCAGTCAGCGGTGTGCTGAACTCCAACTTTGACCAGATTCTCGTACTGCGCAATTCGCTCAACGAAAGTGCTAGTAATGTAATCGACATTTATGTGTATCAGACGGGTTTATTATCGGGGCGATTCTCGTACTCGACCGCTATTGGCTTGATCAAATCGGTCATTGCGCTTATCCTGCTGCTCATTGCCAATCAGGTGACTAAGCGTCTGAATAATACGTCATTATTTTAAATACTGAAGTAGGAAAGGAGTGTGCTGCCCATGATAACCTCGTCTCGGCGGACGCGTGGGGAAGTGATTTTTGATGTATGCAATACGATCTTTATGCTGCTAATCTGCTTTGTCACGATATATCCGATCTGGTATGTGATGGTGAATGCGTTTAATGAAGGTACGGATGCGATGCGCGGCGGGATTTATTGGTGGCCGCGGATATTCAGTCTGGAGAGCTTTGGTGCGGTGTTCCAGAGTGAAGGCATTATGCAGGCGATGTGGATTACCGTTGCCAAGACCGTGATTGGTACGTTCATTCATGTGCTGTTTACCGCTATGGTGGCATATGCACTGTCGCGGCGCGATCTGATCGGCGGCAAGCTGTATATTTGGATCGGCACGATTACGCTGTTTTTCAGCGGCGGCTTGATTCCAACCTTTTTGCTAATGAAGGATTTGCAGCTGTTGGACAATTTTATGGTGTATATTATTCCGGCGATGTTCAGCTTTTTTGATCTGATTATCTTTATGACCTTTTTCCGTGAGATTCCAGATGGGTTGGAGGAAGCGGCGCGGATTGATGGCGCGAATGATTGGTCGATCTTTTTCAAAGTGGTACTGCCAGTGTCGATGCCTGTTGTGGCGACGATTGGATTGTTTCATGGCGTGTACCAATGGAACGATTATTTTACCGGCATGATCTATATGAATGATACGTCATTGCAGCCAATTCAGACGTATCTGTATCGTGTCGTTGCCGAATCCAGCTCCAATCAGATGCTAGCGGCAGTGCCGGGTAGCATTAACCGCTCCGTGACATCGCAGTCGATCAAGCTGGCGACGATGGTTGTGACAACGTTGCCGATTGTATTCGTCTATCCGTTCTTGCAAAAGTACTTTGTCAAAGGGATGATGATCGGGTCGATCAAAGGATAGTGGAACGGCAAGCATTGGAATACAAACATACAGCAATACGAATACGCATCATTCTCACATAACGATCCCGTTCCCTAACCAGCACATCCATAACCAATACGCTCATGACCAACACATCTCTAACCAGTGAACCAATACAAAGAAAAACGAGAGGGGTTATTTTCATGTCAAATGGCGAACAGCGATGGAATGATATGCAGCAAAAGTCAGACCATCATCAGTCCAAATCCGCACATGATATGCCGACAATAGCTAGTCCTGAACAACGCTCATCTTACGATTCATCCCAAACAACGGAGCGCCGAACAGCCAACAAACGCCCAGCATCCTCATGGCGCAAGCCAGCTATGGCTGCGCTGATGGCGGGGCTGTTAACATTAACAACTGCCTGCTCCTACTTTGGCGGCGGCAGCAAAAGCGCCAGTGAAAATACCACACCAGTCAAGCAGGCATCTGCCGATGAGCCGGGCTGGAAAGTGGACACGTCACCGATTACCTTTGACTGGTATATGAACTTCTCGTGGTACACTGGCACCGATTGGGGCAAGGACATTACGAGTCAGTATGTAACCAAAAAAACAGGCGTGAGCGTTAACTTTATCGTTCCAGCGGGCAATGAGAATGAGAAGCTGAATACGATGATTGCATCTGGCAAGCTGCCTGATTTTATTACCCTTAGCTGGGGCGAGGATGCCGTGAAGAAGATGATTGAGGGCAAGCTGGTGTTGCCGCTCAACGAGCTGGCTGAACAGTATGATCCTTATTTTCTAAAAGTGGCTGATCCGGCGAAGTTATCATGGTATACGCAGCCGGATGGCAATGTATATGGGTATCCGAACGCGTCTTCGTCACCAGCGGACTTTGCGAAATATGGCGAAAATTATTTGTCCAATCAGGTATTTGTCGTACGCAAGGATATGTACGAAGCGCTGGGCAAACCGGATATGCGCACACCGGAAGGCTTTTTGAAGGCATTGGAGATGGCAAAGGAAAAGTACCCGCAGGTGAACGGACAGCCGCTCATTCCACTCGGTCTGCATGAATTTACCGAGAATGGTAACTACTCGCTGGAAGGATATCTGCAAAACTTCCTCAATATTCCGATGGAGCAAAATGGCAAGCTGTACGACCGTCTGACCGATCCCGAATACCTGCGCTGGCTGAAAACGCTGCGTCAGGCGAATCAGGAAGGGCTGCTGGCAAAGGACATCTTTATCGACAAACGCGCTCAAATGGAAGAGAAGATCTCGCAAGGACGCTATTTCGCGATGCTGTACCAGCGCAGCGATTTTGGCACACAGCAAAATGCACTGTATGCGCATGATCCAAACTCCGTGTATATCGCCGTCGATGGTCCGTCCAATGCGAAGCTGGATGCACCAGTACTAAATGGACCGAGCATTTCCGGCTGGACCCTTACGTTGATCTCCAAGGATGTAAAGGATAAAGCGCGTGCGATTCGCTTTTTGGACTATATCATTAGCGAAGAAGGACAACGCGATCTGTATATGGGCGAGCCGGGCGTGACGTATGACATGGTCAACAACAAGCCAGTATTCAAGCCAGAGGTGCTGAAGCTGCTCAATACTGACCGCTCTGCCTTTGATGCTAAGTATGGAGCTTCCCATAAATACTGGATGGAGATGGACACCAACATTACCGACCAGTGGAAGCCAGAAAGCGTCGAGCCGTTCAAGCAAATGGAAGATTGGACCAAGGGCAAGACCGTCAGTCGCTCTGAGTTTGATCAGCTCAATCCGACGGGCAACTCACCGGAAGGTATTATCAATACGAAGATCGGTCAGCTATGGGGCAAAACATTGCCACAATTGCTGCTCGCATCATCGGACAGTGAGTTTGACCAGATTTTCCAAGAGTATCTGAACAAGCGTGACCAGTATGGTCTTGCTAAGGTACAGGCATATCAGCAGGCAGAATATGAGAAAAACAAAGAGAAGCTGAGTATACAATAATCCATGTACACGCAAAACCGCCCATCATCATGGCTATAGGTCATGATGATGGGCGGTTTGTTGTACGTTCATATAGAAGAAGAGCAACAGCTATAGCGCAATGACAACGTTCATTCGTTATTGTGGGCTGTTTACCTTGATCAGCTGTTCAAAGGATTGAATGTTGGTAGCGAAATCTGGCACGGTGCCGTTTGCTTCCGCCTCTTGCACCAGTTGTACGACCAGATCGTTAAACGGAGTAGCGATGCCTTTGCCCGCTGCCATATTCGGTACAACGCCGTTAATATAGCCGATCTCTGTTTTGCGCTGCTTTTCCAGATCCTGCAACATGCTTGCTTTCAGGAGACGCGACGGCGCCATCACTTGGCGCAAGGTCATGATGCGTGCAGGCAGATCGTTCTCATCCTGCAATTCCAGCGAAGCAATATCAAATCCACCCATAGTGGCAAATTGGACTCCATTGGCGTGTCCAACTTTGATCGTTTCGTCGGCAATATGTGCAGCACTGGCGATACCGATTTCGTTATCCAGAATATCACCGTATTCCCCGTTCAGCGCCGCCGACAATCCGCTAAATGCGTTGTTGATCAGCAGCTTCGACCATTTGGTCCCTACCAGATTGTCGGAAATATGCGTACCACCGACCAGCTCCAATACGGATTGAATATCGTGGATGCGCGAAGTCATTTCCCCGTTCAACTCGCCAATTTGAAACGCATAAGACTTGAATTGTGCATATTCAGTCGTAAGTTGAGATACTCCCGGCTCCATAAAGGTAGCGCCAAATTCAACCGAACCCGCAATTACGCGATGCGCACCGACCAGCTCGGCTACATGCTGCTCTGGTATACCGTTTTGCAGCGAGCAGACAACGCTGTTCTCATTCAGAAATGGAAGCAGATCGTGCAGCACAGCATCATTATACAATTGCTTGGTCAGCAGCAGCACCAGATCGTAGATGCCGGATTTTTGCTGTGGAGTAATCGCTTTGACTTTGGATGAAAAGTCGGTGGTGCCAGTCACGGTTGCTCCTTGTTCATTCAGTGCTCGTACATGATCCTCATACGTGTCGATTAATTCTACATTCATACCGCCAGCGCTCAAATATGCGCCGACAATCGTTCCAAGTGAGCCTGCGCCCAGAATAGCAATTCTCATGTGTAACTCCTCCTCGATGAATTAAGCTTGTTCCAAATAGTTGTATACCGGATGTGCCGCATTTAGCGTCAGATCGGTTAAAATATGGGAAGCAGATACGATTTCACGCACAGGCAGATCGGCGAGCGGAGCGAGTACATGCTCAAACAGCTGGAGTCGCGCCGGACCAGACCATGCCCATTTCACATCAATATCGGTAATTTGGGTACGAACCAGATCGCAGATACGCAATTGTCCGGTATAGTCGGTTGCCATTTTGACCATAAAGGTAGGACGGCAGATTTCCTGTTTGGCTTGTTCAATATCCATAGGCACATGTTTGTAGCCCATCGTAGCGTTAGCTACACGCAGACTGCCATAATCCAGTGTGCCGACAAGTGTATCGGAGTCGACATACAGCTTCGGTGCGCCGAGCTTTTTCGGATAGGCGGTCAGCTCACGTCCGCTGGCAATGGCGGGAAAATTGTCCACGTACATGGAGTGGACATAGTCGCCTTCTTCGCCGTTAAATTGTACGGGAATTACCTGACCAGCTTCGGTATAAGCGCCCAAGCCGGATACATCTGGCATCCACATGACTTCAAATTTGACCAATGGATCGGTAATTTCTAGTGGCTCAGGTACGGCAGCACGCAGCGCCTCCGCATCTGTGCGGTAAATGATATTGAGATATTCACGATTCACGAATTTGTAAGGTGGAAGTGGATATGCAGGTGCAGTTAATGGAGTGTTAAAGTTTTTGGATATTTGGTTCACATCGATTTTCATGAGAGATTCATTCCTTTCGATATAAGATGGGATACCTGTATTGTACGTCTTTGTTTACATATGTTCTAATACATAATAAAGTATGAATATATTTATTCCAGTAAATGAATGGGGCGGATTTTGATATGGAATTGCTACAACTACAATACTTTCAAACCGTGGCATATACCGAGCATATATCTAGAGCGGCAGAGCAGCTGCATATCGCGCAGCCGTCGCTCAGTCTAACGATTAAGCGACTGGAGGATGAACTGGGTACGAATCTATTTATACGCAAAGGGCGCAATATTCAGTTGAGTGAATCTGGCAAAATCCTGCTCAAGCATGTGGATCGTATGTTTATGGAGCTGGATAACGCTCGACTAGAGATTCAGTCACAGCATGAACAGGCATCGCATACGATCAAAATTTCCATTTCCAATCCACGCTTTCTGTCTCAAATCATCATAAGCTATATTCATAAGGAACCGGACTCCAAAGTGCATCAGGGCATTCGAATGAAGGATGAGATCATTTCCTGTCTGAAAAAGGGTGATATTGATCTTGGCATTGCTGGTCATGCCACCGCAGATGAGGAGATTGAGAGCTGTCTGCTGGTGGATGAGGATATTGTGCTGGTGCTGCCGCTGACTCACCGCTACGCGCAGCGAACAGAGCTTCCGCTCATAGAGGTCGCACAAGAGCCGTTTATTTCGCTGGCGGATAATCGGGAATATAGCGAATTTATTCGAGATTTGTGCGGTAGAGCAGGTTTTGTGCCGAACAGCATGTTTGAGGTGGATTCGTATTTGCTGACCGAGATTATTCAGGTGAATCAAGGTGTATCTTTATTGCCAGTGTCCGTCTGCAAGCAATTGAATCTGCATTATATCCGTATCGCTGGTGTATCGCCTACCTATTCGGTTCATCTGTTCTGGATGAAGCATAAAGTATTGCCGCGCGCAGTGACCTCTTTCCGTGATTATATTATCGACTACTACCAAAAAAACGAGAAAATGTTCAAGCTTTCTTGAAAAATGATCACAATATTGGGTTACAATGGGAGTAATAATGTAAGCGCTTATATTTAAAAGGGGGAAGCAGTACGTTTGAAAGCATTGCGGGATACATTACAGACTCTTTTCAAGCGCCTAAATGGCATATCCTTACAAAGTCGGCTGATTGTCGCGTATATCGTCGTGATCTTGCTGCCGACTGCTGCCATTTCCTATTATTCGTATCAGCAGATCAATACGACATATATTCAGGATACCCGACTCAAAAGTGTCGATACGCTGCAAAATGAAAAACAGACCATTCTTACACAAATTGAGACGATGGAGCGTGCGGCACAGCTAGCATTATCAGACAAAGCGGTCATTCAATATTTGACCGAGAATCAGGATACACCGACAGCGGAGCTGTTAGAATTCAATGCGAATTCGTATGCACGGCTTGCTCAGATTCAGATCAACAATCCGTCGATCCTGCATTTGCGATTGTATAGCAATAGTCCCAATACGTACGAGATTTGGCCGATTATTCTGCATGAAAGTCGTACAGCGGATGCGCCATGGTACAACATGGTCAAAGGATTGGGTGATCGGGAAGCATGGTATATGCAGCGCAGTGATCTATCGTTGGATGAAGTGGATACTCGAGGAGCACTAGAGCCTGATCCGCCTAAGCTGTCCTTGCTTCGCGAATTGGAATTGCCGCGCGGTCATCATGCAGGCATCATTCAAGTTGATATGCGCTTGTCTGATTTGGCGCCGCTTACCTTTGGCAAAAGTCAGGAGGATAGCACGCGTATGCTGCTGCTGGATGCAGGCGGTGGCAACGTATCGATGGATGAGCAGGATAATCTGTACACGCGGCTGGCGCATCGTTTATTAACCGATAAGGCAGACCCAGCTATTCATGTTGCGACGGAATCCAGTACAGATGACTACACGTTATCTGGCGAACAGCCTTCATCATGGAATGGTCAAACGTGGGCGCAATACAGAGAGGATGGACAATCGTATTTGCTGACTAGTATTCCGGTGGAGCGGCTCGGTGCGCGACTGGTTCAGGTGACTTCGCTCGAAAAGATGCTACAGGATACCGGACGTGCGCGCAATCTGATCATTATGGCAACCGTGGCATTTATCCTGCTCGTCTCGCTCATTACGTATGTAGCAAATGCGTTAATTCTCAAAAATCTACGCAAGCTGACCCAAGCGATGCAGCAGATGCGCCGTGGTGAAGGTACACCTGTTGTACAGGTGGACGGCGGCGGGGAGATCGGCGAGCTGGCATACCATTTTAACCGGATGAGCGGCACGATCAATGAACTGATTGCACAGGCAGTACGCAAGCAGGCGCTGATGAAGGAAGCGGAGCTGCGAACGCTATACAGCCAGATAGATGCGCATTTTCTATATAACACGCTGGAAAATATTAAAATGCTCGCCGAAATCGAGGATCAGCGCCAGATCTCCGACGCGCTCACTTCTCTTGGCGGCATGATGCGCTATAACTTCAAATGGGCGGGGGAATACGTCACGCTAGAACAAGAGCTGCGCCATATTCGCAATTACATCGATGTCATGAATATTCGCTTTGATGAGCCAGTTCGGCTCGATGTGCAGATTGCCCCTTTGTATAACGAACTTGAGCTGCTCAAGATGTCGCTGCAACCCATTGTAGAAAATGCCTTTAAGCATGGATGGGATGAAGATAGTAGCAGGGAGCGCCTGCTGACCATCTCGATCGAAGACGAGGAGAATATACAAGAAGAGCATCCTACACAAGACATAGACACCAAGATACCGAACATACATCGAAATGTACAAGGAACAGAGCAACGCATTGATATGGGCATGGATATTAGCAAGCGCACCACCCATGCCAGTATGGAGGAACGCAAACCCTCGCATGTACGAATCCATATCAGCGACAACGGCAAAGGCATGAGCGCTGACACATTGGAACAGCTCAATGTCAGACTGCTGCAACATGGCAGTACGAGCGAATCGTCTGCACGAACGATGCAGGCAGATTCTACTGTATCAACACAGCAGTATGGCGTGGGACTGCTGAATGTGCAGCAACGTATTCGATTATTTTTTGGCGAATCGTACGGCTTGCAGGTGTACAGTGTGGAGGGCAATGGCACCGAGGTTACATTACGCATACCGAAAATTGTACTGGCAGGAGGAGACATTCGGCATGAGACAACTACTGATCGTGGATGATGAAAAGAATATCCGGCATGGCCTACAGGTGATGATTGAGCGAGAATTTCCAGAGCGTTATCAGATTCGCTGTGTGCGTCATGGGCAGGAAGGATTGGAAGCGATGATGGAGCTGCCTGCCGATCTGGTCATTACTGATATTCGTATGCCAGTGCTGGATGGCATGGGCATGTTGGACGCAGTGCGGGGAATGGCGGAATTATCGGTACAACCGGAAGTGATCGTGCTGAGTGGGCATGACGATTTTGAATATGCGAAGGCAGCGATTCGTTATCAGGTGCGCGAATATTTGTTGAAGCCGATTCGACGAGAGGATTTATTTCAGGCGTTGGAGCGGCTGGAGGGGGAATTGCAGCAACGCGATGAGCGAGCACGTCAGCTGGAAGATGCGCATCAATATCGAATACGCTGGCAGGAGGAACAGCTTTCTCGCTTGCTGGACAGCAGCACACCGGATACCGATAACATGCTTATGAACGGCGAATGGCCAGAGCTGCCACAGCCTTATGTGATCTGTGTATGGCAATGTGTAACCGCAGACGGTCATCCAGTTCCAGTGCAGGAGTTGGATATGCTTCTGCGTCAGCTGGATGCAGGAGAAGGCTGTTATTCGTCGAATATCGCGGAGCTGCAAGTATTGGATCGCGAAGGCAGACGCGTCTGGATTATGCACTATCAGCAATTGGTACGGTTGCAGGAACTGGCGCGTGCCGCCGGGCGGCGGGATGTTTCTGGCTTGTGGGCAGGTATAAGCTTGGCAGGCGAAGGGATTGCCCGCTTACCGCTTGCTTATACAGAAGCATGCCGCGCGCTAGCATATGGATTCTTTTGTCCGGGTGTGTATATGCTGCATTATCAGCCTGAGCAGGAATCGATGTCGTTATCCCCAGTGTCGGAGGAAGAGATTCGCCAGCTTGGCAATCTGCTTGGTACAGGCGATGTGGAAGAGATGAATCGCCGATTGCATCGTCTGTTCCGTTTGTCCGAGCTGCATCATATGAATATGGAGTATGTGCGGCGTACGGTATTCATGGTAAACGAGCATATTCTGGATGAGGTGTTTCGGCATTTTGGCGAAGCATCGCTGGAGGTGCTACGACTGTATCGTCGGGTATGCAGTCTGGATCATTATCGTTATTTTCACGATTATTACCGCGATCTGGAACGGCTGCTGCTCTGTCTGGACGAGTATATCGGGCAGCTGCGGCTGGTACACAGCGAGCATCATCGACTGCGTGAGGCGGTCGAGTATATGCAGCAGCATTATGACCGTCCGCTCAATATGGCAATGGTCAGCAATCATGTGTCACTCAACTACTCCTACTTCAGCGAAGCGTTCAAAGCGTATACGGGCGAGAACTTTATATTATATTTGAAAAAGCTGCGTATTGAGCGTGCCAAACCGCTGCTGAGCGAGCCGACATTGCGGTTAAGTGAGATTAGTCAACAGGTCGGATTCGAGAGCAGTCGGCACTTTTCTAAGGTGTTTCGTGAATTGGAAGGCATCACGCCGCAGCAATACCGATCCAAACTGGAATTACGTTCAAACATTTATTGATTATTCAGATGATTTTTACATTATGTTCGTTTGCAAACACAATAATTTGAAGTAAAATAGTTGGGTAGCCAAAATAAGTGATTTTCGGTCTATATTGTCGAACCTATTGGTCATTTCACTATATACTGGAGGGCTTTAAGTGCCAAACGGTGCAAAATGGAGTATACGCACTAAAATTGTGGCGGGTTATATCGTGATTATTATCTGTCTGGGTGTCGTGTTGACGATGATGTCAAGCCGTGTGAACCAGCTGGAGGAAGAAAGCCGATATATCAATGATCATGATCTTGAAGTCCATAACCTTACCAATGCCCTGGAAAAGCATGTGCTGGATATGGAAACCGGACAGCGAGGCTTCGCTCTAACCGGAGAAGAAAGCTATCTGGTGCCTTATAACGATGCCGCGACTCAGTGGGAATCGGATTATAACGAATTATTGTCCCTGATTGCAGGCAATGCGTTACAGCAGAGCAATCTAGAGACGATTAAGACAGGCATTCAAGGCTGGATCAATGATGCCGGAACGCCAGTCATTCAGATGAAGCGTGATGGCAATACCGCTGGTCTTACCCGCTTTTTTGCTAGCGATCCCGGCAAGCAGCAGATTGATCAGCTGCGCACGGAACTGGACGCATTTCGTACAAGTGAAAAGGCACTGACGACAGCTCGCATTGAAGCCACATCAGCGAGCAATGAACGTTTGCTCATGATGATGATCTCTGTTTGGGTGCTGTTAGGTGTCGTATCGATTTTGACGGCGATCTTCATTTCCCGTCAGATTGTGCGCACGATTAATGATGTACGCGATACAGTAAGAGGGATTGCAACCGGTGGGAATCTCAAGACACGAATCGAGATTCAAAGCCGCGATGAAGTCGGCGAACTGGCGGAAGCTGCCAATGAGTTGCTGGATCATGTGCAATATGAGAACTGGGTAAAAGATCAGATCGCACAGGCAGCAACTCGTTTCCAAGAAGCGGCTGATGCGGATGCGTTAGCAGCGATATTGCTTACTAAGGGCAATAAATGGTTTCACGCGCCATACGGTATCGCCTATTTGCAAAGTAATGATGGCACATGGCATCGTGCAGCGAGCTTTGCCGTCGATAACAAAGAGGCGGAGCTAGGCACAGAGATGATTCAGCAAGGACGCGGTTTGACCGGTCAATGTATCGCTGAGCGTCGGATGCTGGAATTGCATCCATTGCCTGCAGATTATGTACGCAATGTCAGCTCCGGTCTGGGGCAGGCAGAACTGCAAGCGATGGTAGCCGCGCCGGTTATTTTTGAAGGAAAAGTAATTACGGTTGTAGAATTCGCACTGCTTCAGCCACTGACGGAGCAGCAAAAGCATCTGTTCCAGCAATTGCTGGACATCTTTGCGGTGACGATGAATTTGGTCATGACTCGCATGGAGGTTGAACAGCTGTATCGCGATTCGCAATCGATGAATCATGAGCTGCAAGTACAATCGGAGGAATTGCAGGTACAATCCGAAGAACTGCAAGCACAGACAGAAGAATTGCAAATGCAGACAGAAGAACTGCAAATGCTGAACGAGCGATTGGAGCAAGGCAAGATGGCAGCGGAAAGTACAGCGATTGAGCTGGACAAATACGCACAGCAATTGCAGGTTAGCTCGCGTTACAAATCCGAGTTCTTGGCGAATATGTCGCATGAGCTGCGTACACCACTGAACAGTATGCTCATTCTGTCGCAGATTCTGGCAGAGAATGGCTCCGGCAATCTGGCGGCAAAAGAGCAGGAATATGCTTCGATCATTCACTCGTCCGGTAAGGACCTACTGAATCTGATCAATGATATTCTCGATCTGTCCAAAGTGGAAGCTGGCAAAATGCAGCTGGAAATCAATCCGATCAGCGTCACCGCGATGGTGGAGCAAATGGAACGCAGCTTCCGCGAAACGGCGGCACTGCGCGATCTGTACTTCAAGGTTGAGGTGGACTCGAAGGTGCCGGACCTGATCTATTCGGATGAATTGCGGATTCAGCAGGTGCTGCGCAATCTGTTGTCCAATGCGTTCAAGTTTACCCAGACGGGCGGCGTTACCTTGCAGGTAGAGAAGATGAATCGCATCCAGAATGCTGATTACGACAATGCACAGCCGATGCTAGCATTCAGTGTCAGCGATACGGGGATTGGTATTTCCGCCGAAAATCGCGATGTGATCTTTGAAGCGTTCCGTCAGGCAGACGGTGCGACTGCACGCAAATATGGCGGTACAGGTCTAGGGCTGTCCATCTCCTCCCAGCTGGCAAGTCTGCTGGGCGGCACGATCCATCTGGAAAGCAAGCTGAACGAGGGTAGTATCTTTACCTTCTATATTCCGTGCATGGTGACCGATCCGAATTCGGAGCATGCCATGTTTGAAATGAATGACTCGCTGCCGCTGAATCGTACGCTGTTTGTAGAGGAAGGAACGTTGTCCTCTGCGGATCGTCTAGATTCGTATATGACAAGTGGTGAGCGTCCGCTGCTGCATACCGACCATACGTTGTCTGGAGCGCACGCTGGATTAAGCGCAGATGACGCAGCGATTGCACAATCGCAAGCGCCAGGAACTGACATTTTGAATGGCAAAAAGATTCTCATTGTGGATGACGATATTCGCAATGTATATGCGCTGACCAGTATGTTGGAGCGCTATAGTATGAATATTGTCATTTCTCAAAATGGACGCGATGCGCTGGAAATCCTGCATATGGATCAGGATATCGATCTGATTTTGATGGATATTATGATGCCGGAGCTGGATGGATACGAAACGATGAAAACGGTACGTAACCTGTACGGCTACAGCGAAGTGCCAATCATCGTGCTAACTGCCAAAGCGATGAAAGAAGATCGTGAGAAGAGTGTTCAAGCAGGAGCAACCGATTATATGAGCAAACCGCTGCAAATGCAAGACGTATTACAGCGTGTTCGTTACTGGTTGCATCAGCAGGCTACACGTTATTCTGCACATTGAGGCAAATTCACTCATAAACTGCATGATTCAAAGGCTCGGATATCCCGTCAACGACGCGGTATCCGAGCTTTTTTGCTATCAGATAGCGCTCCTTTAAAAATATGTAAAGCAACTTAGTTATATAGGTCTTAATACCCTTGATGTGTTCATTTTTAAATAGTACATTTTTACTACAAACGTGGTGAGCTACGTCATCTTTTCATCATATTCACTTGCACTTCAATCATGGACTTGTACAGCACGATCGGAAGCAGGGCACCCGTTCATTTTGTCAGAAAGGAAGATTACAGATGAATATCAGTTCAAGCCCTGGGTATGCCTCCAGCAGTAGCTTGCAGCAGAGCTATCCTGCCAAAAGTAGTGGCGTTGATGCAACGGATACCGATGTCCCGAAGCAGAAGCAGGAACAGGACAATAGCGATCCACAGGTACAGGCAGAAAAAGCCAAGGAACAAAAGCTGAAGGATCAAAAGATTCAGGATCAAAAACAGCAGGACAAGCTGGCAGAGGAACAGAAAACGGAACGAAAAGAAGAGTACAAAAAAGAGGACAAAGCCAAAGAGGTCCGCAAAAAAGATATGGACACGTTGTTCGACAAGCAGCAGCATGAACAGCAGGCAAGCAACAAAACCGCTCATGATGTGCTGATCGAAAGCATTTACAGCAAGCTAGGCACAGACAGTCAGTTGCCAGTAACCAAAAACAATTACGAGGACACGATCAAAAATCTCGTCAGTCGCGGATTTCAGGTGAGCGCGGACGAAGAACGCTTGACCATTTCGTCCAAGATTCATCAGCTAAAGCTAGAAATCAGTAAAGATTCCTATGAGCAGTACATGCAGTCCCTTTATCTCAAAGCGGGTCTGGCATCTAGTAGCGATATCGCAACAGATCCATCCGATAGCGATAGTACGACCGAGCCGATCGGCGGCAGCATTAGCATCGGTACGGGCAGCGGTTCTACAGGCAATTCTTCATCGGATTCTGCAAATACAGGCACATCGACGCAACCGACAACTTCTCCTTCCACAGACAGCACCAATCAAGGCAATGCTTCGCATGACACCAGCACGACCACACCAGTAGCAAACGATTCAGGTCATGCTCCATCACCTACTGCCAGCAATGGCAATACTGTATCTTCAGATACGCATGGCAGCAGCTCGACACCGTCATCCAGTGACAGCAGTACAGCACCTGCTACTGGCAATACAACGCCTGCACCTACAACAAGCAGCGATAGCGGCAGCACATCGAACACGCCAGCAGGCACACAAAACACGACCACTTCGACAACCGACAGTGGCGGTACTAGCACAAGTACAACACCAACATCAACAACTAGCGATTCGTCTGGCAGCAGTACAACGAATAACAGTAGCAGCACATCGCCATCCAGTAGTACAGGTAGCAGTAGTACTACGACATCATCAGGTAGCACAACAGGCAATACAACGTCATCTGGAAGTACAGGCAATAGTGGCGGTAGTGGTAGCACATCGTCCGGCACTACGACCAATAGTGGTAGTACGACACCATCTGGTAGCAGCACAGGCACTGGAAGCAGTTCCTCTTCGGACACGACCTCAACCGGCACTACAGGCGGTACAAGTGGAACAGGTGTCGGCTTGATTCCGGGTGGGATTTTAAAATAATCTTCGCTATCCTAATATATTGTGCACATCTGTGTAATGAAGCCTTTTTCCTGAATATGGGAAAAAGGCTTTTTTGTTGCTTCTTGTCGGTTCCTGACTAGCTTTTGTTTGTAATATTCGTATAACAACATGTAGATACATATATAAATTAATTGGATAAAAATACCTTTATTAGGAATAAAGTACCTTGCTGGATAACTGTATTAATAGTAAATTATTACCAATAAATATGGTATTATATTCCTTAATTGTATGTGACATAAATGGTGGATATATAAATAAACCGAATTCACTGCCGCTGCCGTCGACGTGCATAGGATCAACAACCTACAAAGCGAGGAGCACACTTCCATGAATATGACAACAGCCAGTTATACTCCCTCTTCCAATGTATATACTTTGTATGGAGGCGCACAAAATCGGATGCAGGATCAATCGATTGCCACCGATACAGGGAATGGAACCAATGTAGATACATCGTCGTCCGACGGCAAAACACCGGCAGAGCAAAAGATCGAATCCAATAAACAGTATAAGCAAGAACTGAAGGACAAGGAGCAACGCGACAAGGATCTGGATAAGCTGTATGAACAACAGCAGAAGAAAACGGAATACGTTCATCAGCAGCTCAAGCAGACGATAACCGGTCAAGGGTATTTCCAAATCGGCGAGCGTCAGGATATTGCGTTGACGAAGGATAACTTTGATACGACGGTGAAAAATCTGATGCACAAAGGCTTTCAGGTGGATAACACGGAGCAGCAGGTAACGATCTCATCAAAGCTGCATCAGCTAAAATTGGAAATGAGTAAAGAATCATATAATAAATATCTGGAAATGACCTACGGCAAACATATTGCCGAGCAGATGACTGGTACGAAGCCAGCGGCGAATGCCAATGCGTCTACTTCTGTTATTTATACAGGTAATACAGGCAATCTGTCTGGCAGTGCTACGGTGAATGTAGGCGGTGCATCTGCAAGTGCATCAGCAGGCGCATCCGGTACGTCCGCATCGTCAGGTAATACAAGTACTGCGCAATCCTCTTCACCAGCAGTCGGTCAGCCAGCAACGCCGTCTGAGCAGCCAGTATATACACCACCAGTGGCACCGCAACAACCAGCCACTGGAAATGATCCGGTTGATCATCAATCTAGTCCTGCGCCAGCTAGCCCGGCAACTTCCCAGCAAGACGGCAATACGAACGGATCAACGAATGCACAACCAACACCAGCTTCGACAACTCCGGTGGCAGAAGCGCCATCGTCCGGTACACCAACATCTGGAACAGCTCCATCCACTAGCGAGAATCCAGTAGCACCGACAAATTCTATTCCAGTAACCATACCGATAAGCGTGCCCAATATCGTGACTGATACGGTGGCACCAGTCGTGAGCAGCCCAGCTGCTACCTCGACGACTCCGATAACCAATACAGGAACCGTCCCATCGGGCAATAGTGGCACTACTACCGATTCGTCCGCAACAATTCCAGCAGCATCGACACCGATAGCAACAACGACACCTACAACCACAGCACCAGTTACATCGACACCAGTAGCGACAACGACGCCTACAACCACAGCACCAGCTACATCGACACCAGTAGCGACAACGACACCTACAACCACAGCGCCAGTTACATCGACACCAGTAGCAACAACAGCGCCTATAACAACAGCGCCAGCGTCTTCAACCGTTAGCGCTCCAGTTACAACAAGCAGCACGCTGAATAGCGTTACCACTACTACAGCACCTGCAACAAGCACCACAACAACTGCAACACCAGCACCAACAACATCAACATCCACTGTGTTGGGTACTGTTGTAGGCAGTGTGAACAAAACGCTGAATGGTACACTCCGTAAATAATTTGCATATTCCATAACAACGTAGAAGCGAAGACAGAAAATAAGCCATACGAGCAGCAAGACAGCTCCAAAAGAGATATTCTTCCACTCAAAAAGCCTGCTTTTCCGACTCGTCTGTACAGTGTGTTCACTGCATAGACGGGAATGACGGAAAGGCAGGCTTTATATTGTCACGTTGTCACGGCTTCATGTGGAAAGGAATATTGCACGTTGCTTGCATTTGCAGACGTATTGATCTGACCGATTGCGATATGGATAAAATAGAACGCTGTATATCCATACAGATCATGCTTCGGCTGCGGTACCGGCGCTGTGACGTGCATGTCGATACAGCTCGGCATAGATACCGCCCTGCGCCAGCAAGCGTGAGTGTGTACCCTGTTCCGCGATGCGACCATGCTCCATGACCAGAATGCGGTCGGCATGCATAATGGTGGACAGTCGGTGGGCGATTACGATGGTGGTTCGTCCGCGCGATACGGTTTGTAGCGCTTGCTGTACAAGCTGCTCGGTATGCGAATCCAGATTGGCTGTCGCTTCATCCAGAATCAGTACCTTCGGACGAAATACAACAATGCGGGCAAAGGAGATTAGCTGACGTTCTCCAGCGGATAATCCGCTTCCTCGCTCTGACAATGTCGTATCGTACTGCTGCGGCAGACGTTCAATCATCTCATGCGCACCGACAAAGCTACATGCCTCGATGACCTGCTCACGCGTAATATGCGATTGGAATAGGCGCACATTATCGATAATCGATCCAGAAAATAAGAACGGCTCCTGCTGAATCAATCCAACGATCCGATGCAGCTGCTGCTGCGGAATGCGGCGCAGATCAATATCATCAATCGTGACGGAACCGTCCCATACATCGTAAAATCGATTCAGCAGCGAGATCAGCGTACTTTTGCCCGCACCCGTCGTTCCGACCACGCCGATCATTTCGCCGGGGCGAATATGCAAATCTAGCTCTGGCAGTACCGGTTGATCCACATCATAGCCGAAGGTGATATGGTTGAAATCAACTTTCCCTTTCACCTTTTCAGGATCAAGCGGGGTCAGCTGATCAGCTTGAGCATCGGCGATCTCCGGCTTGATTCGCAAAATGCGCCAGATGCGATCCATCGACACAATCGTAGACTGAAAGGTATTCCATTGCATCGTAATTTGCGTAATTGGCTGGAAGAATTGACGGATATAGCTAATAAACGCATACAATACGCCGACCTCCATCTGCTTGTTGAAGACGGCGACGCCACCTAGCCATACCATCAGCACCAGCGCGATATTGCCGAGCACATCAAAGGTACGGTTGAATAGCACGTTCGATTTGAGCTGCCGTATATTTGCCTGCCAGTAATCGCTATTGTATTCGGTGAATCGACGAGTTTGCTCCTTTTCCTGATGAAAAATCTGAATCAAGCCCATACCGGACAGATTCTCAGCAGTAAAAGCAACCAGTGTGGACAGGCGGCTGCGCGCATATTGATACACTTCGCGCAGCCGCTTGCGAAATAAAATCGCTAAGGTAACAATCACGGGTAGCGTTAGCATCGAATACCACGCCAGCGTCGTATCCAATCGGAACATAAAGTAAATAATAAACACTAGCATCATACCGTCACGAATCAGACTAAGCAACACTTGGGTAAAAAACTGGCTGATCGTCTCCGTATCACTCGATACATTGGTCACCAGCCCGCCGCTGCTAGAACGGTCAAAAAAGCTCATCGACAGCTTGGAAATATGTTCAAATAGGTCTTTGCGAATACTAGCAACGATATGTTGACCTGCATATTGCAGCAGATTGCTCTGCACATACGTAAAGATCAGACTCACAATCGCCAATCCGAGAAACACTAGCGCCATTTCAATGAGAAAGCGCAGATCACTATTGCCAACTGCAATATGATCGTCGATGACAATACTGACTAGATACGGCTGCAACAGATCAGCCGAGATGGACAGCATGGTTGCAAAGATAATGCCGATAAAGGTCAGACGATGTGGACGCGCATAGCGCAAAATCGACCGCAAGGATTCATAACGGCGTGGTTGCTTCGGATCGGGAGAGGAAGCTGCCGTAGGTGGTTGCTTGCCATGCGGGGATGACGGTTTGCTGCCTGATGGTATATGTTTGGCTTGATCCGATGCAGTTGTGCTTGCATCGGCAGATGACTTATTCGGCATACAGACCCTCCTCCTGCAATTGGTACATAGATGCGTAGATTCCTCGTTGTTGCAGCAATTGCTCGTGGCTGCCCTGTTCAGCGACTTTCCCTTGATCCAGCACGACGATATGATCTGCCTGCTTCACTGCACTGATCCGATGGGAAATGATGAGCGTGGTGCGTGTTTTGCGTTCCTGCACCAGATTGGCGAGGATTCCAGTTTCGGTGACAGCATCGACTGCACTCATGCTATCGTCGAGAATCAAGATCGGACCGGTTTTGGCAAGCCCGCGTGCTAGACTGGTTCGCTGACGCTGCCCACCGGAGAGCGTAATGCCGCGCTCACCCAGCTTGGTGTCGAATCGGTCGGGAAAACGAACAATCGGCTCATAGATCATCGCCTGACGCGCATGATTCTCTACCTTTTCTAGCGGAATGCTGCGGTCACTAAATGCGATATTGTCACGAATCGTAGTACTAAACAAAAAGCCATCCTGTGGCACATAGGCAATGCGAGAACGTAGGCTTTTGATGGAGATGCGGCGCACATCCGTTCCGCCGAGAAGCACCGTGCCTTTGGGTGGATCATAGATGCGCAGCAGCAGCTTTACTAGCGTCGTTTTGCCGCTGCCCGTTTTCCCGACGATGCCTACGGTCTGTCCGCTGGCGATCTTGAGATGAATATCTGACAACGCGGGACGGTCACTGCCCGGATACGCAAAGGTCAATCCATTCAGCTCCAGATCGGGCGAAGCAGCGAGCGGCTGGGCATGCTCATCGTCACGGATGTCCGGTTGTTCGCCGAGCAGCCGATTGACCCGATCCAGCGAGGCGCTTGAGCGCTGCATCATATTGATCACGTTACCAATTTGCTGCAACGGACCCGACATGATGCGCAGATACAACGTTAACGCGATAAAATTACCAATCGTAATCTCACCTCGAATCGCCAGATAACCACCATACAGCAGCGAGATAACTAACGATAATGCTCCCAGAAAAGGCACTGCTGCCTGAAACAGCGACGACATTCTCACCAGATGCAGCTGATTGTCGCGAATACCGTCAACCGTATCACCGAAGCGTGCATTGGCGGTGGATTCGATAGCAAATGTTTTGGTGACACGTATGCCGCGCAGCTGTTCTTCTGCCGCATCGGTCATCACCGCGAGCGATTCTTGTACATTCATCGACCGTTTGCGAATGCGAGGTCCGAAGTAAACGACCAGAAACGGAATCCCGATCATCGGTAGTACACTGACCGCGATCAGGTACAGCGGAATATGACTGAGCAGCATCATAACCACACACGACAAAAATAGAAATACCGCATTGGTTGTCATCGTGACTCCGTTAGAAATCGATTCACGCACTGAGTTTACATCATTGGTCATTGAGCTAAGCAGCTTACCTGTACCTTGGCGAGAAAAGTAATGCTCGCTCAGTGTAGCGAATTTGCGAAATAAACTTTGCCGCATCGCAAACTCAAATTTGCGTCCAAGCCGCATGACCGAGAATTGCCCCGCGCCGAACAGCAGATTGTACACAATGCCGATCAACGCCAGAATCAAGCTATAGCGAATGATCATGTTATACTGGATGCCGCCTGCTAGCAGCGCATCGGTAAACTGCCCCAATACCCGTGGTAGGGCGGCTTGCGCGATATTGGACAGGATGATCAGGGCGACAGCCATCAGGTAGAAATACCAGTGTTGACGCACATAATCCGTCAAAATGCTTCGGTCCTTTGTCATAGATGTGTTCCTTCTTTCTTTTGACAGCTATGTTGGAATGGATGATGTAGTGATGAACTTGCAGGATTGGGATGGCATCGTTGTGATTGGGTGCTGGTGGTAAGACGGGAATGGTTGCTTTGTTGCGCTATTATTCTTTTAACCAAAATGTGGGTGGATGGCTGCGCGGAATGGAGCTAGGATAAGTAAAAAAATGTAGACAGAAGAGCAGCAGCTAATGTAGGAAAGAGATATACATCGTAGGATGCGAGTGTTTCCGCTATCCTATGAAGTTCCTATCTAGCTGCTGCTGCTTTTTTATATTAAATAAAATAGAGTCCGTACATGTACGGGAGGGCGACAGTAGGGAAGCCGGTCAGGTGTTGGGACAGGACTTCGGTATACGGGTTGAACAGGAGAGAGCAAAGTTCTTGATCATCTTGAATCACATACGTGTTCTGTGGGGTTTCTAGGGTGTAGCTATTGTCTGGGTTGTTGGTGATTTGGAGATCGTTGTTTTCGGCTAGTCCGTGCAGTAAGCCGGTTTGGGCGAGCAGGGCTTCACTGTTGATAATCATCATAGTACCGCCATTGCGAACGGCAGACACCGTGACGCCAGCTTCTTGGGCGGTGGTGAGCATTTGTTGTTCTTGCCATGGGATGGTTGCGGACAGGGAATCCAGTTGGAAACGACAAATCGCTTCGCCCCATAGTTCACGTACGGCATCTGGTCTACCTGCCCATTCAATGACAGAGCCACGACGAGGTTCGTTGGTATGAGCTGCTGCGGATGTGGATGATTGTTCCGTAGTAGAGAGAGCAGGATGAGGAGGAATCGCAGCATCGGTGGAATCGGAAGAATTGACAGCGTTTGGCGTATCCATTGGAATCGATAAGACGACAAAAGCAGCGATGCCGTTTGGTGTCGCGGCGACAAGGATGTGCTGCTGTTGACGGTTCACATGTGCCATCGCTTCGGCATGGATCATCAGCTGCATTTCACTAAGGCTCATATTGATATGGGCGCTTGGACGTTGCAGCAGCGCATGTACGGCGAATATATCCTGCGCTTTCATCGGGCGAATATCCCACAGATTGGAGGATTGCCATTGCGATGAGACATCGTGCGAGATGGTTGTCTGATGAATATGACCGAAAAATTGACTGCCTGCCCGTGTATACAGGGAGCGGTCGCCGGAAATGAACAGCAGCGATGCGCCAGCATCAATAGCATGCTGCGTGCATTGCGCTAGCAATTGTCCAGCAAGACGCTGTCCGCGATAATCTGGATGCGTACATACAGCACCGATAGAAAAGGCGGACAGAATATGCTTACCAGAGGACACCTGTACTGGCACCAATCCCATAAATGAAACCAATTGACCCTCTTCGGTAAAAGCACCATACGAATGACTAATGCCCGGACGGAATAATGTAGGAAACGAATGCTCCATATATCGCTCTCCGGTGGCGCAAAACACCTGCTCTGCCAATTCCACTGCCATCTGTAATTCATTATTATGTACTCTGCGAATATTCATTCTGATTCCTCCCGATAGATGCTAGTGTTTTTAAAGTTAAAGCGCTGTAACTTTAGCATACATGAATATAGTATTCATAGCGATGGGTCGTGCATCGGCTTGTGAATGATCATAGCATAGAACACCCAGTTATCATCCTAACACGACAAAAAAGGAACACGCTGTCATTGTGACTGATTTGCACGCAAAGTGCAATAGTGGCAGCATGTTCCATAGACAGATAGAAGGAATACATCCTCTATAGTGACGTTTGCCAAAAAGCATATAAAATATAAATAGAGCTATATCAAAAACACAAACAGCAATCAGAGGGAATATACATTGAATACAAAGCCATTGTAAAAACTGTCATTCATCCAATAATCATAATAGATTCCGTACACGAAAGGAGCCGTTTCCGTTGAAAATGTATCGTCTGCTTGCCATCACGATGATGCTATTAAATCGCAAGCGTATTAGCGCCAAGGAGTTGTCTGAACGCTTTGAAATTTCACTACGCACCGTATACCGCGATGTGGAAACGATTATGCAGGCAGGCATTCCTATTTTGTCTCATGCGGGTGCGAATGGTGGGTATGAGATTATGGAGCAATATCGATTAGACCGGCAGTTTTTATCTATCGAAGAATTACAGTCCATTATCATTGGATTAAAAGGAATCTCGGTCGGCATTGGCGAGCAGGAAGTCGGCATGCTGCTCGATAAAGTAGGTGCGCTCATAGCCAAGTCAGAGCACAGCACACTCGCCGAGCTGAACAATCAATTTGTTATCGATCCGAATCCGTGGTGTAGCAGTAGAGACAAGGATAAGCTGGACTGCATTCGCAGCGCCACTCGTCAGCGTCAACTGCTGCGATTCGTCTATACCGACTTTCAAAGTAGACTGTCTACGCGCACCGTTGAGCCTATGACCATTGTGATGAAGGGCTTTAGCTGGTACCTGCATGCGTTTTGTTTACTACGGCAGGAGTTTCGGATCTTTCGTTTGTCTCGTATGAAAGACATTCAGCTTCTGCCAGAGCTGTTTATACGCCGATCAGAGCCAGTTCTTACCCTGAGCTATGGGCAGAATCGTCCAGCTTCGACCTCTTACGTCAAGCTAGTGCTACAGCTACAGCCGGATGCACGTGCACAGGCGGAGGATTATTTTGGTGCCGAGCAGATCGTTACTCAGCCGGACGGGACGCTGCTTGTTACTTCGCAGCAACCGGAAGGAACTTGGCTATACCATATGCTGCTTAGTTATGGACCGAGCCTACGAATTGTGGAGCCTATACGTATTGCCCAGATTGTCAAAGAAAAGGCTCAGCAAATTGTAGAACTCTATGCTGCGAAACACTGACACACTGTTGTCAGTGGAGGTTGTCTACAATGGGAGGACAACTCGCCAATTCACGGCGTTGATCCCAAAGGAGGCTTTTTATGTTTACTACGATTCCCGCTTTTGTAGACGAGTGGCGCAGTGTATCATCCCATACGCAGCGTGTACTGGATGTACTGACCGATGCTTCGCTGAATCAGGGTAGCGAGTCCAATATCCGACCGCTTGGACAGATCGGCTGGCATATCACGACTACCATTCATGAGATGGTGTCACGTACTGGGCTGCAATTTGTCGCGCCTGAGGGCGAAAAGAAGGCACCTGCTTCCGCAGCGCAGATTGCTGAGGCATATCGCTTGGTTTCTCAAGGTATGTTGGAAGCGATACAACAGCAATGGACCGATGCCAATTTGACAGAAATGAGCGATATGTATGGCGAGTCTTGGGCAAACGGACTCACCTTACGCGCTGTTATCGCTCATGAAATTCATCATCGGGGACAAATGTCGGTATTGATGCGCCAAGCTGGATTACGTGTGCCGAGCATATACGGACCTACACGAGAGGACTGGATTGAGCAAGGGATGCAGCCAGCATTATAGGGATAGTTAACCGCGATGCCAAGAGAGTAGGAGAAGGTATACATGACTACAATCATTGAAGACTTTGTTCCATATACAGGTGATCATTGCGAGACGACCGCGATCGGCAATCTATTGCAGCATGCTGGCATTCATGTGTCTGAGCCTATGCTGTTCGGTCTGGGGCAAGGGCTGGGCTTCATTTATTGGGATTCCAAAGTCATGGAATTTCCTTTTATCGGGGGACGAAGTAAACCCGATACGGTGATTGCGCATCTTGCCGAAGCTCTTGGATTCATAATGAATGTGCAAGAAACATCGTCCGTTTCCAAAGCATGGCAACATGTACAGGCTCCTATCGAACACGGTATGCCGGTCGGTGTAAAACTGGATTCATATGATCTGGATTATTTTACAAACAAAGTCCATTTCGCTGGTCATTATGCTGTCATCTATGGCTTTGATGAGGAATACGCCTATATGGCGGATACCGAGCAGCAGGGCAGTCTTGTACAAACTCGACGAACAAGCCTATCTGCTGCTAGACAGGCAAAGGGATTCATGAGCTCACGTAATCGTTCCTTTACACTGGGGAAGATGGACTCATTCCCACCGCTTGCTCCTGTGATCCGTCAAGCGCTAACGAACAATGCGCATAGCTATCTGAATGCGCCGATACGCAACATCGGCAATGCAGGCATCATCAAAATGAGCAAAGAAATCGTCAAATGGCATGAACGCACAAATGATATACAACACCACTTCTGCTTGACTGCAATGCTGATGGAGCGAGCGGGAACAGGGGGCGCATTATTTCGGAATCTCTATCGTGATTTTCTGAGAGAATGCAGCGAATTACTAGATGACTCGGCAATCGAACAAGCTTACCGCTCATTTTCACAAATTGCCCCGCTATGGGTCGCTGTCTCTACAGCAATCGACCATGCAGGCAACACAGGAGATGAGCAGCATGTACGACAAGCTTCGGCTCTGTTAGTAGAGATTGCCGACAAAGAACGCACTGCGATGGAGTTGTTGCTATAGCAAGCTTTAGCTGTATATGTATATGCGTAAGTCCGTACAAGTAAAGATATATGCTTTATGTACACAGAACAGAACCTCGGTCGGCAAGCGTAGCAAACTCATAGTTTTTGGATGGATCAGCTTCCGCATATATCAACTTTCGTATAAATAACTCATACTCTCCGATTTCATTAAAAAAGCAGCGATGTCTCCTACGTAATCATAGGATTCATCGCTGCTTTTCATGCGTTATGCTATTGTTTCGATCTCATATACCTGATTCATTCATACTTAGCATCTGTCCAGCCGTTAGCCTAGCTTGCGCGAAGTCAGCTTGGCTTGTGTGAACAGCAGCAGGTAATCATGCCCTCCGGCTTTGGAGTCGGTGCCTGACATATTGAAGCCGCCAAATGGATGTGCGCCAACCAGTGCGCCTGTGCATTTGCGGTTGATATACAGATTGCCGCAGTGCATCGTTTCTAGTGCTTCGTTAATCCGCTCGTCATTGGTGGAAAAGAAGGCGCCGGTCAGACCGAACTCGGTATCATTGTAAATGTCGATCGCCTCGCGGTAATCGGCAGCCGGGCATAGTGCCAATACAGGACCAAAGATTTCCTCCTGCATAATACGGGCTTTGCGATCCACATCGGCAATAATGGTCGGCTGGATATAATAGCCGTTGCCTTCCGCACGTTTGCCACCAGCAAGCAGACGTCCTTCGGTTTTGCCGATTTCGATATAGCTCATAATTTTATCGCAGGATGCTTGGTCAATGACCGGTCCAGCAGGATAGTTGTCCTCAGGTAGCCCGCTAGACAATTTGCCAGTCAGCTCCACAACCTTTTGTACGAGCTGGTCATATACCGATTGTACGATGACAGCGCGTGATCCGGCAGAGCACTTTTGACCTTGGAAGCTGAAGGCAGAGGAGACGATCGCTTGTGCTGCTGCGTCCAGATCAGCTGTCTCATCGACTACGATGCCGTCCTTACCACCCATTTCGGCGATCAGACGCTTGATCCAAATTTGACCGTCTACCGTATCGGCAGCCAGCTTGCTGATGCGCAGTCCCACTTCCTTAGAACCGGTGAAGCTGACAAAACGAGTTTTTGGATGCGTGGTCAGATAATCGCCGACCTCGGCACCACTGCCCGGTACATAGTTGAGCACGCCCGCTGGCAGCCCAATTTCCTCCATCAGCTCGACAAATTTATGCGCAATCGCCGGTGTGGTGGATGCTGGTTTGAGCAGCACGGTATTGCCGGATACAATCGCAGCAGTAGTCATACCAACACAGATGGCGAGTGGGAAATTCCACGGCGGAATCACGATGCCGACACCAAGCGGGATATACGTCAAACGATTCTGCTCACCAGCAACTGGTGTCAGTGGCTGAGACTCGTTGATGCCGTCCAAGCGGATCATTTCGCGTGCATAAAATTCCATAAAGTCGATGGCTTCGGCGGTGTCTGCATCAGCTTCGGCATAGTTTTTGCCCGATTCCAGAATCATCAGCGCTGAAAATTCATGCTTGCGCTCTCTCATCAGTTGGGCGGCATGGAACAGATAATCAGCGCGCTGACGTGCAGGTACCTGTTTCCATGTTTCAAAGGTGGACAGTGCGGTTTGCATCGCTTGTTCTGCCAACTCACGGGTAGCTTTGCTTACTAGTGCGATGGTTTGGTCTGTATTGCCGGGATTGATGGACGTAATCACATCGTCAGTAAATATTTTCTCACTGCCGATATGCAGCGGAATTTTGCGACCTAATGTACTCTTTTCACTATCCAGTGCTTGTTTCATGGCATCGCGGTTTGCGGGTACGCTAAAATCAACAAAAGGTTCATTGGCAAATGGTTTGATATTCGTTACTTTACTCATGGTCGGATACCCCTTTCGAATGGTCAAGCCTTGGAATGAGATTGGTTGATTGCTCGTATTGCCTGTTCAAGTCACAGCGACAGGTGAACAGCCGCTCATAATGTCCATATATGGTGCACAGACAGCAGCATATGCCTTGTAGAGCGCCATGCCAGCGGTTGTAACGAATGGAAAGCTCATGTAAAATGGATACAAAATAACACGAAGTGAGAGGTTGTCATGTTCAATAATGAACAGATCAGGTTGGAGAAGCAATGGACACAGCTGAATATACAGGATGAGCGTGACAGACTGCTGGATGTACTGGAAAACGGGCAGGCTGTGTATGTGCAGACGACAGACGGACATTATGTGTGGACGGCAGACGATTTGCGTTTCTGGCGTCATTGGAATGGTACGATGCAACAAGGCGCGAATCTGTTTGCACCATCACTGGTCTTCACGTCAGATCAATGGACATCGCAGATCGAATGGTCTCGTCTGCTATTGCAGCAGAATCAGCGTCCGCTGCTGGTGACAGAGAGCGGGAAAAGCCCTTCATTGCTCGGCTGGATCAGCGTGGGCGAGCTGGTGAATCAGCTGGCAGCACAGAAGCGCCGGACGGAGCTGTATTTGCAGGTGCTGCTTGATACGATGACCGACGCCGTTACTGCGGTGGATCGTGACGGTACTGTTCGATGCTGGAATGATATTGCCGCTAGCATGTACGGCATTCCACAGGAGCAGATTATCGGTCGCCAGATCGGTGAGCATTTTAGCCCGGAATCGCTCATGCTGCTTCAGGTGCTGGACAAAGGGCGACGTGTACGCAACATGTATCACAAATCATCTGAAGGTACGCATGTGCTCATTAATGCTTCCCCGATTTTGGACGATGCTGGCACCATTATCGGTGGTCTTGCCTCCGAGCAGGACATTACTCACCTCGTCAAGCTGAACGAAGAATTATCCACCGCACAGGCGAGCATTCACGAAACCTTGCCGCGTGGCGACGATCCATTTACCCTGATGGATGGGCAGAGTCACAGCATCAGTAAGGTCGTACGCATCGGGAAAAAAGTCGCTGAGCTGAATACGCCCGTGCTGCTGTACGGGGAGCCGGGTTCAGGCAAAGAGCAGCTGGCACGTGCGATTCACCTTGCTGGTGCGCACGGCGATGCGCCGTTTCTGAGCATCAACTGCGGAGCGATTCCGCCTGGGCTACTAGACAGCGAGCTGTTCGGCTTTATCGGAGGCACATATTCTGGTCAGGATATTCAGGAAGCGGGCAAGCTAGAGCAGGCAGGGTACGGAACGTTATTTCTTAATGAAATCCATCGACTCACCCCAGATATGCAAAACAAGCTGTACCGTGCGCTCAAATCTCGTTCCTTCCGCCGTTATGGTGGTCAGGAGGAATTGCCGCTGCATACTCGCATCATCGCTGCTAGCCGTTCCGATCTAGAGCAGTTGGTCGCCGCCGGACAATTCAGTTCCGAGCTGTACTACGCGCTTGGTGTAGTCAGCATTACTGTGCCGCCGCTGCGTGAGCGCAGGGAGGACATTGCGATTCTAGTGCACATGTATTTGCGCGAGTTTGCGATGCAATACCGTAAACCATTGCCCAAAGCCGCACCAGATGTGATGTTTGCCTTTGCCCGTTACGATTGGCCCGGCAATGTGGCAGAGCTGCGCGCCGTGATCGAGCGCTGCGTGATCCTGAGCGATGGGGATGAGTTGCAGCCTGAGCTGCTGCCAGATGTGTTTCAAGCATTTCTGCATTTGCCTGTCTCCGCACCTGTTCATCTGCCGACGCGTCAGCAGCCTGATGGCGAATCGCCTATTCAACATCAGGGGCTGAAAGCCCGTATTACCGATGAAGAGGAAAAGCAACGGATTGAGGAAGCCATTCGCAAAGCATCCGGTAACAAAAGCACCGCCGCCCGTCTACTTGGCATCTCGCGCGGCACGCTGTACAACAAGATGATCAAGCACCAACTTCATTGAGTGAATCGAATGTACGTGAACGGAAGAATATACGAGATATGGCGAACCTGTCATGTCTCGTTTTCTATGCAATATCGAACGGTCCGCCCAGCTGCACAGCTTCATCGCATGAGAGGTTGGCGGATATTAGCGAAATAGATTTTTCATGACAAACCATACATTCGCTGGGCGTTCAGCAAGCCGCCGCATATTGTAACCAAACCAATCGCGTCCATACGGTACATAAATGCGCACCTTGTAGCCTTCCTGCACAAGTCGCTTCTGCAAATCCTCGCAAATGCCATACAACATCTGAAATTCAAACTGCTCGCGCGGAATATTTTTGTCCGTCACCAGTTGCTTCACAAACCGCACAATAGTTTCATCATGGGTAGCGATGGCGGTATAATTGCCGTGAGCCAGATGCTGCGCAATGATTTTGCGGTAATTGGCATCCACATCTTCTTTGGCTGGAAAAGCTACAGACGCTGGTTCCTTGTAAGCCCCTTTGACCAACCGTAGATTCGCATGTAGCCCATTCAGATCGTCAATATCCTGAGCTGTACGGAATAAATATGCTTGCAGCACAATGCCCACATTATCAAACGATTGCCGTAATTCGCGATACAAATCCAGCGCTGGCTGACAATGCGCATAATCCTCCATATCAATCCGCACAAAATTGCCGTACCCCTTCGCCTTTGTCAAAATCTGCACCATATTGTCCAAACAAAGTTGCCGATCCAGATCTAATCCTAGCGACGTTAACTTGAGCGACAAATTCGATTGCACGCCACTATCATGAATCGCATCTAGCGTCGCCAAGCACATGTGTAGCGAATCCAACGCTTCTTGTCGCGTCGAAATAAATTCCCCCAGATGATCCAACGTCGCCAGTCGACCATCCCTATTCAACTGCCGGACTGCCTGAACCGCTTCCTCCACCGTCACCCCAGCAACAAACCGTTTGGCACCAAAGCGCAACCCATACTTCTTCGCCATCCGATTCGCCGATGGATTTTTAGCAAGGGATTGAAACACATTGCGAAGCATCGTTTCCATAATACCCCTCTTTTCCATAAAAACTGGTTGAATTCAACTCCATTCTATTCACTCTCTCCGCAAATGTACACAAAAATGTTCAAAATAATACGAAAAATTGTGAAAAAGTTTGTTTTTATTTGATATATTGTTCAATATTGAACAAATTACTATAAGAACTAAAAATTGTTAGGATAAGCGATATAGCAAAGCAACACAAGGCATAGGTGGACACAAGCAATCACCAGAGTTGAATGTGTAGGCAACCAGTTAACGTATGTTTGGAAACGAACAAGAACCTTCCAGCCCGAAGATGGCGGAAGGTTCCTGTTTGTGTAAATATACCATTTTGTCTGGATAGCCAATATAGATCATCAGGTGGATATAACGTACAGACCATAGTACACGTATACGATTCAGCGTTATTTAGGAAGCAATATCGGTTACAGGTGCAGACGATGGAATAGGCGAAGTGGATGAATGAGAGTCGGCAGATGACGAATGAGGGTCTGTAGTTTTGCCTACGTCATCACGAGTAGATACAGGCTCCTGATCGGCACGTTGCTGTCGGCTAAACTGTTGCACCAAGCTACTTAGCTGATCGCTCATTTGGTTTAATTGGTCCGCTTCATTACGAACTGCATAGCTATGCTCCAGCTGTTGATTCACAGTGCCAGCGACCGTTTGCTGGCTATTCAGCGATTGCTGGATCATTTCGGTCACATAATGGGTCGCTTCATTGACCGCTTCAGCATTGCGATCCAATTCCAGTGTACGCATTGTAATCTGCTCCACTTGCTGCCCATTAAGCTTGGTCGCGTCTACAATATCACGAAATGTCTCATGAGTTTGTTTGACATCGTCTAGCGTCAAGCGCATCTGTTGTGCGCCACGTTCGGATGATTGCAGTGCATTGCCAGTTGCACCGGTAAATTCATGAATAATCGTAGACATGCGTTTCAGCGCATCGCTGGTTTCGACGGACAGCTTTTTCACCTGCTGAGCAACAACGGCAAAGCTTTTGCCATGTTCACCCGCACGCGCTGCTTCGATAGCGGCGTTCAGGGATAGCAGATTGGTTTCCTCGGCAAGATGGGCAATGATTTCGATAAAACGGGCAATTTCCTGTGCACGCTCATCTACGCCGTAAATCCCGGCAGCCATTTGCTCGACATCTGCCTGCAAGGAAGCGATGCGTTCGGTAATTTGATCTAGCGATTGCCTGCCATATTGGGCGCTATCAATCGTAGTCGCGGATGATTGACGGAGTTGTTCAAGTGCGCTAGCAATATCGTGAATGGCGGCAGTCATCCGATTCAGCTTGTCTTCGCTTTGCTGCTGGGAAGGCAACAGCTGATCTGTTGCGGCGGTGCTGATTTGCTCAACAGAGCGAGCGATTTCTTCAGATAGTAAAACGAGTGATTGGGCATTCGTCTGCAATGCACCGGCAGATTGCTCCATATATTGCCCGGTATGCTGCAAATTGTCCAAGGCGGTACGATTCAACTCGTCAGCGCTACTCTTTTGCGCTTCCAGTGAGCGAGTGGTGCGGTGTTTGGTCACAATGAGCAGGCTGGCAGCAGCGCTTGTCAGCAGCAGAAATACCGCATGAATCAGCAGTAGGGAGAAGGAATAATTCATATGTCCACAGATCAGTTCAGGAAAGAGGAAGAAGCCTGCGATATGATGGACGGCAAAAATCACTGTCGTCAACAGTACCATCTTTAACGAATCGTAAAAGGCGACAAAAGCGACAACCATAAAGACCGAAAAGTGGTACTCCACCAATCCGTCACCAGCAGCGATCAGGGCGATACTGCCAAAGGTAAGGATTAGCGTATTGAGCACAGGCAAATAGGAGTGAAGAGGCTGCTTGGTAAACAGAACAAGCGAAATAATGAATAGAGTAAGCGGAATAGCGAGCAATACATACCGCATTGGTTGCACATGATCCATGCTGCCATGTGACATATGATCCATGTTCATATCCATTGGAACTGGAATAATTGTTGTAAACGTATGCAGCGCAAATACGATAAAAGAGAGCGCTACCGTAACTAGGCATAACAAATTCATGACTTTGTTTTTTTCATACATCAAGAGGGGCTCCTTTGGGCATCAAGATCAGTAGTGGGGTAGAGATGATAGGCAGGGTGATGTCGGATGGGGGATTAAACGGTATAATGAAAAGATAGTGACGATACATATCCTTCATGACCTGTTTGATATCCGTCGTATCACGTCATAGATAGCTTATACACTGAAAAGTTTAATATTGAATCATTGGTTGTGTACGATATTATAGGACGTGATTCAGTGGAAAGAAACTATTTTCGACAAAATTCATCAAATCTACATCTAATTTTGTCGAATGTATAAACAGGTGTTGGAACAAGGAAAAAGATGTATCGATTTTAGCGACAGACAAGGGGACCGAGCAGATGAGTACATTTACAAACATGTTGGAAAAATACGCCGAGCTGGTAATCAAGGTAGGGGTGAATATTCAGCCTGGACAGGTGCTGATCGTGAATGCACCACTGGAAACGGCTGATCTTACCCGCTTGATCGTTGCTAAGGCATATGATGCTGGTGCCAAATACGTCATTGTGGATTGGGATGATGAAGCAGTCACTCGTATCCGTTACGAGCATGCAGCCGATGATACGTTTGACTACTACCCACAATGGCAGGCGGATATGATGGAGAAGTTTGCGGAAGAGGGCGGCGCTATTCTGCGCATCAAAGTACCGAATCCAGAGCTATTTACCGGTATCGATTCATGGAAAGTATCTACCTCAGTTAAGGCGGCAGCCATCGCGAATGAAAAATATAGCGTCTTTACGCGCAACAGCCGCATTAGCTGGTCGCTGATCAAAGCGCCAACCGCAGCATGGGCAGACAAAGTGTATGCCGATCTGCCCGAAGCGGAACGTATTCCAGCGATGTGGGAAGCGATCTTCATGATGAATCGGGTCAAAGAAGATAATGATCCAGTTGCTGCATGGCGCGAGCATATTGAACATCTGCGTCAAGGCAAAAACCTGCTAAACGGCAAGAAATACAAAAGCCTGCATTACCGCGCACCCGGAACCGATCTGCATGTCCAACTGCCAGAAGGTCATCTGTGGCGCAGTGGTGGTGGTGAAAATGAAGCTGGCGTTTATTTTGTCGCTAATATGCCGACCGAGGAAGTGTATTCGATGCCGCATCGGAATGGCGTCAATGGTACTGTGACAAGCACGATGCCGCTGAATTTGAATGGTCGTCTGGTGGAGGGGATTCAATTGACCTTCAAGGATGGCAAAGTGGTAGAGTATGACGCTACATCTGGTCGCGAGCATCTGACTTCGCTGCTGGAAACGGATGAAGGTGCGCTGCATCTGGGCGAAGTGGCACTGGTGCCATACGATTCCCCCATCTCTAACCTAAACCGTATTTTCTACAACACTGGTATTGATGAGAATGCGTCCTGCCACTTTGCACTGGGTAGCGCGTATCCGACCAATCTGGAGGGCGGCACCAAGATGAGCAAGCAGGAGCTACTGGATCATGGCGCCAATGTCAGTCTGACGCATGTGGACTTTATGGTTGGCTCCGCAGAGCTGGATATTGACGGCGAATTGCCGGATGGCACGACTGAGCCAGTATTCCGCAAAGGCAACTGGGCATATTGAGCTTTGGCAAAATACAAGAGGTAACAGATAGTCGGTTAGGATTGAAGTGAAGGTGAAAGTGGAAGTGGAAGGAAAGTGAAATAAAAGTGAAATAAAAGGAGCAGTGTCTATATATGACACTGCTCCTTTTTGCATGGACGGCATAGCATCTCACGCAGCCTGCCATCGACATGATCAGATGGTGAAATTCTTTTTATTTTGTGAAATTCTTTTTCATTTCTCTAGATTGCGTCCAGCTTCTCTATGCTGTCATAGCCGAAGGATGATATGGTAAATGACGTATAATCGTTTGAAAATAACGAAGGATACTCATTTCGACCTGTATATTCCCGATTTCTTTACAAAGGATATAGACACCTCGAGGTGGAAGTTACTTTGCGATTTTCAAGTAGAATTGAAAATAATTTTTATGATCAAAAATAAATCTTTTATCATTTCTAGACAGGTATCCCCGTTTCTAGGCAGAAGTACTACACACAACCAGCCACTGTCGGCTGGTCCAACACAGAGCTGAAGCATCACCAAAACCAATATAGGATTGCGCCGCAGCCAAACATATTTCACATGCTACAAACTGCACAGGCAGCCGCGCCACGAAAGGATCAAAGGTGACCACACGTATGAGTTACAAGGACCCATCGACACCGTTGCAGGAACGAGTACAGGATTTGCTGGCACAGATGACGCAGGATGAGAAGATCGGACAATTGGTGCAGCCGTTCGGCTGGCGCATGTTTGACAAAAACGAAGACGGTACAATCACGCTGACCGAAGCGTGTAAGGAAGATATTCTGGCTGGAAAAATTGGCGCCCTCTATGCGGCATTGCGCGCTGATCCTTGGACCGAGGTTACGTTGGAAACGGGGCTGTCGCCGCGTGAAGGAGCAGCGGCATTGAATGCGATTCAGCAATTCGCCATCGAACACTCGCGGCTGGGCATTCCACTCATGTTCGGCGAGGAATGCTCGCATGGACATATGGCAATCGGCGCAACTGTTTATCCTGTGCCGCTATTGGCAGCTAGCACATGGAACCTAGAGCTGTATGAGCAGATGTGTCATGCGGTAGCAGTGGAGACGCGAAGTCAGGGTGGCGTGGCAACCTACTCCCCCGTACTGGACATCGTGCGCGATCCACGCTGGGGACGTACCGAAGAGACATATGGTGAAGACCCGTATCTCGCGTCGCAGCTAGCGATAGCGGCGGTGCATGGATTGCAGGGAGAAGCGCTTGATGCACCGGATAGTGTGATTGCGACGCTGAAGCATTTTGCCGGATATGGCGCTTCTGAGGGTGGACGCAATGCTGCACCTGTACATATGGGCATGAAGGAATTGCATGAAGTCGATCTGATGCCGTTTCGCAAAGCGGTAGAAGCCGGCGCTGTCTCCATCATGACCGCTTATAACGAAATCGACGGCGTGCCGTGTACATCAAGTGACTATCTGCTGGACGAATTGCTGCGTAAGCAGTGGGGCTTTGATGGGTTTGTCATTACCGATGCGAGTGCGATGAATATGCTCGTAGGCGGCTACAATATCGTGGAAACGGGTGAGCAGGCAACCGCCATTTCCCTAAAAGCAGGCATCGATCTGGAAATGTCCGGTTATATGTTTGGCAAATATCTCAAGTCCGCGCTAGAGCAGGGCATCGCCGAAGAGGCTCATTTGGATCAGGCAGTACGTCGTTTGCTAGAAATTAAATTCCGATTGGGCTTGTTTGACAACCCGTATGTCGATCCTGATCGGGCGGAGCGCTTGATTCATTCACCAGAGCATATTGAGCTAGCGCGCGAGGTCGCTCGGCAAGGCATAATATTGCTAAAAAATGACGCTTCCGCACTGCCGCTGTCCGCTACCAATATCGGTACAATCGCTGTAATCGGACCGAACGCGAACAAGCCGTACAATCAGCTGGGCGATTATACTTCTCCGCAGCCGGCTGGTAAAGTGGTCACGCCGCTGGAAGGCATTCGTCAGTATCTGGCAGCTACCGGACAGGAGGACTCTGTACTGTATGCACCCGGTTGCCGGATCAAGGACGGTTCACTGGAAGGCATTCCATATGCGCTGGAAGTCGCACAGCAAGCCGATACAGTGGTGCTTGTACTAGGCGGTTCTAGTGCACGCGACTTTGGCGAAGGGACGATTGATTTGCGTACGGGACAATCGCTCGTGCATGATTCCGAGGAAAGCGATATGGAGAGCGGCGAAGGCATTGACCGCGTGAATCTCAATCTCGCAGGAGCACAGCTAGAGCTGTTCAAGCAGATTCAGTCACTTGGCAAAAAGCTAATCGTGATCTATATCAATGGTCGTCCGGTATCTGAGCCGTGGATTGATGAGCATGCGCAAGCGATTGTGGAGGCATGGTATCCAGGGCAGGAGGGTGGACATGCGCTGGCGGACATCCTATTTGGCGACGTGAATCCGTCTGGGCGTCTGACCATATCCGTACCGAAGCATGTTGGACAATTGCCTGTGTATTACAACAGCAAGCGTACGCGCGGCAAACGATATCTGGAAATGGATCTGCAACCGGCGTATCCGTTTGGACACGGGCTAAGCTATACAACCTTTGAATATGCAAAGCCTGTCGTGCGTCCTATCAATGTCTCACTGGCGGCAATTGCAGCTACCCAATTTGCACAGACTGCTTCGAATGAATCAGATGCGTTGGCAACATTCAAGCATACGCCAGCAGCAATCGTAGCGGAAGTGGATGTAGAGATTACTAATACGGGTCATGTAGCAGGGTGGGAAGTAGCACAGCTGTACATTACCGATCTGGTTGCTACATGTACACGACCAGAAAAGGAACTGAAAGGATTTACACGAGTGTATGTAGAACCCGGTGAAACGAAAACAGTCACCTTTACCCTAACGACCGAGCATCTGGAATTGGTTACCTCTAAACTGGAACGGATTGTAGAAGCTGGCGAATTTCGTTTACAAATCGGGGGCAGCTCGGCAGATGGGCAGATAGCGTCCCTTACAATTACCGACTGAACCGTACAGTTGTATAAAGCCACCGCATAGGTAGCATATTGTCCGCTAACCCGCATGCTGAAAGGGCTGGTCATATGACACATATCCATTCATATCTGACATATTGTATCGATCTAGCACGTATAGCATAATTCCGGTAAGCTGTACTGCCTGATCGCGATTCGGCACGGGCAGTACAGCATATCTATGTTGTCTCAGTAAATTAGGTATACATTTCGTATCATTCCCATCGACCTTGGACTCTAGGGAGGCACACTATGCATCGTATTCAACGATTTCTTACACATCTGGCTGCTCATCAGTGGCTGGAACAGAGGGAACTGAAGCAATGGACAGTCGAGGAAGTACGCTATATTACAGCCGGACGCTACGAAGTGTTACAGCCGCGCCAAGCGAGCGATCTGACACTACGTGCAACGCACGGTATTACGTATATGCTGGAAAGTGATGTGCACATTCCGACGGAGTGGAAGGAGCATCCAGCAGCGATATTGTTTAGCGCTGGTGGTGGCGAAGGCTTGCTAAAGCTGAATGGTGAGTTTTACCACGGGCTAGATCGTAATCACCAGTTTGTACCGCTTCGTGCGGAGCATATCGGGCAGACGGTACACGCGGAGATTGAGCTATATGATCCGATTCCCGAACCGCATGATCCGTTAAATGGTCAGCCGGAATTCGTCGCGCCGCTAACCGGATTTACTGCCAGTCTGGTCAGCATCAACGCTGGATTGCGTAGCTTGATGCACAGTGTACGCTTGCTGCTGGATGCGTCACGTCGTTTACCGGAAGGAGAGCTTCGTCGCACCGATATTGAGCAAGCGCTTATCCAGTGTA
This sequence comes from Paenibacillus sp. JQZ6Y-1, assembly GCF_040719145.1. NCBI lineage: Bacteria > Bacillati > Bacillota > Bacilli > Caryophanales > Paenibacillaceae > Paenibacillus > Paenibacillus kandeliae. Next base: position 292,875 of record NZ_JBFDUZ010000001.1, read on the forward strand.
TGCAGGCGGCGTACGATCTGCCGCAGGAAGCATGGAAACTGGAGCAACCGTGGGTGCAATTGCAGCAACTGTTGCAGGAGCAAGTGGGCAAATATGCGCCAGATGCCGCTATCGATGGTCGGATGATCATGGTCGGTCAATCCCATATCGATATTGCATGGCTGTGGCCTGTACGCGAAACGGTGCGCAAAAGCAGCCGAACCTTTTCGACGATGTGTACACTGCTAGAGCAGTACCCAGAATTTGTGTACACCCAGAGTCAGCCGCAGTTGTTCGCTTATGTGAAGGATCACTACCCAGAGCTGTATGCCAAGATCAAGCAGTATGTCGCTGAAGGGCGCTGGGAGCTGGTTGGCGGGATGTGGGTGGAGCCAGATCTAAATATTCCGAGCGGCGAATCGCTGGCGCGTCAGCTGTTGTACGGACAACGCTTTTATCGGGAGGAATTTGGACAGACCTCATCCATCGAATGGCTACCGGATACGTTCGGTTATGCCGCTTCGTTGCCGCAGTTGCTGCGTCAGGCGGAGATTGATTATTTTATGACAACCAAGCTGAATTGGAATGATACAAATATCTTCCCTTATGATCTGTTCCAATGGGTAGGTATCGATGGTACGCCGGTCTTGTCGTATCTGAATCATGGGGTAAACGAGCATACGACGGTCAAGGACATCGACGAGCACTGGACATCGTTCCGGCAAAAGGATATTCACCCTGAGCAAATGCTGTTATACGGGCATGGTGACGGCGGTGGTGGCGTAACCGAGGAGATGGTCGAATATGTACAGCATGCGGAGTGGATGATCGGTCAGCCGAAAGCCGAATTTGGTACAGCAAAGGAATTTTTTGACCATACGCTGGAAAAAGGCGATGAGCTTCCGGTATGGCGCGGCGATCTGTATTTGGAGCTGCATCGGGGTACATATACGACCCAAGCGTGGAACAAACGCTACAACCGCAAAGCGGAAGTACTCTACCGCGAAGCGGAAATCTGGGAACAGCTGGCGGTGCTGCATATGAACCGCAGTAGTCTGGCAGCAAGCGAGATTCCGAATGATGTAACTGACGCGTTAGCTGATCCTGCTGGTGGACATGCAGTGCCATCGATAACGGATGCTGTAGAAGGCGATGCTGCACCATCGGCAGCCGACTTTTCGGTTAGTCCGCTTATTCTGGACAAAGCTGACGACCATGCGCCTATCACGGCAGAGTTATTCAAGGCAGGCTGGATTGGCATCATCCTGAATCAGTTTCACGATATTGTGCCGGGTTCTGCGATTACCGAAGTGTATCATACGTCAGATGTGGAATATGAGGAGATTCTGCGTATTGGGGAAGGCGCACTGGATCAGGCACTGGCAGTATGGACAGATTCACTATCCTTGTCTGGGGAAGGCACACCATATGCAGTATTCAATAGTCTCGGTTGGGAGCGCGACGAATGGGTGGAGATTCAAGGCGGTGACGATCTGAATCATATCGCTGCTTACGATGAACAGGGTCATCCACTAGCATTCGATATTATCGTCAATGAACTGGCAGAACCAGTTACAGAATTACCAGCCGCACCGCAGCTGCATGGTACCGCTGCTCGCAGCAAGCTGCCGGGACGCGTACCATACGGTGAGCAGAAAGAGGAATCTTCTACGCAGCAATCAGCTACAGCAAATGCTGACACTGATCATTCGCAACATGCCAATCATGAGACAGTAGTGAATCAGGATGCTACCCCATCGTTATTTACACTTCGTATTTATGTGCCATCCATTCCGGCGTTTGGCTATCGTGTCATCTGGCTGCGTGAAGCGAAAGCGGAGCTGCCATCCACGCCAGTCGTGCCGGATTACCAACCGGACGATCAACAGACGTATGAGCAGTTGGATGTGCATGAATACGAGCATGAGGACGATGTGCAAAGCCCGGCAGATGTTGTACTTGGCGCGCAGGTTCCAGCCATCTGGGAAACGCCGCATTATATCATTCGCTTCAATGAGCAGGGCGAGATCATTTCATTGTATGACCGAGAGTATAAGCGCGAAGTGCTGCAATCAGGGCAAGCGGGCAATGTGTTCGGATACTACCATGACCGACCGACATTGTGGGATGCGTGGGATGTGGACCCGCATTTTGACAATCAGGTAGCAGGAAAGGCGAATCTGGTATCCTCGCGTGTTGTGATGAAAGGGCGCACAGGCGATATTTTGCACTTCCGTTGGGAGCTGGGCGGTTCGATCATTACGCAGGACATCCATCTGTACCATCACCATCGTCGGATTGATTTTAAAACAGAAGTGGACTGGAATGAGAGTCACAAGCTGCTCAAAGTCGAGTTCCCGGTCGATCTGATCGCCGAGCAAGCGACGTATGAGATTCCATTCGGCGCGCTGGAGCGGACAATGAACAACAATACATCATGGGATCGTGCGCAATTTGAAGTGTGCGGGCATCGCTGGGCAGATGTGTCCGAGGGCAATTATGGCGTCAGTCTGCTGAATGATTGCAAATACGGCTATGACATCAAGCATGCACGTATACGCCTATCGCTGCTGCGCGCACCCAAATGGCCAGATGGCGAAGCGGATATCGGGCAGCATGAATTTACGTATTCCCTGCTTCCACATGGCGGTAACTGGCGCGAAGCGTATACAGTTCGGGCAGCAGCGGAGCTGAATCAACCGGCACCAGTACGCGAGATTTCTTATACGCCAAGCACCGATGATACCATTGCTACGCAGTCGCAGTCGCAGTCGCAGTCGCAGTCGCAGTCGCAGTCGCAGTCGCAGTCGCAGTCGCAGTCGCAGTCAGACAACGGCGGCGTGCAGTCGCTGCTGGATTACACAGGCGGACATATTGTGCTGGATAGCATCAAGCCAGCAGAGGATGGCGACGGGACGATTTTCCGATTCTATGAATCGTCCGGCAGTCGCGGCACAGCTACCCTTCGTCCGGGCAACTGGACTACATCGGAGCAGAACCGCAGCGGTCAATGGGTACGAACCAATCTGCTGGAAGATGAGCAGGAGCAGCTGGAAGCCGAAGACGGTACCATTATCATCTCCTTTACACCATACGAGATCAAAACGTTGAAATGGAAAGTAGGGACAACGCAATGACACAACCGATGGCGAATATTGCAATGAGTACGTTTGAATTACCGGAAGTGATCCAACAAACACTGGCGGAAGCGGAGCAGCGACTGGCACACCGTCCAAAGCTAGCGCAGCAATTCCGTAATTGCTTTCCGAATACATTAGAGACGACAACCAAGCTGCTGGATGATGGCACCACCTTTGTCATTACCGGCGATATTCCGGCGTTATGGCTGCGCGATTCGGTTGAACAGCTCATGCACTATGTACCGCTGTGCGGCAAGGATGAGCAGTTGCAGCGTATCATCAGCGGGTTGATTCGTCGTCATATGTTCTATTTATCCGTTGATCCGTATGCCAATGCCTTTAACGAAACCGCCAACGATTGGCATTGGGACCCAGCAGACGAGACGGAAATGGGACCGTGGGTATGGGAGCGCAAGTTTGAGCTGGATTCGCTTTGCTTTACGGTACGGCTGGCATATCAATATTGGAAGCACAGCGGTAATTCGGATATTTTCGATAGTGGATTTAAAGAAGGTCTGCGCAGCATATATAAGCTGTGGCGGACAGAGCAGCAACATATGGAAGAATCACCCTACCGATTTACCCGCCGCAATTGTCCAGCCATTGATACGATCCGCAATGGGGGGAAAGGCATGCCTGTTAACTATACCGGCATGATCTGGTCAGGCTTCCGCCCTAGCGATGATGCGTGCGATCTGCATTACAATATTCCGGCAAATATGTTTGCTGTCGTTTGTCTGCGTCAGATGCAGGAGATGGTGCGGTTTGTGTATCGCGATCTGGCGTTTGCCGAGGAACTGGCACAGATGGAAGAGGAGGTGCAGCATGGTATTGAGCTGTATGGCATTTACCGTCACCCGCAGTATGGTCCAATTTATGCGTACGAAACGGATGGATTTGGCAACTATTGCCTGATGGATGACGCAGGTACACCAAGCCTGCTGTCTATGCCGTATTTGGGCTATTGTGCACCGAATGATCAGATGTATTTGCAGACCCGCAAATTTATTTTAAGCAAAGAAAATCCGTTTTACTTTGAAGGCAAGGCTGCACGCGGCATGGGCAGCCCGCATACACCACCGGATTATGTGTGGCATATGGGCTTGTCGATGCAGGGGCTGACCGCCAGTACGGATAAAGAAATGCTGGATATGATTGATATGCTGGAGAGTACAGACGCAGATACAGGCTATATGCACGAAGGCTTTCATGCGGACGATCCGCATACCTTTACCCGCCCTTGGTTTGCATGGTCAAACAGTCTCTTCTCCAATCTGGTGTACACAGCTATGCAAAAAGGGCTACTGGATGCCCCCCATTGACCATTACGTTGTATCATTTCACTCATTCCAATTGATGATGAAGGGAGAGGCTGCATGAATTCTATTCCATCCAATGATTCTTCTGTATTGCGCACCGTTGTGTTCTATGATTCCGATTTTCCGTTTGATGGGCAGCGTCCGAGTCAGCAGCAGCTTGCCGCGTTTGGCAGTGAGGTTGTTATCACCAATGCGGCTGGGCTGAGTGAGGCGCTGACACAGGCAGATGTATATGTACATTTGCAGGGCAGTTATTTTCCAAAAGAAGCATGGCATGCCATTTTGCAGCATGTACGGGATGGCAAGGGGCTGGTACATTTGGGCGGCGTTCCATTCCGTACGCCCGTGCGTCAAACGGAGCAGGGCTGGCAGCCAGAATATGACCAGACTGCGTATCATCAGCAGCTTAACATTCACGAAGCATTGCCGGTAGATGCAGCGCCGATTGTACATTACGTCGCTAGCAAGGAGATTCCGTTGTTGTCTGGTCAGGAGCAGCTATTTGCCGTGGAGGATACATGGGGATTGGTCCTGCATGTGACCAAGATAGACGATCATCCGGGTCAGGGCGGTTCTAGCGGTCCGATGGATGCGCATATCTATCCATTGCTCAAGGGCATCTCGCATGATGGACGCGAAGTGGCAGCGCCCGTTGTCCTGCTGGAACATACGAAGGGTGATTTTGCTGGTGGACGCTGGATTGTTGCCAATCAACTGGCAGGAGAGTCGTTCTGGGAACATGGCATAGCTGCACTGTTGGACTGGGCACAATTCGCCGCTCGCGGTGTAACCGAAATCTGGGTGAAGCCGAATTATGCTAGCTACGATCCGGGCGAGCGCCCCACACTGACGATTCAATTGCAAAGCTTACAGCGTCATGCGAGTGGCGGAGAAATGGATGGTGATTGGACCTTTGCACTAGCATTGCACAAGATCAATGATCATCAAGTTTCCCAGCAAAACCAACTTTCTGCTGAAGAACAAGGCGTAAGCAGCGAATCTTCACTCTGGAGTCATCAACTGACCATTCCAGCTTTCCGTGAGCTGAATTTTGTCAAAGTACCTGTGAACCTAATCGTGGAGCCGGGATATTACGAGCTGGATGTGACCATCACGTCACCGCAAGGAGATGTACGGCATGCCCGTCAAGGCTTCTGGGGATTCGATGCGGAGTTGCTGTCAGAGGGCGAGATGCTGACAGTAGACCGCGATTATTTCCGCAAAGAAGGACGACCACTGCCGATTGTCGGTATGACCTATATGACCTCCGATGTAGCGCGCAAATATCTGTTCCTGCCGAACGCCTCGGTCTGGGATCGGGATATGCTGCAAATGAAAAACGCAGGTATTAACTATTTGCGGACCGGAGTATGGACGGCGTGGCGCTACATCATGTTCGTCGATGGGCATCCGTATGAGGAAGTGCTGCGGGCGATTGACGCTTTTATTTTGACTGCGAAACGACATGGGTTAGAGCTAACCTTTAACTTTTTCGCCTTTACCCCAGAGCAGTGGGAAGGCGTGAACCCGTATCTTGATCCGCGTAGTGTGGAGGCGCAGAAACGCTTTATTTCCGCAGTGGTTACGCGGCATAAGGATACTGCCAATCTGCATTGGGATCTGATCAACGAGCCATCCATGTTCCACCCTGACAAAACATTCAGCGGACCGCAGCCTGTGTATGATCGCTTTGAACTGGAAGCGTATCGGAAGTGGGTGCAGCAGCGCTACAACAACGATATTGCCGCTGTACAGGAGCGCTGGAATATGACGCCTACCGAGCTGCCTGATTTTGCCGCTGTACGCCCAGTAAGCCCAGATGAAGTCAGCTTCCGCACCACATCCATTTATCCGAAAAAAGGCAATCGTTGGCTCGATTACAGCCTGTTCACGATGGATATGCACAATCAATGGGCGAGCGAATTGCGTACGATGATCCAATCCATTCAACCGCGCCAGCTGGTGACGGTCGGGCAGGATGAAGGTCTAGCAGGGCAGCGCCCATCGCCACTGCTGTACGCCGAAGCGGTCGATTATACAACAGTGCATTCATGGTGGGAAATGGACGATCTCGTCTGGGATGGCATCCTAACCAAAACACTGCAAAAGCCGAATCTGATTCAGGAAACCGGCATTATGTATATCGAAACGCCAGACGGTCGTGCCAAGCGCAGCGAGCAGGAGTTAAAGTATATTTTGGAACGCAAATATGCGTATGCCTTTTCCACTGGCGGCGCAGGCGCGGTGCAATGGATCTGGAATATTAACTTTTATATGCACAATGTGAACGAATCGAATATTGGAGCGGTGCGTGCCGACGGAACAGAGAAGCCAGAAGCGGATGTATCGTATGATTTTGGACGCTTTATGAATGAGATTCGCGATCTGTTTGAGCAGCGGGAATTGGAGCAGGTGGCGTTGGTGTATCCGTATTCCAATGACCTGTCTACGCGTAAACTAGCGCGTGCAGCAACCTCGAAGCTGATCCGTACGCTGACGTATGAGCTGAACGTGCATCCACGCGCATTTGGCGAGTATCATCTGTATGAGCTGGAAACCGGTACGCCACCGAAGCTGATCATCGTGCCAAGTGCGCATAATTTTAACGGTGAAGCACTTCAGCAACTGCTGGCATATGTGAAGCAGCATGGTAGTACATTGCTGTTTACCGGTCCGCTTGATCTGGACGAATACTGGCAGCCAGTCAACCGTTTGCCAGAGGTGACGGATCAGGCACCTCTGTCCAATGTACGCCGCGAGGAAGGATTACAGCTGGATGGCAAGATGCTATCGGTATCGTTTGGCGGGACACGGATTGCCGAACTGGTTAAGCAAGCGCCGCTGACTGGCATTGCGCAAGTGAAGCATATTCCGCTTGGTGCAGGCAAGCTTATCTGGAGTCCATTACCGGTCGAGTTGAATGACCGCACCGATACATTGCACGCATTGTATCAATATGCACTGACCGAAGCAGGTGCTGAACCGGAATTGTATTGGCAGCAAGGCGGTGAGTTGCCTGGTGTGTATGGACGCAAGCTGGATTTTGCCAAAGGAAGTCTGTTCATTTTCGTATCTGAATATGGCGATGATGCCGCTATCACCGTTACCAATCCATCCAATCAACAGCAATACAGCTTCACACTGGAAGCCGAGCGCACAGTCATGTTTGCTACAGATGGTGAGGGCAAGCTATTGTCTACCTACCGTCCGCATGAAGTGAATATCCAGATGAAGGAAAGGATCCTATGAAATAAAGAATCATATCAAGTAAAGATGCGTATGAAGGAAGACGCGCCTAACGTAACCATGCAAGTATAACTATGAAAGTAAAGTCCATGTTCAAGCTAACCCAGCATTATTATGAAAACAACATGTACATGCCGATGCCCTGTCATTGCATCCATTCTGCCACACAGGGCATCGGCTTTTTGGCAAAAGTGAAAAATGATCCACTTAATATAAAAATCATCCCGCAGTAAAAAGGAACGGTACCTGTAATACTGTTATAAAGAACATGAATGGATCATCATGGGGGAGGCAATATAACATGAGCGATGGAAAAGACACAGCATTCACGGACAAAGAACAAGAGCAGATCGATAAGCTGCTGGAAGTGCAGGGTGGTGTGCACAATTACAGCAGCGAGGACTCTTGGGTCAAACCGGAAGACCCGTACTTGCTAGAACGACTGGAATGGTTCAAAGACCAAAAGCTGGGGCTGATGATGCACTGGGGACCATATTCGCAGCTAGGCGTAGTCGAATCATGGGCATTGAGTGATGATGACGGCGACTGGTCGCGTGACGGCATTGACTGGCAACCGGATGCGCAGGAGCTGAAGCGAGAATATTTTGGATTGAACAAGACCTTTCATCCGATTCGCTTTCAACCGGATATGTGGGCAGACTTGGCAAAAGAAGGTGGCTTCCGCTACCTGAATTTTACGACCAAGCATCACGATGGCTTTTGCATGTGGGATACCCATACAACCGATTACCGGATTACAGGCAAGGATACCCCTTTCCATACCCATAAATATGCTGACATTGTGGGCAATCTGTTCAACGCATTCCGCGAGCGTGGACTGGCGATCTCCGCCTACTTTTCCAAAGCTGACTGGCATACGCCGTACTATTGGGCAGATGGCATGGAGCGTGGACAGCATAGCTGGCGCGGACCAAGCTACGATCCACATCAATACCCGTGGCTGTGGGAGCAATTTGTCCAGTTTACTCATAATCAGATTGAGGAACTGCTGACCAATTACGGTCGCGTAGATGTACTGTGGCTCGATGCGGGTTGGGTACGCGCTGGCAAAGGCGGACAGGATATTCGTCTTGGCGAAATTGTCGATAAAATGAGACGGCACCAGCCGTGGCTGCTATCCGCGGACCGCACCGTAGGCGGTCCATACGAAAACATCGTCACACCAGAGCAAACCGTACCAGAGCACGCCATGTCCATTCCGTGGGAAAGCTGCGTCACCATGGGCACATCGTTCTCTTTCCGCTACGAAGATCAATACAAATCCGTACGCGAGTTGGTGCACCTGCTCATGGAGATCGTCTCCAAAGGTGGCAACCTCGCACTGAACGTAGGTCCACAACCCGATGGTCGCCTACCCGAAGGCGCCATCGCTCGCATCAAAGGACTGGGCGCATGGCTCAACACCTACGGCGAAGCTGTCTATAGCACCCGCAGCTGCGAACCTGCCTATACCAACAATTGGGCATTTACAGCCAAACCGTCCGAAAACAAAGTGTACGCTACCTATCTCTACACCAACGAACAAACCCAAGTCCCAACCGTACACACGATCCCTTACAAAGGAACGATCCAATCCATCGACCTACTAGGCGAAAGCATCACTCAATCCCTACCGTTCCAACAAACTACCGAGGGCATCGAAGTCCATCTACCACAAACAACAAACACCGAAGCCCCCATCGCCCACGTCTTCCGATTGCATACAATCTAAACACATAAACAATCATCACAACATACTCAAGACCACACAGCCCCACCCAAACCAGCCCAAAGGCTGGTTTCTTTTCCATGCAGCCAACAACCAAGACTCTACAAAGCTCCAATAGAAATTCAAGAATCCCTTAATCAATCCAAGACATATTCAGACAGCTACTCAATCCCACTCAATCGAATTTCAATAAAACCAATCCAGTTTCAAAAGATTACCCTACACTATTCATTCTTCTGCCCTTCCTGCCCAAAAACCTACATGCTTGCTTCTGTGTTATTGATGCAAGCATCGCGGAGCGGAGGGAAGGAAATAAGGGAAAAGGACGACTTACAGTGTTTGTGATTTTCAAACACGGAGTTCAATGAAAAGCGATTTTTGCAAAGCAAAATATCTTACAGCTTTGGAGGTGCGGGAATCTTCATTCCTTCCCAATCCTAAAGATTCCCGCGGCTCCACCGGAGTCCCGTTCCCTTATTCCTTCCCGCAGTGAATGATGCCAACCCATCCAAAACTAAAGTAAAAACATGTGCAATAACATGATTCAGTATGTCAGAACTATTGCCACGTTTCTACAAATAACGGTAAGATATGAACAATTCCCATTCCTTTCGACAAAATCCTTAACATACAGAAGGTGACCACATGAGAGTATTACTTGTAGACGACGACGTCATTGTCACAAAAGGATTACGCAACATCATCCCATGGCACGAGCTGAACGCTGAGATCGTAGGCGAGGCACGCAATGGCAGCGAAGCGCTAGAGATTGCATTACAGCGCCATCCTGACCTAATTATTACCGACATCAAAATGCCTATTATGGATGGGCTGGAATTGTGCCGCCGCATTCATGAGCAGATGACTGATACCGCCATTGTATTACTAAGCGCGCATGAGGACTTTGATTATGCTCGGCAAGCGATGCAATATGGCGTCCAGCAATATATCGTGAAGCCTGTTGCCCGGCCGGAGATTGAACAGCTAACTCAGTATGTACGCGAACTGGCACAACGGCGTGGGCAGCGGTTGGATCATTATCATTCCCTGTTTGGCAAAGAGCTAGAGCAGCGCTGCACCGAAGCATGGCAGGCGGGCGATATGCAGTTTTTTCAACAGCTGTTTGATCACCAGCTGGCAGCCGAGTTACCACCATCAGAGGTGAAGGCGCTCTGTATTCGCGTGCTGAATCTGCTGTTTGATTTTAATGACCGAATTGCTGGTGCGTCGTTAGGAGTCAGAGCAGAGTATATGGATCGACTGCTGGATCTGAAAACGTCACCCGAAGTAATCGCCTTCACCTGTCAATGGTGCAGCACGATGGGCAAGCTGGCGAGTGAGAAAAAAGATACCCGTCAGCATGCGCTGGTCGACTACGTGAAGCAGCATGTGCAGGAGCATATTCACGAACCGGATTTGTCGCTCGCGAGCATTGCCGTGCGGCTAGATCGCTCACCAGCGTATGTGAGTGCGGTATTTAGTCAGAATACAGGCGTCAAGCTGGGCAGTTATATTACATCGATTCGGATGGAAATGGCACGCCGCTTACTGCTTGATCCGGCAGTACCTGTATATGCGGTATCGGAGCAGCTTGGATTTCTAGATTCGCATTATTTTGCCCGTGTATTCAAAAAGCAGGAAGGCATGACCCCGTCGGAATATCGCAATCTCTACCTAAACGGCAATTCAGCAACAGGAGCGTGGTCATGAAAGGGGCTGGCGGCTTGCGCGGTTGGCTAGCGCGAACCGGTATCCGTGGCAAAATCGCTGTCTTGTTTATCGGGGTTATTACGCTGACAGCAGTGTTGTCGAATGGTATTTTGTATATCGTATTTACCAGCATTATGCGAGAGCAGCTGCTAGAGGATCAGCAGAATATCATGCTACAAAGCCGCAACAATATTCAAAATGTCGAGACCAGCATTGATCAGGCAACCTATTACTTTTCTACCGACAAGACCATCGCCGATATTCTGAATCAATCGGCGACAGACGATATTGAGCGTTATCGCAATCTGAATATTATGAATCAGCAGTTTATCAAATATCTGGATGTGCCGCTGAGTAATGTGGTCAACTCATACTCGGCGCTTTTTTTTGTCAGTGATACCTCGGCAGTAGCACAGACACTGCCGACCACCAGCTTGCAGCTGCTGGGCAATTTGTCGGATTTCGGTGGCAACCGCTTTTTCAGTCCACAGCTAGCAGCGGGAGAAGCATGGTACAAGCGCACTGTGGAATTACAGGGGACGCTGAATATTTTCTATGCCGATGGCGATCAGGAGCATGTGTATGTCGCTAAGCAGGTGCGCAACCCCCTGATTATAAACAGCAATAACGAGATGGGCGTCGTTGTGATCGCTATCGACAAAAATGAATTTGGACGCCAGATCGAGAATTCACAGCTCACGAGTGGAACCCGTATGCTGCTGGCAGATCAGACAAATCGGGTGCTATATAGCAATGATCGATCTTGGACTGGCGTGCAGATTACTGAGGGTGGACAGCTATCGCCGCTACTGGAATACGCCGATGTGGGCGGCAGCACGGATCTGAATTACAATCATACCTCGTATATCGCCGACATTTATCCGCTGAAATGGGGCTGGAATCTGGTCGCGCTCATTCCGTATAGCGATGTAACAGAGCGCTTGTCGATCATTCGCTATCTGATCGCTGGCATTACCGGATTGGTTATCGTGGTCGGTGTAGTGCTAACACTGATCGTATCCAATAGCATCGCCCGTCCCGTGATCAAGCTTGCCAATGTGATGAAAAAGATCAAGGACGAGTCCAATATCGACGTCTTTATCGAGCCACCTGAGCAAAATGAAGTCGGTGTGTTATACCGTCAATTCAACAATTTGATGCAGCGAATTAACGGTCTGGTCGATGATGTCGTACGCAGCGGCGAGCGGGAGAAGCAGGCAGAGATGAAGGCATTGCAGGCGCAGATCAATCCGCATTTTATATACAATACGCTGGATTCGGTCAATTGGCTGGCACTCAGCCGTGGTGAGGATGATATTGCGACGATGGTATCCTCGCTAGCAGCCATTCTGCGCTACAGTATCCGCGAACCGGGGGAAAAGGTTCCGCTAGAGCAGGAGATCGACCATGTACGAAACTATGTGAGCATTCAGCAGATGCGATATGGCAACAATTTTGACGTGCAATACGATGTAGATGCTAGGCTGTATCGGTATCCAGTGCCGAAGTTCATTATCCAGCCATTAATCGAAAATGCCATTCAGCACGGAACTGAACGTCACCACGGACAAGGGCATATCGTGCTGCGCGCTCAGATTATCGAAGATGGACGTATCGAAAATGAAGGTGCAACATACCTAGAAGATGCCCCGCGATCCTGCATCCAATTGATCGTCGAGGATAACGGACCCGGCGCAGATATTGATGCTCTGAATCATTATTTGAATCATCATCAGGAGGTATTACCTAGCTCCGACGGCATCGGCATTCGCAATGTTCATCAGCGGATTCGTCTGCATGATCATGACGAACGATATGGGTTACATTTTGAATATAAAAATGGAGTAATGAAATCTATCATTACCCTTCCGTATGAGGAGAGAAAATAACGCTTACCATAAAAATATACACCTTATCTAAAAAAAGTACGCTACCTATGCTGCCATTGGTAGGTGATAATAAGTCTATACACAAGAAACGACAACAGAGCTGATCAATGGTCATTGCGACTCTATTCCGCTCCTGCCCTTCCGGTTGTATTCCACACCGGAAAGTCAAATGATAATGCTGTAAACAACGATTTGATGACATCAATCGGTTATCGTTAGGTATTTACAGACATTATATCCGGCAAAAGGGCAATATCAACATCCGCATCATGTTTAGTTTGGTACAAGACGAAAAGGGGATGAAGCAATGCTGCACAAATCAAAAGCCTGGTCCTTGAGCCTGGCGGTACTCCTATTGCTGTCTGTCGTATTATCCGCATGTGGAGGCTCGGATGAAAGTTCGGCTACTGGTGCCAACGGAGAGCTTGCTCCGGTTGAGTTGGTCTTTTACAACTATGCGACACCGATGAAGGGGCAAGAACGCGTCCTGCAAGAGATCAACAAATACTTGAAGGAAAAGATCAATGCCACTGTCAAAGTGGTCACTATGGAAGGCAGCGATTTTGAAACGAAAGTTCCAGTCATGCTCGCTTCCGGTCAGCCGATGGATATCGTGTTTACCAGCTCGTGGACAAATAACTATCTGTCTAATGTATCCAAGCAAGCGTTCACCCCACTGACTTCCTTAATGGATCAATACGGTCAGGACCTTAAGAAAACCGTACCAGACACACTCTGGAAAGGCATGACCGTCAAAAATGAAATCTATGCCGTTCCAAGCTACAAAGAAATCGGTCATCAGGTGGGCGTGCTGATGCGCAAAGATCTGGTGGACAAATATAAGATCGACACCTCTAGCATTAAGTCGTGGAAGGACATGGAGCCAATCCTGAAAACGATCCACGAGAAAGACCCTAGCATTCTGCCGCTCGACGGCTCAGAGGGCATGTATCGCTCCATTCCTGTGCAGCATATGTCGGGCGACTGGAATCTACCCGGCGTAATCAATGTCGGTGATCAGCCATATTACAACCGTTCCGATGACAAAATCTTTGATCAATACGAGACACCAGAATTTAAGGAGTTTGTAGAGACAGCATATCGCTGGAATCAAGCGGGCTATACACCAAAGGATGTAGAATACCAAAGCGAGAACGATTGGAAAGCTGGCAAAGTATTCGCTGGTTCCCTGCTGTACGCACCGAACTATGTGTACAAACGCAGCGCCCAGCTTGGCTATGAATTAGACTACCAGAACCTTGGCAAAGGCGTTGTCGAGACAAGCGACGTACAGGGTGGCGGCTTCGCGATTCCGCGCTCCTCCAAAAATCCAGAACGCGCCATGATGTTCCTCAATCTGCTATACACCGATCCGGTGCTGGCGAATATGTTCGTCCACGGTATCGAAGGTCAGGATTACCAGAAAGTAGATAATACCTTTATCAAGCCTGCGGAAGGCGTAGACCCACTGAACCCAGACTATGATTACGGATATGGCTGGATGTGGGGCAATGTGAACATTTTCTACTATGACCAATCGTATCCGAAGGATACACTGGAGCAATTTAAAAAGTTCGAGGATAATAACACGCCTTCACCAGCGCTCGGATTTAACTTTGATACGACACCGGTACAGACACAGATTGCGGCGATCAACAACGTGATCAGCCAGTTTTACCCGCCGCTTGTCAGAGGTACGGTCAACCCTGATCAGTACCTGCCGATGTTTATCCAGAAGCTGAAGGATGCGGGTGTAGATGAATTGATCACCGAGATGCAATCCCAGTATGATCAGTGGAAAACAGAGCAAACCAAGTCGTAACGCATCATATCACTATAGTAAGTAAGCGAGGGCGGGAGCAGCATTTCCGCCCTTTTGCTTTCACGACATCATCTGATCAACACAGGGGGAGAAATCATGACATTTCTGTACGAATTGCGTAAGCATGGGGCGCTGTTCCTGATGGCACTACCGGCATTGGTACTGTTGGTGCTGTTTAACTACTTACCAATGTTCGGTGTCATTCTAGCATTCAAAAACTATAACTTCTACGACGGCATTCTCGGCAGCCCGTGGGCAGGGCTCGACAATTTCAAATATCTGTTCAAAGGCGATGCGTGGCTCATTACGCGTAATACGCTGCTGTACAACTTTGTGTTTATTATCGTAGGTCTGGTGCTATCGGTAGCGATGGCAATTGTGCTGGATGAGATTCGCAGCCGCTTTCTATCCAAGACATATCAGACGATTCTGATTATGCCGTACTTTCTGTCATGGACGATTGTGGCGCTGATCTTTTACGCCTTTCTGAGTGCAGACAAAGGGATTATCAATCAGATCATCTCGTCGCTCGGCTTTCATCCGATCAATTTTTACACGGAAACGACGTATTGGCCTTACATCCTCGTATTCGTCTTTTTCTGGAAAAGTGTTGGCTACAACAGCATCATCTATCTCGCCTCTGTCACTGGCATCTCGCCCGATTATTATGAGGCGGCAACGATCGACGGTGCGAACAAATGGCAGCAGATTCGCTACATCACGCTGCCATGCCTGAAGCTGATTATCATCATCATGACCATCCTCAGTATCGGCAAAATCTTTTACGCTGACTTTGGGCTGTTTTATCAGGTGACGTACAACTCAGGGGCGCTATATCCGGTCACGCAGGTCATTGATACGTATGTATACAACGGTCTGACCACAATGGGCAATTATGGCATGACCGCGGCTGCTGGACTGTATCAGTCGTTTGTTGGCTTTGTACTCGTCCTCTTCACCAACTGGGTTGTCAAAAAAATCGACCGTGACAGCGCGCTGTTCTAAAAGGAGGCTGCACCATGGAACAAACATCCAACCGTTTTAATCAACTGCCGCGCAGCTGGAATCTGGTGTTCAATGTCATTCTGGTTGTGTTGTGCATCATCTGTATCATTCCGATCATTCTCGTGTATGCCATTTCCTTTACCAGCGAATCCAGTCTGGCGGCAAAAGGATACCAGTTCTGGCCCTCGGAATGGAGCCTAGCGGCGTACGGGTATATTTTCCGTAATGGCGATCAAATTATTCAGTCGGCGTATGTGACGATTGGTGTGACCGTGATCGGCACGCTGTTCAGTCTCATCGTCACCGCACTGTTCGCGTATGTACTATCACGTCGTGATTTTCGTTATCGCAATATTATGGCGTTCTTCCTGTTCTTCACGATGCTATTCAACGGTGGTCTGGTGCCGTCGTATATCGTGAATACGAATGTACTGCATCTGGGCGACTCATTCTGGATTCTGATCCTGCCATATTCGCTTAGTGCATTCAATGTCATTATTTTGCGGACCTTTATGCAGCAGTCGATTGAGACGGCGATTCTGGAAGCAGCGCGGATTGATGGGGCAGGGGAGTGGTATATTTTCGCACGGATTGTTCTGCCGCTGTCCAAGCCCGGTCTAGCGACTATCGGATTGTTCACACTGGTAACATACTGGAATGACTGGTTTCTCGGTCAGCTGTACATCACCAATCCGAAGCTGGTCAGTCTGCAATATATGCTGATGAAGCTGCAATCCAATATCGACTTTGTGACCAATAATGCGACCTCAGCAACCAACAATATGCTGATGGCACAGATTCCGGCAGAAGGAGCACGCATGGCGATTCTAGTCATCGTACTAACACCGATTCTATGTGCGTATCCATTTTTCCAAAAGTATTTTGTCAAAGGTCTGACGATTGGCGGGATCAAAGGGTAAGCGATAGTTCGATGTATACGTAGTGGCATGAATCCAACAGAACGACTGGACTTTATAATATGTAACCACACGAGAACAGCATAGGTTTTTACAAAGATATATGGGTTGTTATGAAGATATAACGAAAAAACCTTATCAGCGTGTCACATAACTGCGATATTCTCACAGTGTAGAGACGGTTGATAAGGTTTTTGTCATGCTTCCATACATCTACATCTTGCTATACGATGAGCTTTTGGATTGTAGGTATGCTATTTGTGTTCGTGCTGTATGATGATCAATCTATAAAAAGCTACAAAATGGATCAACTATCTAGAGAATAAGTTAGTATCGCATGGATGCGATCATCTTACTGCTTATTTTTGTCTACGATCATATCTGCGAGTAAACCCATTTGTCCAATGATGGATTCTGGATCGTAGAAGGAGAACGTGTCATACGGTAGGTCGTACACTTGACCACTTTGGACAGCGGGCAGGTTTTTCCAGATTGCGCTGTTCAGCACCGCATTTTTCTGTGCTTCTGTCGTACCATCGTTGAAGCAGATAAAGATATGATCTGCATTGGCGTATTCCGGCAAGCTTTCCAATTGAATCGGCAAAATTTGCTTACCGCTATCGATCACTTCTTTTTTTACATTGTCCAGCGGCTTGAATTGTAAGCCGTCGTAAAGTGCATATCCGCCGCGACCGTAGTTGTCGCCGAGAATCGAGATGTCCTTGTCACGTACGTTGATCAGCACGGCAGTTTCGCCCGGTTTGGTAACATCCTTGATCTTCTCGCGGGCTGCGCTGGCAGCTTCATCGTATTGAGTTAGCCATGCCTGCGCTTGCTGCTCACGCCCAAGCAGCTTGCCGAACAATTGGATTTCTTCTTTGGGATTGTTGTACGCCGTGTAGGGAACGTACAATGTTGGAGCGATTTTGCTGAATTGATCATATGCTTCCACATCGAAGTCGTTAATCACGATCAGATCGGGATTAAGCGAGATCACTTTTTCCATTGAAGTTGGTGCGCCGATGTCTTCGATGCCTTGTTCCTGCTCCTTCAGAAACGGGCTTCCCATCCACCATTCCTTGTTGGCAGCAACTGGCTTCAGACCAAGCGCCAGCAGCGTACCATGATAATAGGTAGAAATGATGCGCTGTGGATTGGTTGGAATGGTGATGTTGCCTTTGGCGGTATCAATCGTGCGTGTTGCCGATGCGTTGCTATCGGCTGTTGTACTTGCCTCCGTGCCAGATTCTGTTGTCGTTGCTGTGCCGGATGAGGCGGTTGGAGCAGTGGACGATCCACATGCGGAGAGCAGCAGGCAGAACATCACCAACATCGCTATCATGCAGGCTGGCTTGTGAAGCAGCCGTTTATTCATTGTTCATTCCCCCAGTTTGCTAATTGATAATGATTATCAACCAGAATCATAACAACCCGTTACAGGGACGTCTATGGACAAACATGATCAATTTCCGTTACAAATATGATGCCAGACGATCCAGCCAATCCTGTAATTGCAATTGCTGGGAAAAAGGGTCAAATCCGTAGAATACATGCCGATCCATAAGGTGCACCTTGCCCGCCTGTACCGCCGGTAATTGTTTCCATGCGGACGATTCCATTACCGAAGTAGCTCCTTGTCGCGGCTGACCATCCTGATGCTCCAGCGGATAATGAATCACAATCATATGATCGGCAGCATATTCGTCTAATCGATGCAGCGGAACCTCGATATTGAGCAAGCCGGTATGGATCAATTGCTGACGTACCTTTTCGGGGGGATGACAACCTAGTCCGTCATAGATTAGCGGTCCGCCCATACTGCGCAGATTGCCATACACGTATACCTTTTCCGAGACGATTTTGTAAATGCCCACCGTTTCGCCCGTATCCAGCCAGTGACGTAGCTTCTGCTTGACCTGCGTCAGCATCACATCCCAGCGATCCAGCCAAACCTGCGCCTGTTCGCTGCGCTGCACACGCTCCGCAAGCCAGAGCCATTGCTGCCGCCAACTGTACTGCTCGACTGGCAAATGCTGTACCGGCGCATACTCGCTCAATAAGTCTGCATACGGATCATTGTCATAGGTGAAGACCAGATCTGGTTGTAACGTATCTAGCAATGGCAGGGAAGGAGAGGGCATGTTAGCGATCAATTCCAGTTGATGTGCAGCGAGCGAGCCATTATCCAACAGCAACTCTGATTCCATTGCATGTCTTTGCTCCTGCCAACGACGTAGTATTTGCATATCCACATGCCCTGCTGCCGGAACAATGCCCAGATATAACAGCATAGCAGTCAACGGCGCATTCCATGTGACATACGACTTGGGTGCTGTTCGATACTGCCGCGGCGGCATACCCAATTGCTGCTTGAATTTGCGGCTAAAATAATGCGTATCCCCATATCCACAGCGCCGCGCAATCTCATCCAGACTGGCATGGGACAATTGCAGCTCCAGCCGTGCCTGATGCAGCCGCAATCCGCTCAAATACTGGCTGAACGAGCAGCCTTTATGACTGCGAAATGTACGCGAGAAGTGCTCTGGCGTCATGCCTGTTTTACGCGCTAGCTCGTCCCGACGTAAGTCCTCGCGGTAATGCTGTTGCACATACCTGATCATTTGCTGAAAAGAAAGCTGCTCCTCATACCTATCACTCGACGTTTCCAACGACAGCAAATGCAGTAATTCATAAAAGCTTCGGTAACAAGCCAGCATATTCAGTGTGCGCCATGTTGGTACTGCATGCGTTATAGCCTGTTCCATCTCCTCACATAACCGCCGCATCTCCGCAGGGGAGTGGATGGATAACACAATCGCTATTCCCGCAGTATCACCATTCCTCAGTTCATCAGGCAAAAACGAAGGCAACGTATCATTCGCCATGCTTGCATCCTTGCCTTGCTCGCCCGATATTTCCCGCAAAGCAAGCCGATACAATTCCAGCGGCTGCTGTCCTGTACCGCCAATATGTACCCCCGCACCCGCAGGGCAAAATAGAAGCTGCGAAGCGCCCATTGTCGTCATCCGTCCGCGAATCGTCACCTGCGCTTGCCCTTTGCCTATTAACAACAGCGTATGCTCGTCGGCTACCATCCACTCCTGTGCATCGGTCGAATGGAAATACATTTTTGTAAAAGACAATGGAATCCATGTTGTCGGTAGCATACTAAGAGTGCTTATAGCAGACTGCTGATGAATCGCAATAGTGTTGTGCAATCCAGCTTTGTCGCCATTCCTCTCCATGTCTGATAGTTCTGCCTGATCGACATGAACGGACACGCTCGCTTGTTCCAAAACATCAGGTTGCTTCAACGCATCGATCCAATCGAACACCTGCATCTTTGTAGTGCAATGTTGTAACATTTGACGAAGTGCTGCCGCCTGCGCATCATCCAGTTTGCCCACATAACGCACCGTTCGATGGCGCACCTTGCCATCCGCATTACGATACGATTCCACCAGCCTATAGTACGTATAAGTATCCGATCCTCGTCGAACGAGCTGCTTTTTCAAAAACATAATGCCCACCACCCTCCATCCACAAACAAAATAACGACCATTCTCAATCGTAGCCCTTTCCATTCTAGCAAAATTGAGGACTACAAAGATTCGTAGGGACTACACTGGTATGTTCATTTTGCCGCAAAACAGCAATCTGTGAAAGAGTTAATCTTACAAATACGCAGAGAACGAATGCAGCAAAGGAAGCAAAATGTCACAAACCGCTCCATATCGGCGTTTATCCACGGTGATATATTTTCCCAAACGCGCGGTTTGTGATACATTAATAAACAGATAAAGCTGGGTTTTGCACCATGCTCAACAGGAATGAGGGGAATGAAGGATATGGCTGTAGATGAAAATTACCAACGCAAGCTGGAAGATCAGAAGCGTTTGTTCAAGCAGCTTGGCGTCAAATTCGATTCGCTTACGATTCATGAGAAGGATTTCTCGACCAAGATGAGAGGATATTCACAGGAAGAAGTGGATTTCTTTCTGGACGATGTGATTCAGGATTATGAGCGCTTTTACAAAATTATTACCGATTTGCTAGATAAATATAACGAGCTGCAACGCCGCCAAACGTATGAAAAGGAGCGCGCTGCCGTGGAGCGTGATCGCGTATCTGCTGAGCAGGAACGTGCTACCGCTAGAGCGCGTGCATTGGAGGATGGAGTAGAGCGTAGCGTCGTGACCGATGCGATCAGCAGCTTGGAGCGCACCATCGCTCAATTGAAGTCACGTCTGGACGAGAGACGCGACAATTCGTACTGATGTCGATTGGACCTCCGTATAACGAAAAGGGATACCCTGTGATTCATTCACAAGGCATCCCTTTTGATTTCTTTATACTATTCCGATTCGATTCAATCGGTGACTGGGCTGCTAATCTGGCGCAGATCGACGATTTGTTGCAGCTTGCGTGCATATTCCGCCAGCTCGTCATATCCGCTGATAAAGTTAAGCAAGGCGCGAATCATACCCGCGCGACGCTGCGTCCGAATGACTTCCTGCTCCAGCGAGTGCAGCACCTGCCACAGCTCCTGCTTTTCCTCGTCACTGATGGAGATGCCGTCTACATGGCGCTTGATGGCAAGCAGCAGCTCATGAATCATAATGCCTTGAAATACAGGGCTTTGCTCCACACATTCCGGTTTCATGGTGACTTTTTTCCAGTCCCAGATCGGTTTGTACTCATACTTGACCATGTTTTTTACCATCTCATCAATCAAACCAGTCAGAAAGCGCGACAGCTCCTCATGGGTCGTCTGGGGCTGCAAACCGATGACCGGCAAGAATAGATATTGCATCAGCAGCGAACGCACCATAAAGATAATATCGTACACATAGATGCTCACTTGCTCCCCATAAATATCCGTCAAGCAATCGGTGCACCAGTGATTCGCCTGATACTCCACCTGCAAGCACGCCTGCAACAACTTCTCATTTTGCAAAATCGTCTTGTCATGCAGCGCCATCAGAATAGAATGAATCTTACTCTCTAGCATCATGCTCAGATGTAGCTGTACAAATCCGTTCAGCTTCTGTTCTGACGTCTGCTCCATGGTGGCATACAGCCGTTCAATCCGCTCGTTGATCATACGCCCGTGCTCCAGGACGGTAGCGATCAGAACGTCTTCTTTACTCTGGAAAAACTTATAAAACGAAGCCTTCGCCATACCGCTTTCTCTAGCGATTTCGTCTACCGATGTCGCGTTATAGCCTTTTTCCGAGAAAAGCCGAACTGCCGCTTCGATGATATCCTGTTCTTTTGTCTTCAAGGGCGTGTCCTCCTGAATCTGAAGAAGGGCAGAAGCCCTTCATTACCAGATGAAAATGCGACAAACGGACAGTTTCCCGTCCGTTTGCCTGTTGTGTTACGAATTATGCGTGCATTCGTTCATCCTCTAAGAATAACTCTAGCATGCCTAATCTTCCATTGCATAGGCAAGGATCGCAGGGATGATCGCATGTTCCTGTAACGGTCTAACCATTATACTTTTGGAGCCGCATTAAGTTTCTCTAAGCGTCTTTGTTTACGTTCCATTTTGCGGATTTGGCGTTTTTCCTTCCAGCGTGCGACCACCATATAGAGAGAAGGAACGACGAACAAGGTCAAAATGGTCGAGAAGATCAGACCGAAGATAATGACGACACCGAGCGGTCGGAACAGCAGTTCACCGATGGTTGCAATCGGGATCATACCGACGATTGCAGTCAAGGAGGTGAGCAGGATCGGGCGGAAACGGGCGGAAGCTGCCAGAATGACCGCTTCTTTCAGCTCCATACCTTCACGCCGTGCATCTTCGATAAACTCGATCAATACGATACCGTTCCGCACGACGATACCAGCGAGCGCGATAATACCCATGACAGACATAAAGCCAATCGGTGTACGCGTCAGGAACAGACCAAGTACGCCGCCTGCTGCTGCCAGATATACAGTTGTCATAATGATCAGCGGAATCGATAGCGAGTAGAACTGAATCACGATCAGAATGAAGATCAGGAAGACAGCAACGACGAACAGCTTACCAAGATCGCCGAATGTATCCGCTTGGTCGGACGTTTCACCGCCAATTTCATACGTATATCCTTCAGGGAAATTCATCTGTTGCAATTTTGGTGTGATTTCTTGCATGACTTCGGTTGCGGTACGACCGTTCACATCTGCTTCAATCGTATTGACCCGCTGTAGATTGTAGCGGTCAATTTGCTGTACGGTGAATTTCGGCTTCATTTCCACAATTTGAGACAGTGGAATTTGTGTACCCGCAGAGTTTGTTACATTCGTTTGTTGCAGCAGGGTGGTTGGGCTGGTTGTTTGCGAGCCTTTGATATACAGCTTCATATTGATCAGATCATCGCCGTTATCAAAATCGCCTACGCTCATACCGCTACCCATCATCAGCAATGTTTGGGTCAGATTGCTGTAAGTTACTTTGTAGCGATCCATCGCCTGCTTGTTGACAACAAAATCAAGTGCATAGTTATCGATGCCTAGACTATCGCTGATGCCGTACGTACCCGGCGTATCGCTAATAATCTGTTTGATTTCGTTCGATAGGGAGCGGATTTCTTCCAGATTATCGCCGAGAATACGAATCGATACTGGTTTACCGACCGAGACGCCGACTGCGGTTCCGCTAACGGACGTCTGGATACCCGGATAATCGCTTTCCAATTGATCCGACCATTTGTCGGTTGTTTGTTCCACATTCATATTATGCGCACCGGTAATGAGAATCTGTCCGGTATTCGTACCGCCACCAGCAAGTGCGCTCAGGTTAGTGAACAGCTGAGGTGCGGCGCCGCCAGAGGCATACGCCATATTTTCCACTTCTGGCTGCTTTTTGAGCCATGCTGCCATGCTGTGAACTGTTTTATCCGTTTCCTCCAGCGACGTGCCGGAAGGCATCGTGACGTTGATCGTAATCTGCGGGTCCTCGGATGTCGGGAACAGCTCGATTGGTGTAAATGCAGCCAATCCGTACGCAAACGTACTGACGAGCAGACCGACAATCGCCACGATCAATGGACGCTTCAGCACCTTCGGCATAAGGCGATGCGCATATCCGTTGCTGACCGCTTGAATCTGTTTGCCGAGCAAACCGGCAGGCTTGTCCACATGACGACGTCCGCGTTCCAATTGGCGCTCTTCATACCATTGACGGAAGATCGGAATGATCGTCAGGGACATAATCATCGACGCTAGCATACAGAGTGAGATAATCGTTGGGATCGGGCGGATAAATGCACCCATATCGCCCTGTAATACCATCAGCGGCAGGAAGGCGGCAATTGTTGCCAGCGTCGCCGTAATGATGGAGATAGCGACTTCCTTGGTTCCTTTGAGTGCTGCATCGGTTGGATTTTCACCAAGCGTGGATAGTCGCCGTTCGATATTGTCGTTGACGACGACCGCGTCATCGACCAGAATCCCCAGTACGATGATCAGACCGACAATCGTAATCTGGTTAAGCGTGATGCCGAGTTGCGGCAAGAAGATCATGCCGAGCGCAATCGAGATCGGAATAGCAAGGGCGACAAATGCCGCTGTCAGCCAGTTCATACCCAATGTACAAATCAGGATAACGGCTGCAATCGCAATCGCCATTTCTTTGATCAGGTTGTTGTAGCTTTTGTTTACCTCATCATTTTGCGCAAACAGCGATTCAATCTTAATGTTAGCCGGTAGTGTTTTTTTCAATGTATCCATCTTGGCGGTCAGACGTTGGTTCATCGTTGGCACGTCCGAACCGGTCTGACTGCTAATATCGAGGGAGATGGAAGGGATACCGTTGTAATAGCTCAGATATGACTCGGTCGCTTTGACCATCTGTACATCGGCAACATCTTTCAGATATACCGGAATACCGGCTTCGGTTTGGGAAACGACGATATTTTTGAGCGTATTATAATCGGTTGCTTTGTCGACCGTGAGCTGGTATGTACGGTCTGCATAGGTAAAGTTACCTGTCGGCACGCGGTTATTTTCCGATTGGATCGCCTGCATGACGGTTCCCCACGGAATGCCGTATTGTTGCAGCTTCGCCATATCGGCATCAATGCGTACCTGTTGATCAGGAATCCCTTGAATTTCAACATCCGTGATCCCCGGAACGGAACGCAGTTGATCACGCCATGTGTTCATCAGGTCACTCAGTCCGTAAATGTCTTCTTTCGTTTTGCCGTAGATGGCGAACGATTGGACAAAGGTCTGGGTTAGGTTATCGTTAACGACTGGCGCATCGGCATCGGCAGGCAGCTCGGCCTGCGCATCTTCCACCTTGCGGCG
Organism: Paenibacillus sp. JQZ6Y-1; assembly: GCF_040719145.1. NCBI lineage: Bacteria > Bacillati > Bacillota > Bacilli > Caryophanales > Paenibacillaceae > Paenibacillus > Paenibacillus kandeliae. Next base: position 317,932 of record NZ_JBFDUZ010000001.1, read on the forward strand.
CAGCTCGTTCCATGTGTCCTTGGCATCTGCATTGTCTTCGGCTTGTACAGTAATGGAAGAAACGCCATTACCAGAGGTCGAAGCAATCGTTTTTAAATCGGTCACTTCCTTGATCTTCTGCTCCAGTACTTCAGTGACCGTCTGCTCCATCAGATCAGGGCTGGCACCAGCGTAGGTTGTGGTGACGATGGCTGTTTTGACCACGACGTCTGGCATGAGCTGCTTCGGCAAGCCCATTAGCTGAGCGGCACCAAAGATGATCAGCATGACGAAGAAGAGAAGGGTGATTTTACGCTTTTGAACAAAATACTTAATCATTAGCAGTGGCCTCACCGTTTGTGCCGGTTGAAGCTGCATTGGATTGGCCAGCGCTGCTGTTGCCCTGCGCCTTGTTCGTCGCAGCATCACTTACTTTCAATTCGTCGCCATTGAATAATCGATCAGCGCCACGGGTAACGACTTTGTCGCCTACCTTCAGACCGCTGGTAACTTCATAGCTATTATTGTACAGACTGCCCAGTTTGACGGTTGTTTGTACAGCCTTGCCATTCACAGCTTTGAATACATATGGTTCACTGCCGGAGCTGACAACTGCTTCCACCGGCACCAGAATGCCGCTTTGCGAGGAAGCCTGACGAGAAGCACTTACAACCTGTCCCGGTTTCCAATCTTGATTCGAATTGTTGATTGCAACCTCAACACTGATCGAACCGGTATTTTCATTCGTTTGCGGATACAGCTTACTTACCGTGCCAGTACGCACATCGTCGTACAGACTGATGCTTACCTGCTGTCCGACTTTCCATTGGCTGATCTCACTGTCGGGAACTGGCAGCAATACCTTCAGACGATTGATTTCACCGATTGTAAATACTTCGGTTCCTGCGCTCACGGTTTGTCCAGCGGACAACGTTTTGGTCAGGATCGTACCAGAAGCGGGGGATTGCAAATTACCACGAGTCAGATTGAGCTGCGCAGTATCACGGGAAATGACCGCTTGGTCATAACTAGCCTGTGCTTGTTCCACTCCAGCCTGCGCTTGCTCGACTGCAGCATTGGCTTGAGCTACGCTCGCCTGTGCATTTTCAATACCAACTTGTGCTTGTTTAACGGCAGCAGCGGCGGAAGCACGATCCGAATCTTTCGCACCCGCAAGGGTCAGCGACAATTGCTCCTGTGCATCCTGCAAGCCGGATTGTGCATTTTCAAGTGCCGTTTGCGCTTGTTCATTCTCCTGCTGTGTGAGCAGTCCGTTATCGAACAGCGTTTGGGCACGAGTAGCAGCGGTTTTGGCTTGATCATACGCCACTTGTGCTTTGTTGACGGCATTTTGTGCTTGTGCTTTTTCCTGTGGGCGTGCGCCATCCAATACACCCTGTTGACTAGCTTGTGCGCTCTCTACCTGAGCTTGCGCAGAAGCAACACCAGCAGCGGCAGCCTGTTGACCTGCCTTCGCATTAGTTAGCGATGCTCTGGAGCTAGCAAGCGATGCCTGTGCGGCTGCAACCGACTGACTTGCATTTTCGACTTCAAGCTGTAGATCGGCAGTATCTAGTGTTGCTAATACAGCTCCTTTATTTACACGGTCACCCACATCGACACCAACCGATGCCACCGTTCCATTAATACGGAAAGATACCGGTGTTTCATCGTAAGCAGCGAGTGTACCGGACAGATCATAGACCGCATCCAATGGTTGCTTCTTGATCGTGCTTACTTCGACTGTTGTCGTGGTTGGCTCTACAGCAGCGTTGTTTGCTGTCGAGCAAGCGGTAAGGCTGACGGCAAGCAGCAAGGCTGAAAAGGCCGTTGGCCAGCTTTTTTTCATAATTGCAGGTTCCTCCTCTAAACTCCCCAGTTTTTTTTATACTCCTAAGTTCATGGCTGAATTATAGAATTAATCCAGTCTACTTGTCAATCATATCAACAGCTCCCGCCGATGTACTCAACCTAGAGATGTAGATTGCAAATATGAGAACTCCGCCTCCAAGCCGATGCGCATATTGCTAATTACATGTACCAACAACAAATGCCATTATGTATAACCTCCTATAGCCTAGTATTGGGCAAACCAAAGATGTGAGGGACAGTGAACACAGCAAAAAAAGAGTGGCAGTACTTGTGAATATTGTGTGAACGGGGAGTGGATTAATGGTATACTTAAAATATACAACATTTGGAAGGAAGGTAGACGCATGAAAATTGGTGATGATCTGCAAAATAATCACAAAGCGACGTATGCCGAAGAAGAGCAGCCTTCGTATCTTGCCGTAAAGCCATCCATTTCCCATGCGCGTACCCAGTTGTTGATTGCGGCGCTGGTATTGGTCGTAACCGTTGTCTTGTTGATCGAATGGCAATGGTAGTCCAACCGATGCTGTTGATTATCCTTATTGCATATATCACTTTTTATATAGAAGAAAACATTCCTACAACTGCAACTTTCACCTGATGTCGGCGTCTAATAAGATAGAGCCGACAAAGGTGACTTTTTTGTGTGCAGTCAAAATTGTTCGTATGGTAAGGTGGAATAAAGGTTGATTTATTTTGTTAGGAATGCTAAATTAATTTTATTAGTATTACTAAGTGTTTTGCAGACAGAGGATGAACGTCCGTCTCATATTTGCTGAAATACATGAAGGAAGGAATTTTGAATTATGAAAAAAGGAATGGTTAGTGCTTCGGTATTCGCCGCTATGCTGCTCGCTGCAACTCAGCCTGCTGCATTCGCTAACGCCGCAGACAGCACAACAACAACTACACCTGCAACCACAGGTACAACTACGAATCAAACGGCAACAACCGATAGCGCTACTGCGACTCAATCCCAAATCTCCGGTGTACGCGAACCGAAAAAAGTGGACAGCTTGGATTTGGAAAAAGTGATTGATCTGGCGATCAATGACTCGTACAACCTGCAATTGCTGCAACTGAAATACCGCGTGCTGGATCAACAAAATGCTAGCCTCGGTCTGAACTATGTCGATTATCTGAACGCTTCGCCGGGTCTGCAATATGTAACGACAAATCGCAGCAACGAAGTTAGCCTGTCGACAGGTTCCCAAACCGGTCAGACGCTGGAAACGAATATCCGCGATCTGGATACCCAGAAGCTGAATACGCAACTGCAAGTAGATGAAGCAAAAGAAGGTACGAAGCTGGCAATGACTGGTCAGTACGTTCAATTGCTGACGCTGCAAAAACAAATCAACCTGTCCCAAGAGTACATTCAAGTGCTGCAACGTGACGTACAACGTGCTCAAACGCTGCAAAGCCTTGGCTCCGGTACACAGGAAGATATCGACAAAGCGGATCGCGCACTGAAAGCGGAACAGGACAACCTGACCAGCTTAAACGATTCGTATCAAAAAACACTGTCCACACTCAGCTATGATCTCGGTATCGTATACGATCCGAATATCAAACTGACGGACGTTGATGTGAAATTGGATGCTGTACCGACTGTAGATGCAGATACACTGCTCGGCAAATCGTACCAAATCCAATCACTGGGCAACAGCCTGAACAAAGCAGAACAAGATGAGCAAAAAGCAATTACTGACAATAGCTTTGAAGATCAAGCCAACAAAGCTAGCACTCAAATTGCTGCTCAACAACTGGAACAAGGTAAAGTAACGTATGCCAAAGCCATTGAATCGAACCTGAAAGACATGGACACTGCTCTGAAAGATGTGCAAACGGCACAACGTTCGGCACAAGATGCTAGCGTAGATGGCGTGAACATGCAGATTCGTTACAATGCTGGCGTTGTGACCAAATATGATCTGGACAAATACCAGTATCAAGTGGATGCTTCCCAAGTGAAAGCACAACTGACGCAACTGCAATACTATGTACAAAAAGCGAAAGTAGACGCGATGAACAACGGCTACATCGCTAGCAGCTCGTCTTCTGCAAGTGCTTCTGCTTCGTCAGGTAGCTAAGCTTCGCTAATAGGTAGATACCAATAACAGGATACAAAATAACGGCTCTACGGATAGATAGATGAAGCGAGATGTATCGTGTAGTCGATCCTCCGTCGTTATATCTTCATCCTAATCAAATAAACCGCCGCAGTTTTCGGATCATGTCCGTGACTGCGGCGGTTTTTGTTTCGCTATACGATATTGGTTTCTTGATTGAGTTGTATTGATCATCAGTATTCATGTCATTACTCCGATGCACCGTTTGTCCATTCATGTAGCTTACGATCCGTCGGCAGCAGGAAGGTGAATGCACCCAGCAGTGGCAAGAAGCTGCATATTTGCATAACAGGCGAGATGCCAATCGCGTCAATCCAGTTGCCGAGTACAAGCGCCCCGACACCACCAAGTCCAAATGCCAAACCAGTGATCAGCCCCGACACTGTACCGATCCGACCCGGGATGAGCATCTGCGCATATACAACCGTTACCGAAAAGCTTGATGTTACGATAAATCCGACCAATGCTAGCAGCACGCCTGTCCAGAATAAATTCGCATACGGCAGCAGTAGAGCCAGTGGAGCAGCCGCTGCCATAGAGGTAAAGATCAGATTGCGTTTGCCAAATCGGTCGGCAAGCGGTCCGCCGAAAAAGGTTCCTACCGCACCAGCTGCCAAAAATAGAAATACATACAATTGTGCTTCTCCAACATTCGTATGGAACTTGTCGATTAGTAAAAAGCTATAATAACTACCAATCGATGATACATACCATGAACGAACGAAGACGAGCATAATCAGCACAACCATTGCAAACGCAATCCGCTGCTTCAGCTCTGGACGGATCGCGCCAGCAGTTTGCTGTTTTTTCGTGATGGATGTATCTCGTAGCGTATTACCATACCAACGAGCGATAAAGATTTGCACGATAATCCCTGCTGCCGCTACTCCGGTAAATCCAATCGCGCCAAATTGTCCGAAGGGTACGAAAATAAGCGATGTGAGCAGTGGAGCCAGCGATTGCCCGGCATTCCCGCCCACCTGAAAGATCGATTGTGCCAGTCCACGCCGACTACCCGCCGCCAGATTGGATACCTTTGAGCCTTCAGGGTGAAACGCCGCTGATCCCAATCCAACGAATACGACCGCGATCAGAACCGCTGTATACGTTCCCGCCAGTGCCAGCAATAGCATCCCGGTAAACGTAAATGCCATGCCAATTGGCAGTAAAGCGGGGGTTGGTCTTTTATCCGAGAATAAGCCAACAAACGGCTGCATAATCGAAGCTGTGAAATTGATCGTAAATGCGATCCAGCCAATCTGCGTATAATTCAGATTCATGGTTTCTTTTAAAATAGGGAAAATTGCTGGAATAACCGATTGCATCGAATCATTGAACAAATGCACGAGCGAGATCGCCAGCAATACGCTGAAAATCGTTCGTTTGATCGGCGGCTGTGCTGTCTGCTGCCCAGCAGTGGTTTTGGATAAACTAGAAGAAGACACATGCAAGACTCCTTTGCTATAAGTTGATTGGATATACGATACAGACTATGTATAAAGCGTAGATCAAGCGGCACAGCTATAAATGCCTACTCCTGTATCTGTCACCGTGGAGTAAGATGTGTTTCAGTATACCAGAATTTTGCTGTAGAATTACGGATTTGTACAAATAAATATATGAATACAGACATATGAATAAGGTGATTGCGAACGCAGAATGAATGAGCAGCGGATAATAATGTATTGGTGCGAAGGAGGGGAGCAGAAGAAAGAACAATGAATGTAATGCAGATACGTAATAGATATACATAAGAAAAGAACAGCAGCAACAAGCGAGATACAGTTTCACCCTCGGCTTGTTTGACTGCTGTTCTTACATGGTTCACTTGGCAAAGCACAAACCTCATCCTACCATTTGTCAGCACGCAGCACGCAGCACGCAGCACGCAGCACGTAGCACGTAGTTAATGACGGGTTCAACTTTTTAATATGCTAGCAATTCGCTGTGGCTCGAACACTCGTTTTAATTCCTCTAGTGCCGTCAAATATAGAAACCCATTGCCTTCCGCACGGGCAGTATATCCAAGCGGAATTGTACGTCGCACTAGCTGTGCATACAACTCCGGCTCGCTCAAGGATCGTTCAAATTCAGCATTGGCGATATGTTTGATCAATGCCAGCGCACCGGACACATGCGGTGTTGCCATTGAGGTACCGCTGAGTGTGGCATAGCCACCATTCAGATACGTAGATTGAATATCCTCGCCCGGTGCGACCAGATCGACTTCCTTGTTGGTATTAGAAAAGTCCGATGTTTGCCGTGCTAGATTGACAGAGCCAACACTGATCACTTCATTGTAATAACCGGGATAGCCATATTCGTCGGTATCAGGATCCGCGTCACCTTCATTACCGGCGGCACATACGACCAGAATATTATGATCTACCGCTTCTTGAATCGCTTGGTGCATCTCCGGTACATCTTCTGGACCACCAAGAGACATAGAGATAATATCCACCTGTTGCTCGACAGCATAGCGAATACCACTCGTGATCCATTCATACTGCCCGGAACCTTCACGATTGAGTACTTTAATGATGAGTAAACTCGCTTCTGGCGCTACGCCGACTACACCTGTTCCATTTTCAATGGCAGCAATCGTACCCGCAACATGCGTACCGTGACCATTGTAATCCTCGTATACGTCAGTATTACTATCATCGTCATCGGTAAAATTGCGTCCACCGATAATGCGACCTTTTAAATCAGGATGATCGGTATCGCAGCCTGTATCGAGAATGGCGACTGTAATACCTTTTCCCTTGCTCTGCGACCACACCTCTGGTGCTTGAATCAAATCTACACCGCGCGGCGTTTCACTCACCTGCTCCGCTTGTGCTTTGACTTCATACGGAATGACCCGCATTTGACGTTCCATACTTAGTTCCTCCTATTCCTTTGGTTTGTTCCCGACATGTATAGGATGTGCAGTCTGTGTTGAGATTGAGATGATGGAGTGCAACAGTGACGCGCAGGATGGATATTCGTCGATACTACAAGCATGAGTACCGATGGTTATGTGTACCGCTCTATGTTGAATAGACGACGGTATTATAACGGCTTGTCCAATGACGTTATATCTATTTCTCGTCCGCATCCTGCTACCCATAATTATCCATTTTACATAGTAAGAAACCATCCAAATGGTCAGAAAAGATAAAAAAAGCTGTGATTATCAAAAATGAAGTTAAAATAGATGACATGAATAGTATTTTTAGCAAATAGAACAAAAGAAAGTAGTAGGAATAGTGCATATTTATAGATTATAGCTATTTTATATGTAAACTATATTGACGTTTAAAGTAGAATCAGACTATAATCCGTGTAAATAAAACATACATGAAAATAAAGAGCGAGGGATACTCATGGCGCTGGAGCAGGAGCAGGAGATCTATCAGGCGATCAAGCAGGCCATTATTGAGCAAAAGATGCGACCGAATATGCAACTGGTGGAAGAAGTACTAGCAGAATCATTTGGCGTCAGCCGTACACCAGTCCGCAATGTTGTACGAAGGCTGGCAGCAGAGAAGCTTGTCACGATCATTCCTTATAAGGGCGCGTTTGTCTCATGCCCGACCATTGACGAAGCCAAGCAGGTATTCGAGATGAGGCGAGTGATCGAAACGGCGGTTGTCCGCAAAGTATGTGATCACTTGAGCGAGGAACAATATCAATTGCTGCATCAACTCATCCGAGATGAACACGATGCCCAGCATCACGGCAATATTTTCGCAGCGATTCGCATTACTGGCGACTTTCATCTGCGATTGGCAGAAGCGTCTGGCAATGCATACTATTCTAGATATTTGGAAGAACTGATCTCGCTATCTTACGTCATTATTGCCTTGTATGGGGAACAGAAGACCAAGTGCTGTGATGATCATCAGCTAATTTTGCAAGCTATTCGCAGTGGACAGACGGAGCAAGCGGAACGGTTAATGAATGATCATTTGCTGGAAATCGAACAGGCATTGAAGTTTGAAGAACAGTATGAGCGTCCCTCATCGTTAAGTGACATTTTCCCAAATCATGCTCGCATCACAAGCCCGTCCTGAATAAAAGAACATCAAGCCTTCGTTTACAGTGCGGAATGGTGAGTGGTGGAAAGGATCATCGGCATCGTCTGTAACAGAATGGGATAGTATTGTTCATCACTGTACACAAGATTGTATACAATCTTGGATTCAAAACAGATCAGTATTGTATGCAAAATCGTATGCAGGGCTGCACATCGAAGCATGACATACAGCATCAAAGCGAATATCGACGTCAATCGTTCCTTTGTTTACTTTTACGAAAGAGGTGGTTGTATGAAATTGACTGTAGAACAGGTACAGAAGAAGTTTGGTGAGCGGACGATTTTGGAAAATATTAATCTGACGGTGAACGACAACGAATTTATTTGCATTCTCGGTCATAGTGGCTGCGGTAAATCGACCCTGCTTAATATGGTAGCGGGATATATGTTCCCCGATGAGGGCAGTCTGAAAATGAATGGCAAAGCCATCGAAGGTCCAGCAAGAGAGCGGGGCATGGTATTTCAGGATCATGCGCTCTTTCCGTGGTACACCGTACTCGAAAATGTAGCGTTTGGACCGGAGGTACAGGGTACACCGAAACCACAGGCGCGCGAAATGGCGATGGACTTTTTGAAAATGGTAGGGCTGGACGCGTATGCACATCATTATCCAGCTGATCTATCAGGCGGCATGAAGCAGCGCGTAGGGATTGCTAGAGCACTTGCTAGTCATCCTGATGTGCTGCTGATGGATGAGCCATTTGGCGCCCTCGATATTCTGACCCGCGATCTGATGCAGCGTGAGCTACGCCGAATCTATGAAAAGCTGAAAACGACGATTCTATTCGTTACCCATAGCATCAGCGAAGCGGTATATCTGGCAGATCGCATCGTCGTGATGAAGCATGGTGCGATCGCTGAGATTTTTGAAGTGAATATGCAGCATCCGCGTACATTTGAAACGCCGGGCTTTGGCGAGATGATGGGCAAGATTGAGCGGCTACTGATGGAAGATGAAGAGGAGGTACTACTATGAATGAAGTTCCGACAACACTGGGTAAAGGTGGCAAGACAGCTCAACCAGTTCCGGTATCGCCCCCTGTCGCCAAAAAACTATCATTCGATCTCAGCGTATGGAAAAGCGCACTCCCGTACATATTGTTCTTCGTAATCTGGGAAGCATTCTCGCGTATGAATATGGAGATCAAGCTGTTTAATCCGCTATTCCTGCCTGCACCATCCCTGCTGCTGCATGATGGCTGGGCGCTGGCAAAAACGGGCATCATCGTAGACAGTCTGATTGCCAGCTCCATTCGCATTTTGGCTGGATTTGCTCTGGGTGCGGTAGCGGCGGTGATTCTGGCAGTGCTCATCAGCAAGTTTGCTACGCTAGAACGCTGGATTTCACCGATTTTGACACTGATCAGTCCGATTCCGTCGCTGGCATTACTGCCATTATTCATTATCTGGTTTGGAATCGGCGAATTTCCGAAAATCATGCTGATTGCATGGACGACCTTTGTGCCAGTGCTGGTGAACACGGTAGAGGGCTTCAAGTCTGTGCCATCCACATTGATTCGCTCTGCACTCAGTCTGGGCGCATCCGAGCGCAAGGTATTTACCCGTGTCATGATTCCATCGGCTGTACCGAATCTGCTAATCGGCGCACAGATCAGTCTAGGGCTGTCCTTTTCCGCACTGATCGTTTCCGAAATGATGGGCGCTGATTCGGGGCTAGGCTATATGATTGTCGATGCGCGCAACTATTTTAAAGTGACCAATATGTTCGTCGCCATCATTCTGATCGGGATCGAATACAGCATCTTCTCCATTCTGCTCAAGCTGCTGGAACGTAAAGTACTTAGCTGGCGCAAAGGTGGTATGGGACAAGCGGTGGAAAAAGCCAGAGTCGTCAAATCCGCCAAGCGTTAAGGATGCGCTGGACTGTGCTCTGACATCAAACGTTCATTGGATAGTACATGAAGGGAACCATACCATACCGGCAACGCATCATACATCCCAGGGTATCCACATATACAGGCTATGACCATTATTGGAGGGGGAAACAGAATGAAAACAAACTGGTTGAAAATGATTTCCGGGGTAACGATGGCGGCTTTGCTGGCAACAGCGTGTTCAAGTGGAGGAGCAAGCAGCGATACAAGCGCAGCCAATAGTTCCGCTTCGGCGAACACGGGCTTGGAACAAACGGACGTTACGCTGGTGGGTGTACGGGATGCGCAGATCTCGTCGCAGCAGATCATTGCCGATAAACTGGGCTATTTTAAAGAGGAAGGCTTGAATGTAGAGAGCAAGCTGATCGAGAGCGGACCGGATATTGGACCGATGATCTCTGGCGGAAGTGCCCCGGTAAGTGTACAGACGAACTTTATGGATATTATTTTGAAATCGAACAATATCGGTGTAAAAGTGGTAGCACCGCTGGCTCAAATCGCTGGTACACAGGCGGTGGTTGGTTCCGCGAATCTGCAACTAAACTCCGCTAAGGATCTGGAGGGCAAAACGATCGGAATTCCGAACGGAGCTGATGTGAAGATTGCCATCGACAACATGGGCAAAGAGCTGGGCGTAGACGTAAGCAAGATCAAATTCGTCAATTTGGCACCAAGCGATGCCGTCGCAGCGCTGCAAAACGGTTCGATTGATGCAATGGCAGCATGGGAACCGTTTATTACCAAAGCGATTCAAGGCGGTGGCAAATTCCTGTTCAGTGGAACTAAGAGCGAGTTGCCTGACAAAAAAGGCGATGTGAACTGGATGAGCGTGCATACAACAATGCAAGTAACGGACGACTATTTGCAGGAAAATCCGAATACGATCAAGGCGATCCTGCGTGCATTGGAAAAGGCGACCACGTATATCAATGATCACCGCGAAGATGCGATCAAGATTCTCGCACCAGAGCTGCATCTGACTGAGGACGAGCTGAAGCAAATCATGGATCGCAATGTGTACTCGATGGAAGTGGACGATTCCTATGTGAATGGCAGTAACGGTCCGGCAGTTGGCAACTATCTGTTGTCGGTTGGTAATATCACCTCGATCCCAGATCCAGCATCCTACCATGATTTGAGTTTGCTGGAGCAAGTCGATCCGAAGCTGGTCAAAGCACAGATCAAGTAAGTTGTAGCGCATAGCATGACTGCATAATCGAAGAAGTACCATGACTGCGTAACCTAAGTACTACGAAACACATCTCATGACCACGTATTTTATACTCGTATCACGTAACAAGCACCAATATCAAACGATAGAGTGTCAAAGCGCAAAGTCAGGCGTAGAAGATGATCATCCAGCCGCAATACAGATACAGCAATGATACGATTCATTTTGCAGAAGGGAGTGTACTTCGTATGAACAAGCTGGATATGATCATCCATGGCGGAACAGTCGTCTTTCCCGACCGGGTGGAACACTGCGATATTGGTATTCGCGATGGCTTCATTGTACAGATTGGCTCGCTTGATAAGAGCGACCTTGCTAGTCCAGATACCATGGTAGTGGATGCGACCGGGCTGCATGTGATGGCTGGTATGATTGATGCGCATGTGCATCTGAATGAGCCGGGGTTGGGCGATTGGGAAGGCTTTGTTACCGGCTCGTCTGCACTTGCTGCTGGTGGTTGTACGATGTATATGGATATGCCGCTTAATGGTATTCCACCAACCGTAACGACCGCGGCTCTGCAACAAAAAGTCGCTGCTGCTCAGAACAGCACGTATATCGACTATGCGTGCTGGGGCGGATTAGTGCCGGGCAAGCTGGAGCATTTGGAAGCGCTAAGTGCTGCTGGAGTATGCGGATTCAAGGCATTCATGTCTGCACCCGGCGATCCAGATGAAGAAGCATTCCGCAATGTGGACGATGATACACTGTTGGAAGGAATGCGTATCATTGCTCGTACCGGACGCGTACTCGCACTACATGCCGAGTATGAACCGACCGTATCAGCATTGACGGCAGAACTGCTCGCAGCAGGACGGACAACGCCTGCTGACTATACCGCATCCCGTCCCATTGCCGCTGAAGTGGAAGCGGTCAAGCAGGCGCTGGATTATGCACAGCAAACCGGGTGTCGCTTGCATTTTGTGCATATTAGCAGCGCGGAAGCGGTACAGATCATTATGCACGCCAAGGACAAGGGACTGGATGTCACACTGGAAACTTGCCCGCATTATCTGGCAATGACCGATCAAGCACTGGAAGTGATCGGCGCGACTGCCAAATGTGCACCACCACTGCGTAATGCAGCAGAACAAGAGCAGCTATGGCAATGTATCGCAAACGAGCAGATTGATATGATTACCTCAGATCACTCGCCTTGTCCAAGTGAGCTGAAGGTCGACGCCGATCATATGTTTGAAGCATGGGGCGGCATCTCTGGTGCACAGCATTCACTGGAACTAATGCTGGATGAAGGACATCTGCGCCGCGGGTTATCATTGCCATTGTTAACTCGTATGTTGTCCCTGCAACCGGCACAGCGCTTTGGGCTTCTTCCGCATAAAGGAGTGATTGCTGTTGGTGCACATGCCGATCTGGTACTGATAAATTTGCAGCAGGGATATACAATTGAAGCGGAGCATCTGTATTATCGTCATAAGCATAGCCCGTATGTTGGGCGCACGCTACACTGTCGGGTGGAGCAGACGATTAGCCGTGGTGTAACCGTATATACGCGGAAGCAAGGAATCATCGGTGACCCGCAAGGACAGCTTATTTCGATTGCGGCCCAGCAGATGGTAGATGCATAAGCTGATACCGAATCAAAGAATACTAAGCCCTGTACCAAAAGCGAGTTCGCTTCGGTGCAGGGCTTTTTCGTAAGTCATAGTCTACGCCAAATTACGGTTCCAGTTGTTGCTTGTTCTTTTATATAGAAAGCTTGATCAAAGACGAGCGTGATAGCATCCTTTTTTATATAGTATTCCTCTGTTCCATACAAAAAAACTCCTCTCTATAGTTCTAGAGAGGAGTTCATGTATCGTTTGCTATTTTTCTATTTGTTTCTTCCTATCTTTATATCGTAACACCGATAGGAACCATGCGGTCAGCAAGAGTGAGATTACGCCAATACATCAGCTACCTAGTGAAATGGAGAGATCCGGCATAATCGCTATTCCTACATCATCTACTCATATACACCCAAGCTCAGGCGCCCGCTCCTGCACCCTCAGCAGTTAGGATCGCCTGTTCCAGATCCGGTGTTGCCAGATCGGCTTTGAGGTAGTTGTCATCGCTCGGCAGCAGCAGATTGAAGTGCTCACTGCTGCAAATGGAGATTTTGCATTTCTCTACAACAAAGTCCAGCACATGACCGCCGCCATTGCGTTCGTCGTTAATAAAGTGCAAATGATACCCAGCCACACCGATTCCCTGTGCAAATGCCGGTGTCCAGAAGCCAGCGATTACACCGTTAACCCGATTGAAATGGAAGGACGATTGCGATTTGGTCACTTCCACAAATGGTTTGTACGGCTTCGTCTGAGGTGTCACTGTCCGTGTATTCACCTCACGGAATGTGCCTTCAATCCGAATCGCATGAAAGATATTTGGACTGGACAGACGATCATTGAGCACCTCTTCCAGCTGATGACGAGTGAAGGTTCCGTTCAATTCAAACGACTGCTCCGGTTCAAAATAGGTCACTGTCGAAAAGGGAGTCGATTCCTGCAACTCCACTTTACGAGCAGTACCATTTGGATATAGATGATAATACGAGCCGTCAAAAGCGATCATTTCCCCATCCAATTGATGAAAGGTTCCGATGCCAAAGTCTCCGTATGTTTGCAATTCTTCAAATGTAATCGCTCCGTCGTATAGTCCGCTTAGTAGCGCGACCATAGTAGAAGCCTGATAGACGACATGATTACTCATTCTAATGATCTCCTTTTTATATCAGTTCGTTGTTCCTGGCAGTAGTTTTTGACCGAGTTTGATATTGTCTTTGTAGTCGATCGGTACGTCGATCACGACAGGGCCTTGCTCCTGCAATGCTTCACGTAGTACGCTCTCCAGTTCGCCTGGGGAGTAGACGCGCATCCCTTTGGCGCCAAAGCTTTCCGCGTATTTTACAATATCTACATCGCCAAAATGAACACCAGAGGTACGTCCGTATTTCATCTCTTGTTGGAAGGCAACCATATCGTATGTGCCGTCATTCCAAACAATATGCACCATTGGTGTTTGCAGACGAACTGCTGTTTCCAGCTCCATCGAGGAGAACAGGAAGCCACCATCACCAGAAATGGAAACGACTTTCTCATGCGGATTAACCAACCCAGCGGAAATAGCCCACGGCAATGCGACACCAAGCGTTTGCATCCCATTACTGAACAGCAGGCGACGTGGTTCATACGAACGGAAGTAACGCGCCATCCAGATATAGTGAGAGCCGACATCACACGTTACGGTTACATCGTCGCCGATCATTTTGCGCAGCGTTTGAATGAAGAACAGCGGGTGAACGCGGTTGTTATCGGATGAAGTGTAAGAGATATCATCCTGATTCAGTTTGTTTTGCAGCGGAGACAGAATCGCCTTCGCTTCCGCTTGTAGCTTCAAGCCGTCCAGTTTTGGCGTCAATGCTTGTACATTGAGCGCAATATTACCGATCAGCTCCAGCTCTGGTTGGTAATCCATATCGATATCCGCTTTGCGGTTGTCCAGATGATACACACGGCGATTGCCAGCTTTGTTCCACAGATATGGATCATATTCAATCGGGTCATATCCAATCGTCAATACCAGATCGGCTTGCTGTAGCAGCAAATCGCCCGGCTGATTACTGAACAGACCAACTCGTCCGTAGAAATGATCAACCAGATCACGAGAGATAGCGCCCGCAGCTTGGAATGTTTCCACAACTGGCAGATCCGCATGGCGAATCAGTTCACGTACCGCAGCTGTCACTTCTGGCGCACTTGCCTTCATACCGAGCAGCAGTACAGGTAATTTGGCATCGCGGATGTTCTGTGCGACTTCATCAATAAATGCTGCTGGTGCGGTACCGAGCTGAGGCATACGCAGCGGTGCAAGTGTAAACTCTTGTGCTTCGCTCAGCAGTACGTCAGTTGGCAGGCTGACAAATGCTGCGCCCGGCTGGGAAGAGGAAGCTTCACGGAACGCATTGGTGATCGCTTCGACTACATTGTCAGGATGACCGACTTCAACACTATATTTAGTTACTGGCGCAAACAGCCCAGCGTTATCCATCGATTGGTGTGTGCGTTTCAGACTAGCCGTACGTGGAACGGCACCGGCAAGAGCAACGACTGGATCACTTTCCGAATTGGCAGTGACCAATCCTGTCACCAGATTGGATGCACCCGGTCCCGAAGTAACGAGACATACACCTGGTTTACCAGTTAAGCGTCCAATTGCAGCAGCCATAAAAGCAGCATTTTGCTCATGACGGCATACGATCAATTGCGGGCCACGTTCTTGCAGTACATCAAATACCGGATCAATCTTCGCGCCGGGAATCCCAAAAACATACTGTACATCCTGCGCAATCAGCGCATCCACAACCATATCCGCTCCTGTATTGCGACGGGTGATCTTCGGATTGGCGGAAGCAGCATTTGTCTGATGCTCGTCCGGCATCTGCAACTGATCCGCGGCAACCGATTCATTCTGTTGCGGCCGGGCAGGGGCAGATATCGAAGCAGCAGGTGCCTCCGATTGATGCAGATTTGTTTCCTCTACGTGTGCTTGTTCTGATGTTGCTGTTTTGGTACTCAAGCTCTCCAACTCCTTTAATTTTGTAGTTTCTTGCTGAACATATCCAAAAGAACAGCAGGGTTTGAATACACAGTGAAATGGCTTTACTTTTTTCTGAATATACATGTAAATATGGAAAAGAGTACATATCTATTCTATTCCCATAAAAAGTAAAATCAATAGTTAAAATTTGAATTGTTAGCTGGAAGCGATAACAAAAAGAGGAGATGTTCAAGATAGATAACATAAGATAAAAAGAAGAGATAGTTCACGCTTACATGAAGCAAAATGATCAAATTTAGATGAAAATGGCTTTTTTTGAGAGAATTATATGGATGATTTACACGTATTACAGAAAGAAGAGCGAAGAGAAGGATTCCTAAACAAGGATCTAGCGGAGTGAGTTGATCCATAATTTCCAGTAAAATATTATAAAATGAATCTTCATATGAGGATGAGAGAGAAGCAAATTATAAGTTAAGTAGTGGGAGAAGCATATTCTCATTTTCAAAAAAGATGAAAAGATACAAATGGATCACGTATTAAAGCGCAGCTTGAGCACCGTTGTTTTTCATACTATATTGCTCGTTAAGTATAATAAAATTGTAGATTATAGATACATGATATTTCGCACAGTCTATATATCGAAAATGAAATTAACGAAAGACATATAGGGTATCTTGATGAAATAAAAGAGTAGCCATAACGACAATATAAGCATTCATCTACCATATACTTGTTTGTACATATTTATTTTGGCGATATAGCATTCGTATTCTTCTATGCAATAATACGGAACAGATGATTACATATATAAGAAAAAGGAATATACAAATAAGCGCCTGCTAGAATCAGTAGAGTATCAAGAGCATCTTGTATACTGTACGTCATCAAACAGGCGCTTATTTAAGCGTCTCAATTTATATTGAAACAACTACAAAAATATTTGGATTATGAGTTTACATATTCACCATAGAACCAGCATTTTTTAAACGCCAACGCCAACGCCAACGCCAACGCCAACGCCAACGCCAACGTGTGGAGGATTAGCGGTTGTCGATGGTTTCTGGGTACATGTCGTGGTTCATCATACGATGCTCTGCCATTTGCTCGTACTTCGTGCCCGGTTTGCCATAGTTGGTGTACGGATCAATCGAGATGCCGCCGCGTGGGGTGAATTTACCCCATACTTCGATATAACGTGGGTCCATCAGCTTCACCAGATCGTTGAGGATAATGTTCATGCAATCCTCGTGGAAATCACCATGATTGCGGAAGCTGAACAGATACAGCTTGAGCGACTTGCTTTCTACCATTTTCTCATCAGGAATATAGCTGATATAAATAGTCGCAAAATCCGGCTGTCCCGTAATCGGGCACAGGCTCGTAAACTCGGGGCAATTGAATTTTACAAAATAATCGCGATATGGATGCTTGTTATCAAAGCTCTCCAAAATGCTTGGATCATATTCAAATGTATATTTCGTTCCTTGATTGCCGAGCAACGTCAGGTCTTGCATTTCATTTTCTTGTCTGCCTGCCATAATGTGCAAAGCTCCTTTTTTAAATAGAATCATGTCGTTATAGGAATACCGGATAGGGAGGGCGGATGCTGGATGAAGATGATCTATCATCCTCAGCTCTTATGTTCAAGCATCCCTCGCGCTATCATCACAGTATCTAGAATATATTTTTACACGCCGCGCTTGTTACCCCAGACGAGGGTATGCAGTTGTGGCAGGATGCGCGCATCATTGAATGCTGGGCGCTCCATCGCCTGATCAATCAGCCATTCATACCGATGCAGCAGCGAAGATGCAATATCATCATCCGCGCTCAGTACATCTGGATTGCCCGTTTGCATATAAAAAGGAAGGGATGGATAGCGCTCATGCACTTGCTGCGCATAATCCAGATCGGCTTCGTCGAAAATAACGACCTTCAAGCTAACTGCCTGCTCGACAGCTGGTAGCTTATCGCCATCCTCATCTGCAAACATGATCTGCTGCATCATCTGATCAACGGGATTGCGGCGCAGACGACGAACAATATCATCCAGCACGTCAAAGTCGGTAGTCATACCGGAGCTTGGTGGTTTCGGCGAAATGGTCACATCGTTAATATGCAGCAGCCAATCCTGCCAGCGCGAGCCTTGTGTTTCCACAGCAGTGCGGATATTGTGCTGACGCAGCAACGTAACCAGCTCGCCAATCGAACCCAGTAATGCCGGATTGCCACCAGAGATGGTCACATGACTGAATCGGTCGCCGCCGATGGCTTTCAATTCGTCAAACACATCCTGTGCACTCAGTTTGCGAATCTGGTCTTTGGCACTGCCATCCCATGTAAATGCCGAATCGCACCAGCTGCAACGATAATCGCAACCAGCAGTACGCACGAACATCGTCTTTTGCCCGATGACCATACCTTCGCCCTGTACGGTCGGTCCGAAGATTTCCAACACGGGAATCGTAGCAGCGGCTTTGGGAGCTGTACCATGAGCAGATGATGTATTCGAAGGATTGCCCTGCTGATTTGCCTGATGTTTCTCGGTATTCAACGATTCAAGCGCATTACGTTCAGAATGAATCGAAGTGGAATCAGACCGTTTGTTGTCGTTTGTATTCGAAACTGTCTCTGTTGCCGGACGAGTATCTTCCCATACTTTACTCATGAAAGCATCCACTCCCGTCTTGCTTCGGCATAGCTGGTCGGTGTTTCATATAGCTGTACAAACTCCGTCCGTCCGCCTTCGACCTGACTGCGGTAAGGTTCACTTTGCAATGCCTGTTCCATTTGCTCAAACAGCCAGACCACCATGTTTTCGGCGGTTGTGTTCATCGGTGGCAATGTTTCATTCAAATAACGGTGATCCAAATACGGCTCGATGCGTTCTTTCCAAATGGTCTTAATGTCGCCAAAATCTACAACAATCCCATTCTCGCTCGGCATGCCGCTGATGCCGAAGATCGCTTTATACGTATGTCCGTGCAGATTCATACATTTGCCTTCATACGCATGCAAATGATGGGCTGCATCAAACGTAAATTCTTTATTCACTAACACCCGTCTGCGATGGTAACGGAGCTGGTCGTGCGTAATATCTGTGCCAAACTGCTGTAGCTGCTCAACAATACGAAACGGTCCGGGTTGACTCATCATGACTGTCCACCCTCTACTGGCATCGTGTCGGAATCGTCCAGCTCGATCATAATGCGTTTGCTAGAAGATGCGGCTGCACGTTCCTGCAAGTAGTTGTCCAGACCGGCTTTGCGCAATTTGCACGCTGGGCATTCGCCGCAGCCATCCCCGATGACACCGTTGTAGCAGGTCAGCGTTTTTTCACGGATATATTGGAACGCACCTAGTTCATCCGCCATTTTCCATGTTTCCGCTTTGTCGAGCCACATCAGTGGCGTATGGATTACAAATTGATGATCCATCGACAGATTGAGTGTCACGTTCAGCGATTTGACGAAAATATCGCGGCAATCCGGGTATCCGCTAAAGTCCGTTTCGCAGACGCCAGTGATAATATGACGCGCGCCTTTTTGTTTGGCAAGAATGGAAGCAAAACTCAGAAACAGCAGATTGCGTCCATCTACAAACGTACTCGGCAGCTCGCCTTCTTCATGTGTAATCTCGATGTCGGAGCGAGTCAACGCATTCGGTGCCAATTGGTTGAGCAGACTCATGTCTAGAATTGTATGCTCGACGCCTTGCTCGGCAGCGATTTGTTTGGCGACTTCAATCTCCGCACTGTGACGTTGTCCATAGTTAAACGTAACAACCTCTACCTCAGCAAAGGTTTGCTTTGCCCAGAACAGGCAAGTGGTACTATCTTGGCCACCGCTAAATACGACAACCGCTTTTTCATTTTTAAGCATGACAAAATCTCTCCATTTCCTTAAAGGGATAATCAGATAAGCAACGAATCATTTGTTCCAAATGTCGTCTCTGTTGTCCTTCGGGAAGCGAGAGATTCATGAACTGGGTCTATAGGCATTTTGACAATGCAAAAACAAACCTGACGATATGCCGCAAAAAAGCACGACCATTGCCTACAATCGGCACTGTCGCTACAGACACATCCTATTCAGGAGGGTTTTAGTTTTTTATAGAGGGAGTTCGCGAACCTCTCCCGCGTAGTACCGTAACGGACAACGTTCAGCCAATGATCAGGCTTTGACGTAGTGCCGAATGGTGCAACGACGGATTATTCTTCTGTTCAGGATGCGGCTTGAAAACCGCTTTACCAGTATAGCATATTTGCGTGCCAAGAAAAGAGAGTTTTGGTGATATGTACGAGGTTTGGAGCAATTTATTTAGACGATGCCTATTCATTTACTGGCGACTACAGATTTGGATCTTCTTTCTAGTCAGTTTGCTTTATTTTTGAAGAAATCAAATGAGAATTGAAGTACAATCATGAGTATATCGTATATGAACATGGAGCAACTATTTTGAAAGCCTCGCTGGTATACTAGCCATAGAATATAAGATCATTAAAATGGCAGGAGAACGATATGTTTACAAAAGAGGAATTGGAAGAACTACAAGAATTAAAGGAATTCTATTATGATGAGGGAGTTCAATTACAAATTGATAACCAGCACATCGATTTTTTTGAGAGGGTTGCCAATATTGCATGGGAACACAAAGATATTAATGAATATACCGAGCAGCAATTGGATCATATTCTATTGCAAATAGAACTTTATGATGATTTCTGGAAAAGTTTGGAATGGTTCAACTCGGAGCCTTTTCACATTATCAGAATGAAATTTTGTACAATGATTGATGATTATAGATCCAAGCAACACAATATCGCTACAGATAGCTAGATGTTGCAAAGCTTGTGTAGAATAGATTGCTTGTGGATTGTAATTCGCAAATCAATAAGGAGGGTTCGTTATTCGTTCAATATTTATAAAATATCCTGTGGGAACATGCTACATCTGTACGCAGGGAAACGCAGTCATTATGAAAGAAGAAAAGTATGACACATGTTTTGTTTATTGTAATCAATGCGAGGCTGCATGGGAAAGTCCGCTTGCCTATCAACAGCAGCAATATGCAAGTTTTACATATGATGATTTTCGTGAACCATGGTCTTGGGAACTAGAAGCAACAGGATGGAATATCTATATTGATAAAGCGCTACAACCGCCTAATCGCTGTGCAGTATGTGGTCATGATGGGTTGGAAGAAGCGCAATGGGAAAATACAATACCTAGTTATGAGATTTGTGTATGCTGCGGTTTTCAGGCTGGTTTTGATGATGACGCAGCTAGTTATCCTAGAACACTGGAACAATATCGAAACAGCTGGCTTAGTCATGGCGCTGTATTTTTTAGCGTGAAGAAGAAACCGGAAGATTGGGATTTGAAAAAGCAACTTGCTACTATTGAAGTTTATATATGAATTCTACTATGACAAAGGTGAGTGTAGAGATAAGTAAGCCCCTGATTCATGGATTAGGTCATATTACGATCTCTGTGTCTGATATGAAGCGTTCCGTCCATTTTTACCAAACGATCTTTCAGTGTGAACCTGTATTGTCACAACCGAAAACAGTTTACTTTGATGTTGCAGGAATGTGGTGGGCATTAAATATCCAAAACGATATTACACGCGAAGATATTCATTCCTCGTATACGCATATCGCTCTGGCAGTATCAGCCGAATCGCTACCAGAGTTGGAGCTTAACGTAAAGAAGGCTGGAGCAGAGATTGAGACTGGTCGTAAGCGAGATGTAGAAGGAGAAGGACAATCCATTTATTTTCGCGATCCTGACGGACATTTGTTAGAATTTCATACGGGTACATTGCAGCAGCGTCTGGATTATTACAATGCATAGCCACAGCCTATCGATTTACGCTATACTGTCATAGGAGAATGTGACAGATATCGAAAACTTACATGATAGAAAGGCGGACATTAGATGCTGACTATTCATATTCGTCATAAACAGCTGGAAAAGTTGCAAGAACCGGATAAAGGATACCTAGGTCGTGTGGAGCTAGAAGTAGAAGGGCATGCGGAGCCGTATGAATTGACCCTCTTTTCCAAACGCGGTCATGATTGGGATTACAGCCTGCATTTTTTGAATGAATCGGGCAAGGAAGAAGAGATTGAGGCGTTGGAGCAAGTGATTGAGGAAGATGACGATCAGTTTGATCGTATTATCGAAGCGATATGGTCGGTATATCCAGGTGAGGACAAGCCGAAGGATTATCGTTAAGCTACATCAAAGCAATGTGATCGTCTAAGCTGTGTGGCATATCGGTCAAAAGCTGATATGCTACACAGTCATCTAGCAGAACGTAGTTCCATTTGAGACGTTTGATACCAATAATGATACATACAAAATCAGGGTATAAGGACATGCGACCAAAGTTTTGCTTTTGATAAAATAACGAAAAAAAGGGATAATTGTAAAAAACTTAGATTCTGAGCTATATAATACCAACAAGAACACGTAAAATTGCCATAATACTCACTTTTTTGGCTATTCAGTTGCATTTGAAATGGGTAAATAAGACTAGCGATTGCATGTATATGTAGCGATAATATGACAAATATCATCATAATTTTAAGTATGGTGTCTTTAGACTCAGGATTTTCGGGGTGTGCGCCTGTTATATTTAGTAATACCCGGACGATACGTAAAAATTAGGGTATCGCAGGATGAGAAACTGTATGTTGAAAAAGCACAGTTGGGGACAGCTACAATAAACCTGTGCATTGTATGTATGCTTTCTGTTCATAGGGAACCGGGCTTTATATAGGGGATTGGAAAATCGAATTTGTAAATGAAGAATACCAAACCATTTACGCATAAATAGCATGGGTTTGAATGATACGACTGGTAGATGAATAGTTCATGCGCGACAAAAAGGGACGTTAAACAATGCCAATCTGATGGATTGTCCAGAGAGGAGATTCATAATGATCAGTTTTTTTCGCAATAAAACGATTCCCTTAGCAGATCAATGGAGTAAATTACAAGAAGCTGCGATCCAGCTCAAGGACGATATGAGCTTGGAGCAGGTGATTGCTGGCAATTCACTGTCCTGGTACGAGGAACGAGCATATACCAATTTGCTCATTTCACTGGGGGAGAAGGTGTGCAAAGACGAGCTTGATCCAGAATGCAGCTATCCGACGGATCAAATCTGGTATGTCGATCTGCAAGCGGTAGAGAGTACCGATCTGTATACGCAGCTCGCTGAACGTCTGGTTGCTATGACGGGGGGCGAATTGAATATGACTCACATTCGTAGCTGCTTGGATCATGAGCAGGGGAATGTGATGTTCAGCTTTTTGCATCACGGAGAGCGAATGGAATGGGATATTCAATATTATAGCGAATGGGTGGATAAGTCATTTTTTGACCGAGTCATTAAGCTGAATCGTAAGCGCGACGATGAGCGCGATTTTGTATACATGGCGCTCGGACAACATCTGCTGATCGCTTACGTTGACCCGCAACAATTCAAAGCGCTCAACAAGCTAGTTGATCCGAAATTTAATGTTTGGAAACTATAATGAAAAAAGAGCACAACCGGATGCAGGATACACTGTCATCGGTTGTGCTCTTTTCATTGTAGTTTAAGCAGGGGGAGCAGTATATGCCAGCTGACCTTTGGAACTCATAGTCAATTGCAGACCATCTTGCATATGAATAGTCAATGGATGAAGCTCAGATAAGCGATCCGAGAAAAACCAGCGTCGTCCTACAGGACCAAGTAGTAAATACGTATCGATATCGCCAACAAAATTCAGTCTGTCTTTATCGATTAGTTCAGTTTGGATCGGAACGTTGGCATCCTGTAATACATGGGCAGTTTCTAATACATGGGAAGTAGTGAGATTGATCTCCCCAATGCCTCGTATCGAAGCTGTTGTAAAAGGGCGAGAGTCCATCGGAGCATGTTGTTGTCGGGCGATACATTCGATAATATTTCCAGCGGGATCTTCAAAATAGCAGGAGACTGAATGGAAAAATTCAGAGTGCGTGTCCTCTTGACCATCTTCCATGGATAAAGGTGTTGTTGCGGCAATCCAAGCCTTGGCTTGCTCCAGATGATTCGCTGCAATATTAAGAGCAAAATGATAAAAGGGCTGGTCTCCAGCAGTAGCCTGCTGATATTCCAATACACTTGTACCTAGCTGTACAGTAAACCCAGCAGCCTGTAGCTGGACAAGATCTTTGCCGAATAACTGCACATAAAAATCATACATGGGTTCGAGTATGGCAGTATAGAGAGTGAGATGTTGGATACGAAACATGACTGTCTGCTCCTTTATGTGTATGGTTGTACATCGGTAAGAGAATCATGACTAGATTGGAAACATGGTAGGCATAAGCAGGAGGTAGGTGGTTCACGAAACATCTGTTATTTTATAAAAATACCACCAAACGGAATGACTTCGCGTAAAATCCGCTTGAACAGGCTGTTATCCTCCAAATGCTCTGCTAGCTCGCCATTATCGTGTCCTGTTTGGAGCAGTACGGAGCCTTGCCCAGTGATTGCCCACTGGTAGTGCATATGCTGGCTGGCAAGATGGTTGCCGTATACACTCAGCTTGAGCGTGGCATTTTCTGGATACGCAAGCAGGCTGCGGGCGTCCACATAAATTGGCTGCGTGTGATGGAGCTTCATTTCAATGACGGCACCACGAGTTAACAGACCAATCTCACCTTCACCGCCGAATTTGACCTTGATCACGTCGCGGGTGATCAGAATGTTTTTCAGCTTGAGTAGTCGGGTCTGCATGGTGATGTTGGACGTATAATAGAACAAATGGCGAAAATCATACAGTAGATCGCTGCCGGCATCAATTTGAATTGGAATCAGACTGAAGCCGGGTGGCAAGGAGGTCACAAAACGACACGGTCCAGTAAAGTCGGCGCGAATCAGATTGCGCTTGCGATACATGCCTTTGACATCCATTAGTCGGTCGCTGCGTCCGGCAGAAGGACCATCATAAGCGATAATCTGACTTGGATGCAGCATATGAAGCTTCTCGGCGTCCGTCAAATGAACGATCATCGCCTGTCCGCCATGCGGAAGGGTTGAGGATTGCTGCCATTCCAGTTGCAATGAGATGCCCTCCTTTATATGAAGTGTAGTGGAATATAGTAGAGAATTCATGACGATGATCTGAAGGATACATAAGATTTCCATTAAGAAAAGAATACCATGGCGTTTGTATAGAACAAAATGCCCTGCACGGCAAATAGCCGCCGTATGCTTAACGGCGGCGTAGTCCGAAACGAACAAGCCGAGTAAAGACGAACCAGAGCAGCACCAGACCAATCGCGGAGAAGAGCAAGATTTTCCAAAAGCGGGCGCTGGCTGCACGTTCCGCTTCCGCCTGCTGAAGCTGTTTGACGGTCTGGGAGAGCAATTCGTTTTGTTCAGCCAGACGCACATTCTCGTCACGGTAGTTTTGTATATTTTGCTGGGCTTGATCCAGTTGGTTTTTGGCTTGATCGTAGTTTTGTTTGAGTTCATTCACTTCTTGTGGTAGCTCGGTAAAGCTCTGAATGCCTTGCCACCAGCTACTAGCTTGTGCAGTCTGCTGTGAAGCAACCAGACTAGAGCCAAGCAACAGTACACTGAAACTGGCGGACAATAGCAAGGATTTCCATTTCATAAACGATTCATGTCCTCCTTCTATTGGCAGAAGTAACGTCATTATATACGTAAAAGATGAAAAAAAGATGCTACATTTCTAACGGTTTTGTTAAAAATGACGATAATATATATTGACATTATCCAAAATGTGGAGTAAAGTATGCTAAATCTTCCATGCACGTCTCTTTTATGTCATAAGATGTGACACCGGTTGCTGGCGAATCCGGTTGTTATCGCTTTATGCACATAATAGATGGCACAATAGCTGGCAACTTTCTGCCCAAATGTTTAGTTTTTGGATAGGCGGGGTATAAAAGATGTGTCCCGCTGATTTGGCGAGCAACAGGTTTCACCCAACAGACCTGAATGCCAATTGCAGTTATGATGTATATTAAACCTCCTGAACCTCAGGATAAACGATAGCAAAGCATGGGCTTTGCATATAAACGTAAGACACTAACAAAAACACAAAAACGAAATTTTTAACGATACTAGGAGTGAACACACATGCATGAAACAAACTTTGATCCCAACTTCAAAAAAGTAATGATTACTGTAAACGGCGAGCCAGTAGGTAATGGTCTGGTCATCGACCGCATCACCTACGCACCGGTACGCGAACACGAACTGGCTAACGAAGCCGCACAAAAGCCTACAGCACCGATGCTGTAAAGGCTAGCATCACTATCCACAAGCCTGCACAAGTAGGCTGGCAAGTCATACATGCGATTCTTGATTGAGAATAGCTCAAGTAGCGGATCGCAGCATATGCAAATCAACAAAGTCGCACACCGCTACGGTGTTGCGGCTTTCTTTGTTTGGATCATGAACATATGGTTTGGCTGGCGAACATAGAGGATGCGATGCGTAGCACTACAATACGCGTCGTTATTGTGGTGATCAGGATGATCGTTAGTATCGTTTCAAAGCCTATTCAACACACATATTGTAGGCGAATAGAATGACAAAGATCAGCACAAGATGGCAAGCAGATGTTTTAACTATAGCGCTTCGGTATAATAGACAGTAGAGCATCAATGAGCAGATCATGTTACATAGACAGAGCCGGAGGGATGAGAACATGGAGATACAAGAAACCCGTAAACAACTGGAACAGGAATTGGCACAGGTAAACAAATGGGAAAAGGAACAAGGCGGTACATCGATCCTAGATAAAATCGGTCGCATTCCATTCGCGCTGCTAGATCGGCTGACACCGAAGTTCATCCGTGACAAGCTGGGTATCGCGATTAACGAGATTGGACGTTTTATTCAAAATGGTGGCTCCTATCTGATCTCTCCCAAAGGCATTATGCAAAAGCTGGCGACGCTCAGCGGGCAAAAGGATGTTGTGCTCAAGCCAAAGGATGTCGCTCAACTGCCACTTGAAGTGATGAATAAGGCAGCGCTTGATCTTTCTCGTAGCCGTTCCAATCTGGCAGCGCTAGAAGGAGCAGCATCTGGTATCGGCGGTATTTTCACCATTGCAGCGGATATTCCAGCGATGATTGGGATCTCGCTCAAAGTGCTACAGGAAATCTCGCTATGCTACGGCTACTATCCAGATGATCCGCAGGAGCGGTTGTTTATTCTGAAATGTCTGCAATTCGCTTCTTCCGATGTAGTCGGCAAAGAGGCGGTATTGAAGGAGCTTGCTGATTTTGAAAAGGCGGATACTGGCAAACAGGTCTTTTCGCAAATTCAGGGCTGGCGTGAAGTGGTCAATTCCTATCGTGATAATTTTGGCTGGCGCAAGCTGTTTCAGGCAGTGCCCATTGCTGGTATTCTGTTTGGCTCCTTTGTGAATAAAAACTCGCTGGATAGCGTAGCGGAAGCTGGACGAATGTTGTATCGTAAACGCCGTATTTTAGAGCGGTTGAACGAATTGGATCAGTCGGTAACTACGAAGGAAGCCTAATACTATACAATACAAGCCGATATTTGCGCATTCGTGCAAGAATATCGGCTTGTTTATTTCCAAATGGCGAACATATGTGCTATAATAAACGGAGCATCCAGATGGCAATGGTGATGTTGCCATTTGGCGATAGTTCCGAAGTGGTCGCGCATGACGGAGACAAGAGCTAGACACATCGAGCGAATACGATGGAGACGTATAAATAGAAGCGAGATGGAACGGTAGGAATGTAGGTCAGATCAAGCGCTTATGCACCCCTAAGTCTCTATGATCTAAGGTTTGAAAAGAAGCTCTTTGTTGCAGACCGTCCCCCTGCTAACAGAAAGCAGATACCAAAGATTATTGCGAAGCTCTGGCGATCTTGCCAGAGGGTGTCAAAGCACCGACCTGCATAGCCAGAATCGTGTAATCTGGATAGCGTGAATGATGCTCGGCAAAGACGATCTCGATCCCTTTGTTATGGCGGGTATTGCACCAGATTTGACGCAGCTTGCCTTGTTCACGCACACTGGAAGATAGGCTATAGCTATCACGGTCGCTGGTGAAGGATTGTAATGTATCCAGAAAGGCATTCCAGCTGACCTGCCGCTTGAAGCGGTCGGATGTCTGGGAGTAGACGGTTTCATAATTTCCTTGCATGATGTTATCGGGCAATTGCTCCGGTGGAAGCGGATATTGTTCTTTATATACCGGTGTTACTTGATGATATGGAGATAGGATAACGGGCTGTTGATCCGATTGCTGCTGTCCGCCTAGTGGGTGGGCAAGTGTAAGCTGCACATTGTTAGATGTATCTACAGTGCTGCAACCAGCTAGCAGAACAAGAGCCAGTATACCGCCTGATGCCATCCAATACCATTTCCGCGGTTGCTTCATGATAAGACGCTCCTTATCGCCCGAATAGGTATGACGGGCAGTAGTAGATCAGACGTGTTGCCAATCGTCGTGTTGTATCTTAACCATACTACAGATGAGTAAGTAATATGTACTTATATCCAAAATTTAACACTAGCTTTAACATATTGAAACATTCCATTTACACATAAGCGTGTGATTGCGGCTGTGAGCAACAGCAAGTGTTTTTTGAAAGGAAGTTGTATGCACCATGATGGGCAAATCCCATTTTATTATTAGTACAGGATTGACTGTATCGATCATGACTATGGCAGGAGTTCCTGTCACATCTGCTGCTGTAGTTGCTGCCGCTGTTAGTTCATTATTACCTGATATCGACGAGCCCAATTCACTTCTAGTGTCCAAGACGCTGTCTGAGCCGATTTTGCGTGTATTGCAGACGATTATGCTTGGAGCAGTGGTATGGATTTTGTGGAAAGGCTTGCTAGGGATGCCGTGGGATATTGGGATTGCGGTTGCGGTCGTATTTGTTGCCTTTTTGCCGCTGCGTTCACTGCGCAAGTTTGTGATGTTCCTGATCGGTGTCGGTATTATTTTGTATGGGCATGAGATTGCACCGTGGAACTATATGGGCGGCAGTCTGCTGATCATTTGTACCTTTTTGCCACATCGTGGATTGACTCATACGATTTATGGTACGGCGGCATGGACAGCGCTACTGTATGGCACAACGGCGCATACCGGCAATAGCATCTGGATTGCTGGCGGCATTTCGTATTTCCTGCATTTGTTAGCGGATTCGTTAACTAATCGTGGCGTCAAGCTACTGCCGCCGTTAAAATGGCGATTACGTTTTAATCTGATGAGTACGGGTACACGCAAAGGCTCGGCGGTAGAAAATGTTTGTATTTTGCTGACGATCATTATTGCGGGACTTGTTTTTCTGCCCAAGCTAACCGGTGGCTGACTTCTTTATACCAATAGCAATCAAGAGATACAGCAAGAGATACAGCAAGAGATATAGCAAAATATAATAGCAAAGATACAACCTCAAAGGATACCAAATACCCTGCCATGACTGCATCCTCCTCCATTATTGGAGATAAAGGACAGAACAGAAATGGCAGGGCTTTGTACATAGAATGGAACATATGTTCGATCAAGGATCAAAAAAATATAGCATTTCATGAGGAATGCCAGTACGCATGGCGAAAGCTTCCAATGTTTCGCCGTTGCGTTGTTCACGTCCGGTTGTTAGCAGGGTGATGGCAAAGGAGTTGGCTTGACGCTCCATCTTGCCTGGCCAGAAGTACGAATGCTCTTCCAGAAAAAAGCGGCTGAGTCCTTTATGCAAGCGGTCGTGACCCAGCTCATGGGCGCAGACAAACCGTTGCCATTGTGGAGACAGCCCGTGATTGATGACAATAAAGCGCCGTTTTAATTTTGTATAGTACAGACCTTTGGTTGATTTGCCAAGATCCATGTAGCGAATATGTATGCCGAGCGCTTCAGCAATTTCAAAAGGGCAATTGGTTTGGTATTGATGCACCAGCCGGGCTGCGATATCATCCATCGGTATGATTCACCTCGATATAAGCGTTTGGTTTGGAGCGCCGTGACTTGCCGATGACGCAAGCAATGGGGCGCGATGGCGCGTGTAGGAAGAACCGACTTACGATGGGCGCCTGTCATCACCTGCGACAGGTTTACGTTTGTTCATATGCTTCGCTTCCCAGAACAATCCGGTTAATACATCCTTGATCCGCTGTTTGTCTTCATCGTCCAGCGGAACGCCATCAAACATCAATTCACCATCTTCCTCTAGCATTTTTTTGAAATCACGCTTGTCTCTGGAACTTGCCCAATCTGGAATCTGCGCGCTTTCTTCTGGGTGCAGATAACCAGCATGGTTCATCATTTCTGCATACGGTACATGCAGCGCTTGCGATAGCTTTTCAATCGTTTGCGGCTTAGGGACACCGCGTTTGCCATTTTCGATGCGCGAGATTTGCGACGTACTAATCCCAGCAATATCGGCAAGCTGATTGATGCTCCAGCTTTTTTGTTCGCGTATTTGCTTTAAATAAGTTCCAAATGAAGGATTATTCACTGACAAAACACCCTTTCTCCAGACACGATAAAAAGAAAGGCAATCTACCGATGCATATTGCCGGTTTGCGAATACGTATCACATGATATCTTACACTGTTACTATAACCCATTATTGCCATTAGGTAAACAATGGAAATCCACTCTTTGCCAAAAGGCACAAATGAAGGAGCAATAAGTAGATAAATGAAGATTTACCCTTAAAAAACACCAAATTTGGCAGTTTACGATTACAGTCTATTCATGCTATCTTAAAGACACGAAATACGAACAAAATACGAACACTAACAAAAAATTGGTATTTTATTGCGTTAAAGAGTACGAAAAGCGGTTATAGTTATATCATCATTGCCAAAAGGCAAAGATTGAATAGAGTGAATTTGAATGGAATCGATTGCGTCTCACATCTTCATCATTATATTAAAGGAGTGTTGTACAATGAACCCTATGATTTCCCTGCCCCAATTGGATCGTCGCCAGACTCGTAATGCCGTCGAAGCGGTATTTGAAAAATATCGGATTTACAAAACGATTACCTTTGAAATTCGCGAAACCTCCATGACCGCCTCTTACGAAGCGAGAATGCATGGACCGACGAATGTGACTGGTGATCCGACGGCTGGCGCTGCCATTTATAATGTAGACACACCAGCTGCGCGGCGCGCGTATTGTGAACGGGTGGAAGCGATTGTGGAGCGGTTAAGTGAGCGAGAGCAGTTGTTGATTCGGGAACGTTACCTCAAGCAGGATGATGTATTCGACTATAAAGTATACAGTCATCTGTTTGATCCGCCGATCAGCAAAGACACCTACGTCAAAATCCGCAGCCGCGCCTTTTACAAGCTGGCATTGGCGCTAGCGGATAGCGGGATGATCCGGTTGCCGATGTAAGACTACGGCTAGCAGCGTAATGTCATTGCTTGTATGCGGTGGAAGAAGATGAAGAATTGGAAGTTTGCCGAAGTGGAAAGACTGTCCTATGATGGGACAGTCTTTTTGTTTGTATTGATTCGGTGATAGGATATACAGGTTATGTACAAGTAAGGAAACGGACGGATACATGCAGGTACATATTATTTTAGCGGAAAAGATAGCATATATTCTGATTTTATGTTATTTTATGGTAAAAATATGAACGGGATTACATACATGTATACAATCTAAATTCATTATAGATAGGGGTTTCAGTTCTGTGAAAAGCGAATTACCTGCCGCAGCCACGACGGCGAAGCGGCTCCGGTCTTCACCTTATAGCCACCGGGCATGGCTATTTGACAGCACCATCGCAGCGCTACTCGTGAGTCTATTAGGTGCGCTCTATTTAAGCTTTGCTTTGCAGCAAACGACACGAGCGCTGCCGGATCGTTTGCAGGAGCATGTGGTGCTGTTTTTGTTTTTCTTTCTTCCATTATTGGTGTATACACTTGTGATTCTCGCACCGCTAAATCGGGGGTTACGGACGCTAGTACGCAAAGTGCCGTTACAGTTTCTTCTATTTAATATGGTGGCGCTGCCGTTCACATGGTTGGTCATTCAGATTCTACCAATGCCAGCAGTGGTGAACTCGCCGATGATGTTATGGTTTATTCCGGTGTTTGCGTTGATCTCGTATTTGTATTCCGGTTTGTTTTTGAGTCAGGCGTCGGTGGTGTATGGTGAGGCACCGATGGAATAAATAGAACGTTGGATGTTCTATATAATGAAGCAAAACACCCGTCATTTGGCGGGTGTTTTTTAGTGGAAAGCCTGATACAGCAAGGCTTCGCAGGGATTATCGCAAAACAGCGCTCTACATCCGCTGTAAAACAACCGATAACCGTCCTTTTTCCGTCTATAACACCGTCTCCATTAGGAGAAATCCAGTGTAAGATTGTATTATCGGAAATGAAGAAAAAGAGCACAAACGACCGAAAGCACATACGCTAATGTACAGGACTGGCAAACGAAGCCAGTCCTTTTTGATGCGGTCCGATCGGCTCTTTTCTTCCTCTCCGTTGTTGATGTAGTAGCTAGTTATGTTGGACAAAGGAGGTGAGTATCATCCCTAAGATCAGGGCAACCCTCAAAGCCAAACTGGCTGAGCTGATTCCCGCATGGTCCGGTAAAGTACTGGACATCCAGTTACCGGATATTGGACTAAGCGGAGCCAGTGCAGTCATTACGTTTGCTGAGGAAGTGCAGAAGTCATCATGGGCGGGGTATCGGCGGATTGTAAAAATTTGGCCGTACGCTTTGCCCGGTTCGGGTGGCATGGAGCAAGTGGAAGCCTGGTGTGAGACGTTGATCCAGAAGCTGCATAATACGCGGTTGGTGGATGACGCAGGCGAAGCTTTTACATGTGTGTATCTCGGTGCAGCCGACAGTGATACAGCGGAACTGCTGGGCGGTTTAGTTACACGCCCCATTCGTTTTGGCATTTATGTACCGGAACCGGAATCGACTGTTGAACCCGACGCCGACAAAGATCCGTGGCTGGTGGCGCTGAATGAATGGACCGCTCAGCAGTTGGGAGAAGGCTGGACAATCTACAACGACGCTTGGCCTTCCGGTTATGTGGAGCGCTCGGTATTATGGCGGCTGACCAGCATCAGCACTACAGCACCGGGTACCACCGCTTTTGAACTGCGCAAGCAGTGGATGGGGCATATCTATGGTCACAGTGAGCAGGAGAACAAGCGTATTGCTGCCGAACTCGTGGAGCGCTTGAATGCACAAGTGAAAATTGTGTTGGATCGCGCAAAACGCCGTTATTTGACGGTGGGCGAAGCATCTGCCGATGTACAGGCAGATGCTTTTTTGAATGGGCAAATTCGCTTAACCTTACTACGCCGTGCGCAGCGTGATCTGCCGGATGCACCATTGGTACGCGAAGTACACAACAAACCGGTGCTGGACGGCTAGAGTCTCTAGTATTGCAAGTAAGTAACAGAATCGAGGTGGATAGCATTGGCAGTCAGTGAAAAGGGCGGTACAACAAAAGCCCGTAAACGCAGCAATACAAAAAAAGCAGACACCCAAACGGGATCTGCTGGTGCACAACATACATCGCTGAAACCGAGCGGTAAAGAAGCAACAGCATCACAAACGGAGTCGTCCTCCATGCAGCATCCAAGCCATTCGGTTTCTACAGGCGAAGCTCGCTATCCGCTGGATGAACTGATCCAGCATGCGAACTCTCTATTTGGCGTGAAGCCGGAAGTGATGTATGGCGTATTCCATGCAGCATCCGGTCAGACATTTACAATCGATGAAGTAAACCAACAAATCCAACAATTTATGAAAGCGAAGGTGGAGTAATATGGCAGGCGGAACTTGGGAAAGTACGAATCGACCGGTATTACCGGGTTTATATATGAATTTTCAGGCGGCAGCAGCATCTGCCATTCAAGGTGGCGACCGCGGTACAGTCGTTGTCCTTCTGAAAGGCAACTGGGGTCCAGAACAGCAGTTTGTAGAGATTGGCAGCGAAACGGCAATCAACTCGATCTTCTCTGGCGACAATGACAACGGCGCAACTGCCTACAGTTCGCTGTACTTGGCACTGCTGGGTGGTCCGAAAAAGCTACTCGCTTACCGTCTGGCTGACGATACAGCCAAAACATCTAACGTAACGCTGAAAGCAGAAGATGTAGCTGTTCTGAAACTGGATGCCAAATATACCGGTACGCGTGGTAACGGCTTTACAGCAACGGTACAACCGAGCATTACCGACAGTACGAAAAAAGAACTGCGTCTGTACGAAGGTACAAAATTGCTGCGCTCGTATGTATCCACCGCAGGTACAGCAGCTGATTTTGCAGCTCAAATCAATGCAGATGAAGACAACGTCTATGTGGTTGCATCTGTGGTTGGCAATGGTGGTGTTCCGTCCGACGTGGCAACCGCTGCATTTAGTGGCGGTGCAAGCGGCAATGCCGGTTTGGTAAATGCTGACTATATCGCCGCACAGGAAGCACTGGAAGGCGAAAACTTTGACGTGCTGGCACTAGATTTTGCAGCTGATTCCGCATTGCTGCAAAGTTTCTCTGCTTGGGTGAAACGCGTACGTAGCGAAGGCAAGCTGATCTCTATGGTAGTCGGCGGCAGCGCAGCAGACGATGTGTCTGCCAAAGCAGCAACGACTGCGGCAACACGCTCGCTGGCACTGAACTACGAAGGCATCGTCAATGTTGGTACAGGCGTACGTATCGGTACAACCGATTACAGCTCTGCCCAAACGAGTGCCTATGTAGCTGGTCTGATCGCTGGTCAACGTCTGAACGAATCGACAACGTATCATGTTGCTCCATTTGACGATGTGACTCGTCGTTGGACCCGCTCCGAGCAAGAACAAGCTGTGAAAAATGGTGTATTCATTTTCTTCAATGATGGTCGTCAGGTGAAAGCTCTGCGCGGCGTGAACAGTCTCGTTATTCCGGGTGCAGGTCAGAACAACGCATGGAAAAAAATCCGTTCGATCCGTGTGATGGATGCAATCAATAGCGATCTGCAGCAAGCGGCGGAAGATGCGTACATCGGTAAAGTGAACAACACCGAGGAAGGTCGTCTGGCGCTGATCGGTGCAATGAAGGAATATCTGACACAGCTGGCACAAAGCAGCGTGATTGAAGCATCTGGCTTCGATGTAATTCTGGACCCGGCATACTATGGCGAATCGCCAGTGCTGAAGCCGGAAGCAGATCAAGTATTCCTGCAATGGAATGTGAAGCTGACCGATGTGATGGAGCAGCTGTTCGGCACCTTTTACGTGCAGTAATTGATATAGGTAATGCAAGTCTATTCCCATCAAAACAAACATTCCTGAGGAGGAACAAACTATGTTGGACGCTTCAAGAGTAATTCTCGGTACCCATGGACAACTACACATCGACGGTGTGTGGCAAACGCATATTAACAAACTGGAGGCTAGCGTGGAGATTGAAAAACGTGAGCTGAATCTGGTTGGTAACGACTGGAAAGTGCATAAAAATGGCATTAAAAAAGGTACTGGCACAATGACCGGTTACAAAGTAACTTCCGATATGATTCAACGCGGCTTCCAAAAATTCGATATCATCTCCAAGCTGGATGATCCTGAATCCTATGGACATGAACGCGTACGCCTGATTCGCTGCATGGCTGACAAAATTCAACTAGCGAACTGGACCGCTGGTGAGGAAGTACCGGAAGAAACGACGTTTACGTTTGAAGGATATGAACTGCTCGATCCGATCGTTGCGAACTGAATGTAGTAGAATAATAGCGTAATTGTAGCGCAGTATGAAAATATGGAATGCGGTAAATTCGAGAATGATGGATTTACCGCATTTTTCATTTGTTATATCTATTGAATAATTATGTCTGTTG
Organism: Paenibacillus sp. JQZ6Y-1; assembly: GCF_040719145.1. Taxonomy (NCBI): domain Bacteria; kingdom Bacillati; phylum Bacillota; class Bacilli; order Caryophanales; family Paenibacillaceae; genus Paenibacillus; species Paenibacillus kandeliae. Next base: position 353,555 of record NZ_JBFDUZ010000001.1, read on the forward strand.
TACGGTTACGTTTGCTTCTAAGTAACGCACGGTCTGTTGGCTAAGGCGTAGTAAGAACTGTTAACTATCATTTACCATGATTGTAAGTAATAAGTATGGAACAAAATCTATTTTAATTTTCAGGAGGCATTTACCTATGAGTTTGAATGAGAATCTGTCGGAAGAACAAATCTTGGATAGTCTGTTTGAAGCTGCGGACAAGCTGCCCGAGGAAACGGTACGTATTCAGCGTCTGGATCTGCTGATGACATTGCGTGGTCTGACATCAAGCAAGGTGGATAGCATTCGCGAACGCTGCACAGTGCGGAAGACAGTGAAGGGTCGCACGGAGGAGAAAGTGGATACAGAAACGTTTAATGCACTGCTGATCTCGGAAGCGACTGCTCAACTGGAGGTCAAAGGTCTGGCACTGAACGGCTGGGGCGATCCACGAATTACAAGCCGATTGAAACTGTCCGGCGGCGAACAAGCAGTACGTCGTATGTTGCTGGCAGGCGAACTGGATGCTGTCGGCGACAAAGTGCTCGAACTGTCCGGTTTTGGCGTGGAGCTTGAAGACTTAAAAAACTAATCCACACCGGCGGAATTACGACGATGATGTACCACATGTGGGCACGCCATCATCTCCGACCGGGCGACTTCTGGAATTTGCCGAGAGGTGAACGCATGATGCTGATCGCATTTTCACAGGAGGAAATGACTTTGAAATAGTACCCTAATTGTCGAAAGAGAGGTGAAAATATGGCAGATAGTATCAATAATAATCAATTAAAATCAACGATGAAATATTTTGATCAAATTCAACGAGCTTCTGAACGATTTGGAAGAACGAGATATCAAAATATACTCAAATTGAATAATGAATTGAAATTTACTGTTCGTTATATCGATAATATTTATCGTTCAGCAAATCGTTTAGCAGGACTTCGACTTTCTCCTCAGATCAAGATTAATGATCAAGCTTCTAAAGAAATAAATAACTTATCTAAAAAACTAATTACTTTAAGAAGCGAAATGATTAGTGTTTTTGGGAAATCAAGTATTACTATTAAACAAAACAGTGAATCTTCGCAACAAAAAGCGCCTAGTTTTGAAGGTCTTATTGCTGCTTTACAAAGTAATACAAAAGCTTTGAAAAGTTATGCTAATGCAGTTCTACTAAGTAATGCTAATAATAAAAAAGATTCAGAGAAAAAAGAAGAGCCAAAAACATTTAAAGATAAAGCTAAAGATTTTTTTGATCATGTTAAAAGTACTGGTGAGGGCGGCAAAAATTTAGTCGGCACTTTTACTAAGTTTAAAGAAATTAAAGATTTAGCAAAAGGTAAAAATTTAGATGAAAGTAATACTAGTAATAGTGATCAAAATCCATCAGGAGATAATAATGACGAAGACTCTTCAAGTGAAGAGTCGAGATTACAACGTGGAAGACGTCAGCGACGTGAGCGTCGAGAAAGAAGAGTCAAAATTGCATCTGGCGTAGGGGAGTTAATAGAAAGTTTTGGTGGAGCAGGATCAGGCTTAATTGATGGAGTTAGCGGTTTGATGGACGATTTTGGAAGTGTTAAAGATTGGATGACCGGAAGTGGAAGTGGCTCGAGTGCAGCTTCAAGTTCTGCTGCATCTACAGTAGCAAGAGCTGGTGTAGAAGGAGTAGAGGAAGCAGGTGAGGGTGCTTTAAAAGGATTTTTAAAAGGTGGAGCCAAAAAATTATTGGGACCATTAAGCTATGGCTTGGATGCTGCTAATATTGTTCAAGCTACGGATGGAAGGGAAAGATCAGAAGCTATAGGTTCTATGGCAGGTAGTGCAATTGGAACTGGAATAGGCGGAGCTATTGGGACTGCAATTCTTCCTGGTATTGGAACTGCTGCTGGTTCTTATGTGGGAGGAATGGTAGGTGATGTTGTTGGTAGTAAAATAGGTGGCTGGGTGTCAGACAACAAAGAAGTAATTAGTCAAAAGATTTCGAGTTTTACTAGTGGAATTGCAGACTTCTTTACGATTGGAAAAAAAGAAATTGAATCTACTCCTAAAATTACTCCAGTGACTATTCCTAAACAAGCAAGTGCTCCAATTACTTCTCCCATGATGACGTCGCCTCTTAATAATGCACTGCCTAATTCTACAATCCCATTCAACCCTGCTGCAGTAACTATTAGCGCAGCCGGCGAACCAACCAGTATGAGGACAACAAAATTGCAAGAAAATGCTACTTCCAAATCAAAAGGGACTGCTCTCAATGGAGATACTGTTCAAATTAGCGAAGCGCAAATGGGAACTATATCTGGAATGTTAAAAGATTTCAAAGCGCAAGTGACAAATGCGGTATCTGTCAATATTCCAGCCGGTGCTGTACAGGTAACCGTTCAGGAGAACGAGATCGACTATGATGCCTTGGTTCTGCAAATTGGTCAGCGCGTAGTCAACGAACTTCGTAAATCAATGCAAAATCGCAAATCCGACTCACCGGGCAATACTTCAGCCAAACCCATTATGGCGTAAGCACATTTAATCCAACCAAGAAAGGAGGAACACCATGGACATTTACCTGATCGACGGGACGCGTAACTTTTTCCACTTTCCAGTCAATCCTGAGGAAATTACCATCTCCCGCTCCAAAGGCTACGAAACGATCAACATGCTGGAATACGGCGAGTTCGACTTTACACTCGGCGATAAAATCAAGGAGATCAGCTTCACTTCCTTTTTCCCAAAAGACTATGACGCGTCTTACTGCCGATACAGCACATTGCCTACCCCGCAGGCAGCGACGAACAAGCTGAACAATTTCCTTGTCTCCAAGCGCCCGGCACAGCTGGTTATCACCGGCACAGGTGTAAATGTACCAGTCTATCTGATCACCTACAACACGACATTCCGCGGCGGAGAACCGGACGATATTTCGTTTGATATTACCTTCCGCACATGGCGAGATGCTAAAGTACAGTCGAAGAAAACAACGAACAATGGCAAAACGACGACCAAATCGGGTTCGCGTACTGACCTCAAGCAAACAGGGAAAACCTATACAGTCAAATCCGGCGATTCGTTGTCCAAGATTGCCAAGCTGGAGCTAGGCGATAGCTCCAAATGGAATGACATTTACAAGCTGAATACCAAGGTGATCGGAGGCAATCCGAATGCCATTCAACCCGGACAGAAACTGGTGATGCCGTCATGAGTTACAAAGTCATCATCAAGGACAAATATGATGTGACGCAGTTGGTTGAAACGATCAGCCTGCGCGATTCGTTGGATCAAATTTCATATCAGGCGAGTGTGCGGCTGGCGTTGGACAGCAGTTCTGGATTGCCTGCGCTCACACCGGGCATGGATATTCGTATCAGCGGCATTCCATTTGGTGATAAAAACTATCATCCTTTGCTGCATCCGGCAGTCATTTGGGAAATTGAGAGCACCAATAGTGGAACGAAGCGACTGAATATGACCGTGTATGACCGTATGATTTATTTGGAGAAATCCGAAGATGAGTATTTACTGCCGAAGGACCAAACGGCAAGTCAACGTATTCGCAAGTATGCCAAGGATTGGAATATTACGCTAGGGAATATTCCAGAAACCAAAACCAAGCTAGGCAAAGCGGTATATCGCGCGCAGACGATCTTTTCGATGCTGTTTGCTGATCTAAAAGAAACCGCCAAATCCGGCGGTCCCATGTTCCATCCGCGCATGACAAGTCGCGGGCTGGAACTATTTGAGCTGGGCAGCAACAGCAAGGTACAGGAGCTGGATCGTCTCATTGATCTGACTCAGATGCGTACGCTGGAAGGTGCGGTTACCAAGGTAAAGGTTTTGGCAGCCAATGAGGCGACTAACGGCAAAGAAGTCCCATCAAAAGTGCTTGCCGTCGAAGAAAAGGATTCCGCTACGCTGGGTACGCTACAAAAGCTGATGAACGATGACCAGATCAAAACCGCAGATGCTGCCAAAAAGTACGCTAAAAATTATTTGACTGGTGTACAGCAGACATTTACTGTAACTGCACCGGATAGGAACACGATCCGTGCAGGCGATGCGGTGGTACTCAGCGGTATGACTCTAATCGTCATGAGCGTCAGTCATGATCTGGGCAATCCGGGCACGATGACGCTAGAGCTGGCAACGACGGATTACGTCAGAAGGAGGTATTATCTTGAGTAAAAAAGATCCGTATGGGCATTTTGCCGATGTGATGCGCTCCACGATGTCTAAGCATACGCAGCAGGCGGTTAGCGGTCTAGGTGCGGTGCTAGGCACGATGACGTCATCCGGGGTCAAGCTGGACGATTTCAAACATGAAATTCAGGATTACATGGTTGCCGAACTGCCGGGTATGCTGGAGCTGCCGCAGCGCATTTATACTGGCAGCACACATGAGCAGGGACAAGGAACATTTCACGGAAATGCCATGCTGAGTGATTATGCGTTTGATCCAACCGAAGTGGAAGACGCTGTGCTGTACTTGAACAAAGGGCTGAAGCCTGGCGACCGCGTTCTGGCATTGCGTGTGAACAGCGGCAATGATGTTGTGATTGTATGCAGGGTGGTGAGTGGCAATGGCTAATCTTTTCCCGAGTACCGACGATTTTATTTGGGGAGACGAGCAAAGTATTGTCGACAGCGATAGCAGTACTGTTACGTTTGGCAGAAGCTGGCGTTACGATTACGATGCTGGTGATTTTGTGATGACACCCAGCGGTCGTGTAGCTGTAGCAGATGAAAAGGAAGCATGGGTGCAATGGTGCCACAAAGCGCTGCTGACTCCGCGTTACCGGCACGTAATTTATTCTCGCGATTATGGTAGTGAGTTGGAGGAATTAATCGGCACAGGTCAAGGACGTGCACTGCTGGAGAGTGAAATCACGCGTATGGTTACCGAAGCACTGCTGGTCGATGCGCGTACTGAAGCGGTAGACCAGTTTACCTTTACTTGGTCGGAAGACCACTGCATTATGACCTGCCGCATTACAAGTGTACAGGACGATACAGAAATCTTGGAAAGCGAGGTGATCTGAATTGGCAGATTTCCCATACTATCTGGAAGAACAGACTGAAGACCAGATCATGCAGCGCATGCTAAACAAAGTGCCTTCGGATATTGATCAATCGGAAGGCTCTTTTATTTGGGATGCACAGGCGCCAGTTGCTTTTATGCTGTCTGAAGCGGCAATCTGGGCGCAGGAATTGTTGCGTAGAGGATTTGCCAGTACGGCAGCTAGTAGCGATGATAGTTATCGCTCGGAGGAGTTGGATTTGCGGGCTGCTGAGCACGGCGTAACTCGGCGTGCAGCTGTCAAGGCAGCAGGGCGCATTACGTTTACTGGCGAAGCAGGTAAATTGGTGCCTGCTGGCACAGTAGTTGCCACACAGGCGGACGATGTATCTGGCGAAGCTTCGCTGGAATATGAAACGATTGCGGCGGTTACATTGGATGCCAATGGGAAGGCAGACACCCCAGTACGTGCATTGGTAGCTGGAAAAAGCAGCAATGTGCCTGCGGGCGCGATCACCATTGTATCCACTGCTGTGAATGGTATTACTGGTGTTACCAATACGGTGGCATTAACTGGCGGTACGGATATAGAAACCGATTCGTCGCTGTTGGAACGCTTTTATGCTAAAGTGCGCAATCAGGGTACAAGCGGTAATAAGGCTCAATATATGCAATGGGCAGGTGAAATTGCTGGGGTTGGAGCAAGTCGGGTCATTCCGCTCTGGAAAGGACCGGGCACGGTGGGGATCTATTTGCTAGATGCCGACAAACGGGCTGCAAATGCAGATATTGTGAGCACTGTGCAGGCTTACATTGATCCGACGCAAGATGGACAAGGCGAAGGAGCCGCTCCTGCTGGACCGATCATTACCGTTATGGCAGCACAAGAAGTACCGATTAACATCGCCGTGCAATTGACACTGGCGAGCGATGCGTCGCTTGAACAGGTACAAACGCAGATTCAGCAAGGTGTAAGCAGTTATTTGAAACAACTCGCATTTACCGATTCGCTCGTACGGTATACACGTATCGCCGCAATCTTGCTCGATATTCCGCCGATTATCGACTACACCGGACTGACGGTGAATGGCACCAGTGATAAAAATATTGAGATTAGTGCCAATCAGGTTGCCGTGCTGGGGACGGTGACGGTCAATGGCTGATCAAACCTCAACCACTACAGGTACATCGACAGCAGCAGAGAATACGGTAAATGACACTGCATCCTCTACTCTTACGAGTGCTTCGGGTTCTAATATTGCTCAATACCTGTCCGTATGGGCAGTAGAGGACAATTCTTTTTCCAGTATAAAAGGAGCCGAACTGTTCTCCTACTTGCCCGCATATTATGAAACTTCGCGTGTCATGCGTGCCGATATGGATAGCAAAGGCACAGAAATGGATGCGTTGTATCAGGCACTGGATGAGACATTTCAGCAATTTTTTGTTCGGACGGCAACGTGGGGTATAGAGCGTTGGGAGAATGAACTGGGAATTGCAGTGGATACAACCAAACCACTAGAGCAACGTCGCGCGGTTGCTGAATCGAAGCTGCGCGGTGGCGGGAAATTTTCGGGGGCTTTAGTGAAGAATGTAGCTGAAGCTTATGATGGCGGAAAGGTTACCGTCACTTTTCAGCCGGAACGTTGGAACTTCACGATTCAGTTTGTTGATACGCATGGCATTCCGCCGAATTTGAACGATTTGAAAGCGGCGATTGAAGAGATCAAGCCAGCGCATCTGTCCGTAGAATACAAATTCAGCTATTTGCTGATCAAAGACATTCATCTGGTTCAAACACTAAGCGACATGGAATTGATCCCATTGTCCAAATTTGCAGGAGGTGCAGTATAATGGCAAGCAATACACCCAATTTGAATTTGCTGAAAAAAAATCCGGCAACGGACGGCAATGATACATTTAATATTGAAACTATGCTGAACGAGAACTGGGATAAGATCGATACGGCTATAAAACAAGTGAAGGATAAAGTAGATACGATCAATGTGCCGCCTGCCAGTACGACTCAGGCGGGGATTGTACAATTGACCAATGCGACGAACAGTACCAGTGAAACGCTTGTTCCAACGGCAAAAGCATTGAAGACAGTATCGGATGCGGCTTTGCCGAAGACTGGCGGGACTGTTTCGGGAACGCTCAGCATTAGTGATCCAAATACAACTCCTCTGATGATTCATAGCCCGGGTAGTAAACGTTGGGTGTCGCATTTGGAGACTCCAGCGAGTTCAGGAACAACTGGAGGTAGATTTCATGTATCTCCTTCTAAAAGTGTAGATGCGACAGATTGGGATTTTGATAAAGGTTTTTCAATCAACTCAGATACAGGGCGTATACGGGTGAAGAATGGTGTGGAGGGCGATTTTGTTACTTATAACCGCACATGGTTGAATGCACAAAGTGCCTTCGGAAATACTCCTTCATATACGCTTACTCTAGGTGATTCAGACACAGGATTTAACTGGAATGGAGATGGGTATTTTGACATTATCAGTAATAGCACTACAGCTGCTTATGTAAATAGCGGAAGATTTATTGTGCGTGGTGATGGCAACAATTATTACGATGTAGGCAATGAGATCCGCGATTTAAAGTCCTCTGGCGCTAATACTAAGCAAAAGTTGGTAGATGCTATTAGCGCCAAAAATGGATCCGCATCTACCAGTGAGGATTTTGACGTGCTTATTAATAGACTCAAAGATACACATCGAACTGAAACAATTTATGTGGGTGGTATTACAGGAACTGCTGGCAATTATGCTGGAGTCAACTTTACTAATGGACAAAGCAGAGATTGGGCCGTTCCTATTAGCTATAATCCAGTTTACGGAAAGCTTACTGTATTTAATGTTACGTATGGAGCCCCTTCGCAAACAAACTCCACTCGATTTAATGGAAATTATACAGATGTGTTTGCTCATACAGGAGCCCCTCTTTATTTACAACAAGCTAATAGTGATAGAGTGGAAATAAGTTTCCCATCTATTGGGGTTCTCCGAGTGACAGTATATACTACTCGATCTGGCGGAATATGGATGCAGTTTGGAAATTTAACAGTCACTTATTAATTAATCATTTACGAAAGGAGAAGGAAGGGGATGGGGGAGCCTTGGCCGCAAATCATCAAGATAGTCTCGACAGCGTTTGGCGGTGCTGCGGGCTACCTGTTTGGGGGTTGGGATGTGTTGATTAATTTATTGTTGTTGCTCGTTGTGGTGGATTGGTTGTCCGGTTTTGGAGCTGCCTGGATGAGAGGGGAGCTGAAAAGTCGAATTGGGTTCAAGGGCATCATTCGCAAGGTGACTATTTTTGTCATCGTCGCTGTCGCGCATTTTATAGATCAGGCACTGGGAAGTCTACGTTACTTCCAAGATGCAGTGATCTTTTTTTATTTGGCAAATGAACTACTATCGGTCATCGAGAATGTAGGCAAAATGGGACTACCTATGCCGGATATTTTGCGCAATGCGGTGCAGATTTTTGAATCGAAACAGACACCACCGGAAAATCCGAATCTGATCACCGAAGCACAGCCAGAAGCGGTAAAGGAAAAGATTAGTGAGAAAGCCGATGATGCCGATTTGTCATCGTCGGCGGAATCATCCAAGCATGATGCAACTTCTGGAAAAGCAGATGGATCGGCTTCATCTATACCAGACGACTCGTCGGAGCTACAGCAGCCGTCCATGAATGTACACGCTACGAATACCGATACCAATCACGACGATATGGATAATCGTTCTTCGTAAACAGGAATTAATCTTAGTATGGCGGCAGGCATAAAGCAAAGTAATAAGAGCTTTATGCCTGTTATTTTTTATTGCAAAGCACTAGATGGTACACAACAGATGGGTTTGGATGAACCGATACGTTGGGTTCAAGCTTAGAAGGAAGATTGAATAGGAATTGCACGTGGTGTATACGGACTCGCCTTTCATTGCAGCTGGTACAATAGCAATTTCAAAAAACAGTAATTCCGAAAAACAGTAATTCCAAAAAAATACTGAAACGCAGGTTGTAGATTGGCGTCGAATATTTCCTTATATAGTATAGGATGCTTTTAAACATAGTATACGTAGACAATTAATACACTGACGGGGCTTGTTTTTTCCAAGACCAAGCCGTTTGGACTCCTTATTTTGGGCAAACTGCAAGTGAGCGTTTAAAGGAATACTCACCAAGCTGACTAAAAATGGATCAACCTATTACTTAATGGATCAATTATCACTGATCTGAAAGGAGGGCAATATCATGCAATCACGAAGCAGCAGCAATTCGCAAGGAATCGATGTATCGCACTGGCAGGGCAGCATCAATTGGAGTAAGGTCAAGGCTTCCGGTAAGCAGTATGTTTTTATCAAGGCAACGGAAGGCAGCAGCTACAGAGACAATCAGTTCATCACCAATGTCAAAGGGGCGAGAGCAGCTGGATTGCTGGTCGGGGCTTATCATTTTATCAATGCGACAACGGTCACGGCAGCACGGCAGGAAGCGACCCATTTTGTGACTGCTTTAAATGAAGTGGGCGGTGTTTCTTCCTTTGATCTTCCCCCGGTGATGGATTACGAGAACAATCCCGGTAATTTGAGCAAAAGTGGAATCAATGCTGTCGCGCTTGCTTTTTTACAGGAAGTGGAGCAGCAGGGCGGACGCAAGCCAATTGTCTACACAGGGAATGCGTTTGCGCAACATTTTGATGCCAGTTTGGGTGCTTACGATCTGTGGATTGCTCGTTATAGCAATACGCGTGTGCCGGATGATTGTGCGGCATGGAAGGAATGGGATTTCTGGCAGTATACCGATTCGGGTCAGGTAGATGGCATCAGCGGTGGAGTGGATTTGAATGCTTACCGCGGCACGCTAGAGCAATTGAAAGCCCGTTATACAAAAACCAATACCGAGCAAGGAGGTAACCAACCGATGACAGCCGAAGAACAAAAAGCATTTGCTGCGCTTCAAGCAACCGTCAAGGCACAGGCAGATCGCATTGCTGCTCTGACGGACAGCCGCGATCTACTCAAAACAAGCCTTAGCAAAATCGACAGCCGCGTACAATCCGTCGAGAACAGTCATGCAATGGATGTGCCAGAGTGGGCAGAAGAAGCAGTGAAAAAAGCAGTGAGCGCCGGCATTATTCATAACCCAGATAGCGGCAGCTATGACTTTTACCGCTTACTGACAGTACTGGATCGTAAGGGACTGATTTAACTGAAAGAGCATTAAACCTGAGTGAAAGCTGAACCAAGCTCATAGGTGAATTTATGTATTCACATCATTGATCTTATAGTGCATATCGACGTAGCAATGAAAGGCTAGAGCGTAATTACTATCTTCATATAAAAGGAGCAATCATTCATGGCAAACGATCTTTTGAACAGCGTACTTGCTTTTTCTTCTACGCTGGCAGTCATTGTATTGGCATTGGTGCAATTAGTAAAAACAACGGTCAATCTCCCGAAAAACTGGATTCCACTGATTGGTACGGTGGTGGGCATTCTAATTGGTGCCGCTGCGTATCCGTTTACCGATCTGGAGCTGGTACCGCGACTATGGGCAGGCGGTCTAGCTGGGTTGTCGGCAACCGGATTGTTCGAGCTGGCATTTAATCCGAAAAATGGTACGACCAAAGAAAGCATCTGATCTGGGTTGAGCAAGCATCTAGCAAACTGTATGAAATAAGTAGAGTTGTGTTATAAGTAGAAGCAAGGCAAGTACCAGAGCAATACTACTTGCTACGCTGTACAGCTGGAAAACGAAAAGCCTGTATCCTCTCAAGAGGATACAGGCTTTTTAACGCATATACATTGGAAGTACCAATCACATAGCAAGCTGGCTTATCGTGATGGACGATAATATTTCATGCCATAACGATTCTCTACTATATACATATCGCAGTCATAGATAAATCTGCAATGACATTCCACCAACTCATTTCTCATCCCACTCTGCAATCGACCATATTATGAAGCTTTTGTTGTCTTCATAGGCAGATCCAATTTTTGACCCGGATAGATCCAATGTGGATTGTTCAGGTCATTCAGATCGCGCAGTACTTTCCATGTTGTACCATGACTTTTAGCGATGGAGTAGAGCGTATCGCCTGCTTTTACTACATACGTGTTACCATCTGCTACTGGCGGTTTAACCGGTGTAGCAGGCTTGGTTGGTGTTGGTTTCGTCGATGTTGAAGGCTTAGCCGGTGTAGTTGGTGTCGGCTTCGCAGGTGTTGTAGGTTTCGCTGGAGTTGTCGGTGTTGGTTTTGTGCTTTCTTTGTCCGGCGTTGCAGCCGTTTCAACACCTTCGGTGATGCGTTTTTCGGCAGTCAGGCTTTTCGTACCGTTGGATTGCATGTATTGGATCAGTGCTTCATCCAGTGTGCCGTACGTACCCGTTTGTTGTTTCCCTACGAACATCGTGTACTCGTCACCGCCAGCAACCATAAAGTCGTTGGTTGCTACATTGTACGTTTTGTTCAGATCCAGCGGTTTGCCGCCTACAGTAATCGTGTGAACACGGCTACCTGCCGGTTTGGAAGGATCGATTTTGTACGTAATACCGGATACATGGGAGAACGCACCTTTAGCAGTTGGATAATCGGTTGCACCGTTTTCCAGAGCAGCTTTGATGTCCGCGCCAGTCACTTGAATCGAAATGACGAGGTTACCGAATGGCAGCACCGTTACGATTTCGCCTTTGGTGACAGGACCTGCGTCGATGGAAGCACGGATACCACCGCCGTTTGTGATCGCAGCATCTGCACCGGAAACGGAACGCATGGCATCGGTGATCAGATCGCCGAGATTCGTTTCACCAGCACGCACCTTCTCGCGTGCACCATCCAGCAGTACAGACGATTGAGCAACTACTTCATTCAGAATAGGCTCCTGTGAAGCCTTGATGGAATCGATCAGGCTAGCAACTTCGGCATTCGGTGTCACGCCTTCCGCTTGCTTCTCATCAATCGTGTAGGCTTCTTTTTTCGTTACATCGCCTTTATCTACCCACAGATCGACTACGCCAAGATGCTCACCATATTCGCCAGTGCTAGCGATCAGGGTACCATTCTCAGTTTGACCGTTTTGCAGCAGGGTATGGCTGTGACCGTCGATGAATACGTCGATGCCTGGAACGGCTTTGACGATATCAATACTTGTCTGTTCAGTCGATTGATCCATACCGATATGACCAAGGGCAACAATCACATCCACCTTACCTTGCAACTCGGCTACCATTTTGCGTGCAGCTTCTGTTGGATCGGTGAACTCTACATTTTTGACATTGTTTGGATTGGTTTTGTACGCCGTTTCCGGTGTTTCCAGTCCGAAGATACCGATTTTCACACCGTCCACTTCACGAATGATATACGGCTCAAATGGTGCTTTACCGGTATCCTTTTGAATAATATTGGACGAAATTACTGGGAAGTTCGCCATTTTAGCAAGTTCGAGCAGACGCTCGTAGCCATAGTCGAATTCATGGTTACCCGGCTCCATGACCGCATAACCCATTTTGTTCATCACTTGAATGATGCTTTCGCCGCGTACCAGTGTAGCAAATGATGTACCGTGAACTGCATCGCCGTCATCCAGCAACAACGTATTCGGATTCGCTGTACGATACAGATCGGCTAGTCCAGCGATTTTGGCAAGACCCATGGATGGTGATTCTTCCACAGCATGGGCATGCACGTCGTTCGTATGTAAGAGAGTGATATGGGTGCCTGTACCGGCATCCTGCTTCATTTGCTGCTGAATTCCTTCTACCGTCAGAGTAGCCGGTGCAGCTGCGCCTGCGAAGCTAGCAGCATTTAAGGTCATGAATGCTGACATAGCCAATGCGAAAATCGTTTTTCCTTTGAACATATAAATTGTATTCCTCCCCTTTTGCATAATTCTTATTCATTTTATCAGTTTTCTATTAAAAGTGTTACTACATTTATTGCGTAAGTATGTAAAAAAGTTAATTTTAATGATAATATATGTAAATTATTTTATAGTGATTATTTCCTTAGTTGTGTATGATCTATCTTAAAAAAGAATAGAAATAAGATTGATAACGGTATCAATTACGCATTTTCGACTAAATTTGAGTCGGATTGCTAAAAAAATCGAATGTGTGTCGAAAAATATCACCACATGTTATATATAAAAATAAATTAGGATTATTATGTAAAACTTATTGCCAAAACAAGGTACATAATGTAAATTGAATTCATCCTGTGGTCAATTTCGGCAATTTCGACATGGATCACTGTATACATATACATAGAGACAATGAAATCATGTATACCGTGTCGAATTGACCTCCATCTTGTCATTCAGAAGGGAGCAATGGTTTGTGAAAAAAAGTTGGGCGCTTGTACTTACACTGGTTTTATCGTTCGTATTGATTCTGGCAGGTTGTAGCGGCGGAGGGAATGGTTCTTCGAGTGAACCGGCAGCTTCGGACAGCGGCACTGAAACCGCTTCCTCTGGAGGTACGCTGATCGTCGGTCGCGGCGGGGATTCAGCTGCACTTGATCCGGCGATTGTAACCGATGGCGAATCACTGAAAATCGCTCAGCAAGTGTTCGATCCATTGCTGGCTTATAAAACAGGTACAACCGAGGTGGAACCTGCACTGGCGGAGAGCTGGGAAATCTCCGACGATGCACTGACATACACCTTTAAATTACGTCAGGGTGTCAAATTCCATGACGGTACTGATTTCAACGCAGCCGCCGTGGTATTCAACTTTGACCGCTGGAGTGATCCAAAAAGTAAATACAAATTTGAAGGCGATTCATTCGATTATTATGATTCCATGTTTGGACCGGAAGACGCTCGTGTGATCAAAAGCGTTACCGCCAAAGATGATTATACCGTCGAGTTTCAATTGAACAACCCGCAGGCGCCATTCCTGCAAAACCTCGCCATGCCAGCATTCTCGATTGCGAGCCCGGCAGCAGTTGAAAAAGAAGGCGCAAACTTCAAGTCCAATCCAGTTGGTACAGGACCATTCGTTTTCAAAGAATGGAAACGCAGCGATTCGATCACATTGGAGAAAAATAAAGAGTACTGGCAGGAAGGTTTGCCGAAAATGGATCAGCTGATCATTCGCTCCATTCCTGACAATACGGCTCGCTTCAATGCACTGCAAAACGGCGAGATTGATATGATGGAAGACCTCAGCCCGGACGATCTGGCAACACTGGAAAGCAATCCAGAGTTGCAAAAGTTCAACCGTCCACCATTTAACGTAGCCTACCTAGGCTTCAACGTTACCAAAGAACCGTTCAACAATCCGAAAGTGCGCGTAGCCCTGAACCATGCGGTGGACAAAAAAGGCATTATTGATGCGTTCTTTGCCGGTCAGGCAGAAGCAGCGGTCAACCCGATTCCACCAACATTGTGGGGATACAATTCCAATATCAAAGATTATGACTACGATCTGACCAAAGCCAAGCAATTGCTTGCTGAAGCTGGGTATCCAAACGGAATCGACAAGGAACTGACCTTCTACGCGATGCCAGTATCCCGTCCATACATGCCAGACGGACGCAAAGTAGCAGAGGTTATTCAAGCAAGCTTTGCTCAAATCGGTGTAAAAGTAAGCATCCAATCTCCAGAGTGGGCAACGTATCTGGATGATCTGAGCAAAGGTCAAAAGGATGATCTGTTCATCATCGGCTGGACCGGTGATAACGGTGACCCAGATAACTTCTTCTACCCATTGCTCGACAAAGATTCTATTGGCGGCAACAACTATAGCCAATATGACAGCGAACCGCTGCACAAGCTGCTCGTTCAAGCACAGCGCGAAACCGATCAGGATGCGCGCGCCAAGCTGTACGAACAGGCTCAGGTGATTGTCAAAGAAGATGCACCGTGGGTACCATTGGTACACTCCACGCCATTGCTGGCAGCGAATGCCAAGCTGAAAGGCTACACTCCATCTCCAACAGGCTCCGAGCCATACACGGAGATTTATCTGGAACAATAATACGGCTGTATCCAGCTGTATGAAGTAAGCAATCACGGAATTTCACAGCGAAAGAGACATGCTGCCATCTGCGCAGTCATGTCCTTTCACTGTCCCAATGAATGTATGGCAGGTGATCAACGAAGTGGGTTCCTACATTATTAAACGTCTGCTGGTCTTAATTCCGGTATTGCTCGGCATGACTATTATCGTCTTTTCCATCATTCATGCGATTCCTGGCGATCCGGCGGAAACGATTCTTGGAGAAAAAGCGACAGAGCAATCCAAACAAGCGCTGCGTGAGCAGCTCGGACTGGATCGTCCGCTGTTGGAGCAGTATTTTTCCTATCTGGGGGAATTGGTAACCGGCGATCTTGGCAATTCCATCCGTACACGCGCACCGATCAGTGAAGAGATTGGGCCGTATCTAGCGGCGACAGTCGAGCTGACGGTAGCGAGTATGCTGTTTGCGATTGTGATCGGTGTCAATGCCGGTATTGTTAGCGCATGGAAGCATAATTCGTGGTTTGACTACATTTGTATGTTGATTGCCTTGGTTGGCGTATCGATGCCGATCTTCTGGCTTGGTCTGATGGAGCAATGGATTTTTGCCAACAAGCTGCATTGGCTCCCGTCGATTGGACGGATGAATCAGCGTGATCCAATGGACGCGATTACAGGATTTTATGTATTGGATGCGATCATTTCTGGACAATGGAGTCAGCTGTGGACGGTGATCAAGCATCTGATCTTGCCATCCGTAGCACTCGGTACGATTCCGATGGCTGTGATTGCTCGGATGACGCGCTCCAGTATGCTGGAAGTAATGCAATCGGATTATATCCGTACCGCTAAAGCCAAAGGTATTTCGCAATTTCTCGTTATTTACAAACATGGGCTGAAAAATGCCTTTATTCCGGTGCTAACGGTGATCGGGATTCAGACAGGCGCGCTGCTTGGCGGTGCGGTTCTGACTGAAACGATCTTTGCCTGGCCGGGTGTTGGTCGCTATATTTATGAAGCGATCAGCAACCGTGACTATCCGGTGATCCAGTCCGGCATATTGATCATTGCCGTTATGTTCGTACTTATCAATCTGCTGGTGGATCTGCTGTATGCCGTGTTTGATCCGCGTATCCAGTACAAGTAAGAGGTGATTACATGACACAGGCTTCACTGGGTACAGGATCGGATGCACCGATCAAGGAGATCAAATCAGGACCGTGGCGCGACGGTATTCGGTTGTTTATGCGCAACAAGACCGCTGTGTTCGGACTGATGATTGTATTATTGTTTGTCGTGCTAGCGATATTAGCACCGCTCATTACCCGCTATGAATATACCACGCAGGTGCTGGCAGATCGCTTGCAGGCACCGTCGGCACAGCATTGGTTTGGTACCGATGATCTGGGACGTGACATTTTTACTCGTACTATTTATGGGGCACGTCTCTCACTCTGGGTCGGCTTGCTGTCTGTCATTGGTTCGATTATCGTCGGAACAGCGCTCGGTATTTTGGCTGGCTTTTATGGTAAATGGGTGGATATGATCATCTCGCGATTTTTTGATATTTTGCTGGCGTTTCCGGGCATTTTGCTGGCGATTGCGATTGTCGCTGTGCTCGGACCGTCACTGCAAAATGCGCTGTATGCGATTGCCATCGTTAATATTCCGACCTATGGGCGACTGGTGCGTTCACGCGTCCTATCACTACGACAGGAAGAGTTTATTACGGCGGCACGCGCCATCGGCGTACCGGATACACGCATTCTGTTTCGTCACATTTTGCCAAACAGTATAACACCGATTATCGTTCAAGGAACGCTGGGGATTGCGACGGCGATTATCGAAGCAGCAGGGCTTGGATTTCTCGGTCTGGGTGCACAGCCGCCAGAACCAGAATGGGGCAAAATGCTGTCAGATTCACGTCAGTTTATCCAGACCGCGCCGTGGACAGTCATTTTCCCGGGATTATGTATTTTGCTTACCTCGCTCGGCTTCAATCTGATGGGCGATGGATTGCGTGATACCTTTGATCCTAAGCTCAAAAATCGGTAAGAGTATCCCGCTGTCATGGCAATGTATACGTCTTTAACAAGGTCCGGGCCGAAGGGTCCGGATTTTTTTCTTCCTATATATAGGTGTAAAATTAGAGCCGTGTATATTGTGAATTTCAAAGGGCTTCAAACCGCTGTAAAGCACGTATCCATTTTCGGCAAAATCAACGATTTGTGGATTGATCTTTTCGGATGCTCGAAAAATGTGTATAATCACTCCAACTGTGAACGTTACAGAAAGCATAAGTACAGGAGAACAAGATATGGACAAATTTGCAAAACTCAAACATATGCGTGAGCATCGACAGTATGCTGAAGATAAACATGAAGCTTCTCGTGAAGCGTATGAACGTGACTATTCGCGTTTGATTCACTCACCGACCTTTCGCCGATTGCAGGGTAAGTCGCAGGTATTCGGTGCGGGAACTGGCGACTATTATCGTACCCGTCTGACCCACTCCCTAGAGGTGGCGCAGATTGCACGTCAGGCAGCGAAAAGTCTGCTCACCCGTTATCCAGAAATTCAGGAGCATCAGGCGGACAATCCGGGTCTGATTATTCACCCAGAGGTGGTAGAATGCGCCTCCATTGCGCATGACTTCGGTCATCCGCCATTTGGACATAAGGGGGAAGAGGTGCTTGCTGGTATTCTAGATGACTGGATCGCCAGCAAGACGAAAGAAGCGCTGCGTGGACGTTCAGCAACAGAGGAAGAATACGAGCGTGTGCATCGCGAAATGCGCGAGAAATATGAGCATTTTGAAGGCAATGCTCATAATTTCCGACTGATCATGTTTTTGGAAAAGCGTGAAAATCTAGATGGTCTGAATCTATGCGATGCCGTGCTGCTTGGCATTAACAAATATCCGTATTCTGGTATGGATAACAAAAAGGGATTGTATGAGCGCGAATGGCAGTACATCCGCGAGATTCGCCAGCAATGGGGCATTCCTGATCGCAAAACCACCTTGGAAGCGCAATTGATGGATTTATGCGATGATATTGCTTATTCTGCTCATGATCTAGAGGATGGCATCAAGGCAGGCAAGATTGAAGTACATGAGCATTTTATGAAAGACCCGCATATTCATAAATTAATTATTGAGAAAATTATGACGCTGGAAGACTGGTTCTGGCAGGGCTGCAAATCGGACGAAATCTCGGTGAAGGTCGATCAGGTGCTGACCGACTACCTGCACGTCTGGCGTGAAAAGCTTCCTACCTGCGGTATGGACTATTCGCGTACTCGGCGTGAAGTCAAAGCATACTGGGTAAATCATTTTGTAAGTCAGCTTGGCGTCATCGACGATGATAGCTGGAAAAAGATTACCTTTGTACAGGAAGGCTACGAAAACGCCGATATGCTGCGTACCGTCAGTGTATTGAAAAGCTTCGCTTGGGTAACGATGATTCGTGATTTGCGGGTACAGCGTCTGCAAAAACGCAGCGAGTGGATTATCCGTCGTTTATGGAAAGCTTTTATCGATCAGGAAACGTCGATGGCGATTATGCCGTCCGACTGGTTGCAACGGTTTGAGCACGATCAAGCTAGCGACCATCCGGTATGGACATGGGAGCGCATGATTATTGATTATATCGCTGGTATGACGGATGCGTTTGCCGAGAAAATTTATAATGAGTTGTACGGATTGAAAGTCGGCTCTATCTATGATGTAGACTGAGCCGCTGGGTGAAGCACGAAAGGAGAGACATCATGACAGAACAACAAACTTCCATCCCGCTAGGCATATTGGATATGTCTCCCGTGCTGGAACAGGTATCCGTGGAAGAAGCCTTAGAACGTTCCGTGCAGCTGGCGATTATGGCAGAACAGCATGGTTATGATCGTTTCTGGTTATCCGAGCATCATGATATGGCGGCTTTGGCTTGCACCGCACCCGAAGTGCTAATTGCCCATATCGGTGTGCGCACATCTAGTATTCGGCTCGGTTCGGGAGCAGTGCTGCTGCCACATTATAGCCCAATGAAGGTGGCGGAAACATTTCGTATGCTATCGGCACTGTATCCGGGGCGGATCGATCTAGGTATCGGGCGCGCACCGGGCGGTTCGGCACATGCGGCAATCGCGCTCAGTGGCAATTATTTGGCACATGTGGCGGAGATGCCGCAGCTGGTTCGTGATGTGCGTAGTTTGTTACAGGACCAACATCAGGTGGAGGGCAGTACAGTACATGCTCGTCCGCAGTCAGCATTCCAGCCACAGCTTTGGCTGCTTGGTACGAATCGTAAAAGTGCTGGACTGGCTGCCGCGCATGGTGCAGGCTATGTATTTGGTCATTTTATGAGCAGCAGTGATGGGCAGTCAGCGATTCAGCATTATCGGGAGCAATTTCAGCCAGCGGCTGATGGAGAGCAAGCGCGTGTCATTTTGGCGATTAAGGTTATCGCTGCGGATACGAATGTACGTGCAGAAGGACTCTATACGAAATGGAAACAGTCGCCTGCTGGTCTGGCAGCAACAGGGGAAGAGATGCCAGAACCGATGATCGGTACACCTGCAACGCTACGACAACAGTTTCAAGAGATATTGGTGCAGTATCAAGCGGATGAGCTGATGCTAATCTGCCCGCTGGATCAATATGACGAGCGAATGTATGTATATGAAACGGCTATAGCAGCAGTGAAGGGCTTCTAACAGCAGTCAAAGACTTTTAGCAGCGGATGCGATAGAGAGGTCTACACGATCTGAAAAGCTGGAAATTTTAGATGTAGCGATTGCTTCCTCTTTTATATTCATCAGAGTAAGCGTTGGACTCCATTTGTCCAGAATAGAAGATGCAAACGATGATTGTTTAGCTATTCATTCAGCATTATATTTATACAGCTGTCTGAATGAATGCACAACATTATAATGAAGAAACAGGCAGCAACCGGATGACATAAACCGGTTGCTGTTTTTAGAGTCAAGCTACTGTTGACTTAGAATCGTTGCCAATGAGCACAAGCGATCCAGCATATTTTGATAGCATATACTCTATTCAAATTATAGAGATACCTCTAGAATGTATGCCAAAATAAATGAACCAAAATGAGCCTGTGGTTACGTTGCATAATCCGCAGAAATATGCAAACCATACATCAGTCTAGATCATTCGATGCTATTCAAACCATATAGCAGCAAAAAGACTCGCTTCTCCATAAGAGAAACGAGCCTTAGACAAAAAGAAGCATCAGTAACGCTTCCATTACATACAGTTATCGCCATTTTATCCATTTCAACTTTTTATTGAGACAAGGATGATCAATACCCGTGCTTATAATCAACCAGATTGAGTGGCAAGGACTGCCCTTTGTGATACGCATTCAGATTCGCAAGGAAAATATCCAGCACTCGATCCGTATAGTGTTCATTGCTGCCAGCAATATGCGGAGTGATAATCACCTGCTCCAATTGCCACAGCGGATGATCTTCCGGCAATGGCTCTGGATCAAACACGTCCAGCCCAGCACCGGCGATGATTCCTTCCTGTAGAGCGGCAGTCAGATCATCCGTATTTACCGTTGGACCGCGTCCTACATTGATAAAGACGGCGCTATTTTTCATTCGCTCAAATGTTTTACGATTGAACAATCCGCGCGTATCCTCAGTGAGTGGCAAAATATTAACCACAAAGTCTGCATTTGCAATCGCGTCATCAAGATGTTCCATATCGTACATCATATCAAATTCATCCAACGGTTCACCAGAACGGCGGATACCGATCGTCTTCATGCCAAAGGCGCGCGCGAGATTGGAAGTGCCTTTACCGATATTGCCTGCACCAGCGATGGCGATTGTTTTGCCATGCAGCTCGCTAAACGTACCGCTTTCGTCCCATTGATTGCGACTTTGATTACGGATGGCAATATGCAGGTTGCGGGCAAAGGAGAGCATATACGCAAAAATGTGCTCCGAGATCGGAATGGTATGCACACCGTTGGCACTGGTCAATAGCACCTGTTTGCGCTCCAGTTCATCCAGCGGCATTTTATCGACGCCAGCAGACCATACCTGCACCCATTTTACCGGGCAATCCTCAGATAGGATAAAATCCTGAAATTTGCGCGACCAGCCAACAATGATTTCTGCATCCGACAGATCCTGCATCGATGCTTCCTTGACCGGAATCGCTACAATCTCATCATGAGGAGCGGCTTCGCGAAGCTTGTGCTGCTGCTGTTCATTCAGTTTTTGCAAAAAAACGATTTTGGACATGTGTAAAACCTCCTCCTCGTGCATTCAAAAACGGATTGTTGTTCAGGATTGATCATAACAAATTTCAGAAGACGAGGCGAATGAGTCGTGATGGAAAGTGCATGAATGCGTACAACATTTCATCAGGCTAGAGGAAATAAGGGGAACGAGTTAGAGCTTTGTTGCTGCTTTGCACTCTTTGTAAGATTAGTGTATACTATTGGCATTCATGAAGAACGTGTGTTCGGTTATATTTGGAATGAATGAACATAGGTTACTTTCAAGCGAAAGGAGTGTTTGTGGTGACTGAACGTGGGCAGGAGCGTGTATTTGCAGCTATTGCTTTGACAGGGGAAACGCAGCGTATGCTGGCGGAATGGAGCCGGGAGATGCAGACACGGATTCCTTTTCGCAAATGGACATGGCATGAGGATTTGCATATTACTTTGCAATTTTTTGGGGATGTAGATATTGCACAATTGCCGCAGCTGCATGAAGCGCTGGCAACGGCGGGCAAGCAGATCAAGCCCTTTACTTTGAAGCTGGGTATGCCGGATCTATTTGGAGTGCCGGAGCGTCCGCGAGTATGGTGGATTCAACCAGAAGGAGAATTGGAGCAACTCAACATATTGCAGCAGCGGGTACAGCAGGAATGCGAGCCGCTCGGCTTTAAGCCAGAGCAGCGCCCGTATGCACCGCATATTACGATAGCTCGCAAATATGCCGGTTCTCATCCGTTTATACCGCCATCGACAGACTCATTTCCACCTTCTAGCGAATGGATCGTGGAGGAAATGGTGCTGTATCATACGCGGCTGGGACAGCTTCCGATGTATGAACAGGCAATGAGATTTCCATTGGGTAGAAGCTGACTATGCCCAAAAAACGCTTTTTGTCAATTTGACAAAAGCATGTTAACTATAATAATATACTTGCTGCTGCAAAAAGGCGGCAATTTGATTGGGTGAAATACAATGACAGCATAGCGAGTGCTGCTGCTTTGGGCAGGTATCCGTAGATCGGATATTCAAATTAACGTTGGTACTTTTTCCGAAGCGCGGATGGACTTCGGACGGCGTTGTCATTCGTTGATGATTCAAAATTTGGATGTTGGTGTATTCAAATGAAAGGTCACACGATTACATAAGAGCCAGAGGTATGCCAACAATACTGGAGGAAAAAAATGGAGTTTATTAGACGCAATCAGTGGATTACGCCTCTTCTGGGCGTGCTTTTTATATTTATCATGTCCCTCCCATTTTGGATGGACCATAAAATGAGTATAGGACAACAATCGTTTACCGAGCTGCCGTCGTGGGGTGCGCAGCCGCACGGTTCTGTTTCTTATGCGCAAAAGGACAGGAGTAGTACCGGTTCTGCCTCTTTTATGGCATGGAACCAAACTCACACCAAAAAGCTGATTCAACAGGGCAAAGCAGAAACAGCCGCCGCTCAAGCGAAGCAGGCAAACAGCATCAAGGCGAACACCGCAGCAGCCAAAGTGAAAGCATCGGCAGCCGTGGCGAGTTCGTCCATTCAGCATTCCACCCCCACCCAATTATACTTTACTCGGACAAAGCTGCTTCCCCAGGATCACAAAGCCCAAGCGACCTGGACCTACGCATTGTCGGATAAAGAACGGCTGATGCTTGAACGCATCGTTATGGCAGAAGCCGAAGGCGAACCGTACAAAGGCAAAGTGGCAGTTGCCAATGTTGTCTTAAACCGGCTACGGTCCGCAAATTTCCCCGATACCATCAAAGATGTATTGTACCAAAAATATCAGTTTTCTCCGGTAGGCAACGGCCGTTTTGATCGTGTGAAGCCGAATGCTGATTCCATTAAGGCTGTACGTGAAGCATTACAGGGCCGCAAGGAAGTGCCGGACAATACGTATTATTTTGTGTCGCTTTCGCTGGCGACTGATTTTGCGATTCCAAATTCACGCACGGTCGTAACGAAGATCGGGCATCATACCTTTTTTAAATAACACTTCGGAATGGATACGCCGTTTGATGTACTTGCTGAACGAGGCAAAGTTACAAATTTGTTTATTTTGGTGATAAAATAAACGGTGGGTAATCAATTACATTTCGGAGGTGCTTCATCGATGAAAATTACGTACTATGGTCAATCCTGTTTGCTTGTAGAAGAAGGCGGCAAAACGGTTATTATTGATCCGTTCCTGTCCGGCAACCCGCAGGTGAATGTGGATGTAAAAGATATCAAAGTGGATGCAGTCATTCTGACTCATGGCCACGGCGACCACTTCGGTGACACTGTAGAGATTGCACAGAACAACAACTGTCCGGTGATTGCAGTCGTAGAACTAGCACAATACGCCGGTGCCAAGGGCGCAGCAGAAACCGTTGGTATGAATCTGGGCGGCTCCAAACAATTCGACGGCTTCAAAGTGAAATATACGCTGGCATTCCATTCCTCTTCTAACGAGTTGGATGGACAGAATGTATATCTCGGCGAGCCAGCAGGCATTTTGCTTACGATGGGCGGCAAAACGCTGTACCATGCCGGAGACACGGCTCTGTTTGGCGATATGAAGCTGATTGGTGAGATGAACAGCATTGATGTGGCTGCATTGCCGATCGGCGATTTCTTCACTATGGGCCCTGAGGATGCGCTGTATGCCGCAGAATGGGTTCAAGCGAAGCATGTACTACCGGTGCACTATAACACGTTCCCGCCGATTGAGCAGGACGGTGACGCTTTTGTAGCTGAACTGCAAAAGAAAGGCATCGAGGGCAGCGCATTGAAAGTCGGAGAAAGCATCGAAATCTAAGTTCTGCGTCTATCAAAGGTCAGTCGACATACAGTGATTGGTCTGTAAATAAAGAGATTAAAACAAACCGGTATTTCCTTGAGGGAGATGCCGGTTTTTGTTGTTTACGACAGAGTGAATATGCGATCTTGTCTTCTTTTCCGTCTGTTATGCACAAATGAACGCATTCATTTGGTATAATGAAGGGGTCAGAATGAACATGAAAAAGAGAAGATGATTGAATTTAATATACGTTTAAATGTATAATCATACAATTATATTCGATGCGTTACGTTATCACACTAATGCTTTGACGCAAAATAATAATTTATCGCATATATAAAAAGTTTGAATTGCCATCATGTCAGCTCAGTGTTAAAATGTATAAAACCAACGAAGGTTACAACAATATCACATCGCTGAATAAGTGACTTGAACTCGTACGAAATGGATATTTATTCTTCGTGCACCTCTTCAGAACTTATATTCAATGTAGGCTGCTTCCATAATCACTCTCTGTACAATATGTACAAATATTGTAGGGGATACTGTATGGAATGAGCAGCCTGTTTTGTATACCCTACCCTTAATAGCAATTGTTCTTCGTCCGGCCATCCTCTGGCTCGTCTCTTGACCATTCACTTCATAATAGAAAGGTTGCGTATTATGAACATTACAGGTTTGCCTCCAAAGCAGGGTCTATATGATCCGCAGTTTGAAAAAGATGCCTGCGGTATGGGATTTACCGCGCATATCAAAGGAATTCCAAGTCACCAGATCGTAGGTCAGGCGCTGACAATGCTCGAAAATATGGAGCATCGTGGCGGCCAAGGCAGTGAACCGAACTCGGGTGACGGTGCAGGAATCATGGTCCAGATTCCGCACCGCTTTTTTGTCCGTGAAGCATCTAAGGGTGGTTTTGAGCTGCCCGCTAAAGGTCAATATGGTGTGGCGATGGTGTTCCTGTCCCGCGACGAGGAGCTGCGCACACGTCATGAGGACGTGCTGAAAGAGATCATCGAGCAGGAGGGACAAGTGTTCCTTGGAGCGCGTACCGTGCCAACGGATGACAGCACACTGGGCAAAACTGCCAAAGCAGCAAAGCCAGTCGTTCGTCAATTTTTTATCGGTCGTAGCGAGGAACTGCGCGATCAGGATGAGCTTGCTTTTGAACGCAAGCTGTACGTGATTCGTAGACTGGCGGAGCGTCGTATTCGTTATGCGGAAGCTGAAGGCGGAGAAACGTTCTACGTGCCAAGTCTGTCCTGTCGCAAAGTCGTGTACAAAGGCATGCTGACAACGATTCAGGTCGGCGAGTTTTATCTGGATTTGCGTGATGAAGAATTTGAGTCGGCGATTGCGCTGGTGCATTCCCGTTTCAGTACGAACACGTTCCCAAGCTGGGATCGCGCTCACCCGTATCGTTTCATGATTCATAATGGGGAAATCAATACGATGCGCGGTAATGTGAACTGGATGCATGCTCGTCAATCACTGTTTGAGAGCGATGTATTCGGCAATGATCTGGATAAGATTCGTCCGGTCATTAACCCGGATGGCTCGGATACAGCGATGTTTGATAATACGCTGGAGTTTCTGTATTTGAATGGACGTTCCTTGCCACACGTGGCGATGATGATGGTACCAGAACCGTGGAGCAACCACGATACGATGGACGAGAAGAAAAAGGCGTTTTATCAGTATCATAGTTGTCTGATGGAGCCATGGGATGGACCAGCGGCAATGGCGTTTACGGACGGCATTCAGATCGGTGCAATTTTGGACCGTAACGGATTGCGTCCTGCGCGTTATTATGTAACCAAAGATGATCGGATTATTTTATCTTCTGAAGTGGGCGTACTCGATATTGCCCCAGAAAACATTCTCTATAAAGACCGTCTGCGTCCGGGTCGGATGCTGCTGATCGATACGCAGGAAGGTCGTATCGTTGCTGATGAAGAGATCAAGGAGCAGATTGCTTCAGAGCATCCATATGCCGAGTGGCTGGAAGAGCATCTGGTTAATCTAGAAGATGTACCGGAAGCACCAGAAGCGATTCAGCCGGATCACGATAATGTACAGCAATTGCAGCTTGCGTTTGGCTATACGTATGAAGAGCTGCGCAAAGTCATTGAGCCAATGGCATCGACAGGTGCGGAAGCACTCGCTTCGATGGGCTACGATGCTCCACTGGCAGTGCTGTCAGATCGTCCACAGCGTCTGTACAGTTATTTTAAACAGCTGTTCGCTCAGGTAACCAATCCGCCGATCGATGCGATTCGCGAGGAGATTGTAACCTCGACAGCGACCTCACTTGGACCAGAGCGCAATCTGCTTGATCCGCAGCCGGAGAGCTGTCGTCAGATCATTCTGAATTCGCCGATTCTGTCCAATGAAGAATTTGCCAAAGTACGCCATGTACGCCGTCCAGGCTTCAAGGCGATGACCATTCCAATCTTCTTTGAAGCGGAAAAAGGAGCCGAAGGCTTGCGTGCCGCACTGGTAAATCTGTGTGAAGCCGCAGATCGTGTCATTGCCAAAGGTCATAATTTCCTGATCTTGTCCGACCGTGGAATGGATAAGGAAAATGCAGCCATTCCGGCACTACTTGCCGTTGCCTGTCTGCATCACCATTTGATTCGCCAAGGTACACGTACTCGTGTCAGCCTGCTGCTGGAATCCGGTGAACCGCGTGATATTCACCAGTTCGCTGTATTGCTCGGCTATGGTATCAGTGCAGTCAATCCGTATCTGGCGTTTGAAACGATGCAGGATATGATCAAGCAAGGCATGCTGCGTGGTATCTCACACGAGAAAGCAGTCAAAAATTATATCAAAGCCGTTACCAAAGGCGTTGTCAAAATTCTGTCCAAAATGGGCATCTCCACTATTCAGTCGTATCGCGGCGCTCAAATCTTTGAAGCGGTTGGTCTGAAGCAGGAGTTTATTGATCAGTACTTTACGTGGACACCGTCCCGTATCGGCGGAATCGGTCTGGAAGAAGTTACAGCGGAGACGCTGGTGCAGCATTACCGCGCCTTTACCGACAAGGATGGTAACGACCGCATTCTGGATGCAGGCGGCGATTATCAGTGGCGTAATGATGGGGAAGATCATTTGTTTAATCCACAAACGATCCACCTGCTGCAACATTCCGTTCGTACCGGTGATTACAAATTGTACAAAAAATACGCAGCGCTTGTTGAAGGGGAGAATGAGAAGCATCTTACCTTACGCTCGCTGCTCAAACTAAAACCGAATGGTGAGCCGATTCCGCTGGAAGAGGTAGAACCAATCGAATCCATCATGAAACGCTTCAAAACAGGCGCCATGTCCTTCGGTTCGATCAGTAAAGAAGCGCACGAAAGTCTCGCGATTGCGATGAACCGCATCGGCGGTAAAAGCAACAGCGGTGAGGGCGGCGAAGATCCGGCACGCTTTATACCGGATGCAAACGGCGATTCCCGTCGCAGTGCGATCAAGCAGGTTGCTTCTGGTCGTTTCGGCGTAACATCCAACTATCTGGTGAATGCCGATGAAATCCAGATCAAAATGGCTCAAGGTGCTAAACCGGGTGAAGGCGGACAGCTTCCAGGTCGTAAAGTATATCCGTGGGTTGCGGAAGTGCGTCACTCGACGCCAGGCGTCGGTCTGATCTCGCCACCACCTCACCATGATATTTACTCCATCGAGGATTTGGCAGAATTGATCTACGATCTGAAAAATGCCAATCGTCGCGCTCGCATCAATGTGAAACTCGTATCCGAAGTGGGGGTCGGTACGATTGCTGCCGGTGTTGCCAAAGGACGTGCCGATGTGATCCTCGTTAGCGGTTATGACGGTGGTACCGGTGCATCGCCACAAGGTTCGATCCGTCACGCTGGTCTGCCATGGGAATTAGGTCTAGCAGAGACACAGCAGACGCTGATCATGAACAATCTGCGTGACCGTGTCGTGCTGGAAACAGACGGCAAAATGCTGAGCGGACGCGACCTTGCGGTAGCGGCACTGCTTGGTGCGGAAGAATATGGATTCTCCACTGCACCGCTTGTTGCAGTTGGCTGTATTATGATGCGTGTCTGCCAAATGGATACCTGCCCAGTCGGCGTAGCGACACAGAACCCGGAATTGCGTAAAAACTTTACCGGTGATCCGCAACATGTCGTCAACTTTATGAAATTCGTTGCACAGGATCTGCGTGAGATCATGGCAGAGCTGGGCTTCCGTACCGTGCAAGAGATGATCGGTCGTCTGGATCGTCTGGATGCGTCGCAAGCAGATGCACATTGGAAGAAAAAAGGTCTGGATCTGTCCGTACTGCTACATGAGCCGCAAATGCCGGAAGGTAGCGAACGCTTCAACGTGCAACAGCAGAATCATCTGCTGGAAGAGACGCTGGATCTGCGCGAGCTGCTGCCACTTGCTGCGAATGCACTGGAAACAGGCGAGCCGGTTCAAGCTGAATTGTCGATCTGTAACGTGGATCGTGCGGTCGGTACGATTCTGGGTAGTGAAGTGACGATGAAATACGGCGCTGCTGGTCTACCGGATGATACGATCTCCTTTACATTCAAAGGTTCAGCAGGACAAAGCTTGGGTGCGTTTCTTCCGAAAGGTATTACCTTACGCGTCGAAGGCGACTCCAACGACTATGTTGGTAAAGGTCTGTCTGGCGGTAAAATTATCGTGAAACCAGACGCGGCAGCTACCTTTGCTGCTGAGGATAATATCATTATCGGAAACACGGCATTGTACGGCGCAACGAGTGGTGAAGCGTATATCAACGGTATTGCCGGTGAGCGCTTCGCGGTTCGGAACTCCGGTGCCAAAGTCGTTGTGGAAGGCGTGGGTGACCACGGCTGTGAATATATGACCGGCGGACGTGTCATTGTCCTCGGTTCGACCGGACGTAACTTTGCAGCTGGTATGTCTGGCGGTATCGCATATGTGCTAGATCCAAGTCATGACTTTGTCGGTCGCTGTAACTTGGAAATGGTACTGCTGGAAGACATCGAGGATGCGGACGAGTTGGCTGAGGTTCGTTCCTTGATCGAGCAGCATGTGCGTCACACAGGCAGTGAAGCAGGGAAACGCGTACTCGAAGATTGGGAACATCAATCCAAGGATTTTGTTCGGATCATCCCGAAAGACTACAAACGGATGCTGGAACAAATCCGCAAAGTTCACGAAAAAGGTCTGACAGGCGAAGCAGCACTGCTCGCAGCCTTTGAAGCCAATATGCGTGAACTGGCACGTTCCGGTGCGTAGTCTATTCAGTGCTCTGACGCTGCTGCTGGCTATGTTTGATTTCTTCGAATAAACCTGTAGCGAAAGTGTTACAAAATCACATAAAGAACTGTCTATCAGTAAGCAACTGGTGTGATCAATCTGCTTACTGATGGGACAGTTCTTTTTTTGTTATAGAGGGAGTTAGGCTGATTTGGGATTGCGTTCTCTGCTGTGTTACAATAAAATCGCCGAAATTTGACAGGGCATACATACACAGGTAGTCTCGTTACAATTGGATTTATTGTCATTTGCATGACTATGTTTGGATTCACTATCGAATGGGAATATAAGGAGCAACAAGAGAAGAAGCAAGATGAAAAATGTACGTGCATCATATGCAGAAAGGGATGAGCACAAGCCAATGAACAAGATCACAGCACCAGCGTGGATTACCGCGCCCATATGCAAGCATGATGGGGGCAATGATGGCGGTCACTATCCGCCTGCTGCCAGAGAACGAAGCAATGAGATGCAAGAGACGAATCAACCAACCTTTGCAGGTGCAGGTTCTTCTGAGCCATCGCCAACTCAACCAACCGCTCCGACAACGGCTACCTCTGCTAAGGTAGGCGGAACGCTGGATTCCATTGCCGCACCAGTTGTACAATTTCGCAATATTACGAAAACAATCGGCTCCAAAACGATCATCGACAATCTGACGTTGGATGTACCGCCGGGCTGCGTATTCGGCTTTCTTGGACCGAACGGTTCTGGTAAAACCACAACCATCCGTATGCTAGTTGGTCTGATGAAGCCGACACAGGGCGATATTTTGATCGAGGGACAAAGCATCCGTACTCATTTTGAACAAGCAATTGCTAAAGTGGGTGCCATTGTAGAAAACCCGGAAATGTACAAGTATATGACCGGATACCAGAACCTGATGCAATATGCTCGTATGTCACCGGGAGTAACGAAAGAACGGATCGACGAAGTGATTCGCTTTGTTGGGCTGGTCGGACGAACGAATGAAAAGGTCAGTACGTATTCGCTCGGTATGCGTCAACGTCTTGGTGTAGCCCAAGCACTGCTGCACCGCCCACGATTGCTGGTACTGGATGAACCGACGAATGGATTGGACCCACAGGGAATTCGCGAGCTGCGCGACTATCTGCGTGCGCTGAGTCGTGAGGAAGGCACAACCGTATTTGTATCCAGTCACTTGCTGTCTGAAATGGAATTGATGTGTGACCGCGTTGCCGTGATCAATGGCGGACGATTGGTCGATGTGCGCGATCTACGCCACGGTTCTGCGGCAACCGCTCCGGTGGATGAGCTGTTGACGGTACGCTTTGAGCTGGATCAGCCGGAACGTGCGATGCAACTGGCGGCAATCGGTCAATTGGAAGGCGGTAGCTGGAAAGTCACCGCGTCGCGTAATGACATTGCTCGTATCAATGCGCTGCTGGTTAGCAATGGCATTGCCGTGTATAGCATTGTACCGGAGCGTCAGACGCTGGAAGATCAGTTCCTAGCGATGACACGGGAAGGTGGGCTGCGTCATGACTGATTTTATCCGTTTGATCTGGAATGAAATGTTGAAGATTGTGTTGCGTATATCCAACTGGGTGATGCTGATCCTACTGGTTGCGCTATCGCCGTCTCTGTTGTTATTGATGAAGCTGGGAGATTATCAAGGTTCAGCACCAATGGCTTTTGAACAGTCATTTTCCATGTTCTTCCTCGTGGTGCTGTTTATGCTGATCGTGGCTTCGGAATCGGTGGCAAGTGAATTTACGACCGGTACGATCAAGCTGCTGCTGATCCGCCCATGGCAGCGCTGGAAGATTTTAAGTTCTAAGTTTCTGGCAGTCACGGTGTTTTTGTTAATATTGACTTTGATTTTTGCGCTGATCAATTTGGCAGTATCGTATATTCTATTTCCGTCACAGATTCCTAGCTTGGCAGAATTGGATATGTCGTCGTATAGTAGCCAATTGTTCTTGATCGTAGTGTATTCCTGTATTCGTGCGTTGATTTTGGCAACATTTGCGTTTATGCTGTCTGCGCTGTTCCGTTCAGCTGCGCTGGCAATTACATTGTCGATGTTGCTTTATTTCTCGGGTACGATTACGAATGGGCTGTTGCATCTGGCGTTGAAGCCTGAGGATTATGGAATTGTTAAATATCTGCTGTTTACGAATCTCGATTTAACGCAGTATTTCTCTGATCCAACGGGTAGCTTTGGTGTGACAAGTCTGGGCTGGTCACTGTTCATACTGGCGGTTTATTTTGCCTTCTTCCTGTTCATTGCATGGCTGTCGTTTGCCAAACGGGATGTACGTGCCTAGGATGCACGTGTTTAGGAGGTACGGTCACACATAGAGATCGCAAAATGAAGCTGGGATGACGTTAGTTGATACATTCCTGTAAAATATTCCTGTGAATGCTGGAAGTCCATTTGTAGATCCATGCGAAAGTACCGTTGAAGTTTATTTTACGTAGATCCAACAATCAAAAAATTCAATTGAAACAGGCTTCCTGCATAATAGACAGGGAGCCTGTTTTATTTTTACTGAAGTTGACAGGTCGATACCAAGTGACTACACAATGTGCTATGTGCTTCTAATTGTAATCCATTTCCAAATGCAGCTAACAAGGATATAGGTATTCTGTGACTATGCAATTTGACAAAAAACGACGTAGTGTGAATCACTTTCTAGTCAGAATGGTTATATGGTAAAAGCAGGCTATCGCTAAATAACCGTCTCTTTTGATATGATATTGTTTGCATAGCGAAAGAAGGAAGATTCAGCAGGAAAGGAAGCACAGGTATGATCTGGTTATTGCTGTTATGTATCATTTTCATTTCCCAAGCGGGGATGATCCTCATATTGGAATTCCGTTCACCGAGCAAGGCGGTGGCATGGATGTTTATCTCTTATTGTGTACCGTTTCTCGGCTTTATTATGTATTACTTTGTCGCTCGCAACTATCGCAGTCGGCGGACCATTCGTAAAAAGGGTACGATTATCTTCCGCGAGGTGCGAAGCAGATTATGGCGTCAGGCAGCGGTTATTCGTTCTGCGGACGATATGGGCAACCCAGAGTTTCACGAGCAGGGGCGGCTATTTTCCTTGTTGTCACATCTGACGGAGAATCCGATTACATCGTGCAGCAAGATTGAAGTGCTGACGGATGGTGAGAATACATTTGGCGCGATGCTAAAAGCATTGGAGCAGGCGCAGCATCATATTCATATTCAGTTTTATATTTTCCGTGAGGATGAGATTGGGCAGAAGTTTACCGATCTGCTGATTGCCAAAGCACAAGCAGGCGTGAAAGTCCGTATGATGTGCGATGGATTGGGCAGCTATCATCTGAAGCATACTTTTGTGCGTCGCTTGAAGGAAGCAGGGATTGAGTTTTACTTTTTCCTACCGCCCTTTACTTCATTTATTCAACGCGAAGTCAATTACCGTAATCACCGCAAAATTCTCGTCATTGATGGAGAGGTAGGCTTTATTGGCGGGTTGAATATCGGTGATGACTATTTGGGACGTGATCCGAAGCTAGGCTACTGGCGCGATACGCATTTGGAAGTACGCGGAGATACCGTTTACTTTTTGCAAATTGTATTTCTGGAAGATTGGGAGTTTGCATCGGGGCAGCGTTTGACCGATTCAGCGTATTTTCCAGCCCATACCTGTACAGGCAGCGAGCGTGCATTGATCGTTGCCAGCGGACCGGATCGTAACTGGAATGCGATTCAGGAAATGTGCTTTAGTGCATTAGCAGCAGCGAAGCGGCGGATTTGTATCACTACGCCGTATTTTATCCCTGATCAGAGCATCTATTCTGCTCTAAAAACGGCAGCCGTTAGTGGCGTTGAAGTGGATATTATTATACCGAAGGTGTCTGATTCGCAGATCGTGCAGTACGCTTCGCTATCGTATATCGAGGAGCTGATGCGCGTAGGCGTACGCATTCACCAATACGAAAAGGGCTTTGTTCATGCCAAGGTAGTAATCGTCGACGATCTGCTTGCTTCGGTAGGTACTGCCAATATGGATATGCGCAGTCTGTACAGCAATTTTGAGTTGTCAGCAGTTCTGTTTGAGCAGGAAACGATTGAGCGGCTAATGGTAGATTTTCGTCGTGATCTACAGGAAAGCAGCAAAATCAATTATCATGAATTTATTCGTCGTCCCCGTACGCAAAAAACGCTGGAAACCTTATCCCGATTACTATCTCCTTTATTGTAAAAATACCATAAAGGGCTAAAGTCGCCGCCGAATATGGTATACTGGTCGTACGTTCAATAACAGGATGCTGTTGGCAAGTAGTCACAGCGTATGATGGAGGATTTCATGACACAGGCAAGACCAGAGCAGACAGTGGAATACACAAGTCGCCAGCTGGAGGATACCAGCCGACTGGCGGCTTTTTTTGCAAAACGAGCATTTCCGGGTACGATGATTACGCTGGATGGCGATCTGGGCGCTGGCAAAACGCATTTTTCCAAAGCATTTGCGCAGCATCTGGACGTACCGGGTATGGTGAACAGCCCGACCTTTACGATTATCAAGGAGTATGAGGGTCGATTGCCTTTTTATCATATGGATGTGTATCGGATCGACGAGGATCAGGCTGCCGAGCTGGGATTGGATGAGTACTTTTTCGGTCAAGGTGTGACGCTGGTGGAATGGTCGAGCCGGATTCCTGACCTGCTGCCAGAGCAGCATTTATCGCTTCAGATCACCGTGAACAGCGAAGACGATAGCCGTACCATCCTCTGTACCGGATATGGACAGCCATATGCCGATTGGTGCACCGAGTTAAAACAGAATGGAGTCAGTGACAATTCATGAGTAATATAAAGGAACAGCCGCGCAAGCGGTTTTTGGTTTTGGATACAGCGACTGCATCACAGGCAGTTGCCGTCACCGAGAATGAGCATATTTTGGCAGCGGATAGCAGCCAGGCAGATCGTAATCATTCGGTTGGTTTGCTGGATCGTATTATCGATGTATTGAATACCGCAGGTGTATCGCGTCAACAACTGGATGGGATCGCAGTTGGCGTAGGTCCGGGTTCTTATACCGGCATTCGTATTGCGGTAACGACAGCCAAAACACTGGCATGGACATTGAAGCTGCCAGTTGCTGGATTTTCCAGTCTGGCGGCGTTGGCGTTGAGCGGATACCATGCTGCTGCGCAGCAAGTGACAGAAGAACAGAAGCAGAATGAGCCTGCTGTCAACGATTTATCTGTTGTACCATCATCGCTGCAAACAGAATCGCCGACTGTGATGTCGAATGAGATAGGGGACGGCTCACCAGCAACAGGCACAGACTGGATCATTCCGCTCATTGATGCTCGTCGTGCGCAGGTGTATACCGGCTTATTCACATTAACAGATGGACAGTCGATTCCTGTCTCAGTGGAGGAAGATCGTATAGTCCTGATGGAGCTATGGGTGCAGTCACTAGTTGAGCAATATTGTGCATTGGAGCCAGCTGAGCGTCCACGTCATCTGTATGTAGTTGGCGAAACGACTGCTCATGAACAGCGTCTCACTCCATTACGTGAGGTAGCTGGCGATACATTGATCATAGTGGAAAATGTACTGGAAGCGCATGAAGCTGGTGTGATCGGTGCAGCGGCATTGCTGTCTGGGCAGACCGAGCCTGCGCATACCCTTTTACCTAACTATACGCAGCTGTCGGAGGCGGAAGCCAATCTGCTGCGTCAATCCTAAAGAGAGGACGTGCCAGAATGGCGACATTATTTAATCATGGCGAAGAGCAGCCGAGATTCCGTCAGATGACCACGGACGATCTGGCAGCCATTATGGAGATTGAGCATGAAGCGTTTACCCTTCCATGGACGGAAGAGGCATTCCGCAATGAGCTGACCATGAACCATTTTGCCCGCTATCTGGTGCTGGAGTTGGACGGGCAAATTATCGGTTATGCGGGGATGTGGACGATTATGGATGAAGCGCATGTGACCAATATTGCGATTCGAGAAGTGTACCGTGGTCGCCGTCTTGGTCAGGATTTGCTGATCAGCCTGATGAAATGGGCAGTTGAGCTAGGGATGATTCGGATGACGCTGGAAGTGCGCGTCAGCAATGAACCTGCGCAAAATCTGTATCGCAAGCTGGGCTTTGCCGGAGCGGGCGTACGTCGCGGATATTATTCGGACAACAATGAAGACGCACTGATTATGTGGTGCGAACTCTCCACACAGGGAGAGTATGGTAATGAGGAAGGAAGCGTGAACAATTCATGATGCAGCAGGAACACCGCGAATCGGTGTGTAATATATTGGCGATTGAGACAAGCTGTGACGAAACATCGGTCGCAATCGTACAAAATGGTAAAACCGTATTATCCAATCTTGTATCAAGCCAGATCGAAACGCATAAAGCCTTTGGCGGCGTTGTACCGGAGGTCGCTTCACGCAAGCATGTGGAGACGATCAGCTTGATTATCGAGCAGGCGATTGAAGAAGCAGGTATTGCGCTGGATGACATTTCTGCCATCGCCGTTACGGAGGGACCGGGTCTTGTCGGAGCGCTGCTGGTCGGTATTATGGCAGCCAAAAGTCTGGCATTTGCCTTGGACAAACCGCTGATCGGCACGCATCATATTGCCGGTCATATTTATGCAAACAATCTGACTGCAGACATGCAGTATCCCGCATTAGCACTTGTCGTGTCTGGCGGTCATACCGAACTAGTGCTGTTGGAGCGCGAAGGTCAATTTCGATTGATCGGCAGTACACGGGATGACGCTGTAGGCGAAGCGTATGACAAAGTAGCACGTGCTCTCGGTTTTCCATATCCGGGTGGTCCGTATGTCGACAAGCTGGCAATGGAGGCGGAGCACGCAGTCGAGCTACCGCGTGTTTGGTTGGAGCCGGGATCATACGATTTTAGCCTAAGTGGTCTGAAATCAGCAGTACTGAATGTAGTCAACCAGAAGAAGATGCGTGGAGAAGATCCAATGACTGCTGAGATTGCGCGCGGTTTTCAGGAAGCAGTTGTGGAAGTGCTGGTCGAAAAAGCGATTCGTGCCGTCAAAGCTTACGGTGTACGCCAATTGCTACTATGCGGCGGTGTGGCTGTGAACAAGGGGCTGCGCCGAGCATTGACCGAACGCTGTCAGCGTGAGCAGATTGAGCTGCTGATTCCTCCATTTGAATACTGTACCGACAATGCAGCTATGATTGGTGCAGCGGCTTATTTGAAATGGAAAAATAATGAGTTTTCCGATCTACGCATCAAAGGCGATCCATCGCTGTCATTGGAGAAATGGTCGATTGCTCATCCCGTATCGGAAGCATAACTAGCAAGCTAACAGTCGATTTCTATACATGGCATGACAATCATTGAACAAGTATAAAAGTGTCACATCATATAGATGAATGCACACGTCAAAAAGGAGAAGCGTATAGAGCTACTACTGCTCTATACGCTTCTCCTTTTTTCTCATGCGCAACATGCTGTGTGATGCGCAACATGCTGTGTGATGTGCAGTATGCTTTTTATGATTTGGATGCTGGTGCTTATTTTATCGTATGGCTCTGTCCCTTGAAAGCAATGACTCAAGTTAGACAGCTAACATACGCAATTACATCTGTTCTGTACCTAACCAATGACTATTTTGAGTTGTTTACAGACCTTACGAATAAGCATTGTCCATTTGTCAAGATGTTAACAAAGTTATCCACATATCCCCGAAAAATTGTTTATAAAACTAAAAATGCTTGCTGCGCTAACCTTTTGCAGAAATTTGAAACAGGGGATAGTTAAACACAGCTTCTTAACTAAAATCTGTGGATAATGTGCACAACTTGGTGGATAAATATGGATTTTATACAAAAAAGCGATTCTACCAACGAAAAATCGCATTTTATTCGCTAAAAATCCGCTATCTAGCCACTATTTTTTGTGGATAAATCTGTTTACAAAATAAATCGCTTGCTTTTACAAAAATCTTGTATCTTTTACACATTGATGAACATGTATTGACAAATTCACGATTCTACTCCGCAGCCAGTGTTTCCCATTCCTCATACGCTTGTTCAAGCGCCTGCTGATGCTGGGCAATCTGCTGCTGACGTGTCTGTACAGCTTCATAATCTTGATATACATCTGGTTCGGTTAATTCCTGCTCCAGTACAGCAATACGATCCTCATGCTCGGCAATCTCCTGCTCCAGCTGTTCCAGACGGCGCTTGCGATTACGTTCCTCGCGTTTCGCCTGTTTGCCTTCTTCATAGGAGTTGGCAGGTACTTTGGCGGCATCATTGGCTGCTTGTCCGCCACGCGCTTGACTAGCGGCGGCAGCTGCTGCGGCTTCAGCAGCAAGCTCTAACAGCTCCTGCTTTTTGGCAGTATAATCATCAAAGTTGCCCAGATACGTGGTCAACCCATCAGGACGCAGCTCTAGAATACGCTCTGCCATTTTATTCAGGAAATACCGATCATGGGAAATGAACAGCAGCGTGCCTTCATAATCAATTAACGCCGATTCCAGCACTTCCTTGCTCACCAGATCCAGATGGTTGGTCGGCTCATCGAGAATCAATACATTCGCTTCTAGCAGCATCAGTTTACTAAGCGAAACGCGTGCTTTCTCGCCGCCACTGAGCGAAGCGATTTTTTTCAATACGTCTTCGCCGCTGAACAGGAAGTTGCCCAGTACAGTACGAATACGCACCTCGTCCAGATGGCGGAAGCTGCTCCATACTTCTTCCAATACAGTATTGTTTGGATTGAGATGCCCTTGCTCCTGATCGTAATAGCCGATCTTTGTTTTGGCACCCCATTCAATTTTACCGGTATCCGGTGGATGCTGACCGATTAGCGATTTGAGCAATGTGGTTTTACCGGTTCCGTTTGGACCGATCAGCGCAACTGTATCACCGCGCCACATTTCAAAGGAAATGGGTGTGAACAGCGGCTGCTTGTTTTCATAAGATAGGCTTAACTTATTCACTCGCAGCACATCTTTGCCTGACACCACTGAGGTTTCAAAAGAGAAGCTCGCCTTTTTCAGATCACCGGCAGGGCGATCCATCCGATCCATTTTCTCCAGCGCACGACGACGACTCTGAGCGCGCTTGGTAGTAGAGGCACGTACAATATTTTTCTGGATAAACTGCTCCATTCGGGCAATCTCATCCTGTTGTTTCTCAAACTGCTTCAATTCCGATTCGTACTCCGCAGCCTTGATGTCGATATAGCGGCTGTAATTGCCAGTATAGCGCTTGGAGCGATGTCGTTCGATCTCGACAATGCTAGTTACGAGACGGTCTAGAAAATAACGGTCATGGGATACGATGAGCAGTGCACCCGGATACGCGCGCAAATAATCTTCGAGCCATGCCAGCGTGTCCAGATCCAGATGGTTGGTCGGCTCATCCAGCATCAGTACATCAGGTGCTTGCAGCAGAATGCGCGCCAACGCCAGCCGTGTCTTTTGTCCGCCGCTTAATGTAGATACTTCGGTATCCTGTGAAAATTCGCCAAAGCCCATTCCGTGCAAAATGCTGCGAATCCGCGTATCCATCTCATAACCGCCGCGCTCGCGGAACCAGTCCGACTGAGTTGCGTAACGCTCTAGCAGCTCTGCGTAGGCTTTTTCATCCTCCATTTTGGCAGGATCGGCAATATGCTGCTCCATCACACGCAGCTCGCGCTCCGTATCGATCAGCTCTGCATAGACCGAACGCATTTCCTCACCAATCGTATTGCCGTGATGCAGCCCGCTGTTCTGCGCGAGATAGCCGAGCGACATTTCTTTGCTGCGGAATATTTGTCCGCTGTCATATGACATTTCGCCAGCCATGATTTTGAGCAGGGTCGATTTACCTGCACCGTTGACGCCAACCAGACCGATACGTTCGCGTTCTTCAATTTGCAGATTGATGCCTTCTAGAATCGGCGTAATGCCGTATAATTTGGTGATACCGCTTGCTTGTAATAACACGTATATTCATCCTTTCCGCTAAAGCAGGGAATACCTGCATGTATTTCATCCATAAACAGGGCAACATGTACAATCCCCGTAGTTTTTTTATCATTCATGTCGATCCTGTGGTGGTTCATTTCACATATATAGAGTATGCTGAACAAAAAGATGTCGTATCTGCATTACTACGAGATGATCCTACCAAGTAGGATCATTGGTGCTGACGTCGAGTACTTACTCAACAAACTCATGTCTCCATCCTGTCTAGTGTACATGAAATGCCGCTTTTTTGCATGATTTATCGCTTGTGCATGTATGGGCAGGATATGGATCATAGTCGATCATTCTATATTGCCGAAACCTGATTCCTCCGCTTCATGAAGGGTACATCATGGTATGGCGGGAAATTGGTTTTTGTACAAGAAAATGTTACACTGTCAGTAGGTGTGACTCATACCTGTCAACCGTGAACGCAGAAAGGTCTGCGCAGGGAGGTAGCCGATGAACCACGCTTTGGATAAAAGGATATTGCGCAAGCAGCTTCAACAGAGCAGGCAGCAATTAGAGCCTGTGATGAGAATGAAACAATCGGCGGACATTCGTGCCGCTGCGGAACCATATATTG
Organism: Paenibacillus sp. JQZ6Y-1; assembly: GCF_040719145.1. Taxonomy (NCBI): domain Bacteria; kingdom Bacillati; phylum Bacillota; class Bacilli; order Caryophanales; family Paenibacillaceae; genus Paenibacillus; species Paenibacillus kandeliae. The sequence continues at coordinate 393,397 of NZ_JBFDUZ010000001.1, forward strand.
CATCATTACGTCGTCTAGACGATGCATCACCGCTAACGATATTTAGTTATCTGGCGTATCGTGATGAGCCGGACACCTTGCCACTGCTGGACGATTGCTGGCAGCAGCAGGATATTGTGCTGGCACCGCGAATTGACCGTACAGAGCAGGGTGTTTTTCATTTGCACTCTATTACAGGCATTGGAGATGTGGAGCCGGGAGCTTACGGTATTCCTGAACCACTGCCTACCTTGCCGATCTATGAGCCGCCCAAATGGGATCGCATTCAGCTAGTGATCGTGCCCGGACTGGGATACGACCGTCAGGGTGGACGCATTGGGTATGGCGGCGGATTTTATGATCGGTTTATGAATCGGCTGCTGTCTATGAGCAGTCGTCGCCCGTTGCTGGCTTCGCTGGCATTTGATATGCAAATCGTAGAGCAGATTCCGATGGAGCCGCATGATTTTGCTATCGATGTGTTGTTTACACCGGATGGTGTGATCACGACAGAAGCAGGTCGCAGGCATTTGATGAACAGCAAGATGTAGGTTGGACGGACACTTCCTTCCAATCGTTTATGTACATGACATGAATACGACGAAGGATATGCACCATCATATACTCGTCTGCACGATAAATATCCAAATTATGTGTATAGAAATGAAGGTTGATAGACAATGAGCGAACATAACGACGACCGCCTATATGAAGGGCTGCCCACCTCGGCAGGATCGCTGACGCATTTTAACGAGCAAGGCCGCGCACGGATGGTCGATATTTCCGGCAAAACAGAGACTGTCCGTATCGCAGTTGCATCCAGTATGGTCAAGATGCAGCCATCTACGTTACAGGCGATGAAAGACCATCAGATTGGTAAAGGTGATGTACTAGCTGTTGCTCAGGTTGCTGGGATTCAAGCAGCCAAGCGTACATCGGATTGGATACCGATGTGTCATCCACTGCCCCTGACAGGCGTAAACATTACATTTAGCGATAATGAGTATGATGAGCTGTATATCGAAGTACAGGTCAAAACAGAAGGCAAAACCGGCGTGGAAATGGAAGCCTTGACCGCTGCTTCCGCTGTGGCATTAACCATTTATGATATGTGCAAGGCGCTGCAAAAGGATATGGTGATCGGTCCGACGCTGTTATTATCCAAAAGTGGCGGGAAAAGCGGCGATTTTGTCCGATAATGAGCAGAGCTTTCCATAGAACGTAATCATCGTTATACATGAAACGGATGACATAGAGATGGGAGGGTAAGCGTATGGTTTGGAGAACGGCTATTTTGACAGCCAGCGATAAAGGCGCGCGTGGAGAACGCGAAGATACAAGTGCACAGGTCATCCGCGAACTGGTAGAGGAAGAATTGGGCGGCGAGATTGTGGAGTATCGGGTAGTACCGGATGAGCCGGACGAGATTATCGCTGCATTGATTGAAATGACCGAATATTTTAACGCTGATCTGGTATTAACCACTGGTGGTACAGAGCTGGCGCAGCGTGATGTTACCCCGGAAGCAACTCGTCGGGTCATTCAGCGCGAAGTACCGGGCATGGCGGAAGCGATGCGCGCTACCGTTATGCAAAAAAACCGTTCAGCGATGCTGTTCCGTGGCATCTGCGGTATCCGTGAGCGTAGTCTGATCGTCAATTTGCCGGGAACACCCAAAGGCGTGCATGAGCATTTAGCGGCGATTATGGATCAGTTGCCAGAAGCACTGCTCATGATTACTGGACAATATCATCCGAACGACGAACGGTAAGCCAGATGTATGCCAAGAACGGTAAGCCAGATGTATGCCAGAGACGAGCGTTGATCTGGATAAGTAGAACGGGGAAGAGGAGTCATTATCCCTTGATTGCCGAATAACATGCTGTTTGCCTACCGATACACCCTTCAGCAGACGCACAATTTTTCGAGGTGAAAGATTGTGCATTTTTGCATGGGTAATTTTATGGATGTATCGTGATCCAAAGGTGAATTGCGACGCGTAGTTATGCTATGATAGGAGCACGATAGACACAGTGCTGTCGCATCATGAAGGAGGAGTTACTATGTTTAGCGGTGCAGGTATTGGCCCGACCGGATTTATTTTGCTTATTATTCTGGCACTGATTTTGTTTGGTCCGAACAAATTGCCCGAGCTTGGCCGCGCTGTCGGTCGTACATTCCGCGAATTCAAGGAAGGTACGCGCGATATGATGAAAGATGATGAAACCAAATCCAAGTCCCGTATCGAATCGATGGAAGCGACTGAAGTGAAGTCCGAGATTCGCCCGGAAGACAAACGTTAATCATACACGTACAATACCAACCGCCATCCGGTAAGCTAGCAAGATGGGGGGCTTTCTTTGTGACGGCGGTTGTACAGCTCTTCCGAATCCCTTCCCCGGCGGAAGGGATTTTCTTTTCGATCATCCTTTCATGTCATGATAACGAAATGTCGCCAGTTAGTAGAAGTGAGGGAGTTCATGAATAAATCGGATAATGAAATGTCGCTGATTGACCATCTGACTGAGCTACGCCGCCGATTGATCATTGTGATCGCTGTGCTGTTTCTGGGCATGATTCTGGGGCTGTTTGTCGCTCAGCCGGTGTATCAGTACCTTGTATCAGCGGAGACCGCGCGCAATCTAGTCTTCCATGTGTTCTCATTCTGGGACGGCATTGGTCTATATATGAAGATTGCGATGGTAGTAGCGATTGCGCTGACCTTGCCATGTGCACTATATCAGATTTGGGCGTTTGTCAGCCCCGGTTTGCTGCTGCAAGAACGACGTACAGCGTTGCGGTATATTCCCTTTGTCTTTTTGATGTTTATGCTGGGTGTATTGTTTGCTTACTATATTGTCTTTCCGATGGCGCTTACCTTTACGTCTCAGGTCACGCGTAGCATGGGGCTAGAAGAAACATATGGGGTAGTGCAGTATTTCACTTTTATGTCCAATATTGTCTTTCCGGTGGCAGGGCTATTCGAGCTGCCGCTAGTGATTATGTTTTTGACGACCTTACGGATTGTGAATCCGGCATTGCTGCGCAAGCTACGACGAGTTTCGTACTTTGTGCTTGTATTTGTGGCAGTTGTGATTACACCACCAGATTTCATATCGGATATTCTAGTGGCGATTCCGCTGCTGGGATTATATGAGTTGAGTGTAGTATTATCGACCATTGTGCACCGTAAGCAGATGGCGCGCGATGCGCAGTTGTTGGATGATACAGATCTATAATAATCCGCTCTGCATCACAAAATGGAAAATAGGGATAATGCCCATTTCCATCCAGTAATTAGGTGCTATATTCCCATTTATTAGGCGCTGTATTTCCATTCATTTTAGGCTTTTATCGTTGAATCATATCACCAAAAGTACTTTTCCCGTATAGCGTGAGATCCGTTTAGGACTGCTATAAAGCGGAAGGGTATTTTTTTTGCTAATTCTGTGTCAAAACACTATCTTTTTTGTCGAAGTCAGATTATAAATAGTTAATAAGCAGCATTTCTAATGATTGTCAAAGCGCTTGTATTGTACAATAGTAACAGGGGGTCGCAGCTCTCTGCATGCAGACAACAGATACAGCGGAAGCAATAGTGGGGAGGGATTCAAGGCTGTACACAGCAGCCGATTGTGCCGCTTTTACATAAGCCGGCTGGTATCCGGTGATTTCAGTACACAGACAAAAAAGGGGTTACTATTTTGAAGAAAATCAGCATACTGCTCATTACCTTGGCTTTGATCTTTATCCTGCCTTTGATTGGAAGTCTGGCAAAATGGGGCGCGCCTCCGCCCGGATATGGGGTATTTCCTGTTCTATCCGCCGTGCCAGACCCGCCGTTTAATTTGACCTATTTTATCGGTGCGAGCTGCATTGCCGCCTTTATTCTGATCTTTTTGCTATTTCCACGGCTATTCGGTTTCCAAAAGCCAGTCAAACGTAAGGAGCCACGCGAAAAAGCAGGCTTTCCGATCTGGTTCTGGGCATCCCTACCTGTATTGATTGTCTGTTGGGCGATCATGTGGACGCGGGTTAGCATTTTCTGGGGCTTTGAAAAGTATACCTTTGTCCCGCTCTGGTGGGCATTTATTTGTATTCTCGATGGTATCGTGTACAAACGGAACAACGGCATTTCGCTTCTATCGACCAAGTTTCGTGTCGTACAGCTGTTGGCAGTGGTATCCTGTTATAGCTGGTTTGCGTTTGAATACTTGAATTACTTCGTTATGGAAAACTGGTATTACCCCAACAATGAAATCCTCACCAACTTCGGCAACATTTTCTGGTTCTCCCTTTCCTACTCCACGGTATTACCCGCGATTGTGGAATGGTATTTACTGCTCAAAACATTTCCGGCATTACGTGACCGCTACAGTAATGGTCCACGCCTGAAACTAAATAAACAATGGCTGATCTTCTTTTACATTGTCGGGCTGATTCTATCGCTGGCGATGGGCTACTTCCCGTTTCAGCTATTCTGGGTATTATGGGTCGCGCTCGTACCGATGCTGTCAGCAGCGATGGGCTTGATGAAGATGTGGACTCCGTTCACACCGATTCGCGAAGGCAACTGGTCGCCGATGCTATTGATTGCCATCGCTACCGTCGCCAACGGATTTTTCTGGGAGCTATGGAACTTTGGTAGTGAATGGTTCAATAAAGGCATTCCGCTGAATCCGAACTTCTGGAAGTATTCCGTACCGTATCTGGATAAATTTCATATTTTCTCGGAAATGCCGATTCTCGGCTACTTTGGTTATTTGTTCTTCGGTGTCAACTGCTGGATTCTCTGGTTGACCGCCGCTTATATTTTTAAATTTGATCCTAACTTTGAGCTTACTGGCAGACGGGATGAAGTGAGGGAACGCTAATGATATGGAAAGATCAAAAGTACAGCGTGATAGAAGAAATCGCTGATCATGGCAGCAAAGCAATCTATCGGTGCGTCGATCATCTTTCCGGACAGCAAGTGATCGCCAAGGTGCTCGGTGCGAAAGCCTCGACGTATGAAGCGATTATGCGTATCAAAAAAGAATACAAATTACTATCTGAACTCAGCCCGTTGATCTCCGGTGTCGTTCGTCCGATTCAATTGGAGGAACGTAGCGGGTATCTAATTCTGACGATGGAAGACATCTCTGGGCAATCACTCAAGAGCATTATGCAGCAGCAACGCCTTGATGTGCATACCGTATTGCGCCTTGCCGTGAAGCTGACGGATATTATCGGCGGCATCCATGAACGGCAAATTATCCACAAGGATATTAAACCCGCCAACCTGATCTGGAATCGGGACAACGACCAATTGCGACTGATCGACTTTGATCTATCGGTTCGCTGGGGAAATGAGAAGCCGGATTATACAGCTACGGGCATCATGGAAGGCAGTCTGGCATACATTTCACCTGAACAGACCGGTCGGATCAATCGCCATATTGATTATCGTTCCGACTTTTATTCGTTAGGCGTTATGTTGTATGAAATGGTAACTGGCACTCGCCCGTATCCGTCACATTCCGCAATGGATCAGATTTATGCGATTATCGCCAAAAAGCCACTGCCGCCGTATGAACAAACAGGTGGCAAAGTGCCAAAGGCTTTGTCTGACATCATTATGAAGCTGTTGGAAAAGTCACCGGAAGACCGTTATCGAAGCGCCTACGGCATCCGTGCCGATCTCAAGAAATGTCTGGCTTCGCCATCGCATAACGAGTTTCAAATCGGGCTGGATGATCGAGTGACGCTATTTCGTATTCCGCAGCGGTTATACGGTCGCGACGAGGAACTAGCACAAATGGAACGAGCGTTGGACAAAAGTATGCAGGAGCGTGTACAGCTGGTGCTTGTATCGGGAGAAGCAGGTGTTGGTAAAACTGCTTTTGTCAACGAATTACAGGCAGCCGCTTCACGCAAAAAAGGCTATTTTGTGCAGGGCAAATTTGAACAATACAACAAAAACATTCCGTACAGCGCGCTGATCGAGGCGTTTCGGGTGCTGTTTGGACAGTGGATCAATGGACCAGCAGACGAGCGCAGCGATCTACAGCATGCGTTGCAAAGTCATCTCGGTGCCAATGCTGGTCTGATGACTCGCTGGTTGCCGGAGTTGGAGCAATTGATCGGTGTGCATGAGGAGCCTGAACCCCTGCAGCCACTAGAGGAAAACAACCGGTTTTTCCTGTCCTTTTTGCGATTATTGGAAAGTGTAGCTGGACAGCAAAAGCCAGTGATTCTCTTTTTGGATGATATCCAGTGGGCAGACCTGTCGAGTGTACAGCTGATCACAAGATTGCTGGAAGCAAAGACACTTAAACGTATTTTGATCATCGCTTCCTATCGGCATAATGAGCTGCATGCGACCCATCCGTTGTCGGTTGGGTTACAGCGGATTCAGGATCAAGATTTTATCCATCAGTTGCATCTGGAACCGCTGACGGAGCCGTTCGTTCGGCAGTTGATTGGTGAAACGGTGGAGCTATCCCCGCAACGACTGCAATGGTTGTCACCGGTTATTCATCGTCAGACGGGCGGGAATCCATTTTTCATTCACGAGATATTGAAGGATTTGCACAAGCAAAAGGCGCTTTACTTTGATGTGCAACAGGGCGAATGGACTTACAATGCTGCGCGCATTAGTGCTATGACTGCCAACGAGAATCTGATCGACTATCTCATTCAGAAGATGAAAAGTCTGCCTGCCGAGATTCAACTAATTCTGAGCATCGGCGCACTGATCGGTCGCAGCTTTGACTGGCAGGTGCTGCAAATGATCGGTCATTCCGAAAAGGAACAGCTGATGCCAGCGCTGCTACGTGCGGTACAGGAAGATATTTTGCTGCCGCTACAATCTAGTTATCATCTGCTGCATGATGCGTCCCTGTCCGAGCAGGAGTTGGATGGTCTAGATATTCAGTTTGCTTTTCAGCATGATAAGCTTCAGCAGGCATTGTATCAATTGATCGATCCTCAGCTGCGCCAGCATCTGCATTTACAGCTGGGATGGCTACTGCTGAATCAATGGACAGAAGAGAAAATACAAGCGGATATTATGGATATCGCAGGTCATCTGAATCGTGGGCTGAAGTTGATCGTACGCGATACCGACCGTGAGAAAATCATCGACGTGAATATGCAGGCTGCGCGTCGTGCCAAAAAGGCATTTGGTTATGAAGCAGCGTTGCGCTTCCTCGATGCGGCGATGACATTATCCGCCGATGCACACTGGAATTCGCATTATGAGCGTACGTATGAGATGTATTTGCTGCATAGCGAATGCTCCTATCTCGTGCAGCAGCCGCAAGGAGCCGACCGTTCCTGTGCGGTACTGCTGCAAAAGGCACATACTGCGCTAGAGCAGGCAGCCATTTATGAAATGCAGTCCAATCACTATATGTATCTGGGGCTTATGAAAGAAGCGATTGCTGCTGGACGCGCTGGATTGTCCTGTCTGAACTTTGCCGTGCCGACTCGATTGAGCATGGCGAATGTTGCCAAAGAGCTGGTTACTGTTAAATTCCATCTACGTGGCAAATCGACGCAGGAATTGCTGGAAGGACCAGAAGTAGAGGATCAACGGATCAAGCTGATTATGCGTCTATTGGTTAGCTTTATTCCGCCAGCATTCATTTCTGGGGAGCAGATGCTGTTCGGCTGGGCAGTATTGAAAAAGACCGCGCTCTCGATCCGTTATGGCAATGCGCCGGAATCGGCAGGTGCCTATATCGGTTATGCCATGCTATTGTCCGGTATGGGCGATATGAAGGGTGCCGAAGCGTATGGACGATTAGCGGTTGATCTCAATCGCAAATTCGGCGATTTGCAATGGCGCAGTCTGGTGCATGTGCTGTATAGCTTATTTTGCTATAGCTGGAGTCATGATTGGGAGACGTTGGAGGAACAATACCGACGCACGATCGACTACAGTCTGCAATCCGGCGATATGCTGTATTTGGCGCACGCCTGCTATTATATGAATCTGTGGAATCCCAATATGGAGATTGAAACGTATTTGCTGGAAAGTGACTCCATGCTAGCTATGATCGAAAATACCAAATACCTACCCGCGCTAGCAACCGCTCGACTGGCACGTCAAAAATTCCGCCTGTTAGCGGGCGAGCTGGAATCGACTGATTCCTTGGATGATGAACAATTCAGCGAGCAGGCATATTTGGATCAGCTGGAAGCAGCGCAGTATTATTCTGGTATCGCCATCTACTACGTGAATCGACTGCAATTGGCATTTCTGTTTGAGCAAAAAGGCAATACACTGCAATTGCTGGAAAAGGCGGACAAAGTAAGCGGTACGCTGGCAGGCTCTGCATTTATGGAGGAGCTTACGTTTTATACAATGCTCAATCTGGCAGCTGATTATGAGGGCATGAATACGAACGACCAGCGTCGCGCCCGCATCCGTATGCGCCGCGAACTGAGCAAAATGAAAAAATGGGCGAATCATCATCCGCATAATTTTCTGGCACAGTACGAGATGATGCAGGCGGAATGGCTGCGCATCAACCGTCGCTACTCGCAAGCGGAGAAATGTTATCATACCGCGCTGCGGCAAAGTGAGCAGGGGCATTTTACCCGCTATAAAGCAATTGCAAGCGAACTGTCTGCACGTTTTTATTTGCAACGTCAATTACCGGAGCTTGGTGCGTATTATGTGAAGCAGGCTTCCTACTATTATTCCGTCTGGGGCGCACGTAGCAAAGTGCTAGACATACAGGCTACCTACGACGATCTGATGGGACATATTCAGTGGCTACCACTACACGGTGATCAGACGCTCAGTATCTCGACAGAAAATATTGATATTCACTTGCTGCTCAAGGCATCTCAGACGATCGCACGCGAGATTGAGCTGGATCAATTGCTGCAAAACATTATGCACATCGTACTCATCAATGCCGGTGCACAGCGCGGCTGTATGGTGATGAAGTCGGGACCAGAGCTATGGGCAGAAGGCGAATACAATGAGGTAACCGATCAGATTGATATTCAGGTGCATCATCATGAGCGCCAAGGCGGCAATGATTTCCCGTGGCTCACGCTTGACGAAGTAGCCATCGGACAGGAAACGCTCATTTATAGTGATGCGCGTTCGGTGAATCGTCTGTCCGATATACGCTATATGGCAAATCATCAGCCCAAGTCTGTACTGTGTATGCCACTTATCAATCAGGACAAAGTGATTGCGGTTATCTACTTGGAAAATAATCTGATGACGGGTGCCTTCACACGCGAGCGGATGAATATGATTAGTCTGCTATCGCGTGAAATGGTGTATGCGATTGAAAATGCCAGTCTGTACAGTGAACTGGAGAATCTCGTGACCCGTCGTACCGAGGAACTAGCGGTCAAAAATGATCAGTTGATCAAATACTTCAACATCGTCGACAAAAACGTGATCATCGTGCATACCGATCCATACGGCAATGTAACCAATGTCAGCGAGGAATTTTGTCTGCTGACTGGATACAAGCGAGAGGAACTAATCGGCAAACCGCATCAATTTTTCAAACCATTATCGTATCGCAACGATGGCATGGAGCCGTTTGTGATGAATCTCAGTAAGACATGGGAAGGTGAGCTGATCCAGTTTTGCAAGGATAAGAGCAAGCTGTGGCTCGACATTGTCATCGAACCAGAATTCGATCCATACCAACTCGTTAGCTATGCTTTTATCGGTCACAATATTACCGACAAAAAGCAAATCGAACGCATTTCCATTACCGATGAATTGACCGGTTTGTACAATCGTCGCTACTTTAACGAAATGATCGGCTACAAAATCGAATCTATGGCGATTCACCATTCCAGCATCGCCTTTGTGCTGCTCGATATTGATCATTACAAAAAGTACAATGACACCTATGGTCACTATGAAGGCGATAATGTATTGCGACGGATCGGAGCAACCTTGCTGGAGCAAACGGTATCCAACGGCAGAGCCTTCCGTCTGGGCGGCGAGGAATTTGCTATTCTGTATGCTGGGTTGCCGTTGGATGAGGCACATATTCAGGCAGAGCAGATTCGCCGCAGTATTGAGGATCTCCATATCCCTCATGCTCAAAATGCCGCCAGCCCATATGTAACCATGTCGATCGGTATTGGCTTTGTGGAGCGTGTGACGATGGAGTTGTCTGAGGAAATGCTGTACCGTCTGGCAGACGATGCTCTATATCAAGCGAAGGATAACGGACGCAACTGTGTCATGCTGAATACGCATGAATGGTTTGAAACGGCAACAGCTTCGTCGGGAAGCACATCCAGTAGTGCAAGCGCCACCGATCCCGAACAAGAGTGAACAGCACGAATAGAAGGATACAAACGAACATTTTTCGTAACAGCATAGACCATTGCGCATAACCTCTCTCTATAGATATAGAGCGGGTGAAGTGACAATGGTCTTTTGTTATTTTTACGAGCCTAGATTGAATTTTACACAAAGGGACTTGAAATCATCGCTCAAGTTGAGTATCATAAAGTTGGTTGTTAGCACTACACGCTGTTGAGTGCTAATACATAGGTACATCGTTACCTGTATGACGAATCATTCAAATTAAGGAGGCTATTTTTCATGATCAAACCTTTAGGTGAACGTGTATTGGTAGAAGCGAGCCAACAGGAGGAAACGACTGCATTCGGTATCGTGCTTCCGGATTCCGCTAAGGAAAAGCCACAAGAAGGCACAATCATTGCTGTAGGCAGTGGTCTGCTGAAAGACGGCGTACGCACTCCGCTGGAAGTAAAAGAAGGCGACCGCGTACTGTTCTCCAAATATGCCGGTACAGAAATCAAGTTTGAAGGTAAAGAATACCTGATTATGAAAGAAAGCGATATTCACGCAATTATCGGTTAATACCGGGAATCTGCATATAGATGGTTCAAGCAGAGGCTTGAATCCAGTTGGATGCTTACACAAACGCTCTATGTCTCATCATAAGATTGAAACCTATTTTTCCATCATACTGAGGAGGTACTGTTCAAATGGCTAAAGACATTAAATTCAGTGAAGACGCTCGTCGCTCCATGCTTCGTGGTGTGGATGCTCTGGCAGATGCAGTAAAAGTAACACTCGGTCCAAAAGGCCGTAACGTAGTACTGGAGAAAAAATTCGGCAGCCCGCTGATCACTAACGATGGTGTAACAATCGCTAAAGAAATCGAGCTGGATGATGCGTTTGAAAACATGGGTGCACAACTGGTTAAAGAAGTAGCAACCAAAACAAACGATGTTGCCGGTGACGGTACAACAACTGCAACGGTTCTGGCTCAAGCGATGATTCGCGAAGGTCTGAAAAACGTAACTGCTGGCGCTAATCCAATGGTTATCCGCAAAGGAATCGACAAAGCGGTTCGTGCAGCGGTTGAAGAACTGCAAAGCATCTCCCGTCATGTAGAAGACAAACAATCCATCGCACAAGTAGCGGCGATTTCCGCTGCGGACGAAGAAGTGGGTCAACTGATCGCTGAAGCTATGGAAAAAGTCGGCAACGACGGCGTTATCACAGTAGAAGAATCCCGTGGTTTTGCAACGGAACTGGAAGTTGTAGAAGGTATGCAATTTGACCGTGGTTACATCTCTCCATACATGATCACGGATACGGATAAAATGGAAGCTGTTCTGGACAACCCATACATCCTGATCACTGACAAAAAAATCAGCAACACGCAAGAAATTCTGCCGCTGCTGGAAAAAGTCGTACAACAAAGCAAACCACTCGTACTGATCGCTGAAGATATCGAAGGCGAAGCGCTGGCTATGCTCGTTGTGAACAAACTGCGTGGTACATTCAACGCGGTAGCAGTGAAAGCTCCTGGCTTTGGTGACCGTCGTAAAGCGATGCTGCAAGATATCGCTGCACTGACTGGTGGTCAAGTGATCACAGAAGAACTTGGTCTGGACCTGAAATCCGCGTCCATCGACCAACTGGGTACAGCACGTCAAGTGCGCGTAACCAAAGAAAACACAATCGTTGTAGACGGTGCTGGCGACAAAGCTGACATCGATGCACGTATTAGCCAAATCCGTTCGCAGCTGGAAGAAACAACTTCCGAGTTCGACAAAGAAAAACTGCAAGAGCGTCTGGCGAAACTGGCTGGCGGCGTAGCAGTAATCAAAGTCGGTGCTGCAACAGAAACCGAACTGAAAGAGCGCAAACTGCGCATCGAAGACGCCCTGAACGCAACTCGCGCTGCGGTTGAAGAAGGTATCGTATCCGGTGGTGGTACTGCTCTCGTGAACGTATACAATGCAGTATCTGCTGTGAATGTAGAAGGCGACGAGAAAACAGGCGTAAACATCGTCCTGCGTGCTCTGGAAGAGCCTATCCGCACGATCGCAGCAAACGCTGGTCAAGAAGGTTCCGTTATCGTGGAACGTCTGAAAAAAGAAGAAGTAGGCATTGGTTACAACGCTGCTTCCGGCGAGTGGGTAAACATGTTCGAAGCAGGTATCGTTGACCCTGCTAAAGTAACACGCTCCGCTCTGCAAAATGCAGCATCTGTAGCAGCAATGTTCCTGACTACGGAAGCTGTCATCGCTGACAAACCAGAACCAGCAGGCGCTGCGGCTCCTGACATGGGTGGTATGGGCGGAATGGGCGGCATGATGTAATCTAAGGATTCTTTGAATCCTTTGTGCATCATAATCTCCTTACGTAACTACAATAGAAAGGCTCTCCTGATTAATCAGGAGAGCCTTTTTTGTGCTTGTATTTAGTTCACATGGAACGATTGCAGCATATGTGCCATCTCAGCCTTGCCACCGTCATTGTACGCATCTTCAGACATCGAAACTGTTAGTGTGTACATTTTATCGTGAGCATAACCGAGGAATTGACCGAGAACAATTGTTAGACCGCTGTCGGGATGAGTGTATTGACCGAGCAGGATACCTGCTTGTCCCGCTTTGCCTTCACCGGAATCTTCTACATAATCAATCAATTTAAAGTTCGGCATACCCGCTGTATTTTGTTTGTAATAAGCGATTAGGTTTTTCGATACCGATTGAATGGTAGTCGACGGATCTGTCACATCTTCAATGGTTACATTCACATTGTCCCCGAATGCCACTTTGGGCTGCGAGTTAGCAAAAGCCACTTGCAGTGCAGGCATGTTCATGGAAGACATATCATATTTGCTCCAGTTGGATGGATAATCAAATGAGAAAAGATCATTTTGATATGTCGTATATCCTTCTGTTGCGCTCACATCAGAAGCTGTATCAGTAGAAGTAGAAGTTGTTTCTTCTGCGGCTGGAACGGTTTCAACCGTAGTTTCGGTTGTAGTTGTTGTTGTGCTAGATACTTCTGCGGGCTTGCTTGCTTCTTTTGTCTGGCTAGAGGTGTCGCTGGCGTTGGAGCCGCATGCGGATAAGGCGAGCGAGAGTGCGATGACTGGAACAACTTTTTTGAACATAGTATAACCCCTTTGTATGTATCCTTGTTTATGCAAGGACTGAATTGGTATGGAACAGATTCCAGATGAAGGAAACCTGCCAACTGTATAACTATCGGCTACTACACTCTAAAAGTGAACAGTACATATAAAAAAGCTGACACTCAGGGGAGGGTGTCAGCTTTTTTTGTGTCCGGCAGGCATTTGGCAGATGCTTGCCAGAATCTATAGCTTGGCCGATTTTGAAAGGGGGAACTTTCCAATCGTGTATGGGTATAGCTTCAATGTCGTACAGCATTACAGTTGGATATCGTTGTTCCGTTTGATGGGGGCAAACGGAACGATGAATATTATGGATGAGATGGGGTATTACCGTTCAATGATTATTTAAATGTAGTACAGTTCTTATTTTTGTGGAACAGTCAGTTGAGTTCCTGCAGGTAACAGGTTGTTGGCAGCAACCAGTTCATCTACAGTGATACCGTATTGAGCAGCGATGTCGGAAAGGCTGGCACCTTGTGGAACAACAACAGTAACGTTTTTGGATGCTTCAGTCGAAGTAGCTGATGTTGTTGCTGGTTGTTCAGCAGGTGTAGTTTCTTCCTGTGTACCAAACAGACGGTTGAATTCAGCAGTTTGTGCAGCTAAGAATGCAGCGTTATCTGCGCGTTGCTCTTCTTTGTCTTTACGTTTGTCAGCATTGGATTGATCGTTAGTTGCAGCGTAAGCGTGGCTGCCTCCGATTGGTGCGGCTACAGCGACGGCACCCAAACTTGCAGCTAAAGTGGCGGACAATAGGATTTTGTTGAATTTTGAACTCATGATAAATGGCTCCTCTTTGTTTATATTAGTAAGTATTCATCTTGTTAGTAACGTCTTGGTGTTCCCTTATGAATACATAATACCATAGAATAAAGATGTTTGCAATACTAAATAAAAGTAAAGTTAATAAAAAGTATAACTAAATATTTTGAGGGCAACGTATAGTGCAACCGGATGAATGATCAGCCAATCTGCCATGAATAAATGACTTATTTCAAAACACAACGCAGCTTTCCATCATAAAGCACATGAAAGGCTGCGTCTGTTGTTAAAAGGAAGTCTATACTGCAAGCATAAACCTCAAATATGTCGTAAGCCAATTCTTTTCAGCGTTATACCTTATCTGCATGAAATCAGCAGGATTGTAGCTACACTCTATTTTACTGTTTATCTTCGTTGCCTATGAACGACAGATTGTACTTGATATGTTCTGCATCCATCATCTGATTAGCTATTTTGATCAATCAAATATTCGAGACGATCAGCAATATGGTTTGGACCACGATTCAATTCGGCTGCGCTCAGATCCAGCCATGCTTGACGCTCATCCATATCGAATGCTTTGGCGAAAAATCCACCTAATCCACGTCCACGACGATCCACTTCCACTAGCACCTGCAAGCCGTCACCACGGAATGCCATCATCAATTCTAATTCGGTAATTTGACCACGGAAGTCTGCACCTGGATAAAATTCGATCTCCTGTATATACGGCACACCGAATGGCGCACGAGACGCATATTCAACGCTAGATGCCTTGAAACGGAATCCTAGCAGTTCAGTTGCTTCCAATACGGTATCCATATAGGGATGCGGTTTGACGACGATATAGTCTTGATCCGTCGGGTCCATACTCATCTCAATATCGAGACCGGTATGTAGCCATACTTTCTGATTGCCCAGTGTTAGCGGCGTTTGCGGTGGGAGGATGAAGGAGAAAGGAACTTCCGTTTTGTGTCCACTTTTTACAATCATACGTTCGGAAACTCTGTGTTTAGCGATGGTGTAATTGACATGATGTTTTTTATCATCTTCTTCGCGAATATATTGAGTCATCACTTCGATATAAATCGTACCGACTTCCTGATCTACATTGCCGCCTTGAATATATACCACACCACGGATTTCACCATTAGGATAATATTCGCGCTGTTCCACCACCGTATCAATTTTGGCTGCACCTACACCAACACGAGCAAGCATTTTGTTAAAGAATGACATATACAGTTCTCCTTTAAATATAAATAGTAAGTATGCAATTCTGCCTGTTTGAATATCGCAGGCTTATTATGTAGGGAATACGCAGCAAGTGACACAAACGTTTCTAAAAAATCAAAAATGATCGGTATAAATCATAAGTTGGTTTTCAGATATTCGCACATCTCATGAAAAATTGAAAATAAATCCAAATCTATTGAATAATGGTGTCAAAAACCGATATAGCTAGATAGATAAGCTATATTACGATATGGATATGAACCAATAATCAGGAGGAGTTTACACATGAATATTAGGATGAAGCTGTATGGCGTATTTACAGTCATGATTCTGATTGTCATTATTGTGGCTGGCATCAGCGGATATGCTACCCGCTACATGAATACCAGTTATGAGGATTTACTCAACGGCAGAGTAGAGAATATTATGGCTATTAAGGATTTAAAATATATGGCTGCGGATGAGACCAAGTATATGCGCGGTTATTTGTTAACTGGTCGACAGGATCAATTGGATTATTTGAATCAAGCTAAAAAAGATATGGCTACCGAACTTGTAACTTTGCGAACAGTACTGGCAGACAGTAATCCACAACTGCTGGAGGAATTTGCTAGCGTACAAACGGAATACGGCAAATTGACAGATCAGCTAGTTGTACTCAAACAAGCTGGGAATGAAGCAGAATATACGGAAGTCGTAGCGACGCAGTGTGTGCCAATGGCTCAACAGCTTGCCGAGAAAGCGCAGCAAATGGAGGATTATGAGCGTCAACAACTGAATCTCGCCAAAGCTGATAATGCTGCGGTCGTGAAGCATGTATTATGGACGATGGTTATTGCGGTCATCGTTGCGGTATTGCTAGGATTGGTTATTGCTGGACTGGTCGTTCGTATGTTTTCTCGTCCCATCCAAATGGTCGCTGATTCTGCACGGGAAATTGCCGACGGCAATCTGACGATCCCAGATATTCATTTACAATCACGCGATGAACTGCACCAGATGGCAGAATCATTTAACCTGATGAAAAACAAACTGCGTGATTTGATGAAAGTGATTGCTATTAGCTCCGAGCAGATGGCGTCCGCGTCTGAGCAGCTGTATGCAAATGCCGAGGAAGGGATTAGTGTTGCCGAAACGGCTGCCCGAATGGTGACTGAAATCTCCGACTCTGCGGCTGTGCAGAAAACGCAGGTGAATATGAACAATGAACGCTTGGAGGAAGGAGCGGAAAGCATTGGTCATATCGTTGAGGCTACCTCGCAAGTATCACGTTCGTCTGAGCGTGTATTGCATGAGGTGGATCAAGGGAATCACAACGTACAGCACACCATTTCACAGATGAGTGTAATTGATGGAACCGTACAGGAAACAGCGACCTCGTTATATAAATTGGCGGAACACTCGCAAGAGATTGCTACCATTGTACAGGTAATCCGCGATATTGCCAGTCAGACCAATCTGCTGTCGCTGAATGCGTCGATTGAAGCGGCGCGTGCAGGTGAGCATGGACAGGGCTTTGCTGTAGTTGCCAGCGAAGTGAAGAAGCTATCTGATTATTCCAGCCAGTCTGCTGGTCAGATCACGACCAAGATCGAAGATATGATTCAAAATATGGCGTATACCGTATCCAAAATGGAAGAGGGCGCACGTCAGGTACAGAGCGGTACAGAAGCAGTTCAGCAAATGGGTCAAATCTTCAATACGGTACAGGATACGATTCGATTGGTTACCTCACAGGTAGAAGAAGCCTTCCGTTCATCCGATGAACTCGCAAACGCATCCAAGCATATTATGGCAGCAGAGAACAATATCGCTGGTATGTCGGAAAGCATTACGTCTCGCTCTGTGAATGCTGCTAATGCTTCCAATCAACAGGTAGAAATGATGCGTGAAATCTCTGGCGCTGCCGATTCCCTCAGCCAGCTGTCGATGGAATTGCAACAGGAAGTACAGCGTTTCAAAATTTAACCTAAACGTATGTTCCCATACGATTCAAACCCGTTTATACTGATAGAGTACCGTGAAGAACCGTACAGCAGTCATCAAGCAGGAGGAATTGCATCGTATGTCATCTAAGAAAAAGTGGGCGCTACTAACCGCTATCCTTGTTGCTATTGTGATGTATCTGATTACGGGCAAGCTGGATTTGTCGCATGTGACCAATCAATTGCCAACATCGGGTACAACGACTACACGGCAGAGCAGTCAAGCCGATTATACACTACAGTTTCCGTCCGACCGTTATCCGAAGACTGGCGCACACATCCGCGATGCGATTGCCGCAGGTGAATCGGCAATCTGTACGATTGATCGCTCTGGTGCAGACGCTAATCGCAAGCAATCGCTGAAGGGTACACCTACTCGCAAAGGCTATGATCGTGACGAATGGCCGATGGCGATGTGTGAAGAGGGTGGAGCTGGTGCGGATATACGATATGTCACACCATCGGATAATCGAGGGGCAGGTTCATGGATTAGTAACCAATTAGACAATTATCCAGATGGCACCCGTGTATTATTTGAGGTAAAATAATTAAAGAATGGGTAAAAACTTAGTAGTGCATATTGTAAATGTTGAAGGAGGACGTAACGTGGAAGCGGCGATGACGGCTCTGTTGCCTTTATTTATGGAATTTAATGCACATACTCCTTATATCCTGCTGTATGCAGTGATGATTTTGGCGGCGAGTATTGCATTCGGTCTGTGGATCAGAAAGCTGAACAAACATCAGGACGATTCCGATAGCGGTCTATAAAAGATACGCAGTCGAAAGATCCGACAGTAGGGCATAGTCAAGTTGCAATACATTCATGTGTAGCTCGATTAGGTCGTGCTGATAAAGAGAAAAGGTGCATTTCCCACTGTATTCAGGGGAAATGCACCTTTTCTCTTTATAGATAATCGTTTGGCGTAGAGGTGGCAAGGAGGTGAGGGCAAAACAAAAAGCAGCTTATAAAAAGCTGCTTTTGTCTGAACGATATTGTCCTGTATCGTTCATGATCTCAATTGCCATTCGGTACTCATCAGCGTTCAGTAATCAGTTACAACTGATAGAGAGGATGCCGAGTCGCAATTATTGCTGTTGGTCAACCAGATCTTCGATAGAGTTTACATTCATATACGATGGAACGACCAGTCCGACTTTGACACCGGTCATGCTTGGTCCGAGATCGTCAAGTTTGGCTTTGTATTTTGCCCAATAGTCGGCGTGAGTCAGTGGCAACCATGCTGCCAACGTTGCATCTGCATCGCCATTGGCTACACCGGTAAACATAGGACCGGCTTCCACTTGCAAAGCAGTGACTTTATAGCCCAGTTTGTTTTCCAGAATGTATTTGGCAAGGTTGGTGCTAGCAATCTCAGAATCCCACGCTACATAGCTCAGTGTGAGCGAATTGCCGTTCACTTTGTTCAAGCCTTTTGTCCATTCGTTGACTTTGTCTGCATGTTTGTCTGCCCAGTCTTTGGCAGCTTCTGCTGGATCAGCGCCATCTTGAATGGCAACCATGATTTCACCCATTTCATCCGATGTCCAAGAGAAACGATCCAAGAATTGATAAGCGTTTGGCTCGTCCTGTTTGAGACCTTTACGGGCAAGGGTATGAATTTCTTCTGCATCACCGTATGATTTTTTTGGATCATCCAGATATTTCAGATCGTACTTGCTGAACATCCAGTGTGGTGTCCAACCTGTAATAATGACAGGCTGTTGATCGCGAATTGCTTTTGCAAGTGTAGCAGTCATCGCGGCACTGGAACCTTCCACCAGTGTCCAGTCGCTCAAACCATAGTCTTCAATGGCTTTGTGTGTAGCTTTCATAATACCGGCACCTGCATCAATACCGATAATCTGATGGTTTACTTGCTCGCCTACAGGGGCAGAGGTATCGGCAGCAGCGCCGCTATTTGGAAAGCTCGGAAACGGCTGACGGTTCGGATTACATGCGGAAATGATCATGATCAGCATGATACAGCCAACCAGAATCCAACTTCTATGTTTTCTCATAAGTTCATGTCGCTCCTTATCTGAAAATAGTCTAAACCTTATATTTTATAGTGGTAACATAGGTAGGCAAAAGGGAAAGCGGCTGAATTAAGCCGCTTTTCTGCGTTTACCATTAAAGAAGCTTTGGGACAGACGATCGAGTACAATCGCCAGTACAACGACAGCCAAACCGGCTTCAAACCCTTCACCGATTTTAAGCTGACCAACTGCACGATAGACAACCGCACCGATACCTTGTGCACCGATCATGGATGCGATAACGACCATGGACAGTGACAGCATGATGGTTTGGTTGATACCTGCCATAACGGATGGCAAAGCGAGTGGCAGCTGTACTTTAAACAGTTTTTGTCCACCAGTGGAGCCAAACGCATCGGCTGCTTCCACCAGTTCTTCGGATACTTGAGTAATACCAAGGTGAGTCAGACGAATCGTTGGTGGCAGAGCAAAGATTACCGATGCCACAACGCCCGGTACGACACCAAGGCTGAAGAATGTAACGGCTGGCAGCAAGTATACAAATGCAGGCATCGTCTGCATAAAGTCCAATACCGGAGTAATGATACGTGCAGCAATTTTACTTGATGCACACCAGATACCAAGTGGTACACCGATGATAATCGAGATCAGAGCCGATGTAACGACCAGACCGAGTGTATTCATCGTTTCTGTCCAATAACCGAGGTTATAGATCAGCAGGAAGCCCAGCGCGGAAAAGATCGCCATCGTCCATCGTCCTGCGATGTAACCAAGCAGTGCCACAATAATAACGAATAGAAACGGATGCGGCAGCATGAACAACCAAGTGAAAATATCCACCACGTACGTAATAATATTGGAAATGCCGCGGAACAGCGAAGCCCAGTGAATGCTGAGCCATTCCACAATCACATCAATCCAGTTTGCAATAGGAATCTTAGGCATTTAAAGCAACCTCCTCGTTCTGAACTTCTCCAGCCAATGCGCCCAGCAGTGCGCCGCGTACGATGACACCTGTCAGGCGTTCTCTTTCATCCACGACGGCAACTGGCAGTTTAGCTGTACTTACCATTTCAAACAGATCATTCAGCATGCGCTCAGGCTCTACATACGGAACATCTTTAATGAGAATATCTTCAAGCTTCTGCTGTTGACGAACAGCAGTAGCTGCATCTTCGGCTGTAATAATACCAAGCATTTTTTTGGAGCGGTCGATGACGAACAGATTGGAAATCCCGCGTTCGCGCATCAGTTCCAGTGCAACACGAGGTCCGCGATCCAGTGTGATCGTTTCCGGTCTGCGCATCACATGTGCCGCAGTCAATACTTTGGACAGATCGACATCTTCTACGAAGCGTTCTACATAGGAGTTTGCCGGTTGGATCATAATTTCTTCCGGTGTACCGATTTGTACGACAGCGCCGTCTTTCATCAGAGCGATGCGGTCACCGATACGCAGTGCTTCATCCAGATCATGTGTAATGAAGATGATCGTTTTTTTCATTTTTTCTTGCAGTTCTAGCAGCTCATCCTGCATATCGCGACGGATCAGTGGGTCAAGTGCGCTGAAGGCTTCGTCCATCAGCAGCACTTCAGGATCATTTGCAAGTGCACGTGCCAGACCGACACGTTGCTGCATACCACCACTCAGCTCATCCGGCATTTTCTCGCCCCAACCTTTGAGTCCAACAAGTTCCAGCGAAGTCAGAGCTTTTTCGCGGCGCTGTGCTTTTGGTACTTTTTGAATTTCTAGACCGTATTCGACGTTGTCCAGTACCGTACGGTGTGGGAACAGTGCGAATTTTTGGAACACCATACTGATCGTTTTCCGACGTACGGTACGCAGTTGTTCTTTGTTCATTTTGCGCAAGTCTTTACCATGTACCAGAATCTCGCCGGATGTTGGCTCGATCAGACGGTTGAACATACGCACCAGTGTGGATTTACCACTACCGGACAGACCCATGATAACGAAGATTTCGCCTTCGTTGATCTCCATGTTGACACGGTTAACGCCGACGGTGGTCTGCTTTTCTTTCGCCATTTTTTCTTTAGTCCAGCCTTGATCCAACAGTTTTGCACCCTGTTCTGCATGTGGGCCAAACAGTTTGCTGACATTTTTAATTTCCAGAATAGACATTACATCGTCACCCCTTATATATAGTAGGAAAAGAATAGTCATGCACATTGCACGAGTTAGCCGAAGTTTATATA
The DNA here is from genome assembly GCF_040719145.1 of Paenibacillus sp. JQZ6Y-1. Taxonomy (NCBI): domain Bacteria; kingdom Bacillati; phylum Bacillota; class Bacilli; order Caryophanales; family Paenibacillaceae; genus Paenibacillus; species Paenibacillus kandeliae. The sequence goes on from NZ_JBFDUZ010000001.1 coordinate 415,019, forward strand.
TCACCTGCGAAGCGTCAAAACGTCCGGCTAGAGATTGACAAGTAGATTTTGCTTGTTCGCTCGCTTATTCAACAGTAATCTACTTAACCATTTTGACGTAAATGAAAACAAGAATATTTTTCATAGCAGTGATATGATTTTCACGATTTGCAACACAACGGAATTAATTGTAGCAAATCTGATTTTGCAAATCAACCGTAAAATCCGTATAATAAGTTTGTACAGAAAAAACTGTACGATATTTACAAGGTTAATGCTGTAGTATGCTAGAGAATGCTCCCAAATACTCTACTTTACTTTTTGAGAGAATTTTTTTAAAATGATGGATGTTCATTTATTTCAGATCGTTTCGTATAAACTGTATATATAGAATGGGGTGTGCAAGCATGAGCTTGGACCAATTAAATGAAAATCAGCTGGAAACTATACAAAAGTTGCGAAAGCGAGTGATCGAGGTCATCGGTCGCAATATGGATCTGTACGGGATTTCGCATTCGACAGGTCATCTATATGGCTTGCTTTTCTTCGCCGATCGTCCTATGACACTGGATGAAATGGGACGCGAGATGGCGATGAGCAAAACGAGCATGAGTACCGGTGTACGGAATTTGCTGGATCTGCATATGGTCAACAAAGTATGGGAAAAAGGCTCGCGTAAAGACTTATATGAAGTGGAATATGATTGGTATCAGACGTTTACCGACTTCTTCGTAATCAAATGGCGGAAGGCGGTCGAGAGTAATTTGCTGATTCTACGCAAATCTGTACGTGAGATCGACCGATTGATTACGGAATTGGACGAAGTGACCGTACGCGATGTACTACTAGAGGATAAGAAGAAAATGCAAGAATCGATCAAATACTACCTCTGGCTGGATCGTTTGATCGATGTGATGGAGGAAGGAACGATCTTTGATCTTGTTCCGCGCGAAGAGTAGAACTGCAAATGTAAGCAGGCATGACGCGCAAGACAGCATCATTCAAAGGGATCTATATATCTAGCATTTAGCAGCTGCATTTATAAACATGCAGAATGCTGAATGCTTTTTTGTTATGTCTTGATTGTGTCATTAGAACGAAAAAGCTTGATAAAAAGGGTGTTTAGGCGGATTTTTTTGGGCGGATTAATAAAATATTACTTGCAGATTATAAGTAACGCAAAAAATATCTATTCATGGATAAAATATCTAGCCAGTGGTCAATTCAGATGATAATATAGTTCTACGTAACAAAATCTTCCTAATATGAAGTGAATTTTGAAGAAGGAGGTCAATAAAGCTAACATAACATTCTTTTGAAGTCGTACAGGGGTATGCTGTACAGCGAATATCATATTACAATCGAAGAAATGAGGGACGTAATTTGACGAAATTCCATGTTTTACGCAGGTTGTCCACTGTATCTATGGCGGCATTGCTCGCTGCCGGAACGATCTGGACACCGGGAGCCGCATACGCCACTGATCTAGGAACTGCCGAATCGCCATACATACTGGAGCAGAAGACATTGCCAGACCATCTTATTGGTCTGAATAGCAGCAGTGAAGAGCATGTAATCTCTCCAAATATCAATACCGGCAGCAAAGCCAACACTCGCGTTATCGTACAGCTGACAACACAGCCAGCTGCTGTAGGTGAATATGCTTCACAGCTTGGCTTGCAGTCGCTTGCTGCTGAATCGACGGAAAGCACGGTCAACAAACAGCAAACCGATCTGATCAGTCGTGCGCTTGCCAAAGGCATCAATCTGCATGTCAATTATCGCTATAATACGGTACTGAACGGAATTGAGATTACGATTCCTGCCAATCAGATTCCACAGCTGGCTGAATTGGATGGAGTCAAATCCATTTATGAAAACAGCACCTACTACACGATTCCTGTACAAGACCCTCCATCGCTGACGGCAACTCAAGCTACATATGATGCCTCTCCATTGTCCCTTATCGGTGCGCAGACCGCGTGGGCAAAAGGATTGACTGGTAAAGGTGTGAAAGTCGGTGTCATTGATACTGGCGTCGATTATTATCACCCGGATCTGAAGGATGCCTACAAAGGCGGCTATGATTCCGTAGACAAGGACAAAGATCCATATGAAGATCGTCCGCTGTCTGTTGAAGAAGATCCATATGGCACTGGCTTCACCGGCACATCGCACGGTACACATGTATCGGGTACCATTGTCGGTCGCGCTGCCAATAAAACAAGTGATATCGTACAAAAAGGCGTAGCGTACGGAGCCGATCTGTATGCTTACCGTGTATTGTCTCGTAACCCGGAAACAAACCGCGCTTCCGGTTCTTCGGCACAGGTAATCGATGGGATCGAGCATGCAGTCAAAGACGGCATGGACGTGATCAACCTGTCGCTTGGTTCCGATTCGGAGAAAAATGTGAATTCCCCGGATTCCGTAGCGATCAACAATGCTGTACTGAGTGGTGTAACGGCAGTTGTAGCGAATGGTAATGCGGCTGCGGCTGGATATTACTACTATTCGATGGGTTCACCAGCAAGTGCACAGCTTGCGATCTCGGTTGGCGCATCGTCCACACCGTATTCCCTGTACACAGCAACAGTAACGGCTTCTGTCTATGGTGATAAACCAGCAGCTGCTTCCGCAGGCTCCAATGTGAACTATTTGGATGGCAACGGTCCAACCGTCAGCCAGAATGTATATGATGATGAGCAAAGCTATGGTCTGAACGTTATGGGCTGGCATGTTGCTCAAGAGGACTTTGCTTCTATTCTCGGCACAAAAGCACTGGATGGTGTCTTTGTTGGTCTGGGTGCAGATGCCGACTATGAAGGCAAGGATGTAAAAGGCAAAGTGGTACTCGTATCGCGCGGTAATCTGCCATTCGTGGACAAAATGACGAATGCACATAAATATGGCGCGAAAGCGATCATCATTTTCAACGGTAACGCTAAAGCAAGCAATGCCAACGAAGCTGATCTGTCGGAAAGTATCTCCGGTCGTGACGGTCATATTGGTTCCACTGCCTTTATCGGTGAAGGATTCGATTATGTACCAACCTTCGATCTGGCAGGTAAAGAAGGACGTGCACTGGCACGCAAAGCGCTGAATAACGATGGTGAAGTATCCTTTACCTTTGGCAGCAGTTATCCGAAAACCGAAGTGCCGGGCGACTATATGGCAGACTTCAGTTCCCGTGGTCCGAACCAAGATGGACTGCTCGGTATTAAACCGGATGTATCTGCACCGGGTGTAGGTATCCGTTCGTCGATTCCGGCTTATGGGAAATACATCAAAGACGCATCCTATAGCGAAGCGTATGAGCGTGAAAATGGTACAAGTATGGCTTCTCCGCACGTAGCCGGTATGGCAGTGCTGTTGAAGCAGGAGCATCCAAACTGGTCGCCATTTGATATCCGTGCAGCACTCGCTAATACCGCGGATAATCTGTCCGATCCAGATGGTACACCGTATGATGTGTATTCCCAAGGTGCAGGCCGTGCCAATGTCGGCTCTGCTGTGTATACACCAGCTGTTCTGCAAACGGTAGAAGATATTACGATTTTGGATAAAAACTGGAACAAAACCAAAGTGACCAACTATAACCCTTCCGCAGCTTTTGGCGTCATTACAGCGGGCGGCAACGCAGTAGATAAAACATTGCAACTGAAAAATACGTCCGGTTCGTCCGTTACGTACAAAGCAAGCGTGAAGCTGCACGCCGATGTAACATCCGATCCGTATGCACCAACAGCTACACCGGATGTAAGTAACATCACAGCTACGCTGAAAGGCGTGAATGCAGATGGTTCCGTAACAGCTGCTGCTGGTCAAGCATCGCAATTCGCATTGTCGGTACAAGCGTCCGCTGCTGCGGCAGAAGGTCCATACGAAGGCGAAGTGGTACTGACAGCAAGTGGATATCCAACCCTGCATCTGCCATTCGTGGCTCATGTCGGCAAAGATGATCCAGACAGCGGACTGGGTCTGCAAGAAGTAACTGTCAGCGAACCGAAAATTACGCTGAATGGCAAACAGGACTCGACAGATGTAGGTTTCCGCCTGTTGACCAGTGACACCAATGTACTGGAACTGTACGCTTACAACTTGGAAGATGAATATGTAGGTACACTGGCACAAGCGACACAGACACCAACAGAACAAGGATACCCTGTGTTTGCACCAGGACATTATCAATTCAGCAATGTTGATAACGTCTATATCGGTCAAGACGCAGCAGGCAAGCCAGTTTATAAAGTTCTAGGCAAAGGCGTATACAAGCTGGAACTGGTTGCTTACAATATGGATGCCAATGGTACTGTGAATCAAAGCTCGATCAAACGCGCGTATGCTTCTTACCGCATTGATGCTACCGAGAAAGATCGTGTGAATACTGCAGCTAGAGCGTTCAACTACATTCTGGATGGCAACAACGTATTGGGTCAGCCAGTACTGAATCTGCCGCAGGATAACCGTTTGACCTATACTGTTGTATCGAGCAGCGATGTGAAATACGTAGACAATAAAGGTACACTGATCAAATATCCGTATACCGACTATCGTATCGCTCGTCTGCAAATTCAAATCACCTCCGCGTCCGATCCGACTGTGAAAAAGACAGTAAATGCACTGGTGAAAATCAACAAACAAAAATAATCAAACAATCGCAATAAGCAAATGATCAAAGTATAAGATTGAATGACAAAGACCCTTCAGGATACCAGGCACTGCTGGATAGCAGATTGCCTGTCCCTGAAGGGTCTTTTCTTTGTCCTTGCTTTACTTATAAAAGCGAACTGAAATCGTACGCAATCAAAGATGATATGCACTCCATCAAAGGGCTAGCGTATGAGTGAAACTACGACTTCACGCCGAGCTGGCTATACAATAGTCGTTGCTGGTTTACCGCTTCGGCATATTTATCATGCTCTGGCTGCTGTAAAATGAAGGTTAGATCGTCATGAAAATCCTGCACCATATAGCCCTCTGGCAAATCTTCAAACAGACTGTGGAAATCAACGTCCGGTAACGGTTGTGTTCCTTGGGCAGCCTGTTGCAGCCAATTCACCCAGTCGGATAGCGATAATACACCGGTCATAAACAAATCTTCCTGCAGGCTGACGGCATCCTGCAAACGCTCATACTCTTCCGGTGACTGATGCAATGCAAATGCTTCGATAACGACTGCATACAGTGCATCTGCCGCTTGTGCGATTTCGCCTTGCAGTGGTTGCTCCAGCTGTTCGTGGAAATCTTCCAGCTTCAGTTGACCGCCTTCATCGTATAGCAGCGGTACGACTGAGCATTGATGCACAATATCGATCAGTGTATCTTCCTGCAATGTATGTTCTTTGTATAATTGTTCTAGTTGATGTGGTGACATGAATACCCTCCATACTATCGGCAAGTCGGTTAGTGCTTGCCGGGCGCGTGATTAATAAGTGTTGCTAATGAAACGATTATACACCACACGGCTTGTGGATGCTCGCCATTATGGAGAATATGGGTCAGAGTCGCTTTTTGTTCAGCGATTCTGACCCATAGTATAGTTACATCCATTGTGCACCATATGGCGAAGGGCAGCGGCTATCGACCAGTCGAGTGCGAATATGCACCAGACATCCGCAATGTTTACAGGTGGTACCGAATTGCAGTGAAGGGCAGTTCATGCAGGTAGCAAAGCGTTGCTGCTGTAGCGCAGCATTCGCCAGTTCATGCTCTTGCTTGCCACGCATGGCGATAGATACCAACTGATCGATCTTTTCCTGAGACAGCTGTGGGCTGCGGTTACAGCCTTTACAGCCTGCATCGTTAGACGATGAGGAAGCACGCCGGATTGGATCATGGTGGGAGGGAGCAGGATATGGATTCATTACTCGACACATCTCCTCTAAATGACAGATTCCGTGAAAAGAAGAAATCGAATCATACGGATCAAGACTGGGAAAGAGTAATCGCTGCTACCGAAGCTGCGGGCAGTTCAAAGCTCAATACGCCGTCTGCAGATAGCGCAACTTCCAATGGTTGTGGGGCAACGCGATCTGGCTGGTCAAAGGTATTGTGAGCATCAAGTGCATCGCCAGCAATGATTTGTGCAGTGGCTGTGTACGACCCGTCACCATCCAGCTTACATTGGAACGATTCGGATTCGTTATGGCTCAGATTGCAGACGGTGATATGAATATGACCTTGTGCATCACGGGAAGCGGCAGCGCTGATTTTAGGAATGGATTGGGCGCCATATTCGTATGCTGGGCTATCCAATTGCAGATCCAATCGTTCGCTGTCCTGATGCACTTGATACAGATCGAATACATGGTACGTCGGCGTGAGCAGCATACGGTCGCCTTCGGTCAGCACCATCGATTGCAGTACATTGACCATTTGAGCAATATTCGCCATTTTGACACGATCAGCGTATTTGTAGAACAGATTGAGATTAACGCCAGCAACTAGAGCGTCGCGAATTGTATTTTGCTGATACAGGAATCCCGGATTGGTGCCGGGTTCCACATCCGTCCAGATTCCCCATTCGTCGATGATCAGACCGACTCGTTTATCAGGATCATATTTATCCATAATTTTGGAGTGTTTAATGATCAATTCTTCCATGAACAGTGTATTTTTCAGGGTGCGGAACCATTCGGTTTCACTGAATCCTACGGCTTCTCCTTTGACTGGGAAAAATTCACCGCTTGGTATTGTATAATGGTGGAGGCTCAGACCATCCATTAGGTGAGCGGCTTCGCGCATCAGCACTTCTGTCCATTTGTAATCGTCGACGTTAGGACCACAGGCGATTTTATACACTTGATTGTCGCCGTAGTTGCGTACATAGGTGGAGTAATGGCGGTATAGATCGGCGTAATATTCAGGACGCATATTGCCACCACAGCCCCAGTTCTCGTTCCCAACGCCAAAGTAGGTGATCTTCCATGGCTCGTCACGCCCATTGCGACGGCGCCAGTCTGCCATTGGTGATGTACCGTCTTGGGTCATATATTCGACCCATTGCTGCATTTCGTGTACAGTACCGCTGCCTACATTGCCGCTAATGTACGGCTCGGTATCCAGCAATTCACACAGACGCAGGAATTCATGCGTACCGAAATGGTTATTTTCCTCCACGCCGCCCCAGTGGCTGTTGACCATGCGTGCGCGTTCTTCCAGTGGGCCAACGCCATCTTTCCAGTGATATTCATCGGCAAAGCAACCACCCGGCCAGCGAAGCACCGGAATATGTAATTTTTTAAGCGCTTCCAAAACATCATTGCGAATACCGTCTGTATTAGGAATAGGGGACTCTGTACCAACCCACAATCCTTCATAAATACAGCGTCCCAGATGCTCGGCAAATTGACCATGAATATAACGACTAATAATGCCCTTTGTTTCATTTGTGTTCACATTCATATTAACCATTGGAATAATCCTCCTTTAGTGGATAGAGCGTTGATTACACAGCGATGGAAAGGAACAGAATAGCAATTACATATAAGATTAGAGAATTTTTACGAGAAACGTTTGTATTTTTATTAACATAAGGATATAGTGATAAGATAAATATAAATGTTACACATTTGCCAACGGAGGAGCTTGCGTATGAATCTGGACATTTCGGAAAAATCATTGCCTGTGTATGAAGCCCTTGCCAGCAATGTACGTCACAAAATCATTCAACTGCTTGCCGAACGACCGATGAATATCCGCGAATTGGCGGAAGCGGTGGGATTAACCAGCGCCATCGTATCCATGCACGTAAAAAAGCTGGAAAAAGCGGCAATCATTTCAACGAATATGCAGCCCGGTAAAGGCGGCGTGCAAAAAGTGTGTATGCTTCAGGTGGAGGAAGCGAATATCATTTTCCCCAACAAAGTGGAGCATCTGCGCCAGTACCACGAAAGCGAAATCTCGATTGGACATTATACCGATCTTCAAGTGGAGCCTACTTGCGGGCTGGCTTCAACTGACAACTTTATCGGTCAGGTGGATGATACTCGTTATTTCTTTGATGCAGAGCGCTTTCAAGCGAAAATTCTGTGGTTTAGCGAAGGCTTTATCGAGTACAAAATCCCGAATTTCCTGCTATCGACCGAGAATCCGCTGGAGCTACTCATTTCATTGGAAATCTCTTCGGAAGCACCGCTTACCGATAATCGTTTTCCGTCGGATATCACCTTCTATCTGAATGAAGTTAAGCTAGGCACATGGACCAGTCCCGGCGATTATGGCGACAAACGAGGCAAGTACAATCCGCCTTGGTGGCCGGATATTGTGAACCAATATGGTCTGCTCAAGCATCTGCAAGTCACGCGCGAAGGCACCTATATGGACGGCATCAAAATCTCCGAGGTTGATCTGGATCAAGTAAATGTACGTGATCGTCAGTGGAGCCTGCGTATTGCGGTGGAGACGACGTCCGAACATGTCGGTGGATTGACGCTGTTTGGACGCGGCTTTGGTAACTACAATCAGGATATTGTCTTCCGACTGTATTACGACAAAATCGTCCGTCCATCCTTGCAGCAAGCGGAAGAGCAACCTCAGCCATAACCATCATAGCATAATCACAAGCAAGATAAATACCGCCATAATCGGCATGTTTCGCGAGATGGCGGTATATAGTTATAGCTCTAAAGTATCCATACCAGCTACTGAAGATAAGACAAGAGGGGCGAACGAATTCCGTTCAGCCCCTTTGTGTATATTTATGCTTCGTTTCCGGCAGGTTCCGGCGGTGGATCGGTCGGACCATGCTGCAATTGCTTCGCCCAGACGGCATAGCCAACATCATCGTATCCCGTACCCGTTATGGTTGTGCACTCTCGTTCCCAATCCCAAGAGGGCAGCAGCTTCAACAGCGTATGCCCGATTGGTACAAAGCCGGACTGTCCGTCTATATCAGCAGTTTGCGGATGATTCCATTCCAGCACTAGCGTCCGTGCGTTGTCCAGAATCCATGTGCCTTGTCTTACTCCAGCGGAGACAGTTCCGTCGCCATGCAGAGTAAAAGGAACGGATTGCGCCAGATCGGATTGCTGCGGATCAAAAGTGATCCACTCCCAGCTTCCCGCTAATGCCGTCGCATCAAAATCCTGTTCCTGTTCACCAGCATACCGCTCCGGCGAAACGACGGGCCAACCATCTTCCGTCCAAAGCATTTTACGGATATGCAGATACGGCCAGCTTTTGTCTTGTTCACCGCGCGCATGATGCACGATGTAATAATCCTCTCCATCGCATAATACGGAGTTATGCCCCGGTGCAATCCAGCCTTCGCCCTTGCTAAACCGATAACCGCCCAGAATTTTACGTCCAATATCGTGTTGTGGACGGTAATCTAAATCAGTCATCACCCGTCCATGCTGATCGACATACGGCCCGTCGATCCGATCTGCACGAGCAACGCGTACATTATAATCCTTGAATAGCGAATCATACGAGACGAACAAATAATACTGCTTGAATTGTGGGTGATACACGATATACGGTCCTTCAATCGCACTATCGACCGTTTCTTTGTCGCGTCTTGCCAGCAGCGTACCGAATCCGTGTACAGAAGGCTTACCCGTCTGCTCATCCAGCGGCAAAATATGAATGCCACCGAAGAATGAACCGTATACCATCCACTGCTGACCATTAGCGTCGCGTAGCACCTGAGCATCAATCGCATTGGGACCATCGCCCGGCTCCGTACGAATGACAGAACCGCGGTCGATCCACGGTCCTTCCGGTGATTCACTTTCCATCAATCCAATCATTGAGCGAGTACTGCCAAAGGTAGAGGCGGAGTAGTACATCCGATATTTATCGCCAACCTGTACGACATCGGGTGCCCACAAATTGACCGATTGTGCCCATTCGGCAGCGATGTCTGGGATACCGGGCAGCGCATAGCCTACCCATTCCCAGTGAACCAGATCCTGCGATCGGCGCACCATCACGCCGGGTGTCAATTCACCGCCTACTCGCACATCGGTCGAATAAATATAATATCCATCTTTGGTTTTTAAGATGCCCGGATCATGAGCGTTGTTAATATTCCAGCGTGACTCATCATCCAGAATCGATTGATCATACAGCTTGTATGCCGGCGGAGCGGTAGGAAACAGTATGCTCATCCTTTTACTCCAGAAATGGCAACGGATTCGATAATTTGACGCTGGAAGATCAGGAAGATAATCAGAATCGGCAGCAATGATACGACAGATGCCGCCATAATCAGCGGATAGTCACTTTGAATGGCATAGCTAGCGTTAAAGTTAGCGATTACGAGCTGCAAGGTTTGAATTTCTGGCGAGTTCAAATACAGAATTGGCGGCAGATAGTCATTCCAGATACCCATAAACCACAAAATCAATTGAGCGGCAATCGCCGGTTTGATCAGCGGTACGATAATACGTGCATAGATGCCGAAGTAGGAAGTACCGTCAATTTTGGCGGCTTCAATAATCGCATTCGGAATGCTGTACAAATACTGACGCAGGAAGAAGATCATAATGATATTACCGAACAGCCCCGGTACAATCAGTGGCAGCAGGGTATCTACCCATGTCCATTCGGAGAACATGATGAACTGTGAGATCATGACTGCTGGATATGGAATCATCATCGCGGACAGCAGCATCAGGAAGATATGATTTTTGTATGGAAAACGCAGCTTGGCAAACGAGAATGCTGCCAGACTGGATGTCAGCGTACCGATGACCGTGACACTGACTGCAACGATCAAGCTGTTGATAATCCCGCTCATCAGCGGGCCAGCAGTCCAAATTTCTGAATATTTGACGAAATTGAAGGTTTCTGGAATCCACTGCGGTGGCAGAGCGAAGACGGCTTCGCGATCTTTCATGGAAGTGGAGATCATCCAAAGCAGCGGCAGAATCATAAAGATTGCACCGATACACAACACTACAAAGATAATGGCATTGGTTATTTTGTGCTGTTTGCTATATACCATGTGTACACACTCCTTCTCAATCCATGCTTATAATGCTTCCTATGCATCCTACAATCAATCCACATCAAACGAGGAGCTTTCGTTCATTTTGAACTGAACCAGTGTAACGATGAAAATAAACAATCCGAGCACAACTGCCATTGCGGAAGCATAGCCCATTTGCAGATTTTCAAATGCTTTTTGCCAGATATAGAATACGACTGTAGCGGAGGAATATTCCGGTCCGCCAGTTGGTGTCATGATATTGATTTCGGTAAAAATTTGCGATCCGCCGATGATGTTCGTTACGACGAGGAAGAACGTTACCGGACGCACCATCGGCCATGTGATATGGCGGAACATGCTGAATCCGCTGGCACCATCCAGCTCGGCAGCTTCATAATAAGAGCGCGATACACTTTGCAGTGCTGCCAGATACAGCAGCATAGAATAACCAAGACCTTTCCAGATGGTCATCAGAATAATTGCCGGTTTGACGGTAGACGTATTAGCAAGCCAGTTCGGTCCTTTAATGCCAAACAGATCAAGGAATTGATTAACCAGACCGTAGTCACCGTTATACGCCCATTGCCACAGGATGGAGATAGCAGCGAGGGAGGAGATAACCGGTACATAATAAATGACGCGGAAAGCCGTTGTACCCGGAATTTTACGATTTAAACCGAGCGCCAGTAGCAGGGAGAGCAGCAGTCCAATCGGAATCCCGATCATCAGGAAAAATGTATTGTACATGGAGGTGTAGAAGAAGTTGTCGGTAAACAATACTTTATAATTGTCCAGACCGATAAAGTTCATCTGACCCAATCCGTTCCAGTCTGTAAACGAACCATAGATTGAATAGAGCGCCGGATATAGCGTGAACAGCAGGAAACCAATGACCGGCGGGAGGATAAATAAATAGCCGTAAATTTTTTCTTTGCGGTATAGACTAGAGCCTTTTTTCATCACACGAGTTTTGCTGCCTTCCTGAAACAGATCAGAAGTCGCTTTCATCAAGTTCACCCCTACAATTCTGAAATAGTATTTCCTTACCAGTCATCGTAGCGGAATACAAATGAGGTTAGCTTTCCGCTTTACCTAAATATGGTATTGTACCTTGTTTCGCCGAAAACTAACGTCATGTGCACTCCTTACACAGCATGATTGCAGATGATGTATCACTTCAAATGATGGAAAGGAAAAGACGGTCATGCCTGCATGATGGAAGCTGCGCACGCACGGCATGACCGGTTCAAGCGATTACTTACTTGCTGCTTTTGCTTTGGCTTCTTTGGCTTTATTCTCTGCGGCAACCGCTTGATCCAGCAGTGCCTGCATTTTTGGCTGTTCTTGCTTCACAAAATCGGAGGCAGTGATTTTGCCGTCCAGTACAGGCTGCAGATCAGTGAAGAACAGGTCATACCATTCTGCATTGTAAGTGTATTGTCCTGGCAATGGTCTGCCGTATTCGTTAACGATTTGCAGGTATTCTTCTTTGTTTGCAGGTGGCTCAGATGTGTTAGATGCCCATTCTTTTGCCATATCCTGTAGATTCGGAATTTGTACGCCTGCGTCTACGAGTGATTTTTGACCTTCTGGGGAAGCAGACAGGTAGGTTACCAGTTTAGCAGCCAGCTCAGGCTTGGTCGTTTTGTTGGAAACACCGATGCCCAGACTTCCAACCCATGATGCGGTTTTGCCAGTCGAACCAGCAGGGAATGGAATCACGTCATAGTCAAATTTCAGCTCACGCTTGAATGTACTCAAATCCCAAGGTGCTACTGGGAAGAAAGCCAATTCGCCTCTCATCCAGCGTTGATACGTATCCAGTGTTTGCGCCTGCTCGATGGCTGGAGTGATTTTGTATTTATTTTGCATATCGGCGAAGAATTGCAGTGCCTCAATGAATTTTGGATCATCGATCGTTACTTTTGTATGTGTTTGATCCAGCCAGTCTGCGCCATTGCTCCATACAAATGGTTGCAATGTCCATTGTGCATTCAGACCTGTACCGAATTGATCCAATTTACCGTCGCCGTCAGTGTCCTTGGTCAGCTGCTGGTTGACTTTAATGAATTCATCCCAAGTGTACGGCTTGTCTTTGTCTGGGAACGGAATGCCGGCAGCTTTGAACATCGCTTTGTTGTAGCCGAGAGCGAATGGACCCAGATCTTTTGGCAGACCATAGATTGCGCCTTTGCCAACTTCGGTGCCGTCATAACGATACATATTTACGCCATCTGGCCACATGTTCGCAAGATCAACATTGTCTTTGTTTTCGATATACTTTGTAATATCAAGCAGAATATTGTTGTTCACATAAGCTTTCAGGTCTGCCGGATTGTAGAAAAACACGTCCGGGATGCTGTTACCTGTGATCGCTGCTTGCAGCTTGGCAGCGTATTGATCCGGGTTCGTTTGGATCACTTTGACGCTTACGCCGGGGTTATCCTTTTTGAATTGCTCGACTACAGCGGTATAAGCTTTTTGCTCGTCTGGACCGCCGCGGAACATAAAGGTAAGCTGGTTAGGATCGGAGCTGCCTCTGCTGCCGCCACAACCGGCGAGTGCCAGTGAGAACAGCAGTAGTGAGGCCAGAACGATAAAAGCGCTTTTTTTGCGAAACATAAAACGACCTCCTTGTAATGGGTGAATCATGCCGTGCGTTGGATCATTCCGTACAATAGGATAAATCAACTAAATAAGAAGGATTAGGAAAATAAGATAATGATAACGCATACATAATTCATCTGAAGGGATTAGGCTTTACGCAAGCGAATCACGTTCCAAGATGCTTTCGGTAGGCGCGCTGTTAGGATGCCATCATCCAATGTGGATTGACCACGGTTATGCGGTTTCACTTTTTCCTCGTCAGCTGTATTGACCGCTTTGAGATCGTCATTTTCCAGCACGAGATATTCTTCGACGGTATAGCCCTCGAAGGAGCGTACATCAATCGTTACATCCAGTGCGTCGGTCAGATGACGATTAACGGCAAAGATAGTCAGATAATCGTTCTCTTCATCGTGTACAACTGCGCTATCCAGATAAGGGACATCGGTATAATCTTTAGCATCATAAGCAGGAGAATCGATAACTGGTTTGAGCGATACGCCGCGTCCATACACGGAAGCGTGCATATAAGGGTAGAAAATGGTTTGTCTCCATGAACGTCCGCCTGTTTCGGTCATGATCGGTGCGATAACGTTGACCAGCTGAGCCAAACATGCCATTTTCACGCGATCAGCACGACGGAGGAAGGTAAGCAGCATACTGCCGACCAGTAATGCATCTTCAAAATTATAAATGTCTTCAAGCTGCGGCGGGGCAATGCTCCACGGGTCCATTTTGCTGTCGGCTTCGTTGGAGTGATACCAAACATTCCATTCGTCAAAGCTGAGATACATCGTTTTTTTGCTGCGTTTTTTTGCTTTGATATAGTCGCAGGTAGAGATGACGGTGTGAATGAAATGATCCATATCGACTGAGCGAGCCAGATAGTTGGCAGGATCATTGTCATGATTGCCATAATATTGGTGCAGGGAGATGTAATCGACTTCATCATACGTGTAATCCAGTGTAGTCGCTTCCCATTGTGGGAATGTCGCCATACCGGTATTGGAACTGCCGCAGGCAACCAGTTCGATAGAAGAATCGACTTGGCGCATTGCTTTGGCTGTTTCCAGAGCAAGCTTGCCGTAATCTTCCGCGTTTTTGTGTCCGATTTGCCAAGGACCGTCCATTTCGTTACCTAGACACCATGTTTTGATGTTATGCGGATCGGAATAACCATGCTGCTTACGCAGGTCGCTGTAATATGTACCGCCGGGATGATTGCAATATTCAAGCAGGTTGCGAGCTGCATCAATACCGCGTGTTCCGAGATTGACTGCCATCATGACATCGGAACCGACATCCTTTGCCCATCTGGCAAATTCATTCGTTCCTACTTCATTCGGTTCTATCGTTCTCCATGCAAGCTCCATGCGTTTTGGACGATCTGCTACTGGTCCAACGCCATCTTCCCATTTGTAACCGGATACAAAATTGCCGCCCGGATAACGAATGATCGGAACTTGAAGCTCGCGGATCATTTGTTTGACATCATTACGGTAGCCATGCTCGTCTGCCTGTGGATGCGAAGGATCATAAATACCTCCATACACTGCACGACCGAGATGTTCAATAAAAGAGCCATAAATCCGTTTGTCGACTTCGGCAATGCGAAACGATTTGTCAATAATCATTCTAGCTTTGATACTGGATTGTGACATATTATTCATCCTTTCATTTAACCTCATGCAATACTGGATGACTGAAGATCAAGGCGTGGTAGAAATACAGTTTTTACATTCCGAATGTATCACACAATCATTTATCAGTCAATAATAATATTAATTATTAACATTTATATTAACTAAGATAATAGTGTAAAAGCTTGCATGTTAGATGCCGTAAAGATGATGGGCGTTTGTCGTTTTTTGAAATAGCGATGATTTTTTCTTTCTATATATTCATTTGGTCAATTTATTCGGGATGCCTATTTACAAATAGATACGATGTTCGGTATTATAGAATTATAATTATTCTAAGTATAAATTCGATACTCGATAATCTTTACTTTGGAATGAACACAGCCTTACGCCCTGTGCGTGAATATACAGATACCGATCTTCATTTATAGTATAATGGTCAGGCATGACCGATGCGTCGAACGGGTAGCTTACTTGCCGATACAATGACCCATCGTAAATATAAACGATGAAATGACGAATATGGTGAATACAAAATCAATCATTGGACGGACTGTGCAAAATAAACCGGAAGGTGTGAATAACATGATGATGCTGACGGAACAGATAGACCGGATTAAGGAACGCCTAAAATCCAAAGGTTATAAGCTGACGCCACAGCGCGAGACGACAATCCGGGTATTGCTGGAGCACCAAAAAGACCATTTGAGCGCAGAGGAAGTCTTTCTGCTAGTAAAGGAGCAATTCCCGGAGATTGGTATGGCCACCGTCTACCGGGTACTCGATTTGCTTAACGAACTGCAAATCGTACAGAAGGTCAACTTTGGCGACGGAGCCGCGCGCTTTGATCTACGCGCAGCCAATAGCCCTCATTTGCACCACCATCTGATCTGCACCCGCTGCGGTAATGTAGAAGAGATTATGGAAGACTGGCTGCTGGCACTAGAAAAACGAGTAGAACGAGAATACGGTTTTACCGTGACGGATCATCGACTCGATTTTCAAGGCGTATGTTCAGCTTGCCAAGCAAAAGAGCGCGAGAAAAACAAAGGCGGCAAAAACTGCCAAGCCGTTTCCTGAAGTTAAAGATATGCTGCTGATCTGAATGGTAAGACGCATAGTTCCTTCATTAAAGAGCCTGTACAGGCTCTTTTTTGCTGTCTGGGTTACAATTTTCAGCTGTACAACCGACATATAGAGAAAAAGACTATAGTTAACAACGATAAGGTAGTAACTGGACGATAGCGAAAGATGATGATGCCATCCAAGTATGTAATGCTACACAATAGAAAGAACCTAAATATGAAAATGAGCAACGAATATTTGCAACGCTACCTAATTATACCGCGTAAAAGCAGTATAAAGTTACATATATAGAAAAGGGGAAACAAATATGGCTCTTGTAGAAGTCGTTAAATATGATGGCACACCGGATGTCTATGCGTGGAAATATCCCAATGATGAGCTGGGCACATGGACACAATTGATTGTAAATGAATCGCAAGAGGCGATTCTGTTCAAAGGCGGACAAGCATTTGATACGTTCCAAGCAGGGCGACATACGCTGAGCACAATGAATATTCCGTTATTGAACAATATAATCAATCTACCGTTTGGTGGAGAATCGCCGTTTGCGGCGGAAGTTTGGTATATCAATAAGGTGAGCAATTTGGATCTAAAATGGGGTACCAATGCACCTATTCAATTGCAGGACCCGAAATATAAAATTATTATTCCCGTCCGTGCCTTTGGTCAAATGGGTATTATGATTGAGGATTCGCGTAAGTTTCTGATCAAGCTGGTTGGTACACTATCCCGCTTTGACCTGTCGGATATTTCTCGTTATTTCCGCGGTGTGCTGTTGATGAATATGAATGAATGTATTTCTTCGTATTTGGTGCATCGTCAGATCAGTATTCTGGATATTAATGCCTATATCAGCGAAATCTCTGCATTTGTTAAAGAACGCATGGCTCCCGTATTTGCCGAATACGGTATCCGCATTCTGAATTTGTTCGTCGATTCGGTCAATACACCGGATGATGATCCGTCTGTGAAACGTTTGCAGGAGGCATTGGCACGTAAAGCGGAGATGGATATTATCGGCTATACCTATCAGCAGGAACGCAGCTTTGATACACTGGAGGGCGCTGCCAAAAACGAGGGCAGTCTGCAATCGGGCGTGATGGGAGCAGGGTTGGGATTAGGCATGGGCTTTGGTATAGGTGGTCCACTCGGTCAAACGATGGGACAGGTGAGTCGCGTGATGGATGTCAACAGTAATGACGTATCTGCCGGCGCGCCCGCTACTAAAACACAACCATGTCATAACTGTGGTCAACCGCTAATTGCTGGCTCCAAATTCTGTCATCATTGCGGTGATGCCTATCTGGCTTGTGAGCATTGCGGTGCCGATAATCCAGAAGGTGCAGTGAATTGTCATAGCTGTGGCAAAGGGCTGTCTCATCCATGCGGTCAATGTGGAGCTTCCTTAAAAGCAGGAGCGAAATTTTGCCATGAATGCGGAGCGCCGACTTCCGTAACGTGCAGCAACTGCGGACAACCGATGCAGCCCGGTCAGAAGTTCTGTATGGAATGTGGGCATCAGGCGCCGCAACAGGGAGGGCAAGCCTGATGAGCCGACATAGAGGGATTGCCATCATTGCTCTGCTGTATGGATTATCAGTGATCGTTACCATCGTAGGATTTGTACTGCTTGGCAAGGTGCTGATCGTGGACAGCCGATTTTGGATTTCGCTCATTGCCTTGCTGTTGGCAGAGACGTTGTTCTGGTCGCTCGCTGGCTGGGGCTCGATGCGAGGGCAGGCATTCGCATCGACAATGCCTGCTTTTATGGCGCAAATCGTTGTAGCTAGTCTATATGGAGTATTGGCAATCGGGTATATGCTAGTATTATGGCTGCTGCTTCACGTATCGGCCTCCTTTTATGGATGGCTGCATTTGGCAACATTTGTAGTGGCGGTCGGAATCATTGCGCTAGTCAGCTGGTTTATGCAATCAGAGCGTTATACCGATGAGCAAGAACGTGAGCAGAAACTAGGCATCGCCGATATTCGCCAAGGTCTGGGCGAAGCGGGTCTGCATATTCGTAATTGGCAGGAGCCTTATCGCGGCGAAGTTCATCGTCTGTTATCCGAGCTAGAAGAAAGTGTACGTTTTAGCGATCCGGTGACTCATCCTGATGTATGGAGAGAAGAGGAGCAACTGACAGATGAAGTTCGTCATCTGCGTGATCAGATGATGAACGCACCAAGCGGGGATGAGCAGCAGATGAATGACCAACTGGATCAGCTGCGTCAGCATTTCCAATCGGCGCACGATATACTCCGTCAACGAAATGCGAGACTTGCAGTTGCCAAATCATAGACTGTTATCAACATAAATAGGTACGATTTTAGAGATATAGAATTTGTTGAAAGGGGAGTTATGCCATGCTGGCAGGAGGAATCGTCTGTATTATTTTCGCCCTTCCTTTGTTGCTGCTTGGTTTCTTCGGTTTGGTCGGTACCTTGCCTGAAGATCCGGGGACAGCGATTGTAATGGCCATGGTATTTGCTTTGCCGGGGATTATTTTAATGATCATCGGTGTGAGGCTGATTCGGAAAAGTCACATACAATCACAGCTGCAATACGACCAAATGATGGCGGGACAACATTGGAATCCAAACAACGCACCAGCAAACGACGATTATCATTATCCGCAACCACAGCCGCATTCTGATCCATCTAGTGGACAATATAGACCAGAGCAGCCCAATGGCTCGTACAAAATCTATGATCCGCTCGATCCGCGTACGGCTGCCTATATGAATCAGCAGGCAGGGCGCACATCATCTTCATCAGCATCGCCTAATTCTGCAAACGCGGCGGCAAATAGCAGTCATGGAGCCAAAACGATAGATTGTCCCGGCTGCGGTGCACCACAAACGCTAGCTCCACAGCAAAGTCGGGAGTGCGAATATTGTGGTACGGTGGTTACTTACAAATGATTTCAGGATGAATCTAGCACTTTAATGTAAATTTCCTAAATTGCAAAATACCCGCTTCTATTCTGAAAGAAGCGGGTAAGTACTACAAACAAGGCGAAACCGCACAGACATCTGCTGGACGGCTGTTCGCCTTTTCTAGGTGGAATTTGAATTGTAGTACCAATAGCGGTTAAGCTTTTGTTATAGGCTCTGATGCAATTGACAGTTATCCAGCTTCCGCATTAACATAGTGGTATTGCCCGGATGGGCAAAAACGGATAGAAGGTGACTGTAATTGCAACAGCAATATCGACCAACAAGAGCTGAAATTAACCTGGATGCGCTACGTACCAACTACGAGTCTTTCCGTAACGCTTTGCCGGATACCACCTTATTGATGCTTTGCGTCAAAGCGAGTGCCTACGGGCATGGCGCGGTTGAGATATCCAGAGAGCTGGAACGACTTGGGGCGGACTATTTAAGCGTCGCGTTTCTAGACGAAGCGATTGAGCTGCGTCAGCATGGCATCGGCTTGCCCATTCTTGTGCTTGGGTATACCGGGCCGGAAGCGGTGGCGGTCGCTTATGAGTATGACGTTACATTAAATGTATTTACGGAAGACGTGCTAGAAGCGATTGCCGGACTGTCTGTGGAACCTTCCGGACGCAAGCTCAAAGCTCATATCAAAATCGACAGTGGAATGGGACGACTGGGATTATTTCCAGATGAAGCGCCTGCTTTTATCGCAAAAGCATTTCAGGTGCCTACGCTGGAAGTTGAAGGTATGTTTACCCATTTTGCCAGAGCGGATGAGCACAATAAAGATTATACACTGATGCAATACGAAAACTTTCAACGAGTGGACCGGGAATTGCGGAACATGGGTTATACTATCCCTGTAATACATACGGGGAACAGTGCTGCCGCGATGGACATGCCTGAATTATCTCCACAGATGATTCGGCTCGGGATTGCATTGTATGGGCTGTATCCTTCGACCGAAGTGAACCAGCAGGCGATAGAATTAGCCCCGGTCATGACGCTGAAAACGGGAATATCGTACGTGAAGACACTGCCGACCGGTGCGGGCATAAGCTACGGCACCCGCTATTTTACCGATCAGCCAGAAGTGATCGCTACGCTCCCCATCGGTTATGCTGACGGATACTCACGCTTAATGAGCGGAAAAGCCGAAGTGCTGATCCGCGGACGCCGGGTTCCAGTCGTTGGCACCATTTGTATGGATCAGTGTATGGTATCACTCAAATCTTTTGCTGATGAGGCAAAAGAAATCCAAATCGGCGATGAGGTTGTCTTAATCGGCCGTCAGCAGGATGAATTCATTCACGCTGATGAGCCTGCTTCTTGGCTCGGCACCATCAATTACGAAGTTGTTTGCATGATTGCTTCCCGAGTACCTCGCCTGTATTACCGCGATGGTATACCCGTTAGTCGCTGTAACCCCCTTCTAGGATAGAAAATATATTTCGTCTAATGGAAGGAAACGGAAATTTCAGCGCGAATCTTACATAATGTGATGAAAAGTCTGTACGAGCGCCTTCATTGTGGTTTATAATGGTGGCAGCAAAGTAGCCATATGCACTGTGCCTATGGTCAGACCATAAACTTGGATTCGCATTATGAAAATGCCGTTACACAGCTAAGGGGTATAGCTGAAAAGGTTTTGGGGGTGCTGGACAGTTGGACAACATGCAGAACGTGCAAGGGATTACGATCCATTTACCGGATCAGCTTTTGCAGGAAATCGATGGGATCGCAGCTTTGGATAATTCCGACCGCAATGAGGTTATCAGAAAGGCGACGAAAGTGTATCTGACGGAGCGCAAGAAACGGATTGTCCGTGAATCGATGCAGCGTGGGTATATGGAAATGGCCAAGATCAATCTGAGAATCGCTTGTGAAGCGTTCTATGCGGAGGAAGAAGCGGACATCACTCTGGACCGCTTAGTTAGCGGGGTGTAGACATTGATCGTAAAGCGTGGCGATGTATTTTTTGCAGATTTATCGCCCGTCGTCGGTTCTGAGCAGGGTGGCGTGAGACCGGTTCTGGTGATCCAGAATGATATCGGTAATCGCTTCAGTCCGACGGTCATTGTGGCGGCGATTACGGCGCAGATTCAAAAAGCCAAATTGCCGACGCACGTGGAGATCGACGCGAAATCCCATGGGTTTGACCGGGATTCCGTCATTTTACTAGAGCAGATTCGTACC
The DNA here is from genome assembly GCF_040719145.1 of Paenibacillus sp. JQZ6Y-1. NCBI lineage: Bacteria > Bacillati > Bacillota > Bacilli > Caryophanales > Paenibacillaceae > Paenibacillus > Paenibacillus kandeliae. The sequence goes on from NZ_JBFDUZ010000001.1 coordinate 436,405, forward strand.
ATTGATAAGCAGCGTTTGACTGACAAAATCACACATCTGGATGAGGAGACCATGCGTAGAGTGCATGATTCCCTTCAGATCAGTCTGGGCCTGGTGGATTTCTAAAGGCTTATGGCGAGCAAGTGGACCCGGTGGATGCACCGGGTTTTTTGCGTCTTCCAAAGCTGGGCAACATGAAGATAAGGTATGGTTTGAGATCATGCTCAACTTTTGAGATAATACATCTATTGAACACTTGGTTCTCCGCATGATTGGAGAGTGGAAAGAGGGATCAGATTGGCTGAACAACATGTAATTAGTGAAGCACAGGCAAAAGCCAGCGAACAGCAGGTTCGTGAACGGATCGTGCGGCAGATTGCCGACGAGTTACACATTTCGCAAAAACAAATTCGTACGACGATTGATCTGCTATTGGAAGGCAACACGATTCCGTTTATCGCTCGTTACCGTAAGGAAATGACCGGCGAGCTGGATGAAAATCAACTGCGTGATATTGAAGAACGTCATCAATATTTGCGTAATTTGCAGGAGCGTAAGGAAGAAGTGCTGCGCATCATCAGCGAGCAGGGCAAGCTGACCGAAGAATTGGCAGGCAGCATCCAAAATGCTGCTAAATTGCAAGAAGTGGAAGATCTGTACCGTCCGTATCGTCAAAAACGCAAAACCCGTGCCAGCGTTGCTCGTGAGAAAGGTCTTGATCCGCTTGCAGAATGGATCATGAGCCAGCCCAAGGCGCCGGAAGCACTGGTGAAGGCTGCTGACTATATTGATGCTGAAAAAGGCGTAGAAGACGCTTCACAAGCGTTACAAGGTGCGATGGATATTATCGCGGAAAATATCTCCGACGATGCTGCCATCCGTACATGGGTGCGTCGCTATACACTGGATCACGGAATGCTCGTGACAGAAGCACGCAATGCCGATGAAGAATCCGTATATGAAATGTACTACAACTATCGCGAGCTGGCGAAGAAAATGCCACCGCACCGTATTCTGGCAATTAATCGCGGAGAACGCGAAAATGTGCTGAAGGTGCAGTTGGAAGTAGCGCCAGAGTCGATCCATCGTTATATTGAAAAGCGCATTGTAAAAGGTCCATCCGCCGTCCAACAGCTGCTGGGCAGCGTCATTGAGGATGCGTACAAGCGCCTGATTGCGCCTTCAATTGAGCGCGAAGTCCGTGCTGAGCTGACTGAAAAAGGCGATGAGCAGGCGATCTCTATTTTTGCTGGCAATCTGCGTAATCTACTGCTGCAAGCACCGATTAAGGAAACACGTGTACTTGGAGTCGATCCCGCATTCCGTACTGGCTGTAAACTCGCTGCTGTGGATGAAACGGGTAAGCTGCTGGAAGTAGCAGTGACCTATCCAACACCGCCAGTGAACAAAAAGCGTGAAGCAGCAGACATTTTCCGCCGGATGATTGATCAGCATCAAGTGGAGCTGATTGTGATCGGTAACGGAACCGCTTCTCGCGAAACCGAGCAATTCGTAGCTGAATTGATTCAGGAGATCAACGAACGCAAGCTGGCGTACCTGATCGTCAGCGAAGCAGGAGCAAGTGTCTACTCTGCATCCAAGCTGGCACAGGAAGAATTCCCAGATCTGGATGTGGCACAGCGCAGTGCGGCTTCGATTGCTCGCCGTGTACAGGATCCTCTTGCCGAACTAGTCAAAATCGATCCCAAAGCAATCGGTGTAGGTCAATATCAGCATGACGTTTCGCAAAAGAACTTGGAAAACTCGCTCAAAGGCGTAGTAGAGTCCGCAGTTAACCATGTTGGTGTCGATGTGAATACCGCTTCGCCATCGCTGCTGTCGTATGTAGCAGGCGTGAACGCAACCATCGCCAAAAATATCGTGAAATATCGCGAAGAGAACGGTCGTTTTACTAGCCGTAAGCAGCTGCAAAAAGTACCGCGTCTCGGTGCCAAAACATTGCAGCAGTGTGTCGGTTTCCTGCGTATCAAGGGCGGCGACAATCCGCTTGATTATACAGGCATTCACCCAGAAACGTACGATGCTACATTGAAGCTGCTGAAATCGCTCGACATCAAGCCGGAGCAACTGGGTAGTGATGAAGCTGTATCTGCCCTAGCAAGCGTCGATGTGGAGCAAGCCGCTACCGCATTGGACATCGGTGTACCTACACTACGCGATATTCTGGATAGTCTACAGCGTCCAGGTCGTGATCCACGCGATGAGCTGCCACTGCCAATCTTCCGTACAGATGTATTGAAAATTGAAGATCTAACACCGGGTATGGAGCTGCAAGGTACCGTGCGCAACGTCATCGACTTTGGTGCCTTTGTAGATATCGGCATCAAAAACGACGGTCTAGTGCATATCTCGCAGCTAAGTGAAGGCTTTGTGAAGCATCCAATGGACGTAGTATCAGTTGGTGACAACGTTACGGTCTGGGTACTGAATGTTGATCTGAAAAAGGGCAGAGTCGGTCTGACAATGCGCAAATCATCCGCTGGTCAAGCATATGGACAATAAGAACAGTACTAGTTCTTATTAGAGAAACTAGAGAAATGTATACCATATAAGCAGTTCGATCGATCAGAGTGCTGAAGTTACTGACAGCCTGAGGAGCATCTAACGCTAAGAATACTATCAAGTGGTTTCTTACTCTGTTTGTAATCTCGATTACATCTGCATGACCTAAGTGGAAGAAAAGAAAAAAGGCTGCGTCTCTTCATGAACAATCTCATGAAAGAGAGCAGCCTTTTTGTTGAGCTATCATAGCGTATATCTACCGTTCATATTGAACGATTCATATACAATGATACATGTGCATCTATGCGCTTCCAAAGCGTATAATGAAGCGTTCCAATACGATTAAACCTGCTGTTCCTCGTATTCCTCGTACCATTGTTCCAACTGTGCCTGAAGCGCACGAATTTCCGTTAGCAATGAGATCAACGGATATTCTTTTTCTTGTAGGGATGCAAAGGATTGCTCTAGCGCATTGATATAATCCAATCCCCCAACAATCACCGCTTCGTCCTGCAACAATTCAAGCTGACTGCATTCCGCTACCGCACGCGGCAGAGCAGGTACATTTGCCGCCGTTAATTTGCTGATTTCCTTATGTAAACGAAGATTCAGCGCACTCAATTGGTACGCGTAATCAGCAGGCATCTCCACATATTCCAGATGTTGATTCTGCTGCAAAATAATATAGCGCATACGAGATGTAGTCATTCCTCATGCTCCCCTGCATAGAATTGCTGCCGATGATGACAGCATATAGTTATAATAAAAGCTTGCCAAAATACAGTTTGTACTTGAAGTGTAATGCATAACAAAGTTAAAATTCAAGAGAAGATGCTGATTTGCTTTGCTTTTCTGAAAGAAGAGCATCATACATGCAAATCACCATACAGCCGGAACAATCATACGAAAAGGAGCAGAGCGGGTTTCATGACTAACGAAGAGCTACAGGCATGGGTGGAGCAGCTATCTCTTGAGCATTTTGATCGTCCATTTCTGCATCATGCCGTATTCAACGGACGGCTCCGTACGACCGGTGGGCGTTATTTTTTGCGCAGCCACAATATTGAGATCAATCCACACCAATTGCAGGCATTTGGACGCGAAGAAGTGGAAAAGATCATCAAGCATGAGCTATGTCACTATCATTTACACATTACAGGACGCGGATATCAGCATAAGGACCCTGAGTTCAAATACTGGCTGCAGCGTGTTGGCGGTGGACGTTATTGCCAGATCCCACCGGAGATGATGGGCAACAAGCGCAAAGAGTTGTATCGTTATCGACTTCTGTGCCGTGATTGCCAGACCCAATATCTGCGCAAGCGCCGGATGGACCCGACACGATATCGCTGTGGCAAGTGTGGAGGAAAACTTACATTGGAGTCGCTTGACTTGCCAAGAGAAACATGGTAATCTATTTTTTGTATTGATCAACGTTCCCTGATAGCTCAGTTGGTAGAGCACTCGACTGTTAATCGAGTTGTCACAGGTTCGAGTCCTGTTCGGGGAGCCATTTCTTGGAGAGATACCCAAGTGGCTATAAGGGGACCCTCTGCTAAGGGGTTAGACTGCGTAAGCGGTGCGAGGGTTCGAATCCCTCTCTCTCCGCCATATGAATTTTACGATTCATGTAGCAAGATTAGCAGCATACATAAGTAGTAAAAGAGTCGACGATGTCGGCTCTTTTTTTTACCTCATACGTTTTATCCACTATCAGTTCTATCTATTATACGTTGGAATATAGCCAGCAAAACGATGTGTCAAGGAATCAACATATGCATGGATATCCAGCAGCATGGCTCATCACACCAGTCAGATTATGAAATAGAATAGAAACTAAAAAGCCCTTTGATCTGTATAGAGCAGTATACGGATCAAGGGGCTTTTTGGTGATTCGTTTCATATCAATATTGTGCATACCGTCGATTCAAGACAAAGGTACATTCAATCCAAGCGCTTTGTAAATGGCATGTGCCACACCGTCTTCCTCATTGGTGCGTGTTACTTCATCTGCAATTGCTTGAACTTCCGGTTCAGCATTCCCCATAGCTACACCAAGACCAGCGAGCTGGATCATGGAGACATCGTTAAAGTTATCGCCAATCGCCATCGTTTGCTCAAGCGGGATATTGTAATGCTCGGCTAGATGCTGAAGCGCTGTGCCTTTGGAAGCATGTTTATGCTCCAACTCGAAGTTGAAATTACCGGACACAACCATTGTCATATCGTCGCGGTTAGCGAAATGCTGCCGTCCTCTTTCTAATTTGTCAGGATCAAGGGAGAGGGAGAGGATATTGTAAAATTGCGCGTCTTGCGGAATATCCGTATACGTATCGACGCGAGTCATTTTCAAACGGGCACCCATCGACTGCATCGCTTCCAGCATTTGCAGATACGTAGGGTCAGGGTTGGTGCTGAGTAGTCGATCCACCTCAACCGCCAGCAGCTGATGACCGCTGCCGATGGTATAGATGCCGCGGCTCGTATGCGCTTGATAGTAGTAGTCATTGCTTTCCAGCCAATGCAATACTTCCTCTGCCTGCTGACGCTCTAAAGGCAAGGAGAATAGATGCTCACGATGCTCGTCATGGATGACCGAGCCATTAGAGGAAATAACGGGTGTAATCAGCTCAGCAGCATCGAGAAAGCTGCGAACATTGTTGTGCTCGCGTCCAGTCGCAATACTGACGATAATACCTTCCTGTTGAGCAGCCAGAATGGCGGCTTTGTTTACTTCATTAATATAGCTGTGTCCGCTTAGTAAGGTTCCATCCAAATCAATTGCGATTAATTTGATACTCATATTGTCAGCTCCTTTGTAAATGATGGATCAGCGACCCATAGTTCAACCTCGTATTGTTCCAGTAACTCTTGAATGGAAGGATCAGGCGAGCGATCCGTAATAATCAGATCAACCTCGGACAGATCCGCAAATTTATAAAACAGCTCGCGTCCGAATTTGGAATGATCGGCTAGCACGACAACCATTTCGGCTTGTTGCATCATTTTATGCTTGATTCGTCCTTCTTCGACCGACAGCGAGGTTAGCCCTTTGGCAGAAATGCTGCCTACCCCGATAAAGGCACGTTCAGCAAAATAATGCGATAACGTCTCAATTGCTGCCGATCCATATACATAACGATGCTGGGATTGCAGCTGCCCACCAAGCAGATGCACTGAAATATCCTGCTTGTCAGATAACACATCCGCTTGGTTAATCGAATTGGTGATGACAGTACAGCCGGGCGCGTCGATAAACTCAGCACATGCCTGTACCGTAGTGGAGGAATCGAGGATGATGCGTTCGCCGCCCTTGATTAATTGTGCAGCACGATGTCCGATTTGCTTCTTTTCCGTGGACACTGTGTTTAGGCGATCTTTGTAACTGGGAATGGTAATTTTACCGATGGAGAGGAGTGCGCCGCCGCGAGTACGAATAATGGAGTTTTGTTCTTCTAATCGTACGAGATCACGCCGAGCGGTGTCTCGGGATACCCGAAACAGTTGGCAAATATCCTCAATCGTTATCCGCCGATGTTCGCTCAGATAATCCAAAATATGAAGCATACGTTCTTCCTGATACATGATCCACAATCTCCTTTATATGCGATGCGTCATAAGTATCATCATTAAGTGTATATAAGTCATTATAAGCAAATATAAGTTTAATAACAAGATAAAGTACGTAAAATAAGTGTAAATAAGGCAATTGCTGATGATCACTTGCTTTATATGGCACATATATTGCTTACTAACTATGTACAAATAATTCTTTAAAAAAATGCTTGCAATGTGACTCTGTACTTGATATAATCATTTTTGTTGCTGAGAAAACATGGCCCGTTGGTCAAGGGGTTAAGACACCTCCCTTTCACGGAGGTAACAGGGGTTCGAATCCCCTACGGGTCATCCCTTATTATAGTATTGAGAGCCATTAGCTCAGTTGGTAGAGCACCTGACTTTTAATCAGGGTGTCGAAGGTTCGAGTCCTTCATGGCTCACATTTATATTATATGCCATGCGGTCGTGGTGGAATGGCAGACACGCTATCTTGAGGGGGTAGTGGGTGTATACCCGTGGAGGTTCGAGTCCTCTCGACCGCATTCATGAAGTAAACAAAAAGTCCCTGTTGAAAAACAGGGACTTTTTGTTTGCATCTATAGCATAAAATGGAATAAAATGAATAAATAAGGCGATCTTGCGCATAACGATGTTGAATTCCGTGACAAACCATACTATATTAGTAATCATAATTGTATTTTGTTTAAGCGGAACAGCGATACATATCCAGCGTGCTCTGGTTTACAGTGGCGCGTAATCATATTGCTTTTGCTTTGTGTATGTATGTCATGTGCCGCTTATTTAAAATTCTCAGGAATGTCCAGCAATTCGGCGACTTGTTTGCGGTATTTTGTCGCCTTGCGTGTGCCATTGATCAGGTTGGACAAACGCGAGGGGGGAATCCCATAACACTCGCAAAACGTCTTTTGATCCATTTGTAACTCTGTCAGTCTCTGTTTGATGGCCCAGCCAAAAGAGGTAACAGGCTGCTTGCGGTTCAACAAATATCACCCCTTTATTTGTAACAAGTAATGCTCTTATGTGCACTTATGGATCGGTACCGGTTCCCTGTCCATACGCACATGGTATAATGTTTCAGGAAAAGAAGTAAAAAAATGTCGTTAGACCAATTATATACTTAAATACGCTTTTTATCAACATTAAAATACTTATAAAAGTGTTGTTAAGAGATTTAGATGACATGGTCGGGGAGTGGAAATCATATGCAGTCGCAATCTATTTATGAACGCATCGAATTACTCATCAAAAACAAGGGTATTACCAAAAAGTCATTTTGCGAGCAATTGAAGATCAGTACAGGTAACTTTGGTGACTGGAAAAGAGGGAAATCCACACCGGGTACACACAAGCTGATCGAGATTGCCGCTTATTTTGATGTCAGTCTGGATTGGCTACTAACGGGCAAGGAACGTTATACCCAAACGGTTAACGAGCAGACTAGCCCGTATTTTTTTGAGCTTATGGGGCAATTGAATTGCCAGGATGAAGTTCTGTCCGATCAGGAAAAGGACTTTATCAAGGAATATATCGAATTTACCGTATATCGCAAAGCCAGACAGCAGGAGCAATAATTGTTTCGCAACCGCAGACCGGGTCATTTCAGAGCAAAAGGCTGATGGTTCACCAGTAGAGTAGGGTGAGCCGTCAGCCTTTTTGGCATGTCATTCAATTGGTATGAACGTTTTGCAAGGGATGATGCGAGACTGTTTGTGATTGCGTAGCAGTCTGCCAATGTAGATTCCAGTCTGTTTCCATCGTTTGCGATAATTGATCGGTCAGTAGGCTGGCATCGCGAATACTTAACTGTAAAGGTGCTGCCGCCCGACTCATGCAGCAGGAGAGAAGCGTATAAAAATAGCATCCCACTGCTTGCTCTCGTTCGATACCGAGCTGAACATTGATCCAAGCATGGAGTACAGTCAAGGATAGCACAGCATGATATTCAGTGATTGCCTGCTCTAACATAGTAAAATCCATCCATGGATATAAATTACGCGCCAACTTGAGTAAGCGCTTACCTGTCTTTCTGGCTTCATCCATATGTTCTGGCATAATGATCTGCTGAATCACCATCTTATCCACGAGAGCAAGCTGCCATACATCCTGCTTGGTTACTGCGGAGTATACACTGTGAATCGCTGGTGCCTCCCATTGAAACAGATGAGGTTTCAATACACCGGTAATATACTCATGTAGCTGGTCTGTGCTATCAATATGACCTTGATTCACCTGACGCTCCAGATTATGGGCGTGTGTAAAGCTGGCTGTTGGTAGCTTCGCATCCAGCAGCTGTACATACGCGAGTAATTTCTGGCTACTGTTCATCATTCATCAGCCTCCGTAAACGTAATCGTGCCTGCAACGTTCTCTATCTCTATATAGATGGATCTTGCTAAAAGCTGCAAATTCCGACGTGGTATATGGTGTAGCATAAATATGGAATCGAAGAACGCTAACGTATACAAAAATATCAAAAATGAAGAAGTAAAAGTTACGTATTTTTAATATTTTGTTAATAATAATTACACGTTATACATATTTATGTCAATAAAATTAACTCAATATTAGGTATAAAGAAATTAATAAGTCTAGATTAGTCTATACATCTGTTGAATAAGGGATTTATTATTAATTTTATGTTAGGTAATATAACTTTTAATTTCTACTAGAAAATAAGCGTTTACAATTAATTCGACAAATGATATAGTATAAAAGTTGTTGCACGGATAGAATGGCAATGAAAAGTACTGTGATATTGTGACCTCAGGCAATATACCGAAGAATAGGAAGTACAGTACATTGTGGAAGCAACAACTGATACATTGAGCGGTCGTGGTGGAATGGCAGACACGCTATCTTGAGGGGGTAGTGGGTGTATACCCGTGGAGGTTCGAGTCCTCTCGGCCGCATACTTGATTTCGGATATATAGATTCAGATGAACATCATAATTCTTGGATGAATGATAAGTAATACATAAGTGATAAGATCACGTATAGCGAATACAGCAAAAAGCCGGATAATCTCCGGCTTTTTTAATTTACCTTGATAGTATAGACTGCATAGAGTTTTGGTTGGTACTTGGTACAAGTAGGCAAACAGTAGAGTAGACGAATCATTGCTCTACGATAGAGGATTGGAACGTTGTGAATGAAAAGAGAGAAAGGGAAACGAAGTCACTCACACGCAAGCTGTATTACAACTGTTTTCTAATATCTTCTTCGATCTTATCTGGTGTAGTTTGCGGCGAATAGCGTTTGATTGGATTACCGTCTCCGTCAATCAGAAATTTGGTAAAGTTCCATTTGATCGCTTTGGAGCCAAGAATGCCGGGCGCTTGCTCGCTTAAATATTTAAACAGGGGATGTGCATCCGAGCCATTTACATTGATCTTTTCGAACATGGGGAAGCTAACACCGTAATTCAACTGGCAAAATTCTGAGATTTCTTCATTACTGCCGGGGTCCTGTCCAGCAAACTGATTGCTTGGAAAACCTAGAATTTCAAAGTTATCATCCTTGAATTTGTCGTACAGTTCCTGTAATCCGGCAAATTGTGGCGTTAACCCGCATTTGCTGGCTGTATTGACGATCAACAGGGTTTTGCCTTTGTACTGTTCAAGAGGAACTTCCTTGCCGCCAATCGTGTTGGCATGATAATCGTAAACAGTCATCCGCTAACAGCCTCCTTTATCATATCGTGAAATCAATTTAATTTTAAAAAATTAAACTACTAAAGTCAATTTTAGCTTACCTATATATTTTATTATTTAGAGTTTCATTCTAGGCGTAGTGCTTTACAAATATAGTGTTGGTTTCAAACAAGTTTTGGAAAAGGAGCTGAATGATAATGGCACTGTATACAGCAACAGCAAAAGTTCATGGTGGACGTCAAGGTAAGGTTGAATCGAGCACAGGTGCGCTGGACGTGAGTCTTGTTATGCCGAAAGAACTGGGTGGCGGTGGCGGTAACGGTACCAATCCAGAGGAACTATTTGCAGCCGGTTATGGCGCATGCTATCAGAGCGCACTTGCCAATGTAGCACGTCGTGAAAAGGTAAATGTTACGGATACGCTTGTAACCAGCAATGTACTGATCGACAAAGACCCCGCAGACGGTGGCTTCAAGCTATCCGTGCGATTGGATGTTACGATTCCGGGACTATCGCATGAAGAAGCACTGGATATTGCCAAAAAAGCGCATGAATTCTGCCCATACTCCAAAGCAACACGCGGCAATATTGATGTAGAATTGAATGTCGTGCAAAACGACTAATGATAGCAATCATCGGCATTACTGTACCCTTTCCGTTACAAGCGTAGCGGTATTTCGCCATCATAGTGTATCGCAAGCCAGTCCGTCTTATATGCGGGCTGGCTTTTTATATTATTTTGCTCATAAACGATTAACGATAGCTCATAAGGGTAAAGTTTACATAACGGAATATACTGCTGTATTAGCTTTGCTATACTCTTGTAACTACTAACAAAATTATTGCTAGAGAAGCGTATATTTCGGATGAGCGAGTGACAAATGGCGGAACAATAACCGGAGTCAGTCCAATTTCTGCTCCCCCGCAGTGAGTTGGAGTTGACACATACCATAAAATTCTTTAATATGTCATAGGTGATTTGTAATTCGCTACGAAATTTAAAGGATAACGGGTGATGATAATATGGCATATAGACCGACGATCAAGGCGTTGAAAAAAGCCGGTATCAACGAAAAAGAAGGACTGTACGAATTTACAGCAACACTGGCGGATGGAACGGAATGCCGCATGTTCTACAATCGTTTTCCAGAGTGGAAAATGACCAATATCAACCGCTTGCTGACCAAACCATGTCCTATATGCCGCAAAGATTTCATTTGTAACTGCTTCAGTGCATTTGCTGGTGAGATCGATCAACAAATCAAAGATCGTCAACTGATTGACGAAGCACTGGCATAACAGCAAGTTGTTGTAACCAGATAACAGTATCATGCAGAGCGCGGGGGAATTCTCTTCGTGCTTTTTTGCTTTATAAGGATAGAATCCATGAATTGAAGTGTAAATAGGTAACATAGGGGACTCATGCAACGACAATGGATTGTATAAACTGTAAGGAGAGTGACGATAATGGTAACTGCACATGCTCCGGTATCCAGACCGGGAGAACCAACCGAATTGACAGATGCCCAGATTGACGAGCTGCTTCAGGGAGAACATCCAATTGTTCTGGTAGATGGTGTTTGCCATTTTTGCCAAGGAGCGACCAAATTTATTATTAAACGCGATCTCAAAGGAATATTCCATTTTGCTTCCTTGCAGTCAGAGGTTGGACAGAAGCTGCTACAAAAGGGCGGATTGTCCACAACATCGATGGATACCTTTGTGCTAGTGGATCATGGGAAATTCTATACACGCTCTACAGCTGCACTTCGCATTGCTAAACGACTAAAATTTGCGTGGCCATTACTGTATGCGTTTATTATTGTGCCAAAGGTATTGCGGGACAGTGTGTATAATTACGTGGCACGCAATCGGTATCGTTGGTTTGGTAAGTCTGATCAGTGTATGCTACCGACACCGGATATTCGGGCGAGATTTGTAGAATAATCGATAAGGAAGTTGACTGTGAGGGCAGGTTGAGTACAATTCTGGTGACTGGTGCGATCATTTATGTAAAAGATCCCGCTTTCTATGCCATATGGAATCAAATGGCTGGAAAGCGGGATTTTATTTGGTTACAGATTATTTCAGCTTATATCGGTTCAGCATATCATCGTTTACAGTATATACTGTTTTATCTACATAATCATAGGGAGTGCCTAGATTGTTGGTATCGAAGGTTTGCACGATAGACAGATTGGTTGGATACAGAATGTATGTCCGATCCGCCATATTGATCATCAGATTGCCATCGGTTGTGCGATCAAGCGAAGTGTAATTGGCTGGATCACCTTCCAATGTTGCTGAAGCAATAGCTTTGCCTGAAGTAGTGTTGTAGAGCTTGAGTGTTTTGTTTTCATAAATGGTATAGCCGGTGCCTGTTGATTGTGTAATCGAATCGCCCGGAATCACACGCCCCCACAGCAATTTGCCGCTTGGATCAAAAGCAAACAGTTTATTGCCAGTTTGATCGACATTGGCGCGTACAAGGACTGTACCATTTTTCAGTACAAACATAGAGTCGCTGCCGTCACCATAAATATTCGACTTTGCAGGGAACTGATATTTGTACAGGCGTTTTAGCTCCAAACCGTATACATCCATCTGCGGATTGGATACCATTTGCCAGCCATTTTGGTTTTTGATCAGCTTACTAGCTGCGACTAGAATCCGATCACCTTCCGCATGTAGAATTGAGCCTTGTACCGTTTGACTGTTCAGCAGTTTGCCATTCATATCATAGCGGCTAAGGGATGAGCGAATGATACCCGATGCGTTTACATTTCCGTTGGAGGTGACGAGTAGAGAACCGTCCTTCATCATCGTAACGGTACCGGAGGAGGATAATGTTTTCTCCCAGTTTAATTTGCCGGAGGAATGGAGCGACAGCAGTTTGTACGTTCCGTCCGAGTAGGAGGCATAGATATAAGCCGTTCCATAAGGCGCGTATACGATTTGAGTAGATAAGGTATATGGTCCAGCCGATTCATGCAGCGAATAGCTCCACAATGGCTTGCCGGTCGTCAGGCTGTATCCTTTGATCGTATCGAGGTACCAGTTGTTTTGCGTATTGCCGGTCGTATTGGGAATATCTTGCTGGGTATGTACATAGACCAGCGATTTGGATGGTACAGCGTGGATTTCTGTAGCGCGTACAGCAAGTGCATTATCCATCTTGTCGGTAAACAAGGACGGGGAGGTCCACGATGGATTGTTCAGCAGGCTGATATCATTTGCCGCTGATGCAGATAGAGCAGCGCCTACACTGATCACACCTGCTAGGATGAGTGATGCCCATCGATATTTGTTTTTGTGGTTCATGTTCATACAGCGTTCCGCCTTTCTGTTTTGTAAAATATATCCTCTGATTGTTTAACCGGAATAACTGCGGTCGCAACAGGTGTAACGGGAATGTCACTTATTCCAAAAGAAATTAGAATTGAATTAGCAAAAAAACGAAAAAATAGTATTGCAGACCTAGTACATATATGCTATTCTTACGTTAAATATAGTTCTTGCAACGGAAGCACCGTTTAAGTACCGCACCTGAAGTGCGTTATTTAAACGGTGCTTTTTTTTGCATATTTAAAGGGGGAAAAGCCAATGGCTCCAGTACAGATCGTACTTTGTGTGGAGGACAGTGAGTACATTGAGCTGCTGCTGCGGTATGTCCGCACCAGTGAATATGCAGCCAGAGTACGCATTCGGGCATTTTCAGATCATGAGACGTTTTTAACTTATATGAATGAAGGGCATCATCGAGGGCTAGTAGCAGCGGAGGAATCTTTTTTGCAACGCTGGCTCAAGGATGGTGAATCCAAAAGCAATCGCTGCGTGACGTTAGGCGAATATCAGGAAAAGAACGAAGAGCATCAAGTGCTTGCCAAATACCAGCCGCTGCAACGACTGCTGGAACAGCTTTGCGAATATAGTGGCAAAGCACCCGCAGAATGGCAACGTGAAGTAGGCAAGACGATGATCACAACGATCTATTCAACATCGCCGGGTAGTGGGAAATCGGTCACAGCGATGAATATGGCGAAGCAGTATGGCATGAGAGGGGAATCGGTATTTTACTTGAATCTGGAAGCTGCTAGCAGTACCCATTGGCTAACGATGGATCAGCAGCCTGATCCAAACTATGAATTGTCCAGATTGCTGTACGATCTTCAGGCAGCTGCGGAATCGAAGCGCCAGCCAGAAGCATCGCCATCTCAGTATGCCATCAGAGCAGAAGAGATTCGTGCCGATATTTTTGTCCCGCCGGGCAATTTTAATGAATTGCTGCATATGACGGAAGACGAAACGGCGATGCTCATTCGGTATATTGCACATAGCGGTGAATATGATCATTTGATTATCGATGTGGAATCAGGGTGGCATGATCGTATTCGTGCCGCACTGAGCGAAAGTGATCGTATCGTCTGGCTGTTGACCGATGATCTGCCATGTATGAACAAAACCCTGCAATGGATGTCGTACTGGCAGCATTATGATAGCGATTGGTATGAACAGATTGGTGGAAAAGTATCATTTGTTCTGAATCGGTATACTGGTGGGTTGATCAATCGTTTGCCAGTAGAGGGGATGGAGCTGGAAGGAACGCTTCCGTATGTTCCATCTTGGAAGCAGGTAAGCAGTGGGGAGCTGTTATGGTGCTCACCGATTTTTCAGCGTGATATTTTGAAGCTATGTCGGTTAGATCATACTCATGATGAGTTAGCGTATTCGGTTGTTAACGGGGTGAGTTTGTGAGTGATGATCTGTTTATTTCACTGCGCGATGAAGTACGCTCTGGGCTGGATGTAACATTTGCGATTGATGACGATGAATTAATGCGACGTATTGAGCAAAAGGTACTGGATCATCATCGGTATCCGGGACTGACGGCAGGCGAGCGTCGGCGACTCGTTCGTCAGGTATTTGATTCGTTTCGCGGGCTAGATATTTTGCAGCCGTTAGTCGATGACCGGAGCGTAACAGAGATTATGATCAATAGCCATCAGGATATTTTTATTGAGCGTAATGGTCAGGTACTACGCAGTGACACGGTATTCGAATCTCAGGAACGGCTAGAGGATATTATCCAGAGCATTGTATCTGGCGTCAACCGGGTAGTAAATGAGTCTTCGCCTATTGTAGATGCTCGTTTAAAAGATGGCTCGCGGGTGAATGTGGTACTGCCACCTATTGCGTTGAAAGGACCAACCATGACGATTCGTAAATTTCCAGAGCAGCCGCTAACGATGGATGATCTGGTACGGATTGGTGCGTTGGAGCCGATGGCGTCTGGTTTGCTACAAACATTGGTGCGCAGTAAATTTAACATTTTTATTAGCGGCGGAACGGGATCGGGGAAGACGACTTTTCTTAATGCCCTATCGCAATATATTCCGCCAGACGATCGAGTCATTACGATTGAGGATTCTGCCGAGCTGCAAATTCGTACCGTGCCCAATCTGGTATCCATGGAAACGCGTAATTCCAATACCGAAGGCAAAGGTGAAATTAGCATTCGCGATCTGATTCGTTCTTCGCTGCGGATGCGTCCAAACCGTATTATTGTCGGTGAGGTGCGTGGAGCGGAGGCGCTGGACATGCTGCAAGCGATGAATACCGGTCACGATGGGAGTCTATCATTAATAAAGTGGAAGATAAAAAGTAGTGACACTTAATTAAAAGTCACTGCTTGTACATAAGCATCGAAAAATGCATTCTTTGTACCTTTAGGTTTAGTGACAGGTGTATTGATTTCGATTTTTGAGAAGAGAAGTCCGATAACTTCTTTTTTATCTCCATCATCCAGAGTATCCCATACTTCTGCCAACTGTGCTAACTCATCGACCTTAGGTATTCCAGACAATGACTTTTGAGTTACAGCCAGTTTGTCACGTATAGCCATTTCAGCATCATTCTCAGCAACAAGCTTGCGCTTTACATCCTCTTGGCTAATTAGACCTTCTACAAACATGTACTGCCATTTTTCACGCCGTTCATTAATTTTGGATAGATCTCGTTTAGCTTCTGCAATTTCTCTATCGTATTCTTTCTTTTCAGTCTCTATTTTTAGAGATTCGTCACGAAGCTGAGACATATCCGCTTTAACTTTTTGTATATACTCCATAAGTAATTTTTCAACATGAACTTGCCGGAATATAGGTAGATCACAACTGCGCTTATGATGCCGGCTGGAACAAATGTAATATTGGGAACGCACTATACCTCTGGCAGTAGTTTTCTTTGTAGTAAGTCTACCAAACATAGAGGCTCCACAACGTCCACATCGTAATACGCCTGAAAACCAATATATTTTTGAAGAACTGAAGCCGCCGAAAGTTTTGTTTTTTCTATACTTTTGTAATTCTTCAAACTCAGCTTCTGTAAAAACTGCTTCATGATCGCCTTTTCCGTATACACATTTTACTCGCTCATCTCGTTTACTATTGATATACTTGCCAGCTGCTGTTTTCGTCCCCATGCGTATTGTGCCTGCATAGAATGGATTATCTAATGTGTAAGATACAGTAGCATCGCTCCATTCTCTACCTCTTCGAAGTTTGCCTTCACTATTCAATCGCATGGCTACAGACTTATAGCCAAGTCCGCTCATATATAATGCTGCTGCTTGCCGGATCAGCTGCGCTTCTTCTGGAACAAGTTCACCCTTTTGAGTATATCCATATGGCATTACACCACCAGGTCGTTTTCCTTCCTTAACCATCTGTTCTACACCAAAGCGTACGCGTTCAGAAATTGTACCGCGTTCCCATTCAGCCATTGCTCCAACTAATGTAATAAAAAAACGACCCATGGCCGTAGTAGTTTCGAATATCTCAGTAGCCGATTTGAATTTAACACTATATAGATCAAATTGTTTGAGAAGCTTATGTAGATCCATTACAGATCTGGTCAAGCGATCAAGCTTATATACCAGGACAACATCAAATTTTCTTTCTTTCATATGTTGCAGCATCTCTTCCATAGCCGGACGTTTCAAGTCTTTGGCAGAGTAACCGTCATCGATATAAAAATCAGTAATCTCCCAGTCCTGGGATTCCGCATAAGAAGTAAGTCGGCTGCGCTGTCCTTCGACAGAGAATCCATCTTCAGCCTGCATATCTGTGCTGACTCTTATATATATCGCTGCTTTCATTTTAACTTCATCCTTTCCAGTGATTTTTAAGCGTATAGTACTTTTAAGGGAATGCGGCTTCTAATATGATCAATGCGGCGGTATGCCACATCTAAAGGAACTGAAAATAGTTCAGATAAAACTCGCGCATATTCTTGAATTCTAAGGTTCTTGGTTTCTGGTAATAGATGATATGGCATAGCAGCAGCTAATTGGAACCGATTAGCTTGCCATTCTTGTAGCTGTATAAATAGGGGAGATAAACGATCTTGATTACCTTCATGTAAAACAATATGACCGAGTTCATGGAAGAAATCAGCACGTTGTTCATTTGGTGGGATCTGATTATTTAAAATAATAAAACTTTCATTTTTAGATCTGTACGAGAAAGAACGACCTGGGTAATAAGCAATTTTAGATCCACAAGTAGTTGCGATAAGCTGTATGTCAATTTGATAAGGATTTAAAATACCAAGTGCTTGGTACAGTTTAGATATGAATAAGTCATTAGATGTTGGTTGATAGTCTGATAGCATATTAAACTCCTTATAAGGAAACGTATGTTCTGTTTTTGATTAAAAGAAAAGCCCAATTGGGCTTAAGTACTTGGTTTGGTTATCTTATATACAATGCCATTATTAAGAATAGAAGTTTTATATTCGAAACCATTTTCATACAAAACTAAACTTTCTGTTGATTGTGAAAAATGATTAATAACTTGTGAATTTAAGTCATGAGCTTGTTCGGTAGAAAGATCTGAGTCTATAGAGTTCGTTAATAGAAAAAGCATAATTGCTAAATCAGAAACGTAATCTGTAGAATCACTCTTTCCTAAAAAAAACTGAACAAATGATAATGAACTATCAGCTTTGTTTATACCCCCAGATACTATAAGGTTTTCTGCGAGTTGATGATTAAAGATATCTAAATTAGCTTTTCCCTTTTCAACATTTAAGTTTGAAATTATATAATGATTACTTAGATTATTATCTTTAACGTACCCATTATACTTATTAAGAAATTGATCAGTAGTAAGACCTAAAGAATTGTTAATCTCTACTTGTTCCTGTGGTATGTTGTTTGCTTCTTCAGAATCATTCGAAGGTATTTTAGTAGCAGCTTCAACTAAATCATTATTTTGAGATGGAAGTTCTGAAATGGAGCCAGCGAGTCCAATAATTCCAAATAGAAAGGCAACTATCATTATAATTGACCTACTTTTAACTTTAGAAGTCTTCTTTTTAATAGCTGACATCATGAGTATAAAATAAATAAACCAAATAATAGAGCCTATCAAAAATATTAACATATACATGTAATGTACCTTCCTTATGTAGGATAGTCTCTTAGACCTATTATACATTATCCCAAATAAGGAATCTATACCTAGTTATCCTTATTCTGTGCATCCTTCATTTTTCGCATCTGTTCGATGAATGCTGCAGCTGCAGCTTTCTCTTCATCTGTCCAATCATTACCACCATCAGAGTAAAAGAATCCTTCCCCGGAAGTACGCGCGATTGAACGTCCCATCAGGTAATCTACAGACACATCAAAATAAGTTGCCATATTATCAATAAGCTCAAGCGATGGTTCTCGGCTATCATTTTCAAACATACTAACGCCACTTTCACTTATCTTAAATAATTCTGCTAGTTGCTTTTGTGTAAGCTTTTTTTCTTTACGTAAGGTCTTTAACCTTTGTCCAAATGTCGCCATTGTAATCACCCAAAAGGATAGTATCACAAAACGTGATCTTTTTATTATTTATTCACAAAACGTGTTGACTTCACAAAACGTGATGTGTTATATTTTATTCATAAACAACACAAAATGTGTAGTTGAGAGGTGAGAAAATGAAAGATCTAATTGCAAAGCGTTTAATGGAATTACGTGCAAACCGCTCGCAAGAAGAAGTCACAATAGCATTAGGAATAAGTAAAAGCACTTGGTCAATGTATGAGAATGCTGAACGAATTCCAAAAGATGAGATTAAAATAAAGATTGCAAACTATTTCAACAAAACAGTACAAGAAATTTTTTTTGATTTATGACTTCACATAATGTGAAGTTTTGAATGGAAGAGGTGGGAATTTGAAAAAGTTAATCAAGCAAGAATCATTAAAGCCAAATGGTATGAGTGATCGTACATGGAAAAAGTTCCACGAATTCTTAGCAAGAATGAACATTAAATACCGTGATGAAATTGCCGCTAAACGGGCTGCAAAGCAAGCAGATCAGCAAAAAACTTCTTAATTAAGAGGTGAACATTATGCAGTTTAAATGGAACAAAAAGTCTTCAAAATCTTGCTTTGTTGCTGGTGTAGTTACTCGAATCAGATTGCAAGGAATGAGTATTGAAAAAGCCATTGAAGAGACTTGGTCAGCATCAAGTAAAGCAAAGCATCCCGAACTAATACCTGCTAATGAACTTGCTGATTTGATCAATCAAATTAATCAGTGTTTAGCGGTATGGAGAGAACCTGCCGGAACGGCAGAGTTACGACAGGTTAAATCGGGATGGGATAAGACTGCATATCAATGATATAACGCATGTCTGTCCAAACTAAAGAAATTACTTTGACAAATCGGGGGATAGAGTAATGGCCGTTGGATCATTTGGCAAATCATTATCAGAAGTTATGAAGTTACGCGGTAAGAGCCAAGTTAACACTGCTCAGGAAATACACATTGATAACTCTACACTCAGTAAAGTTGCTGGGGGTTCACGTACAGCAACATCTGAACTTATGCGTTCTACAAATGAATTATTGGATGATGGACAGCTTGCGATTGCAGCTGCCGGGGAAGTAACAGGCGGCGCATTTGCTCCATGGCTAGATAACGTAGATCTTCATAGAGCAAGCGTACTGTTCAAAACGGTAGAAGAAATGAAGGAAGTTATAGCTCTTTCTGAAACGACAGCCATTTTTAAAACGGCTGATCAGATCAGTGAAGCAGAACGACAGCAAATTAAGGTGTTAATCAAAGAAACGATTGAAGCCATTACTGCTCTAACTCACCTTGTTGCTATTCTCTGCCGGGAATACACCTTTAGTTGGCTTGGAGTATGGAAAGAACATCGAACTGATATGCGAATCAAAAAATATATGAAGTGAGGTAAACACATGTCGATGTTAGCAAATGATCATAAGCATCGAAGTCAACAATTAAGATTGCTCAAAGCCATCATGCCTATCGATACACCTTTGTACTTAAAGCAGCAACTTGAAATTGTACTACATTACGAATTAATGCGTTCTCTTATTGAAACTGCTAAACCTTATTGCTTCACTGCTAGAGAACGATTGGAATTTGCGTATTTGAACGCTATGGTGCTGAAGCCGGATCAGATAGCCTACATTTTGGACATGGCTCAGTTGGATCAGCAATGGAGTAATGTTAGCGCAGATGAATTTCTTAAAAAAATAATGGAGGGATGAAAATGTCACGCGAAAAGCTTATAGCAGAAGCTTTGCAAGCAGCAAGAAGTGCAGAACATAACATGGAATTGATTAAAAAAAATCCAGAGGTAATGCTGCCAGGCACGGCAACAAATGGAATGGAATATTTGCAAATGATGATTGATTTTGCAGATACAGAAATAAAAAACGCCCGCCAGGCACGGCGAACGTCATGGAGAACTCGGTTAAAGTGTCTCGTGCTGTCTATTGTAGCAGTTGCAGATAAAGCTGACAAGGGGGAGACAGCATGAATGGATCAACGCTTGCTCATTGTTATGCGGCTGTACTTAATCGCCAAAAACAATCTTCACCGGCAGAAATGTATGCCTTAAAGCTGGCTGAAGATTATGTGAATGGCACGCGAATTTGGAATGAGACTACTGCTGATCTTGCATTACTTTTCAAAACTGGTCAGGATCTTCCTCTTATGTTTTTTGAAGAACTGATGCAACGCAGGGATGATGCTTATGCAGATTGGAATAAGGCTGCTTTAGAAATTCGTGATACATCACTAGAAATTATGAAAATCGCACATAGAGAAATTGAACGTTTGCGAGCTACATCAAAATAAGAATAGGAGCAGATAACAATGGAAATGTGGAGTAATCAAGCTTGCTTAGGATATGCCATCATGGCAATGAAAAACAAAGGTTTAGATGACGAAACAATTCAGAAGGTAATCCGATCAATGCAAAGTGAGTTCGATTTTACGGGGGTAGAAGAGGCAGCAGATGTCTACCGCAAGTCAACTGATTAAACGAAAAGACAAGGTTCGCCTTGTCTTCTAGCTTCGGATCGATCCGGCGTTAGAAGATGCGGCGACGCATCAAGCAACATTGTACTGTTCCGAGAAATATCAAGTCCTCTAAGGAAAGGCGGTGGAATCATTACTGTGTATGTAAGCAAAACAAAGAAGCGACCCGCCTAAAGGTCGCTTCTGGAAGGGTAAAACAAAGTCCTGCCGTCATTGTAGCATGCAGACGCAGGGAAAACAAGGAGGATTTACATGACACGTACAGCTATCACATGTGATATGTCACGTGCTGGAATCACAGCAAGCGTCCAAGATGCCATGCACTATACACCGCCTGTATTGCGCATAGAAGGTTCAGCAGGGAGCGTTGAATTGCTACTGACTTCGGATCAACTCGACGAAGTTGAACAAGCAATCCTAGATTACAAGGAACGGCTTAAAACGAAAGGATCAGGTGTTGCATGACAAAAATCATATTGGAGCGTATGACGCTTCGTAATTTTAAAGGATTCGATGACTTTGTACTTGATACCGATGGCAAGGACGTTGCTGGATACGGCACAAATGCTACTGGTAAAACAACGATCGTTGATGCATTTTACTGGCTGCTGTTCGGTAAAGACAGCAACAATCGTACTGATTTTGAAATCAAAAAGCTGAACGCGCTGGGTCAAGTTGCTCAGCATAAACTTGACCACGAAGTCGAAGCTGTCTTGCGAGTGGGTCACATCCAACGAACATTCCGAAAAGTGTATGCCGAGAAATGGACCAAAAAGCGCGGATCAGCTCTTTCAGACTTTACTGGTCATGATACGACGTACTTTGTTGATGGTGTGCCAGTAAAGCAAAAAGAATACAAAGCGGCAGTTGATCAGCTCGTTAATGAAGACCTTTTCCGTCTGGTTACCAATCCTACGTATTTTAATGAACATTTGAAGATGGAGCAACGCCGGGCATTACTTTTAGAGATTTGCGGCGATATCGCTGATACAGAAGTGATTGGCAGTAATGAAGAACTATCAGCCCTGCCCAATCTACTCAATGGTCGAACTATTGAAGATCACCGTAAAGTTATTGCTGCTCAAAAACGTGCTGTAAATGAAGAGATTGCAAAAATCCCAGTAAGAATCGATGAAATACGTCGGACGATGCCAGACGTATCTGGTATCGATCCTGCCAAGTTAGATGCTGATATTTTGAATATACGCACACGGATTTTTGAGCAAGAAAACAAGTTTCAGCAGATCCGTTCCGGTAGTGAGGTTATCCATACTCAGACCGAAATCAAACGCCTTGAAGGTGAAGCACTGGAAGTCATCAATCGACTGAAATCTGGCAGCGTAGATTTAATTGCTGCTCAGCGTAAAGTCCTTTCTGATCATCAGTGGGAATACGATAAACTTACTCAACAAATTGCGCAAAAGCATAGCCAATGCCAAAGCAATCAGCGACAAATCGATACTGGTAAAGCCACTATGCAAACACTTCGTTCACGCTGGACGCAAGTGAAAGCAGCTACTTTTGAGCATAAACATGGGGGTGACAAAGTTTGTGCTGCCTGCGGGCAGCATTTACCAGCTGACCAAATTCAGGCAGCGTATGACAAAGCTCAAGCTTCATTCAATCTACAGCGTTCCAAGAATTTGGAGCAGATCAATGTCGATGGTGGGGCTGTAAAGCAGGAAGTGGATGCGCTGGAGGCAGCTAATCAAAGATTAGCGACTGACATTGAATTATTGAAGCAACAACAAGCAGAAAAGCGCGTTGAAATGACTTTTGCTCACTCAGAACTAGAGGATTTAGAGGCAGCCACCACTGATCCAAAACAAGACAGCGAATATACGACACTCCAACAACAGATTATTGATTTGCAAATCAAACTGAATCAGTTCCGTGCTAATGCTCAACAGGCAGCCGATCAGGTACAGGAAGTGATTATAGGCTTACGTGCTGATGTTCAAACGTTGGAGCAGGAACGTGCCAGAGTTAACCAAGCAGCGGCAGTTATCAAACGCATCACAGAGCTGGAAAGTGAAGAGAAGCGACTAGCTGAGGAATACGAACGTTTGGAACACGAACTATTTATCACAGAAGAGTTCATTCGTACCAAAGTAACCATGTTGGAAAGTCGTATCAATAGTAAATTCAAGCATGCTCGATTCAAATTATTTGAAACTCAGATCAACGGTGGTCTGAAAGAAGTCTGTGAAACATTATATAGTGGTGTTCCTTATAGTGCTGGGCTTAACAATGCAGCTCGAATCAATGTAGGCCTGGATATCATCAATACCTTATCAGCGCATTATGGTGTGACAGCACCAATCTTCTTCGACAATGCAGAATCGGTGGTTGAACTGATTGAAACTGAAGCACAAATAATACGCTTGATTGTCAGTGAGTCTGACACCACATTACGAATCGAATTACAGGAGGCAATTGGAGTATGAGTAACCCAAGCACATTGGCATTAGTGAAGAAAGACACTGTAGATGTAGTAGCGGCGAAGGTAAAAGAATTTCAGGAACGTGGTGAACTCCACTTCCCTGCAAACTATAGCCCAGAAAATGCTATGAAGTCTGCCTGGTTGATGTTACAAGGTGTCAAAGATAGAAGTAGCCGACCAGCATTAGAAGTATGTACAAAAGACAGTATTGCTAACTCGTTACTGGATATGGTTGTGCAAGGTCTGAACCCTTCTAAGAAACAAGGTTACTTTATTGTTTACGGTACTTCACTTACCTTCCAGCGCAGCTACTTCGGCACAATGGCTGTCACAAAACAAGTAACAAATGCAAGTGACATTGATGCCCAGCTTATCTATAAAGGTGATGAATTTGAATTTGAAATTGAACGCGGACGCAAAAAAATACTGAAGCATAAATCGAGTTTCGGTAATATTTCCGACAGCAATATTATCGGTGCCTATTGCACGATTTCATGGGAAGATGGTCGGGAATTTTCAGAAGTTATGACGATGGAAGATATTCAGAAGTCTTGGAAGAAGTCAAAACAAGCACCAGATAAAGAAGGTAGTACGCATCAGGAGTTTACAGGGGAGATGGCTAAGCGAACAGTCATTAACCGAACTTGCAAAGCCTACATCAATACGTCAAATGACAGTAGCGTCATTATGCAGCACTTTAACCGACAAGATGATGCAATTGCTGAAGCTGAAATGCAAGTGGAAATTGAAGAGAATGCTAATGGAAAGATTATTGATATGGGAGATATACCTCAAAGCAGTGAAGAATCACTCTCACAGGATACAGAGTCTGAAACAGTTGAACAAAAACCTGATGAAGAACCGGAAATGAAGTTCTGATGATTACCATTAAATCGCTCGGCTCCAGCAGTGCCGGCAATAGTTATCTGATCACTGATGGAAAGACTGAGCTGCTGCTGGAAGCTGGACTCAAATATAAAGACATTCAGCGTGCACTAGCCTTCCGAGTTTCTCGGTTGGCTGGCTGTCTGCTAAGTCATGAGCATAAGGATCACAGCCTATCAGTGCCCAATCTAATCAAGTCCGGCATTGATATCTATACCAGTATGGGTACAGCGGACGCAGTGGGCATTGTAGGCAGTCACAGAGTAAAGACTGTGAGACCGCAAGAAAGCTTCAGCATAGGCACATGGACGATTCTACCGTTTGAGACAGAACACGACGCATCTGAGCCACTAGGCTTCCTGATCGCTAATCAAGATGGTGACAAACTACTGTTCGCAACAGATACGTTTTATCTTCGGTATCGGTTTACAGGCTTAACGCACATCATGGTCGAGTGCAATTACTCTATGGATATCCTCAATGCCAACATTGCAGCGGATCGGATGCCGGCAGTGCTCAAAAGTCGGTTGCTAAAGTCGCATTTTAGCTTAGAACATGTGAAGGACTTCCTACAAGCCAACGACCTGAGCCGAGTACAAGAAATCCATCTGCTGCATCTGAGCGATGGAAACAGCGATGAAAGTCGCTTCAAACGTGAAATCGCTGAACTAACCGGTCTGCCAGTATATGTAGCTGGAAGGTGATCCAATGATTGATGATGGTAAGCCATTGTTGAAAAGCATGGTGGCAGACTGGATATGGGATTTGATGACTACCGATCCTGAACAATTCAAGAAAGAAGTCACAGCTTATTTCGCTAAAGGTTACCCCAAATTCAAAGTTGTACGGGCAAAGCGCCCATTCATTTATTTGAAAGACGAGAGGGGTTAATCGCATGGCGAAACTGACGCAGATTACTGTATCTGTGGGTTTCACAAAGAATGTAGGTAACTTTCAAACAATCCGTGCGGATGCGAGTGTGACGCTGGAACTGGAGCTGAATGATGACCCTAGTAAAGTATTTCGACAGGGTTGGCAACAGGCTGCTGAACAGGTAAAGCTCGGCATTCAAAACAGTAAGGTGACCTTATTATGAACTACTCTGATTTCTGGATTATCGAATCTATCGATGAATCTTTGAATGAAAAGCCACCGCTGAACGGGATGTACTACGAGGCTTCCAGTGACAAATATGTATCGTTTGTGCTTGGCCGTCGGCATTATGAACTGGCTGCTAGGCACTGCGGGTTTGAAAAGGAATGGCAAGAGCGTATCAAACGGGAACGATCAATTTAAGGTGAACGAGGGGATGAGTGAATGTCTGACAGTTACCCTTTCCCGATGTATTCCGGATTGTTGGAACCAGAACATTATAAAAATATAGGCAGCGCGATCTGGTTGTTCCTCTGGTGTATCAGTTCAACCACCAAGGAAGTCGAGGAAGAAGGAACTGTGTGGGGCATTGTACTCCGAGGGCAACCGGTCAAGATCAGTGATCTACAGGATCGGTTCGGTGTCACTGATAAAACGATTCGTTCTTGGATCAAAATGTTAGAAAGTCATGGATATATTCAAGCGAAGCGTGCTCCATATGGACTGATATTCAGTGTCAAAAAATCTAAAAAGTATAAAAACAGATCGGAAGAAAATTACCGAACTGAGGGGAGAGAGCGGAAACAAACTACCGATCTCAACCCCAGTGATCGGAAGAATATTACCGATCTGGCTACCGAGAGATCGGAAGAAAACTACCGATCTAATAAAGATATTATATTTAATGCTTCTGCTGCTGCTTCTGATGATCCAGTAAACGAAATCGAAAAGCACTTTTGTCAGCGACGCGGAAAAGGGCTTTCTGTTAGTCCAACTGATTATGACGAAATCAAGCAAATGCTCGCTGATGGATTACCCGCTCAATTGATCATTCGAGTAATCAACGAATCCTTTGACAATTACAAACCGAAGCATAAACGCGATGAAATTAGGAGTATTACGTATTGCGTCCCTCGCTGCTATGACGAGTGGACGAAGTTGCAACAGGAGGAACTCATAACAGATGCGGTGCCGCACGTGTCTGTCGCCATTGGTAGTCCGACGCAGCGTCCAACTAAGCAACAACAAAGTATTGATGAGTTGCAACGAATGCTGAGAGAGGAGCAGGAACGTGAACAAAACGGAAGTCATACAACTCCTTATCGCCATTAAACAAGCGTACTCCGGTTATGACACCAGCTCAGGCAGTGTTGATAACCATTTGAATTATCTGGCTGATATGCCATATGACCAAGCGCTTACGAATGTGAAACAACACATCCTGACTGACAAATTCCCACCGAAGATTGCGGATATACGCAAAGGGTATACAGCGGATCAGGAACATGAGCAGCTTAAAGCTGACACAGCCACATTTTTTCGACAACAGGATGAATGGGCAACTCGAGCAGCACCACCCCCTGCCGGAATGAAGGAGGCATTACGTGATCGACTTTTTGGTAAACATTGAGCTGCCGCAAAACTATGAGGCAGAGGCAGCAGTATTAGGCGCACTCATTATCGATAAAACCGGTAAAGCTTTGGAATCTGTACAAGCTTCACAAACACCAGTTAATGCGTTCTATGACAAACGCCACCGGATCATTTATACCAGTATGCAACAGTTGATTAATGCTGGAGAACCTATCGATACTGTTACGTTATCCGGTGTGTTGCACGCTGATGGTAGTTTAACTGATGTCGGTGGTGTCACATACCTCAGTGAGCTGGCAGGATCGGTACCGAGTGTGGAAAGCACAGATCACTACATCCGCATATTGCATGAACAGCGCATACGCCGCGATGCCATACGAGCTGCTAAAGAGCAAATCGAAGGGGCACTTGAAGGGGCAGAGCCGGCAGAGTTGGCTGCCAACATGCAACAGGCAGCAAATAGCTTATCTGAGCAAACAACCACGAAGCAGTCTTTCCGACCAATCCGGCAAGTTGTAATGGAAGTTGTTGATCAGCTTGAGAATAAGTATGAGAGCCGCGGCAACACAACTGGCATACCATCCGGATTTATTGACTTAGACAAAATGACTGCCGGATTCCAACGAAGTGACCTGATTATCGTCGCTGCCCGCCCATCGGTAGGTAAGACTGCATTTGCCCTGAACGTTGCACAAAATGTCGCTGTACACACCAATGAGACGGTCGCAATCTTTAGTCTAGAAATGTCCGCTACACAGCTTGTTCAGCGCATGATCAATGCTGAAGGTAATATTGATGCGAGCGCAGCGCGAACCGGTTATCTCACCGAAGAAGACTGGAGCAAGCTTGCCACAGCTGCAGGTGTACTCGGCGAAGCAAACATTCACATTGACGATACGCCTGCATTGACCGTGCATGATATCTGTGTAAAGTCTCGACAACTCAAAAAAGATCAGGGGCTAGGTATGATCGTGATCGACTATTTGCAACTTATCTCCGGTCGGGGGAAGCCCGGCGAGAACCGACAGCAAGAAGTATCCGAAATCTCACGTACTTTGAAGCAACTTGCTCGTGAGCTGGAAGTTCCAGTTATTGCATTGTCCCAGCTCAGCCGCGGTGTTGAACAACGTCAAGACAAGCGCCCGATGATGTCCGATCTGCGCGAGTCAGGGGCGATCGAGCAGGATGCAGATGTGGTTGCTTTCCTGTATCGGGATGACTATTACAATCAGGACACTGAAAAGAAAAATATTATTGAAATCATCATCTCCAAGCAACGTAACGGTCCAGTCGGAACCGTTGAGCTGGTGTTCCTGAAAAACTTTAATAAATTCGTCAATTACGAACGTGTTCAATCAGATATGTTCGCCGCGCAATCGGCAAAAGAAATGAAAAAACGATACGGATAAGGAGAGTAATCTATGAGTGCCGAGATGATGCTTGATGGAACGCTTTGTGAACAATGTGGCGAGTTTTTGGATGGAGAATCGCCGGGCTATCCGCGTTACTGTGAAAGCTGTAAACAGGATGGTGACGACTATGGGGAAACGTAATCGTTTAAAACGCCCCACACGCGCTGAAAAGACTTTGATGGAATCCAAAAGTTAATGCTGATAACTGGCTAGTAACTGGTAAGACGGCAGCAAAGCTTTTCTTGCAGCACAAGCACAAAGGCAATCAGAAGACCATAAACGTATGATGCTGCACATGATCATCGAAGTGAGTTGCGACAGCCGATTGGACATGATCGAACGGTTAGAACTGGTAACTGTACTGATGGAAGGAGCATACGATGAAAGAGATTGATGCCATATTTGGGCACCGGCATAAGATGACCTTTACGGATCGCGGCAGAGTGATTGGTGAAGTGTTCACATTCGATTATGAGGTGTTGCATGGACAACGGAAGGAGAAAGGCAATGATTCAATTCACAGTACTGGGCGAACCGGTCGCACAAGGAAGACCTAGAGCAAGCACAGTCAGCGGTCACATCCGTATGTATGATCCAGCCAAGTCAAGCGATTATAAGGACTATGTACGACTGGCTGCTTCAGCACATGCGCCAAAAATTTTGTTGGAAGGCCCACTCAGTATGATGCTTACCGTTTATCGTTCTACACCGAAATCATTCAGCAACAAGAAAACCGCAGCAGCGGAGGCTGGGCAGATTAAGCCGACAACTAAACCGGACGTGGATAATTACCTGAAAGGCGTCAAAGATGCATTGAAAGGTGTCATCTGGAAGGATGATAGCCAGGTTGTTGAAGTGTTTGCCCGGAAGCGGTATAGCACACGCCCGCGTATCGAAGTCAAAATTCAAACTTTATAAAGGGGATAGGGATATGGCATTTATCAATTTCAAGCCAACAGTGAAGGCAGTAAATCTGAAAAGTGATGGTGACATCGAAATTAAGTTGCTGGTACCAGGACATGAAATGCGCGGACGTATCGAAATGCTTCACGAAATGATTGGTGAAAAAGTGGAGGCTGAGTTTGCTTCTACTGTGGTCAGCTATAACGTTCAAATCAATGCCCGTACTTCCAAGCCAATTACACAATATCGCGTAGATGACACCGGTGTTGTACATGAAGTGACACCTGAAGAAGGTGAACAAGTCGAGATGGAGCTGGGACTGCCGCCGGAGAAACTGAAAATTGAAGACAAATCCAAAAGTATTGATCTGCAAGTCATTGTCGATTTCATTCTGGAAAGCTTGGCACCGGAATATGATGACCTGCAGTATGACTTCTATACGATCCATGATCGACTGAGCAAAGGCGAAACCTATAGTCGTATCGCTACTGAACTGGGTGTCAGCAGCGGCAAGCTGGCTGAAATGGTAGAAGAGTACCGCCGCCGTGTTGCTCCGATGGCTCAAAAGTGGAATGAATGGCGCGAAGGCAATGAACCTTCAATACCTGTCGTAGAAGCTCAATCTGAGCCAGAGCAAGTAGAAGCCGATCCTGAACAGGAAGTAGCATCTGACGATCAGCCAGCAGATGCTACTGGAACAACGAATCTACAGGATGAGCTGCCAGACTGGATACAGCAAAGTATGCAAGATGAGCAAAACGAACAGAACAACTCACAGTCTAATGACAATGCCATTCCAGATGCAACAGATATTAAACTGTCAGAGATTGATCGCGAGGAACTGGAGCAGTTCATTTTGACGCACAAGCCTATGTATCCAGATATTGAGTTTAACTACCCTGATCTTTTGGAAAAACGTCATACAGGTAAGTCTTGGCTTGATATCGCTAAGGAGTTGCAAGTGAATAGTAGTAAGCTCAAAAATAGCTGGGTACTCTACAAGAAACGTGCTGCACGCCAAATGATTGATAATAATGGTGCTGCTTAAAAAACATAAGCCACCTTTAAAGGTGGCTTATGTTTAATTTAAATCAAGCAGAGGTATTAAAGCTTCTTTTTAGCAGTTTAAGAATTTCTACTATGTCTTTCTTTTTATTTATATTTATAAAAAAAAAGGCTTGGATCATCGTTCTAAAAAATATTGAGATTATGGCGATAGCAAAAGCCAATGTGATTATTATTAATAATTTTGAGTCGAGTTTTTCAGTTATATTTTTACCTACGAATTCATTCCATATAGGTAAAAGAATAATTGCTAGGATACCAAATTTTCCCCAATTACTTTGGTTTTTCTCGCTCCATTGAGCTTCATAATATTCAATATAATTGTCTATGTTAGACGAATCTATTTTAAATTGAGTACGGTGTAGTCGTAGTTGTTCTGCTCTATATGCTCTAAAAAATGAAGAATAATTTACAAGCAGATCATATTTAATGGTATATACTGGATATTTATTTAAAAGGTGTCTATAACAAAGTATTGAGTTCAGAATCATTAGAATAAGGGTTACTGTCATTGTAGAAAATAATAAAATTGACCAAAGCATGACTTGGGGATGCCACATGGAAAGAAACATGAATATATAAGCTGATAAAAGAAGTATCAAAGCTGGAATAATTAAAAAAAGTCTAAATTTAGCATTTATAATTTTTGTTGAAGAGTTTTCTTTGAACAAAAAACCTTCTAATTTATCTTGGTTTTTTAATAACTCATTTATGGGAGTAGTCTGCATATGATTTCTCCTATCAAAATATTCATAACAAGAACCCTTTTATTCTTCAATCATTTTTATTTCAATAAGCTGGCGACAATTCGGACATTTACACTCTAATTTAAATTTCTTTTTTTCGTTTATTTGCGGTATAGAAAGGAGTTGAATAAAAGCTCCCGGTAAAGAAATTAAACCTAATATTAATGCAATGGTATTCATAGTAACTGTGTTGGTAAGCAGTTCTTTATTTATCAAGGTTCCATACATTATGACACCCAAGGAAAAAATGAAAAGTATTATAAATATAAAATAGGTTATTAAGTAAGAAACTTTGATCCATTGCCACACTTTTTTTAAATTCATGATTTATACACCTCTATTAAATATATACGAAAGATAGATAGATAGCGTTTCGAAATAAAATCCCCGCTATCCTTGGCCGGGTCCGCGGGGATCAATTCAAAAAACAACCTCACCAACCATTATAACAGGTGAGGGGATCGGAAGATGGGAAAAAGGCGTAAAAATATTGTACAAATGTGTGCGCTGGCACCAGACGAAAGTGCTACTCGCCAAGCAGTAGCAGAATATATTGAAGAGGTCCGGCTTTACCGGCAGATCGGATTTGTGCGGCGTGAAGCAAGTATTACGCAGGGATACAGTCCGAGGGAGCACGGATCGACCAATGAGATCAACAAACAAACTGAACGCATTGCAATTTGGAATGTCGATACTGAAGCTAGGCTGCAACGGCAGGATGAAGAATTAACGGAAGCCATGAACCGGCTGAATAGCCAACAGAGAGAAATTATTCAGCGGAGCTATTTGGACGATGAAGGCGAATTTGATTATATCAGCTGTGGTGAAATGGGACTGTCTGATAGTACCTTCAGACGGATCAAGAAGGAAGCAATATTCTTGCTGGCAACCAGACTAAGATTAATAGTGTGGAGTGAATCAGAAAGACATCACAATGTGGTATCATGAGACCAGCGAAAGCTGGTCTTTTACTTTGATAAATAATTTTGGAGGAGCTTTATACTATGAAGCAGGAGAAACAAGAAAAAAATAAATCGGAAAAATTTGATGGATACAATACTTCGATCAAATATTTAATAAACAAATTTAATTTAAAATCAAAATGGTATCAGGTGAAGTTCAACCTTGATTTACAAAATATTGAGATAATTAAGGAAAAATTGATAGAAGAACACTCATCAAAAGAATTAAGTGATCTAAAAACTGATTTAGAAGGTGATTATGATCAACTCAAGCTGTTGGCACCAGTAATATCAATTATGGCTGTAGGAACTACCATTGTAGGATTCATACTTAATAATTCTATTGGACTAAGAGATAGGGCTGAAAAAAGTATAAGTGATATGAATGAAAAGTTGTTAATTTTAGAACAAGCAGATCTTACAAATCTAGAAATAAAACAAAAAAGCGCAGAAAACTTATTACAAAATATAGATCAAGCTCGTACAACATTAGGTATTACTTTATTTCATTCATTTTCCTTAAGTCTTTTGGGTATCGCTGTAATAATAGTAGGGTGGCAGTATTTTAGATCAACTAAAAATATTTCTATATTACTTAATGTTGTTACACAGGCTTATTCTGAAAAAAAAGAAAAAGAGCAAAAGAATTATAAAATTAGAGTGTTGAAAAATAAATGAACGTTTTTTGCAAACAAAATGCTTGATTTTTGGCTGCTTTATGATACTTCACTAGACTTTTCCTATGGTAAATTTATATCATGGAAAATCGAATAGGAACACCGATGAGGTATGAATACCTCGTCGCTCAGGTCAGCATCTAATGCTGGCCTTTTTCTATTACGGTGAAACAACGATCCGATTTTCCTGCACATATAAATCGGGAGGTAATGGAAGAATGGCAACAGAAGCAAAAGCAGTAATCAATGGTGGATTCGCGTTCTTGGATGCAGGACGTGTATTGCATGTTCTGAGCGAAAAAAAGGAAGCAGAAAAAGACGCGGCAACTGGCAAGGTCGAAGCATTCCTAGCGCAGCATGCATACGGTTATCCGGTTGTGCCAGCAGGCGATCAATATGAGCAGCTGGTTATCACCATTGCCGAGGATGGCGGACTGACAGAAAAGTTCGGCCGTGACATTCCGGCTCATGTAAAAGCAGTTGCAGCAAAATTGAAGTAGTCGCACCGATCACAGAAGATACTATCCTTAACAAGCATGTATAAACAGACCGGGATCTGTAGCCGGTCTGTTATGATGTTCCCAGAACTCGGTGGATGAGTTGGCATAGCCAGTGGGGCGGTTCGATTCCGTCAGTGGAACGCTATTCGTGAGGTGATGTATGGCAGTCATAAAGTATCGCCAAACCTTGCAGGCTGCGATTGATTCAGCAGCATCTGGTGATTTAGAAGTTGATTTGGCTGGTGGAACGGTCTGGGTAAAGGGTCGGATTGACTGGCGGTCTGGTGTCAATGTTAAGCATGGAACGATTAAGTTTGAAGATGCAGCACATTTGGTACATGGTGATGGCACCGGAATGGAAGACATCACTATCGAATCTCGGCAAGGCAATTTGTCTGCAGACGGGGTAACGCAGAATCCTGTAGTAGAGATCGTTAACGGTCGTGATAACATATTCCGGCGTATTACCGTGAATGGAGACAACCCGCGTACAGCCTTTTTGTGTAAAACCCGTGCATATAACGTCTTGGCTGAAGATGTAACGATCGCAGGCAATCTGGGTTATGGCTGGCTGTATGATGATGGGATAAACGAGCGGAAGAACCCTAATTACCGTGTTTTCGACGGCGAGGATTACGCAGGAGAGCCGTTGGGAGTCGGGGCAACCCTACGCCGGTTCCAATATGGTCATGCGGGTCAGAAGAACCCTGGGGACGGTATAGAGTTCAATGCCCCAATGTGTGGATTCCGCGATGTGCTTATCGAAGATCCTGTCATCACTAGAGCGGTCAAGGGAGACAATAAAGGATTGGGGATTGCTGGAGCCAACTGCACGGGGGTCAGAATTTACAGAGCCATTGTCAAAAATGCCGAACGATCAGGCATTCATTTTGAAAAAGGTGGAGATCATCTGGTAGATGGGTTTGATATTACAGGTGGCGGTCGAGCGATCAGTATTGGTCATACAGCCGGCACCATCTTCAGGAATGGCAGCTGCACTGATAACGAGCAGTGGCTGACTTCATACAATACGCTTGACCCTGATCTGTTCGGTCCAGCAACGGGGTTGGTGTTTGAAAATGTAGTCCTGAAAGGTGCTACGAAAGACGGCATCCTGATTTCTAATGCGGAAAGCTATTTGCTGCGTAATCTGGAAGTGACAGATTATATGGGTGTAGATGATGCTATCTTTATGTTTTATCAGGAAGACCCAGCAGGGATTCGGCAAGGGGTTACCAAATCCCGAATTGATCGTGTCGTTTTCTCAAAGGGGCAGCAGGGCATTGTGCCAGCTGCATTAATCAGTATTTCAAAAAGCCCAAATAATGAAGTCACCAATGTCTTTTCGCCAGACTTGCCGCGCAAAATCAGGATTGAAGGTAATCTTATTCATTTTTAATTGGAGGGGGAATTGAATAATGCTTTGGCAATTCGTGAAGGGACGGAGCAATCCTGTTTCTGAAACAAATCCTTTGTTCACTCAACAAGTACGTTCATCAGAAACAAAAACAGTGATCGATAAAGCGGCAACCGCCCCTGCTACAGGGAAAATGCTTGTAGGGACGAAAGAAACAGTACTGCTGACTATCTATGGTACAGCGACCGCAGCGACCGTTAATTTCAAAGGAAAAGCGCCAGGTGGAGTGGTAACCGCTCTGAATGGTTATCGGCTGGCAGACAGCACACTGGCTACGTTTGGGGGCATGAATGAAACGTGGCGTTTGGACATCGGTTTGCTTGATGAGTTGCAATTGGAATTGACCAATGTAACCGGTGGTGCTGTTACTGTGGACGTGAAGGGGTGAGCCTATGAGTGATGTAGCATATGCAGCATTGAAGGAAGCAAAGCGACTACGTGGGCTTTCAATGGCAGGTGACACGATGATCATTGAAGGGGACAGCAAAGCAGCGAACAATAATGTCAGCAATCACTTGTCTGACCGCGGGGCTGTCACTTGGGCGAATATCTTCATGAGACAGTCATTTAAGATTGTGGCCAATAATGCAGTGGGTGGACAACGCTCGGATGAGATTCGTAAACGCATTGGTAAACTCACGGCTGCTAAACCTGCTTGGGCTTATATTGATTCAGGAACCAATAACATCTCGCAAAGTAAAAAAGCACTCGATACTTTCAATGACAATGTGTACATGTATGAGGAATGCTTGAATAATGGGATTCGGGTTATCGTTCCTACACTTCCACCATCTGCTTCATGGACCACACCGGAGCAAATCAAAGCTTATTTTGAATTGAATGAGCTTCTGATTGAATATGCAGCTCGTACCCCGGGCATTTATCTGGTAGACATCGGTAATGTGTTGATGGGTACCGAAGGCACAGCGATTGTAAATGCAGTAGACAGTACCCATCCATCTGCAAAAGGCGCATGCATGCAAGGTCGGATCATTGCCAATGAAATGATGAAACATATACCAATGAGGGCTTCTACGATGCGGCTGAGCAAAGGTGATCCGTTCAATCTCACCGGAAACGGCGGAATGGTTGGATCTTCTGGTACGGCAGCAGGTACAGCAAAAGGAACAGTAGCTGATGGCTGGATCGTATCCGGTAGTGGCACTGGTACTGTAACTGTATCTAAGGTTCCGCGTAATGATGGGTTGCCGGGTGAAATGTTGCAGATCGAAATGGTAGGGGGCGATGCAACAAGTAGTGTGGATTTTTATAAGGACATTATGAATATCCCAACCGGCGGCACAGCGGCAGTCTATCAGGATAATGATTTGGTATATCATGAAATTGAAGTGGAATACGATGCGGCAGCAGCAATCACTCAGGGCATTACCTTTGGGGCACTCTGCCGAGTGAACAGCACCGGCAAGGTTCTTTCCACAAATAATGGGTTGCATCATGAATCTAGCAATCCAGACTTAGGAATGGTACCGCAAGGCACTATGCTGATCCGCACACAAAATTTCAATGTATCTGCGGGCACAGACCGGATGCGACCGCTACTCAAAACGTATCTATCCAGCGGGAAGTTCTGGATCAAGCGTGCACAGGTCCGCAAAGAAAACAGTCTGTCATTCTCCAAATAATTGAATGAGTGAGATTGATGCAGTATAACAGTGATTTATAGAATCAAATCGGAGTACAGAACCATTCCAGTGATTGACCTTGATTTAGGGTCATCAGTAAAATGGTGTTGTTCTTCCTCCATAGTTACAAAGTACGTATGCTTTTAAAGCAAAGAGCGCAGCAATTTTGCGTCGCTCCGCAGGGGCGAATGCTTTTAAATGCGTAAACATAATGAGCCGGTACGTCCGGTTCTACATATCGCACATGAAGTCACTCCATGGGTGACTTTTTTTGTTGCCTGATATTATGACGAAAGGTGATTTCATGGGGAGAAAGAAGAAGGTTATTCATATCAAGGAGCCGAGGCAGCCGAAGAAGTGTAAAGGTTGTGTATGGGGTAAATGGGATGGAGTGCAGCAATTTTGTAGCCGACCCATTTGTCAGAAGGTAAATACTTCCTGAATGTGGAAATAGTATTAATCACATTATTTAGGAGGAAATTATATGACATTAATTACTATAGTGAATATACCAACGGGTATAGTAATGTCAGGAGATAGTAGAACTTCATCAAACAGTTACATTGTATCTGACGCAACTAATAAAGTCTTTTTACTATTTGATCGAGTTGGAATTGCTACATCAGGTCAAGCTTATATTGATGATATGCCCATAGAGCATTACATTAAAACTTTTGAACTGATGAGTACTCATATTGCAGAGAGCTACCAAACTGATGGTTTTATGAAAGGTGTGGCTGATGCTTTATGTTTGTACATTAGTACTTTAAATATACAAGGCCATCTTATATTTATGGTAGCAGGGTATGAAGATGCTGAACAACACTTATATGCAATAGACAATCAAGAAGGGGAATTTACAGTCAAACGATTGAATACCACACAAGAAACTGAAGAACTTATGTATACTGCTACATGGTTGGGAGATATAGAGATTACGAACAGATTAACTACTGGCACATATCAAACTCAGTTTAGAGTTATGAATATTCAAGATGCTATTGACTATTCCAGACATCTCATTAGAACAACGATTGAACAATTACGATTTGAACCACGTTTCCCTACTGTTGGTGGAGAAATAGATACACTACTTATTCAACCCGTAGGTGGAGGATTTATATACAAAAAAGGATTAACATATCGCCCCTAAAAGTTGGGTTCCGAAAGCATCTCTACATAAATGAGATGCTTTTTTCTTTGTCCAAAAATCCAAAACAAACTCAACTCAATCAACTGCTGAAAGGGGATATATGAAATGGAAATCATCACACTCTCAATAGATCAAATTAACGCAGCTGCATATAACCCTCGTATCGATCTGCAGCCTGGCGACTCCGAATATGAGAAGCTGAAGCGCAGCATTGCTGAGTTCGGATATATTGACCCGATCATTTGGAACCGACGTACTGGGAACATGGTCGGCGGACATCAGCGGTATAAGATTATGGTTCACGAAATAGGCGCAGCCGAACTGCCGGTATCCGTGGTTGATCTGGATGAGCAGCAGGAACGCATCCTTAATATCACACTGAACAAAGTCGGCGGTGGATGGGATGAACAGAAATTGTCTGATGTGCTGCAGGAGTTGCAAACAACCGGATTAGATTTGAACCTGACTGGTTTTGATGAAGTTGAATTGAAGCAGCTTATCGGTGAAGTAGAGATTCCTTTATTCGAAGAAGGCACGGCAGATGATCAAGGCGACTTGGGTGTCCTCAGTTCCAAGCTTGTTACCTGCCCACACTGCGGAGAGGAGTTTGAACACGATTGACTGAACTAAAAGTAGCTTGGGCCACCTATGAAGCTGCAAAATTCGCCTGCGAGAACTTTCACTACAGCCGCAGCCTGCCTGCTGGTAAATCAGTGAAGATTGGTGCCTGGGAGGACGGGCAGTTCATCGGCGTTGTAATCTTCAGCCGTGGCGCAAATAACCGCATAGGCTCACCGTATGGGCTGACACAGAAGGAATGCTGTGAGCTAACCCGTGTTGCCCTGACAAAGCATCATTCATTTGTATCTGAAATTCTGGCAAAGGCGATTCGTTTCCTTAAAGAGCAGTCACCGAACGTGCAGTTGATCGTCAGTTATTCCGATCTGGAACAGGATCATCATGGCGGCATCTATCAAGCGACGAACTGGATATATGAAGGTAAGACAGACGGGGAACGTTATTTCATCTTGCATGGGAAGAGAATACATCCTAAAACCATTCACTCCAGGTATGGAACGGGCAGCCAACGTCTGGAATGGCTCCGTGAACATGTTGATCCGGGTGCTGAAGCCTATCAAACGAATGGAAAGCATAAGTACCTGATGCCACTTAATAAGAAAATGCGGCGGCATATACTGCCATTGAGTAAACCCTATCCGAAAAAATAAAAGGGGAACGCGCTAACGTCCCCCTTTTCGGCCAGGGTATCCCCCGGCAGAGACAGTGGAAGTCCGTGGCCACGGTAGTATAAGCCACTGTCTCGGATTCCATCATAAGGGAAAGCCGAGGGGTACGCAATGGGAACAGCAAACGAACAATTCAATCTACCAGAACATATTATAGAAGCGGCTGAGGCACACAGTGAAGCCCTGACGCAATATCAGAAGATTATACGGGCAGGAATTGCCCAGTGGGTTAAAGATCTGCAAGCAGGCAAAATCAAGATGGATACCGTTCAGGATTTGGAACGATTGATTGAGCTGGACATCAAAATACGGAAGGATGAGCTGATATGAGCCCATCCTTTTCTTATTCTTGGGGGTGGTGATAGTGTAGTGGCAAGAGAGCGACGGCCTGAACGCGACCAGGCAAAACAGATGTGGCTGGATAGCGGCGGGCAAATGAAATTAAAGGACATTGCTGCTGCTCTTTCTATCAGTGAACAGCAGGTGCGGAAATGGAAATCCCAAGACCGCTGGCAGGATGCTTTGAATGGTAACGTCAATGGTAACGTTCCGGCTGAAAGCAAAGGTAACGCTGGGGCTCCGAAAGGTAACAGAAATGCAGCAGGCAATAAGGGCGGCGCACCACCAGGCAATAAGAATGCAGCCGGTAATCCGGGCGGCGGCGCGCCATTTCGTAATAAGAATGCTCTGATTCATGGGATTTATGAAACAGTCTTCCTGGATGCTCTAGATGAGGATGAACAGCAGATGCTCGCGAACATCAACCCTGATCCGCGGGTACAGGCAGAAGAACAGTTGGCGATGCTTACTATTCAGGAACGCCGTCATTTAAAACGTATTAAGCAGTTGGAAGCCGGGCTGACTGATCATGAGCGGAAGATCAAGCAGGAACTGATGAGTCGGACGGACAAGGTTCAGCATTCCAACCCCAAAACTGGGAAGGTGATTACAGTACCTGTCACGACTGAAGGCATGAAGGTGACGGAGATCACCACAGTGGAGCTGCCGAAGTTGGATAAGATTCTCAAGCAAGAAGATGCACTGACCAAAGTCCGAGATAAGAAGATACGGTTGATTAATCAAATCGCTAATATGGATTTGGAGCAGGAAAAGATACAGCTTGCACGCGAACGGATGGAGCTAGAACGATACAAGGTGCTGGGCAGGGGAGAGGTAGAAGATGAATTGGAAGATGACGATGGGGATGATTTAGGATGGTAATCGCACTTGCCAAGGAGCATCAGCGGCGGATTAAGCGGAAGTTGCAAACACGTCCAGACAAGCTGGCAGAACTGAAAGGTATCCTGTTTGATTTTGAGTTATTCTGCTTTCGTATGCTCAAGATCAAAAACAAACAAGGTAAGGTTGTTCCGCTTGAATTGAACGATGCGCAGCGCCGCTATGCTAAACGAGTTTTCCATGATATAGCCTCAGGTAAACCAGTACGCATTATCATCTTGAAAGCTCGGCAGATGGGATTCTCGACGGTTACAGAAGCAATCATTTATTACTTCTCATCCTTACAGGAAGCCAAGAATGCTTTTATTGTCGCTCAGTCGTCAGATGCATCCAGCAACTTGTATGATATGTTCCAGTTCTACTATGAACGTGTACCGACCATGATCCAACCAATGAGCCGTAAGAACAATGCCAGAAAGCTGACCTTTGAAAATCCTGCGATCCGCACGGTAGACCGCCGGAAGAATCCCGGGCTGAAATCAAAGATCACTGTGCAAACGGCGGAAAGCCGGGTACTTGCCCGGTCAGACACTATTCATTACCTTCATGCATCAGAAGTGGCATTCTGGCCAGCCAAGAAAAAGAAGCGGCATCTGCTGTCGCTTTTGGCTGCTTTATCTAAAGAATCAGGTAGCATCGGGATTATTGAATCCACAGCAAACGGTATGGAAGAGTTCAAGCAGCTATGGGATGCAGCAGTGAGAGGGGAGAATGACTTTATCCCTCTCTTTTTCGCATGGTTTGAAATGCCGGACTACCGCAAATCGGTACCGCCTGGCTTCGAACTGACGGATGAAGAGCAAGAACTGAAGGACAAATATAATCTGGATGATGAGCAGCTGCAGTGGCGCCGGTACACGATTCGGAATGACTGCGGTGGGGATGCCCGGCAGTTTGATCAGGAATATCCTTCTGAGCCAGACGTTGCCTTCTTGCTGTCTGGAGAATCGATCTTCGATAACAAATTCATCAAGCGTCTGCGGGATGCGATCCGCGTAATCGGCAGCCGCTTTGAAATTGATTTTGTCAAAAACAAGATCGTTCCTTCACACGTTGGGGAGCTTACCATCTATCAGCAACCGGAGCCCAGCAAGCGGTATATCTTGGCGGCTGATACAGCGAAGGGTACCGAGGATGGTGACTATGATGCTGCGTATGTCATAGAAGAGCGTACAGGAGAAATGTGCGCGGCTCTGCATGGGAAATGGGATACTGACCTATACGGCAAAAAGCTGAATACCTTGGGGCTTTATTACAATACGGCACTGCTGGCAGTAGAGAACAATAACACTGGCGAATCTGTGCTGAATACACTATTCAATGCCTGTCATTATCCGCTACTATTCTTGCACAAGAAGGGGCGGCTGGGCTGGAACACCAACCCTGCGACACGTCCGGTTATGATGAGTGATTTCAAGGAAGCCATCCGGGATGAGTTGTACATCATTCACTGTCCGGAACTGTATGGTGAGTGTATGACACTGATCGATAATCATGGCAAGATTGAGGCTGACAGCGGCTGCCACGATGACCGAGTGCTGGCGTACTCCATTGCGTTGCAAATCCGGCAGGTATCCGGCAGATGGTTCGAATGGTACGAAGAACGGCAGCGCGAGCATCAGCAAGCTGCGGTACAACACGACACAGGAGAAACGGGGTGGTTATAGATGAGTGATGTGCAATGGATTGATATTAATAAGGCGGCGGTACCGTCAAGCACGCAAATTAGCGACGTTTTCGATAATCGATATGATGTGAATGGGCTGGTGCCGTTTGAACTTGGTACCGATCCCGGATCATGTCGGCTGCTGGTCAAGAATAGCAATATTATTCCGCAATGTATTGAGGCATATCGCCGGAACATCACTGGTTACGGTGTGACATTGGAATACACAGATGGGGAGAGTGACCAGACAGCCAAGGAAGAATGGAACAAGGCAGAACGCTTTTTGGAAACCTGTAGCCTAGATCCGGGTATCGAGTCTTTGATTGGTTCGTTCATTGAGGACTTGGAAACCTACGGCATGACGAATGTGGAAGTAGCATGGGCGACCGGCAGCGAGTTCCCTACACTCTACCGGATGTCACCGAACTATATTCGGTACACTCGAGAAAACACGAAAGCGACTGTGCGACGCAAAGTAATGATCAAGTCCACGAAGCAAATTGAGGAGTTTACCCAGGAAGTATATGTCCGCAAATATGCAATGAGCCGCAGCAATGAAATCGTCTGGTTCCGACTATTCGGCACTGAAGGCGATGGAAACCAAATCATCCCGCTTCGGCTGGGTCAGGATGGTACCTATGGGGAGCCGCGCTGGTTCGGTCATGCACCGGGTATACTCGGGAGTAGAGAAGCAGA
Source organism: Paenibacillus sp. JQZ6Y-1 (assembly GCF_040719145.1). Classification (NCBI taxonomy): domain Bacteria; kingdom Bacillati; phylum Bacillota; class Bacilli; order Caryophanales; family Paenibacillaceae; genus Paenibacillus; species Paenibacillus kandeliae. Next base: position 478,609 of record NZ_JBFDUZ010000001.1, read on the forward strand.
AGAACTGAATGTGAACTATTTCAGCAATGGGCGGATGTTGTCCATGCTGCTCACCGTAATCAATGGTGAACTGACCCCTGAATCTATTGAAGCTCTGAAAACGATCAAGGGCAGTTCTTCCCAATCCGGTATCCTCTACCTGAAAGCTAAAGGGCAAAAAACCGGCGGGCCAATCGATGAAAAAATCGAGAAGGTAGAAATCAAGGTAGATAAGCTGAATGACCTGCTGCAGGAAGATGCGTTATTCCTGGAATACGGTAAGGAAAAGAAAGCAGATATCTTGTCTGCCTTCCGGTTGCCGCCGATTCTGGTAGGTATGAGTTCGGATTATAACCGGGCAACTGCTGAATCTGCACTGCAGTTTGCTGAAGAGCAAATCTTCCAGCCATATCGCAAATGGATCATGGATGAAATATTTAATAAGCGAATATTCCCGGCGCTCGGTATTTTCCGGGTACAGGCGGTACTGCGTGGAGCAAAGATCGTTGATCCAGATGAACGCCGGCAACTGTTGGACTTCATTGCAGTCAATGGGATTATGTTGGTTCGTCACCTTATCCCGATCGCAGAAGATGTGCTGGGAACAACGATCGACGAAGCCAAGTACTCGGAGGAATATTTGGATACACCGATTGCTTATCTGCTGAACAAACAGCCTGAGGTGATTCCTGTAGGTACGACAGCAGCAGGGGACACCGACGATTTGCAAAACAAAGTAGTCAGTATTGCCAAGCGCTTGTTAAAACATGGGGCTGATCAGGTAGACAACCATGTGTGATACCTGCTGGTCACTGATTGCCAAGGCGGATGATGATGAGTTTTTGGATAGTCTGGATCTTACCAATGCTGAACGAGCTGTACTAGAAGAACTTTATCTGCAAGGTGAAGATGCATTGATTGAACTGCTGGAGCAGCAGGGCAATGAAGTGAAGGAAGCCATTGGGAATATGGCAGAAGAACATCTGGTTGATGAAGGGGAATTGTTCAAAGTATTGCTGGCTGTAAGTGCCGGTGAACTATTTCAAGCTAAGTTTGAACAAACGATATACGATAGCTTCACGCCGCTGTTTGACCTGGCTGGTGAGACAGAATTAACCGCCTTTGATCCAGAGAAGGTCTGGAAAAAAGAAAGTAAACGCGCATCTGCTTTTGTCCAGCAACTGAAGAATCTGGTGCCTGATATGAATGCAACAGGTATAGATACGATGCTGCGTACATTCAAATCTGCCATTGAGACAGGTAAGACCCCGGCAGAGCGGGCACAACTGGTGAAAGAAGTCAGTGCCCAAGCAGCGAATGGCGAAGAAGGACCGTTCTCCACACAACGAGCTGTACGTATATCAAGAACTATGACGACAGCGGCTGCGAATGGCGGTAAGCAAGAAGGCTGGATGCAGTCAGAGGTTGTTAAAAAGAAAAAATGGAGAGCAGCAGGTGGCAAGCGTACCCGTGAAGATCACCGCAAGGCTAATGGTCAGATTGTAAATGTCGACGAACCTTTTACTGTTGGTGGGGAAAAGCTCATGCATCCAGGTGATCCAGCAGGTAGTGCAAAGCAGATTGCAAACTGCCGTTGTACCACGCAAGCTGTGCTGGAATAGAAAAAGACCTGAATTTGACTCAGGTCTCTTGTGTATTCAGGCCAACAAGCTGCCGGCTACTCCTACAGAAAGGTTGGCAGTTGTTGTATAAAGAGAATCTCCAATAATTGAAAATTCATTTTTTACCCTAGTTTTCATAGGCAACGCCCCCTTTGAATATACGGTTTTTTTGTATGCTTTTTTATTGGCAATATAAGTTGCAATTGCTGAAATAGCATAACCGCCAACCATAGGAAGGAGAGCAACAGGTGACCCCAGCAAAGCTGACCTCAATACACAATAAAGTAAGTATACCAAAATGATGAGAGGAGGTGAATAAAAATATGGGCTATAAGTTGAAAGACGCAAAGATTACGCACATTTCGCTGGTTGATAAAGGGGCAAATGGTGTACCTTTTGCGATCATTAAGGAAGCAGGGAAAGTGCCTATTCAGAAAGAAATCCGCATTGCCAAAACGGACGAGGATAAACAAGTTGTGCTTGGCGTGGTATATCAGCCGGACACATCGGATGCTCATGACGATCAAATGACTGCTGACGAGATCGAGAAGGCAGCCCATCTGTTCATGCAGGATCAGCACACCTACAACATTGATAAGCAACATGATTTAGATGCGGATAAAGGATATGTAGTGGAATCCTATATTGCCCCATGTGAAATGACGATCGGCGATCAGGTTATTGCTAAAGGCTCTTGGGTGGCCGGAGTCAAAGTGACTGACGCGGATACTTGGGATGCGATCAAGAAGGGTGATATCACTGGCTTTTCCATGTGGGGTATTGGTAAGCGGGAAGAAATTGAGTTTCAGGAAGAGCCTGTTTCAAAAGGTTTGCTCAGCCGGATTGCTAAAGCACTCGGTATTATCGAAAAAGGCGATGTTGCTGACAAATACAATAGGAATCGAAAGGAGCGAGAATTCTGGGCTGCACAAGATGCCCTGAACTCGGTCCTTTTTCGTTGGAGTAGTTGGGAAGGCGGCATGGAAGACGATCCTACTGTTATCCGGGAAGCATTGCAAGACTTCGTTGATATTGCTCAGAGCGTTTTGGTCCAAGACGATATTGTAAAAGCAATCGGGAAACCACCTAAAGAAATTGCCAAGGCAGGGAAGAAAATTTCCACCGGTAATATGCAGCATATTGATGATGCGCTTGCTGCACTGACAGAACTTAAAAATAAAACAGTACCTGCAGATGATGAGCAGGGCAAGGAGGAAGACGATTTGAAACCAGAAGATATTGCAAAGGCAGTAGCGGCTGCTATGGAACCTATCGCTAAGCAGGTAGGTGACCTGGCTGCGCAAGTAACAGAACTGAAAAAAGAAGAAGGCACTGATCAAAGCGATCCGCAAGAAGAAGGCGCTACGCCAGAACAAACTGCGCTCACTGAAGCTATTGCCAAAGCTATGAATCCATTGACGGAGCAAATGCAAAGCCTGGCCGATGAAGTGCAACTGATGAAGAATGCCCGCGGCGGTTCAAGCCAGGGCGGAGAAAGTGACGAACAGATTCAAAAATCCAAAAGCACACTTGGCCGATTCGCTTAATCTGGCCATATAACAAGGGGGATAATATTCAATGAGAAATAATGGCAGTATTGTAGCAGACAACATTCGTAAGTCAACTATTACTACGGCATCTGACCCAACAGCGCTTAACTACCGAGAGGTAGATGAATTTCTGCAAATGGCATATGAATCTACTGAATTTCTGAAAGGGATTCGCACAGTAACCCGCCGTTCTACTAGCGGCACAATTGACAAAATTGGTGTGACTGGTCGTAACTTGCGAAGCAAAAAAGAGAACGTGCCAGTTTCAAACGGTGCAGAACCGAAAATGAGCAGCGTGCCTTACTCCACAGAGCCAATCATCTTGCCATGGGATATTACTGAAGAACAAATCCGTCAAGAACAGCGGGTTCGCGGTCAAGACTATGAAGATATCATTATGCAAGGTATGACCCGGAATTTCGGGGAGAATATGCAGGATTTGGGCTTTAACGGAGACAAGAGTACTCCAAACACTGATCCAGACTATGACTTCCTGAAAATCAATGATGGTTGGTTGAAAAAAGCACGTATCACAGGTAATTACATCGATTGGAGTACGCTGCCAGACGCGGAAAAAATGGGAGTTCTGTTCAACTTGGAGCGTGCTATCCCTACAAGACTTCGTGCCAGCGGTATTTTTAAGTACTTCATGCATCCCAATACGTATTCTCAACGTTTGGAGTATCTTGCCAAGATGGATACGAGTGCTTCAGTGCAAATTCAAATCATGGGTGCTCAAAACAAAATCAACAGCTATGAAGTGGAAGAAGTTCCACACATGCCAGAAGGAACAATCCTTTTTACGTACAAACCGAACTTCTTGTTGGTGAATACGTATGACATTATCATTCGTAAAACGACTGAAGGCAAAGAAGCTGTATGGGGAGACAAACGCTTCTATGCTATTCACACAGACATGGATTCCATTTTTGAAGAACCAGCCGCTGTGGCAATGGTAGAAGGGGTGAAATTCTGATGTATAAAGTAATGTTCACTGGTCAAAATGCATCTTTGCATAAGTACGGCGTGCGATTTGAAGCTGGAAAGATTCAACTGATCGAAGACACTGATCTGGCAGAAAAGCTGAAAGAAGAAAAAAATTTTAAAGTAGAGCCGGTTGTAGGGACATCCCCTGCGCCGGTTCTTGAAGTTGATAAGCAGCCGACTCTGACTGCACTGAAAGAAAAAGCCAAAGAAGCAAAAATCTCAGGCTACAGCACAATGGATAAAGAGCAGTTGATTGAAGCACTGGCTGTTCTCGAGTCTGACAACAAAGAGCCGGCTGCACTGCAAGCCAATGACCCTTATGCTGACGCCCCAACAGTTTAGAGCACGTAGCCGGGTTATGCCGGTGCAGGAAGCTACTGACGAGCTGCTGGAGCAATATATTGATGATGCACAAATTCGCATTGAATTGTACCTGCCTATGCTGTTCCCAGAGCTGCCAGATAAGACGATTACACTTGCTTGGGTAAAGCTTGCAGAATCTTTGGCACTTCAGGATAGTGACGAATATTTGACAGCCGTTGCCCGTAATTACGCATCTGAATCAGATGGGGCTTGGACGTATACCCGGCAAGCAGTGGCCGGAAAGACCACCGGTAATATGGATGTAGACAACATCCTTTATCTGTGGGTTCAGCAGCAGAAGGGAGACGGCGACGGCAATGTGACGGTGATGTTGCTGTGAAACATCATTTTCGCACACCGCTCCAAGTCATCCGAATCACTGCACAACAGGATGGAGAATTTACAGTGCCAAAGCCGGGAGTTGTTGGAGAATATAAATGTGTGATTGTGAGTGTCTCCAGCAGCAGTAAGACGGATGAAAAGCCTGTGACTTGGACAATTACCAAGAAAGTTGGATTGCCGCTTAAAGCGGACGTGCAGCGCGGAGATGAAGTGTTGCTGCAAGGGGGGCGTTTTCTGGTGATCGACATTAACCCACATCGGTATTCATTACAAATAACGATGGTTGCAGAGGTGAAAGGACATGATTCATGACTTTGCTGGTCTATATCGACGAATCGACTATATCCGCCGCGAAGGGATGCAGCGTATTCTACACAATATCGTAGAAGCAATGGGGGAAGCATTGCTCAATCAAATCATTGATGAGATTGCGCGGCAGGATCTGATTGACACTGGTGCAATGTGGAACAGTTTCAGTCATGGTGGAGATAACAACGTATGGACTTGGGATGTGGATCGTAATGCAGTTACGCTTGAGATCGGATCGAACTTGCCTTATGCGCAGCTGCTCAATGACGGCTACACGATTACCAAGCAACACTTTGTTCCCGGATATTGGAATAGCGGCGGATCATTCGTATATGATCCCGGGTCCAAAACTGGTTTTATGGCGAAGCCACGGACGTTCATCGGTCGTCATTATTTTGATATTGCTGTGAATGATTTCCGGGGAGGTATGAATACATTTATGTTGCACCGGTTGGAAGTTGAATTAGGGAGGATGCTTCGATGATGGATGCTGCAATACGGGCCTGGGCGGAACTGATTCGCCGATTATATCCAGAGCTTCCGATCATCCGAGATCAGTCTACCTGGCAAACTGGTCAGTTTTCTCGGCCGAGCGTTTATATCGAAACAGATATTATTTCGGAACGGACACATACCCCGGGTGCTGTCCGAATCATTGAAGATGTCGGGTTGGTGTTTCACCATGATCAGCAGAAAGACGGTGCAAACAAAGGGGAACCTATTCCATTTGATCTGGAACCTTTAATTACAAGCCTGCGACAAAGCCGCTACTGTCTTGTATCTGCAAAGTATGCTGTACAGCTCATACTGGAACCCCCTTCGGTTCGCAATCACCGAGATAAAACAGAATTGACGTGCCGGTATTCATATCTATTCCATGTACCGAAACTGAGTACAAATAGTAATGGGCAGCCGGTTGAGAAGATAAACGAATTTTATATTGAAAGCGAGGGGTTCTGAATTGACGGACCAACGAACAAAAGAGGAATGGATTGAGAGTGCTGCTGCGCTCAAGGCTGAACGCTTTGAAGTGGCTGGTGCTCTTTTTGATTTGCCAAAGGATGCTTTGCTGAATAAAGCAGAAGTCAGTGTCCGGCTGGATGAGTACTTGGGTCTGAATGCTACACCTGCCCCAAAGGCTAAACCGAAAACGGCAGCAGCTGCACCAGCAGTTGAAGCGCCAAAGGAGGGAATTGTAAATGTCGATTGAACGTGTACGAGCAGGGGCATATGTAGACCTGCATGCTAAGGCGATTGCTCGGGTAATTGCGAGCAGCGGCCGTGTATTAATTCCATATCAGGCTGAGTGGGGACAACCGAATATGCCAGTAGATATGGCAGACACGCAGGAGCGTACATTGGAAACAGGCCTGCTGGTTCCAGTATTGGAATTGGCTGCAGAGAACGGGGCAACCCTGATCGGATACCGAGTGACCAATGGATCTGAGAAAAAATCAACCCTGGCTGTTGCAGATGGCTACACTTTTGAAGCGAAGTACCCGGGCCTGCGTGGGAATGATTTTGAAGTCAGTATTCGTACCAGCCTAATCGATGAAAAGAAAAAGGAGATCTTGGTACGTGATAGCAAGTCCATCTACCCGAACGAATCCTATCTGGTGGCGGACAAGACCGAGGCAGTCAGCAAGCTCAAGCAGTCCAGCATGATCCGCTTTAAGAGCACTGGCGCTGCTGCTCTGACAGATGCAGAATATGCCAAGCTTGCTGGGGGTGTCACAGGTACGGCCGTTATTCCAGCCGGACAGTGGACGCAAATTTTTAATGCTGTTTTCGGTTTGGACTTCGATGCAATGTATCTGCCATCAACAGAAGCACCGGTGCAAGCCGCCTGCAAACAATGGCTGCTGGATCGCCGCACCAAAGGCCGCAAGTTGGCTCACCTTATTATTGCTGGCGATAAGCTGACAGATGACGACATTGAGGCGCACAACGCCCGCAGCCGCACAATGAATGCTCGCTATGTGATTAACAACAGCATTGCTGGCACACACACGAATGGAACATACTATGATTCCGTTCAGTGGGCAGCATGGGTTGCCGGTCTGGTCGCAGGTACGCCAGCTAATAAATCATTCAGTGGTGTGAAAGTTCCAATGACATCTGCAGCAAAAGACTGGAGCCAATCGGAAGTCCTAAAAGGATTGGCTGAAGGTACACTGATGGCAACTCGTGATGGGTATGATTACATTATTGAGCAGGCGATCAATACGCTGAGTACGTTGGGTGACGGGGAACGGGAAGACTTCGGAAAAATTCGGGTATCCATGACCATTGATCAGATCCTGAACGATATCAATTCGACAGCCAAAAAGTTCCGTGCCACTTTGGATAATGATAAAGATGGCCGCGGCACTTTCATTGGTGCAGTGAAGGAGTATTTGGCGATCCGTGCCAACCAGAAGGCTATTGATGCTACCTATAGTTTTGAAGAAAGTGATACGATGACCAGTGCCTTTGATTACAGCTACTACAAGCTCAAAGCAAAGCCGCTTGATTCTATCGAAGCATTTTATGTGGATTGGGAGGTGGCGTAACGAATGGAACGCGAACTTATTGGCCGTAACCTGGATGTACAAGATGATAATGGAGATCGTATTCAGACGATTAAAGAACTGGAAGCTATCCTTAAACCGGAGAATCTGGATATTGTTCGTGCTGGTCGTATGTCCAAAACCAAACAGCTTACTGGCTATGAAATTACAGTAAAGTTGGTAATGTCCAAACTGGAATCCCGCCTGCGGTACCGCCTGCTTGAATCTTTCAAATCCGGTAAAACGATGTTTCTGGAGCGCATTACCGGTACTCTGGAAGATAAAATTACTGGCAACCGGGAACGGGTCATGCTGACTGGTATTCATATTCATGGTGATATGGATCTGATCGTTGCAAAGATCGATGATAACAACGGTATTGATATTACGTTGGAAGGTACAGCAACTGATTTTGATTTCATCGATCAATTCCCAGATTACATGGCATAGGAGAGCGCATTGTGCTCTCTTTTTACATTGAAAATTAATTTATGGAGGCAATTATTATGAGTGAAAAATTACAAAAATACCTAGCGGCTGGTACAGCTGCTGCAAAGCCGGAACAAATCGAAGTGACAGTCAATGATGATAAGTGGTCTGTTCGTCGTTTGACTACAATGGATATCCGTCGTGCCTATGAAGTTTCTGTTAACGATGATGGCTCACCGACAGAAACATTTAATGAGATCGATGCCATGATCGTTAAGGCAACGGAACATGATTTCGAATGGAATAATACGGAGCTGCTGAAAGCATACAGTTGCACGAACAAAAATGAGCTGCCACCGCGCTTGTTCAGTGACCCGGATCACTATTCTATCCTGAGCAAAGCAGTGCGCAATTTCCAAGAAACTAAGGATGAACTGATGGCTGAAGCAAAAAACTGATCAAGCGAGACGAAGAAGCAAGCTGGGTAGCCCATTTTTGGATAAACCAAAAGAAGCTACCGACTGAAATATTGCCATATGAGGTGAATACTGAGCGGCAGTATTACTTCTGTCTTGCAGCATCAATGATTGCTGAAGAAGAACGAGAACGCGCAGCGCGCAGGTAAAGGCAGGTGAACAATAATCGCAACCACAACCACCGTCACGGTCCCGTTTGAGGCCCGTGACTTTATTTCATCAACGTTAATCCGGATGAATATGCTGCTTCGCCGAGCAAATGATGAGGTCACGCAGTTCCGCAGGAACGCCGATTCTATGGGAGCAGACTTTTCAACATCATTCCGCCGGGCAAATGAATCCATTCGTGAAATGAGTGATCGTGTAAGTTCAGCACGTGATGAAGTGACTCGGCTGAGTCGTACAGAAGTAGGAGACATTTTCAGCCGAGCGCGGCGCGGTGCAGATGATTTACGTTCATCTGCTGGACGCGCTGACTCTGAACTGCGGAATTTAAGCGACGCGGATGTAACAATAAGGGCACATGATCGGATCAGTCCAGTAGTGGATGGAATTACTGACCGGATCGGAGCACTAGCTGCAGCAGCTGGTGCTTTAGTGATTGGCGGTAGCATCAAAGACACTATGTTTGACGGTACGCAAGAGTATTTCACTGAGGCTGCTCGTAGTGCTGCCTTTCTTACACCAGCACAACGATCTTCGGCATTAAAGCAAAATGACCAGTTGTATGTTCAACAAATTATTCATTCTCGATCAGAGGGGGCTGGTAGAATAGCTGATGCTGCACCACTTGTGCAAGATAAATCTCAAATGGGTGATTTCGTATCCGCTTCAGCAAAAATACAGTACATCCGACCAGACAGTGGTGCAGAAGAAATCAACCGAGCATTATCACAGTCTGCTGACAGTTTTAAAGAGTCTTATAGCCAAGTAGCTGACAGTATGATGTATGCATATAAAGAGGTGGGTGACCGGCAGCAAGATTTATTCGATACGTTTTGGGAGTACAGCGGGTACTTTAAAAACATGGATGTTGACTCGAGTCAAATGTCAAACTTTTTGACTGAAACAGTCAGGGGCGGGGCATTTAACTTTGATAAACCAGGGGATTTTTTTAAAGAAACCTTTGGAGTTAAAGCTTTGAATACGGGAGACATGCAAAAGTATTTTGAATTGCGTGGTGCAGGAAAAAGTGAAGCTGCTCGGCAAGCAGAAGCATTTACTAATGATATTAACTCTGGGGATAAGCAACGTATGCACGGTGCAGTCACTGCATTGGTTGCTGACCTTGCCAGTCAAACTCAGAACGAATTGAAGCAATCACTTACTACCATGGGATCGGCAACGGCAGAGGACAATGGTAAAGCTATTCTTTCAACATATGGTACAGCATTTGAAGCAGCACCTAATATGAAAGGTACAACAAATTCATTGGTTCAACGGCAACAAGCGGCTGATCCAATGTTGGAATTGAAACAAGCCCGTGCAGAAATTAGCTTAACCTTGCAAGACATGGGTTTGAATATCAGTCAAGGTATGTTGCCAGTATTCCAAGAATTCAATAAGGCTCTTACAGATAACAAAGGCGAGATCGAAGCATTTATAGGTGCAGTCACAGCCGGCATTTCCAAGATTGGTACGTTCTATACTAATCACTTTAAAACAATCACAACAGCGTTACTCGCTTTAGGAGCTGTCGTTGGAACAGTTAAAGTTGCTAAGTTTGCTGGCGGTATGATCGGCGATGTAAAAGGCGGTTATGGGAAAGTAAAAGGCTGGTTTGGAGGAAGAACAAACCAAGGACCAGGAAACTATTCACCTATTGATGAAGCTGCTGGTGGACGACGATTCAATGTGCGTCGCTGGAATAGAAACGGCAGTGGTGATGCGGTTGGAGCGCACCGAGTAACTACCATGATCGTACATGCTGGAACAGTTATTGTTAATGGTAGCAATCGCCGTGGGAAAAAAAGCAAGAAAAAGAATGGAAGCAAATCGAACAATCACAATAATAATCACAACAACAACAATAACAATCGCAACGGTCGGAATCCTGATGGCTCCATTAATGCTCGGCGAGGTAATCAGAATAATGGTAATCCTCCAGATACAGATTCGCCGTCACGCCGAAACGGCCGAGTCACTTACCGAAACGGTCGAATATTCCCGAATACACCAACGCCACCGCCAGAACCGCCGGTACCACCACGGAATGGATTATTAAGAAAACTAGGCAAAGGCGCCAAATACCTTAAACCTGCAGCAAAGGCAGCAGGTATTGTCGGTACAGTGGCAACCGTTGGAATGGGTGCTTACGATCTGTACCAAGCTTCCAAAGAAGGCGGCTTGAAAGAAGGGTTGTCCACCAAAGGTGGTAGTATGGTAGGTTCCATTGCAGGCGGAGTGGTCGGTGGAGCTGTAGGTTCTTTGATTGGTCCAGTTGGTACTGCTCTTGGGGCAGCAGCAGGGAGTTGGATTGGTGAAAAGCTTGGCACAATGGCTGATGAAAGTGGGCTAACTCGAAAAGCAGTAGATGCTGTTTCTTCCGTTGTAGATAAAACCACTTCTTGGTTCAAATCTACGGGAAGTGCTATTGGAGATTTCTTCACTGGTAAAGATAACAAGCCTGCTGAGTATGTAAGTACAGGCGTAGCTTCTGTAACTTTTGGAACCATGACACCTGAACGACAAAAGCAAGTGAAAGAAGCTATGACTGGATTTGCTAAAGATGTAGGTGAAAAAGGTTTAGTCAATGCTGTTAAAGATAGCCTTGATGGTCCAGTCGGACAAAAAGTTGTTAGTTTAAAAAACAAGGTTGTCGGTATTTTTAAAGGTTCTGGAGCAGACAAAGCCAAAAAAGATATTGCAGATGTTGGTGTTTCTTCAGACAAGACAAAGAAGCAAGCACAAGATATGGGCATTACTGCTACCAAAAGCACTAAGGATATTGCCAATGGTGCTAGTAAAGCTAGCACCAGTTTGAAAAATATAGGCGGATCTGCTCGGCAAGCTGCCGCCGAAACGCGATCACATTTAGAGCAATTAAGTAATATTTCAAGCAAAGCTACCAGTTGGGGAAGCAACCTCATTGATATGATGGTAGGCGGTATCCGTAGTAAATTCCCAGCATTGAGCAATGTGGTATCCAACGCAGCTGGTATTATCGGTAATTTCTTAGGGTTCCACTCACCTACAAAAGAGGGACCTGCTTCAGATTCTGATAAATGGGCACCCAATTTCGTGAATATGTTCGCTGACGGATTGAAGCCAGATCGTATTCGCCAGAAGGTGAATAGCTTGGCTGGGGAATTGCAGCCGCCATCATCTACAGGAACAATCACAATGGCAAAATCACTCGGTTCAGCACCTGCAACTAGAAGCGCAGCGGGAGTCACCATTGAAAACATTACGATTGATATGGGACCGTTGGCACAAGGGATTACGGATTTTGCACAGTTTTCTCAGATGCTGAAAAGTCCAGAAGGACGCGCTTTGATTCGCAATGTAGTAGGGCAAGAATTGCTGCATGCGCTGGAGAGTGGAGGATAAGCCATGATAACAATGATACGAGACAAGAACCGCTTTACATTCCCGATCACACCAACAGAGTTTAAATATACGATCGCTAATGAAGTGGATACTTTTACAGTCATGAGTGGAGATGAACGATCCGGTGCTACCATTAAGAAACTGAAACAAGTCACGTTCTCAGCCATTTTCCCGCGCGGCTGGCAAGATATTTGGGAAACAGGGAAAGAGACGGTAAAGTACAAATCGCCTGAACAAGCAATCAAGCTACTGGAGCAATGGATCAAAAAGCCGGTATACGTCAATTTTGATTCTTTGTGGAGTAAAACATTGAAGCTGTTGACAATGGACGTTACCTATAAGGACGGTCAAAACAATGCCTACATTGATTTTACGTTGGTAGAATATTTCCCAGTCAAAGTGGTTTCTTATTCAAATACCAAACAATTGCTAAAGCCTGGAGTGGTTATCACCAAATCAGCCAAGAGCCGACCAAACGCTTCAGGTAAATCCAGCAAAAAAAATAACAAAAAATCTTCTTCAAAAAAGAAAAAGAGTAAGACTAAAGCCAAATCTGATAAAAAGAAAGATTCTAAAAGCAAAAATGATAATGCAAAAGGTTCATTCGATTATATTGCTCAAAAAAATAAGGTATCCTCAACGATCAGTAGTAAAAAATAAGGAGGGGGCGTATGGCAGATTTCGCAGTCGTTTATGGTAAGCATAGTGCCCGGCATGTATTAAGTGATGCAATCACGGATCTTTCTTGGTCATCCAGTCGGGATGAAATCACCCGTAGTATGACGGTTCGGCTGCGAAGTGTGCCGACCTTAAAGATAGCCGGAATGCTGATGTGCTTTGCTAAGCGGACCAATGTAGGCGTTACACACCATAAAAATCAATTCTGGCATGGTCCCGTTATCAAATACAATGTGGATGACAAAACTGACGAATGCGAATTGGAAGTTAGGGAAATCAGTTGGTACCTGACCAAAAATAAAGGAACACGGCCATATCTGAAGGGAGAAGCTGGTGCGGAACTGCAACGATATATCAAATCCACAGGAATTGATTTCCGTTGCCCTGCATTTGGTTTTAAGCTGGATGAACGTTACAGTACTATGTCGTATTCAGAAGTGATTTTGGACGTGCTGCAAAAGGCATATGAGCGCTCTGGCTATAAATTCTATTTAGATGTTGTTCGGACGGACACCGGATTTTATCTGCAAGTTGTTCGAGAAGGAAAAAACACGACTGTACCTATTTTTGTTCCTGATCAAATGGAAAGCAGCAGTCGCGGCTTTTCTATGGAAGAAACCTATACCGTCGTCACTGCTGAAAAATGGAAAGATGATAAGTTGGTTTCCTCTGTGACAAGGACAAATAAAGAAGCAGTGAAGACGCTGGGGCGCATGCAAGAAATTATCGAAGTAGAGGAAGATGAAAAGCCGGAAACGATTGCCGCAGAACGGCTTAAAGCATTGTCAGCGCCAGTACAGACACGAAGCATCACAGTTCGGCATAATGACCATAAGCTGAGCCAATTGCGTGCTGGGTGGATTGTTATCACCCGGGAGACAGGGCACTATTCCAAATGGATCGTATCCAGTGAACAGACCAGCTATAAAAACGGTCAGTACATTGTGCAATTGGAATTGGAGCGGAGGGAAGTGAAATGATGCAGGAAGCCTTGCGAGCCTTAAAAGATAAGATGAAAAGTCATATTGATGCTCGTGATACAGAACGCGCTACTTTGCTCAGCTGGCCAGACAACGTAAGTATTCAAGTAGACGGTGATCCCTACCCTTACACAGCGGAGTACCTTTCGTTTGCCGACTATTTACAAGAACGGCATATAGAAGCACGGTTCGAAGTGGGGGAATACACAGACGGCGATGAAGCGAAAGGCAGTGTGACGGGATTGCTGGCGAATGGCACTGACTATGAAAGTGGTGCTCCTTACGAGCAGCAACCCCGATCTTCTCTGAAAGGTATATTGACTATTCCAAGTCCCTTGCAGGTGGGTGATAGGTTGATTGTATCCCGAATGAGTGACCGCCGAGGATACTATATAACAGGAAAAGAGGTGAGTCATCTTGGATGAGGATACTTTATTTCCGACTGACTTGGATCTCACAGACATTGCGGATGATGAACTGATCGATCAGATAGAATCTGCTGATAAATGGACTTACAAATACGACTATTTAAATCGGAAAATGCTACTGACTGAATCTGGGCAACCAATTCGCACGACAACTTATGAAGAATACTTGCAGGAAGTTGCACTCAAAATTCTGAATACAGAACGATTTCAATATGCTGTTTATGATGAAGAATATGGTGTTGAACGTTCGGAATGGTCCGGTTGGGAAGATGTCGAGGTCACACGAGATATTGAGGAAGCCTTAGCTGCTCATAATGAAATCATTCAAGCTGAGGTAATTGGTTTGGACCGGCGGCCCCCCAAATGCTTTGTATCGATCAAAATAGAAGGGCTGGCTGGTAGTATAGAATTGATGGACGAGGAGGTACTTACTGGATGAGCGTTAATATAAATGATTTGCCGGATCTTCCGGACATGATGATTTTGGAAGAAACGCCAGAAATGATTTATCAGCGTTGGATGAACCGTGCAATCGCTTTGGCTAAAGAACGCAGTTTACCGCCGCCTGATACAGAGCAAGGCGGATTTTTTTATGACCTATGGTATCCGATTGCTCAGGAACTAGCCGAACAGCAAGAATTGATGACCTATTCATTGATCCAAGCCTTTCCAATCTGGGCAGATGATGAGTATCTGGATGCGCATGGCTGGTCTGCAGGTATTCCCAGAAAGACAGGTGAAGATGACGATACTTATCGATTGCGGCAGTTGGACCAAGCTTTTGAGGAAGAAGGCAGCGGTCGAGTGAAAGATTATGAATCATGGGCAAGAAAATTTCAAGGAGTTGGTACCGCTTCTGGAGTTGAGAAGGCACGTCATGATAATTCTATCGATCTGTACCTAGCTGATTTGTCTGGTAGCCCTGTGACGGAAGAGTTTGCAGCATCGATTAAAACGCAAATGTGGGACAACTACCGTATTGCTGGTCATGACTTGGAAGTATACCCGGCACCGGTATTTATTCTCAAACTTGAAGCGAAGATTGAGAATGCTGCTGGTGATTTGGAAACATTAGCAGAAACCATCAGAACACGTATTAAAAATTACGCTGCTGGCAGAACCACACTGGCTTATCATTATTTATCTGCTCTGGTCATTTTGGATGTAGGAGAAGATTATGCTGAAGTAAAAGTCAATGGTGGGAATGAAGATGTGCAAGTACCGCGTACTGCCATCCTGCAGGTGGAAGTGGTACTCTCATGATTCCGCTACGGTACAGGGAAGTTTTGCCTCCTTACTGGTATGAAGATTCTCATGCCGAACAACATTTTGCACTGATGGAAAAAGAAATCGATGAACGAGCGGATCAAATCCTTGGTGCAGCAGATCAATATGTATTGCAACGAGCTACCTTGTCGTTACCTGTGTGGGAGTGGATGTATTTCCATAAAGCGCAGCAGGGAACATATGAGCAACGAAGAGAAGCTATTCAGCAGAAGCGTCTGGCCAAGCGTCCTTTTACTATCCCGACTCTACGATTACTTGCTGGCAAATATGGACACTTGGTCAGTATACAGGAAAGATTTTTGGATAAGCAGATTGACTTTGTTTTTGCAGCAGGCGAACGTGTAGATCTGGATGGGTTGTACAAGGATTTTGAATATATCCGTCCTGTACACATTAATAAGCACACGCCTATCTTGAGTAATCCTGCAGAAGTCGTATCAATCGGTATCCAAGCTTATTATCATGACGTTGATTTCCCGATTTGTGGGCTGGAAATGTCATATGAAGAAGGCACCAATGGTCAACTGGTCGGCGCTACTGTGGTTGCTGATGCCAGCGGACATTATTTCGGAATTGATTCACCAATTGCTGGGTTGGAGACGACCCGAGGGGAGGAGTAAGAATGGCAGGCATTATTCAGCCATTATACATTGATTACATTTTGCAAGATATGTCCAACAGAATATCACAAGCGCTTGTGAATATCGGTGGTCAACTTGTCCCTTATCCGATTCACAATACGGTTTTTTCTGGCAAGACATTTAGAAAATATGTCTACATTAAGGAGACAGAAGCGATCAGTAAGCAAATTCTCGGCGCATCGCTGCTAGATACGTCTGGCAACACATTAGCAAATCAAGCCCTTAACGTGGTCAAAAACGATAAGGGCTTTTTGATTGGATTTGAATTTGGAGTGGAGGTAAAAGCCAGTGGTGTATAACAAAACAAAGTGGCAGGATGAAATTCCTGATCTTACAAAGCCCATTCTGGATACATCAGGAAAGCAGAAGACAGATCCGCAGACTGGTCGTCCATTATTTGAATTGGTGCAGACTGGTACTCGAATTACATCAGCCAAGCTGAATAACATAGAGGATGGCATTGAGTCTTCCCATACATTAACTGAACGCCTTGCTGCAGAAGTAACAGGCAACTTTGTAGTATCTGGATTCGATTTCACAGTGAATGGCTTAGCGGCTGCTTGGAAAGCGGGAGTAGGCTATGTAAATGGACGTCGTTATGACGTACCTGCGGGCTCACTGACGCTCACAACAAAGCAAGGGCAGTATATTTATTTGGATAGTACAGGTACCGTTCAGAAGATTGCAGATGAAGCGACAGCGCGTGTTGGCTTGCTGCTTTGGTATTTCGCAACGGATGCGAGTAAAGTAATCACAAACACGGATTCTCGCCGATTTATCGGTCCTGAAAGTTATGCGCTCAAAAGTGAGACAGTGCCGAAGGAAACAGGGAAGGGCTTATCTGCCAATGATTATACAGATTCTGAAAAAGCAAAATTACAGCAACATGATGAACGATTGACTGACATTTTTCCGCGACTCAATACAGCCAGTAGCACTACGTTTAATCTGCAGCCAGGCACACAGACTATTACAGTACCTCGGGATGTCCCATTTAATGTAACGAACTTGACTGGTCGCATGTTGTTGAATTTATTAGGGCGAGCAGGAACGTTTGACAGTTTGGCCGGTTGGAATTTCACTGGTGGAACAGGAACGATCAGCACGGCACAATCAGTTTACGGGACAAATGCGCTATTATTCAATCTCTCTGCTACCTCTGGTCGGATCACACGAACGGTACCGACAACTGCAGGCAGCAAATACTTGATTGCTGCTGAGATCCGTATTGGTACTGCCGTGAATGCGAACCTGTTTGTATCTAGCGGTCCTGCCGGTGCAGCAGTAAGCACGACCGCTCAATATCAACTATCCTATGCGCTATACACAGCTGCCGGGTCTTCGATGGATGTTGGAATTGGAGTGGTCGGTAGCAACAGTCAGACAGTCTATATTGATGGATTTAGAGTATATGAGCTGTCATCAACTGAATTTTCAGCAGCTGGAAGCATGGACCGAACAGGCATCGCTGCCAGATACCCTTATACAGAAGGATTTGCAGGTATTAAAAATCCATATGCAATCCGTTGGACTAACAAGGACAAGACGGATATTGCAGCCATGCTCGCATTCGATGCTGAACTTTTGTCTGGGCCAGCATCAGATACAGATGCTGATAAGTTACAACAAGGAGTAGATGGGCAATATTACAAAACGAGCAATTGGCGCAGAGTTACGCTGGATGGCTCACAAAATTGGATGTTATTTGGCAGGCAAACTGGTTATACTGTGGCTTCGTTATCTACGTTTGGTGCTGCCAAAGACTCAGGGTATGTGCTCAAATATACAGGTTCTGTTCTACAAAGATTTTTGACAGGGTCGCCTATTCCAGGAGCAGATGCTCATGTGCTTACAGATTCTATAACAGCAAATCCCAACCTTTTAGCAATAACTATTTCTAATGCTGATAGTGGTTGGAATGATGGATATTCACCAAGTATTGGAGAACTGAAAGCATATTTTTGGGGCTGGATCATGGGAACTCAATCGAATGGTGTATTTACAGCAGGATATAATGGTTCAGGTACTAAAGCATGGCGAGGAATGGTAGATGATAACGGATCAGGAACTACAAATTTGCCAACCGTATATTTTAGAGAACAATATCCTCAACCTTCTTGGCAGCCATACCAGCTGATGTATAAGTTTTCAGCAGCACGAAAAGAACCAGTCCTATCAGAAGGTGCATTGGCTCTATCTCAAGGTGATAATGTAGTTGAAACTGGTAGTGGTTTGATACTACGAGAAAAGGCTAAGCCTATTTCTAGTGGTGATGGAACTGCCTATTATATAAATGCGCGGAGCACTTTTCCTGTTTCTTCTTTGGTGTATAATTCGGCACGTCCATTACTTGTTTATCGTAATGGCTTACAAGATGGATGGGGTCAAGACAATGATGCAGATGCTTTTGGCTCCAGACAAGCTGGGATAGGATCAGAACGTTTTGATAAGAATGCAGTTTATACCGTAACTTATTTTGCGCGCGTCTCATTTCCGGCAGCTGTATTTATGGGAGGATACCCTGAAACAGAACGTGCCATGTTGAATGACTTGATTCAGGACGTCCAGCAAATAACACAACGTGTATCAGTCGTTGAAAATACAAAACAGAATACATTTACTGGGTTGAACTGGTTGACCCCTACTTTACTCAGTGGAGTCGAAACGGATGAGAAAGTTCAATATGCTAAAACATCCGATGGGATCGTTTTGGTACGCGGGTCTGTGCGATTAAAATCTACTGGTTCCATTACATTGTTCCGTTTTGTGGATGGATACAAGCCCAGTGCAGATTTTACAGTATTACCTGTTTGGGGATATTCTTCAACCTCTGGAGGATCAGCAGAAGGGCTTTCTATTGCTAAGGATGGAACTGTAGCAATAAACCCAGGTCGCGTTTATGACACGTGGTTGCGATTGGATAATATTCGATTTTTTGCTGAAAATTAAGGGGGGGAAATAAATGAAGCTAGTGCCTTATATTAACAAGGATGGTTGGTTTCTTAAAGATGTTTTGGTTGATGATTTATTGGAAGATATCAGATCATTTGATAATGGATTTTTAATAAATACATCTATACCATTAGGGATTCATAAACAACGTTGGGATTTCAAAAAAAAAGAATGGATCGAAGGCTTATCTGCAGACGAAATTGAGCAGATCAACAATCCCAAGCCTGATCCAGAAGCACCTGAAACTATTGAACAAAAGCTACACCGTTTGGAGCAAGCTGATCTGAACAATAAAGAATTAATTGCCACGTTGTATGAAATGTTGTTGGCGAAATAGGAGGCATCCACTGGTGAAAAACTGGATTAAGGATCGCCTCTTTTGTTTTGCCCTTTGGGCATTAGAGAAAGGGGGTGAACGCATTATGAATGAATCTACATTGAAGTTATTTGCAGCTACGTATGTAACGTTAATTTTGGCGGGGCGTCGTGAACTGATAGATGTACCAACCAATTTACAAGCTTATGTAAAAGCAGATCTCGGCATGGAAGAATAGCTGAAAATACCCCACAAAATATAGATAGAGGATGGAGGCAAAAGGGGATGGGGTCAAATGTAAATGAATACGTAAAAATGGCAGCAATTATTGGTAGTGTAGTTGCCAATTACTTTTTTGGGGGGTGGAGTGTCTTGATCAATTTACTCCTGGTGCTGGTAGTCATTGATTGGCTGACAGGTTGGGCAGCTGCTTGGATGGCTGGCGAACTCAAGAGTAGAGTTGGATACCGCGGAATCGCCCGGAAAGTGGCAATATTTGGGGTGGTTGCAGTGGCGCATTTTATCGACTTAGTTTTGGGCGGTACGGGCTACTTCCAGGATGCTGTGATCTTCTTTTATTTGGCAAATGAACTGCTATCCGTAGTAGAAAATGCTGGCCGCATGGGGTTGCCTATGCCAGCCATTCTATTAAATGCAGTAAGAATTTTTCAATCGAAGGCAGAGCCTGTCGAAAACCCAAGTTTAATTCCAGAAGCGCAGCCAGTAGCTGTGCAAGAAAAAATGAAGCAGGAGGAAGAAGATGCAGAACAAAAGACAGGGTAACGTACAAGGACTCGATGTATCCCACTGGCAGGGAAGTATTGACTGGAGCCGGGTGAAGGCATCCGGGAATCAATTTGTATTTATTAAAGCTACCGAGGGCAAGAACTATCAGGATAAGCAGTTTCTGAATAATGTGAAGGGTGCGCGCGCAGCAGGATTACTTGTAGGTGCATATCATTTTGTAAATGCAGTGAATGTTGCTGATGCGAAGTTGGAAGCAGCTAACTTTGTGGGTTGTTTGCAGGAGGCAGGTGGAGCAGAACGCTTTGAACTGCCGCCGGTTATGGATTATGAGAACAACCCTAGCAATCTAAACAAAAGTACAATCAATGCCGTGGCATTGGCTTTCCTGCAAGAAGTAGAGCAATTAAGTGGGCGCAAGCCGATCGTATACACAGGCAATGCTTTTGCTCAGAACTTCAGCTCTTTGCTAAGTGGCTACGATCTCTGGATTGCTCGCTACAGTAATACACGAGTACCGGATGATGCACCTGCATGGAAGGCATGGGACTTCTGGCAATATACTGATTCTGGTAAGGTGGGTGGAATCAATGGTGGCGTCGATCTGAATGTATATAATGGCACGCTGGATGAGCTAAAGACAAGGTATGCAATAAGTGCTGGCACAAAGCCTACTACTCTCCAAGTTCCAGAAAATGGATCGAGAGAAAGCACTGTGACTTACGTCAATGGAAATAGCACTAAAGCAGGTGTAGGAATGATTATTGATAACAAAAATTACGTGCCGATTCGAGACCTCAAAGACGTGTTTGGCTTCACAGCAGGTTTTGATCATGATTCGAAAGTAGCTACCATCAATGGACGCAAGTTGCAGGATGGCCGTCTGATCGGCAGCACGACTTATGTTCAAGCTGCTGTACTTGTGAAGGCATTTGATGGCGAACTAGATTGGGATAACTTTAATAAAATATTGAAAATTGTAAAGTCCGTAAATTGATGATCCTACAAGCCTTGGTTTGCATAACACAGTAGTAGCTTTAAATAAATAGAATATTCTAAATTAAAAGCTTTACAACAGGAATATACTACATAAGTAGAGAACGTAAGTATAGTATGATATATAACTTAGATTCTCTATTTATGTAGAAAAAATCATTTTTGGTTGTAACAACTGCTTTATTATTTACGTTATATGTATAAAGGATATTATTGAAGGATAGATGTTTGGTGTTAAATAGCTGTAGCTAATTGACGATAAAATATATAATAACTAGAGAATCAGTTGCTATTGAAACATTATGCTATGATGATACTGAATAATCTATCGAGAGGTTCAATGTATTCGGATGAAAACACAAAATGCTCAGATACAGCAACTAATAAAAGAATTATGTTTGTTACATCAAGAATCTTCAAAGTCATTTTTCGAGAGTACTTCATGTGCTTCCGTTAATTTCAAAAAGAAGCAAGTCAGAGATATCATTAATGATACAACAGGAACAATTGAGACCTCTTTTTTGAAATTGATCGACGAATATCATGAAAATTTAGGTGATTTGATTGTAGACATGGAGCAAGAGTATGATTACTCTTGTTTTGATTTTCGTTCGCGCATTAAGCAAAAGGAATCTATACTTAATAAATTAATCTATTATCGCTATGGAAAAGATGAACAAGGTAAGTCTGCTTTATTGAAGTGTTTAAACGATATGCTTGGTTGTAGGATCATTGTTAATGAATTTGATCATGAAGGTACAGATTGTTATAGTATACTTAATGATATCGGAATTGATTACAAAATAGATGGTCGTAATGCTTCAAAGGGTAATGATTATAGAGCTAGCCATATTTACTTTTATGGACAAAATATTTATTTTCCATGGGAATTACAAATTTGGCTTCCAAAGGACTCACAAAAAAATGAGCAATCTCATAAAGAACACAAGAGTAAACGGGCTTATATAAGCTGGCCCGATGATTATAATCAACCAATAGAATACGAAAAAAGGGGTGAGGATTAATGGTTTTTCATTTTATAGCGATTTTAAACAACTACACCAAAGGTATGAGGATTGCTTGGCACTATGCCTCAGAGGAAAAGCTTGATAAAAATCGTATTAAAGTCTTTATGAAAAAAGTTGAACAAAAGTGTGGAGACGTACAATTAGGTATCCATAAATTGTCCACACAATCCATGGATTGGAGTTCAGTTGTAGAAAAAGATTCTTTTTTCAGTGACGTTTTGGTAACAAGAAACGTAAAAGACTTTATTAATATAACAAGTGAAGACAAACAACTCACCGCCTATGATATATCTAAATTCATCCTGTCTATAGAGCCAGTCTCACATTTAAAACTGCAAAAATTGTTATATTATGCTTATGCTGAATATTTATTAGGTACAGGAAAGAGACTTTTTCCAGAACCAATTGTTGCTTTTAAATATGGGCCAGTTATAGAAGATATATTTTATAGGTTCAACCACAATAAAGCTCTTCCTATAGATTTTAAAGAGGACGAGACCTTTATTTTCCACATGAGCGAATTGTCTCTAACACCAACCTTTGCCAAAATCGTAACTTCTGAAAATGGAACGGTCGTAGCTTCATATTTAGTAAATGTAATTGAAGAATATTTGGACTATGATGCTATGGAACTTGTTAACATGACACATCGTGAAGAAGGTCCGTGGGATCGAGTCTATGTTGCAGGCAAAAATCACCAAATTTCAGATGATCTAATCAAAAAGTATCATCAAATAGTACAGTAATGATATATAACATTCAATAAACCAAAAGAGTGTGTCGATTTACTTATCGACACACTCTTTTTAATTTGAGTAACTTATTTTTTATTACGAAGTACAATTGAGAGAGTATATAAACTGATACACAAGGTCACTAATGTTATTCCTAAAGTAGTGTATTGTAGCACAGACATCACTCCTGATTTGAAAAGTGAAAATAACTTTATTATTGATAGTCTGCTATAACGAACAAAAATGTTAACATGTTATGCAATTTTATTAACAAGTGTTTATAATTGATTAGCAAGTTGACAACATTTTAGCGAAGAATTCTATTATATTAGAATTTTTCGTTTTATTTTACTTTTGTAACGGGTATAATCGTGTTAGGGGAACTGGCAATATTATTGCCAGTTCGGATAATTACTTGGTTTTTTTCTTCCGGGACTTTAAGCGCCGCGAACGCTTAGAGTCCTTTTTCTTTTTGACAGCAGAGTTGCGAAGCATAATCGACAAATTGGTCAATGCCGTTACTAACCCAATTAATGCTGTAATAAAAGCAAGAAGGTCCAAAGTAATCACCTCCTTCCTAACACATACTAAATATAACATATGTGCACTATTACATTCTTTCCCAAAATGAAAATTCTAAACTTATTGGAATAATATGCCGTTATTATCTAAGAAACCAATTTTAGATAAGGGGCTTGGTCATATTGATAAAGAGAAACAATGTGCGATTTATTGTAACGGATGAACAAATTCAAAATTGTATAGCTGCGGGCATTGAAGTGGAAATTTATATACATAGTGAGCTGGAGTTTACAGGGGGAATTATTGGTTACTCTGATGATTCCATTCATACAGACCAAGGGAAGTACTTGAGAGAAAACTGTGAGATTAAAACCATGCAAAATTATCTGAAGCTGGTTTGAGTAATAGACAATTGATAAGGTGAGTCTGTAAAATATAGGTATCTCTTAACTAAGGAGCATATACATGTCTTTATTTGCTGAAGAATACCCTTCTTTAGAGTCCTACTGGCGCTCAGTCATTCTTTTTGGCAGGAACGTTGCTACATACAAATTTGCTCTGGCCAAGAGCTTATTAGATCTGTCACCACAGGCTAACACATTCATTTCTTTAGAAGAATTGGCTGTCCCGTTTGCCGGACATATAGCAGAACACCTCAAGATAAACGACAAGCAGATCACTTCGCCATCGAGTAAGTTCATTGATGCTTGCCGGCAATGGAATAACCAAGCTATTAGCCAGGATGAACTCATTCAGACAGCAGTACGATATGGCTTTAATAATGTCCTAGATGCCTTTCATATTGTTAATCAAGACGAAATAGCTGTTAGGTTCTTTAAAAGTGAAAAACGCGAAAAAACTAAAGGCATCATCATCACAGATGACTTATTTAAGCTCAAAGAGACGACTCAAGCAGCTAGCTTTAATCAAGAAATAGAATCCCGTTGGCGGCTTGTAGAAACAGCCTGGTCAATCAATTTAGCCCCATCTCTTATGCAAATACAGTATGATGAGATCAAAGGTGAGTTTTTCATTGATAGCTCAAGCTCAGATAAACTCAGACGAACGAATATTACATCTGCACGTGGTTCTTTGAATGGCTATCAAAAAGGAAAATGTTTTTATTGTTTTGATGATATCCATATTGATCCAAATCATGATATGTTAGCTGATGTAGACCATTTCTTTCCGCATACCCTTCAAAGCGGCACGCACATCAATTTAGATGGTGTATGGAATTTAGTTCTTGCTTGTAAGAAGTGTAATCGTGGCGAGAATGGTAAGTTTGCTAAAATACCAGAAGTTAGATTCTTAGAGAGGCTGCATAAGAGAAACAGCTTCTTTATTAACAGTCATCATCCTTTAAGAGAAACACTGATCAACCAGACAGGTAAAACAGAACAAGAACGAATAGCCTTTTTAAAAAGTATGGATTCAGTAGCCATCAACTTATTAATTCACCGTTGGCAACCTACATTTGAATTTGCACCAGCATTTTAATATGTGGAGGAATGAACTATGAAAGTTTATAACAAACTGATTCGTGATCGTATTCCTGAAATCATTGAAGCATCTGGAAAGAAAGCAAACATAGAAATTATGAATGATTCAGATTACTTAAAATCTTTGAATAGTAAGCTTCAAGAGGAATTAGATGAATACAATGAAGATCAAGATGTGAGCGAGCTGGCAGATCTAATTGAAGTAGCTTATGCAATCATCGAGCATAAAGGAATGAGTATTGATGAATTTGAACAGCTTCGTTTGAAAAAGAAGGAAGAACGTGGGGGATTCAAAGATAAGTTATTTTTATTGAATGTTGAAGACCAACAGCAGACATGATTTTTATATACTCGGTTTGAAAAACTTGGTTAATTAACAAAACCAGCATCTCTTATAAATAAGAGATGCTGGTTTTGCTTTAAGTACACAATATTAAAGATACTTCCCCATCTATAATACAGTGGATTCAATAAGCATCGATTCCACTATAAGAGAGATACTAGTTTGTCGACAGGGCATGCTAACAGCGCGCGCGATATGCTAAGTCGTCTAGAAACGATGGTATTAAGCGGTGCTGATTTGCCAATTCAGGTGGTCAGACAGCAAATTGGCTCGGCGATTGATATTTTTGTACATTTATCCCGATTGCGCGATCGTTCACGCCGAGTGGTGGAGATCTCTGAAGTGCGCGGCATGATTGATGGTGAAGTGGTATTGAATCCGCTGTTTGTATTTGAGGAGCAGGGTGAGCGGGAAGGACGCATTATCGGACAACTTGCACCGACTGGTAATTTACTAATACATACGGACAAGCTGAGAGCTGCAGGAATTGAAGAATGGCGTAGGCTGGCTAATATGGGTACAGAACCTTCGGCGATTGAGGCGTAAAGGGAAAGGGGGATTACGATGATTAATACCAATAGCCGTATGCAGCGGCAAACGCAGCCAAGCGTTACTGCACCTCCGTCTCGCTCACCGTCTGGACCATCACATCCACCATCAAAACAGGCGCCTGTTCAGGAGCAAAAGCTTCCTGATTATAGCGTATATCGTCTGAGCATCGTCCAGCGGATACTGTGCATCATCGTATGCGGCGCTGCCTTTGCGATGATCGGGTATTTATTTTATCACCAGTGGATTGTCAGTATTGTGTTTGCAGGGGCTGCATGGTTTACGCCCAAGCTGTTGCGTCGTCATCTGTTGGAGCGTCGAAGAAGTGCGCTAAGTTCTTATTTTAAACAAGCACTGTATTCTCTATCATCGTCGCTTGCTGCCGGACGGTCAGTGGAAAATGGATTTCGGGAAGCAGCGCAGGATTTGCTGATGCTGTATCCAGATGGTGAGAACGATATGATCCGTGAGTTGAATATTATTACCACCCGGCTTGATTATGGACAGCCGATTGAAGAAGCACTGGCGGACTTTAGTAGTCGCGCGAACAATGAAGACATTTCCAATTTTGCGGATGTGTTTGTGACATGTAAGCGCACGGGTGGCGATTTGGTAGAAGTTATACGGAAAACGTCATCTGTCATTGGTGAAAAGCTGGATATTCAGCAGGATATTGCTGTAATGATCGCACAGAAAAAGATGGAGTCGAATATTTTGATGGCGACACCGTTTATCTTTTTGCTGTTTTTGAATTTTGCAGCTGGCGATTTTATGAAGCCATTGTATGAAAGTGTAATCGGTATTGTGATGGCAACGGTATGTCTGCTCGCACTGGGAGCCTGCTTCTGGCTGATTCGTAAGTTTATGAGTATCAAAGTGTAGAGCATAGAGTAGAAACAGAGCGGATTCGTTTAGTACTTGAACAGAATCTAGCGGTACAGATACAAAGCCGAACATGGATAGGTAACTGAAAGGAGGTGAATCAACTGATTGGGGTATGGCTGGAAGGATTACTGGCAGCTTTTCTGCTTGTAGGTTGGGTAGTATTGCATCAGCAGGCAGAGGAGCGTCATAAGCAGCTAGCGGCTTTACCGTTTGAAGTGATCAAGCTGCGCAAGCTGCTGCCTGCAATGCTGGTATTGATCGAAAAAGCCAAATTTACAGCGCGATTCTCGGGCGCCTTTTACCGTGTACAAAGTTTGGTGCAAAAAGGATTTGGGGTCCATGGGAGCGGAGAACGTTCTCTGCTGTACATCGCAGAGATGGCAGGGTATGTCTGGTTATTATTAACCGGTGGCTGTATTATGGCTGCTTGTAATGGTGGCAGTGTGACATGGTTAGGCTTTGGCGCAGTGCTTGCTGTACTGCTACCGGTATCGTTGTTTCGTGACCTGCGCAAAAAGGTGCAGGAGCGCGAACAGGATATTTTGCTGGAGCTGCCAGAATTGCTGAACAAGATTGTTTTGCTGGTTGGAGCGGGGGAAACAGCACAGCGAGCGATCATGCGTTGTATCCAGCGCAAGCAGGAGAGTGCAGCCGATCATCCGTTGTACCGCGAGATGATCCAAATGCTGAATGAGCTGGAAAATGGCTATCCGTTTCCACAATCGCTAGAAGCATTCAGCAAGCGCTGTGGTGTGCAGGAGGTATCCGTATTTACTACAACAGTACTGCTGAACTTCCGGCGTGGTGGTGGCGAGTTTGGACTAGCATTACGTGAACTGTCACGCACACTTTGGGACAAACGCAAAGCGGTTAGCCGGATGCGTGGGGAACAGGCATCATCCAAAATGGTCATGCCTATGGTAATGATTTTTGTAATTGTAATGGTTTTGGTCGGTACGCCGGCATTTATGATGATGAATATGTAGGAGGATAATAAGCAATGACAACAATACTTAAACAATCCTGGAATGGGATGAAAAGCTTTTGGAAGCAAGAAGACGGGATCGGTACGCTCGAAATGGTCCTAATTGTAGCAGTTATTATTATGATTGCAATAGCGTTTAAGGACAAGATTACAGATGTAGTAGATAAAATGCTGGAATACATGGAAAAACAAAGTAAAGAGTTCCAAAAAACACCTTGATGAAAAAAGCAAATTTTTGGAGAAATACACGCGGAAGCTTCACGATTGAAGCTTCCATCGTGTTTCCTATTATTCTATTTACAACGTTGTTGCTGCTATTTTTTTGTATGGTGCTATACCAGAATACAATGCTTAAGCAAGCGGCTTCCAAAACATCAGAGCGGGCAGCGTATTCATGGGATAATAGCCATAAGGATGCGAATACCGGCGCTGTTGCTGAAGGGCAAAATGATGGTCTATATTGGCGGCTGACAAGCGATGATATGTTGAGTAAGCTATTTGGTTGGACAGGATCGGCACCATCGACCGAAGTTTCCATTCCAGGAGGAAGCGGCGGATCATTGCCACAGCAAAAGCTATCTGCCGCTGCCTCCTGGGTTCCGGGTGAAATGAGTGGAAATATCAAATATGACAATGGTATGCTAATGCGTTCCATCGAAACAACATTGTCTCGTCCGGTATCCTTTGCGCCGTTGGAGCGTCAATTGGGACACTCGCTCACTCAGCAGATTACTGCTGGTGCGGTTGTGGTGGAGCCAGTAGAATTTATTCGCAATGTAGAATTGCTACGTTATTATGCTGCCAAGGCTTCCGGTAATTTTGGTCCTGCTCTTGACTTAGGAAAAGCGGGAGCTATTGTACAGTGGTTTAGTCAATGAGAAAGAACTGACATTTGAAAGAACAAGCAAGCGGAGGGAGTACAGTGAACCAATCCAAAGCAGCACGGACGATCCGCAGCTGGAAAAGACAGTTATGGCAAAAGGTACAGGATACGCGCGGTGCAGTTACTATTTTTCTAATTGTAGTACTGGCAGGTGTATTTACCTTTACTGCTGTATTTATTGATTATGCGAGAATCGCCGCTATGCAAGTACAAACCGAACGTTTAACTCATGCACTGGTGCGTTCGGTTATGTCGGCGTATGAGCCTGAGTATCAGAAAAATTATGGACTATTTGCGTTTGGTGGTAGTGATGCTAATCAATTGCTGGGTACAGCGATAAATGAAAATATGAAGTACACCGATATAGATAATCAATTTAATCTTATCCCCTTGCAGGTCAAAAATTCATCCATTGAATTGAGCCGTCCACTGGGCAAATATGATGTATTTAACCAGCAGGTGCAGGAAGAAATGAAATACAAAGCACCCATTGATTTTACGATTGAAGTAGTGGAGAAAATGCGCAGCATGTCTTCTATTATGAAAGAAACTACGCAAACGACGGAAGTATTAAATAATGTACGTGAACCTTACGAACGACGCGAGAAAGCAATTGACAAATTGTTGACATTGCAAAAAAAGACTGCCAAAGATGTACTGGCACTAGCCAAAATGGTTATGTATCCAGCAGGCACTTCAATCGCTGACAAAAACGTAGGGTCGATCTCGTCGCTTGCCAATATTGCTGCTCAGTTTAATGACTATACGAAGCTTATTGCCGAAGATAAAAAGCGCAAAAAGAAAGAAAAGCCTGCTATCAACACCCAGAAAATAGCTAAATATAAAAGTAATTCAGCTTCACTGCTGGACAGGATCATGCCTTTAGCACGCAACCTAACTCTTACTCATAAAAGTACATACGATGAAGGTATAAAGTTAATGGCGGACATTCGTAAAGAGAATGAAAGTATCAAAGAAGAAATTCGTAAAGCCAGAACACGCCCTGAAAATGGATCTTATAACACCGTAAGTGGAACGAATACACCAGGTAGTACGTCTAGCAGCGCTAACGCGGCTGCTGAAGCTCAGATTGCCGAACTACGCAAAAATCTGGATCAGCTTGTGTTGTCGGATGAATTGCTGAATCGCATGGATGCTTCTATTACTACGCAGCAATCTGACTATGCGGCGATTGTAAAATCACTAGAATTTTCAGTGGGTGAAGCGCAGCAGGTTGTGAAACGCACATCCGGTAGTGCAGAAACTTTAAAATCCAAAACGATAGAAACGGCTCGTTTGCTGGAACAATATTTGAACAACTATCAAGGTCTAGCAGCTGCTCCATCCGGTAAGCTAGGCAAAATCGAAAAAAATATTGCTGATGCGCGCAAAGGTACAGACACAGTAGCACAGGATGAAGCCAAGGCAAAGCAATCTATGAAAAAGGCGACCGCCGTGATTAGCGCTATTGCAGCACTGGGAGCGGGTGCGCAGGCTGCTGGTGCTAGCTTTGAAGAAGTGAACGAATACTATCAATCCAATATGAATTTCAATGAGGCTATCGCAGCTGCTGAGGAAAATGCTAAAGAAATCAACGATGATCCGTATGAAGAGAGTACGAGTTCGATGAGTGCGATGGATGTTATTTACGGTGGCATTGCTAATGTACTGATGAAAAGTCGCAACGAGTTCTATATGAACGAATATGCGGTGCATTATTTTGAACCATTCGATGTTATGATGTGGGGCAATATGGTGGAATCGGTGCAAAAGCGTGATGCTTCACTGGCAGGCGATTTTCCGATTTCCGAGGTAATGGATCAGCAATCGATTCAAGATGCGATGACCTTGCTAACAGTCGATAGTCAACAGCTGGAATATATCATTTACGGATATAACGGTCCGGTCTCGAACCTAACGGCAGCATATACGGAAATTTTCGGCATGCGGATGGCGATTCGTACCGCAGAAGGATTGGTCAAATACGCTAGATTAGGTCATCCATTGGCTGTACTTGCAGCCGGAATCGCTTATGGCGTAGAGATGGCGCTCAAGGACATGATTGATCTATTCACCAAAGGGTACACCGATCTGTCTGGCTATCTTAAAGTTCATTTTGAATATCGCGATTATTTAAGACTATTTTTGTTACAAACAAATAACGAAAAGAAAATGTCACGAATGCTAGCTCTCATTCGCTACAACACCGACATCAATCCGCAGGAACGCAATACGTATGCCTCAGCGCATATTCAGACCGGAATGAGGATATGGTTTTTGCCAGCGATTACTAAGATGCTGCAATCGGTGCAAACCGACAGTTCAGTGAAACAGGGTGTGTATTATGAAGATAAACAGGCAGATTTCAGCTACTGATCATCTTTCACAAGAATATGCTGATCAGCAGCAATCACCTGTCCAACCATCTGCGATCCATTCGTCATCAGTTTTAAGATCACAAAGAAAAGACTCGGTACGATTCACTTGTGTACTTTCCATCAGTCGTTTGTTGTCTAACAGACATTTACAGCGCTCGGAGCGCGGTAGCATCGTATTGGAAGCGGCAATGGTACTACCGATCTTCTTATTCGTCTCTGTCTTTCTGGTATATATCGTGCAAATGACGTTAATCTCCACTTCATTAAACAATGTATCTTCCGATACCGCTCGATATGTAAGCACACATATGTATGTGGTCAAAGAAGCAGGAACAGCTATTGAAAATTCCAAATACATGCCAAAGATGAGTCTGACCGATCTGGCTGCTAAGTATGACTCGTTATTTCCGCCACCACTAAATGGCTGGGTTCAGGATATGGCAACCACAGGAGATACACGTCTACGACAACTCAAAAATCAGGCTTCAGCAGCAGTGTTGGATGCGGCGATCAAACCGCTGATCCAGCAGGTATCATCAGATAATGGATTGGATTTTGAGCGTATTCATGTAAGTGAAGTGACCGTGCCCGATATGTCTGGCAGTCCGTATTTTGGCATTGAGTTAAGTTATGAATTGCCCTTCAAGGTGCCCCTTGTCTTTCGTCCAATTGTATTGCAATCCAGAGCGGTCGAGCGACTATGGATTGGTGATACTGGCGAAAGTGATGTTGCTTCCAGCGATGAAACCAAAGAAAAAACAGGAGTGAAGGTAGTATCTGTACCAAGTCCGGCGCATCCTGAATCGCTCATTTCGATTGCTGCTACAGCTCCACCCAATTCTAAAATTCATCTGGAAGTGAGCTACAAAAGTGGCAGTAGTACGGCACAGGGCTTAGGGGATGCAATGTCCGACGCAGACGGCAATATTACTTGGACATGGAAAATTCCTTCTTCGGCTACTGAAGGCTGGGCAACATATGTATTAACAACAGAGGAC
The DNA here is from genome assembly GCF_040719145.1 of Paenibacillus sp. JQZ6Y-1. Lineage (NCBI taxonomy): Bacteria > Bacillati > Bacillota > Bacilli > Caryophanales > Paenibacillaceae > Paenibacillus > Paenibacillus kandeliae. The sequence goes on from NZ_JBFDUZ010000001.1 coordinate 510,593, forward strand.
GGGCAAAAAATTCAAGGAACATTTGAGATCACTGATTATGATGGGCGTCCGGTTATTTCCGGTGCTCCGGGTACAGGAGCGAATCCTATCAAACCATGATGATCCTGTTCTCTGCCATATCAAACCAAAAGGAGTCAAATGTAATGGAAACTGTATTTATCGGCAGCGGCATTTTTATTCTGTGGGCATTCTGGACAGATATAACAGCACGCAAAATTCCGAATCTGCTTAATCTACTGTTCGTAATCAGCGGGCTGGTCTATCACGGTATCACCAGTAAGACAGAAGGGTTGCTGTTTTCCGGTAAAGGGCTATTGCTTGGATTCGGACTGATGCTGATATTGTATCTATTTCGTGCAGTTGGCGCTGGGGACGTTAAATTGTTCGCAGGCATTGGCGTATGGCTAGGACTTGGGATGACGGCACAGGTGATGATGTACTCGATCCTGTTTGCTGGTTTGATCGGATTAGTGATTATGCTATGGCGGCGGGAAACGATAGTTCGTATGCGTAATGTACTGCGGAAAATTACAGGCGCATTGCTATGGAAGCAAAAACTGCGTCCAGATGATGCCGAACACAAGCAATACTTAACATTTCCATTTATGACGGCAGTGCTGCCCGGTGTACTATTTTGCTATTTGTATATGGGATAAACGGAATTTGCAAAACAACATCGGGCGATGAGCAGGGAAAGGATGAACATAATGAGTACGACATTAACACAGGATTTTATTCAGGATGGCAAAACGTTTATGGTAATCCAACGTGAAGAAGGATTTCAGCATAGCGATTTGAGCCGTACACAGAGCGGGATGATGCTATCCAGTCGAATTCGCGGAATTTTGCAGCTGCATTTGCATGAAGTGAATTTGCAGGCGCAGCTTCGTTACGATATTACTGGCAAGCGTATGCTGAAGCATTGTCTGCAAAGCGAGATGATCGGCATTGCCGAATATTTTGGCTTATTATTGCAACTAGTAACGACATTGGAGGAGAGTAGTCAATATATGCTATCTCTGTCCAACTATGTGCTGGATGAGGATTATATGTTTGTAGAAGGTTCATTACAGGCAGGGAAATTATTTCTAACGTATATTCCTTGCACCGTCATGTTGACTGAAGAACCGGTACAGCAGCAAATCGGCAAATTGGCGTCTCATTGGATGACGGCAGTTCGTGAATTAAGTGGTAACGATGTACAGCGTATATTGCGTTACTGCCAATCCGATACCTTTACTTTACCGGAACTCAAATATATGCTGATGGATTTGCTGGCAGGAGGGCAAGCACATCATGATCAATCTTCTGTAAACTCACCCATGCGTATGCCGCGACCCGGTGATCGGGATTGGAACGGTGGGTATGGTGGAAGAATGAATTCTGCGGATCAAGGAAGTATGGGAGATCATTATGGACAATCGTCGTCTGTTGCGAATGGTAATGACATGAATGGTAGGTATAGCAGTCAAGCGGCTTCTTATGGTATGTCAGCAGAAAGAGGAAATGACGCTCCTTTGTCAGCTTCCATGAATTCTCGTACAATCCATCAAGCCGGACATCCTGCTGCTCATGGATCATCCATACCACACGCAGCATCCCATACTAAATCCGGCTTTCCTGAAGCAGAAAAAAAACGCTCGTTATTGGCATTTGGTAAAAAGAAGGAAAGCTCAGCAGGGAGTTTGAATATCCAGCCCGACACAGGAGATATGGAAACTGAACCTTCAAAGTTGCCTTCCGCTTATCGAACGTATGTATTGGCTGGCGGCGCGCTGCTGGTTGCTATGATCTGGCGTTACGGTTATATGGAGCATGCCAATGATATGATGCTGTACGGATGCGGTGCATTGACGATTGCTACACTGTTGACCATTTATATGATTATCAAAGGGAAAATCGCAATTGGTAAAACGTCAAAAGCTGCAGAAGATACGTCTACGGCTATGCCATCGAAGCCAGCAGTCTCATTGTTTGGCAAAAAGAAACAACATAACGATGAAGCGAATCAGGAAGCATGGCGCTGGCAACCGGAGCTTGCTGGTCAGTCCGCAGCCGCAATGTCGGCAACTCATAAAGGGAATGCGGGCTACCCGACATCGATTCCTGCTGCTGGAAATGTACGAAGCGGCAATCAAGCATCTGATCGTTCGATGGAACAAGCTTTTCAGCGTGAGCAAAGTGCAGCAGAGCTTTTCGGTCGGTCAGCGGCTGCCGATGCTTCACAGCGCGGCAATGAATTCAAAGTAGGCAATGTTTATGGTGGGCAGCAGCCTACAGATTTCTCGGTTATAAACAATAACCAAACGTATCAATCTGACTCTTCGCAGTCAGCAGCTGGACAAGGATTTAGAGGAGGTCAACCTAATGACTATGCAGAGCAGCATTCTATCCATACACCGCAGCCTTCATACGCAGCACAGCATTCCAACAATCATGCCAATCCATCTGGCTTTGATCAATCCGAACAATCTATGCAAATAAACAATACACCCACGCAGAGTTTATCCTCGCATATGGCAACGGTATTTCTGGATGATCTGGAACCACAGTCTCATGAGGAACAATCAGTCTTTCGTGGATATTTGGAACGGCGTGAAGCAAATGGGCATTCCATTGAAACGATCCGTCTTGGAGCGGGGAGTTTTATTATTGGACGAGCAGATGACGGTGTTCATTATCACGAAAAGTCAGTAGGAACATCCCGCAATCACGTTGAACTTGAAGTGCGCAACGGACAAGTGATGATCAAGGATCTAAGCTCGCGCAATGGAACCATATTGAACGGCGAAGCATTGATTCCTTACAAAGCGTATCCGATTCAAAATGGCGATTCCTTCAAAGTAGCCAAAGCGATGTATACATTGCGTCTGGACATGTAGCTGCTGAACGTATAGGTAAGCAAGGTGGGATGAGTAAACGAGCATACATCGAACACCACAAACCAACACTATAAATTAACACCATAAATCAGGAATACCTAAATAAAAACCGCTGTACAATCATTCAAACAAGCAATGACCGAACAGGAATAGTGAAAACACCTCATCACTGAGTCCGGCATATTGCATTGGTTTGTCGTTGATTGATAACAGCGGTTTTAGCTATACGAGCGGTTTTAAGTTATACGATAGGTTATTTATATGCTGTTAAGCATGTTCACTTTTGGCAGCAGTCTGTTGTTTATCTTCCAAGTCCATAATAGCAGGTTCCAGACTAGGATATAAAAATGTAAATCCATGATCCAATGCCTTTTGCGGAATGACGCGCTGTCCTTGCAGCAAAATAGTAGCCATTTCTCCAAGTGCAGAATAAATCATAATCGAAGGTACATGCAGCCAATGCGGACGATTCAGTACTTTGGCAACGGTAGTACCAAATTCCTTGTAACGAACCGGACCGGGGCAGGAGGCATTGATCGGACCTTCGATTTCTTTGTTTTTGACACAAAAATCAATGAGGCGTACCATATCGTCAATATGAATCCAAGAGATCCATTGTTTGCCGGGACCGAGCTTGCCACCTGCAAATAATTTATACGGCAATGTCATGAGTGGGTAAGCGCCACCATCTTTGCCAAGTACCAGACTGACACGAAGCTTGATTAAACGCACATCCTTGATACTTTCCGCAACGGCTTCCCATTGCTCTGCCAGACTGGAAGGAAAATTCATCGTCCGTCGTTCGCTGCTTTCGTCAAATGTTTCAGTATCAGATGTACCATAAATCGCCATCGCACTAGCTTGTACAACCACTTCTGGCTTACGCTCCAGCTTTTCAATCGCTTTGGATACGATATTCACCGTGCGCATTCTCGATTCCACCAGTTCTAGTTTGGTTTTGGTGGTCCAGCGTTGATTGAGCGATTCACCAGATAGATTTACAAGTGCATCAATACCTTCTAGCTGTTCAGGATGCTGCTCCATATCTTCCCATGTGATATATTGGATACGACCCGATCCAGCTTGCTCCGGCGAAACCTTGCGAGTGACTACAATCATCTCATGACCCTCATCTAACCAGTATGGCATCAAATGCTTGCCCACAAAACCCGTTCCACCACAAATTGCAATTTTCATATCTATTCCTCCTCAGGTAAATGTATGTGTATTTTTCGTAATATGGACTGCTCCAAAATATAAAGAAGGAAATATACAGAAAGCTATGATAGCAAAGAAAAGATAAGCAAACACATAGATTACAGAAAGCGTCTTTACCTGTTATTAACCATTAGAGACTGGATCATACGATAAATTCACACGAAATCTACAAAACTTCTAGTTTCCTTACCATTTCCAGTTTTTCTTTTCTTCCTCATTACCAACCCCACATCCATCTGCTACATAAACAAAGCTTTAGAAAGACATCCTCAAAGCCTAACGTAATCACATCCAAATTTAATCCATTGTTCATGTCCACATTCTGGCTTTATTGAAGCATCCGCGTTAAAATAGTTGAGATTCCTGTAACGGGCTAGCGTGTATATTCCGGTTTACAGCGTATTGCCATGCCTAGAAGACAGATGTGAGAACGAGTATTGTACTTGTTGTGGATTACAAAAAAAATATTGGCTTCATCTCAACAAATTACGTCTATATCCAATTGCAATATTAATCCATTAAACTGTTATACCTACCATCATGTCTTAGCTATAATCACGTTCTAGCTACAATCATACTCTAGCTGTAGTCACGTTCTACCCAAAACACTTACAACAATCCTGCACATTTCACTAAGGAGGAAATAACTTGTTAAAAATAGGTTCCCACGTATCGTTTTCCAATAAAGGCTTATTAAGCGCAGCAAATGAGGCGGATGAGTATGGCTCCAGCTCATTTATGATATATACCGGTGCGCCGCAAAATACGCGTCGTAAGCCGATGGACACCATGTTTCTGGATGAAGGTAAAGCCAAAATGAATGAGATGGGCGTCGAGGAAATCGTCGTACATGCTCCGTATATTATCAATCTGGGTTCGTACAAAGAACATACGTATGAGTTGGCTGTGAATTTCCTGCAAGAAGAAATTCATCGCACCCATGCGATTGGCGTTCATAATATTGTGCTGCATCCGGGCGCTTTTACCGATATGGATGCAGAATTTGGTATAAAACGGATCGCGGAAGGCTTGGAGCAGGTGTTGGCTGGTGTCAAAGAAACAGACGTAAATATTGCGCTGGAAACAATGGCGGGAAAAGGAACAGAGATCGGTCGTAGCTTTGAGGAGATCGCGCGCATTATGGATTTGGTTCCGCATAACGACCGCCTGACTGTTTGCTTTGATACCTGTCATACGCATGATGCCGGTTATGATCTGGTCAATGATCTGGATGGTGTGCTGGAACAGTTTGATAAGACTGTCGGCTTGGATCGCATTACTGTGGTGCACGTCAATGACAGCAAAAATCCAGTCGGTGCAGGTAAGGACCGTCATACGCCATTGGGTAGTGGCTGGATTGGTTTTGAAGCATTGAATCAACTCGTTCATCACGAGAAGCTGAGTGAACGTCCGTTTATTTTGGAAACACCGTGGATCGGTAAAGATGCGAAAAAACAAAATCCGATGTACGAAATTGAAATTGCATTGCTGCGCGGCGATGTAGCTGGACGTTTTGGCAACGAATTTGTGGAAGATGTGCAAAAAATACATCATTTCTTCGAAGGTCAAGGTATTGAAGCACGTCCTTATGTACTGGACACTTGGAGTGTTTTAAAAAATGATGCTAAAGCACGCAAAGCCGATCCGCGTGAACCGTTAGAGCGTCTGTATGATCTGATCGCAGCGGACGGTTTGTTTGCAGCATTGAATGAAGAACAGATCAACAAGCGTCTGATTGCATGGCTGGCAGGTAAAAACGCTCTATAATAGGTCTGGCAATCATAAACCTCTGTAGATAGGATGCTCACACATTCAGCTACAGAGGTTTTTTGGTATAGCAGAAAGCAAGCGAAAACACATGATTAATTTAGTATATTCTTTTCTGCTTTAATGCGTTATATTAGGATAGTGTCGATAGATATCATATATGCGCTATGGTACAGCTGTCCACCGGATACAGACAGTCGTTTTAGAACATTATTCATCTGAACAGGTTGCTGTTATCATACAGACAGCAGGAGCAGGATTCAGCTATTTACAATATGCTGAATATCACCTAGATTGTAAGATAAGATATTTTGCCATATCGAACGAAACTGCCCCATTGTTGAAGGAGGATTTTAAGTCTCATGGAAGTACATGTAAAACAAAATCAATCCCCGCGTGAACCCCAACAACATCGTGCACGTATGCTGATCTCGTGTCCAGATGGTCCGGGTATCGTGGCTGCCGTATCGCGTTTTTTGTATGAGCATGGCGCGAATATCGTACAGTCTGACCAGTATACGATGGACCCGGATGGCGGTATGTTTTTTATGCGTGTCGAATTTGACTTGCCGGAACTGGCACAGAATTTGCAGGCGCTGGAAGAGGACTTTTTAGAGATTGCCAACCGCTTTGGTATGACTTGGAATATCAATCAGGTTAGTCGCAAAAAACGCCTAGCCATCTTTGTTTCCAAAGAAGATCATTGTCTGGTGGAATTGTTATGGCACTGGCAAGCTGGCGATCTGGATGCGGAAATTGCTCTGGTTGTGAGCAATCACAATGATATGCGGAGTTATGTAGAATCGTTTGGCATTCCATTTCACCATATCCCAGTTACTGCCGATACGAAGCAGGAGGCAGAACGTCGTCAGCTGGAAGTGATTGGCGACGATATTGATGTGATCGTGCTGGCACGTTACATGCAGATCATTTCACCAACCTTTATTGAGCATTATCGCAACCGAATCATCAATATTCATCACTCGTTCTTGCCAGCATTTGTTGGCGGCAAGCCGTATGCACAAGCCTATGATCGTGGTGTGAAAATCATTGGTGCGACGGCTCACTATGTGACGGAGGAATTGGACGGAGGTCCAATCATCGAGCAGGACGTACAGCGCGTAAGCCACAGCGATAATGTCAACGAACTGAAACGCATCGGTCGCACGATTGAGCGTGTCGTACTGGCTCGTGCCGTGCAGTGGCATGTAGAGGATCGCATCTTGGTGCATCAGAATAAGACGGTTGTGTTTAACTGATCATTCTAACGAACCAAATGAGCAAAATGAATGAAATAGTATGGAGTATTAGAATGTCCACACAACCAATTCAAGTTATGGGTAAGATTAAAGGCTACTCTTCATAAGAGAGTAGCCTTTTTATTATTTCTATATTAAATGTTTTATAGCTATGTTGTTGTCTTCTTCTGTATTATCGCTGTGTATGTTGTTCAGGCGAATGTTATATCAAATGAGTTTGATCATAGATACATATTCAACTTGATGCAAAACGTTGTTATTTTTAACGTGCTGCTCATATTGAAATGATAAATTATACATGATGGTAGCGAAAATAGAACCATTCTATAATCAGCTGAACGAATACTCGATCAAAGCTGAATCTATACTCGTGGAAAGCTGAATCTATCATTGGCTGAAATGCATCGCCTGATCGTTTATCAACGTCTGCGCATCTGCAATCTACCAACCGCACCCAATACCAGCCCATATACCAGATGTCCAATTAGCCAGTACATATAAGCAGTTCCATCATTTACCGCAGGTACACGGTCTGACAGCATAGAGAGTGGGAAAAACAGCAGCGACGATGCTGCACCTAGCACTAATCCTGCCAGCCACGGATGAGACCAGCGTGTAATCCACCATCGAAACAATACGCCCAGCACCAGCGCAACAACTAGGTGCATGGTGAACTCTAACCATTCGGGCAACACATCTGGCAGCAGTGGAACAAAATCAACATTCAGCAATAATGTGTAGACCAGCACCCCCGTGACATGCTGAATCCATTTCAATACGAAGCCGAGCACGATGCCGCTGATCAACCCAGCAAGCAATCCTTCTTTAATAATCCGATGCAAAATGCAGCACTCCTCTTTTCGTATATGCGATATTGGGTATAAATACAGTGGAACAAAATAACGATATGGCAAACTGCCGAAACAAGTGTTACAATGGACGAAGGGTTAATAAGTCAAATTGAAAGACTCAAGGGGAATCATTTCATTTGGAATATATACGATCCTGAAATATACCACCTTGTTTCAAATGAGATACAACCTGAGCACCTCGCTTTACCAAGAAGAATGAGGAGGATTAACATGACTGACAAGAAACAAGAGCAAGAACAAAGCATCAACAAATCCGAAAACTCTAAAGTGGACAATCTGTCGATTTCCACCATTCGTACGCTTTCGATCGACGCGATCGAAAAAGCGAATTCTGGACACCCTGGTATGCCGATGGGCTCCGCTCCAATGGGCTACCAACTGTTCGCTAAAACGATGACACATAACCCGGCTAACCCAACTTGGGTCAACCGCGATCGTTTCGTGCTGTCCGCAGGTCACGGCTCCATGCTATTGTACAGCCTGTTGCACCTGTCCGGCTACGGTCTGGAAATGGATGAAATCAAACAATTCCGTCAATGGGGCAGTAAAACTCCAGGTCACCCAGAATTTGGTCACACTGCAGGTGTTGACGCAACAACTGGTCCTCTGGGTCAAGGTGTAGCGATGGCAGTAGGTATGGCACTCGCGGAATCCCATCTGGCTGCAACTTACAATAAAGGCAATGCCAATGTAATCGATCACTTTACCTATGCAATCTGTGGCGACGGCGACATGATGGAAGGCGTAGCAAGTGAAGCTGCTTCCATGGCAGGTCACATGAAACTGGGCAAACTGATCATGCTGTACGATTCCAACGATATTACGCTGGATGGTAAAGCAAACCTGTCCTTCTCCGAAAACGTAGAAGACCGTTACAAAGCTTATGGCTGGCAAGTGCTGCGCGTAGAAGACGGTAACGATCTGCCTGCAATCGAAGCTGCACTGGCAGAAGCGAAAGCAGACACTTCCCGTCCAACCCTGATCGAAGTGAAAACTGTGATCGGTTACGGTAGCCCGAACAAACAAGGTATCGGCGGTCACGGCGGTACGCACGGTTCCCCATTGGGTTCTGCAGAAGCGAAGCTGACCAAAGAAGCTTACGAGTGGACATACGAAGAAGATTTCTATGTACCAGACGAAGTTCGTGAACATTTTGCTAAAGTTAAAGAACGCGGCGTAGAAGCAAACAAAGCTTGGGACGACATGTTCGCTCAATACAAACAAGAAAACCCAGAACTGGCTGCTCAATTTGAGTCTGCATTCTCTGGTAACCTGGCAGATGGCTGGGATAAAGAACTGCCATTCTACAGCACAGAAGACAAAGCGGTATCGACACGCGTTGCTTCCGGTAATGCACTGAATGGTCTGATCAATGGTGTTCCTCAACTGGCAGGCGGTTCCGCTGACCTGGAGAGCTCCACAATGACTCACCTGAAAGGTCTGGACAACTTCACACCAGAAACTCGCGCTGGACGTAACATCTACTTCGGCGTACGTGAATTTGCAATGGCTGGCGCAATGAACGGTATTGCTCTGCATGGTGGTATCAAAGTATTCGGCGGTACGTTCTTCGTATTCACCGATTACCTGCGTCCGGCTGTACGTCTGGCTGCTCTGATGGGTCTGCCTGTAACGTATGTACTGACTCACGACAGTATCGCTGTCGGCGAAGATGGTCCTACGCATGAGCCGATCGAGCAACTGGCTTCCCTGCGTATCATCCCAGGTCTGACTACAATCCGTCCTGCGGATGGTAACGAGACTTCGGCTGCATGGGCACATGCTGTTGAGAACAAAGGCGGTCCAATCGCACTCGTACTGACTCGTCAAAACCTGCCAATCCTGCCAGGTACAGTAGACGGCGTACGCGAAAACATCAAAAAAGGTGCGTACGTAGTATCCGATGCGAAAGCGGGTCAACCAGTCGCTCAACTGATCGCTACAGGTTCCGAAGTGCAACTGGCTGTTAAAGCGCAAGAAGCACTCGCTTCCGAAGGCATCGAAGTTCGCGTAATCAGCATGCCAAGCTGGGAGCTGTTCGAGAAACAGGATCAAGCATACCGCGATTCCGTCCTGCTGCCTGATGTGAAACCACGTCTGGCGATCGAAATGGCACAAACCTTTGGTTGGGAACGTTATGTTGGCGACAAAGGCGCAATCCTGGGTATCACTACATTTGGTGCATCCGCTCCTGGCGATCGCGTAATCGCTGAGTACGGCTTCACAGTTGATAACGTGGTACAAAAAGTAAAAGGACTGCTGTCCTAATTTCATACAATCATGGCAATGGTGATTGCCGTACAGCAAATACCTTGCCATGAACAGAAAAGGTGCAGAGGTGGCCCGCGCCACCCTGCGCTTTTTTCTGATATGTTCGTAGCAAGTCCGTATCGAGAAAGAGATACTGTGAAACGATGATTATCAACCAAACGGGGAGCGGAATGATCAATGAGCCAATTGGAAAATGTAACGGTAGTCAAGCAAGCCAATGTATATTATGACGGTAAAGTAACGAGCCGAATTGTACTGCTACCCGACGGTAGTAAAGTGACACTCGGTATTATGCTAACGGGATCATACGAATTTGGTACAGATAGTCACGAGACGATGGAGATTCTAGCAGGTAAGCTGTCTGTTCTGCTACCAGGTAGTGACGAATGGCTGCATATCGACGGTCAAGCGACATTTGAAGTACCTGCGAATTCTAGCTTCAAGCTTGAAATCAGCACCGTTACGGATTACTGTTGCTCGTACGCTTAATACGTATTTAGCTTAGGATAGCCTTGATTAGAATGGCTTAGGCTTAGAATAGTTACACTTCGACCTATTGCCTGTTTTTAAGCTTCAGCAGCATTGCTAGTTTGCTGCCATAACATACATCATTGGCAGACGCTGATAACGACCGTTATACTGGCGTTTGGGTGAAATACATGTATTTCCGTACAGTTTCGTTTCTGCATCGTGTTGGGGAAATCCCAACCATTCATTTCAAGGGATATAGTTTCTGTAGGCTTGTGACCTGTATACGAAAGGGAGCAAGCAGACGAAGCGGGAACCGTACGGAAGTATAGTGACGTTTTTGATTGTCGCAACACCGGGTAAAGATATAGGTATGGTAAAAAGCTGCTGCCGGCACATCCAGAATCATTCCGCTCATTTCGACAGTAGCACACGTATCGTATCAACTGACAGCCCGTGGCAGATCGCTTGCATTGCGACAATCATGGCGTCATACTGAAAGACGGGTAAACCTGATCGGTACAGAGAATCTTTGCCGGCAGGATGTTGGATACAGAAACCACGTGTATCATGAATTCATTTTGGGAGGGTAACGATATTATGTCTAAAAAAGTGAAATTTGATTACAGCAAAGCTCTTTCTTTTGTCGCTCAACATGAAGTGGATTATTTTGCCGAGCCAATTCGTCTCGCACATGAACAACTGCACAACGGTACAGGCGCAGGTTCCGACTATCTGGGCTGGATCGACCTGCCAACAAACTATGACAAAGAAGAATTCGCCCGCATCCAAAAAGCGGCTGAAAAAATCAAAAGCGACTCCGAAGTACTGATCGTTATCGGTATCGGTGGTTCGTATCTGGGCGCGCGCGCAGCGATTGAGATGCTGACGCATTCCTTCTACAATGTACTGCCAAAAGACAAACGCAAAACGCCTGAAATTTACTTCGCTGGTAACAACATCAGCTCCACGTATGTGAACCACCTGCTGGAAGCAATTGAAGGCAAAGACTTCTCCGTAAACGTTATCTCCAAATCCGGTACAACGACTGAACCTGCGATTGCATTCCGCATTTTCCGTGCCGAGCTGGAGAAAAAATACGGCAAAGAAGAAGCGAAAAAACGCATCTATGCAACAACTGACCGTGCTAGAGGCGCGCTGAAAACACTGGCAGATGCTGAAGGCTACGAAAGCTTTATCATTCCTGACGATGTAGGCGGACGTTATTCCGTACTGACACCAGTAGGTCTGCTGCCAATCGCCGCAGCTGGCGTAGATATTCAAGAAATCATGGACGGTGCTGCTGCCGCTGCCAAAGAATACAGCAACCCAAATGTTGCCGAAAACGAAAGTTACCAATATGCAGCTGTGCGTAATGCACTGCATCGTAAAGGCAAAGCAATCGAAATTCTGGTGAACTATGAGCCATCCCTGCACTTCGTATCCGAATGGTGGAAACAGCTGTACGGCGAAAGTGAAGGCAAAGACTTTAAAGGAATCTTCCCAGCAGCTGTCGATTTCTCGACTGATCTGCACTCCATGGGTCAATTCATTCAGGATGGTAGCCGCAACATCTTCGAAACCGTTATTCAGGTTGAAGAAGTAGCAAGCCACATCACGATTGAAAAAGACGAAGACGATCTGGACGGCCTGAACTTCTTGGCTGGTAAAACACTGGACTTCGTTAACAAAAAAGCATTCCAAGGTACGCTGCTGGCGCATACTGACGGTCAAGTACCAAACCTGATCGTAAATATTCCAGATCAAACGCCATTCTCGTTTGGCTACCTTGTGTACTTCTTCGAGAAAGCTTGCGGAATCAGCGGCTACCTGTCCGGCGTGAATCCGTTTGACCAAGAAGGCGTAGAAGCATACAAAAAGAATATGTTTGCACTGCTCGGCAAACCGGGCTTTGAAAAACAAAAAGAAGAGCTGGAAGCACGTCTGTCCGAATAAGCGTGTAAACATTCTTCGCATCTCTGCAAAAGAAGCTGATTGAAAACTCTTTTCGAGGAAGCTACTTTTGATGTAAAATAGGATAAACTTCATGGAGAAAGCAGTTCTCTGGCCGAAGGGTCAGGGGGCTGCTTTCTTGATACCTAAATATGGTGTATGATATCTTTAGTAACTCGCATAGGAAAGGGACATCATGACAACGGATAAGCCGGAACGCTACAAAACGATAAAAGAAGCTGGAGCCAAGGGAATTGTGATTAAAAAGTCACGTTTTATTGGTCACTCCAAACCGGTGGCAACCGAAGAAGAAGCGCTTGAATTTATCGAGAGCATCAAAAAGCAACATTGGAACGCCACCCATAACTGTTCTGCCTATCTGATCGGCTCACGGGGTGAGATTCAGCGCCAATCCGATGACGGAGAGCCAAGCGGTACAGCGGGCAAGCCTATTTTGGAGGTGATCAAACATCAGGGGTTGCAGGATATCGCCATTGTGGTTACGCGTTATTTTGGCGGTATTATGCTAGGAGCAGGCGGGCTGATTCGTGCCTATACGGACGGGGCGGTTGCTGCTATTGAAGCCGGACAGTCGATCACCAATGTGCTTCATCAGGAAGTGCTGGTTGAGATTGAATACACATGGCTGGGCAAATTGGAGAATGAATTGCGCAATCGCGGCATTGTGATGGGCGATACAGAATTTACGGATAAGGTGATTTTGCATTGCTTGCCGGTTGCTAGTGAGGCAGAGGCATTTCAGGCGTGGATGACTGATTTGACCCAAGGACAGGCAGAGATTATGCCGGGAGAACAGCACTATTTGATTGAACAGGATTAGGATGATGACATATTCCATACAGGGAATGCGACGAACGGAAGACCGGTATGCCTTTGGGGTTGGCAATCCGGCACAATAGCAGATGATGGATCTGCTGATGGTCCAGACCGTTACACAGTCGCAAGCCCGTTAGGCCAAATGCTTGCTTGAAGGGGAATCACACTATGGCGCGTAGAGCGGTTGAGCAGGAGTTATCAAGAGAGAGAATTTTGGAGGCAGCTAGGCATCTGTTTGTGACCAAAGGTTACCGCGCAATCTCGATGCGGAGTATCGGTCAACATCTCGGATATAGCCACGGTTCGCTATATTATCATTTCAAGGAAAAAGCGGAGTTGTTTTATGCCATTGTGATGGAGGATTTTGACCATCTTTGTCAGTTGCTGATTCAGGTCAAAGAAGCACCAGACACAGGCGACAACAATCAGGTAGAACGTTTGCTACTGGAATTTATCCGTTTTGGGCTGAATAATGCCCACCAGTATGAAATTATGTTTATGATTCGCGATGAAGAGCTGTTGAGCTATTGTCGTGCTGAACAAGCGCGATGTTTTGAGGTGTTCGCCTCGATCGTACGTCAGCAGATGGATCTGAACGAGCATTCGCTGGAAGCGATGCATACCGTACCGCTAAGCTTGTTTTTATCGATTCTGGGTTTTATTTCATATTATATTCAGGATCGCGTGAGCTTTGAGGAAGTGGAAGCGGCAGCGGTAGCGCATGTAAAGACCTTGTGCCGGGTATTGTAACCACACAGACCATTCTAGCCTACATGGACGATACAACCGATCCTTACCGAGGTGCAACACCGTAACCGTATCATGGATATAACTGAATACTGGAGCAAAGGATGAAGTACGTGCGTCGATATGCTTTAAGGCTTTCCCCTGTCAAAACGTTGAATCCCTATAGCGGGAGTAGACGGGGGGAGCATCTGCCTGTAGATACTCATATGTGGGAATACGATCAAAGGCGGCTTACCTGATACAGCATGATCAGGAAGCCGCCTTTTTGGTTATCCTTTTTTACCTAATAATTAACCCGCCATAATTTTGATCAAATATTGACGCTGGCGTGGGCCGTCAAATTCGCAGAAATAGATGCCTTGCCAGCGACCGAGTAGCAGCTTGCCATCATGGATGATGACCGTTTGCGATGGACCGGTGGTGATGGATTTGAGATGGGAGGCAGTATTACCTTCCATATGGCGATATTTTGGATGCTCCCACGGATATACTTCGTCCAGACGCATCAATACATCATGCTTAACATCAGGATCGGCATTTTCATTGATGGCGATGCCTGCGGTGGTATGTGGGCAATAAATCAGAACGGTTCCTTCCTGCACGCCACTGCGGCTGACTACTGCGGCAACCTCGCGTGTAATATCTCTCATCTCGTCGCGCTTTCCGGTGGATAATTGCATCGTTTCCAACATGATGATCCCTCTTTCGCTACTTTTTTTCAGTGTGGTGGTTACACTGCTGCCGAATGCACACAAATGACGGCAAACGGACGTATTGAAGACATTTTCTGCTTGTATATTACCCGATTTTATAGCAATGTATGTCATCTTTGAAGGAAGAAGCAGTTTTCCAACAGTGACAAAACATAATTCCAGACCCCTTGCCGAATGAGTGGAAAAGCGCGCAAAAAGGGCGTTTTGACAGTCTTTTTCGCCATGAAAACGTCAAAATTATAGCCATCGCAAAGGACTATTAATCATTTTGACAAAAAGTATGACAGTTGTTGACGCTAATGTGTCCATTTTGCTAAAGTATGGCTAAGATTTAAATCCAAGTATACGAATAGGAATAAAGGTTAAAAGAGCATTGAGCGATATACAGAGAATGGGATGAGTGACATGGAGCATATACTGTAACGTCGCTTGATAGGGTGAAATGATGAGAGATTCCACGTATTGTTTCTAGGTATGATCTGATCTATGGTTACTATCCATTGTAAGAGTTATCTATTGGCAATGAATAATCGCAATACAACAGGGAACAGGCAAAGGAGTCATAGCGTGAATAACACAATTATTCGACACAAAGGATGGACTTGGGGATTTCGTTCCACCGTTCTGCTGTACTTTTTGATCTTGATTGTGCTGCCGATCGCTGGCGTGTATGTGAATTCGTTATCGGACGGCTGGTCAGCTTTTTTGGAAAATATCAGTGATCCGATCGCTTGGAAAGCAGTGCTGTTAACGCTGAAGCTGGCGCTGATAGCCACCTTGATCAATGCGGTGATTGGCACGATGGCGGCTTGGGTTCTCGTGCGATACGATTTTCTAGGCAAATCGCTGCTAAACAGTATGGTCGATCTGCCGTTTGCCTTGCCAACAGCGGTCGGCGGTTTGATGATTCTCGTACTGCTCGGTCCGCGTAGTCTCGTTGGTCAGGCAGCAGCATCACTCGGATTGGATCTGGTATTTCATCAGCCGGCCATTATTGTTGCCATGGTATTCGTTACCTTTCCGTTTGTGATTCGGGCCATTCAGCCATTGCTGGAGGAGTTGGATACGTCGGCAGAGGAAGCGTCGTATACGCTGGGTGCCTCGAAAGCACGGACATTTTTTAATGTCATATTGCCGGCGATGATGCCGGGGATACTGAGCGGCGGGATGCTGGCATTTTCCAGAGCGCTTGCTGAATTTGGGGCAGTCGTACTGGTAGCTGGCAATATCCCTGGACGTACGCTAACCGCTTCGGTTTATATTTTCAGTGAAGTGGAGAGTGACAATGAAGCGGGAGCAGCAGCGGTCTCGATTATGCTGCTGACCTTGTCCTTCTTGATCCTGTGGCTGATCAATCTGGTGCAGACGAGGAGGGACGCCAAATGAGACGATTATGGATTACACTCACATGGCTGGTATTCAGCATTCTGATTCTGATTCCGCTAATTGTGCTGGCAACCGGCGCATTCAGTGATGGTGCGGGTGGATTCATCGCCGCCTTGAGCCGTCCAGAGGCGCTGCATGCACTCAAAATGACAGGATTGATCGTGCTGGTCGTAACGCTGCTGAACGGGTTGTTCGGTATTATGATGGGCATTTATCTCGTACGGGCGAATTGGCTTAGTCTACGGCTGCGGCAGCTCTTTAATAGCATTGTCGATCTGCCATATGCGGTATCGCCAGTAATCGGCGGTTTGATGATCGTATTGCTGCTCGGACCGGATACGGTGGTCGGTGCTTTTTTTGAACAGATCGGCTTCAAGGTTGTGTATGCTTTTCCGGGTATGGTGATCGCTACGCTGTTTGTGACGTTTCCCTTGATGGTGCGTGAAGTGATGCCAGTGCTGCAAGAGATCGGCACCGATCAGGAGCAGGCAGCATCAACGCTGGGGGCATATAGCTGGAGAACCTTTTGGCAGGTCACTTGGCCGTCGATTCGTTGGGCGGTCATCTATGGAACGATATTGACGGTGGCGCGCTCACTGGGCGAATTTGGCGCAGTGCTGGTCGTATCGGGCAATATTATCAACAAGACACAAACGGCGACAACGCTGGTGTATCAGGATATGGAAAACTTTAACGTGACTGCTGCCAATGGTGTGGCACTGGTGCTGGCGGTATTCTCCATTGCCCTACTGCTGCTCATGGAACGCGCGAAGAAACGAAAGGAAGTGCACTGACATGCATATCGAGGTCCGGCATTTGGATAAGCATTTTGGCAAATTTCATGCGGTAAAGGATGTTAGTTTCTCCATAGAAAAAGGTCATCTGATCGGTCTGCTTGGTCCGAGTGGTGGCGGAAAAACATCGATTCTGCGTATTCTGGCGGGCTTGGAGTCACCGGACAGCGGGGAGATTATATTTCATGGCAAGAAGGTCAACAATTTGCCACCACAAGAGCGCGAAATCGGCTTTGTGTTTCAAAACTATGCGTTGTTCAAGCATATGACGGTATTTGATAATATCGCCTTTGGCTTGAAGGTCAAAAAGCTGAAAAAGCCCGCAATTCGCGAGCGGGTGCAAGAATTGGTGGAACTAACCGGATTGTCCGGCTTTGAGCATCGGTATCCGCATCAGCTATCTGGCGGACAGCGGCAGCGGGTAGCATTTGCCCGGGCGCTAGCACCAGAGCCGCAGCTACTGCTACTGGATGAACCATTTGCCGCGATTGATGCCAAAATTCGGCAGGAACTGCGCACATGGCTACGTGAGCTGATTGAGCGGGTAGGCATCACCTCAATCTTCGTCACCCATGATCAGGATGAAGCGATCGAGGTAGCGGATGAGATTATGATTATTAACGGTGGACGTGTGGAGCAGAAGGGTACGCCGTGGGAAATTTACAAACAACCGTCCACGCCGTTTGTCGCTTCTTTTGTCGGGGAGTCCACAACGGTTGATGAGATTACGCAGCTCAAGGGCTTTGATCATCAGGTAAATAACAATGTTGCGCGTGCTCTCATTCGTCCTGAATATATCGAGGTTGGGCAAGCAAGCGAATTCCGTCTGCTATCGGCGACAGAGCAGGGCGTAGTGCGACATATGCACTTCCGCGGTAGCCAATGGATGGTAGAGGTAGAGGTAGGGTCGAACCGCTTGATCACGTATCGCTCCTTGGAAAAGGAAACGCTGGAGGTTGGACAGGATGTGCATGTACTAATCCACCGCGCGTATCTGTTTAACGATCAAGAAAGCTGGATTGCCGAAAACTCACTCAAAGCGGACAATGTATCGATGTTTATCTAGAAAGCCGAAGGAGGAATCCGGCATGCAATCCACACAAACAAGCAAGAGCCGGCGTGCATACAGCAGCGGGCTACTGGCAGTCGTTCTGCTACTCAGTGTGCTGTTGTCCGCCTGCGGCAATGGGGATACCAATCAGCAACAAGCTTCCGCTGCTTCATCCACGGATGGCGATGTGACGCTGGTGATCGGTGCGTATAGCGTCGCTAAAGATGCAGTCGGTGAGATTTTGCCCAAGTTTCAGGCATACTGGAAAGAGAAAACAGGGCAGAACGTTAATGTTCAGGAATCATATGAAGCGTCTGGTACGCAGGCACGTGCTATCGCTGGTGGGTTTGAGGCTGACGTGGCGATTCTGTCGCTGGAAGGCGATATCGACAAGCTGGTCAAAGCCGGTCTGGTTAAAGATAGCTGGCAAGAGAAGCCGTATCATGGCATGATCACTCGCTCGGTTGTCGTACTCGGTACACGTAAGGGCAATCCGCTTGGGATTCACAGTTTTCAGGATTTGGCTCGTCCCGGTGTGAAGGTGCTGTATCCCAATCCCAAAACCTCCGGTGGTGCGCAATGGGATATTAACGCCATTTATGGTGCAGGGTTGAAGCAATCCGAACGCACGGAAGGGAAAAAAGATCCGGCAGCAGCCAAAGCATTTCTAGCAGCTGTGCATCAAAATATCGAATCGCTCGATAAAAGCGGTCGTGCCTCGATGGCGGCATTTGAATATGGGGTAGGCGATGTGATCGTAACGTACGAAAACGAATTGCTGGCGCGTATGGCAAAAGGCGCACCATATGATCTGGTGATTCCCGATGATACGATTCAGATTGAGAATCCGGCGGCAGTCGTCGACTCGTACGTTGACAAGCATGGTACACGCAAAGTAGCAGAAGCCTTTCTAAATTACTTGTACACACCTGAGGCACAGGAGATCTTTGCCAAGCATGGATTCCGTCCAGTCGATGAACAGGTATTTAAAAAACATGCTGCTGAGTATCCGATTCCGTCTGGTCTATTTGATATTAATTATTTGGGCGGCTGGGATAATGTACGGAGTACGCTATATTCCAAGCGTGGCATCTGGTATCAGGTGTTGGCAGGTATTTGATAATAAAGGGAAAAGCACAATTTGTCGCTTTTCCCTTATTTTATTAGATGATCCAAAAAAACAATGGTTCAAATTGTTTATTTCTTCTGGGAACTTCGATTGAGTGGATACCGGAAATGACAGGAAAATGGTATACTTTAACGTATCATCACATGGATATAAATAACTATACTCATATAAACAGCCTGAATTTTCCTGTTCGCGATTACGGCACCATCAGGCGCAAGGAGAGAAGATTGAATGAACGGACGCATAGTGGATCGACTAACGTTTTTGGGCACCGGAGATGCGATGGGAGTTCCCAGAGTGTACTGCGATTGCCAAGTATGTGAAGAAGCGAGGAGCGGCGGTAGCAACCGTAGACTGCGTTCATCGGTATTGATTGAAAGTATGGAAGGCGACTTCCTGATCGACTGCGGTCCTGACTGGCGTTTGCAAATGGAAATGATCAATCGGCGCGCAGATATTGCTAGTATTGTGATTACACATGCGCATTTTGACCATATTGCCGGTTTGCCGGAATGGGCGGATGCTTGTCGCTGGCAAAAGATCAAAGGACGGGTATTTGCACCACAGGAGGTGCTGGACCTAATTCAGCGTCAGTATCCGTGGATCGTCAATCATCTAGAACTGATTGCAAACGATGAAGGCATGACATTAAGCGGCTGGAAGATCCAACCGTGGAAAGTCCATCATGGCCACAATGGTTATTCCTATGCCTATCGTTTGGAGAAACATGATTTTAGCTGGGTCTATTGCCCAGATGCCATCGGCATGACCGAGGAACAGAAGCGTCCGCTGGACCGACTGGATCTGCTGGTGCTGGGAACAAGCTATGTGCATGAGGAAGCATTGTACGAATCGCGTTCTGTCTATGATATGAAGGAAGCGGAAGCATTGATTGATGAAGTGGCACCGATTCAAACGATCTTTACACATATGTCACATGGAGTAGATGTACGCCAATCCTTTGAATTACCAGTCGGAACCACTACCGCTCGTACAGGTATGACGACGGATCTGGGGAATTATACGGCATTGCTGTCAGATGATTAATCGTATACTTTGATAGGCTGTCTACATGCTGTAAGATGACTTGTGAAACAAGAAGTGCGAAAAACAGCGCAAAAGAAAGAAAAACGTCGTTTTTTGCTTTTGTGCTCATAACATGTATTGTTTAAAATGAGAAACCGGTATCGTTGGATACCGGTTTCTTTGCATTTTTCTGATCATTATTTATAGTAAAAGCGGAATTTATATGGATATACGGTAGGATTATGTAGTTTTACGTAGTCAGCTTTTAACATTAGAAAAAATGTCATTATTCCTAACAATACATGATTAAAAATGGATATTTGATACATACGAAAGGAGGAAAAGGATGATAACCTTCCATGAAGTTAACAAGTATTATGGTGACTTTCAAGTTTTGACTGGTATTAATCTGCATGTAGAATCGGGCGAGGTCGTTGTAGTATTGGGTCCTTCTGGTTCCGGTAAAAGTACGATGCTGCGCTGTATCAACCGTTTGGAAGAAACGAGCAGCGGACAGCTGACCGTCAACGGTGTTCGAGTCGATGAGCGCAAAACCGATCTGAACAAATTACGCCGCAATATTGGTATGGTATTCCAACACTTTAACCTGTACCCGCACAAAAAGGTGATCGACAACATCACGCTGGCTCCTATCAAGGCACTCGGCGTATCCAAATCCGAAGCCCACGATACAGCCATGCACTACCTGGAAAAAGTCGGCATCGCTGACAAGGCACAATCCTATCCTTCCCAACTGTCTGGTGGTCAACAGCAGCGCGTCGCCATCGCCCGTGGCTTGGCAATGAAGCCGCAAATTATGCTGTTCGATGAACCAACCTCCGCTCTTGACCCTGAAATGGTCGGCGAAGTGCTGGACGTTATGAAAAACCTCGCTCGTGAAGGTATGACGATGGTTGTCGTTACTCACGAAATGGGCTTCGCCCGCGAAGTTGCCGACCGCGTCGTATTCATGGATCAGGGGAAAATTATCGAAGAAGCACCACCCGAGCAATTTTTCTCCGCCCCAGCCGAAGAACGCGCCCAACTGTTCCTAAGCCGCTTGTTAAACCATTAATTTCAAAACGCATAATACTAGTTATCTACTGATCCCGTTCACTGCAATCTTTATTCATACCTGACAGACAATTGCAATGAAAGTTCGCGGATAACTATTCAATGAGCGATATGCTTATTGTTCTCTAACCTATTCAACACACTTAACATCCAACATACGATTCAAATCTAAATTCAAACCGAAACCTAACGGTTACACCACCCAGAGTGGCAGTTACATAAAATCTCTCCAACTGCTCCACTCCCAACAATGTACGTTTCGGAAGGATGGACTTGGCAGCACGAAACGACAATCCTTTTCCAAAGCGGACCCTGCCAGAACACCCTAATCCGCAAACGTACAAACCAAAAACAACTATTAAGGAGACCAATTCCATGAACAAAAAAAGATTCTCTTTTCTGTTAATCTGTATGATCTCCCTCGTTACAATCCTTGGCGCTTGCAGCACAACTACAGCACCATCTGCCAGTACAGGAACGGACGGCAGTGCACAAAGTGCGAGTTCCCAGCTGGACCAAATCAAGCAGCGTGATAAGCTGATTGTCGGCGTGAAATATGATACGAAGCTGTTCGGTCTGAAAGATCCAGCATCCGGTAATGTTGAAGGCTTTGACGTCGACATGGCACATGCTCTGGCGAAAAGCATCCTTGGTGACGAAAGCAAAGTAGAGCTGAAAGAAGTAACATCCAAAACGCGTATCCCGATGCTGAACAACGGCGATGTGGATATGGTAATCGCGACGATGACGATCACAGACGAGCGTAAAAAAGAAGTCGATTTCTCTGATGTGTACTTCCAAGCTGGTCAATCTCTGCTCGTGAAAAAAGGTAGCCCGATTACAGGCATTCAGGATGTAACAGCGGATACAACAATTTTGGCAGCAAAAGGCGCAACATCGATCAAAAACATCGAAGCCAAAGTACCAGGCGTGAAAGTACTCGAATATGATAACTATCAAGATGCGTTTAACGCATTGAAAGCAGGTCAAGGCGATGCGCTGACTACGGACGATGCTATTCTGTACGGTATGGCTGCACAGGACCCGAACTATGAAGTAGTGGGTGAGCCATTTACAGATGAGCCATACGGTATCGCTGTGAAAAAAGGTCAAACTGCACTCGTTGAAGCAATCAACAAAGGTCTGACTGATATGAAAGCAGACGGTTCTTACAACGAAACATACAAAAAATGGATTGGTAAAGAGCCTGCTAGCAATTAATGCAGTGCTTTGAAGGACTGACTTGTTGCATATGAAGTACACGTTTTGAACGATCATAGATATAGAGGGTGGGCTGCCACGCCCATCCTTTTTACTTCAAAGGAGGGATAAAGGATGATCGATTTCTCGATCCTGACGGATTATTTTCCCTATTATATGGAGGGCTTTCTGAATACGATTAAGGCGAGTGTAATTGCATTGATTGCCAGCTTTGTACTCGGAACCATTCTGGCGATATTCCGCATTACTGGTATTAAGCCCTTGCAGTGGATCGGAACAGCGTATGTGGAATTTGTGCGCAATATTCCGCTGCTCATTATTGTATTCTTTTTCTGGTATGCACTGCCTACGTTTGGTATGCGACTGGATGGATTTCAGGCAGGTACGGTCGGTTTATCCGTCTATACCGCTGCTTTTATCGCAGAAGCGATTCGTGCGGGTATTCAATCCGTGCCCAAAGGTCAGATGGAGGCAGCACGTTCGTCAGGTATGAGCTATGTACAGACGATGATCCATGTTATTTTGCCACAGGCGATCAAGCTAGTGATTCCGCCACTGAGCAATCAATTTATCAATCTGATCAAAAACTCGTCCGTGCTGACCGTCGTAGCTGGGTTGGATCTGATGTACTTTGCCGACAAAGTAAACGGTGATTCGTATGCGACGGTAAGTGCATATATTTTTGCGGGTATGTTTTATCTGATTTTGACGCTGCCAATGAGCTACGGTTCCTACATGCTGGAGCGCAAACTGGCGAAAAGCTCATAACGCTTATAGCTTTTTTAAAGCTTAAAAGCTTAATCAAGCTCGTAAAGCTTCCTGTTGTATCCCGTTTTGCTTCTAGGTAGTGAGGCATTATGAGGAATACGGTCAATAAGGAAGAAGGCTGGAATGAAGGAGGGGTATCATGGATTTTATAGGTGCATATTCATCCGACAACCTGCGCTTTTTGATGGAAGGGTTGAAGATGACATTATACGTCGCTTTCTGGGCGATACTATTAAGCTTTGTAATCGGCTGTATTATCGGCGTGATTCGCTATATGAAAATTCCAGTGCTGTCGCAGGTACTTGCAGTAATCGTGGAAGTGCTGCGTAATCTGCCGCTGTTGCTGATTATCTTTTTCGTACAATTCGCTGTACCGCAGATTCCGATCTTCGGTTTACAGTTTAAGTTTTCGATTCCAGTCGGGGCAATTATTGCCTTAACGCTATTTGAAGCGGCGATGATCTCTGAGGTGGTACGTGCTGGTCTAAAGTCGATTCCCAAAGGGCAGATCGAAGCAGCACGCTCGTCGGGTCTTGGTTCGGTTCAAACATTATGGCATATCGTATTGCCGCAGGGCTTGCGTCGGATGGTGCCGCCGCTGGTGAGTCAATTCATTTCTCTGTTGAAAGATACATCGCTTGCGGTGATCGTAGCGTTGGCAGAGCTGATGCACAATGCGCAGATTATTATTGGACAAAGCCCGAACTATTCCATTCCGATTTTATTGCTTGTCGCCATCATCTATTTTGTTGTAAATTATACATTGTCGATGATCTCCAGACGATTGGAGACGAAAACAGCCTAACTTTTCACAATCCATGCGCAGCCGGTTTCCGGAAGGAGACCGGCTTTTGGTATATAAACAGACAGGTGTTTTTATGACGAAAACAGCATGAGAGGGAATTTTTATGGTAACATATAAACAATTTCAAAAATCGGCAGAGACTATGCTGCCGGATATCGAGGTACGTCAATCCCGTTTTCGTCGCAAAGGGGCTGAGGGGCGAATGCCTGCTCTTTTCAGAAATGAGAAAATTCAGATGCTTGTTGTAGCTCTCGGAACCGCAGTGGCTGGTGAATTCAAAATCAATCCGGTACCCGGCGATCTGTTCCGCATCGGGTTGGGTGGCAGCGCATTTTTGTTGTTTTTGCTGCTGATGAATCGGCTGCCATACATTCGCACGGGCTTGTACACAGCGGTAACGGTCATCGTATTCCGAGTTGTGCTGGATCATCTCTTTTTGCCTATAGCGCCGGGCTGGCTGGATAGTCTACGTGTTCATACATCAGGTGGTTTGTATTATCTGACGTTTTCGGTTGGTATGTATTTGATTCAAAATCAGCTGGAACGTATGAATCTGCTGCTGCTTGGTGTAGTAGCGACGTGTATTGATTTTAGTTCCAATACAGTAGAAATGATTTTGCGCTGGCTACTAAATGGGTCGGATATTTTCAATCCGGCAACATGGGGCTATATTGCGCTGGTGGCGGGCTTGCGTGGATTTTTCGTAACCGGCTTGTACAGCAGTATCGCGGTCAGCCAGATCAGAGCCTTATCGGTGGAGCAGAACAAACGGATGGAACAGATGTTATCGGTAAACTCTGGGCTATATGGCGAGGTCTTTTATCTACGCAAATCGATGGATACGATTGAGCGCGTCACGAGCAGCAGCTATCGGCTGTATACCGATCTGAAAAAGGCAGAACTGAAGGAATTCAGTCAACGCCAGCTCGCTATTACCCAGGAAATACATGAAGTAAAAAAGGATTCGCAGCGCGTTGCTGCGGGGCTGCTCAAGCTGTTTGATCAGGATGCGCAGACGCTGCTGGCGATGTCAGAAATTCTTGATTATGCGATTCGCGGCAATCGCAAATACGCGTCCATGATGAAAAAGCAAATTGTCATCAGCGCGCATCTGGAGCAGGATTTTATGACTGCGGACTATATTCCATTGCTCACCTTGCTTAACAATCTGCTGGCAAATGCCATCGAGGCATTGGATCATTCCGGTGCAATTGAATTGCGGATTGAGCAGGAGGGCAAGTGGACTGTATTGCATGTATCCGATTCAGGCAAAGGCATTCCAGAGAAAAATCGGGAAACGATCTTTGAACCGGGGTTTACAACCAAATTTGGCGAGGGCGGCAGTGCAGCAACAGGGATCGGGCTATCGCATGTGCATGATATCGTGATCTCATTGGGTGGCAGTATTGAGCTGCAATCCGGTAGGCAGCATGATCATTGGAATACTGTATTCGTAGTCAAGCTACCAACGGAAGCATTGAAAAAGGGGGAATAGTATGGGTTTGACGTTTTGTATTGTGGATGATGATCCAGCAACACGCGCGATGCTGGAAAATATTATTTTGGAAAGTCAGCTGGGCGAAGTGACGGGGACTGCGCGCGGCGGTGAAGAGGGCATGCGTATCATTTTGGAAACGCAGCCGGATGTGGTGCTGATTGATTGGCTGATGCCAGATCAGGATGGATTGGAGACGATTGTGCAGCTCAAGCGACAAGGCTTTGGCGGCAAATACGTCATGATCTCGCAGATTGAGAATCAGGAGATGGTCGGTGAGGCGTATCAGTCGGGCATTGAATTTTTCATTCGCAAGCCGATTAACCGCATTGAGGTAGAATCCGTGCTGTCACGCGTTAGTGAGCATTCGGAGATTCGACAGTATCTGAATGAACTCAAATCGTCGCTGTCCAAGCTGGATACTCTTAATTTGTTATCCGCTGATCGTCAAAGCGCTGTGCCGGTCAAGCCGCGCAGTGTAAACGAAGTGATTCGACCGATCTATATGAATCTGGGTATCGTCGGTGAGGCGGGCTGCAATGATATTACGGCGATTATGGAAATGCTGCTGCATCGCGGACAGACTGGACCTTTTCCACCGCTCAAGCAATTGTACGAAGGCGTGGCAGCAGCCTACAAAGCAACGCCGCGTGAAGTGGACAAGGAAGCGAAAGCGATTGAACAGCGTATTCGTCGTACAGTAACGACAGCGCTCACGCATCTGGCTTCGATTGGACTGACTGATTACGGCAATCCCAAGTTTGAGCATTATGCGCCGCTGTATTTTGACTTTGAAGATATTCGCGCTAAGATGAAAGAAATCGACGAAGAACGCGATGATGGCAAAAGCAAAGTCAGCATCAAAAAGTTTTTGCAGGTATTGTATCTAGAAGCGTTGGATCAGATGCAAAGCGTATAAAGAAATACGAAATAAAGAAGCACCTTGCGGTGAGTATAGGATTATCGAGTATCTATAGTAGATACGGATGATCCTATACTCTCTGGCAAGGTGCTTTTGGGTATTGGTGTTATTGGAAGATGAAGAGTGAACGCAAAAGCAAAAGTTCCAATGAAACGTGAAAGGATACTTAGGCTTCCGCGTTCAGGATGAATGTCTCAATCACTTGGGTAATGCCTTCTTCGTTGTTGCTAGCGGTAATATAGTCAGCAATGTCTTTGAGTGGTTGGATCGCGTTGCCCATTGCCACACCGAGACCAGCAGCTTCCAGCATCTCGTGGTCATTCCATGAATCGCCGATTGCAATCGTTTCTTTCAGATCGCAACCGAAATGGTTGGCAAGAAACGTAAGAGCTGCGCCTTTGGTTCCTTCCTTGTGCATGATTTCCAAAAATTCCGGTTTGGATTTGGTAATATGCACGCCGTCGCCCAGCAGCTCGCGTAGAATCGGTTGCAGCTCATCCAGAAATGCAGGATCGTCGATGATCAGCATTTTCGGGGTTGGCATTTCCATCAGCTTGGCAAAATCCGGCTCTACATAGTATTGCGTACGGTTCAGCGTTGTATAATCGATCAAATGCTGGTTCAGTTCACGTGCATACAGCTTGTCGTCGATATACGTTTGCAGATGCAGATTATGCTCAATGCAGTAGTCATACAGCTTGCGCGCTGCTTCAACTGGTACATAACGCTCATACAGTACTTGCTCATCCAGCAGATTTTTAACTAGCGCGCCTTGATACGTAATGATCGGCACATTCAGACCCGTTTGACGAGCGATGGCTTGTGCAGAAGCGTAAGCGCGACCGGTTGCCAGTGTAACCACTGTACCTTTGGCTACTGCTTGCTCCAGTGCTTGCTGGGTTGTAGGAGTCACTTCTTTGTCATCATTGATCAAGGTGTCGTCGATATCAATTGCAATCAGTTTATACATATAGTTTCTCTCCTCTATATTCGGTTATCCCTGTAAAGGGCACCGATGATCTCTATACCTATAGTAATAGTATCCAATTCAGCGCGCTGTAATCAATCTTCCAGCAGAACCAGTCCAACAAAGTCATCCAGCTCGATATTGCCAAAATAATGCTTGATGTCCACGCCGCTCATCGCTTCACGTACGCTGATCTCCTCGTAGCGTTTGCCGCGCAGACGGTTTTCAATATCTGCCACATCGCCGATACCGAAGAAGTCGCCGTAGATTTTGATTTCCTCAATCAGACCGTCTTTGAGATCCATACGAATATCAATAATACCAACTGGGAATTTGCGTGTATGCTTGATATTCGATGCTGGAGATTGACCGTAATTCCAATCCCAGTTGCGATAGCGCTCGGCGGAGATTTCGTGGATTTTGCTCCAGTCTTCTTCAGTGAGTACATATTGCGGGACCTCGGAAGGCTCTACGCCGAAAATATGACGCAGAATCTCTGCACGGAATTCCTGCATGCTGAGCGGTTCTTTGAGGAATTCAGAAATGTTGGCAACGCGGCTGCGTACCGACTTGGTGCTCTTGGATTTGAATTTCTCTGGGTTCACCTTGAGTGCAGATTGTACATTGTCCAGCTCGGAGTCGACCATCAGCGTGCCATGACTGAACATGCGACCACGAGTGGAGAACTGAGCGTTGCCGGAAATTTTACGTTCACCAATCTGTAGATCATTGCGACCGGACAATTCGGCATCGACGCCAAGCTGCTGAAGTGCTTCAACAACAGGCTGGGTGAATTTGCGGAAATTGTGGAACGATTGACCGTCGTCCTTAGTCAGGAAGCTAAAATTCAGATTGCCGTGATCGTGATATACCGCACCGCCGCCAGACAGACGACGTACGACATGAATATGGTTGGCTTTTACATATTCACTATTAATCTCTTCAATCGTATTCTGATGCTTGCCGATAATGATGGACGGCTCATTAATATAAAACAGCAGATAGCTGTCATCCATCGGCAAATGCTTGAGCACAAATTCTTCAATCGCTAGATTGATGGTTGGGTCGTTAATACCCTGATTATCGATAAAGAGCATGGGACGTTCCTCCAGTGTAATTTACCTTACCGGTCAGTTCCGCCTGACTGCTGCCTGTTGTCATCTATCGGTATAGGAGAAAATGGAAATGCAATTCTTCTCCATGGTGTGTCAAACGGAAGCATACAGGGCATACTGCCTGCCTACTTATTGTAAACGAAACGGACGGCAAAACCAATTGAATGTTGCAACATGACAGTATTGTTCAACGTCCGAATGATTTGCAATTCCAGTAAAATCCAGAATATACGTTTATAGAAAAGACACAAGGGTAATATAATGATAACGCTTGCAATAAGGAGGCAAATTCATCATGAATGATCAAGCCAAAGAATTGCTGAAGAGTAAGCAGGAGAAGGACAGTCACAATCAGGATATGAAGAAGTTTGTTGAAGGTAACAATCAGGCTCCCGATCTGGAGCAGGGTGTATCCGATCAAGGTCGTCAACCGGATCAGCAAAACCGCATGAAAGATCAGGAGAATCGACTGGGCTGACTGTGATTGTACAGAAAGTGCGTTCAGGTGTGAACATGTAATATTTGACTACACTGAACAAGCCTAAGACAGAGTACCATTATAGAAATAACAAAGTAGGATACGTATAGCTCTGCCCCAATCATGAAACGGGCAGGGCTTTTTGTTTATGGATTTTGAAAGGGATGTGCCTGCTGTTCACAATGGTATTTGCATTGTGACAAGGGCAAATTTGCCCTATAATCAGAGGGATTGGTTGTCCAATACAGAACCTGAATAGATCAAAGGAGAATCCATAATGAATCCAACACGTTACACCAAACGCTGGCTGTCCTCGGTTATGATGACGATGGCACTAGCTTTGCTGCTGGCAGCTTGTGCTCCAACGCAGGAAGCACCTTCCAGTCAGCCATCGACGGAAAGCACCACCCAAAGCACTAATACATCTACAGCGACAAGTGGTGAGCAAACGACCTATCCGCTAACGATTAAGGATGCGACTGGTCAATCATTTACATTCAAAGAAGCGCCAAAACGCATCGTATCCATCTCTCCAGCAGAGACGGAAGCGCTATTCGCTATCGGTCTCGATCAGCAGATTGTCGGTGTATCGGAATATGACGATTATCCGCAGCAGGTTAGCACCAAAGCCAAAATCGGCGGTATTAGCGAGCCGGATGTAGAAGCGATTGTAGCGCTGAACCCGGATATTGTCTTCACTGGCATTTCTTCCAGTGAGGAATTAGTGAAGAAGCTGCGCGCTTCGGGAATCAATATTTTCAAAACAACACCGAAAACGGTAGACGATGTAATCAGCAATATTCAACTGTACGGTCAGATTACGAATCATCAGGCACAGGCAAAGCAGGTGACTGACCATATGCAGGAGCAGGTGAAAATGGTCACGGATGCTGTATCGTCGGTGAAAGCAGCAGACAAGAAAAAAGTATATATTGAGTTCTCCCCGGGCTGGACCGTGGGCAAAGGCGAATTTATGGATGAGCTGATCACGCTGGCAGGTGGCATCAATATTGCTGGCGATAACGAAGGCTGGTATGAGATTAACGAGGAAAATATCGTTGCTGCTGATCCAGATGTCATTTTGTATTCCAAAGAATCGGTCGATTCTAAAACGAATCAAAGTCTGGATCAGATCATTCGCGCCCGCAGTGGTTGGGACAAAATCAAAGCGATCAAAAATAATCAGGTATTTGGATTAGACGATGATCTGGTTAGCCGTCCAGGTCCGCGTGTGACTGATGGGCTGGTAGAGATTGCGCATGCAATCTACCCTGATCTGGTCAAACAATGAGTCGTCAAGCAGGATGGCCACTGCTGCTGTTTGTAGTCCTGCTTATCCTTAGCGTCATTCTGACTGCTGGTATCGGATCAGTGCATATTCCAGCAGGTCAGATTACGCGTATTCTGCTGTATCATGTGCCTTGGCTACA
Organism: Paenibacillus sp. JQZ6Y-1; assembly: GCF_040719145.1. Classification (NCBI taxonomy): domain Bacteria; kingdom Bacillati; phylum Bacillota; class Bacilli; order Caryophanales; family Paenibacillaceae; genus Paenibacillus; species Paenibacillus kandeliae. The sequence goes on from NZ_JBFDUZ010000001.1 coordinate 541,241, forward strand.
TCACTGGATCACGCCAGATTGGAATGAGGCAGCTCAGCAAATTATGCTAAAAATTCGCTTGCCACGCGTGCTGCTTGCGCTGCTTGTTGGTGCGGCATTGGGCGTAGCGGGAGCCGCCTTTCAGGGGGTGCTGCGTAATCCGTTGGCTGATCCGTTTACATTGGGTGTTTCATCCGGTTCGTCGGTTGGTGCAGCGGTATTGATTTTTACGGGGTATCAGTATGCGCTGTTCGGCAGTGGAACTTTGCCATTGGTTGCTTTTGTTACCGGAGCGTTGACCTTATATGCGGTACTGGCGCTAGCGAGGGAGGAAGGACGCATCCCCACAGCCAGTCTGATTCTGGCGGGCGTGGTGATGCAGTCGTTTCTTGGAGCGATTGTATCGTTTCTGGCGTCGATGTCAGAAGGTAGTGTAAACGAGATTATTTTCTGGACGATGGGTAGTCTTAGTTTGCGCGGATGGTCATATGTGACGGTGATGCTGCCGTATGTGCTGATCGGTATCGTTTTTTTATGGAGTCAGAGTCGGGCGATGAATATACTGGCACTCGGTGAAAAGGAAGCAGCGCATCTTGGACTTGCCGTGGATCGTACGAAGCTGATTGTACTGGTTGTAGCTACGCTTGTGACAGCGGCAGCGGTATCTGTATCGGGCGTTATTGCGTTTGTCGGGCTAGTGGTACCACATATGATTCGTTTGCTATTTGGGTCGGATTATCGCTTGCTGATTCCGCTATCTGCACTGGGCGGAGGGTTTTTTTTGATGTGGGCAGATACTGTGGCGCGTACAATTTTGGCACCGACTGAGATTCCACTCGGTGTAGTCACTGCATTTGTGGGCGCACCGTTTTTCGCTTATTTGCTGCATCGGAACAAAAAGCAGCGGAATATCATCTGAATCGCATAAAGATGAGGAGGTGAGTGGATGCGGAAGATGGAAAAGGAGCAATGGAAAAAGTGGAAGCATGATGATGGAAGGAATGGCTTACCGCTATCCACTGCATTGGCTGCTTCCTTCAAAAAAACCAAAGATGATGTATTGCCCTCCACCGTAGCTCCTGTTGTTCAATTAGAGCAGGTAAGCAAGCGTTATAATAACCGCGAAGTGCTGCATGGTATCGACTGGTCGATACAGCCTGGCGAATGCTGGGGCGTAATCGGACCGAACGGCAGCGGCAAAACCACATTGATGCAGCTAATCGCTGGTACGGAACATACTCATGCTGGTCAGGTATCCTTAAACGGTAAGCCCTTATCAAGCTATAGTCGGCGCGAGATCGCCCGATTCATAGCAGTGCTGCGTCAGGATGGTTTGGCTCCGCTGCATTATCCAGTGCGCGAAGTGTTGGCGATGGGGCGGTATCCGTATCAAAATTGGCTCGGACGTGATGAAGCGCAGGATGTGGAAGCATTGCTGCATGATATTATGGAGCGACTGGATTTACTACCGCTAGCGGACAAGCCGTTAGATCAATTAAGTGGCGGGCAGCGTCAGCGGGTGGCTTTTGGCAAAGTAATGGCGCAGCAGCCCAGACTGTTGCTGCTGGACGAACCGACAACGTATCTGGATATTGCGTATCAGGTGCATTTTATGGAATGGCTGGATCAATGGCGCAAGGAAACGGGGATTACTGTGATCGCTGTGCTTCATGATCTGAACCTAGCGGCACGATATTGTGATCGATTGCTGGCGCTTGATCATGGACAGATCATTAGGAACGACACGCCACAGCAGCTGATGCAGGAAGACGTGATTCGCCAATTGTTTCATATTCAGCCTGCCATCGTGCATCATCCTGAGATTGATGTACCACAGTTATTATTGAAACGCAGAGCTGGATCAGAAACTGGTAAATCAGTGGACTAGAATGGTAAACTCTCAGCACCATGCAACAATCGAAAAACAGTATCGTCACAAGAAGTATCGTGGCAAAAAAGTACCATTATGAAAAAAATATTCCGCAAAAAAGTATCATCACGAAAAAGTATAATCGCAGAACAGTATGCCCAGCAGATCCACGCGGCATACTGTCTTTTATTTCATCATTAGTATCCAGCAACATAATCTCTGCACAGAGCAGCTACATAAAGGAGTGATCCAATGGACAAGCAGGCAGCCGTAATTATGTTACAAGGCACTGCCTCGGATGTGGGCAAAAGTATGATTGCTACCGCCTTATGCCGCATCTTCCGTCAGGACGGCTGGCGTACCGCACCGTTCAAGTCGCAAAATATGGCAAACAACTCCTACGTTACTCCTGATGGCAAAGAAATCGGACGTGCGCAGGGAGTACAGGCAGACGCATGTGGGCTAGCGGCAACGACGGATATGAATCCGATTTTGATCAAGCCGACTGGCGATATGCACTCGCAGATCGTTGTGCATGGCAAACCGTATGCACAGATGAGCGCTTGGGCATACCGTGAGGAATTTTTACCTAAGGCGCAGCAGCTTGTGATGGATGCGCTGAATCGATTGCGAGCCAAGCATGATGTAGTCGTGATCGAGGGCGCAGGTAGCCCAGCAGAGATTAATTTGAAAAGCCGCGATATTGTGAATATGAATCTGGCAGGCTGGGCGGATGCCCCAGTGCTGTTGATTTCGGATATTGATCGGGGCGGCGTATTTGCTTCATTGGTTGGAACGCTACAATTGCTAGAGCCGCATGAACGTGAACGGGTGAAGGGGATCATCATCAACAAATTCCGTGGTGATCCGGCATTGCTACAGCCGGGCGTAGACTGGTTGGAGGAATATACAGGCATTCCTGTGCTTGGTGTATTGCCACATGATCTTGGTTTGCAGCTAGATGCCGAGGATTCGCTTGCATTGGAAACGCGACGGTATCGACATAATCCTGAAAAGGAATTGGATATTGCTGTTATTCGTTATCCACGCATCTCCAACTTCACGGATTTTGATATGCTGGAGGCAGAGCCGGATGTATCGGTTCGTTATGTAGAACATGCCGGGCAGCTTGGCGTACCGGATGCTGTCATTTTACCGGGCAGCAAGGATACGCTGTCCGATTTGCAGTTTATACGTGAGCGCGGTCTGGATATGGCGTTACAGCAATTACGAGCCTACAAGCCTGTGCCATTGATTGGTATTTGCGGTGGGTATCAGATGCTCGGCTATACGCTGACTGATCCGGGTGGATATGATTCGCCGCATATTCGCACGGAGCCGGGATTGAACTGGCTGCCAGTAACCACCGTATTTGCTGCGGAAAAGAAAACCATTATTGTAGAAGGTCATTTGCGAAGGGAGGCATGTGAGGTATTATCCGCGCAGAAGCCCACTCCTTCTCAGGAAACCTCTATTACCAATATTCCTGTCACTGGCTACGAAATTCATATGGGAGAAACCGTATGTGTCGAATGGGAGCATCATCAGCCAATGTTTACATTGCACAATGAAGCTGTAGATGGCTGTATTTCACCAGATGGCTCGGTATGGGGAACGTATCTTCATGGGATGTTTGACAATGATCAGTTTCGTCGTCACTGGCTCAATACTTTGCGGCAGCAGAAGGGATTGGAGCCTCAAATCGTAACGGTGCAAACGGAGCAGTATCGTCAGCAAGCATTTGACCGCATGGCGGAATTGGTTCGTGAGCATCTAAATATGGAGCAGGTTTATGCCATTGTACGATCTTCTGTAGAACAGGTTGAAGAGTAAATCGTTAGTTTGCTATCATTACAAACAAAACAAGCAGAAGTCGCTGTATGGACTTCTGCTTGTTTACATTCATGATGGATCAGCATCATCGGAGCTAGTTTACTTCAACTTGAACTTGCTCACTGCATTTTGTAATGCCATTGCTTGTTCGTTCAGTTCCTCCATGACCGCAGCATAAGCAAGCATTTCGGACGATTGGCGTTGCGTATTTTTGGCGATGCCTTTGATATTATCTAATGCTTTTTGGGTGATTTCGGCAGTTTCATCCACCGATGCGCTCACTTGCTCGGAGCCAGCAGAGATTTCCTGAGTAGCGGCAGATGCGGATTGTACGGTCATATTGACCTGCTGCACCAGCTCGACCAGTTGATCAAAGGATTGACCTGCTTGCTGCACCAGACGTGTACCGGATTGTACTTCTTCGCTCACACGATTCATTGATTCGGTTGATTTCAGCGATTCTTCGCGGATGGATTGCAGTGCAGATTCGATCTGTTGAGCAGCGCCACGAGATTGGTCAGCCAGATTGCGAACTTCGGCAGCTACAACGGCAAAGCCGCGTCCATGTTCACCTGCGCGTGCTGCTTCGATAGAAGCATTCAGGGACAGCATTTGAATCTGTTTGGTAATCTCACCGATGGACAGTAAAATCTGACTAATCGCTTCGGAGCGGTTGATCAGCATTTGTACCGATTGACGAGTATCGGAAACAACCAGCTCGACTGAATTCATTTGAGTTACAGCATTTTGCGCCATACCATTACCGGTTACTGCATGATCAGACGCTTCGCCCAATTGCTCGGAAATGTCAGAAGTAGAGGTGGCGATATGCTGAATGCCGTTCGTGATCTCCTCCATAGCACGTGCATTTTCGGTAGAGGAAGTCGCAATCGTTGTACTGCCATCCTTGATCGTATTGATCGAGGTCACGGATTGATCGACCATGCCCTGCATTTTGTTAATGCGCGCTGTTAAGGCTTCGGTACCGAGGGAGACTTTTTCGGAACTATCCAGTACCTGATGAACCATAGTACGCAGATTTTCAGTCATGAGACGGAATCCGCGTGCCAGCTGGGCAATCTCGTCGCTGCCAGTCATTTTGATATCCTGCTGCAAATTCCCTTCGGCAACGAGACGCGTATGACGAACGAGACGTGCCAACGGCAGAGTGATTTTGCGGCTAAACCGATAAGCAACAATCATACACACAATTGCTGCCAATAGTGCAACGATTAGCGTCGTCCAGATCAGATTGGCTGTGATGCCATCGACAAAGCTCGCATCCATACTGGCAGCGACGAGTACCGAGCTGCCTGGGACATGATAATAATACGTAACATGTGAACCGGTACTGGTGCTATAGAGATCAGTTAACAATTTATCTTTTTCCATTGCTGTATTGATATTCTCATTCAGCTCAACTTCTTGACCGTCTTTGAAGTTTTTGGATTTGTTCGCAACAGCAACAACGACCGCTTTTTCTTTTTCGACACGTAGCACGTACAGATTATCCAGCTCATAGGCGGTCAATTGTTCGCCCAAATACGATTCCAGCTTCATGATCTCACCGCTGTTCCCCTGAGCAGCCTGCATGACCTGTGTATTATCGAGATCTTTCAAAATGCCGTCCATTGCGATATTCAGCACCTGACGGAACTGAGGCACCACGTTTTTATCCACAATCCCTCTAGTCATCATATAGAAAAAGATACTCATGACCAGGCAGACCGCGATAATCAGCAAGGCAAAAGTCACCATGATTTTGCGGCTGATCGATTGATTGATAAAACGAAACATATGAATTCCCCTTCCTCTACTTGACGCGCTGTAAAGTCTAAGATGTCAACGATTGCGTCTATCCATTCTTATTTCCAGTACAACTTCCCCCGACGTAACATTAGCTAACATAAAGCATGGTAATATCCAAACGGTACTCGTCTACATGGAGCAGATCATATGATTTTAATATATGTAGTTATGAGCATCCGGCATGAAATCAGCGGATCGTCTCCCTTCCAGCTTTCGTCAATTCATAATCTGTTGGTATCAGTATGAACACAAGACCAGGCTCTTTATATGCTAAAGGTACTAAGTAAAAAGGCTTAGATAATTTCTTATTTTATATCAATTGACCGTTGTTTGAATAGTTCTTTCTGCACGCAAAATGTCAAAAACATAAAAAAAATCGCAAAATGACGAAAATATTGGCAAAAAAATCGAAAAATATATCATATGATTAACACTACTTGTTTACTCGGTATTATGATACAATGGTCAAGGCATTCGTTGTTTATACACAAAATGTAGAAGAAAAGGGGAGAATTAACGAATGAACGTAGGATTAGTTATTTTAAATGTGCTTCTGCTGGTTGTATTAATCGGCGTGCTATTCTGGATGCAGCGCAAGCATGTTTCATTTACGAAGCGTGTATTCACAGGGTTGCTGCTCGGTATTCTGCTAGGAGCGCTTATTCAATGGATATATCCGGCAGATTCGGACATCGTGTCGGACTCGATGCAGTGGTACAGTTTGGTCGGTAACGGTTATGTAGGCTTGCTGCAAATGGTCGTTATCCCGCTGATTATGGTATCGATCATTATGGCAATTTTGAAGCTGAGTGGTCGTCAGAATTTGGGTAAAATCAGCACATCGATTCTGCTCGTTCTACTGCTCACCACAGCGGTTGCTTCCGCGGTCGGTATCGCTTCGGCACTAAGCTTCGGCTTGACGGCAGAGGGTATGCCTGTTGGCGAAACTGAGCAGCAGCGCGGTACGGTACTGGAAGAACGACTAGGCGAGGTGCAGGACAAATCGCTACCTGCACAGCTGTTGGAATTCATTCCAACCAATCCATTTGAGGATATGACTGGCGCGCGTCCATCATCCACACTGGCTGTCGTTATTTTCTCTGCATTTGTCGGTGTTGCAGCACTGGGCTTTATGCGTAAGAATCCACAGCAAGGCGAAGTATTCCGCAATCTGATGGAGTCGATCTATGGTGTGGTCATGCGACTCGTAACGATCATTTTGCGTCTGACGCCGTATGGTATTCTGGCGCTTATCGCCAAAATGGTAGCTACAACCAGTGGGCAGGACATTATGAACCTGTTCAAATTCGTAATCGCTTCATACGTAGCGCTGATTGTTATGTTTATCATTCATCTGATTATTTTGGCATTTAGCGGGCTGAACCCGTTCCAATATGTGAAAAAGATTATTCCGACGCTGACCTTTGCCTTTACTTCGCGTTCCAGTGCGGCAACGATTCCACTGAATGTGGAAACGCAGACGAATAAGCTGGGCGTATCGGAAGGTATCGCCAATCTGTCGGCAAGCTTTGGTGCAACGATTGGGCAAAATGGCTGTGCAGGTATTTATCCGTCCATGCTGGCGATTATGATCGCACCGACGGTAGGTATCAATCCGCTGGATTGGCAGTTTATTTTGACATTGATTGCCGTGGTAACGATCAGTTCGCTCGGCGTAGCGGGTGTTGGTGGGGGAGCTACCTTTGCCGCATTGATCGTATTGTCGACAATGAATATGCCGGTTGCACTTGCAGGGCTGTTGATCTCCATCGAACCGTTAATCGATATGGGTCGTACCGCGCTGAATGTGAGCGGCTCGATGACAGCGGGGGTAGTCAGCAGTCGCGTGCTCAAGGAGCATGATCGTGCGAAGTACGACGAGCCAGATCGCGGTTTGGATACGGTAGAGGCGTAAGCAAGCAGGGACAAGCCTAGCTAGAGCATAAAGAAAGCTATCCAGTAGGCATAGCTAGAATATAGAGAAAGCATGCAGAGCCGAAGCGTTTTCGGAATTTGCATGCTTTTTTGTTCGTGTTCATTTATACTATTTCCGAGTAATTATATGATATTGCAGGAATAACCGGAATTCGTCTGTCCTATGCTATACGCATACACGGAAATGGAGGCTGTTTATGAGCAATTCTGCTTCATCCTGTAACGATAAGGACTTTCGCGCGCGGTATCGCAGTCAGCGTCAGCATCTGGTGATCGGGCAAATGTCTGGCACATCATTGGATGGGCTGGACACAGCGCTTGTACACATTGTAGAAGGTGAAAATGCAACACCGTCGGCAGAGCTTCGTGCCTTTCATTTTATCCCATATCCATCTGAACTGCGTGATTGGTTGCAAGCATTGTGCTCGCCGCAAACTGCACGGATTGATCGACTGGTTCAAGCTCATGTTGCTATCAGCGAATGGCATGCTTATGCTGTACAGCAACTACTAGAACAACAGCAGCTGACCAGTGACGATATTGATCTGATTGCTATGCACGGACAAACGGTATGGCATGCGCCGGAACCGCAGCCTTTTCCGGGACCGGAGGGTACACCACTGGCTGTACGAGCGACGCTACAAATTGGCGAATTGTCAGTCGTACAGGAGCGTACGGGCATTCCGGTCATCGGCAATTTTCGAGCAGCGGATATGGCAGCAGGTGGAGAGGGAGCACCCTTAACGCCCTATGTGGATGGATTGCTATTTGGTAGTGAGCACGAAGGTCGCGTCATTCAAAATATTGGCGGTATCGGCAACGCCACCGTTTTGCCCGCTGGAGCACGGCAGCAGGACATCTGGGCATTTGATACAGGACCGGGCAATATGGTGATGGATGAGCTGGTACGGCTCGAAACGAATGGCAGACTACAGTATGATCCGCAGGGGGAGATTGCTGGAAGTGGGCAGGTGAATGAAGCGCTGCTGGCTACCTATTTGAGTGACCCGTACTATGATCGCAAGCCGCCAAAAAGCACGGGACGTGAAGTGTATGGCGCGTCCTTTGCGCGTCAATGTCTAGAGCAGGGGCTACAGCAATCGCTTTCTTTTGCCGATATATTGGCGACGGCAACGGCGTTAACAGCAGCTACGATTGCACAGGCAGTAGATCGTTGGATTATCCCTCAGCATGAGGTGAAAACACTGCTAACCTGTGGCGGCGGTTCGTTCAATCTGACGCTGCTAGGCATGCTGGAACAACGCTTGCCGAAAGGGATAATGCTTGGTCGCACTGCGGATTTTGGCGTGCCGGATGAAGCGCGTGAAGCGATGGCTTTTGCCCTATTAGGGCATGAAGCATTGATGGGCAGAACGACCAATTTACCTGCGGTCACCGGAGCATCCCATCCTACCATTCTTGGCATGATGGGGTTGTAGAGACTACATTCCTGTGATAAAGTTAAACAGGTTTTCAGCAATGTTTCACCATTTTCGCGGTTCGTAACCATCCCGCGTTATCAAAACTAGGGGGAAATAAGATTGTTCAATATAGGCTGGGGTATTTTATTCGTTCTTATTACGTATACATTATTTGTATTGAGTTATCGCTTATTTGGCATTAAGGGCATGTACGGCTGGATCGCCATCGCCGCCATTCTCGCCAATATTCAAGTGGTCAAAACAATTGAACTAGCGGGTGTCGTAACGACGCTAGGCAATACGCTATATGTGAGCATGTATCTGGCAAGTGATCTGCTGAACGAGCGCTTCGGTCCCAAAGTGGCACGACGCGCCGTTTGGTTTGGCTTTTTCACGTTGATTGTTACTACAATTGTGATGCAGATGGCATTAAAATTCCAAGTGGCACCGGGGGTGGATATTTCCTCAGATGCACAAGCAGCACTGGAATTGATTTTCGGACAAATTTCCATTCTGCTGATTGCCAGTCTGACGGCATATCTGGTCAGTCAATTGCTGGATGTACGTTTATATCGCTGGCTGCGCCGCTTATTCCCAGCACCCAATCAGCTGTGGATTCGCAACAATGGCAGCACGATGATCAGCTCGTTTGTCGATACGCTGATCTTCTGCACGATTGCCTTTCTTGGTATGTATGAATGGTCAGTATGGCTGGAGATTCTATTCACCACGTATATTCTAAAATTCATTTTGACCGCTGTGGGTACGCCGTTTCTGTATTTGGCGCGCAGCTTTAAAGTGCCTGCTGAGGATCAGCCGCTGCTGATTCGTCCAGCTGCTGCCAAAGGCGAAGTGGAATCTACTCCACCGCAACATTCGCTGTAACATCGTATTCTCTTAGATTGTCGATTGTATTGTCGATTATTAGGAAAAGAAAACACGCCATGCCTCAAGCTTGATTAAGTAGAGGATGGCGTGTTTTCTTTTGAAAATATAGCTACGTGTGAAATATAGCTATGTGCAGAGAATGGTATGCATCTATCCAGTGTTGGCGTTACCGTTCACACGGATTCATCATACCAGTCGAAAATTCCAGTCAATCGACTTAGTTGCCGATGACAGTTAATTCTTTCGGGAACGAGGACAGCACATCGACACCTGTTTCGGTTACGATCACATCATCCTCAATTCGTACACCACAATGTCCGGGGATATAAATGCCAGGCTCCACTGTAAATAGCACACCGGATTCCAGCAGCATTTCGTTGCCGCCATGCACGGACGGATATTCATGCGTATCCATACCAAGCCCATGACCCAGACGGTGAATAAAGCGATCACCGTAGCCTGCTTCCGTAATCACATCACGCGCTGCTTTGTCGATGGATGCAAAGGTCACACCCGGACGGGTAGCAGCAATCGCGGCTTCATTGGCGGCAAGAACGGTATTGTATACTTTCGCCGTCTTGTCATCCACATCGCCCAGCGCAAAGGTACGCGTAATATCAGAAGCATACCCATTGTAAAACAAACCGAGATCGAACATCACTAGCTCGCCGGTTTGCAGCTTGCGACTACCTGGCACGCCATGCGGCAATGCTGTATTGGGACCGGATAATACCATTGTGTCAAAAGCGGCTTTTTCAGCACCAACTTTTTTCATCTGGTATTCTAGCTCGGCAACAAGGTCAATCTCCGTCACGCCAGCACGCACGCTGGATAGACCGCGACGCAGTACTTCTTCAATTTTTTGAATCGAAACGATCATACGCTGTACTTCTTCCGGCGATTTGCGGGAACGCATGCCGTTGAGCAGACTGCCGATGTCGCTGTAGCTTTCAGCGCCTAGCTCGGCAGACAGCTGTTCAAAGCGTGCGACCGACAGATGTTCCTTCTCCACGCCTAGCTTACCGATACTGCCTTTGACACACTGTTTCAGGCGTACATAGGGATTGTCGGTATCGGTGTGGGTTTCAATACGTTCAACAGTCGACACGCTGCGTGCCTTGTCTTCGTCCAGAGCGGGCAGCAGAATAAACGGCTCGTCTCCATCTGGAATAAATAAGCCAAGAAAACGCTCATGTGGATCGCTCGCAAATCCAGTCAAATAATATACATGCTTCGGATCGGTAATCAGCAGGCTATCCAGACCTGCCTGTTTCATCAACCCGCGCAGGGTAGCAATTCTATCGTCCATCGGTTAGCAGCTCCTTTGATTGCTGTATCGTTATACAGATTCTGAGTAGATATCAACTCTTCTATTGTAGCGCGTTCACCGAATGAACGAAAGTCGTCTACTCTGCGATCAGCTGGCAGCAGTCAATGCGGACTCAATATCTTTGATTTGCTCCAGATGACGCTGTTCATGCAAACCGACAAATTCGCTCCACTCTTCCAGTGTGAGCGGACCAAATACAGGATGATTCATCGTTTTTTGTTTCAATTGCTCTGGATCGGCGGTTTCCAGTACTTGCTCCAGACGGCTACGCGAACGATCCAGACGCGTATGCAGCTCCTGCAAGGTGGCATGCTTATCTGCAGGTACAAGTTGGGAAGGGGCTGGGATTTTGCGCGAACGATCCAGTGTCAGGTAAAAAGTAGGCGTCTCGCCGCCTGCACGCGACAATGGCGGCGGGGTCGGCTCATCCTGCTGTAATGTAGCAGTTAAACGCTCAGTGATGGCAGTTTCCATAAGATACATATGCTCCAGTACCTGCGCAATGGTCCATTGATCAGGCTGAGCATGTTCATTGAGTATCGTCTCATCCAGAGTATCGACAAAGTTCCAGACTTGTTCACGAACAGAAATAGTATGAGGATGAATCATAACAATACCTCCTTGGGTTGGTGATACAGATCAAGCTCGGACATCCAATACTGTCCACAGAGAGCAGCACGGATTATAATTGCAGAGTACCCCGTTCGATGAAGCATTGAAACGCGGATGTGTCTTTCCAAGCTGTTATAAAGGATTATACACCATCTATCACGAATAGAACTGTGACCGCTTATATGTACATAGTGCAGCATTAACAATCGTTTACCTATCTTCCGCTTATACCGTGGTTGCTGCTAAATAATTCAATACTGCTGCAATCAGGGTAATAGGGAGAAGCAGACCCCCAATAATCGTAAAACGAAATGTGAAGGGAGCATGATCATGACATCAATGGAACCCGGTCAGCCGGACTCGCAGCAACAGCGTGAAATGGAGGAAGACTACGGCTATGCCGCCATTTACACTGCCCAGCTGCTTTATAAAGAAAAGCCAGTCATCGACCGTGAAGCATTGTATGCCAAAGTGTTGGAATATACAGGACCTGTGCGTACAGCTGAGGATTTGGAAGAAGATGCAGAAGAGACGCTTGCCGTCTGGGAAGCACGCAATGAAGCAAGCAAACATTCCGAAGAAGATCAGGAAGATCATTATCACTTCTTCCATCTCAATCATACATTAGAATATCAGGAAGGCTCGATGCCAGTACAAACGGTATTAATGCCAGCAACAACCGCTCCTTTGCCATCTATGTACGAGACGGCGATTCAGCAATCTTGGCATTGGCCAGAGGCGGGAGCTGTCCTAGAGCAGTGTAGCTATGAATTGCTGCTGACGGATATGATGGCAAGAGGCATGCCACCACAGCAGCGTTTATCGCTGTTTAACAAGGTGATGCGTGCAGTATTGGAGGTGGCTCCATGTGATGCGGTGTACTACAATGCCAGCGATAAGATCGTCTCAGCCGATGCATTGTTGCAGGCGCTAGAGCAGGATCAGCAGCTATATGGCGCGCTGAATATCCGGCTGTACAGCATTCCGTCCGACGAAGAACGCCGTGAAATGGTGATGGACAGCTGTGGATTATCCGCATTAGGCGTACCGGATGTACAGTGTCATTTTTATGATATGGAGCCAGCGGAAGTGGCGCAATTTTTGATGAATGTAGCGGATTATATTTACCATCAGGGAGACATTATTGCCGACGGAGAAACGATTGGAATGCAGGAGGATCAGCGCTGGAGGGTGGAGCATCAGTATTCACTGGTTGCGCCGCGCCGAGTTGTGCTTGATCTGGACCCGGGTCAAACTTATTATGCCGGTCATCAGCAATCTGGACATTCCGGTGGTGGACAGGAACAGGTTTAATTCATGGACTATTATCGATTACGCTTTGAAGAAAGTGATGAAAATTATTATTTTGAGGTGGACAGCGAGCGTACCGTCTTGCGTCAAGTAATTGAGGACGAGGAGCGCTGGGTCGTTTCCTGTCGCCCGGATGAGGAGCTGCATTTCTGTCTGTATGATCAGGAGTTTGATCAGAGTATGGACGATGCGGAGGGCGAGGATATTTCGCGTGAGCAGTTTGAGCAGGTATGGACTCAAGCAACTGCGTCTCATCGACGGGCTTGGGAAAAGACCAAAGCCAAATTCCAGTTTGGCGATGTGGTGAGTGGGATTATTGAGGTCTTTTATCCACAGGGCGTGATTGTGAGTCTGCCCAATGATGCGTACGGTATTATCGATGATCGCGAATGCAATGCTGCTGTGCCGCCAGAAACACGCTATCCGGGTTATATGGTCAAGGCGGTAGTTACCGGTTTGGACGAAGTGAATATGTGGCTACGTCTGTCGTGTCATTAGACGTAAGGACAGAAGCAGGGGAATGATAAAGTGAGAACACTGATTTCAATAATTCAACCTCGGCTGGAGCAAGGGCAGCTGTTGTCGGACGGATTATGGGAACTGTTAGATCAGCAAGCGTATCTGGAATACCGGGACAGTGCTGATTTTGATACGGCTTGGATTCATGCGTATCAGAAGCTGCATCGTGACGGTCTGAAGCCGGTGGAGCAGGAACAGGTGACCGAATGGAGTCGACTTGCTTTTGAACAAGTGATTCGAGGCTCTGGCAGCGCTGATTTGGCTGCGTATATCGCAGATGATGTGGATCTGATCTTCTGCGCGTATCTGCTGGGGTTAGAGGATGAATTTGTTCACTGGCTGGCAGCTTGTTATGCAGAGCAGCGTCTACCTGCTTGACGGATACATGAGAACAGTAAAATAGCATATCTGTATGCCAAATACGCCGTGCACCCGTTATCGGGCAGCACGGCGTATCATTTGGTTAAACACTTCCGATAGCACCAGACCGAGCGCAATCGAGCCGGATAGCATGGCAGCCTGCGCAGCCAGTGAGGTGGCAGAAGCATAATCATTTTCTACAAAATGGCGCATGGAATTGTACGCCAATCCGCCCGGAACGAGCGGAATCACACCAGCAACGCTGAAGATGATGACCGGTGTCTTATAAATGCGTGCGAAGATCTGACTGATCCCACCGACGATAAAAGTGGCGAACAGCGTCGCCGCAATCGGATTCATATGCTCATACAGCAAAATATACACCATCCAGCCAAGCATACCGGAGATTCCGCATTGCAGCAGCGAACGTCGCGGTGCGTTGAACAGAATGCCGAAGCCAGCGGAAGCGATAAAGCTGGTCACAAGCTGAGCCAGCATGTACATAATAACCTGCCTTTCTGTCCAGACCTGCTGGAGCTACACAAATGTCAAAATAATCGCTACACCTGCACCGATGGCAAAGGCGGTTAGCAGGGCATCTGCGCCTTTGGAAATGCCGGATACGAGATGACCTGCCATCAGATCGCGAATCGCATTGGTAATCAGCAAACCCGGAACCAGCGGCATGACAGAGCCGATAATAATTTTGTCCAATTCGCGTCCAATATGAAACTCGACAAAGATCGAAGCCAGCAGTCCGATACAAAAGGCAGCCGACAATTCAGCGAAAAACTTCACCTGTACCCATTTGTGCAAATAAAGGGCTGCGGTATAGCCGAAAAATCCGGCGATCACAGATGGGATAAAGTCTGCCCAGCTGCCTTGAAACATAATCGTAAAGCAGCCACTGGCAATGGCAGCAGCGAGCATTTTGAGCCATGTCGGATATTCGGGCGGTCCTGCCTCGATCACCTTCAGTAGTGTATACGCCTCGTCCGCACTCAGTTCGCCGCTACTGATGCGGCGCGAAATATCGTTGACCTGTGCGATTTTATGCAAATCGGTTGTTCGCTCATCTATGCGTACCAGTCGTGCGCTCTCAGCACCGGTCGTGGAAAACATGATCGCTGTCGGCGTTACATAGCTATGCGCGCCGGGCATGCCATACGCATCGGCGATCCGGTTCATCGTATCCTCCACGCGGTAGGTCTCGGCGCCGCTTTGCAGCATGATTTGCCCTGCCAGCATACATGTATCCATAATCTCGTTAATCGCCCGGCTGAACGTTGACGGTTGATCCAAGCCTATTCTCCATCCTCTCCTGAACATTCATCTATCACATTATGCGTGATCCTTCACAATCATTCAATCCTTAGAATGAACAAGTTATTGTAAAAAGACCCATCTTGCTGAAACATATACGCAAATCCTTGAAAATAATCATTTCCTACATGGGATGTAAACAATCGCTGCGATATTCCCCAATTTTTCTCACATTTCTTGTCCAAATTCAAAAAAATGTATGATTTTTTTAGGAATATCCAATAAAAAATCTTTCTTCTTGCAGTCAGAGGGGTATAATGTTATGTAATCCACAACATCCAGCGAACAAGGGAGGAAAGAAAGATGGACAAGGTGTTACATGAGAGTAAGGTACTGGAGGAAGTGTTCAAGAGAGGGTTTCACCTAGAGCAGGTCAAATTCCGCAGAGGCCAGAGACGCAATCTTGCTTTTTATACCGAGTCTATCGGGGAACTGCGCGTGACTACAGGCAAAATCGTGGCCGATGATCCGTATAGCCTCATCGAATCAACCCCATTTGTGCAGGAATTCCCCACAGGATCTTTCCCTGTAGAGCTGTCGATTGCCTGCATTACCGATCCAGCGGAGCAACGAGAGAATCGCCAGACTCCCGTGGATGAACGGGTCGCTTTTGCCCGTGTGATATTCAGTGATGCACCAGTGGCACGCTGGGAAGGCGCGGAGCGCGAATTTAGCCCCGATGCCGATCCGAACAATCTGTATGAACAAGCACGTTGGGGATTTGCCGTAGATTCTGGTACTGGTAGCTATCTGGATGCTCGCACCTATCGCTGGCTCGCAGAGCAGCAGGAGCTGGATAATCCAGAATTAGCGCAGGAGCTGATGGACGCTTGGGAATCGGCAGCTATTGAAACGTTCCGTCCAAGCCGCAGTTGGCTCGTAACAGAACTGGATACTGGCGACAATATGGCGCTGTTTTCTAGTGGATTTGGTAATGGTGTGTATCACAGCTATATCGGCTATGCCGCCGATGGCAGCTGCGCCCAGCTGGTGACTGATTTTAATGTATATCCCGACTGACGACGACGTATAAGAGATCATAATATAGCCCTAACCTAAATAGGCACCGCTGGAGAAGTGATTCATCCGGCGGTGCCTGTTGTAATAACTAGCATAGCCACTAACAATAGATTTACATGTTATGGAGAGGAGAGTTGAAGATGAGTAATCTAGATAGAGCCATTATTGTTGCAACACGCGCCCATTCCGGTCAAATGGATCGTGGTGGTCAGCCGTATATTTTGCATCCATTACGGGTAATGTTGAAAATGAGTTCCGAGGAAGCACGGATTGTCGCTGTTCTGCACGATGTGCTAGAGGATACCGATGTAACCGCTCATGATCTCGCTGCCGAAGGCTTTTCTGAGGAAATCGTAGAGGCGGTGCAAGCGATGAGCCGTCGCGAGGGTGAGGATTATCATGACTTCGTGCGACGTGCCAAACAGAATTCAATCGCCCGTACTGTGAAGATTGCCGATATTGAGGATAACATGGACCCGTCGCGTAACACCGAACCATCTGTCAAGGATATGGAGCGGTTGAGCAAGTATGGACGTGCGCTCGATGAATTGATGACGGAGACGCAAGGTGCGCATTGAGTTGATGATACATCGTTCATAGGAAGAGAGGAGAGCTACGCCATGACAGGCGTAGCTTTTTTTGTTATCACTTTTATCTTTTCTAATTTATGTATAAATTTGATGAAATTTCGACTTTGTACGACAAAAACCATCTAATAAAAGCCCTCAACTCATCCGATAAGTAATTAAATAGTTGTTTCGTTAATTATTTATATTTTATCGGTCAAAGGGGTTATGAGGAGTATGAAGAAACAGAAAGAGAAGACAACGGCCAAAAAAGTCATCCATCTTGCTAGCACATCCATTTTGGCTACTGGGCTCGCCGCTGCACCGAGTATGACACAAGCACAGAGCGTGACCACATCGTCTGGAGCCTCTTCCACTTCTTACAGCGTGAGTACGGATCAGCCAACAGTATATACCGGTGATTCTATCGCTTATTTTAAGCAGCAATTTTTCAAAGGATCATCCAAGCTGACACATGGCGAGAGCGGTTCTGTTCCCATTGCTCGCGCGATGAGCTTTGCTGTGAAAAAGTCGTCTGTACTGACCGCTCAATTGCAGGCAAGCGACGAAGATAGCGATGATGAATTGACTTACTATATCGGCAGTCAACCTGCTTCGGGAACGCTGACACTGAATGCAAATACTGGTGACTTTACGTACAATGGCGATAGTGCAGGCACGTATACCTTTACCTATTATGTGACCGATTTGCAAAATCATACATCCGACCCGGCAACCGTAACAATTGAAGTGAAAAAAGATAAAGACAAGGATACAACCTCATCTCGTTCTTCATCTACACCATCGACCCAGCCACAAACGACTACACCATCCAGCCCATCATCGACGACTACATCGCCTACCAGTGGTATTACCACCATCGATGCGGTTCATTCCGATAGCAGCACCGACAGTGCACGCACACGCGGTGCAGCAGTACTGACTCCACAGTCAAGTGATCAGCAGGCAGTATTGAATGTACTGACCGATCAGATTCGTCAGTCGGTAAACGATTCTCAACCAAACAAAACGGTAACAATCGATGCCTCTGCAGTGAAAGGTAAACAGCAGTATCAGATCAATTTCAGTGGTGCTGTTGTGCAAAGCCTGTTGTCCAAGCAAAATGGTTTTGCGGTGAAAACCGGTGATGTTAGCATCTATATTCCATCCGTTGCCTTGAACAAGCTAGTACAAAACGGAGGGCTAAATACATCTGATCAATCCAACTGGATGATTAGTGCACAAAAAGTCTCCACTCCTGCTGCCAATATGGCTGGCGCAGTTAATGGTACGGCGTATCAGGTGAGTGTACAGGTTGCGAATGGGGATCAACAAACAACGGTCACCGATTATGCCAATCGTTATATCCAACTTAGCGTAGCTGTACCAGATGTCAGTGGAAATAGTAGTGATTATGTAGGTATGGCGACCGATTCCAACGGCAATTCGTATGTCGTACCCGTTACCTTTGATGAAAATGGCAATGCCTCTGTACATGCACTGGCAAGTGCAACATTGCAAATTGTCAAAGCAACACCACCGACTGCCAACAGTAGTGATTCCTCTGAGCTGCAATTGCTAAAACAAAAACAAATCGTACCACAAGCACAGCAGGTAAATGTCAGCGGTAATTCTGCAATGACACGCGGCGAGCTAGCGCAATATCTGGCGTCTGCGCTAGGTATTAACACAAGCCAATCGACAGCCACTTCATCATTTGCCGATCTGGCATCCGATACACCGGAAACCCGTGCAATTCAAGCATTGTCTGCAACAGGTATTTTGAAGGGCATCTCTGGCACGGAGTTTGCACCGGATCGTGTCATCAGCCGTGAACAGTTGGCTATTATTCTGACACGGGCTGCCAATGTATATGGATTGGGTGGAGATACAGCAGCAGGCTCAACCATACCAACAACGACCAATACAGCAGCCAGCCAATGGGCAAAAGCCGAACTTCAACAAGCGTTGAACGATGGTAATGACTCTGGTATTGTGTCTTCTGGCGATTCAGCACTGACCGCCAATCCTGTTGTCACGCAAAACGAAGGAGCCTCCACACTCGTAAAATGGCTGCAAAACAACAAATTGCTGAATCAATAAACCATGCCATTGAGTTTTGGGAAGAAAAGAGTATACAGAGCAATACTCAATTGCGACCATAACTGATAACCGAAAGAGCCTCTGCAATGTTGATTGTATTCAACAGCAGAGGCTCTTTTTATGAAATGAGATATATTCCACGTATATTCGCGATCTTACATGGTCTATTTGACAATAGAGACCACTAAAATCGAAAGCAATCAGAATCAATATGATCATTAATCAGAACTGCAATAAACTCCTAGCTATTGTAGCGGAATCAAAGAGAGAGCATAAGGTACAGCGTACTTTGCCACTTCAAACGCGTGGAACGAATTACCGATTCGGTTGAAGTTCGCTTCAAACAGCCAAATATTGCGCTCGCGGTCAATGCCAATGTCAATTGCTACTTCTGGGAAGCGTCGTTTCAGTAGCGGCTCTAGATAAGCGGCGACACCTATAGCTAGCTCGCGAATACGTTGGTCCATCGTGCCGCCCTGCTTTTCTCCATATTCCAGATTGAGAAACCAATCCCATTTGGTGGCTACCCTCAGCGTTTGCTCATGATTGGTCACTTTGCGATAAGCCGATACCGCCACATAGGGTTGCACAAAGGCAACGTCCCACTGACCATCGGCAATCTTCATCACATGTGTTCGCAGGTGAAACGGATAATCCTGCACAGTGGAGCTATTCACAAATCGCTGCAAAATATAACCTTGTCCAATCGTCATCGATACGAATTGCTGTAATTGCTGTGTATCCAGCTGGTGCAAATACGACTGGTCATACACTTCATAACCACCGTCGTCCAACTGCCGAATATTGAAAATATGTTGTCCATGCGATCCGGTGTCCGGCTTCAACACCGTATATTGATGCTTTTGGATAAACTGGATAATATGTTTGGGATGGACCGATTCATGAAATGGAATCAAGAGCGATTGCAACGATTCTGGTGCTTTTTGTAGTAAACGGTAAATATGCATCTTACTCATGGAGCCACTTTTCAATTCGTGGGTGGCAGGGATATGCGCCAATTCGGCGTACATACGTGAATAAGCAGCGATACCACGTTTTTTCAAACGATCAAACAGTACATCAGGATACGGACAATCATATGCTACCCAACGCGAATATTCCCATACATAACCAAGCACCCGTTGTTGGGGATAGAAAATATCGCTCGCATATATACGTACCAGCACGGCATCATGCAATCGGGCAACTGCCGAGCATGCTTCAATAAACAGATATTCCGTATCATCCGCCTGTTGCAGGGAGAGCAAGCCAATCACCTGATGATCCGTCGACAGCTTCGGCAGTGAATCCAGCAACCGATGACGTTGGGATACATAGGCGGCATAAGCGACTGCATGTTCTGCACGCTCCCGTTCATGCTCACGTGTTTGTGGTGCGGTATTCGCTTCGTAAAACCACCATTTGCCTTGCCGATCTAGCGCTAGATCAATGCCTAGCTCATCTAGCGGATAATCATAGAATGAATCAATATCATGTGCCAGCTGCAAGCCAATGTCTGGCAAACGGGCAATATAATCGTCAGCATGCTGTGGATGCTGCTGCTTGATCCATTGTGTCCATTCTGCAGTCGCTCCGCCCTGCTCCAGATTGCTTGTTACTGCGCCAGGCTCTCCATAACGCACATACAGTCTTGTCAATTGCAGGGTGCCCTCATGTCCACGCTGCACATGAATGCGAAAATCAAATGGACGTCCATCTTCGGTGATACTTTGAATATACGGCTGCATCAGATACGTTTGACGCTCCAATAGTGGCTCGGCAAGTCGACGCAATCCATCCAATTCCAAAATCAATGACGTATTACCGGTTTGCCAGCTATAACGATCATTGTCGGTTAAGCGCACTCGCACAATATGCTGTCCTTGACGTCCTTGATCTGGCTTCAAGATCAAATCGCGCTGCTGCTCCAACAACTGGAGTACACTGTCGATGCCGGTGCAGACTGTGGTGGGAACAATCCAATCACTCCATTGCGGTAGCTCACTCAGCATGTGCTGCACCTTTTGCTTGGCATGAATCGGATGAGATGTAAAGGTGACAAGTCGATTCAAACGCTGTTCCGCAGGAGAACGTTCGGCAGGTAAGCGCGCCATTTCGTTCATGACAATCTCAGGCAATGGGCAGGAACGTAGCAACCAATTTCCCTCCTGCTCTGGATCGGGAATCATTGCCTGCACGGTTCGCTTATCTAGATCGATACCATCTTCATCAAAAAAGAGCAGCTGTATATGTTGTTGCTGTGCCGCTTGCACAAGCGCTTCTACCCGTCCGGCAGGTAATATATTCAAAGGATGTACCGGATGATAAACCCCGATGTCCGTCATAAGCATTCTCCTCCATTCAAATCAGGCATCTTCCTACAGGCAGGCGTTGCCAAGTGCTATGTAAGCGCAGGATGGCGGATCATTTGAGTGTTATCAATCATCGCTGCTAATATCATTGGATACAGTAAAGGAGAGCATTCCGCTCTCCTTTTCCCATCTGATCCAGTTGATCGCGAACCTGCATCGTTGTACCGATACAAGTACCCTATTTATTTTACATCTGCCGGATAAACGAGCCCCAGCTGCTTGCGTGCTTCTTGCATAATCTCTGCCGTAATCAGCGAGCTTTCCCAAGAGGCGATCTCAGATTCCTGACGCCCTTCGGCGATTAGATCAAGGAATTCGCGGATTTCATAATACATCGGCGGCTCGTATTGAGTCACATGCAGATTCTCGGCAAACCCGCCGCGATAGGTCATCACGATTTGATTGGGTTCGCTAATTTTGTCGATGCGGATACTGCCCAACTCACCCTGAATTTCGGATGGCAGGGAAGAGTCGGTGATTTTGGAATACATGACAACTGCATCCATATCATCGTAGGAAGCGATAATGCTGCCTTCGCCGTCAACGCCCGATTCCAGCATGACACCAGTAGCGCGTATTGTATTCGGGCGACCGAACAGCACTGCCAGCGGATAGATACAATACACACCCAGATCCATCAGCGAGCCGTTGGAAAATTCGGGACGAAACGCATTTTGAATATTCCCTTCTTTGTAGGCATCATAACGGGATGAATATTGACCATAATTGGCAAAATAACGTCGAACCTGCCCCAGCTTAGGCAGACTATTATGCAGTGCTACAAAATTCGGCATGAGCGCGGATTTGATCGCTTCCATCAGCGTCACACCATTGCGGCGTGCTGCATCGATCATGCTTTGCACTTCTGCTACATTGGATGCCAGCGGCTTCTCGCATAGCACATGCTTGCCATTGTCCATACATTGAATCGCTTGCTCTGCATGCAGCGAGTTGGGACTAGCAATATAAATAGCGTCCACATTGCCGCTATCCAGCATCTCCTGCAAATCGGTGTAATGATGCGGAATGTCGTGTTTCTGTCCAAATTGCGCAGCCCGTTCATCGGTGCGCGAATACAATGCAGTCAGTTCAAAATCGTCATTGCGTTTTGCAGCCTCAATAAAACGCTCTGTAATAAAGTTTGTGCCAATGATACCAAAGCGGACCATACCATCGCCCTTTCTGTAGTGTATAGATTGGAGTGGATCGCTAGCGGATTAGATGGTTGCCATCAGCAGAAAACGATGCTGCCTGACATCCCAATATCCGTGCGATTGCATGTACACATGAATGGAATACAGTGAATTCATATACAATTCGGGCGTAAACCCGTCGATCTGCTATTCCATTGCTTTTTAAAAGTATCTTCAATGTGGACGATACCTTATGTTTCGTATACTACCCGTTTGCTACTGTGATGCAGCGAAATATCTTCATCCACACCAACAAGCCTCGCAAACTACTTCTCTATTATAACTGAGTAAACTGTACGCTGACAAAGTGTTATTTGGTACCGTTTTCGGCAACGCTCCAGACCAAGATAGAAAAAGCTGATACAACCTCCTATTTCATCATAAATTTCGATAAGCTACGCCGTACAAATCTCTTCTTTTCATATTGAATAAAATGATCAATGCTGATAAAGTTCATTCATAACTTAGTATTAAGGTAGGAATTGTTGGTTAGGGATGTTATGGATGGATGAACCGAATGGCTGGGACAGGCAATCAAATGACAAAGATGGGGTGTTGGATTTGAAACAGACAAAAGCATATCCACAAAAAGGCAGGTTTTTCCGTATTCAAACTGCTGGCGTATTGTCAGCCATACTTTTATTCACGTTGGTTTTAAGTGCTTGTGGAAATGGCTCCACTGACAGCAATGCTTCTTCTGGTAGTGATGGCAAAGGTTCGGTCGAGCTGTTGAATGTATCCTATGATCCGACACGCGAGCTGTACGAGGAATATAACAAAGCATTCCAGACGTACTGGAAAGGCAAAACCGGTCAGGATGTCACAATCAAACAATCGCATGGTGGTTCTGGCAAGCAGGCACGCGCCGTGATCGACGGATTAAAAGCCGATGTCGTTACGCTAGCATTGGGCTATGACATTGACGCCATCGCTGACAAAGGGCTGCTGCCTACCGACTGGCAAAGTAAATTTGAGCATAACAGCTCGCCTTACACATCGACCATTGTCTTTCTAGTCCGCAAAGGCAATCCCAAAGGCATCAAGGATTGGAACGATCTGATCAAACCAGATGTACAGGTAATCACGCCGAATCCAAAAACCTCTGGTGGTGCACGCTGGAACTATTTGGCGGCATATGGATATGCGCTAGAGCAGAACAACAATGACGAAACGAAAGCAAAAGCATATCTGTCCGAGCTGTTCAAGCACGTACCAGTACTGGATACAGGCGCACGCGGCGCCACTACTACCTTTGTCGAAAAAGGCATTGGCGATGTGTTAATCGCATGGGAAAATGAAGCGCTGCTGTCGCAAAAGGAACTGGGACCAGATCAATTCGAGATTGTGTATCCATCCATCAGCATTCTGGCAGAGCCGCCAGTAGCTGTCGTCGATAAAGTGGCTGAACAGCATGGCACACAGGAAGTAGCAAAGGCATATCTGGAATACCTCTTCTCGGATGAAGGACAGGAGATCGCTGCCAAAAATTTCTATCGTCCGATTAACCAAACGATTGCTGCCAAGTATAAGGATACATTCAAGGATATGAAGCTGCTAACAATTGACAAGGATTTTGGTGGCTGGAAAAAAGCACAGGAAACGCATTTCAACGACGGTGGCGTATTTGACCAGATTTATACACCGGGTTCCTAATTCCTACTAGAAGATGATCCATAGATCGCGATATAGCTGAGCACCCCCATGAACAGTAAAGGGTGTCAGAGAATCATAAGCAGCGACGAACGTAAACAATCATCAACATGGATGGCAAGAGGAGTCAACGACGGCTGCGGCATACGCTGCAGCCGTAACTGTTTACAGGGGGGAAGCGGATGAGTACAAAAGTAGCGGTGCGGCCGGGAGCATCATCGCGCCGAATACGTAGTATATTGCCGGGTTTTGGATTGTCTATGGGCTTTACTATTATTTATTTGAGTCTGATCGTGCTTATTCCGCTGGCTGGATTGGTGATCAAAACGACCGAATTGAGCTGGAGTGGATTTTGGGAGACGATCACGGCGGCGCGTGTGCTTGCATCGTATCGGGTTAGCTTTTTGACGGCATTTGCCGCTGCATTGGTCAATCTGGTATTCGGTCTGCTACTAGCATGGGTACTAGTGCGGTACCGTTTTCCGGGCAAGCGGTTGATCGACAGCCTGATTGATCTTCCTTTTGCGTTGCCGACAGCGGTGGCGGGCATTGCGCTTAGTACGATTTATGCGCCTAATGGCTGGATTGGTCAACTGGTAGCGCCGCTCGGTATCAAGATCGCGTATACACCGCTTGGTATTACGATTGCGCTGATCTTTATCGGTGTACCGTTTGTTGTTCGTACGGTGCAGCCGGTGTTGCAGGATTTGAACAAGGATACTGAGGAAGCAGCAGTGATGCTGGGCGCATATCGTTTGAAGATTTTTTTCAAAGTCATTTTGCCGGAGCTATGGCCAGCGCTGTTGACTGGATTTGCACTCGCTTTTGCACGGGGGATTGGAGAGTATGGTTCGGTTGTATTCATCTCCGGTAACATGCCGCTCAAGACCGAGATTGCGCCTTTGCTTATTATGACCAAGCTGGAGCAGTATGATTATGCTGGTGCGGCTGCGGTGGCACTGGTTATGCTCATCATTTCGTTTCTTTTGCTGCTGCTGATTAATGTACTGCAATGGCGGATCAACCGCAGCGCAGTGGAAGGGAGCTAAGCAATGAGTGAAGTCCAATCGTCAGTCCCATCAGTATCTTCTCGCAGGGAGCCTCGACATAGGACGGAATCCAGTGGGGTACGCTGGACGCTGATCGGTATAGCGTTGCTGTTTTTGGTGCTGATTGTCGTATTGCCGCTGATCTGTATTCTAATCGAAGCTTTTCAAAAGGGCTGGGAGGTGTATGAAGCCGCGGTCATCGATCCAGATGCGCTGTCTGCCTTGCAGCTGACCCTGCTGATTACTTGTATTGCAGTTCCGCTCAATACTGTATTCGGTATTGCGGCAGCATGGGCAATTAGTAAATTTCGTTTTCGTGGTAGAAATGCACTGATTACACTCATCGATATTCCGTTCGCCGTTTCGCCAGTTATTTCGGGTTTGGTGTACATTTTGTTGTTTGGGGCGCAGGGCTTCCTTGGACCGTGGCTGGATGCGCATAATATTCAGATTGTATTTGCACTGCCCGGCATGGTGCTGGCGACGGTGTTTGTCACCTTACCGTTTGTAGCAAGGGAACTAGTGCCATTGATGCAAGCACAGGGAACGCAGGAGGAGGAAGCGGCGGTTAGTCTCGGTGCTCGTGGCTGGCAGATCTTTTGGCGGGTGACGCTGCCGAATATCAAATGGGGGCTGCTGTATGGCATCGTGCTGTGCAGTGCGCGGGCAATGGGCGAATTTGGCGCTGTCTCTGTCGTATCCGGTCATATTCGCGGCGAGACGAATACACTGCCGCTGCATATCGAGATTTTGTACAATGAATATCAGTTTGCTGCCGCGTTTGCGGTGTCGTCCATTCTCGTGTTGCTGGCTTTGTTGATTCTGATCTTAAAATCAATATTGGAATGGAAAATGGAGCGCGCTACGCATCAATCGTAATTTTCCTTAGTCCGTCCGTTATTCCGCAGACAAGCCGTGCATATGCTCACAATAGATCTAGTTTATTTGGAAGCGGTTGTAAAATAAATATGCCAACAGACGTTTTAACGATAGGCAAGCTCCTGCCAAATGGGTAATACATGGATAATGCCTGTTAGAGGAGGGAATTCACATGAAGGTAGAACAAGCGGAATTGAATACCGTTTCATGGGACGAACCGCTTCGGCGGATCATGGAACAGCTGGCACGTTCGGAACCAACACCGGGCGGAGGCAGCGTTGCTTCCATCGTCGCTGCATTAGGTGCGGCAATGACCTCGATGACGGCAAACTTTTCCCAAGGCGAAGGATATGAGCATATTGAACAGCATGTAGCGCAGGCGCTTCAGGATATGGAGTATATCTCGACTGCCTGCGAATGGCTGATGGCGGAGGATATTGAAGCGTTCGGGCAGTATATCGAAGCGCTGCAATTGCCCAAGCTGACACCAGAGCAGCAGGAGGAGCGGAAGCAGACGGTGTACGAGACGCGCATCCAGTCTATTGATACGCCGCTACGTCTGATGGAATGCTGCTTATACGGTATGTACAGCGCTGCACCGCTGATCGACGTTTGTAATCGCACGGTGCTGTCGGATGTGGGCATCGGTATTATCCTGTTTGAAGCAGCGGCACATAGCTCCCTGCTGACCGTGAATATCAATCTGGTTACATTAAAAGACGATGATCAAAAGCAGGCGTATGCTGGTCATGCTAATGTGCTGATGAATAAGATTATCGACCGCAAAATGGAGCTAATGGAGCAGGTGCAACGCCGGATTCACGAAAATGCCTGAAATGATGCTAGACTGCATACGATCCAAAAGGATAACGAAACGGGCGAAAATCCATCGTTGACCATACAATTAGATAAAGCCCCTTACTCGCTATAGCCGATCATTCATGGCTATACCGGATAAGGGGCTTTGTTTATGGATAAAGGTATGCAGATCATGTTCCAATATCCATATATTCGATTCGCTATACACTAGCTATACATGTAGCTGTACATTCTTTCGGTATATTTTTTCTGTACATTCGTTGTACATCTCTTGTACTAGTCCAGCTTGTTGCCAAATGCATAATTGCCGCCATACTCGCGGTAATAATTCTTGTCTTTCCACTCTTGCAGCATCTCACAGCTGCCTACATACAGAATATCATTGCCACGAATCAACCACTCCAACCCATGCTCCGGCTCCCATTCACAGTTCAGCTCCAGATGCAGCACAGGCTCAGCCGTTTCTGCTGTATGGGCTTCTGGCAACGTTGGAATCTCCATGCTCATAGGAGATATATATTGCAAAATCTGCTCTGGCTGTTCAATGGCTGGCGGCGTTTCACCCACATATTCGCAAAAGTCGATACAATAATCATGACTGTATCGGTACAACTGCTGCAATACTGCCGGGCTCAACGACTCAAACGCCGTCGCACAGCGTTCCGCGTAGAGAAGTGGAATGTCCGGCTCGATTGCATTCACCTGAATACGCTGCTGAAATAGCGAACTGTCAAACACGGCGCTCAGATACCCTTGCTTTTCAGTAATCTCCTTCAGTAATGCAGAGGACAACATCGTTCACTCCTTAGCCCATATTTTTGCCATAGTAGATTTCGTTCATTTCTCGCGTCAGCCGATCGGTGATATGCTGCTTTTCCTCTGGAGACAGCGAATCGCTTGTATAGCCGAACAGATAATTATCGAGATCGAATTCCTTGCGTTTACATTTCGTATGGAAAATATTCTCCTGATAAATATTCACATCGATCATCTGATACAAATCCTTGATCTCATCTGGAATAAAATTCTGAATCGAGCTAATATCATGATCAATAAACAGCTTATTGCCTTCAATGTCGCGCGTAAACCCGCGTACTAGATAATCCATGGTCATAATATCTGTATCAAAGGAATGGATCATAAAATTCAGCGCCTTGAGCGGAGAAATCTCACCGCATGTAGATACATCAATATCCGCGCGGAAGGTACTAATGCCCTCATCGGGATGATATTCGGGATAGGTATGCACGGTAATATGACTTTTGTCGAGATGGAGCAGCACATGCTCCGGTAGCGGTCCTGGGGATTCCTCAAATGAAGCATTGGGCGCCGTCTCGACCGGACCTTCCGAGATTAGCATCGTGACGCTTGCCCCTTGCGGTACATAATCTTGCTTGGCGATATTCAGTACATGCGCACCGATAATATCGGTCACATTGGTCAGAATGCCACTTAGCCGATCCGCATTATACTGCTCGTCGATATATTCCAGATAGGCTTCGCGCTCCTGTTTGGTGCGAGTATAACAAATATCGTACATATTGAAACTGAGTGATTTGGTCAGATTGTTAAAGTTGTGCAGCTGAATACGCTGCTGTTTGGTCAAGCCCACAATCATTACCTCCCATTAATAAAATGTACGTTGAACGGATCACGTTGGTATTTATTTACCCATTCAAGACTTACTCGGACTGTGGAGACTCTAATACAACACGCTCCACTGTCTGTGACTGTTGAAGTTGAAGTGCACTATGTAAAAAAGCACGAATCAGCGGATGGACGATCTGGCGAAATGCTGACCGCTCTGGCTGAAACAGCGTACCCACATAAAAGGGATGACCATCCAACTCAGCAATACGAGCTTCACCATTCAAATCCCTGCCGGTAATACGAAAGCCGTGCTCAGCAAACAAGTCTACATATTGTGCATGTAATCCATAATTACAAATGCCGTACTGCTCGTTAACCTCTGTCGTGCCATATATGCGGGCAATTCGGGATTGTGGTGTTAATACAAAATGATGAGTCTGTTCATTCACGGAGCAGGTAAGCGGAGTAATGATCAGTGTCTCGGCATCCGGGTTGGATTCGGCATGATCCGCTTCCTGTAAATGCAAAATATGACGGGCAAATTCAATCAATAGATGCTGATATCCGCCACAGGTACCCAGCGTAGGAATCTGTTGCTCTCGGGCATAACGGATGGCTTGGAGTGCGCCCTCCATATGAATATACGGTGTTGCTGGAGCTGCCCAGATTGCATCATAATTCGATAACAGCGGAATCGTCTTATCATTCAGTTCCGGTGTAGACAACCACTGCAATTCTGTCTGACATTGTAAATCCTCTGCTGCTCTGGCAATGGCTTGCGGGATTGCGATATGAGCTTTTACTTCCGGTTGATAGTCGCCGATAATACCGATTTTGAGCATGAAAAAGAGACCACCTTTCACTCTGGGAATACTGCCATCATGGATCGGCAGCTAGATTAAAACGTTATTGTAATGGAAGAATGAAAGGCAGTCAAAAATTGTGGTTTGCATCAGCAGTGGTGCCATTCAGTTATAGGACAAAGGCTACCACAGAATCGCTACCGCAATTGCTTTGTTGCAGATGGTTGACTTGGGACTCCTATCAGTGACGATGAGAACGATTCATAACGGTGATCCGATCGCCATTTAACAGCAGATACGTATCTTTGCCCGTCTGAATCATCACCCGCTCCCGTGTGCCATAAGGTGTGTGCAGCAGGGCAGGGTGGCATTCCGAAGCTACCATGTCTTGATCCAGCGCTACGTAGACGGCTTCATGCAGAGGGATTTCCAGCTTGGACTGCTGCCAGTCAATGGTCAGCTGATTGTCATCGCGGGCAATTTTGATACCAGTCATGGCAATTCCTCCTTCTGGTTCAACAGAATGGTCACGCTGAAAAACAAAGCGGAAAAAGAACGCTAAAAAAGAAAATAGAGACGATCCAATCTATGCTTATGCGCGTCGCGTCTAAACAATGATGAATATGTCTCTATATCTTTAGATTACCCATTTGAAAGGGTGTGTCAAGCACCTTTACTACCATTGGCTGCAACTTGTGGATAATGAATGATGCTAAAACGCGCACCACCAAGCGGTGAAGGGCTATAGACCAGATCGGCATGTAATCGGGTAGCAATCTGCTTACTAATCGCCAGCCCAAGCCCTGTGACTCCGTTCGTTCCGGTATAAAAGCGGCGAAAGATATGCTCACGCTCCGATTCTGCCAATCCCGGCCCATCATCATCAATATGCATCATCCAATCTGCTATCCCGTCATCGGGGCATTCCAATACAATTTTCACCTGTGATGTACTGTGACGAATGGCATTTTGCAGCAGATTGAGCAAAATTTGAAACAGCTGCTCCGCTGCAATCGGCACAGTATGAGAGCTACCTTCGGCATACAGCTGTATGCCCTGCTGACCTGCCGCTGGTAACAGCAAATAGACGGCCTCCTCAGCCATACTTTTCAAATCGACTTCTGTAATAGGCCATTCTTCATCTACACTTTCGAGTCGAGATAGCTGAAGCAGCTTGCTGACCATATCGATTAGCCGCTGCGATTGGACGGAGATAACATCCAATCCTTGCTCTACAGGCATCACCTGATCCTGAATAGCATATACATAGCCCTGAATCGACATTAACGGCGTCTTCAGCTCATGCGATACATTTTGCAGAAATTCCAGCTGATGACGATGATGCAGCTGTAGCCGATCCGCCATCACTTGAAAGGTGCTGATCAGTTCGCCAATCTCCGTATGATCCGCTTGCAAAAAAGGCTCCCGATCCATCAGATGTGGTTCATACTGACTCACGGCTTCCTTGAGGCGATTGAGCGGTTGTACCGTCCGCCAAACAGCAAACAGTCCAATGAGCAAAATAACGATAAAGCTTGCTGCAATCGATAGCATTGTGGTTCGCATCAACGGAATATACAGTGCGCGCAGCGAAGAGAGCGGAGAGTACAAGATCACCCGGAATGGCTGATGCGACAGCTTGGCTTCACTGTAAAGTACTTTATTGCCGCCGATCTGCATAATGCCCTCACGTCCAGTAGGGAAATTGACCATCGTCTTACCTACCTGACCGGAATTACTGGAAGCGATCACTTTGTCATGCGTATCCAGCACAAAATAATCGGCATAAAACAGCACATCCTTGATAAAAAAGCGGAAGCTGTCACTGTCCAGACTTTCCAGATCATCCGAATTAACCATGTGCACCGCTTTGAGTGTCTGATCCTGCAATTGCTGCTTGACCTGATTCAGCAAAATATCGTCCAGCAGTCGGATAAAAAAGAAGACGGTAATGCCGACTGTCACCAGCATGCCCGCCAGCAAGGCAATCAGCATTTTGCCGCGGATCGTCTTCATGGATGATGTACCGCAGCCTTGTAACCAAAGCCCCAGACGGTATCAATCGTCAGCGTAGAGTGATGCTGGGACAGCTTTTTGCGAATGCGTTTGACCAGATCGTCCACCACGCGTACCTCGCCAAAAAAGTCATAGTTCCATACCTGCTGGATCAATTGCTCGCGGCTAAATGGACGCTCCAAATGCTGTGCCAGAAATAACAGCAGCTCGAATTCACGTCCAGTCAGCGATAATTCCTGCTCTTGTACTTGTACGCGCCGGAATTCCTCGGACAGCTGCACATTGCCTGCACTCATATAGGAAGCATGCTGCGGCATGCTATTGCCGGGAAGGGTAGGAATCGCTGCATCGATAGGATTCAGCTCGTTGCCGACCGCCATGCGAGTGCTGCGAATGAGGCGCAACATACTTTTTACGCGTGCCACCAGCTCGCGTGGGTTAAACGGCTTGCTCAGAAAATCATTACAGCCCAGCTCTAACCCGTTCAGGCGATCCACCTCTTCGCCGCGCGCCGAAATAATGATAATAGGCATCTCGGTAAAGGTACGTAGCTCAGTTAACAGAGTCAACCCATCAATGCCCGGCAGCATAATATCAAGAATTAGGCAATCTGGATGTTCACTCTTGACCTGCTCAACCAGCTCACCACCGTGGGCAAACGATGTTACTTCGTATTGTTCCTTTTTCAAATAGCCAGCAATTAGCTGCAAAATATAATGATCGTCATCGACGACAAAAATACGGGTCATGGGGTCACCTCGAAATGGATAGTTACATATGTCATTGTTAATGTATCAGAAGACAGGGGGAAAGATCAAAGCTAAGAAGATGACAAAAAGGTAAAGAAAAAGACGGAACTCCGGGGGAAGTTCCGTCTTTTTATGGCGAGTTTTTCCACCTGTCAATCAGGGCATTGACAGGCTGTTGAATCAACATCAAACGCAGGGAGCCTTTGGAGCGTGTGACCGATTGATGTAAAGGGAATGATCCAGGGTAAGGATCAAGCCTTATTCTTATTTATGGGAAGTTGTTTTAGTAGTTGTAGCTTTTTTAGCAGGTGCTGTTTTGTGAGCAGTCACTTTACCTTTGTGAGCCGTTTTGTGAGCTGCTTTATGATGCGCTGCTTTATGAGCGGTTTTTTTAGCTTTGTGAGCTGCTTTTTTATGAGCTGCACTTGCTTTGTGAGTAGCCGCTTTGGTTTTATGAGCAGTTGCTTTTGTTTTGTGAGCAGTTGCTTTTGCTTTATGAGCCGCTGTTTTGCTGGTTTTCTTTTTGCCAGTTGTTGCTTTGTGTGTTGCGGATGTTTTTTTGTGCTCACCTGTTGTTTTGCCTGTGGACTTCGTTGTTGCAGCTGTCGCTTTGTGAGTCGAGGTTACCGGTGTTTTAGAAGTCGCTTTTGTTGCAGAAGCTGGTGCTGTTTTTGTTGTTGCTGCGGAAGTTGCAGCTACTTTTTTCACCGGTGTTGTCGTTGTAGGAGTTGCTGCGAATACGCTGCTTGCTCCGCCCAGTACGCTCACTGCTGTCAGTAATGCTGCTACACTCTTTGTCCATTTTTTCATTGGTAGGTCACCTCGTTAATAGATTTGTTTGCCATCGAAGTTGTTTTGCTTTCAGGTACGTTGTCGCTTGTACGTTTGGTTTGAAGCGGTGCGCCCTGTCGGCAAACTGTATTGTCAACTGCTGATGTAAGTTCATCTTAACAAGGGATTATGTGAGAACAATGGGAGAGATGTGTGAAAAGTGTATGAAATGAAATTACGATTGTACTGCCCGTTTACGAGTGAATAGCCAGAATAAGATCGTAATCGCCAGCGGGTACAGAATCGCCCAGCCGGTAAACGGAAAGACGATCAGTGTAAACAAAAACGAGATACCGCTAATCCAGCGTCCCACCTTCTCTTTCCATAACAAGCGTATACCCGCAGCACAACCAGCGAGATACGTTAGGATAAAAGCAGAGTTCGGCAATTGCAGCAGCAATTCCAATCGAAGTAAGCCAGTCGCATACAGCGATAGAATGATCACAAAACATATTCCTAAAAAGGTGATACCTACGGTCGGTGTGCGAAAACGTGGCGATAGATGGCTGAACGGACGGGCAGCATATCCGTTACGCGATAAGGCAAATGCGACTCGCGATGCAGCGCCAATATAAGCGACGGTGGTTGCTGTACAAATACAAGCGGCAGTTAAGCCTGACAACGCCGCACCCCAGATTCCCAGACGGCTACCAATCAAATGAACAAGCGAAGCATCCGCACCATTCAGATAGCTTTGTGTGCCAATCGTAACGATGGCAGTCAGCAAGTACAATATGCCAACGATGGAAGCAGCAATAATGACGCCGCGTACGGCTGCCTTTTGTGGGTCCTTGAATTCCTCGGATAAATGCGATACTGCTTCCCAGCCGATAAAGCACCAGAATAGCATCGCTGCCGATTGACCGACACTAAACCAGCCATGCGGCATAAACGGTGTAAAGTTGGATACCTTTATATCCGGTATAGCGACGACGATTGCAAGACCGAGTACGAGAATAATCGCACCGACGACAGCGACCTGAATTTTCCCGGCAAGCTGAAAGCCAATCCAATTGATTAATAAACTGAACAGCAGCAGCGCAGCGGCGATCGTAATGCGTACCGGCTCGCTCCAGCCAAGCGCTGCGGTCAAATAACCAGCACCCGTTAACGCAGCAACTGGCGCACCAATCGGCACGGACATAAGGAAAAACCAGCCGATCAATGCTCCTAGTCTTGGACCAAACGCAAGCGAGACAAAGTGCGATACCCCGCCCGCATTTGGATACCGTGCTGACAATAATCCCATCGATAACGCGAGCGGTAAAATCAGCAGCGCCATACATACCCAAGCGATAATGGCAGAGGGACCTGCCATCCGCGCGGTGATGCCGGGCGTAATTAGAATACCGGAGCCAACGACTGCACCGATATAAAGAGCCACCGCTTGTGGCATATTGATCGTTCTACCCAGATGACCGCTAGCCTTGTCATTGGATGTAGTAGAGGAGTGAGATGCAGTAGCTGCGTCTGAACCTGCAACCGCAGCAGTGCTTGCTGCCGATGCAGACACTCCTGCAGAGCGAGATGAAGTCGAACGGGAAGCCGAAGACGATGAGGATGCGGTTGAATGAGAACCAGTATTACGCGAAAGGGTCATAAGTTTCCCAACTTTCCTTGTTATTTGTTCCAGCGTAGCAGATAATAGAAGCATCGGTAAAACGGATATAACGAATGCTGTTCATCGGTATTTCCGATGGAAGAAAGAATAGAGAGTAAAACGAGGAGGATCAGAGATGGAATCACGTCATTTGTTTACGTTTCTAACGGTAGTGGAAACGGGAAGTTTTACAGCTGCGGCGCGTAAGCTGGATTATGCGCAATCCAGTGTTACCGCACAGATTCAGTCGTTGGAGCAGGAACTGGGTACGCCATTATTTGATCGGATTCATAAACGGATTTTGCTGACCGATGCAGGGCGGCGTTTGCAGCCGTATGCGCAGGAGATTTCACGTATGCACAATTTGGCACGCGAGGCGATTATTTCAGGCGATCAGATCGGTGGGGTGCTGCATATCGGTGCGCCAGAATCGCTGGCTGCATTCCGTCTACCGCCGATTATCAAGGAATTTCGGCAGCAATATCCGGCGGTACAGATCATTTTGAAGCCGGGTGCGTGTGAGGATTTGCATGAAATGCTGCGGCGGGGTGAGCTGGACATTGTGTTTTTGCTACAGCCACATATGGAGGATTACGAGTTAAAGGTAGACATGCTGGTGGAAGAGGAGATGACGCTAGTCGCACCACCGGATCATATTTTAACGGCATTACCGAAGGTTGAGCCGCATCATCTGCGGTATGAGACGATTCTATATACCGAAGCAGGCTGCAACTATCGACTTCTGTTTGAAAAGATGCTGAACCGACACGGCATTTTCCCAGATCCGAGTATTGAGTTTTGGAGTAATGAAGCGATTAAGCAGTGCGTAATGGCGGGGCTGGGGTTGTCATTTTTACCGCTTATTACCGTACAGCGTGAGCTGGAAGAAGGCAAAATGGTTGCATTGAACTGGGACGATACCGACCAGCGTGTCTGCACCCATATTAGTTATCATACGAAAAAGTGGCAGTCTCCCGCACAAAGCCGTTTCGTCCAAATGACTCATCAGCATGCCGAACGCTGGCGCCAATCGGCACAGCTTGCACATAGTCAGCTATAAGCGCTATGGCGATCATCTTCCTTGCTGGCAATCTGAGGGTTGGTTGAAAAATAGTTCATAATAACTCCAATAAGCGCATAGACTGCATAGCAAATCCGGCTGCACTAGACAGCCGGATTGTTCGCATATTCTCCCTACACCATTCTATCGATCCTCACAAGCTGGTATTCACTTCTTATCTTCCCTATGATTCTCCGGTCGTTGCAGTTCCGAACGCTCAAAATCGACTGCCGCCAATCCCAATCGAATCAGAATAATTAACATTACGCCCGTACCTACTACCAAATAGATCATCGTAAAATATTTTGCCAAATTCGAATGCGGGCTCAGATTCGTATCCACGCTAGTCGGAATGAGACTGACAAAGGAAAAATAAAAAGCATCCAGTATCGACCAGCCCTCTGTACTTCGATAAAATATCGTACCTGATAGCAGAATAAACAGCAGTGTTATAATGAGCGAGCGAAACAATGGTTCTTTTCCTACTTTCAACAATGCTTGGATCAACCGCTTTAATGTGAGTAAAAATGAGATCATCGTCAGTTTCCTTTCTATAGATAGATTGTTATTCAACTTCATTCTCTATGCTTATGTTCTTGCAGTTTATCGTACCGTAACATACATCTACAGCCCTCTCCTTATATTCATAACCACTTTCCGTATTGTTTTATTGTAAACGCTTCCAAAAATAACTAGAATGAGTGTGAAATCCATCGCGGATGATTTCGATAGCATATGAAGGAGGGGTATATCTTGAAAAAGGGGCATCTATTTTCTCGGCAACATTGGGCAGCAGGGCTAGCACTCTTACTGCTGCTCACCGGTTTGGGATTGGGCGGACAGCAAGCGCAGGCGGCAAGTGTTACGATTACGAACGGCACAGACTGGAAAGACACGGCGGGTAATCCGATTCAGGCGAATAGTGGCAATATTCTCAAGGTCGGTTCTACATACTACTGGTATGGCGAGCACGCCACCAACGGTACCTTTGATAAAGTAAATGTCTACACATCGACCGATCTCAAAAATTGGACCTTCGGTAACAGCATCCTCACTAAAAGCTCTGCTGCCGAATTAAACTCCAGCAAAATCGAACGTCCGAAGGTCATATATAACGCATCTACGAAAAAATATGTGTTATGGGCGCATTATGAAAATGGCAGTGACTATTCGCTCGCACGCGTAGCTGTCGCAACGAGCGATACACCAGATGGTAATTTCACCTATCAAGGCAGCTTCCGACCATTGGATTACGAATCTCGTGATATGACCGTCTTCGTTGATACCGACGGCAAAGCGTATCTGATTACCGCTTCTCGCCAAAATAATGGTGGTGCTAACAACTCAATGGCGATCTTCCAATTGAACGCTGCCTATACGAATGTCTCTTCTTTTGTCGGTTGGGTATTCGAGGGTGCTTATCGGGAAGCGCCTGCTGTTGTGAAAAAGGGGAGTACCTACTATCTGTTCACATCGCAAGCTTCGGGCTGGTATCCGAATCAGGGCGCTTATGCTACGTCTAGCTCAATGACTGGTACGTGGTCGGCATTGTCTCCATTTGGCGATCCGTCTGCGTATGCGACTCAGATTCATTCCATCGCTACCATTACGGGTAGTGCAGGCACCAGTTATATTTATATGGGCGATCGCTGGAATCCGCTCAATCTGAGCGATCACAAATTCATCTGGTTGCCGCTTACGCTCAACGATAGCGCACGTACCGCTACGCTGAATTGGTATAGCAGCTGGAATATCGATGCCGCCACGGGTAGCATCACAACGCCAGCGCTGACCAATCTTGCACAGGGCAAAACGGCAACTGCAATCTCATCTGCCAGCGCTAGCCCGGCATCCAATGCCAATGACGGCAATGCGCAAAGCTCATGGGCAGCGTCTTCCGCTACATGGCCAGCGTGGTGGCAGGTTGATCTCGGTTCTGCCAAAAAGGTGAGCGAGATCGATATTTCATGGTTTATGTACAAAGGCTCGGAAGGTTATTACAAATACAAAATCGAATACAGCACCGATGGCGTCAACTATACCACCATCGACCGTACGAGCAATACCACCTATGGCTTCACCACAGATGCAGTTTCGTTTACTGCTCGTTACGTGCGTATTAATATGGTAAACGCAGTGCTGCACAACAATCCGAACAACTGGTATACACCGACACTGCATGAAGTGCGAGTGTATGGAAATTAATTGATTTTTCTGTGCAGCCGAGTGCAGTACCGAGTAACAAAAGCAGACCAAATTCCGTTACGATTACGGGGTTTGGTCTTTGTTATATAGCCGTAAAAAATCAAAATGCTCAATTAGTAACTTTTTGTTGCCTTTTTACTAAAAGTAAGTTATATTCGTATTATCTTAATATCAAAGAATCGATGCAGTGATCATGGCGCCGTCATAGAGCAGCTGCATACAACGATAATTTGAGACCACATAGTCATGATTCGGCATACGCGTGAAACAAACTTTTATCCTACCTACATTGCACGCATTCGTCGGAGCATCGTTCTACCATTGCTAACTAAATCAATAATGGACAAGGGGATAATAACCATGAGTGAACTGACACAAATTATGAAACAAAGACGCTCCGCCAATAAATTTTTGCAGAATGTATCGATTGACCACCATGAATTGGATGAGATTTTTGAACTGGTGAAATACAGCCCGTCGGCTTACAATTTGCAACATGCACATTATGTTGTCGTACAGGATGAAGAGAATAAAAACAAGCTATATGAAGCAGCATACAAACAATATAAAGTACTGACTTCTTCAGCGGTAGTAATTGTGCTCGGTCATCTGGATGCCCATTTGAATGCACCACAAATCTATGAAGGGCTGCTGCATCTGGGTGTGCTGAATCAACAAGAATTTGATCAGACGGTATCTTCCATACAAGATGCTTACGAGCAACCTGGCGAACCGTTCAAACGCGATGAAGCGATCCGTAATGCCAGCCTGTCAGCAATGTCATTTATGCTGGCTGCCAAAGACAAAGGCTGGGATACTTGCCCTATGATCGGCTTCGATGCCGAGGCGGTTAAGGAAGCGCTGAATATTCCAGATCGTTATGTACCCGTTATGATGATTACACTAGGCAAAGAAGATACGAGTAGTCAGCGCGTCCGCGGCTATCGTAAACCGGTTGGCGAATTTGTAAGCTATGATCATTTTTGATAGTTGTAGGTTTGATTCTTTGATAAGAAGCTAATCGATCGATTCAACAAATAGAAGACCTGTACAGCAGCAAAGCATTGTATCCGTATCACGGAGAATGATTTGCCGCTGTACAGGTCTTTATTTTGGTATATCTCGAAGTGATTCTCCAAACAACGGTTTACAAATCGCTCAATATCATCTAAAATACGTTCACAATAAACTGACATTGACGGGCATACATGTTGGATACAAGTACGCCCCAAAGCTTTATGGCTTGAAAGGAGTAAAGCATGAATCAGATTCAACAATTGATCGATCAGTATGGTGTGATGATTCTCGATGGCGCAATGGCGACCGAGCTGGAAAAGGAAGGTGCCGATCTGAACGATGAGCTATGGTCGGCGCGTCTACTACTGGATAACCCGGATGCAATTGCGCGTGTGCATACGCGATATTTTGAAGCGGGAGCAGATTGCGCAATTACGGCGAGTTATCAGGCGACGGTGATGGGATTTATGGAACGCGGTCTGAGTGAGCATGAAGCGGTAGAGATGATGGACCGCTCTGTACGGCTTGCAGTAGGCGCGCGTGATGCGTTCTGGAATCGGTTTACCGCGCAGCAAGCGGAGTCTGTATCGATAGAAACTGCGACATCGTCCTCATTTCCTGCACGTCCGAAACCGCTGATTGCCGCATCTGTTGGTCCATACGGCGCCTATCTGGCAGATGGCTCCGAATATCGCGGCGATTATGGCAAAACCGAACAGGAGCTATTTGATTTTCATTATGATCGCATTCGTATTCTGATCGAAGCGGGCGCAGATGTGCTTGCGTGCGAGACAATTCCTTGTCTGGTGGAAGCGCAGGCGATTGTGCGTGTGCTGGAGCATTTTCCCGGTGTGTATGCTTGGATTAGCTTTAGTGGGAAAGATGGACATCATATCAGTAACGGCGAGTCTGTAGCAGAGTGTGCAGCATGGCTGGAGCCATACGAACAGGTAGCCGCAGTTGGCATCAATTGCACAGCGCTGGGGTATATTCCAGCCTTGATTGGTCAGATCAAGCAGCACACGTCCAAGCCTATCATCGTCTATCCGAATTCGGGTGAACAATACGATCCGATAACCAAAACATGGCATGGTCAGGCATGTGATCATGTCTACGGACAGGATGCTATGCAATGGTACGAATTGGGCGCGCGGCTGATCGGCGGCTGCTGTCGTACTACGCCAGATGACATTGCAAGTATACAGGCTGCATTGCGGCCCGATGTGAACTGAAGAGAGGTAGGAGCATCATGTCATGGAAATCCACGCAAGCGAAGGAAGGTAAGGAACCAAGCAATACGGAACCACAGGAAGGACAGTTTCAACGCAAAATGAAAAGCCGACATCTGGTGATGCTATC
The DNA here is from genome assembly GCF_040719145.1 of Paenibacillus sp. JQZ6Y-1. NCBI lineage: Bacteria > Bacillati > Bacillota > Bacilli > Caryophanales > Paenibacillaceae > Paenibacillus > Paenibacillus kandeliae. Next base: position 581,312 of record NZ_JBFDUZ010000001.1, read on the forward strand.
GCTAGGTGGCGTGATCGGTACCGGGCTGTTTCTCAGCTCCGGCTATACAATCAATCAGGCAGGTCCATTAGGAACGATTATCGCTTATCTCGTTGGTGCACTGGTCGTTTATCTGGTCATGCTCAGTCTGGGCGAATTATCCGTGCATCTGCCGGTGACAGGAGCATTTCATACGTATGCAGCGCGGTTTATCGGACCGGGCACAGGGTATATGATCGCTTGGATGTACTGGCTGACGTGGGCGGTAGCGCTCGGATCGGAGTTTACAGCAGCCGGATTGCTGATGCAGCGCTGGTTTCCAGACAGTTCAGTCTGGTTATGGAGCGGGATATTTGCAGTGTTGGTCTTTTTGCTGAATGCCTTTTCTGTGCGGTCCTTTGCTGAAGCGGAATTTTGGTTTTCGGGGATTAAGGTAGCAGTGATTCTCGTCTTTATTGTACTGGGCGGTGCGGCAGTATTCGGACTGCTGCCAATGAAGGAGTCGGGCGGTGCGCCACTGCTGTCCAATTTTACAAGTGATGGTGGATTGTTCCCGAATGGTATCTTCCCGATCTTTATGGCGATGCTGTCAGTGAACTTTGCCTTTTCTGGTACAGAGCTGATCGGGATTGCGGCGGGGGAGAGTGTAGACCCGGAGAAACATATTCCACGCGCGATCAAAGCGACTGTTGGTCGGCTGATTATCTTTTTCGTTGGGACGATCTTCGTATTGTCCGCGCTGATTCCGTGGCGGCAGGCAGGCGTGATCGAAAGCCCGTTTGTGATGGTATTTGATCGAATCGGCATTCCGTATGCAGCGGATTTGATGAACTTTGTTATTATTACTGCACTATTGTCGGCAGCGAACTCTGGACTATATGCCTGCTCGCGTATGCTGTGGTCCTTGTCGTCGGAACAACTGCTGCCACCGGTGTTTGGTCGATTAACACGTGCTGGTATTCCGCTAAATGCGATGATCTTCAGTATGATCGGCGGTGGATTGGCACTACTGACCAGTGTCATTGCACCAGATACGGTGTACATTTTCCTCGTCTCAGTATCGGGATTTGCGGTTGTAGTGGTCTGGATGGGCATCTCGGCTTCGCATTATATGTTCCGCCGTCAGTATGTGCGGGAAGGGAATCGGGTTGAGGATCTCAAGTATCGCGCACCGTTGTATCCGCTTGTGCCAATTGCGGCGTTTGTACTGTGTCTGGCTTCGTGCATCGGTATTGCCTTTGATCCGAATCAGAGTCTAGCGTTTTATTGTGGATTGGCGTTTATGGTGCTGTGCTATATTGCTTATTTTGTGCAAACAAAGTTGCAAAAGAGTAAAATCGGCAGTCATCATTAAACGAACGACGAACGACGAACGACGAACGACGAACGACGAACGACGAACGACGAACGACGAACGACGAACGACGAACGACGAACGACGAACGACGAATCAATTAAAAAGCACACGCTTTCCGAATTGCATCGGAAGGCGTGTGCTTTTTGATTGCGGGTATGCGCATAGAACTGTTCAACAAGCAGATCAGGCGATTGTAGGGAGGATAGCTAGCTGTTATTCCAATCGCAATGTATCATATCTGATCGCTTTGGGCGATAGATTAGTTTATGCTGTACGCGTAATGATACAGAGTACTAATATCCGCATTTAGCAGTGCACCGTTATTGCGGAAGGTGATCGGAATCACGTCATAATAATGAGTCGATACTGGTCCACGATACGAAGATTGACCAGCAGCCGGACCGATATACATAGGGGCTGAGAAGTAGCCAAGGCTATCCGTGATCGCTTCTACCTTCACGACGTTGCTAGCTACACGCGTTTCCACGGTAACCAATACGATACCGTTGGCAACCGGCGTACCTGTTGCATCAAATGCGCGTCCTTTGACGGTAATATTGTAGCCGACACGCCATTTTTTGCCTTGACCATAATCAATGAAGCCTTGAACGCCACGGTCAGAGGTGATTTCGCTGACAGCAACACGCTTGATCGCTGCATTTTGATAATCTACATGTAAGGTATACGGGGTTGTGAGATCAAACGTAGACGGAGCGTACACCTGAACATAATAGCTACCTGCTGGTAATGTAATTTGCCCATTGGCGTTTTGCTTCAAGGAACCAAGGTTTTGCAGGTTGGCATTCCATAGTTGAACCACATATTCGCCATTGGACGAAGGATTGTTGAGGAGTAGATTCACTTTACTTTGCGCGTTAAGTGTAATTTTGGTCCAATCCTCATCTAGGAAATTATCGATATTTTGTTGACTTGTAAACGGAGCTGTTCCACGATCCTTAGCAAAAAATGGATTGTCATCTGGCTCGTTGGCATCATAGCTGTCCGACAGCGTTGTGAATAGCGTGAATGGATTGCTGGTATCTGCTCCTTGATACGAGGTTACACTGATAAAATAATACCCCGGTGTCGCAACATGGCTCAGTAATTCATATTGCCCTGCACCTTTGGCAGAATACGATACTTGCTCTAGTGCGGAGGTCGTTTCATTAAGACGATACAGTGTCAGATCGTAATCCACATTGCTTGTCCCAGTTGACAAAAAGGCGGTCAGCTTCAAAGAGTTGCTGACATTGGCATAGTACCAGCGTGCGCCGCCCTGCTGATCAATATAGCCGGAAATGGTCGTGTTCGTAGTGATGAACTCTGCGGTATTCGGCGATGTATTGCTGCCATAGGTGTCATCGGTTGCGGTGGCAGCGGCAAAGCTGCGAGCAGATGGAATGTTCGACAAAGGTATGTTTTGTGCCGGAGCGGATTTACTGTTATGTACAGTGGCAGGTTGAACATGGGTGGATAGTGGCTGCAACGTCTGATTTTTTTGGATCGTAGCTCCAGCATTGCTTTGTGCTAGCGCGCTTGGGCTAATGCCTGCCAAACCGATCGATAAGGCAAGAGCAGCTACACTCATTAACTTGAATTTCATGTAATCATCTCCTTTATATGGGTATTATAACGATTTCAGTATAAAGCTAAATAACTAGATGTCAATCTATTTTTATACTTTTAGTCCCTTATTATCTAATTAATTCCATATTAAACTGATGCTTGAGTACTGGTCAAAAAGGCGGAGAGGTCTACTATCAAAAAAGCACAAACGGTTGTCATGATTGCCAACCGTTTGTGCTTTTTATTTGCGGATACCACTGGTGTTGGTTATTTCTTTACTGACGATTCGACAACACCAGTGGTAAAAAAATATGATCGATCATTTCTTCTACTATGTCTGCTGTCAGCATTTGCCGCTTGATCAAAAATTCATATCGAATCAGATCGAACGGAAGCGATACAATGCGCTCTCGTATCACCTCGGGCTGAATCTCTCCCCGTTCCACCGCTTCTTGTAAAATAGTTCGCATTACTACATTCAATTCATCTTCTTGTGCCTGTTCCTTGGAGTCGGATAGTGAATCCAGTATGGCGCGATCTCCACCTTCTGCCAGAATGCCGAATATGGTTTCAGCGCCGACCATCTGGATCGTATCCGTCATTTGCATCAAAAAGGTCAGTACATCTGTACGCAAATTCCCCGTATGCGGCGCCTTGTATTCAAGGCGAGGTACATATTTTCCGATTGCCGCGATAATCAGTTCACGTTTACTGCTCCAACGGCGATAGACAGCATTTTTATTCGTTTGTGCACGTGCTGCTACGCCATCCATCGACATCTGGTTATATCCGACTTCTTGCCATTCATCCCAAGCGGCTTGCAGTAGTGCCTGTTCCAACACTTCGCCACGTCGACGGGTCGTTTTGGGGGAAACGTGGTCTTGTTGGTTTTGTTCCTTTTTTGAATTCATCCCTGTGCACCTTCCCAAATATAAATGTGGATTGGTTGTATTTTAATGTTGTGTTTTGGCTACACCTATCATATCATATTCAAATAAGGTACTATTAGTACCTTAAATAAATGTGAAGAAGGTTATCCTCATGGCGAATACAGCAATCTCTAACGTCTCCAGCATCCTCATTTCCGGTGCTAGCATTGCCGGACCGACACTGGCGTATTGGTTATCAAGATATGGATTTGATGTAACGGTCGTAGAACGATCCAAAGCAGTAAGGAATAGCGGCTATCCGGTGGATGTGCGTGGAACCGCAGTGGATGTAGCGGAACAGATGGGCATCTACGATCATTTGCAGCAAAAAAATATTCATTCGGAAAAGGCTACCTTTTTGCATCCAGATGGTAGTACCGCTGGAGTGATTCAGCCCATCATGCTGACCGGAGGCTCTGCTGACCGAGATATTGATCTGCCGCGCGGTGATTTGACCGCAGCATTGTACAACGCCACCTTGCAGCAGCCTACTATTGCGTATCGGTTTGATGATTCTATCTCTCAGCTTCATGAGGAAGAAGACGGGGTTCATGTGGTTTTCCAAAGCGGGCAGCAAGAGATATTCGATCTGGTCATCGGTGCGGATGGTACGCACTCCAATACACGACGGTTTCTATTTGGAGATGAAGCCCCATTTAGTCGCTATTTGGGATATTGTTTTGGTGGATTTACTGTACCGAACCGTTTGCAGCTTGCTTATGAGACTGTAGTATATGCGTTGCCGGGGCGCTATGCGATTCTATCTGTGGTCAAAGACAGTGATTATGCGCATGCCTTTTTGAATGTTGCCACATCGGATGAACCGCCTATCGATTATCGGGATACAGATCAGCAGCGTCGGTACCTAGCTGAACATTTTGTTGGAGATGGTTGGATAGTGCCAGAGTTAGTTGAGCATATGCTGAAGGCAGATGATTTTTATTTTGATACGGTTAGTCAGATTCATCTACCAAGCTGGCATAAAGGACGGGTCGCGTTGGTAGGCGATGCAGCTTATGCGCCTTCATTTCTAACTGGGCAGGGCAGCAGTGTGGCTATGGTCGGTGCTTATATTCTGGCAGGCGAGCTGGCTGTGCATACGAATTATGAAGAGGCGTTTGTATCATACGAGCATATTATGCGTCCATTTGCAGAGCGAAATCAGGCATTGGCGAATCAGGCTTCTTTTATGATGCCGCGCACTCAGGAGGATATGGCTGCTCGGAACCAACTGCTGGATGCTCTCACAACAAGCGATACTCCTGCTATGCCGGGCGATGATTCAGGTGTTGTGCATCGTTCGCTTCAGTTGCCCGATTACTCCAGCGTCTTGCAAGATGGAAAATGAGTGAACATAAGGAAAGTTGAGCCATGATTTTCTGTGTTGGCAGGTGAATGGGAATCGCGTGAAAGGCTGGGAAAATCGGCGTTCATCGGTTATAATAGAAGGAAAGAAAGCAGACCAGGCAGGTACTCCTACTTACTGGGCTGCTTTTTGCCGTCTGGGCTGCTGTGACTCCATTGGATTGGGTCAAGCGTATACAGACAGATGAAGGTTTATATCGTTATGTTTATTTTGTATGAGCTAATGTCGTGATGGCATGTTTACTTAATAGGTAGAAGTAGAAGAACGTTTAAGTTCAGATAGACAGGAGTTTTGAATATGAGCATACAGGCGCCTGTAATGCAGCAGGCTCAGGAATTGCTGCAAAAATATTTTGGTTATGAGGATTTTCGTGAAGGTCAGCGCAAGATCGTCGGCAGTCTGCTAGATCGTCATGATACGCTAGGCATTATGCCAACTGGTGGCGGTAAATCGATCTGTTATCAAATTCCGGCTCTCGTGCATGACGGCGTGACACTGGTGATTTCGCCGCTGATTTCTCTAATGAAGGATCAGGTGGATGCACTGGAAGCAGCAGGCGTGGCAGCAGCGTATATTAATAGTACACTGAGCGGGCGAGAGGTCAATCAGCGCATCAATGCGGCGCGCCGTGGGGAATTGAAACTGCTGTATGTCGCACCGGAGCGGCTAGAGCTGGATTGGTTCCGTGAGGAAATGAATGGTGTTCATATTACATGTCTAGCAGTCGATGAGGCGCACTGTGTATCCCAGTGGGGACATGATTTCCGTACCAGCTATCTAGAAATTGCCCCATTTGTCGAGCAGATGCCGCAGCGACCGATTGTCGCGGCATTTACGGCAACGGCGACACCAGAAGTGCGCAGCGATATTTTGCGTTTGCTGCAATTGAAGCAGCCAGAGGTATTCATTACTGGGCTTGGACGCGATAATCTGTCGATGTCGGTATTGCGTGGAACGCAGCGTAAGGAGTTCGTTATTGATTATGCGCGTACCCATGAGAATGAATCGGGTATTATTTATGCCGCTACTCGCAAGGATGTAGACGATCTGTATAGCCGCTTGCTGAGTAGCGGTGTGCAGGCAGGACGTTATCATGCAGGGATGAGCGACGACGAGCGCGATAGCAGTCAGGAAGCGTTTTTGTATGATGATATTCGGGTGATTGTGGCAACGAATGCCTTCGGGATGGGAATCGACAAGTCGAACGTACGCTATGTTATTCATTATAATATGCCCAAAAATATGGAAGCCTACATTCAGGAAGCTGGTCGTGCGGGGCGTGACGGTGATCCGAGTGAATGTATTCTACTGTTCAGCCCACAGGACATTATGACCCAGAAGTTTCTGTTGGAACAGAATATGAATGAAGGCGAACGTAAGCATAACGATTACCGCAAAATGCAGCAGATGATCGATTACTGTTACACGACCAAATGTCTGCGCAATGCAATGCTGGACTATTTTGGTGAAGAACATGCGGCAGAGCCATGTGGACAATGCAGCTCCTGTCGAGATAGCCGTGAGCTGGTTGATACGACGATTGAAGCACAAAAGATCTTTTCGTGCATATATCGTCTACGTGAGCGCTTCGGTGTATCAGTGGTTGCGCAAGTACTGAAAGGATCGCGTAACAAAAAGATCCTGCAATACAAATTCGACGAGTTGCCTACCCACGGTCTGCTGTCGCATTTGACGGAAAAAGAAATCTCCGAGCGCATCAACGTACTGGCGGCGGAAGGCTATCTACTGCTCACCGAAGGTCAGTACCCCGTCGTCAAATTGCAGCCGCTGGCAGCGGATGTGCTCAAAGGGCAGCACAAAGTGATGCAACGTGCCCCCATGCCAGTTGCTGCATCGGCAGGACGCACATCGGGCAGTCGTTCTCGTTCCGGTGGCGACGAGCTGTCTGCGGTCAATGAAACGATCTTTGAACAGCTGCGCCTAATCCGCCGTGAGCTGGCTTCACGCGAAGGCGTGCCGTCGTATATCATTTTCAACGATGCCACTCTGCGCGAGATGAGTGTAGTCGAGCCGCAGAGCGAAGGCGAGATGCTGACGGTCAAAGGGGTCGGCGAAGTGAAGTATCGCAAGTACGGCGAACCATTCCTTGCTTTTTTCCAGAAGAAGACGATGGAGGAGAACAGCACGTTTGGGGACGAGTATTGAGCAGGTAGATATAGCGAAGCTGTTCTGTATGAAGTGTGATGGAATGTTTTCAAATGCCATTACACAGCATAGCAATCCGTTATCACCAATCCGTTATCACCAATCCGTGCATAGTGCAAATGAAAAGTGGATTGGTACTGTAGTAAATCAGCACGATTGATCGATAGTCCAACTATATATCGATCCCACAGGATCAGATGCTATTGGAACATAAAATCATCTTTATATAGATAGGAATAAGGGGAACCTTCTCATACGAGGGTTCCCCTTATTCCTATCTATTTTTGTTTGCATTCGTAGGTCAGATGTACACTTCATTCAGCTATACACTGCATGATCATATTCATGCTTGTATCCATACCATCCATACGAATACGCGTCATTCCTTTTGCAATATCTAATTAAGCGGTTTTGCGGCGGAACAGCAGTTGATCCAGCGAAAATCCGGTATTGTTGCTAACTGCCAGATACAGAGCGACCAGAATAAACGACAGATCCAGCTCGTAACCTGCCATTTGACCATTACCCATCAGACCAACAGACAGTTTAACGGTGAAGATAGCGCCAAGCAGTACGAAAATCAGCAGAATGGATACATACCGTGTGAACAGACCGATGATCAGCAGAATGCCGCCAACCAGTTCAATCGGGGAAACGATATAAGCGAGGAAGCCCGGAATACCGACGCTTTGGAACCAGCCGGATACACCCGCCATCGTCATTTGGAATTTGCTGATGCCGTGAGCGAGAAACAGAATCCCGAGAACCACACGCATAATAGTAGATACGATCGTTAATTTCATTGTTGAACACTCCTTAAATAATTTGATTACTAAAAGTAATTTACATCTTATTGATTAGTATGTCAACGAAAATATTATTTATGTTTATATAATATTTATATGAGTAATATTTGTTGCGTCAACCATACAGCCTGTCATAGTAAGGAATACAGCTGTTTAACTCACAATGAAAACGTTCTATTTATACAAAATAAATATAGAGACGTATCGATAGTTTGGTGGCTGTGTAATGATTGCGTTCCCTTGCACCCAACGGTATGATTAGAAAACACGCGGTTTATTCCGCACAAGCAAAGGAGAAACCTGACCATGGACATCGGTTCGACGATTCGTACGATCCGTAAACGGAAAAATATTACGATTGCTGCTATTTGTGAGCAAACCGGGTTATCCCAAGGCTTTATGAGTCAACTGGAAAATAACAAAACATCGCCTTCGATCGCTACCCTAGAAAGTATTGCTCATGCACTAAATGTGCCGCTCGCTTATTTGCTGCTGAGCAAGGAGGAACGGATGCACATCGTACGGCGCGAAGAGCGGCGTCTGACATCTGGCGGCGGTCAGCCAATGGAAGTATACGAATTGGGCACGACACGCAATATGCGTGTCGTGCTGGTGGAATTGCCGCCGGGCTGTTCCAGCTCCAAAGTGGCGGTTGAGCATGAGGGGGAAGAGATTCACACGATTGTAGAGGGGCGTATTCTGGTCGAATACGGCGTTGATCAGGCTGAGTTAGAAGCTGGTGATTCGTTTAGCTGGAATGCGGTGGTGCCGCACCGAGTGACGAATATTGGTGAAGACACGGCGCGCGTTCTGATCTCCGTTTACCGAGAGCTGGAAGGGAAGTGGGACGTATGAGTCGGCTGTTTGACGCGTATATCGGCATCGATTATTCCGGTGCCGACAAGCCGAATGCCCCCATCAAAGGGCTAGCAGTTGCTGCTGCGTATGGCGAAGAGGAAGGTCTTCCGCTCTCTGCGCATGTTCTGGGCGAAGTCAAGGAACGGACAGCACAATCTGGAACGCCAATACCTGTAACTCCATCCAATGCCCATAGCCCATTCTCCACATCAAGTGTGAGTAACCCCTCAGCCAAATCTGGCTTATGGTCGCGCCGTCGTATATATGAGTGGCTGCGTCATGAATTGCTGCATAGTGAGAAGCGTATGTTAATCGGATTGGATTTTGGTTTATCGTATCCGCTGAGTCAGTTGGAGCGTTTGCAGTTGCCGGATTGGGATACATTTTTACGATGGAGCTATATCACATGGAAAACGGATGTGTTAACCATGAAGCAAAGCAAGGAGCAGGCGGAGTATATCAACTCCACAGACAAACGGCTGGTAGAACGCGAATTTATCCCTTCTACCAAAAGCGTTACCGATCTGGATCGCATCTCCGGTATGCAGGGGGCAGTATCGTATTCCACGCATACGGGATTACCGTGGATCTATTGGCTGCGACGCTGGCAAAAGCGGGGGATGAAGGTGCATTTCTGGCCATACGACGGACTACATATTCCCGATGATTATCATGTGATCACCGAAGCGTATCCATCGCTATACCGTCGCCGGATGATGGAGGAGCAGTGGAGTGAAGGGCTGAGTGAGCATGAACGCGACGCGATGTACATCGCCCGCTGGATGCAATCACGTGATCTGGAGCAGACGCTGGCTCCATATTTGGAATTGCCAACTTTGAGTGAGCAGGAGAAGCAATTGACTTTACGTGAGGGCTGGGTGCTGGGGTGTTTGTGAATAGAAAGATAGAGTCTATATAGCAAAGGAGAACCATCTATAGTGAGCGTAAACGAATGGCTTCGGCGACATTTTGAACATTTCGATTTGAACGAACCGTTATTTTATCATTTTCCATTCGGTCTGCGTTTTGAACTTGGATACCCGTCGCGTGTGATAGATGAGTCAGCATATTTTGAACAGTTGCAGCAGCGTGCGGTTGAACTGTTTGAACAGTTGTTTGGTGACGGACGAAAGATGTATATCCGTACACGTCATTTTGTCTGGGCGGATGATCCAATCATCGAAAGATTGGAAAGGGATAGCGCTTCACTAAGCGAATTTTTGAATACAGAGACGGCTGCAAGGATTGTAGAGGAAGAACGAATACCAGAATATGCTGGTTACTGGATTACGATCGTGAACGTATGGATACTATGTTTCCTGATATAACGAAAGGAGAAGATCAACAATGAGCTATAGTTGGGTTGGCAGCAGATATATGTTTCTCGACGAAATCTCTGTAACGGAGCAGAAAGGTATACATATCGGTCGCTATGGAGGAAATACGCTGCGTGGAGCAAGCAAAAACGAAGATGGGCTGATCGTATTGCGTAGCGATACGGGCAACTGGCGATTAGCAGTTGTATTGGATGCCCATCATAGTGCAGAAAGCGCGGCACTGGTTGTAGATCAACTGCTAGATCGGCAGGAGCAATTGACGGTGTTACTGGAGCGTGATGATGCTTGGGACACACTGGAAATCTATATGCTGAACTGGCTGGGCAGCAAGTCATTCCGTGAAGCCTGCCATCAGGTACAAGGCGAAACGGCGTGCTTGATGGTGTTTCAAATGGATCAGTATGTATGGTGGTTTTCGGTCGGTGATTGTGTTGCTTATGTGCTACATCCAGAGTTGGCTAGATTGGGACAGTATGCGCTGAATCAACGTCAATTTTACGAATGGATTGGTCAGGTGAATACATTTGATCAACCAGTTCCTTGCTATAGTAGTGGACGTCGACAACTGCGTAGTGGTAGAAATATGATTGTGCTGCTGACCGACGGTATTCTTGAAGGGGCGAACCACTAATATGAGCAGGCTCCTGTGCTATATGATGCACTCTACAATGACAATAGTATGAGCTTTAACCTGCACCAAATGCTGGATCATCTGCATACTAGTCAGGCGTATGACAGCGCGACGATTATTTGCTGGGAGTACGACAATACGGCAGAAGCAGATATTCCATCGGATCAGAAACATGAGCAGGATTAACTACGGAGAGAGAAACGATAATGATACATAAGAGGAGAAGAAGATGAATCGTAGAACCGCCGGAATTGTATTATTACTAATCGCCGCATTCATGTATGCATTGCGCTATCTATCGGCGGTTATTGTAGCTCAGAAATTAAATGTATGGCCAGGACACTTTGAAGAGGCTTTAAGCTTGGTTGGGTCAGGTCCGTTGTATATCAGTATTGCTGCGGCGATCATCGGGATTGTATATCTGGTTGCTGCTGAGAAACGAACATGATGTATGAGCGGATTGTTTGAAAAGAACGCTACGTCGTTCAAGGCAAGACGATCCCACTGCCCGCCCATATGGTAAGCTAACGATGACTTTGGACATTTTGATCGTAGGAGGCGTTCATATGCTAGAAACGGAACGATTGTATTTTCGACCGTATACGGAAGAGGATCTAGATTTTTTACTGTCAATGAGTTCGGATCAGCAGGTGATGAAGTATATTGGCAAAGGTTCGGTCTGGACAAAGGAAGAGACGGAAGAACGATTGCACCGTTTTATGGCTCATATGCAGCAGCATGGCTACGCACTGATGATCGCTATGCACAAGCAGGAGGAACGTCCAGTTGGTCATGCTGGATTGATCCAGCAGCTGGTGGAAGACGTGCCGGAAACGGAAATTGGCTACTGGATTTCGCGTAAGTACTGGGGACAAGGATTGGCGACAGAAGCGGCGACTGGCTGGAGACATTATGCACAAACGAAGCTGAACAAGCAGCGGCTCATTTCGCTGATTCATCCGCTGAATACTGGTTCTGCCGCCGTTGCCCGCAAAAATGGCATGGAGCTAGAACGCGAAGTTTTGTACCGTTCACAGCAAGTATTGCTATATTCCACAGGTACGTTCTAATGCGTTGCTGCACGATACAATATGGAATAAGATGAAATGTATGATTTTAAAAGCAATCATGAAACGAATATCTGTATAGAAGCGAAGGGAACGATAGCATTGAGTAAAGGTGATTGGACACAGGTAGATGTATCGCAGAAGCATACGACTTCTGAAACGAAAGAAAGCAGATCACAAGAGAATATTCTCCCCGCACCGATTGCTGAGGATCATAGTCAACTGCCTGCGGAGCAGCAGCAGATTCTGGCGGCAACATATGCTTTTGTAAAGCAGGAGCTAGGCGGCGAGACAAGCGGTCACGATTGGTGGCATATTCATCGTGTCGTGCAGATGGCGCGGCGACTGGCGCTGGTCGAAGGAGCAGACGATTATATTACAACGATGGCAGCACTGCTGCATGATATTGCCGACGAGAAGCTGAATCCTTCCAAGGAGGCGGGCTTGCAGCGGGTAACGGATTGGCTGAATGGTCAGCAGGTGCAGGACGAGGCACAGCAGCATATCATGTATATTATCGCGAATATGTCGTATAACGGTGGTAACAATCCGCCACTGCCAACGATGGAAGGCAAGGTTGTACAGGATGCGGATCGTCTGGATGCGCTGGGAGCGATTGCGATTGCGCGTACATTTGTATATGCCGGGCATGTGGGCGATATGATCTATGATCCAGAGCTGCCAGTTCGTCATGAGATGAGTGCAGAGGAATACCGCAATGGACGCAGTACAGCAATCAACCATTTTCATGAAAAGCTGTTCAAGCTAAAAGACCGCATCAACACACCGACAGCGCGCCGCATTGCGCAGGAGCGCCATGAGTATATGGTGGAGTATGTGGAGCGTTTTTACCGGGAGTGGAACGGGCAATAAAAGATGTTGCCTATACTCTTACCGTGCTTGACCATTTGCAAGCCTGAGCCTGAGCCTGAGCCTGAGCCTGAGCCTGAGCCTGAGCCTGAGCCTGAGCCTGAGCCTGAGCCTGAGCCTGATAGGAATACATGAGAAAAAGCACCTTGCCTATCCAAAGTGGGCAAGGTGCTTTTGATGCTTTCCAATTTAACCAACCAGAATGACACTGTCATATAGCCGTGCATCGCCACCTACCGTATACAGCGTTATCTTTTCACAGGTTTGATCTGGAAATACCAGACTAGTGATAGCGTACATTCCGTCTCCGGCAAAAGCTTCAACCGAGCAGCGATCCAGCACAATACGTAAACTGAGATGACTGCTAGGCGGGATATGCACCTGTTGTCCGCGCTGGAACCACGGATGCAGCTCTGTATCGGATGAGCAGCTATGATCACGCTTCACGCTGAACAATTCGCTGGCAGCGTTATAGCTAATGACCGTATACTGTTCTGCCGTATGATGCAGGATGATCCCCATTTCTTGCAATCCATCATGCTGCATACGTAGTTGAATATCAGCGATAGCTAGCGGTTGTAGGAGTTCATACGGCTGGTGCTCACTGATCGTCAATCCAGATAGCTTATATGTTTCGCGGAAATGGCGTTCCAATTCCACAATAGGGCGTTGGCAGATCAGCATCCGATTTTTGCAGGGGCGCAGGGTGAGGGAACGGGGAAGAGTCAGTGCACCTTGCCAATCCTTCACAGGCAACTGTTCTGCATAACGCCAGTTATTCATCCAGCCCATTTGAATACGCCGTGTATCCCGTTGCCCAGCGTCGGTCAGACTAATGCTGCCATAATGATCGCGTCCATAATCCAGCCACTGAATGATATTGTGATCTGGCATAAACTGACGACCATCAAAGGAACCGACAAAATACTGCGTCCGTGAGCCATTGCCCAACTCAGGGTGATCCGCCATACTTACCAACAATGCCCATTTGCATGATTCCGTTCCTTCGATAGTCAAACGGAATAGATCGGGATAGCGCCATTGCCCTTCATGCGATCCATGCTGGCTGCCGAATCGGCTGTTTAACTTCCAACTCAACAGATTGGACGAACTATAAAAGGAGACATCCTGTCCAGTTGCCAGTACCATAACCCAACAGCCTTTAGGGCGATACCAGAATACACGTGGGTCTTGCGCAGGCAATCCGATATGCTCCATACCAGATAGCATCAGATTGCCTGCGTATGGAATCCACGTTCTACCTTGGTCTTGGCTGTAAGCGATACCCATTACCGATTCTAGTGTTGTCTCATTCGTGTCATCGGCTGCGACCGGCTCCTTACGTTGATACGTATACATGGCAATCATGCCCGGACCGTCAGGAAATAGACCGGATGTATTGTGAGCATCCACAATCACACAGCCCGATTGGGGAACGGTATGATCATCCAGCTCTAGATTCATATCCAGCTCTGTCCATTGTAGAAGATCGGCACTGACCGCATGCCCCCAACGTATAGTCTTGTGCATTGCTTCATCCTGTTCATATCGATAAAACAAATGATATTCGCCCTCAAAAGAAACCAGCCCCATAAGATCATGTACCCGATGGCGAGCAGATGAGAAATGAAGGTGTGGCTGATACAACTGCAAATTGGAAGTTTCCATACAGTAACCACCTTTCAGCAAACGAATATAGGTTCATTAATGATAACGCTTACAAACATAGCGCCAACCTGTCTCTTATTTTAGCTTGAAAAGGGAAACGATCTGTTCATCTCCCGTCACTGTTATTGTATTCCAATTTTTGGAGGATCACCATATGTAAATCAAGAAATGAAAAAAGAACCGTTTATCGTCTGACAAACGGTTCATCTATCGTATAAACATACGAGCACACATACGCAAAACAGAAGGATGAACCGAAGCTTACCTCACAATCAGACGATGCCAGATACTTTGCGCGCTTGGCTATCTAATTTCTGTGCGGAAGAGGCGAGCATATTGAACTCGGAGATGGCAATGCCAATCTGATCCTGACTTTGCTGTACATCCTGCTGTACATTGTTTGTACCGCTAGCGATTTTATTGATCTCACGTGTGATGGAATCGACGCTATCCTTCACCTCGATAATGGAAGCTTCCACCATACCGGACAGCTTGCGTACTTCCTTGGCAACCACGTCAAAGCCACGTCCAAATTCGCCTGCGTGTGCTGCCTCGATTGCCGCATTGAGAGCAAGCAGATGGGTTTGCGAAGCAATATCGCGGATGGTCTGTACTACATTTTGAATAGAACGTGCCTGCTGCTGCAAATTGCTCAGTGTGGACGTGTTTTCAAAAGCGACCGAAGCGATTTTGTCGATGCTATTCAGCAGGTCGTTATTTCGTTTGATACCGCTTTCTGCACGTTCAGTTAGATTATCCGCCATTTGCTGCATATCGCTCACAAGTGCGGTGATATTGTTTTGACGGTCTGTAATATCGGTGGCGATTTTGCTGACGCTGATCACCTTGCGTCCATCTTCGCTATAAACGGGCATATATGTCGCTTCGAGCCAGAGAGCTCGCCCATTGGCATCTTTGCGTTTGATTTTATCCTGAAAGCTGCGACCAGCAAACAGACCACGCCACATCGCTTCGTACTCCGGGCTGTTCGTCAATTCGGGAAAACAAAACTCTCGATGGTTCATTCCGTACATTTGTTGTGGTGTATAGCCCATAGCAGCGGCGAATTTATCATTAACATAGGCAACACGACGATTCTCATCAAAGCGGATAATAGCAAGATTGTTTTCCAAGGCTCTGACGACAAGCTCATCGCTCACCTGATAGTGTTGAGGGTTCATTGACATATTGATTGCCTCCATCATTCGGTTTCCGTCTGTGTATGCTTTCTCTGTGCGGTCGCATGGTCCAGTTGAAGTTCATTCACAAAATTACATCAAATCCGGTAACTCGCTAAATTAATATTGTGTATACTAATATATCGTATACAGCCGAATTTTTGATTAGGTATTTTGGATCATCTTCAATAAAAATTTTCAAAATAGTATTTATTATTAATTAATTGACACAAAACAAATAGCGAGCAATTTAATTAACGAGGGACGAGACTGCATTTCCATTGGAAATAGATCGGATTAGAGCATATGTATACGGAATTGTATAGATATACAAATAGACAGAAACATCCATGTACTTATATTATCGGATGCTTCTGTCTTATGAATAAGTGACTTATTAGATTTCAAATGGATCGCAGAAAAATCTTAAACGATATGGGTCATGCTACTTGCCTGTGCATCCAGCTGCCTAGCAGAGGAAGCAAGTTCGCTAAATTCACTCAGTACATTTTGTACCTGCTGCTGTCCTTGCTCTACATTATTTTGTACATTAGCAGTGCCTTTGGAGATGACATGAATTTCGGTCGTGATGGCATCGACATTTTGCTTGATTTCAATAATCGACGACTGTACCATGCCGGATAGCTTGCGCACCTCTTTGGCAACCACATCAAATCCACGACCAAATTCGCCAGCATGTGCAGCTTCAATCGCTGCGTTAAGAGAGAGCAGATGCGTTTGTGAGGCAATATCGCGGATCGTTTGCACGATGCCCTGAATCGACTTGGCTTGCTGTTGCAGAGTTTGGAGATTGTTGCTATTCTCGGTAGCGACTTCGGCGATGGAGCCGATGCTCACGAGTAGCTCCTGATTGCGCCGTGTACCTACCTCAGCACGCTGACTCAGATCGGTAGCCATCTGTTTCATTTCATCCATGAGTTCAGAGATATTGCGTTGTCTGGACGTAATATCAGTGGCAATTTTGTTAATGCAGACAATCCGGCTGCCATCTTCGCTGTATACCGGCATATACGTCGCTTCGAGCCAGATCACATTTCCTTTGGCATCCATGCGCTTGAATTTATCCTGAAAGCTGCGTCCAGCCAATAACCCGCGCCACATGTTTTCGTATTCGGGACTGTTCGCAAAGTCAGGAAAACAAAATTGCTTGTGGTGCATACCGATCATGTCATCCTTTTGATATCCCATAGCTTGTGCAAATTTATGATTCACGTAGGCGACCTGACGATTCAGGTCAAAGCTGATGATGGCAAGGTGATCTTGCAGCGCTTTGACGATCAAATTTTCCCGGACATCCCGGCTTAACTCCTGCGTATCCATATTCATTAACATAATCAGTAGCTCCTTCAATTTCTCAAACTGGTGCAGCGCTTGCAAGCAACCGCGCGGATCATCGGGCTGCGTGAGGGTTCATGGTGGTGCACGATAAGCCATCAGGATGTAGGTATGTACACAGTCATAGATGAAAGTTGGCTTCAGAACCGGATAGTTGTATCTAAAGTGAGGCATAAGCAAACACTGGACGGTGGATAAAGACCGGAGTGGTAAAGCGATAAAACAACCGCTGAAGCAGACTCATTGGTTGCAAGTTGTTAGTTGTAAGTGGGAAGTGATAATTAGATATAAACCGACCTGGCAACCAAATAAACATGTAAAAAATCTCATATCTTAAAATGAATGTTAATTACATGCTCCAGTAGGGGAATTGTTGGTTTCTTCCATTGTCGGTATCCGTGCTCCATCAGGGGGGATTGTTGTTCTTTGCATACAGGAACGATATACTTAATAGTAAGGTTTGGCTGTATAAATTAAGTATGGTTCATTTGCAATAAAGGTTACATAGGATCAATTACAGCAGCATGAATATAGCCTGACCCATATTATCATTACAAAGGAGGAATAGATGATGAAACGATTTGTCGATCCTTTGTTCGAGCCTTATAGCGTTTACAATATACTTGTACATGGAGGCAGTATTCTTGTACGCTGTCCCAAATGTAGCGGTCCAGCGGAGATTCGCAGTAACAAGGAGCATTGTGTCACTCGTATGCAATGTCAGCAGTGTCTGTACCGAGCAGAACCGGTCACTACGTACCAGTATCGTGTTGCCGCCAACTGCAACTACTGCGAGCGCTGGTTCAACGAGGAGTTGACAGACGAACGCCAATTTACACAAAAGTATGTACATGTTCCATGCCCGCATTGTCAAAGCGATAACGTGGTACAGGTGCAAAAGCGTGAAAGCGGCGTCTGGATGATGCCCCGCATTACAGAAGGGCGAGAGCCTTTATTTGGACTGGAGCTATATTTCAAAGATTCCTATCGTGGTCATTCCGTATGGGCGCTGAACCGTGATCACCTGAACTATCTGCTACAATACATCGCCGCCGATCTGCGCGAACGCCCGCACTATGGCTACCCGCGCACCGCATCCTATCGGCTGCCTCGTTATATGAAAGAAGCCAAAAACCGCGAAGGCTTAATCCGCCTACTCACGCGCATGCAAAATGCCTAATAAGTTTGGTTGTAGTGTTTGCGCTCTTCCAACACTATAGCAACAGTCAAAGGAGTGCATTTCATGAGTCGCTACGAAGATCGGCTAAATGACTACAACCGTCGCCGTCACGTCGACCGTCTTCTATTCCATACATTAGAAGAATTGGTTGCTATTTGCGGGCAATTGCATAACCAATGGCTCCACACCAATGTGGATCAATGGAATCAAGATCCACTTCATACGCCGGTGTACTATTTTAACGAAGACTGGCTCTATGACCAGTTGGATGAAAACCAAGCTACCGAACTGCCCAATGGCGATATCATCCCGAACGACTTGCTGGATAAGCACCTGCAAACGTGGTTCGAGCTGGCAACGTTCGAAGATGTGATCGACGTTCTGCACCAAGCCGAGCAACCTGTCACTCTGCCCATGATCGTAATTGCCCTAAAGTATTACCACGAGTACGACGCATTCCTAGATTATGACCAAGTCGAAGCTCAACTGCGTTTACACAGCGCATTACAACAAGTCTCCGACAACCAAAGCAATCCAAACTAACAAGTTATTGCATTCATCAAATAATACAATTCCAGCACCTTCACCGAACACTGCACACCCATCGAAAGGATGACACCCTATGACCAACAAAGATACATACCGTTTTCAGGTCAATCTGAGCGGCATGATTAACATTTTGTCCAATCACCTGTACAGCAACCCACGCGTCTTTCTACGCGAAGTAATGCAAAACGCCGTCGATGCGGTTACCGCTCGCAATCAGATTGAGCCTGAGCATCAAGGTCAGATTCATATCGAATTAACTGGCGAATCCGTTGATCGCACGCTGATCATTGAGGATAACGGTATCGGTCTGAGCGAAGACGATATTCATGAATTTTTGGCACAGATCGGTCAATCGTCCAAGCGCGGCGAAGCGGCGTTTACTGGCGAAACCTCGTTTATCGGACGCTTTGGTATCGGTCTATTGTCCTGCTTTATGGTCAGTAACGAGATCGTTATGGTTACGCGTTCGGCAAAAGGTGGACCGACGCTGGAATGGCGCGGTCAGCCGGATGGTACGTATAGCATCCGCAAGCTGGACAGCGATCTGTCACCGGGAACGAAGGTCTATTTGCGCTGTAAACCGGGCAGCGAGATGTATTTTGAACCGGACTATTTAGCAGAAGGTCTGTATTATTACGGCGCGCTGCTGCCTTATCCGATCACGTTACAAGATGGAACACAGTCTCGCATTATCAATGACAATCGTCCAGCATGGCTGCATGAGCCGGAGCTGGCACGTGGTCAACGTGAGGAAGTGTTAGCATTTGGCGAGCGTCTGATGGGCGAGCGGTTTAAGGACTTTATCCCACTGCGCACATCGTCTGGACGTACCGGAGGTATTGCGTTTGTGCTACCACATGCGGTGAACTTGAATGCCAAGCGCTCCCATCAGGTGTATTTGAAATCAATGCTGGTATCCGATAAAGCGGAAAATATTTTGCCAGACTGGGCGTTCTTCGTCAAATGTCTGATCTGGACGGATGAGCTGCAACCGACGGCATCACGTGAACATTTTTATGAAGATGAGAAGCTGGAAAAGGTACGCGGCGAGCTAGGCGATTCGATCCGCAGCGAATTGATGCGTATGGCGGATTACGATCCTGATCGGTTACAGCATATTATTCAGCTGCATGTGTTGTCGATGAAGGCATTGGCAACAGAAGACGAGCAATTTTACCGGATTATTCATCGCTGGCTGCCGTTTGAAACGACCTACGGACGCCGTACATTGGGCGAGATGCTCAAGGAGCATGATCAGCTGTATTTCACCTTAACGCTAGACGAATACCGTCAGATTACCCATGTGGCTGCTGCCCAAGCTCTGCTGGTTATTAATGGCGGATATATTTACGATTCTGAGCTGATGGCAGCACTGCCACTGGTCAATGATCGTGTGAGCACCGGTCGATTGCTGCCAGAGGACGTGTCTCTGTCATTTACCGATCTAACACCAGATGAACGTAGACAATATTACGAACTGACCCGTACGGCGGATACCGCGCTGCAACGGTTCCGCTGTCAGATTCAATTGAAACGTTTCAAACCGTCCGAATTACCGGCTCTGTTTACGCTCTCCAAGGAGTCGTCCGAGCTGCGTTCTTTAGAAGCGGCAAAAGAAGTAAGTACCGACACTTTGTCTTCCATTTTGGGCAGTCTCGGTTCCTCGATGGAGCAGTCTGCGTATTCAACGCTGTATCTGAATTTGGACAATCCAGTCGTCAGCAAAATCTTCATGCCCGGCAATCAGGCGATGATGGTTGTAGCAGTAGAGATGCTGTACGTGAATGCACTAATGATGGGGCATTATCCAATGAATCGGCAGGAGCTTGCAGTGCTAAATCAAGGCATTTTGCGGTTTATTGAGCTGGGCCTGTCAGCAGGAGGATCGCAGGGCGGTGAATCGCAATGAGTGAATATTTTACTGATCGCGAATGTATGGAATTATACGAGCAAGCATGTGAGTTGCCGGACGGACGCGCCAAGATCGAGCTGCTAGAACAGGCAGTTCGTATTGCCGACCGTCTCGGCGATATTAAGGGCGCCTACACGATCCGTACAGAGCTGGTGGAGACAGCGGTCTTTAACGGCTATGCGCTCAAGGCGATTACGCATTTCTCATGGCAATTAGGTCAATTTGATCGTGATCCTTCTGCATACTGGGAGCGCAACTTGTTATGGTCGTACAAATGGATCGTTTCTAATTCGTTGCATTTTCCGCAGATTAGCCGTCAGCAATTGATGGAATTGATGCAGGATATGCGGGATCGATTTGTACGTGCAGGGTACACGGAGCGCACCTATTATGGCAATCTATTCACCTTCTATATTCATACTGGCGAATTTGAACTTGCGGATGAATATTATGAGAAGGTTCAACAGATGGAGCGCGAGGACATTAGCGATTGTAGCGCTTGTGAACGTAATGAGATCGTAGATTATCTAGTTGCCAGTGGACGTGATGAGGAATCACTGGAAGCAGCCGATGATATCTTAAAAGGAAAGCTGAGCTGCGCGGAAGTTCCTCATCTCACGATGGCAGTCGTTCTATTGCCCTTGTACCGACTGGGACGCAACAAGGAAGCCGTCCGCTATCAGCGCAAAAATTATTCCATGATCTGCGATAATCGTGACTTCCTGCGTAGCATTGGGGAGCATATCGCTTATCTGACATATGCCGATCCATTCCACGGTTTGGAGCTGTATGAGCAGTATGCCGAGTGGTCGCTGGATTGTGATAGCCTGCTAGATCGTATGTATTTTCATGCGTATGCAGCCGGATTGTTTCGGGTACTGGCGCAAGAAGACGTACAATTCCAGCTACGCTTGCCGGAATCGTATCCATATGTAGAAGATCGTACGGATGTGCAGTCGCTATCTCGTCATTTGCAGGAAATGGCACTGGAACTGGCGGAGCAATTTGATCAGCGTAATGGTACGCCGTATTACAGCGGGGTAGTAAGTCAATTGTCCAATCCCCAGCCTATACATGGATAAGCTAGTCTAATCAACATACATGAGCATGGAATATGATATTGAGCATACTAGGAGGAATCATAATGAGTATGGATACAGAACGTAGTTATGATGATCTGATGATGGAAGCGTACGGATTGCCGAATGGACGCGCCAAGCTGCAATTGCTGGAAGAAGCAGCACGTCTGGCAGATCAGGTTAACGATATAGATGCGGGCTATGGAATCCGTGAGGAGATAGTGGAGACGGCAACGTTTAGCGGTCATCCGCGGACGGCACTGGTTGCCTTTTCATGGCAGTTAGGTCAGTTTGACAAGAACCCGGATGAATATGATGAATTCACACTGCTGTGGTCGTACAAATGGATCGTCGATAATCTGACCTGTTTTCCAGAGATTGAATTGGCACAGGTGAATGAGTTGCTGGAGGATATGAGACGCCGGTATCAAGAGTATGGCTATAACGATCATGCGTATTATTACTATCGCTTTACACTGGCAATGCAATGCGGCGAGCTGGACAAAGCAGGGGAGTATTTGAAGCAGGTGCACCAGATCGAGCGCGATGCGATGAGCGATTGCGAAGCCTGTGAACAAAATGAATTTGTAGAGTATTGGGTACGCCAAGGTGATGACGAGAATGTATTGAAGCTGGCAGAGCCGATTGTCAAAGGCAAGATGCACTGTGCCGAGATTCCTCACTTGACGCTGCCTAAGCTGCTGCTGCCGCTGTACCGTCAGGGTCAAAAAGCCGAAGCAGATCGCAATCAGAAAAAGGATTATAAGCTGATCAAGGACAACACCGATTTCTTGCGTAGTATCGGGGAGCATATTGGCTATTTGACCATTACTGATCCGTTTAAAGCATTGGAATTGTTCGAGCATCATGCGGCTTGGACGGATGTACACGAAGCGCCACTGGATCGCATGCTGTTCTACAGCTACGCTGCTGGACTGTTCAATCGTCTACAGCAGGAAGAGACGCAATTTAATGTAAAACTGCCTGCTTCGTATCCAAACCCTGAGCATGCAACAGATGTCGCTAAACTGGCACAGCATTACAGCGAATTGGCGCTGGATGTGGCTCGTCGTCTGGATCGTCGTAACGGTAACGATTACTATGTTACGTATACCGGTAGTCTGATGAACCCGACTGTCTGAATATATCCATCTCCTATTAGGAACAAAAAGCCATCCGTAATCCGTTTGGAACTTCTTTGCGATAAGAAGTCCGAACGGATGCGGATGGCTTTTCTTCCTGTACATATCTAAAATCAGCAGAGCAATATCGTTGGAGCTGATTCCCTGTACACCTGCATATAGTACTCCTATTCATCAACAACCAATACCTATGCTTGATCTCAACATGAACGTCATCCAGAGGAGAGTACAGTGGAATATCCTAGCTGGAACTTGCAACTTACCTAGACGGAGTACTTACTTATCTACCGTCTAGAAAATTCCCCAGCCCGCCTAGAATACTGCCTTCCTCGCGTGTGCGTCCGCTGCCTTTGCTAGCAGCAAGAATGCGGTCTGCCATCCGGTTAAATGGCAGGGATTGTACCCATACCTTACCGGGACCGCGCAGGGTAGCGAAGAATAGTCCTTCACCGCCAAATAGTGCCGATTTGACACCGCGCACCATTTCGATATTATAATCAATGCCTGCTGTCATAGCGACCAGACAGCCCGTATCCAGACGAAGTACCTCGCCGGGATGCAGCGTCTTCTCCACTACATGACCACCAGAATGAACAAAAGCTTTGCCATCGCCTTCTAGCTTTTGCATAATAAAGCCTTCACCGCCGAAGAATCCTGCACCAAGACGACGCTGAAATTCAATACCGATCGATACTCCCTTAGCTGCGCAGAGGAAGGAGTCTTTTTGACAAATTACTTTGCCGCCGTATTGCACCAGATCAAGTGGAATGATTTTACCCGGATACGGAGCGGCAAAGGTTACACGCTGCTTCGGTGCGCGACCAGCATGCGTAAACACGGTCATAAACAGACTTTCACCCGTTAGCACGCGTTTGCCTGCGCCCATCAGCTTACCAAGCAATCCGTTATTTCCTTGTCCGTTGCTGCCATCACCGAAGATTGTTTCCATCTGAATCTCCTGATCCATCATCATAAAGCTGCCCGCTTCGGCGATTACACTTTCCCCTGGATCAAGCTCAATTTCTACACACTGCATTTCTTCACCTAAAATTTCATAATCAATCTCATGTGCTGCCATCGTAGTGCCTCCCGTTATGTTTGGAATGTAAAGCAGTTATGCACAGTTATACGCAGGATGACGATCTGGCGTTGCAGGTTATAGAGCAAATGATATATCTATTTTAGCATACCGTCATTAGAAGAGCAGGTGACTGGAGGCGCATACGGGCTGGGAATGATATATCATAAGTAAGAGGGTAACATAGAACAGGAGGAGGGAAATCATGCTTGAATTGACGCAGCACTGGATACAACGAATCGCAGCGGGAGAAAGTGAACATGATATTGAACTGGCTTCGATGATGAATGCTGTGATAGAGTACGGCGATGATCAGGATGCGCGGGCGATGTACCATTTCTGGTCAGCACAACGACACATCCATCCACAGGCGCATGCCTGCTTAGAGCCTATCATGCGACTAGGCGATACAGAGTTGGGCAGGGTATTGTATCAGCATATCTTTCATAATGGAATGTTAAAGGAGTCGATGCCTGCGGATCTGCTACATGTGATCGGTTATCTAGGTGTGGATGAAGCGCTGGATCGATTGGTGCATTACGCGCTGGATGAACAGGCAGATTGGCAGCAGCAAAAGGCGTCGTGTCTTGGACTTCTGCATTTACCATTGCCGCATCTGGATTTGCCGGAGCCTTACGCTGTTCGTATGCGAGCCGCCTTGGAGAATATATGGGGGCAGTCGCTATTTGATGAATTTTTACCAGCACTTAGCTGTAAGCTTGGCATGCCAGGCGGTGCAAAGGCATTGGAGCAATGGGGTGAGCAGACTGCATCCATAGACTGCAATGCTGGGTTGATTCTAGGTATTGCCATGTACGGCTCATCACAACAAGAGAGGCTGCGTCGCATTTTATGGAATCCGGTCTGGGAAGCGGATAATACTGGTACGGGAACCTGTGTATGGATGTATCTAGCGTTAGGGCATGTGGGTATATCGTTAACGGAATTGATTGGCGATCTGAAACAAGCATTGTCAGAGGAGCAGAATGAGGTTACTTTGCGTCATCAGACAGGCGCATTATATCGAATGCTGAATCTCAAGCTGGACTACCGTCATCAGCCGATCCGCTGGCTCAATCGCAATGCCGATTCCCTGACAGAGCTGTATCGGTTATTGTATGGTTGGAGCACAGTGCATGAGGATGATTCATTATATGGATTATTGGCTGCGCATTCGGCGCTAGGGTCTTTTTACACTGATCAGTATGAGACGCTACGACAGCGGATGGAGCTGGCTGTGCAATATGAGGTGAATGCTGATTTACTGGCTTCAGGGCTGCGAAAGAAGCATAGACGATAAGGAGCGGTAGTCAGGTTGAGATGGCGAGGAGATGCATCTGCCTCTATTACAAAGAGCGCAGCTTCAAGCAACCACGCGCAGTATGTACGTCAAACAAGCACAGTCTGTACAGAAAGCAAGCGTAGGATATACAAAAAAACGTCCAGCCCCCGTTAGCAAATGCAGGTACTGGACGTTATGGTATAGATTAGATCGTGTTGAAAAGGATGGCTTTCCCCGTTATGACTATTCTGTGCCTATCCACGACTTATTTCGGCTGCTTGTCAGTTTGGCTGCGTTCTTCACCAGCAACCCGCCAGCGACTGCGAAATTTGTCCATGCGTGGATGCAAATGATCCGGTTGGTGGGTTAGCACTAGACTGATTTTGGTAATCCACTCTTCAAATGTGGAAAACGATGCAAACCGATTTGCCATCTCCGGCGTCATAAGCAGGAAATAGGGCGATGAATAATGATCGATCAATGTGCGAAGGGCGGCTTCAATCGGTGTATATTTTTTGCGTTTGCCATCCCATCCTTCAATAATGACCGACTTGTGTCCGCTGTCTAGCTTCCATTCCTGCAATCGCTGCTCCCGTTTGTAAAAAGGAGCCACTTGTTCGTTGGACATGCGACGAACGGTTTGCTCATGTAGCGGATACAGCACCAGCTTGGCAAAGCGCATATGCTCGGCGATCACAACCGCCTGCTCCAATTCGGCATCAGTACTATCGTTAAAATCATCATAATAAATCAATGTGCCGCGCATATGACTCGGCGGTGGTTCATAACCGTAAGGAACCTGTTGATGGGATGGAGCCATGATTGCATTCTCCTTTCGAGATGAAGCTTCCTATCGTCTCGTGATGCACATTTCTATTGTACTGTTTTGGAATCACTGCTGTATAGCGGCTTAGCGTGTAATATGCTGATGAGCTTGCCGTCTGCTTTGACCTATAGTGGTTATAAAACGACAGGCAGGTCTTCTTGAAGGCAAGCAGTTCTTCTTGAAAAGGAGTCATACTCATGCGTTCAACTGATCATTCATTCCGATAAGGGAGGTTATTCATCACAATGAATATAGACAGACCATATACCATTCAATCCATTCCAGAATTGCCCCATTCCATATTATCCGAGCTGGTTGCATCCAGTGAGCAGGAGGGCTATCGTCATATCCGGCGCTTGCACGATGATTATGTATCCGGCAGCAATACCTTTTCACTGCCGGGTGAAGTGTTATACGGAGCTTACGCTAAGGACCGATTGATCGGCATCTGTGGATTGAACCGTGATCCACATGCTGGGCATGATGGAGTGGGCAGAGTACGGCGCATGTATGTGCACCCGCAGTTTCGCCGATATGGCATTGGCGGTGCGCTGCTGTCGCCTATCATAGAGCACGCAAAGCAGCATTATCGGATGCTAGTGCTATATACGCCGGATGAAGCTGCCGGAATGTTTTACGAATCGCTCGGTTTCCAGCATACAGAGGATACCGAGCAGTGGAATTATACGATGTTGCTGTGATGCGGCTGTAATCGGGCATGACTCATAATAAAGCGACTTGCCGGAATGGCTGGCATCCGCGACAGATCGATGGACAAATCCTGCTCAGGCACTTCATACGTGATTTGTGTTGCCAAAAATTCCAGACTTACCCGCATCACGTCAATCGTCAGCCATTCGCCTGCACAGCGATGATCATTGCGATGATCTCCGCCACCTTGCGGAATCAGATCAAAGGGGCTGCCGTCCCAATCTGCAAAGCGGGCAGGATTAAATTGATTTGGCTCCTTCCACAGCTGCGGATCATGCGTCGTACCGTACACATCCAGAATTACCATCGTTCCCTGTGGAAACGAATAGCCGTTCCATTCAAAATCCTGTTTCACCTGTGCACCAAGAATCGGCGTAAACGGATAAAAACGGCGCACCTCTTGTACAAACCACTGGCTATACGTGCGATCCTCTTCCGTTTCAAACGAAGCAATCAGGCGCTCACGTGCTTCTGGATAATCATGCAAAGCCAACGCGCTAAATACGACATACCGTCCAATCGCCACAATGGGGCGAATAATATTGATCAGTTCAACGGCTGCGGTTTGCACGTCTAGCAGCTGACCCTCTGTATCGCGGTGCCAAGACATCGCATATGCTGCTGTGTCCTGCGGTACATCCACACGACCGTCGCGAATCAGTCCGATCAATTCGCCTACCCATTGCTCGGTGTGACGGCGTGCTTGCTTGCCTTCCTGATAGCGGCTGCCCAGCCCACCGAATGAGTCGACCATCTGTCCCAGTTCATCAGAGATCAACTTCACATCCTGCTCGCGCAACGGTACACCTGCCCACTGACAGGCAGCGCGGCACATCACCTGCTGCGCTTCATCGAACAACTCCAACTGAACGGTGCTTTCCCAACGGAGTGCCGCCGCTTGCCACTGACGTTTGACGATACCAACGATGTCGCCAAGTCGTTCTGGTGTCATGAGCGACATGAACAGCTGTTTACGATGCAGATGCGCTTTGCCGTCCAGCGTCTGTACGCCCTTTTCACCAAATAGCGATTTCTGGATTCGTTTTGGAATCGCCCCACCGCGCTGGAACAGATCGTTATTGTAAAATAATTCTGCTCCCTCGCGTCCACCGAGACAGATTGCCGTCTGCCCAAGCAGGCGTGTCTGGAACACATTACTCTGTAGCTCCTGTCTGCGATGAAGCGCAAATTCATATCCTTCCTTCAGCAGATCAATGCCGCCTTCGATTGTTTTGTCCTTTGGCATATTCAATGGTGTCATCATCAAGTCCCCTTTGCTTATATGATATACTGATAAAGCCATACTGGAATTCATTACCTCTAATGGCAGCAGACATAACAGTTTTGACAGCATTTGAAGAAAAGGAGGAACATCACATTGCATTTCGAAATGTTTAATCTGTTCATCACCTTGTTTATCGTTCTCATACCAAGCGCGCTCTTGATCTGGTGTATCGTATTATTTATTCAGGTGGCGATCCGAGCTAAAAAGGCATTGGATCTATATATTATGGATAAGCAAGGCTCGATGAATCATGATCATCTGTAGAGATATAAGGGAATATACATAGACGTAACCGATTTGTTACACACTCAGCTTCACTGTGCAGCTTCTGCATCTTTTCTGATGGATGTTCATGCTGGACATCATATGAGAATGAGAGTACTAGAACACAATAGCCAGGAGGGGGAATGAACATGGCGATTCTGTTTCACTATAGCGGACCAAGTAGTCTGGATGACGAGCTGCGGATTATTAATTCCAATCCTTTTTATAATCAGATCACCAAAGGCAAGGAACAGCTGGAACGAGCGGAAGTGGAGCAGGAGGTAGCAGAGGCTTCACAGCTCGGCGCCGAGCGTTATGTGATGATACAGGAGACTCATATCATTGGAATTGTAGAGTTTTTGCCGCTCAATCCCTATGACGATTGCTCTTGGCTTGGTTTGTTTATGATTGATTCGTCACGGCAGCGAGGTGGTTTGGGTGGACAGGCATTGGAAGCGTTTGAGCAGCAGCTGCGCAATCGTGGGATCGGCATGCTGCGACTGGCAGTTGTTGTGGATAATGAACCGGCGCATGCCTTTTGGAAAAAGCATCATTTTCACTATGTTCGTTCGACAACCACCCATGCACAACTGGATGTTATCATCTATGAAAAGCAGCTTCAGCCCTAGTATGTTCATGCGGCGAATGCCTTTGGCGGCAAGCTAGATCGTCATTTGGATAGCAGCCTATACTGCCTCGATAGAAACATTCGATGTGCGTTTTACATGGTATTGATAATTGCTATATTATTTTACAAACTTAGCGATTGACACCATGTACCTTGCCCCTTAAAATTTGTTTAAACCGTAAGGTCTATTCACTCATTCAAGGGAGGGACCCTCATGCTGCAAACCATTCAAAAAGTGTTCGAATGGCTGTTTGTCCATCGTAACGGCGTTTATCAATTTGGTGACGTGTACTGTGAAGACAGCGGCTTTATCGTCTATGTCCCTAGAGAAGAACAATAATCCTTACAATCTACTATACGATCAACTCGCTCGCTGCAATGCGGAAGCCTCGTGCTTCACATTGCAGCTTTTGTTTATGCCTGCATTCCAGTTATAATAGACAAGATACCATCGTTTCGAACGACATTTATGCCAGCGCACTATCACAAGTGCAATGTACTTTATTTTACCGTTGAAAGGATACATGACTATGGCACAATTGCAAAAAGCAACCTTCGCAGGCGGCTGCTTCTGGTGTATGGTAACTCCATTCGAGGAACAGCCCGGCATTCACGGCATCGTCTCCGGCTATACCGCTGGACATGTAAAAAATCCAACCTATGAGCAGGTGAAAACCGGTAATACCGGGCACTATGAAGTAGTGGAGATTACGTTCGATCCTGAGCTGTTCCCGTACGAGCGTCTATTGGAGCTATACTGGCCGCAGATCGATCCAACTGATGATGGTGGACAATTCCACGATAGAGGTACGCAGTACCGTACAGCCATCTTCTACCACAACGAGCAGCAGCAGGAGCAGGCGCTACAAAGTAAGGCGGAAGTAGCAGCCAGCGGACGCTTTGATGGCAAGCCGATTGTTACGGAGATTTTGCCAGCAGAGGTCTTTTATCCAGCAGAAGAGTATCATCAGGATTATCATAAAAAGAACAAAAAGCACTACAAAGAAGATCGCGAAAAGTCAGGTCGCGATGAATTTATCGCTGAGCATTGGCAGGAATCCTGATCTCTCCCTATGCTCTATTATGAAAAGGTATGATCAATCATCCAGGCGGAATATATGCTGCCTGGATGATTCACTATTGAGCAGGAGGGCTGTTTCCAGTGAAACACAATACATATGATTTGGAGCGTTCGCTATGACACCTCTAGAATCGATCCGAGCAGAACTGGACATTGAGAGACAACGGATCATATCATCCTTTACTGCGCCTCAAACGCACAAAGGAATCATGGTTCATTATCTGGCAGATTGTCATGATGAATGTCCCGACACTGTTATAAGCAACGCCAAGCAGATAATGCAGGTAATCAACGAAACGAGCCAAGCACAATGGCATAATGTAGATGAGTGGATTTCTATGTTGCCGACCTATGTTACGGATTCTTTTTCCTCTGCTATAGACGAACATGACGAATGGTCATTGGAAGGGTGGCTGTACTGGTTTGAACTTGAACATAGAGCTTGGTTTTTATGGGAGATCGAGGCAGTTGGAGACAGCCAATTGCAAATTAGCATATGGATTTACGAGCATCCTTTTCCATCAGAAGCATTGGAAGTGTTATTTATGAAGTTAGGTACAGGGCAGTTAACAGAAATCGGTATCCATTGAAGCAAGAGAATAGAATAAGGAATCATTAATCTCACAAAGAAAAGGATGAGGAGCATGGCTTTACGCAATCCAGTGTTATACGGAAATGGATTCAATCGTCCATCGGATCGGAATTACGATCAGTCGATGACACTCGCAGGAGCGGCGGGCAAAGCGCTTGTACTTACGGTTTTATTAGTCGCATCTGCCATATTTACTTGGTACTTATTCAATAAGGGTGAAGATGTGATGATGTTTTTAAAAGTAGGTTCTATCGGTTCACTCTTGATCGCCTTGCCGACGATCTTCTTTCCGAAAATCTCGCCGGTGACCGCACCGCTGTATGTGATTGTGAATGGCTTAATGCTGGGCGCACTGTCGGCAATTATGGAGTACTTTTATCCGGGGATTGTAATGAATGCGATTCTGATCACGCTATGTCTGCTAATGGTAACGTTGTTTCTGTACGCAACCCGTATCATTCGTGTGACTCCGGGTTTGGTGGCAGCGATTGGAATTAGCACGCTGGCGATTGCATTGACGTATTTGGTTGATTTTGTACTCAGCTTTTTCGGTATGAGCGTACCGTATATTCATGATACTGGTTGGATTGGCATCGGTATTAGCTTGTTTGTTGTCATCGTAGCGACGGCGAATCTGTTAATTGACTTTAGCAATATCGAGCAATATGCCAACGAAGGTCGACCAAAGTATATGGAATGGTATGGCGCATTTGGCTTAATGGTAACGATTATCTGGATGTATATCGAGATTCTGCGCCTGCTATCCAAGCTTGCGGCGAACCGTAACTGATATGATCATCACCATTCATAGCAACATGCACCATAAGTAATGCCAACATCAACGCCGCCTTCTGTATCTCAGCAGATGGTCGGCGTTTTGTCGTTGCACAAATATAGGGTTGATTTCCGAACCTGTCATACAAATGAAACGAAAAGACTGGTTGCACGCTGCATCTTTCGGTATAGTAGATTTTATGAAAAAAAGGAGGGATATCCATGATACTCGAAGTTGCGATTCTCAACGTCATTCCCGGTCAGAGCGATGACTTTGAACAAAGCTTCAAACAAGCAGAACAGATCATTTCCAGTATGAAAGGCTATGTCTCCCACGAATTACAGCGCTGTATGGAAGTAGACCATCAGTACATTTTACTGGTGCGCTGGGAAACGTTGGAAGATCATACAGAAGGCTTCCGTGGCTCGCAGCCTTATCAGGAGTGGAAAAAGCTGCTGCATCACTACTACGATCCATTCCCAGTCGTTCATCATTACGAAGTCGTTTAATCGGGAGGAATTACATATGATTACCATTCAACAGGTCACCAGTCGTGATGCAGATCTGCGTCAATTGATCGGTGAATTGGACGACGATCTATTTGGGCGTTATCCGGCGGAGCAGGTACATCGGCTTGATCTGGATCATCCCGATATGGAGCAGGTTACATTCGTGATTGCTTATCTAGATGGAGCGCCAGTTGGTTGCGGTGCTATTCGTAGGTTGGACGATCATTATACCGAGCTGAAGCGCTTCTATGTGCAATCCAATCATCGTCGCAAAGGCATCGCTGGGCAGCTGCTGGCAGCCTTGGAGCAACATGCAGGAGAGCAGGGGCATGGAAGTATTCGTTTAGAAACGGGGGCAGCACAGCCGGAAGCACTCGCTTTTTATGAGCGAAATGGATATATTGCTATTGAGCGTTTTGGAGAGTATGTTGATGATGAAAGCAGTCTTTGTTACGAAAAATCCATTTGATGGACGAGCTATGGCTGCCGATGATGTGAAGGATCGGGGAGCAGTCAAGGATTGAATCTTATGTTTATTCGCAGAGAGGACGTGCACAGATGCCATTTATTACGATTAAAGTATTGGAAGGCAGATCGGTCGAGCAGAAGCGTGAGCTGGTACAGAAGATGTCCGATGTGGTATCTGACGTATTGGAATTGGACAAAGAGAAAATCTTTATCTTTTTTGAAGATCTTCCGCAGCACAACTTCGGCAAAAATGGTGAATTGTTTTCTGATCTAAACGCGCCCAAACAAGAGCCTGATGAATCACCCGACACATAAATAGATTGTAGCCAGCAGAGCCGACTGTACCGATGCAGTCGGTTCTGTGCATGATAGAGAAGAGAATGATATAAGCGTCATTAGAATAGGGAGGGATAGGACAGATGTGGGGAGTCGAGCATTTCTGGTTATTTGTGTTATCAAGTATTTTGCTGAATATTACACCGGGCAGCGATACAATTTATATTTTGAGTCGCAGTATCTTTCAGGGTCGTCAAGCAGGGTTCATGTCAGTTTACGGCATAATCGCTGGCTCGCTCGTTCATACACTGCTAGCGGGCTTGGGATTGTCGCTGATTCTGATGCAATCGGCGCTCGCATTCAATCTGGTTAAATGGCTCGGTGCCGCCTATCTGATCTGGTTAGGCATTCGTTCGATCATGACCCGTCAGCAAGCCGCTGCCAAGATGCAGCAGGCGCCGCGTTTGCCCATGCGCAATGTGTTTTTTCAAGGGATGCTGACCAATGTGTTGAATCCGAAGGTCGCTCTGTTTTATCTGGCATTTATTCCGCAATTCGTTGATACGAGTCAGAGTATGGGACCATTGCCGTTTCTGCTGCTGGGACTGACATTCAGTACCACCGGATTAAGCTGGTGTCTGCTGCTTGTATTCTTTTCGAGTAAAATGGCAGGTCGTCTGCAATCCAGTAGAGTATCACGATATATGAACAAGATTACCGGCAGCATCTTCGTTGTGCTTGGGTTGAATCTACTGCGTACCTCGCGTAGTTTGTAAAGCTTGAAGGTTTCCTAATCTAGTGTGAAGATCAACGATAATATGAAATATGAATATAAAATAGCAAACAGCAAAGAGGTGCCAGTCATGTTATAGACTGGCACCTTTTTGCTTGTTTTCGTTTATTTAGCTTCCTGAAAAGATACGGCGGGCGTATGACGCTCCAACCAGTGGATCAGGTCGGCAGTCACTTCATCCCGGTTAATATCGTTAAGCGTCTCGTGTCGTCCACCCGGGTACAGCTTCAGCTCCACATCGTTCAGCTTCAGGCGGCGGTAATACTCATATAGCTTGCGCACTCCTTTACCATAAATGCCGACCGGATCACGATCTCCGCTAAAAATGTACACCGGTTTCTCCCGCGGAATGCAGTTCATGCACTCCGGTCGATGAATCTCCATCAGCAGATCAAAGAAATGCACATAAAAGCGCACACTCACCGGCTTCGCACAATACGGGTCATTGACATACAGCGATACCTCATCTGGATCACGGGACAGCCAATCGAATCGCGTAACTCTCGGCTTAGGCAGACCGCGATTGTATGGACCAAACACCAGAGCATGCAGTAGCATACTACGATGGAGTGGACCCTTCCAACGCTGCTCTAACGCAGCGATGCGCATTCCAGCAGACAACAATCCGCGCGGACCGTTGGAGCCAGATAGCAAGAATCCACTGTATAGCTGCGGATGCTCGTACATTAACTTTTGTACAACAAACGATCCCATACTGTGACCAAATAAAAATAAAGGCACGCCTGCATGCTGCTGCGTAATCTGCTGTGAAAGCTGGTTTATATTTTGCGCCATCCAATAAAAGCCGTCCTCGCCCGGGTCTCCTAGTTCCTCCAATGAAGCCGCAGTTAGCCCATGCCCACGATGATCATTTGCATATACCGCAAACCCACGCGCCGTCAGCGCCTCCGCCAGTCGTACATACCGCCGCGCTGTCTCCGACATGCCGTGCGATAGCTGTACAACCCCATTCAGCGACTGCCCCTCGCTCCAGCCTTCCGGCAGCCATTCATACACATGCACCGCAATCCCCTGCGGATCGATCATCCGAAATGTCCGTTCCTGCATGATTGTCCTTCCTTTCGCTAAAAATAAAGATAAGATTTATTCATCATAATATTGCTCTACCAACTCTTTATCGTATAAATCTAGTAGTAGTGTAATAACCGGCGTATCATCGATCAAATCCTGATCAAACACATGCTCAAAGCGGAAGTGGTCTTTGTACCATTGCGCAACATCCTTGATTGCATCTAGAACGATATATCGCTCATTAAATTGTACAGCCATATGTAAAATCGTATTCATTATTTCTGTACCATATCCTTTACCCTGAAACGGCTGGGCAATCGCTAATCTTGCAATATCTAGAATCTGTATATCCTTATCTGGAGTAAGCGTTGGCAACAAAGAGGAAAGTGCAGTGTGGCGCAACGTATAATAACCGATCAACTTGTTTTGCGAGTAAATGAGTGTTGTACTGGATTCCCTTTCAATATGGGAAGGGTATGACTCTTGAATTAAAAAATAATCCATAGATGAGTTGCCACATGTAAATGCTTTGATGTCAGGCAAATCGTCTATGGATATCGTTTTGTATATCAAATCTCTGGCATCACTGCTTAGGGTTAGCGAGTTTTTCATGATACTCCTTTGCTTTTTTTGCGGCATGTTGGCGCATGAATTCTTCATTTTTTTGGGAGCGTTCAAGGAAACGTTCAGCATCTTTGCCTTGTAATATAGGTCTTTTTCGTATACCTACCGCCATGATAGACTCCTCCTTTATTCGTATTTCTTTTGTCCAGTTTACCATAAAAATATAGCATGAATGGTAATAAGATACGATATAAAAGAATTCAAATTGACGAACAATCCACAGACTGCTAAATTAGGTATAATCTTGTGATGGAGGCGGTCTGGTCATGAATTTTGTATTTTTCTCTCCACATTTTCCCGGCAGCAGCAGTGAATTTGCCATTCGGCTGCATCAGGAAGGCGCGACAGTGCTTGGCATTGGCGACGCTTCGTATGAAAGTCTGCATCCACGATTGCAGGAAGCATTGACGGAATACTACCGGATCGACAGTATGGAAAATCAGGACGATGTCCTGCGAGCAGTTGGATTTTTCACACATAAATACGGCAAAATCAACCGCTTTGAATCCATGAACGAATACTGGCTCGAAAGCGATGCGCAGATGCGTACCGACTTCAATATCGACGGCACAAAAGCCGACTTTGTCGATAACCTTAAACAGAAATCAAAAATGAAGGACTTTTTCCAGAAAAGCGGCGTAGATACCGTACGCTTCCTCAAAAATCCCGACCGTGACAGTGCGGCGGCATTTATTGAACAAAATGGATTTCCTGTCGTTGTGAAGCCGGATCTTGGTTCAGGAGCGAGCATGACCTACAAGCTTAGTGACCAAGACGAGCTGGATTACTTTTTCCATACCTCTCCAGACAATATTGAATTTATTATGGAAGAATTTGTGGATGGCATTATTCTCACCTATGACGGCTTGATCGACCGCGACGGTATCGTACGGTTTCAGGCAAGTCATCGCTTTGAACAGAGTATTATGAAGGTCGTTAGCGATGACAATCATCTGCGCTATTTCTGTTTGAAAACGGTCGACCCAGAAGTGGAAGCAGCAGGGCGCAGTATTTTGCAGGCGTTTGACATTAAAGAGCGATTTTTCCATATTGAGCTGTTCAAATCCAACAAGGATGGACGGCTGATTGCGCTAGAAGTGAATATGCGTCCACCGGGTGCATGGATGACGGATGCGATCAATTATTCGTATGATGTGGACATTTACTCACGTTGGGCACAAATGGTCGTCCACGGTGGCGATGGTGAGCCGCCGCAGGGACATTATTATACAGGGTATGCCAGCCGCAAGGACTGGAAGCATTACATGCATTCGCATGATGATATCGTGTGGGAGCTGGGCGATGCGCTTGTGCGCTATGATGAGATTGAAGAGATTTTCAGCCGTGCGAGCGGTAATCGCGCATATCAATTCCGTGCAGATTCGCTGGAACGCGTACGTGAGATTGCTGATTATATTCAGGCAGAGCATCGCTAATGATCTTATTTTGCTGCTGCATGTTGAATCAAAGGGCATGTGCAGCATTTGTATAAATACACAGGGCATTAGCCCTTTAACCGAGCAGCAGAAGGGCGGAAGGCGTGGATATGGTAACTGTACAATACCGAAAAGAATACAGCTCGGCGCTTGGCCGCGACATGGAATACAAAGTGTATGGCGACCGAGGGAAGCCTATGCTCGTGTTTCCAACATCGCTTGGACGCTTTTACCAGTATGAAGATTCTGGCATGATCGATGAATTGGCGCCTTGGATTGATGCGGGCAAATTGCAGGTATGGGCATGTGACAGCATTGATGAGGAGACATTCTTTTCGTCGCATTGGAATGTGGAGGACCGGATGAATCGGCATGAGCAATACAATGCATATATTGTTCATGAACTCATTCCGCATATTCTGTGGGAAAGTCAGCATAACAATCACGGGCATGAGCAAAAGATTCTAATTAGCGGCTGCTCCATGGGAGCGTATTATAGCGGCAATTTCTTTTTCCGCCATCCGCATTTTTTTGATACCTTGCTGGCATTCAGCGGCGTGTATTCGGTGCAGCATTTCTTCGGCGATCATCGTCTTGGGGCGGCATATTATAATTCGCCGCTGGATTACTTGCCCGGCTTGCATGAGGAGCATCTGTTGAATCAGTATCGCAGCAGCCGCATTATTCTGTGCTGCGGACAGGGTGCGTGGGAAGATGAGATGCGTTATGAGACGGGAAGAATGCAGCACATATTGGAGCAAAAGCAGATTCCCGCACGCGTAGAATTCTGGGGACACGATGTGGATCATGATTGGTATTGGTGGAGACAGCAACTGCGGTATTATATGAGCAGCTTGATGTAGACACCCGAAAAACGAATCCGCACAATTGAAGCGTATAGCGTATAGCGTATAGCGTATAGCGTATAGCGTATAGCGTATAGCGTATAGCGTATAGCGTATAGCGTATAGCGTATAGCGTATAGCGTATAGCGTATAGCGTATAGCGTATAGCGTATAGCGTATAGCGCTACGCACAAAAGCCTGCCTCGTAAGTATTACATTTCGAGGCAGGCTTTTTGTGATGCAGCTGAATTGCTGCTTTTACTTCTATTCGTAATGGATCATGCGCATCAGAACCGTTATTCGCTCGCCTGCGGTATTAGCAATAAGCTATTTCAGCGCTTAGCATCCACAGACAGAAATCCCCGTTACCGTCATCCTATGGCAAATAAGAACGGATTACGGTGAACTCGCCATCTAGCGTATACTCGCCCAGATTGGCAGGCAGCAGGAAGCATTGACCGCCTTGCAGCTCTGTTGTACCGCCATCCCATGACAGTGTGCCTTCGCCGTCAGCGATTACTAGAATCGTAAAGCTTTCCGGTGTGGTCGAGAGTCCCCATTCGCCGCCAACGACTCCTTTTTCCACGATAAAATAAGGAGAGGTTGCCAGCGTCAGCCACTCGCCTGCTGCGAGACCGTCGGTTTTCATCGTCGTTGCACCAGCGCCTTCATAGGCGATGACATTTAAGGAATCCTCGATATGCAGCTCACGTGGCTTGCCATCCAGACCAGGACGATCGTAATCGTACAGTCGGTAGGTGGTATCGGAGTTTTGCTGAATCTCCGCGACTAGCACACCTGCACACAGCGCATGCACCGTACCCGCTGGAATGTAGAACGTATCGCCAGCCTGCACCGGTACTTCTTGCAGATCGTCGGTAATGCGGTTTTCGGCAATCGAAGCCGCCAGTGATTCACGCGTCACGCCTTCTTTGAGACCGTAGATGATTTTGGCATCTGGCTTGGCATCCAGCACGTACCACATTTCTGTTTTGCCCAGTTCGCCTTGCGGCAGACCTTCGTAATCGTCGGTTGGATGCACTTGTACAGACAGATCGTCATTGCAATCCAGCAGCTTGATCAGCAGCGGGAAGCGTCCATTGGTCTCGGATACGCCTTTGCTGCCAAACCAATCGCGTCCCAGCTTCTCGCGCAATTGATCCAAGCCCCAGCCGTCCAGCTCTCCGCCGATCACAGACGTGGTGCCGTTCGGATGATCGGCGATCATCCAGCCCTCACCAATCGCACCTTCGGGGATGTTCCAGCCAAATTGCTCTAGTGCGCGTCCACCCCAGACACGTTCCTTGAATTCCGGTTGAAATTGTAGCGGGTATGGCTTCGTCATAATATCTCTCCTCCACTTGGATAATAGCCGCACTATGTATAACTGTTCCTTGCGGACAGCCTGTATCTGTGGCAAATGCGGCAAATGCCTTTCCTCATCTTAACGTGCCGACTGGAAAAATTCCAGACGCTCGCCATCCGGTCCGCTGAAAAAGAAATAGCGGCTGCCATTCGGCAAGGTTGTGATTTCAGTATCCAGCTCCTGCACCTGCAAGCCTTGGATGCGTGTAAATTCCGCTTCCACATCGTCTACTGTAAAAGCGACATGATGCACTTGACCTTCGGCAGGCAGTTTGTCCGCATAGCCCTGAATCAACTCCAGCTCAGTATCGGTATGACCCGGAAACGCGAGAAACGCCAACTGAATCTGTTCATTGATATGTCCGTTTGTTTCCAGATGCTGAAGACCGATTACCTGCTCATAAAAAGCAATCGACTGCTCAATAGAGGATACCATAATGCCCACATGCTCAATTTTGCGTACTGCCATCGGTTTATGCACTCCCTTTTCTACAATGGATTCACAGCATGAAGAATCTAAGTCATGCTGATGGATAATAGATTGGATAGCAAAAAGATGCTGTCTGCATACGCAGCAGCATCTCGATTATAGCAGTAACACGTTTTAAAGCGCAAAAGCAGCTGTACACAACAACCAATGTTTCGGAGCAATCAGA
Organism: Paenibacillus sp. JQZ6Y-1; assembly: GCF_040719145.1. Classification (NCBI taxonomy): domain Bacteria; kingdom Bacillati; phylum Bacillota; class Bacilli; order Caryophanales; family Paenibacillaceae; genus Paenibacillus; species Paenibacillus kandeliae. Next base: position 620,834 of record NZ_JBFDUZ010000001.1, read on the forward strand.
TACGATTGCAGATGGTTATCTATTACTCCATTACTGCAATATACGATAGCCGTTCTAAAGACGTAAGAGGTATTGTTTCTCGGGTTATTGCCGATGCTACTCTAGTACTTGAAGCGTGTAAACTGGCTGATGATCGAACGAATGTGGAGATTATTATTCCGGAAATGTTGGAGGAATAAGTATGGTTCATAAATATGGCTTGGTTCAAGAAGTGGATTGTGGACTTCAGAAAGGATTTACTCTAGCCAATAAAGGGCTAAAAGGAATAAATAACGTTGGTGAGAATTATACACTGTACCAAACCGGATTATTAACGAGAAGCCTGCAAACGGTCTAGTAATCACTTCATATATCAGTAAAGAGGAAGTTGCGGTCATCCCTCGTAATCGCAAGAATCCGATCGTGCCGACTTTCAAGCCAAAAAAGAAATAAAAAAGACTACATGTATTATATGTAATCCTTCAGGAATGGTTATAGAACTTGCTTAATGTCTCTCAAGATAGCAGCGATTTTTTTGTATTTGACCACTTTTGCTAAAAATATATTATCTATGAGGTAGGTCACTAGCATTGCTATCGTTGATATTGCTACTGCGGAAATGCCTAGTAAAAGAAGTATGGTCGAATCTAAATCAATCACTTTACCAATAAGTTCGCTCCATAATGGTAATGTAACAACCACCATAATACCAATATTACGCCATACCTTATGTATGACACTTTGATGAAGAGAATCATAATACAATATCTCTTCATCAATATTGAAACTATCGATTTTAAAATAAGGTAAAAAGTTTTTTAATTTATCTGCTCTATGAATATGAATAAAACTAGAGTAATTACTTGTCCAATCAAAAACGATGTCATTTCGATTAAACTTTTTTCTAATATTATTACGAATTGTAAGTGATTGTAGTGAAAAAAAGAGCAATGAAATAATTAAAGAGGTAAGAAAAATCCAAGCATAAGGATTAGTTGAACTATCATGAGAAACATTGAATATCATTGAACCATAAGCTAACCCCATAAATGCTATAGCTAGAATAAAAAATGTATTACTAGTCTTATTCGAAATCACTTTTGAAAATGATAGTTTTTTAAATAAAAAAAATAAAAGTTCTTGTCTGCGTTGATGTAAGTCCCGAACTGTATCACTCATAAATAACCTCCACAAAATTTATTGTATGTTATTTACGGATAGTTTTTTGTTGGGTTTCAAAATGTAAACCCCGCAATCCTTGACTGGGTCCGCGGGATCAATTCAGAAAACAACCTCACCAGACATTATAACATGGGTGAGGGGATCGTAAGATAGGAAAAAGGCGTAAAAATATTGTACAAATGTGCGCTGGCACCGGATGAAGGTGCTACTCGCCAAGCAGTAGCAGAATATATTGAAGAGGTCCGGCTTTACCGGCAGATCGGATTCGTGCGGCGTGAATCAAATATTACGCAAGGATACAGTCCGAGGGAGCATGGATCGACCAATAAAATCAATAAACAAACTGAACGCATTGCAATTTGGAACGTGGATATGGAAGCTAAGCTGCAACGGCAGGATGAAGAATTGATGGAAGCCATGAGCCGACTGAATAGCAAACAGAGAGAGATTATTCATCGTAGCTACTTGGACGATGAAGGGGAATTCGATTACATCAGTTGCGGCGAGATGGGACTGTCAGATAGTACGTTCCGGCGGATCAAGAAGGAAGCAATTTTTATTCTGGCAACTCGGTTACGATTGTTGATATGGAGTGAGTCAGAGAAACAGCATAATGTGGTATCATGAGACCAGTGAGAACTGGTCTTTTATTATTATATTTAACTGTATTTTGATGAAAGGAGATAGAATATATGATAACTTCAGCAGTGATATTTGTTTTACTAGTTATACATAAACTTACCTTTTTGAAGATCAAGTTATACCAATATTTCTTAAGGACACTTAAAAAAATAACTGATAATTGGAATGAGAAAATGCAGGAAAGCTCTGAAACAGAACTCAAATTACTAAAACTAATGCTGGATTGTTTATATAAAATTGATAAAGTGTATTATTTTTTTGTTAATATTGATTTATTTATACTAAAAACTCTTGAGGCTAGAAGATTTAGAAATATTCCACTAATTGTTTTGATAGGAACGATAATTGGCATCATAGCAGATATATTCTTGTTAGTATTTAAATTTAATATGTCTTTAACCAATTTTACAATCAATATAATAATAGCCTTAGCTATTTTGTATGCAATGTTTTATAAGAAGGGCTATAAAAGACTTATATTTGTATTGTTTATTCAACCTATAGCTTTGACATTTGTTTTCATGGTATTAATTGCAAAGTTTTATGAGTACGTTATTCCAAGTCATCCTGTGATTGCTAATTATATGCTGTTTGGTAGTGTTTTGTTTTTTCCTACAATTGTATCGATTGCTCTTTACTTTTATTACATGAAACGTAATAGAAATAATTTTGAAATAGATCTTCCTATAGCTGTCGAGTTTAATAGTACAGTTGCAGTTATTTTTGTAGGAGCATCATGGTTTTATTTATGGAGCATAGGAGATATAAAGAGTTTATTAACACCTGAGATAACACAATTCTTGGTCACTGGTCAGACAAGCTTAAAGGATGGACTGATCAATTATAGTAGAGTAGTTAGCTTACCCTTTTTATTCTCAAATGGAGTTTTGAAATTCCTTATACAGAGGCAAAAATTCCTCAGTACAGTTCGCAGAAAAACATGAACGTTTTTTGATCAGAAAATGATCGCTTTATGGTATTTTATTAGACTTTTAACATGGTGAATTTGTATCATGGAAAATCGAATAGGAACACCGATGAGGTATAAATACCTCAGCACCCAGGTCAGCATCTAATGCTGGCCTTTTTCTATTGCGGTGAAACGACAATCTGGTTTTCCAACTATCATAAATTGGGAGGTATTGAATTAATGGCAACAGAAGCAAGAGCAGTAATTAATGGTGGATTTGCATTCCTAGGTGCAGGTCGTGTACTTCATGTTCATGGCGATGAGAACAAAGCCACCGAAGCCGTAGCAGGTAAAGTAGTGAAATTTGATGGACAGCATGTAATAATCCGGTTCTTGATAATTTAAAATCTTTATATATTACAAATACTTCCGAAAAAAAATTCAAGATAAATAAAAAAAATTAAATGAACTAAATTTAGCGAGGGAACGTATGAAGAAAGAGTGGGAAAATACATGATTTAAAGTGTACTTATAGAATTTAACTGCTGAGGAGGTAGTAGGTTTGAATAATGATGACCTTAAAAAAAGCATTGAAGCAATGAAGATTAATTTAAGTGATATTAAAATACCAAATTTCACTCAACCATCTTATGATCTAACAGCGAAAACACAGGAGATTACTGCAAAGTTGGCTCAAGATAAAGTAGAAGAACGATTTTATCGTGAAGAATCGTTAAGAGCTTTAAAAGCTATAGAAACTAATACTGATTTACTTGCTGGTATTGTAATCTTATTTCAAGAAAACAATGAAAAATTATTTGAGATACAGCAGCTGGTTTTTGAAATTCTAGCAATAGCGTCATTAAAATCTGAACCAGAAATAAACACAGCAATGACTAAATGTTTAACAAAAATAACAGCCTTAGGTGAAGGGGTTGCTGCAGCACAGACTTTAATTACAACTCTTACAACTATAGTAACTTTGACAATGAGCAAAATATAGTAAGTAAATAAATATTCAAGCTTTAAAACGCTTCTCACATATGAGAGGCGTTTTTATTTGCTCGAAAAATCGAAACTAACACAATTCAATCAACTGCTGAAAGAGGATATATGAAATGGAAATTATCACATTCTCAATAGATCAAATTAACGCAGCTGCATATAACCCTCGCATTGATCTACAGCCCGGCGACTCCGAATTATCTTCATGCATCAGAAGTGGCATTCTGGCCAGCCAAGAAAAAGAAGCGGCATCTGCTGTCATTTTTGGCTGCTTTATCTAAAAATCCGGGCAGTATCGGGATTATTGAATCTACGGCAAATGGGATGGAAGAGTTTAAGCAATTTTGGGACGCAGCTGTTAAAGGCGAGAGTGATTTTGCTCCGCTCTTTTTTGTATGGTTTGAAATGCCGGACTATTGCCAACTTAATACCCCGGGTTTTGATCTGACAAAATAGGAATGAGAATTGAAGGAAAAGTACAACCTTGATAAGGAGCGAATGCAACAGCGCTGTTACACTATAATACAGTGGATTCAATAAGCATCGATCCTACTATAAGAGAGATAGTAGATCATCATGACGTCGCCTTCTTTTCCACCGCGATCAGATACGGTGCATCCTGTCGCTGTAGCTGACGATACACGATACATTGCGCCTGCGAAACTGGCAGGGAGGATGCCCATTGCTGCACCGCTTCTGCTTCAGCAGCACCGCCCTCATGACCCGGATACAGCATAATCGTCAAAATGCCACGCGGAGCTAGTAGAGCCAGCGAGACATCCAGTGCAGGCAGAGTAGAGGACGGTTGCGTAATAATCGAATGATCCCCGGTTGGCAAATAGCCCAGATTGAACATGACCGTCCGCAGCTTGCCGTGCAGCTCCTGCGGAATATGCTGCTTCATTAGATCATGACTGGACAGCACGGGAATAACCTGTGCCAAAGCTTCATCATTTTGCTTACGTAAGCGTTCTGCCGTGCTATCCAGTGCTTCCTGCTGAATATCAAAGCTGAACACTTTGCCCTTAACACCAACCGCACGCGCCAGCATCAGCGTATCCGCGCCTGTTCCGGCGGTAGCGTCGACCACTACAGCGCCAGATACATGTTCCACACGCTCCATAATCAGCTTATGTGCAAAGCTCAATACCGACATGAATCCCATCTAGGTTGCCCTCCAATATTTACCCTGCCACGTATCGCGACGCTTCAACTCGGCATCAATCCCGTTTAAGACTTCCCATTTTTTCATACTCCATAGTGGACCGATCAATAGATCGCGCGGTGCATCGCCAGTCAGCCGATGGACAATCATATCGGATGGTAAAAATTCCAGCGTATCCACAATTAGCTTGATATATTCATCCTGCTCCAAAAAGCGAAGCAGCCCAGCTTCATATTGCTTCACCATCGGCGTTTTGCGCATTAGATGCAGCAGGTGGATTTTGATCCCCTGTACATCCATCTGTGCCACTGCACGTCCGGTATCTAGCATCATCTCGTGACTTTCCTGTGGCAATCCGTAAATGATATGCGTACATACCCGAATACCGCGCGCACGCAGCTTTTGCACTGCTTCCTCATAGCAGGCGGTATCATGCGCCCGATTGATCAGCACAGACGTTGATTCATGGATACTTTGTAGACCCATTTCCACCCACAGATACGTCCGCTCGTTCAGCTCTGCGAGATAATCCACCACATCGTCTGGCAGACAATCGGGACGCGTAGCAATCGACAGCCCCACGACGCCGGGCTGCTGCAAAATCACTTCATAATATTCGCGCAATTCCTCAACCGGTGCATACGTATTCGTATACGCTTGAAAATAACCGATATACTTCGCATCGGGCCATTTCTGATGCTGTCTGTCGCGGATCGTGTCAAATTGAGTTACCAGATCATCGCGCCGCCGCCCAGCAAAATCGCCTGATCCGCGTGCACTGCAAAATGTACAGCCACCGGTTGCGATGCTGCCATCCCGATTGGGACAGGTAAAGCCAGCATCCAGCATCACCTTGAATACCTTAGTACCGAATTGCTCACGCATTTCTGTATTCCATGTATGAAATCGTTTGTCTCCCCAAGCTGGAGGAGGTTGAATTGTTTGTATGCTTTCCATGCAGGGACTCCTTTTTTGTTACCGAAGAGGGAAAGGATAGGGACTAATCATTATCGTTCCGCTCGGCATTCGTTATTCTAAATTGTAGCAAAATCATTACCGCATGAAAATGAATTCCAGCACAGCGATTCAATCTTTACAATAAAGGGTAATATAATGTTGCTGGCTTTTTTGATCAGTCGCCGTTTATAGTCTTTGCTGAATGATTTGCTTTTATGCGCAAAAATGGTAGACTATGAATGCTTAAAATTTGTTGGACCCCAATTCCAAATATAGAGAAAAGGATGTTTTGTATCATTTTTGATGATGCAGAATGTCCTTTTTTCCTTTTTAGGCTTTACAATTACGCATTTCTTCGTCAAAATAATTCCGTACAACCTATCAAGCGGAATTAACGTGCGAACTTTATTGAAAATCGGAGGAACAAGATGCGTTTAAGAGGCAGAAAAGGAATTCGCGAGGATTTGGAGCAACAGCAAGATCTGGTCGTGCTCAATCCTGAGGAATTCAAAGGCAAATGGCGTGAGCGTTTTAACAATGATTACCCGATTCATGTGGAATTTGGCATGGGCAAGGGACGTTTTATCAGCCAGATGAGTGTACGCAACCGTGAGGTTAACTATATCGGATTTGACATGTATGATGAATTGGTACGCCGTGCAGCGGAGAAAACTCGTATTGCTTGGAATGAGGCGGAGCTAGGTAATCCGACTAGCATTCAACTGGCACTGGCGAATATCGAGAATATTGAAGATATTTTCGAGCCGGGCGAGATTGAGCGCGTCTATCTCAATTTCAGCGATCCATGGCCGAAGAAGAAGCATGGTCGCCGTCGTTTGACGCATCCGCGCTTTTTGGAGAAATATTGCCGTTTGCTAAACGCGCAAGGTCAGATCCATTTCAAAACCGATTCGGAAACATTGTTTGAATTCTCGCTCAACTCGTTCGCTGATTACGGTCTGCAAATGACGAATCTCAGTCTCAATCTGCACCGTGACGGCATTAACGAAGAGCATGTAATGACCGAATATGAAGCTAAGTTCATGGGCAAAGGCATGCGCATTCATCGCTGCGAAGTGATCATTGGTGAGCAGGCGCTGGCGGAATATAACAAAACGCGTCTGGATCAGTATTAAAACCGACGTTATTTTGTTTGCTGTACGAGTAATATTGGCAGCCGCAGACAAAAGCAAACCTGTACACACCAAATAAATACTGACACACAAAAAAGGTCTTAACCCTCATCAGGTTAAGACCTTACTTTGTTCAGCCATATCCATAATACTGCGTGCACATTCGGTTGGATTGTAACGATCAATCTGTTCCAGCTTGAGCTGACGCTGCGTAACAATAGCTTCGTAGTCGTGAATCAGTAGATCCATCCACTGGGCAACCACATCAAGCGATGTAATCGGTTCGCCCCAGCCTTGTTCTGTAAAGTACTGTGAATTTTGCTCCTCCTGCCCAGGAAGCGGGTTGTAAAAGAGCATCGGGATCGCCTTAGCGAGCCCTTCCGTACAGGTCATGCCACCCGGCTTTGTTACTAGCAGATCGGACACTTCCATTAATTTATCAATTTCTTTCGTATACTGGATCAAATGAATATTGTCGTGGTGGAATCGCCTGTCCTGTGCAGCGCGTTCATAAGCTTTGGTATTGCTACCAAAGCAGAAGATAAGCTGTGCATGGTCAGCAAAGCGCGCCAGATAGGTACTGACTACACTATCACTCATTCCCCAGCCACCGCCCATTACCATGACCGTCGGCATATTCTTTAAGCCGAAGCGGCAGCGGATTTCCGCTTTACTCGGGTGTTCCCAGAAGTTCGGATGCACCGGAATACCAGTTACTTTAATTCGTGAACTTGGAATGCCGCGCATTTGCAGCTTAGATCGTACGCCTTCCGTAGATACGAGATAACGATCCACTTCGGGATTGACCCATGTACCGTGCGCATCGTAGTCAGTAATGACCATACAGAGCGGTACATCCAGACCCAACCGTTTCAGTCGGGCGATCACCGCGCCAGGAATCGGATGGGTGCAGACAACCACGTCTGGACGCAGCTGACGAATCACATTTTGTGTATGGGTATAAAAGATACGGTGAAGCGCCAGTGTCGCCAGTCGATTGATCGAGCGCTTGTACTGGGTTTTGTACATCATCCGTATCAGCTTTGGCTGAGAGACAATTGTTTTTTTGTAGGCGGTGATAATGAGTGGCGCTACTTTGGGATTGAGGAAACTGCCAAGCTCAAGCACCCGGGTCTGGATATTAGGCGAGATTTTACGTAAGCTGCTTGATAATGCGTAGGCAGCCTGTGTATGACCTGAACCAAAACCTTCCGACAGAAGCAGCACTCTGTATTTTGTCACGTTCATTTCACCTTTTCTGCAAGGTATTCTCTACATAGATTTGTGCCATGATGTGTAGATGTCCTTGATGTCCATTCTGTAATATACCTGTAACATTATTACTGTAATGTTACAATAACCCCTTTACGGCCATAATGCAACTGTACCGAAGGCTACGCCCGAGCCGATCAATGCACCGACCAGCACATCCGATGGATAATGCAGTCCAAGATACATTCTGGAAATACCAACCAGCAGAGCGATGGGTAGTAACCATGCCATCGTCGTTATATCAGTTAGCATAAATGGAACAGTAACCGAGAAGATTGCTGTCGTATGCCCCGATGGGAAAGAATGGTCCGTCAATGGATTGCGGAAGGTGATCGTTTCCGGTATCGCCAAATACGGACGGATACGCGGATACAGCTTTTTGGCAATGGCAACCGGTATATGGCTGACTGCCAGTGCGATAGCTGCTTGTAAACCGGCAAGACTCCACGGTTGCGGAGCGAGCAGCCAGATTGCCAGCGTCGCAATGATCGTAAACGTAGCTCCGCCCAGATTCGTTAAGTAGTAAAAAAACAGGTTTAAAAATTGGTTATGGAGTCGAGTATTAAAGAATCTGAAAATATACTGCTCCACAGCTTGTAAGCGGATTAGAAACTGACGCATGAGAGACCCCCGTATAGATTGCCGTTTTTGGGCTTAAATTAATCATATTTTTATTCTTTAACCATTTCAAGCATTATAACGTTAACATTCGGTTAAATTGTCAATCCATCGTTCTTTTATCCTTGATCTACATAAGATCGTCATACAGACGTAACCGATGACATCCTTTGTTTAAACTTACCCGTTCAACCTGCAACTCATTCATCAACCTGCTCACTATCATGAACGACGTGTGAGCAAGACATGTTGCAACAAGTGAGAAGGAAGGATTTTATGTTCACGAAAGTGACTGATTCAAGCGAAAATAATGCGTTTATAGATTGGCAGACCAAACAATGAACGGACACAAGCATCCTGTGCTGTGACCAGAATCGACTGAAGCGTAGTATAAATCACATTTTTTATATGTAAAAATGCGACTAAAGATTTAGAAAGCGAGCAAAACGACGTAAATCGAAGCTAAAACGATTTTTATTGTTATTCTGCAACATTCCTGTAATATATTACGTATATATTACAGAGAATTTCGCGAATTAGTGGAAAATGTCGCTTTGACAAAAAAGCAAAAAGTGTGCAAAATCTTAATGTCCGCATCGGAAGGATGTTAAATACGCACAATATTTGCGGAATACAGAATACTTCAGTCATAATGGAACAGGATGTAAAAGGCAGAGTATACAACAAACAAAAATGTACATCTCAATTTAAAAATCAACCATTTGAAAACAAACATGGTACTGCATGAAGAATGCAGTATACCAGCTGAACATGGATGAAACGTCAACAGACAGGTTTTAGGCTTTAATGGGTTCTACCAATGAAGGGGGTCACATATTGTGATGGGTAATATCATGGACACAATCTTTATAGTACTGCAAATCGTACTGGCATTTATTGCAGTCTATCAGTTCGGGTTCTCGCTATTCGGTATTTTGAAACGGAAAAAGAGACCAGAACACGCACCGCAAAAATCATTCGCTATTCTGGTAGCAGCGCATAACGAGGAACAGGTTATTGGCGCGTTAATGGAAAACCTGAAGCAGATGGATTATCCGAAAGAATTGTACGACGTATTCGTTATCTGTGATAACTGTACGGATAGCACAGCTGACATCGTGCGTAGTCACGGTATGAACGCATGCGTGCGTACGAACCCAACGCAGCGTGGTAAAGGCTATGCAATCGAGTGGATGCTGCGCGAACTGTGGAGCATGGAGCGTCAATATGACGGTATCGTTATGTTTGATGCCGACAACCTGGCTGCACCAAACTTCCTGACTGAAATGAACAATGACATGTGCGAAGGCGCACGTGTAATTCAAGGTTATATCGATACAAAGAACCCAGAAGATTCTTGGATTACAGCCGCTTACGGTGTATCGTACTGGTACATCAACCGTCTGTGGCAGCTGTCCCGTCACAACCTGAACATGGCCAACTTCCTTGGTGGTACAGGAATGTGTTTTGAAAATGAACTGCTGAAAGAAATCGGCTGGGGCGCAACAAGCCTCGTAGAAGACCTTGAGTTTACCATGCGTTGTGCCGAAAAAGGCATTTATCCAAAATTCAGCTATGATGCCAAAGTATTTGATGAGAAGCCACTGACATTCAAAGCGTCTTCCCGTCAACGTCTGCGCTGGATGCAAGGTCACTTTACTGTAGCACGTCGTTATTTCTTCCCACTGCTGTGGAAAAGTATGAAAGAAATGAACATCATCAAGTTTGACCTTGCGCTGTATAGCGTGAACGTGTACGTGGTACTGATCACGTTCCTGATGACCGCTGCGGTCTGGATCGATACAGCGATTCTGGGTGGACCACACGTCGCTTCAATCTACAACTATCTGCCGCTGTGGGTAGCTTACGTAGCGATTGGTGCTAACGTAGTGACCTTCATTCTGGCGATGATGCTAGAAAAGGTCAAATCGTGGAAAGTGTACATGTACCTGCTACTGTTTCCAATCTACGGTCTGTCTTGGTGGCCAATTACGTTCTACGCGTTCTTCACACAGAACAACAAACAATGGAGCCACACCGAGCATACACGCGTTGTACGCATCGAAGAAGTACACGGCAGCAAACAAAGCACGCTGTAATACCGATACCTATCTGACATTGCTCAGTATAGACATCATATGATATTCGGAATGGAAATGAAGAGGAATGTACTGGTTACTAGGTGCATTCCTCTTTTTTGATGTGAAATTAGTCTAGACAGCGTCAGCCGAGCCGATGCAATTAATCGTGTCGGTGTGCTATATAATACTCAAAATAAAATAGGCAAAGTGGTTGACGTGCTTGCTGACGCATGATATACTATTCTAGTGTTTTGTGATACGACTAATGAATAAGAAGAAGCTTGTCTTCTCACCTGACCGATTCACATCGGCTGGTTCATTGATCTCTATTTGAATGACAGTGCGTCTGTCATTAACAATTTGCTGATCAAGGGATGCAGGTGATGAGACCTGCATCCCTTTTATTTTTCCAAATAGCATTGTCTATCATAATGTGGAGGTGGAAGGTTATTAGTAAGGAACATATGATCAACGAAGAAATCCGGGGCAAAGAAGTGCGCCTGGTAGGTGCTGACGGTGAACAAATCGGAATCACGCCAACTCGCGAAGCGTTGCAAATGGCAATCGATCTGAATCTGGATCTGGTTAACGTTGCTCCTCAAGCGAAACCTCCGGTCTGCCGGATTATGGACTACGGCAAGTTCCGTTACGAGCAACAAAAGAAAGAAAAAGAAGCGCGTAAAAATCAGAAGATTGTTGAACTGAAAGAAATTCGCTTCCATGCCAATACGGAGGAACATGATTATCAAACAAAACTCCGTAATGTAGTGAAATTTCTTAATAATGGCGACAAGGTGAAATGCTCGGTCCGCTTCCGCGGTCGCGAGATTGCACATGCAAATATTGGTCAAAGAGTCTTGGAACGTGTAAGAGATGAAGTTGCAGATATCTGTACTGTTGAGCGCCAACCGAAACTGGAAGGCCGCAGCATGATTATGATCTTGGCGCCGAAAAATAACTAAGGGGGATATTCAAATGCCTAAAATGAAAACTCATAGCAGTTTGAAAGGTCGCTTCAAAATTACAGGAACAGGTAAAGTAAAACGCCATAAAGCGTTCAAAAACCACCTGCTGTCCCACAAATCCAAACGTCAAAAACGCGTACTGGGTACTAGCCCAATGATGGCTGCTGGTGACGTAAGACGTTTGAAACAAGGTCTGGCTAATCTTAAATAATTTAATTTTCCGGGAGGGTTTATAATATGGCACGAGTAAAAGGCGGATTCGTCACACGTCGTAAACATAAGAAATATCTGAAACTTGCAAAAGGTTACTTCGGTTCCAAACACCGTATTTTCAAAACTGCAAAAGAACAGGTTAACAAATCCCTGGTCTACGCATACCGTGACCGTCGTCAAACAAAACGTAACTTCCGCAGACTGTGGATCGTACGTATTAACGCAGCAGCACGTCTGAACGGTCTGTCTTACAACAAACTGATGCACGGTCTGAAACTGGCTGGCGTGAACATCAACCGTAAAATGCTGGCTGAACTGGCAGTGAACGATGTAACAGCGTTCAACTCCCTGGCAACCGTAGCAAAAGAAAAAATCAACGCGTAAGTCATTACGTGTCCCAAAGAGAGTCTCTGTATATGCAGGGACTCTTTTTTTGGGGATGGATATGCGAATAGAGCGCTGAAACATTTAGAGCATACAGCCGATAATAGATACAGGTCATACAATCACAGCATCATTCGGAATGACACCTGTATAATAGGAAGGAATACAAAGCGATGGTGCAATACAATGTTGCAAACGTTGCTTGTTCTTTATGAAAATGCTGCAAACCTTACATACAATATAGTGATTTAGCGCGTTAAAACACAATCGTTATGCAGATGTAATAGTTTTTCTCACATGAAGCTTACATAAATTAGTAAAATCGAACAATATAAAGCGCTTTCTTAGTGTGCGGTATAAATTAATTGACCATTTGTTATTAAAATAGTAGATTTTCCTACCACATGATTGTATAATCGGTTCAGTGACTATTGAATCTGTCCGCAAAACGAATGTTTTTATGCTGAAAAGGGTAAAATGTTCGTGTTTTAACAGAAAGAAGACAGACGCATAGTTGATACTTTTAAGGGGGAAAAAGATACATGAAGAAGGTCTATTCACTTTCGCTGATCATGGTACTGGCACTGTCCGTATTCTTGGCAGCATGCGGTAACAAAAGCGACTCCACAAACAATGCAAGCAACGGAACATCCGGAAGCGGCGGTTCTAGCGACGTAAAAATCGGTATGGTTACTGACGTAGGCGGCGTGAATGACAAATCCTTTAACCAATCTGCTTGGGAAGCACTGCAAAAAGTGCAAACTGGCGGTAAGGCAAGCGTAAAATATCTGCAAAGTAAATCGGATCAGGATTATATTCCAAACCTGAACCAATTTGTTAAAGACGGCTACGCTCTGACATGGGGTATCGGCTTCAACCTGGCAGACGCAATCAACACGGTTGCTAAGCAAAACCCTGATTCCAAACTGGCGATCATCGACAGTGTGGTAGATCAACCAAACGTAAAATCCGTAACATTTGCGGAAAATGAAGGTTCCTTCCTCGTTGGCGTAATTGCCGGCAAAATGACAAAAACAAACAAAATCGGTTTTGTAGGCGGCGAGAAAAGCCCGCTGATCCAGCGTTTTGAAGCTGGTTTCAAAGCTGGTATCCAAGCTGTAAATCCTGACGCAACTCTGCAAGTGAACTACGCTGGTGCGTTTGACAAACCAGACGTTGGTAAATCTGCAGCAGCTACACTGTACAACGATGGCGTAGACATTATCTTCCACGCTGCTGGCGCTACAGGTACTGGCGTATTTAACGAAGCAAGCGCTCGTGTAAACGCAGGTCAACAAGTATGGGTTATCGGTGTCGACAAAGACCAATCGCTGGAATTCGGCGACAAAGTAACTCTGACTTCCATGATCAAACGCGTAGATACTGCGGTTGAGAAAGTTTCCCAAGAAGTAATCGACGGTACATTCAAAGGCGGTACGGAAACACTGGGTCTGAAAGATGACGGCGTAGGCGTTGCCGACACTTCCAGCAAAAACGTTCCTGCTGACGTACTGAAACTGGTTGATGAGTACAAAGCAAAAATCATCAGCGGCGAAGTGAAAGTACCAGATACCGTTCAATAATAGAATTGGCATCACATATGGATATAACAACAAGGCTGGTTAACCACTAGCCTTGTTGTTACGTCTATAGATAAAAAAGAGTTTTTTCAACATATATGGATATGATTGGATATGGATGGATGAAATGATGACAGTGGTTGCAGGATTTAACTGAGCAACAGCCGAACATATACAGATGTGAAGCCATACTATACGGATAATCAATTTGCTTATAAGGGTGATTTAATGAATACAGCAACCCCTGTTGTAGAGTTGAAACAAATTACAAAACGCTTCCCCGGCATCGTTGCCAACGATTCGATTAGTCTCAAACTGTTCAAAGGCGAGATTCACGCGCTGCTAGGCGAGAATGGTGCGGGCAAGTCCACACTGATGAATATCGTATTCGGTCTGTATCAGCCAGATGAAGGCGGTATTGAGGTGGATGGCAAGCCTGTCCTGATCGATAGTCCGAACAAGGCAATTGAATTGGGCATCGGAATGGTCCATCAGCATTTCAAGCTGGTACAGCCATTCACTGTTACCGAGAATATTATTCTGGGCTCGGAACCGAAAAAGGGCGCCAGAATCAATTATAAAAAAGCAACGGAAGAAATCCGCAAGCTATCTGAGCAATACGGTCTACGCGTCGATCCGAACGCCAAAATCCATGACATTTCCGTCGGGATGCAGCAGCGTGTCGAGATCCTGAAGACACTGTACCGTGGCGCTGATATTCTGATCTTTGATGAGCCGACTGCCGTACTGACACCGCAAGAGATTTCTGAACTGATGGACATTATGCAGCGTCTGATCAAAGAGGGTAAGTCGATCATTCTGATTACGCATAAACTCAAAGAGATTATGCAGATCGCTGACACGGTAACGATTATTCGTCGCGGTAAAGTGATTGATACGGTCAAAAAATCCGAAACATCGCCGCAGGAACTGGCTGAGAAAATGGTCGGTCGCAACGTTAGCTTCAAAGTCGACAAAGTACCAGCAACGCCGGGCGAAGTAGTTATGGAAATGCAGCATATCGTTTCCAAAAACAAAGATGGCATGTCTGTATTGAACGAACTGAATTTGCATGTCAAAGCTGGTGAGATTCTCGGCATTGCCGGAGTCGATGGTAACGGTCAAAGTGAGCTGATTGAAGCGTTAACTGGTCTTCGTCATGTGGATGGCGGCAAAATCATGTTACACGGCAAAGACATTACCAATCTGACGCCGCGTAAAATTACCGAATCGGGCGTTGCCCATATTCCAGAAGACCGTCACAAACACGGTCTCGTGCTGGACTTCTCAGTCAGCGAAAATAT
Source organism: Paenibacillus sp. JQZ6Y-1 (assembly GCF_040719145.1). Lineage (NCBI taxonomy): Bacteria > Bacillati > Bacillota > Bacilli > Caryophanales > Paenibacillaceae > Paenibacillus > Paenibacillus kandeliae. Next base: position 636,224 of record NZ_JBFDUZ010000001.1, read on the forward strand.
GGTACTCGAAACGTATTACAAACAGCCATACAACAAAAATGGCTTTATGCAATATGATGAAGTCGATAAAAAGTCACAGCGTCTGGTGGACGCTTTTGACGTGCGTACGCCAAGCATTCATACGATGGCGCGCTCACTGTCTGGTGGTAACCAGCAGAAGGCAATTATCGCACGTGAAATCGATAAAAACCCTGATCTGCTCGTAGCAGCACAGCCAACGCGCGGTCTGGATGTCGGTGCGATTGAGTTTGTCCAAAAGCAGCTGATTGCTCAGCGTGACCAAGGAAAAGCAGTATTGCTCATTTCGTTTGAGCTAGATGAAATTTTGAACGTTTCCGACCGGATTGCTGTTATTTATGAAGGTCAAATTGTAGGTGAAGTGCTGCCGGAACAAACCAATGATCAGGAATTGGGCTTAATGATGGCGGGAAGCACCGTAAAGAGAGGTGCAGTCCATGAATAATATTTTAAAATTCTTTACTCGGGATTCCTTTACCCTGCCATTCGTGGCGATCATTATGGGTCTGGTGCTCGGTGCACTGGTTATGCTGATCGGTGGCTACAATCCGATTGACGCGTATAGTGCGTTGCTAGAACGCGTATACGGCGATTCGTATGACTTTGGTGAGGCGATTCGTGAGATGACCCCACTGATCATGACGGGTCTGGCATTTGCCTTTGCTGCTCGTACAGGTCTGTTCAATATCGGTGGTGAAGGTCAGTTTCTGATCGGGATGACCGCAGCTTCTATCGTAGGTATCCATGTACACGGTCTGCCTGCCTTTATCCATGCTCCGCTGGCGATTATCGCTGGTGCAGTATTTGGCGGTCTGTGGGCAGCGCTGGCGGGTTTCCTGAAGGCGACTCGTGGCGTGAACGAAGTCATTTCCTGTATCATGCTCAACTGGATTGGTCTGTATCTGTCCAATCTAGTTATCAATACGTTTGCTCTGCAAGATGGTACGACTCAATCGGTAAATATTGAGCCGTCCGCATCGATTGCGATTGGCTGGTTGTCCGAAATGATGGGTAACGCCCGCGTACACTGGGGTACGCTGATCGCTCTGCTGGCAGCTGTATTCTTTTATATTTTCATGTGGAAAACAAAACAAGGCTTCGAGCTGCGTGCTGTTGGCTTTAACCAAGATGCTTCCAAGTATGCAGGGATGAACGTGAACCGCAACATCGTCAAAGCGATGTTCATCAGTGGCGCATTTGCTGGTCTGGGCGGCGCGTTTACTGTACTGGGTGTATTCGGTTATCAGTCTGTTATGGCAAGCTCGCCGGGAACCGGATTTGACGGGATCGCGGTAGCATTGATCGGTATGAACAATCCGTTTGGCGTTATTCTAGGTGCGATTCTGTTCGGAACGCTTACGTACGGTTCGGCGGGTATGAGCTTTAGCGCTGATGTTCCACCGGAAATTGTGCGTATCGTTATCGGTGCCATTATATTCTTTATTGCCGCACAGGGGATTGTGCGCTGGGTGCTTAAACCGTTTTATGCTAAGCGCAAGAAAGAGAAGGTGTCATAATGGATGTATTGACAGTAATCGGGCAGCTTATGAATACGACGCTGGTATTTGCTACAGCGCTCATATTCACTTCTCTCGGCGGTATTTTTTCAGAAAAATCCGGTGTGACTAACCTCGGTTTGGAAGGTCTGATGGTATTCGGTGCCTTTGCTGCTGGTGTATTCGGTCACTATGCACAAGATGCAGGCATGAACGGCTTTGCAGCGGCTTCCGTTGGGTTGTTTGCTGCGGTTGTACTCGGTATTATCGTATCGCTGATTCATGCGGTCGCTTCGATCACATTCAAAGCGGATCAGGTTATCAGCGGTATCGTAATCAACTTCTTGGCAGCAGGCAGCACGCTGTATATGGTAAAGCTGCTGTTTGACGGTGCGGGTGAAACGGAACTGATTTCTGGTTACAGCCGTATGCCTATTCCGGGTTTGAGTAAGATCCCACTGTTGGGTGATGCACTGTTCAATGCGTACCCAACGACGTATCTGGCGATTATTCTCGTCTTCGTTTCATTCTATGTATTGTACAAAACACCATTCGGTCTGCGTCTGCGTTCCGTTGGTGAGCATCCAAGTGCGGCAGATACTGTAGGTATCAAGGTCAATCGGATGCGTTACACTGGCGTTATGATCAGTGGTGCGTTGGCTGCCATCGGCGGTGCAACGATTACACTGACAACAACTGGTACATTTGCCCACAACACCATTTCGGGTCAAGGTTATATCGCGATTGCGGCGATGATCTTTGGTAAATGGAATCCAATCGGCGCATTTGGCGCGGCTGTATTCTTCGGTCTGGCTCAAGCGGTACGTAACTATGTACAGCTATTTGCATGGACGCAGAGCATCCCACCAGAAATTATCTACATGCTGCCATACCTGCTGACTATTATCGTACTGGTAGCTGCGGTAGGTCGCTCCAGCGCACCATCTGCGCTCGGACAGCCGTATGATCCAAGTAAGCGATAAAGACTGCTGCTTGGACGAGTAATGATTCGTTATTCCATCGCAAGCTGGAGTTATTATGGATAAGTAATTATACTTCCATGACGATGCGATAGAATCGTGAAATATGCAACAGGATAGGATCATTTCTCCTCGCAAATGTAGTAAATAATCAAAAAAAAGCCCAGTAGTTCTTTGATGAACTGCTGGGCTTTTTATGTACCATTCATTTGCCGATTGGATCGGAAGATATGAGATAAGAGGAAGAGGTGAGTAGCGATTTAGCAATTAATTTTGGGATTAAAAGGGTAAAATTTTATTTGTACACGGTAACAAAAATAAAAAAGATATGTGTGCTTTAGACAAAAATAAACTTTACACCAATGTGATTATTTGTCCTTTATGCACAAATGCTGAATAGCTTGATAAGCATGAATATACGAATAAGTATTATAAAAATACAGTTTAAGCAAGTAATATAGCGATATACGTACATAAATGGTGAATAAATGGATTTTAATCATTTAAAATCATTGTTCAAAAGTACAAAAAAAATTAGTGTTGACTCTGTCGCAAATGAATCATATAATTGTCCTAAATCAGCGGCTGACACAACATGGTCAAATGTTACAGCCTATTATGTAGAATATGAATGATCGGCTATGAAGAGGACTAAGTTTTAAGGGCTATTTTGTCCAGAGAGTGAAGCAAATTGCTGAAAGCTTCATCAAAACCCTTTTATACGAGCTCACCTCGGAGCTGTTTTCCTGAAAGGCATCATCCTGGCATGGTGATTATTAGGGAAAATCGTAGCGTCTACGTTACAGACGACAGGTAAGGCGGAGACGTCTTACTTGATGAGGCATACCTGCTGTGAGGCGGTGTGCGAACCTGGGTGGTACCACGGAAGCTAAACCTTTCGTCCCTCGAACAGAATGTTTTTCTGTTGGAGGCGGCGAAAGGTTTTTTTGATATTTCAGACCTTGACTGCGCCTTTGGTACAGAAACACCAAGCAAGCATTGTTACAGATGCGTCGGACTGTCATAAGTTTCTAATGTGAGATTGATGTGAATTTTTGGGAGGAGGAACACAAATGAGCGCGCAAATACCCAATGTGCAATCGACAGAACAATTACGTGAGAAATGGATGAAGCCGGAAGTCATTACCGGTTCCGAAATGCTGCTTCGCAGCCTGCTGTTGGAAGGTGTGGAATGCGTCTTCGGTTATCCGGGTGGTGCGGTACTATACATCTATGATGCGATGCACGGCTTTGATGATTTCAAACATTTGCTGACCCGCCATGAGCAGGGAGCGATTCACGCAGCTGACGGATATGCAAGAGCAAGCGGCAAAGTGGGCGTCTGTATCGCCACATCTGGACCGGGAGCAACGAATCTGGTAACCGGTATTGCCACTGCTTATATGGATTCGGTACCGCTGGTGGTTATTACAGGTAACGTAGCAACGACTCTGATCGGGACGGATGCTTTCCAAGAAGCGGACATCACGGGGATCACCATGCCGATTACGAAGCACAGTTATCTGGTGCGCGATGTGGAAGACCTGCCAAGAGTGATTCACGAAGCTTTCCACATTGCCAATACTGGTCGTAAAGGTCCAGTACTGATTGATATTCCGAAGGATGTATCGGCAGCCAAAGCACTGTTTAAACCGCATACGGAACCAGTCGTGATGAGAGGCTATAACCCACGTGTGATGCCGAATAAGCTGCAATTGGACAAGCTGCATCAGGCGATTGCCGAAGCGAAGCGTCCACTCATTTTGGCAGGCGGCGGGGTTGTCTACTCCGGCGGTCATGAAGAGCTGCTGAAGTTTGTTGAAACGACAGGCATTCCAATCACGACTACCTTGCTCGGTCTGGGCGGCTTCCCAAGCGGTAACGATCTGTGGATCGGTATGCCGGGTATGCACGGAACGTACGCAGCGAACAATGCAATTCAGCAATCAGATCTGCTGATCAGCATTGGCGCACGGTTTGATGACCGGGTAACCGGTAAGCTGGATGGCTTTGCACCACATGCGAAGATTGTACACATTGATATTGACCCTGCCGAAATCGGCAAAAACGTCAAAACCGATATTCCAATCGTTGGTGATGTGAAGACAGTACTGGAATTGCTGAATACCGATGCGGCTCATGCACATTATGCGGATGAATGGCGTGCCAAGATTGCTGACTGGAAAAAGGAAAAACCTTTCCGGTACGAGGATTCCGACACTGTACTGAAACCGCAGTGGGTAGTCGAAATGCTGAACGATACCACCAATGGTGAAGCGATTGTAACGACAGACGTTGGTCAACACCAGATGTGGGCGGCACAGTATTATCGTTTTAACCAACCGCGCTCATGGGTGACTTCCGGTGGCTTGGGTACTATGGGCTTCGGCTTCCCATCCGCAATCGGCGCACAGATGGCGAATCCAGATCGACTCGTTATCTCCATTAATGGTGATGGCGGTATGCAAATGTGTGCGCAGGAGCTGGCAATCTGCGCGATCAACAACATTCCGGTGAAGATTGTTATTTTGAACAATCAGGTGCTGGGTATGGTTCGTCAATGGCAAGAGCTGATTTACGAGAATCGTTATAGCCATATCGATCTGTCTGGTAGCCCAGACTTCGTAAAACTGGCCGAAGCATATGGCGTAAAAGGCTTGCGTGCTACGAACAAAGACGAAGCCAAAGCTGCATGGCAAGAAGCGATGGACACACCGGGTCCAGTCGTCGTTGAATTTATCGTAAACAAACACGAAAATGTATATCCGATGGTTCCACAGGGAGCCACCATTGATCAAATGTTAATGGGGGATCACGAATGATAGCGACAACGTACAAACACACCATCGCCGTATTAGTCAACGACCAACCAGGCGTGCTGCAAAGAGTCTCTGGACTCTTTGGCCGCCGTGGTTTCAATATTGAAAGTATTACGGTCGGTCAGTCCGAAGAGGCTGGTCTGTCCCGTATGGTTATCGTCACCTCTGGCAATGAAAATACGCTGGAGCAAGTGGAAAAGCAGCTGTATAAAATCATCGACGTGATTAAGGTTATCGACCTGAGTTCGCGCCCAATGGTGGCACGTGAGCTGGCACTGATCAAAGTAAAAGCAGAGCCATCCGAGCGTCCCGAAATTATGGGCGTTATCGAAACTTTCCGTGCCGCGGTTGTCGATATTGGCCCGAACAGCCTGATGGTTCAGGTTGTAGGGGATACTGACAAAATCGACGCCATGATTGAGCTGCTGAAGCCTTATGGCATTCGCGAGCTTTCCCGCACAGGCGCGACAGCGATGATTCGCGGTAATGTGTAACAATCCTATCTAGGTAGGATCATCATGGACATGTAACACGTCAAAAATGAGCAACGCCTGCTTTCCAAAAGAGCGGGTAGTTGAGGGGGAACAACGACGATCCATGCAAATCAAAGCTAGCAACAGGAAGTAAGGACGTACGATAGCAGGTAGGCTTGATGGCTAGAATGCACATACTGCTCTGTATGTAACTGTACTGTAGAGGGATGAATCCAATCCATCATGCCATTCCGATTCGATACATCCATATACTCCATCGCTTATATTGATTCCCTTGAACTACCCGCTCTTTTCAGGAGGGTTGGCAAACATCGGCATTGCCGGTAATTACGCTTCATATATTAAAGGAGGAAGAAAAAATGGCAGTAACGACTTACTATGAAAACGATGCAGAATTGAACGTATTGAAAGGTAAAACAATCGCAATTATCGGCTACGGTAGCCAAGGACACGCTCATGCGCAAAACCTGCGTGACAGCGGTCTGTCCGTTGTTATCGGTCTGCGTGAAGGTAAATCGTTCGACAAAGCGAAAAACGATGGTTTTGAAGTGCTGTCCGTTGCTGAAGCAACCAAAAAAGCGGACATCGTGCAAATCCTGATGCCGGACGAAACGCAAGCTAGCGTCTACAACAGCGAAATCGCTCCAAACCTGAAAGATACCGCTGCTCTGCTGTTTGCACATGGCTTCAACGTTCATTTCGGTCAAATCGTTGCTCCGAAAAGTAATGATGTACTGCTGGTTGCTCCTAAATCCCCTGGTCATATGGTACGTCGTACGTATGAAGAAGGATTTGGCGTACCAGGTCTGATCGCGATTCATCAAGACGCTACTGGCAATGCCAAAGAAATCGGTCTGGCTTATGCAAAAGGTATTGGCTGTACGCGTGCTGGCGTTATCGAAACTTCCTTCCGTGAAGAAACCGAAACCGATCTGTTCGGTGAGCAAGCGGTTCTGTGTGGTGGCGTAAGTGCCTTGGTTAAAGCTGGTTTTGAAACGCTGACTGAAGCTGGCTATGCTCCTGAAATGGCATACTTCGAATGTCTGCATGAACTGAAACTGATCGTTGACCTGATGTACGAAGGCGGTCTGGCAACGATGCGCGATTCCATCAGTAACACTGCGGAATATGGTGACTATGTAACTGGTCCTCGTATCGTTACAGAAGAAACCAAAAAAGCGATGAAAGAAGTACTGTCCGATATCCAACAGGGTAAATTCGCACGTGACTTCATTCTGGAAAACCAATCCGGTCGTGCATTCCTGACAGCTACACGCCGCAATGAGTCCGAGCACCAGCTGGAAGTTGTAGGCGGTCAACTGCGTGAAATGATGCATTGGATTAAAAAATAATTGGCTTGAATTTTAGTTGCGGTGGAGTGGGGTGAAGATACGACCGCTGCGGAAAAAGATGGTTCTTTCGATCGCTGCTAAGATTGGATTTTTTGAACGGCTGCTTTTCAGCAGTCAAAATCCAATTCAGCATATATTTCCGAAGTTAGCTTTCTTTTAGAAAGCTTTTAAGCGAACGCTACGCTTCTGCAGAACCATTCTTTTTCCTACGCTGGTGCGTGTTCATCCTGCCTGCCGTAAATGAATTGTAAACTCCTTTTTGGGGAGTAGAGGAGTAGGGAGTTACTTTGAGCTTTATGCTTGAGGTGGCTGTCGTGCTTCTTTTGATTGGTTTGAGTAATGTTAATTTGATTGTTTTGAATAATGTTAATATATGAGATTTGGTTGTATGTTTTATGAATACGTTTTACCTAAAACTATAAGGAGGTGCGATGATGCGTAAAATTTATATTTTTGATACGACGTTGAGAGATGGAGAGCAGTCGCCGGGGGTTAATTTGAATACTCGGGAGAAAGTGGAGATTGCTCATCAGCTTGAACGATTGGGTGTCGATCGTATTGAGGCTGGATTTCCGGCGGCTTCGCCTGGGGATTTGGCAGCGGTCAATGCTGTGGCGAACGCTGTAAAGAATGCCAGTGTAATTGGTTTGTCGCGTTCGCGTGAGCAGGATATCGATGCGGTACGCGAGGCGCTGAAGGGGGCGCAAGATCCATGCCTGCATCTGTTCCTGGCGACTTCACCGATTCACCGCCAGTACAAATTGCGTATGGAGAAGGAGCAGGTCAAGGATACGGCGCGTTCGGCGATTCGCTATGCACGCAAGTATTTTGACAAGGTGGAATTCTCGCTGGAGGATGCGGGGCGCACAGAGCTGGACTTTATCGCAGAAATGACAAAGATGGCGATTGAAGAAGGCGCGTATGTGGTCAATCTGCCAGATACAGTCGGTTATTTAACGCCATATGAGTACGGTAACATTTTTAAATATGTCAAAGAAAATGTACCGGGTGTAGAAAAAGTGCAGCTGAGCGCACACTGTCACGACGATCTCGGTATGGCGACAGCGAATGCACTGGCAGCGATTTTGAACGGTGCGGATCAGATTGAAGGTACGATTAACGGGATTGGTGAGCGTGCGGGCAATACAGCGCTGGAAGAAGTGGCAATGGCGCTGGAAACGCGTCAAGACTTTTATGGTGCGAAGACGTCGTTTACTCTGTCCGAAATCGCGCGTACCAGCCGTCTGGTCAGCAAGCTGACAGGTATGGTTGTGCCGGGCAATAAGGCGATTGTTGGTGCCAATGCGTTTGCCCATGAATCGGGTATTCACCAAGACGGTATGCTGAAAGAGAAATCGACGTATGAGATCATGACGCCGGAAACGATTGGCTTCAAGGAGAGCAAGCTCGTACTGGGCAAGCACTCTGGTCGTCACGCATTCCGCGAGCATCTGATCGAGCTGGGCTACGAATTGGATGAGGAAGCAGTGAACAACGCTTTTACCAAATTCAAAGTGCTGGCTGACAAGAAAAAAGAAATTACGGACGACGATCTGTTTGCGCTGCTGGAAGAGCGTCTGACGGATGCACCGGAATTCTTCCAACTGGACTCGCTGTTTGTATCGTTTGACAGTGAAGCCGAGCCGATGGCGAAGGTACGCCTAAGCACAGCCGATGGCGAAGTGCGCGAGGAGCAGTCCAGTGGTAATGGTGGAGTCGATTCCATTTACAATGCAATCGATAAAGCTTCACAGGAGGAAGTGACGCTAGCGGATTATTCGATCAAAGCAGTTACTCAAGGCAAAGATGCGCTTGGCGAGGTGCATGTAGCACTGACGCAAGATGGCATTACTGCACAGGGTCGCGGCGTAAGCACGGATATTCTGGAAGCCAGTGCGCGTGCCTATGTCGATTCGCTGAATCGTCTAGTAGAGAAGCGCAAAACGTACGGTCGTCGTGACAATATTACGATGAGCTAGTACTTGCTTCGGCGTATGGAAGTTTATCTGTAAGTTGAATAGGATGCAGCAGATTAGACAATCGTCGGTACACTGCTCCTGCATATAGGTATACGCAGCCCCTGTCCTTGCTAAGGATGGGGGTTTTTGTGTAGCATTTGTTGTACAACTTGGTTTGGGAACAAGATAAGGATGCCGCCACGAAGCTGGAGTTATGATGGGTGAGGAGAGTACACGAGATACATCTCATATATTTTAAGAAAATAATTGAAATAGCGGTTGTAAAAAGCGCTATCTTTTTTCCTTTATAGATGAACCCGGCTTAATGGAAAGCAGGGAATCTTGCACACAGGGAGGAAATGAATATGACTTGCAGTGGACGTGATTTGACGATTGAAGCGGTAAATACGACAGGTGTAGTGCAATACGATATTGCCTCAGCAACCCGTGGTGGTACACGCCGTCTGATGGTAAGCGACAACCCAGAGACGCTGAGTGAAGCGAATTTTCCAGTACGGCAGGGCGTGCTCTGGCACGATGTCGTGCGCAGCAGCAACGGAACAGTGCAGCATCGGATTTTTGCTTGGCATTACAATGTACTGGCTGATCCAGTGAAAGTGGGTATTACGCTGGAAAACCGAGCGAATCATGGCGCCTTGAAGATCGAGGACGTAAAACGCGAATACCGCATTGGCGGCGATGAGGTGAACTGGATTACCGATATTGGCGGTTGTATCTCGCGTGCCGTACTGGGCGGTACGATGGATGCACGTACAGCCGACCAGACGCTGATCAAGCAGCAGCAATCCGGTCAGATTGAGAGCTTTATTGTGCCACCGGGCAAGCTGCTGGGCATGGTGTATGATTTTACAGTGAAAAGCACGGATAGCGGCGAAATTCAGTATACGGTTCGCACAGTCGCTTCGCGCGATACAGCGTATGATTTGACACTCGTTAAATCGGCTCCGCTCCCGCTCGCACCGCAGGCTCATCCCCGCGGTAACTGGACTTTCTCCGAAACGAATGCAGTGACGCCGGTATACACTGCCGGTACAGAGCGAGTGATTTACCCAACCTGTGCCAAAACAAAAAAAGACGGCTCGTTGCCAGCAGATCAGCTGTTTACCGCTGCTGCTAGTGAACAGCCGCAGGATTCGCTGGATAACCGAGCGCAATTCGGTGTTATTTACAATGTGACAGTGCCAGTGAACAACCCAAGTACGCAAAATCGCACCGTACAGATCTCGCTGAATCCGCGCGGCGGCAGCTATGGCGGAGCGGTAAAAATCGGTGATCGTGTATACGGTGTTCCGCTGATGCGCACGAATCAGCAAAAAGCGCCGGTATATGTTGCTAGCGTGCCACCAGGCACTAGCAAATATACGTTCAGCTTGATGATTGCTGGTGCGTCGTCGACACCGCTTGGCTTGTTGGTAGAGACGCTGTAATCTGTTTTATTTACTGTAGGTATTTTGTTGGAATAGATTCATTCATGCTATAGATCCATATATGTCATAGATCTGTTCGTTTGTGCTGTGACAGATCATTTCATTGGCATATAGTAAGTGTTCCGGTATTCATGATCTGAAATGAATAGATGCGACATAGCAACGAAAAAATCCCTGCCGACGATACCGTCGATGCAGGGATTTTTTATAGAATATGAAAAAGATGATACACATGCAGTTGTAGCGATGCTTGCTGGTTACATCATGCAGCTTACCAAGCGTATGCTTTTGGAGCAGCGCCACCCGGACCCGGGAAAATCTCGTCCAGACGCTTCAATGTGGCTTCATCCAATTTCACATCCAGAATACGCAATGAATTCTCAAACTGCTCCGATGTACGTGGTCCGATAATCGGTGCCGTCACTGCTGGATTCGCGAGTACCCATGCAAGTGCTACTACATCCTGTGGCTCACCCAGATCGCCGCACAGGGAAGCAAATTGCTCCAGCTGTTCTTTATGCTTATCCACTTGTTCAGCAATCTTCTCACTACGAGAGCCTTGCAGCTTTTGCAGTGCATTGCGACCGAGCAGACCGCCGCCGAGTGGACTCCAAGGAATGACACCCAGACCTAGCTCATGCGAAGCAGGCAATACTTCCAGCTCCGGCTCACGGCAGAGCAAGCTGTATTTGTGCTGCTCAGAGATCAGACCGAGGAAGTTACGCTTTTGGGCTTCTTTTTGTGCGACGGCGATATGCCAACCGGCAAAGTTACTAGAGCCAACGTAGCTAATTTTCCCCTGCTGGATAGCGACTTCAAACGCGCCCCACAGCTCATCCCAGCTCACCGCTGTATCAATATGGTGCATCTGATACAGATCGATATGATCCGTTTGCAGACGTTGCAGCGAGCCTTCCAGATGACGGCGAATCTTATGCGCAGATAGACCGCCTTCATTGTTCGGACCGTCTGGCTCGATGTTCATTTTGCCATACACTTTGGTCGCTAGAACGACTTTCTCACGGCGACCGCCGCCTTGTTGGAACCAGCGTCCGATCAATTGCTCCGTATCGCCGGATTTACCGCCGCCACCGAGACCACCATACACATTGGCTGTATCAAAAAAGTTAACGCCTGCATCGAGTGCGGCATCCATAATGCGAAACGATTCCTTTTCATCCGTTACTGGTCCGAAATTCATCGTACCGAGACAGATTCGACTGACTTTCAAGCCTGACTTGCCGAGATAAGTGTAATCCATCATTGAACACTCCTTTGATCGTAAGTACTTGTAATGAAGAGTCTGATGCCGATATGTGCAGAAAACGCCGGGTATACGTGCTTGGATATATAACAGATAATAGAAGCTGAAACGGTTACATTTGTACACCTGTGTACTATTGTAGTCCTTCATAGGATGGACTTCAAACAACAATACCCAGTATATGGAATTAACGACTATGACTATATCTTGTATAACAATAGGGAACATCGTAGAGAAGGATACAAGCATCATTATGCTAAATAAATAGATGGCATATGAGGAAAAAGAAAATCATCCAACCCAGATCAAAAGAGAATAGACAACTGTTTAATCGCTGTATAGAAAAATCATAGGTGTCCAGTTCGTTTATAGGCAGTACCTATAAAGATCATAGTTTGTATATCTTGGATTAAAAGCTGACGAATATGTTACAACTAACTATAAGGTTTTAGAGCGAAACAGATTAAACGATGCCACCATTATTCAAAATCGCAAATCGCAAATCGCAATTGCGGCTGCATACGGGGTGTTGCATATTTTGCAGGAATAATGGCATACCAATTAACAATACACATGCAACCACTCACAACAGCCAGCCTTCCAACGGCTGCACAAAGGAGAAGAACAAGATGACTGAAACGAAAAAGATCGCTGTAATCGCCGGAGACGGCATTGGACCAGAAGTGGTAGCTGAAGCGGAAAAAGTATTGCGCAAAACGGAAGAATTGTACGGCTATTCGTTTGAAACAGAGCATGCGCTGTTCGGTGGTATTGCTATCGACGAGAAAGGCACCCCGTTGCCGCAAGAAACACTGGATGTGTGTAAAAATGCAGATGCTGTACTGCTCGGTGCAGTTGGCGGTCCCAAATGGGATAGCAACCCGAAAGATCTGCGTCCAGAAACCGGCTTGCTCGGTATCCGCAAAGAGCTTGGTCTGTTCTCGAATCTGCGTCCAGCCGTTGTATTCGACTGCTTGAAAGAAGCATCAACGCTGAAGCCGGAAGTGCTGGAAGGCACTGATCTGATGGTTGTACGCGAATTGACTGGCGGTATTTATTTTGGCGAAAAATTCAGACGTCAAAGCGAATATGGCGAAGAAGCGGTTGATACTTGCGCTTACAATGTAACCGAAGTCGAGCGCATCGTTCGTCAAGCCTTCCAAATCGCTCAAGGTCGCCGCAAAAAGCTGGCTTCTGTTGATAAAGCAAACGTATTGGAAACGTCCCGTCTGTGGCGCGAAACGGTGAACCGCATCGCTCCAGATTACCCAGATGTAGAGCTCGAGCATGTGCTCGTCGACAACTGTGCCATGCAGCTGTTGCGTCGTCCGGCAAGCTTTGATGTTATCGTTACGGAAAATATGTTCGGCGATATTCTGAGTGATGAAGCTGCGATGCTGACCGGCTCGATCGGTATGCTGGCATCTGCATCGCTTGGTGAAGGCAGCTTCGGTCTGTACGAGCCGGTACACGGCTCTGCGCCGGATATTGCTGGTCAAGGTCTAGCGAACCCGATTGCGACGATCCTGTCGCTGGCGCTGATGTTCCGTACGACGTTTGGTTATAGCGAAGCTGCTGATGCGATCGAAGCTGCGGTGGCAAACGTGCTGGATGAAGGTCATCGTACAGCAGATATCGCTGTTGATAAGAGCAAAGCACTGTCCACGACGGAAATGGGCGATTTGATCGTCGCTGCGATTCAAAAAGCATAAAACAAAACCTATCCATTTACCCCCTTATTCGTCATTTTGGACAATAAGGGGGTTTTGTCTTACTCGAAAAAGGTGTAAAATGAAGATAAGCTGGTTAATAGTCTTTCACAAACATGGATGTAATGATGATGCAAAGTCACTTTTACGATTATAGAATCATGTCTGGAGGGAGAACACATGAGCTTTTGCTGTGGCGGCAGTATGATTGGAACGAAGGGGACACTAAAACATTTTAGAACCCAGGTTCACAATGTTCCCCTGCTGGTATGTCCCGTATGTGAGCGTATTGAGGTGCATTACAAGGTAGAGAATGAATACGAGATTCTCGCCGAATACGCCCATGACGACGGCACACCAGAAATCGACTTTCAGGATTATGTGATGGAAGACGAAGACACAATGTTTGAAAATTGTGTCAATGTAGAGGAAGATGATCCCATGGACATGGTACAGCGACAGATTGATATGAGTCTGGACCTGCTGGCTGTAGCCAAAAAGATTCACGATGAAAAATGGGAGCGCGATCTGAAAAGACGCCTTGCGGTGATGAGCTTGCGCCGCGTTCGTCTTCAGCATAAATAATAACCATTCGGTGTGATAACTGGATGCCATTTGAACGGCAGGGACTTGGTTCCCTGCCGTTTGCTGTATACTCGGTGTTTTTTCATTTTTGCGTCAATTCTTGTTATGATAATAAAAGCGATTACATACCAATACGATAGAACGAAAGGATGCTGCATGTTGAATAGACAGAACGTACAGGAACTGGCAACTCGTCTGCAAACGGAAATCGGACGCAAAATCGTCGGCAAACCGCAGGAGATCAAGCTACTGCTGACCGCGCTGCTGGCGTCTGGGCATATTTTGATGGAGGATGTGCCGGGTACAGGCAAAACTTTGCTGGCACGCACGCTGGCAGCGTCGGTACAGTGCCGATTTCAGCGTATTCAGTTTACCCCAGATTTGCTGCCGTCCGATCTGACAGGCGGACATTTTTACAACCAGAAGGAATCGGAATTTATTTTTCGCCCGGGTCCGCTATTTGCGCATATCGTACTGGCGGACGAGATTAACCGGGCAACGCCGCGTACGCAATCAAGCTTGCTGGAATGTATGGAGGAGCAGCAGATTAGTATTGATGGAGAGAGTCATCAGCTGGACGATCCATTCATGGTCATTGCTACGCAGAATCCGGTCGATAATCAGGGGACCTTCCCATTGCCAGAAGCGCAGATGGATCGCTTTATGCTGAAAATGTCAGTGGGTTACCCTTCGTCTGGAGAAGGAGTGGAGATTCTGCGCCGCACCTTGCAGCAGACGTTGCAGCCAATGGCACAAGCATCTTCGGTGTCGGTAGATACCGTGCAGGAGCAACATATCGATCATGAAAAGCATATTGAGCGTCAGCAGCCTTTCAATCATCAGCAGCATATCGGCAATACAGTGACCCGAGACGAATTAATCGCTGCACGCCGGTATTGCCGCACTGTGACCGTACATGATGATCTGCTGGACTATATGGTGCGTATCGCTGAAGCGACGCGTGTACATACCGATACGGCGCTCGGAGTGAGTCCGCGCGCGACACAGGCATTGCTGCGCGCCTCACAAGCGTATGCGGCGATAGAGGGACGGGACTATGTGCTGCCGGATGATATTCAAACGCTAGCTGTACCGGTACTGGCACATCGGATCATTTTCCGCAGTCGTCATCAACATGGACAGGAGCAAGCGAAGCAGTTGCTGGATCATATTATTCAGACAGAGCCTGTACCAACGGAACAGCAATCTCTGAACGGAGAACGCTAAGATGGAGCTGTTTTGGCTTGTCTTTGTTGCGGTACTGGTGGTGATCGGGCAGGCATTTGTGTTTGGTAGACGCTCCTTGTCACGGCTGCATTATCGTCGCAGCTTGTCCACAGAGCGTTGTCATGTTGGGGAACAGATTCAAATGATTGAGGAATTGGAAAATCGGAGTCGCTTGCCTTTACCATGGCTGCGCTTGGAAGCGATGCTGCCAGTCGCCTTTCAATTTGCGGGTTCAGCAGATACGGTTATCAGTGAAGGGACAGTGTATCAGAATCATAACAGCTTGTTCAGTCTGGCACGGCATGTGCGCATCGTGCGCCGCCATCATATGGTGTGCCGTCAGCGCGGCTGTTATCGGTTGGATAGCGCGTCGATGAGTGTAGGCGATCTGTTTGGGCTGGTACGTGTGAATCGACCAGTACAGTTGAATTTGTCGATGTGCATTTATCCCGCATATTTGCCATTGGAGCATATGCCAGAAGCATATCGCAGCTGGCAGGGTGAAGTGGAGATGCGGCGCTGGATCAATGAAGATCCCTTTCTGATTAGCGGTGTACGACCGTATCGCTCTGGTGATCCGATGAATCAGGTGCATTGGGGCGCCACTGCGCGTACTGGCGAATTGCAGGTATTTCAGCATGGATATAGCGCCGATCCTGAAGTGATCATTTTGCTAAATATTGAATTGAATGAGCAGATGTGGAGCACGGTAACAGAACCTGTCGCTGCGGAGTATGGCATCAGCTGCGCGGCAACTGTAGCCTCGTATTTGATCGGTCGTGGGATGAAGGCAGGCTTTGGTCATAACGCCATCATTCCGAGTCAGCATGAACAGGATGCGGTGATTGAACCTGCGTATGGAAGTGAACAATTGAACTCTATGCTGCAAATGATGGCGGAACTGCAATTGAAAATCCGGCGTCCCTTTGTCCAGTTTCTGGGCAGCTTTTTGCCGGATCATCAGCGTATAACGTCTGCGTCGCCAGCCTTGCCGCCGGATTTGCTAATTATTACACCGTATGTATCTCCTGCGATGCAGGATATGATGAATACGCTGGAAGCATCGGGGAGCCGTATCAGTCTATTCCTGCTGCCAGAGCTGGATCAGATCAAACAGCAGTACCATAAGCAGCAGGCATGATATGTCTATGATGTAGCCTTGTAGATGTAACAAACATCAATGGAAAGGAGGGTGGATATGCCCAATCAGCTTTCTCCTACGTATCTGATTATTCACTTCATGCGTATATTGGTCGAAGCTATCGCAATATATCCTATTCTCGTGCTGTTGGATGGATATTGGCTTCACACCGGACAGCCGTGGATGTGGTCGCTGTTGTTGTTAAGCTGTGCCGGTATAGGCAGTGGCTGGAACGGTACTGGAAATGAAAATCAACAATCCCGGATCGGCTCTGTCACTATCTGGTTCATCTATGTGCTGCTTGCCGCTGGATCACTGTATATGCTGCTACAATACAACGGAACGACGCTACATTGGATCGTATCTATTATATTGATGGTCGGTGGCTTACTGCGTGGTCGAATGCTGATGACAGGATCTTGGGATATGCTATTTCCGATTCGCATTCAGCTCATTGCCCTAGGATTGACATGGGTTGTATACATAGCTGCTGGACGCAGCGAAGGGTTATATGATGTACGAGGCACCTTGTATGCAGCAGGTGCATGTATGTTATTTTCCCTATTGTTCCGGTTTGGAGCGCAGCAAATTGACTATATTTCGCTGGATGAAGGCTTCTCACTGGCAGCGCTGCGAGCTGTAATATCACGCAGTCGTCGCTGGATCTGGTTGGCTGTAGTGATTATTGCTCTGATTGGAGGCAGTAATCAGATATCCGCGTGGTTATGGAGTGTATGGCAATCACTGCTAGGCATGCTGACACCAGCCAGTGTGCCGCCACCCCAGACGGTTCAGCCCAATTACACTCCGCCGCCGCAAGAGCCATTGTTTTTGCCGCAAAGTGAAGATCATAGCATGAACCCATTCTGGATTCAAAAAATCGCTCAGATTGCCATGCTGCTCGCAGGAAGTGCCTTTGTCGGTTGGCTGGGCTGGCTATTGTTTCGTTTGATTCGCAAATATGCTCCGCGTCTCTATCGCTGGTTGCTCGCGCTATGGGAGCCAATGGATCATAACCACTCGGCACAATCTGCTGATGCCTATATTGACGAGCTAGAAGCCATTCAACCTACGCACAACAAGCAAAAGCGTCGTCTGTTCGCCAATCGTCGCTTGCCGGACGATCCAGCGGCACGTATCCGTTATCATTACCGTGAATTGCTGCGTCGTGCACAACGAAAAGGAGTACAGGTTGCGCCGTCAGCGACCCCACTAGAAGTGGGTCGGCAGCTAGAGCCTACCGCGAGAACTGAGCAGGGAACGGGCATACCAGATCGAATTGCCAAATATGAATATGATCGCTCAGATCAACAGCAGTCTATATCTACTCCTTCCAACCATACAGAAAATAAGGCGTTATCTCATGGTACTTCATCTGCTTCATCTTCTCCTTCTGCCACATCTATTCGCCAGCTGATCGCGCTGTACAATCGTGCTCGCTATGATGAGAAACCAGTTGCTATGCAAGAGGTAGAGGAATGGGAGCAGCAGAACAAACAGTTGCCGAAATAAGCAATTCCTCTCATTTTCATGACAATGTTGTGAAGGATGATGATCGTTTGTGGTCTATTTCCCTTTCGGGGCTGGACATGAGGCGCGTCAGAGGCTATCATAGGTTGTAAGTGACTGTAACCGATTGATGCGTTAAAGCATGTTAGAAAATTTCTTTACATTGAATTTGACGTACAGTATCATGTATAGAATGAAAAGTCCGAGAGGAGATTAACGATGAAACTCAATCCTTGTAAAATTGTAGACTGCACAATCCGCGACGGAGGTCTGGTGAATAACTGGGACTTCAGCGTAGAATTTGTACAGGATTTGTATAATAAACTGAACGAAGCCAATGTCGATTATATGGAAATTGGCTACAAAAACTCCCCGAAACTGCTGAAAGGTGCCGAAAGTGCAGGTCCTTGGCGTTTTCTGGATGATGAGTTTCTGCGTGAAGTGATTCCTCACAAAGGGCATACGAAGCTGTCCGCACTAGTGGATATCGGTCGTGTCGATGAGAATGATATTCTGCCGCGCGAAGACAGTCTGCTCGACCTGATCCGTGTCGCTTGTTATATCAAAGATGTAGACAAAGCGCTGCAATTGGTACAAACATTCCATGATCGCGGTTACGAAACGACGCTGAACATTATGGCATTGTCCAATGTTATGGAAAATGAACTGATTGAAGCATTTGAACTGATCCGTGAAAGCGTTGTGGATGTAGTTTACATCGTAGACAGCTACGGTAGTCTAGATTACAAAGACTTCATCTATCTGGTGGAGAAATTCAAAACCCACCTGCCTAACAAACGTCTGGGTGTACATACCCACAACAATATGCAGCTTGCCTTCTCTAACACACTGGTTGCTGCGGAAAATGGTGTTGAGTTGTTGGATGCTTCGGTATACGGCATGGGTCGTGCGGCGGGCAACTGCCCAACCGAATTGCTCGTTACCCATCTGAAAAACACCAAATACACCCTGCGTCCGGTGCTGGAAATGATCGACAAGCACATGATCAAGCTGCGTGAAAAAGAAGAGTGGGGTTACCTCATTCCTTACATGGTGACTGGTACGCTGGATGAGCATCCGCGTTCAGCAATGGCGCTGCGTGCTTCCGATGATAAAGATAACTCGGTCGATTTCTATGATAAGCTGACTACGCCAGAAGTAAGCTTTGATTCCTCTTCCAAAAACTAAGCAGGAATCGCTCGCTATAGCGTATACAGGCTACAACGTATAATGAATATAATCACAAATAAACAAATCGGATGACGTGGCTGTTTCACGCTCCGATTTGTTTTTATATTGGCAAAAGATAGATATGATCCAAGGGTGGACCATCCCAAACTGTGCAGCACTTGCTTGCCGAATCGTTTGAACTATAGTATACTCATCGTTGTGACCTACAACAAAATGATCATTGTAACGGGATGTAGCTCAGCTTGGTAGAGCACCTGGTTTGGGACCAGGGGGTCGCATGTTCAAATCGTGTCATCCCGATTGTGTGCGGGTGTAGTTCAATGGTAGAACTCCAGCCTTCCAAGCTGGTAGCGTGGGTTCGATTCCCATCACCCGCTTTTTATAATTAAATAAATGCGCCGTAGACCCATTTTAGGTTTACGGCGCATTTGTTTTTGGGTAAGACGTAGATAATACTATAAAATCGCCTGGTGCGAATTGGGGACAGGAGAAAGATGAATTATGGAGAATTATTCTTTTTTTACAGATGAATTGGAGGCCGCTGATCATGTCATTGAAGTGTTGAGCAATGTGCTGACCGTGAATACAGTGTTTATTGCCAGCAACGATGGGAAGACAAATCGTATCCTGCGTGTGTTCAACCGTGAGGAAGTACTAGTAAATGAAGGATTGGAACTGCCGCTTCAAGATACATACTGCGGATTAATTTCTGGCAAGGCTGCTTATGTAGCTCATACCAGTGAACATCCGTCTACTTGTATGATGCCAGTAACGGAGACGATGGGTGATCACTCGTTTATCGGATTTCCGGTCAATCTACGGAATGGTGAAATTGTAGGCACAATCTGTGCGATGCACAGCCCAGGCTATATTTTCTCCAAAGCTGAGGTACAGTCCATGTATTCGATGGCGATTCTGATGAGTCATGTAACTGAGTTGCAGCATCAGATGGATTCGCCTCTGGTACGTTAATCTGATTGTGACATGAGTAATAGCGGCAGTTGACATATGTTGAGGTCAACAGTGCCGCTGATGATTTGGCTTGATGTGCGGTATGGTTCAGTCCGTCACAGATGCCGAGATGGAAACTTCGCTGGTAGCAAACGGAATCGTTCCAGTTAATGCCAGATGGAGAATGAATGGCCACGGTCCGTGCCCAGAAGCAGTGTTGATATGTCCCATATCTGGTAACATGATACTAGGAACGCCAATTTCTGCATAAAACAACGTATTACTCAGCTCGCAAAATGGATCATTGGATGATTGAACAATCAATGTCGCATCCGCAGCAAGCTTCAAACGCTCTGGATGTGGAGGCGGGAAAAATTCCTGAATCTCCGGCAATTGAATCTGAGCGGACGGCGGAGCAACGATAATCGCTTGTTTCACGCGTCGCGTAGGTAAGGTCGCTGCATAATGGAACCAGAGAATACAGCCCAAGCTGTGCGTGATCACGATTAATTCTTCGTCCTGTGGAATGGCATCCATTAGCTCGCTCAATTCCTGTAGCCAGATCGCAAGCGATGGCTCATCATGATTTGGAAACTGTGGATAATATACACGTTCGCCGCGCTCGGTCAATTGAGCGGATAACCATGTTTGCCAATGCTCCGGTCCGCTACCACCCAATCCGTGTAGCAAAAGATAACTTGTACTCATATAATGATGCAGCTCCTTTATGTAAAAGTCGATGGCAACTCACAGCCATATGTAAATATTTTTAAATTATATAAACAAATCCTTTTATCTGTCTAGGTTGCAGGCTTTATTTGATTTCGGGTTTAAGTTGGCATTGTCACCGAAGCTTAGATGTTCTTAATCATTATTGTTTATGGTGATAGGCTTACGATGACCTGCTTATAATTGCCAGTATCCATTGCTCAATTCCCGTAACTATTGAGCACGTATTGTCAATGTACTAGCATTCTCTTGATTCGATTTGCTCAGGAAAATCAGATATTGCACTTGATCTTTGGTGGCTTGCAGAACTTTGGTGCTCTCTATACTATTCACAGTCCAGCCAGCGTCCAGGAGTGACAGTACATACTGACTTTTTAAGTTGTCCGCGCTAACATTCAGATTGTAACAGCGTACATCCTTACAGCTTGCGGGCTGTGAAGTAATAAACGAAGCGGCAGGGATGGGTAGAGAATGCAGCTGAGGATCGGATTCGGTTTGAAGATTGTCGCTTGTCTTGCTACATGCTGTCAGCAATATGGTCATAGCAATTAACAGACTTTTTTTCATAATATCCCTCCTTAACATGGATGCTTGCTCATATCGATCACATTCTAGCATGATCTCTAATGGAGCGACAACGTTCCACCAATTTGTTCAAAAGTGTTGGCATGAATTTCCTTTTCTGCTACAATGGCACTGTCGGTTATATACAGAGCCGATCAACTTGAAGAAAAGAGAGGTAACCATTTGTCTAATGAAGTAACAATACGAATGTCCCCATTAACTGTATGGATAAGTACAGGCAGTCAGCTATTTGCGGCGATTGCAACGGGATTCGTATGTGTTTTTTCATCAATAAGGACAATGGATTACTAGCATATCTCTTTCAACCCTAGCGCGCCGATAGTATGCAACACTGGGCGCTACCAAGATGCGATAAGTAAGCATACAGCACAGAATGGAGCTGTATGGGATACCTATTGCAGAAGGTGGGTAGAATCATGGGATAAACGTAGCTATATCTGTATGAGATGTCGATTACAGGGCAGTATTGGTGCTGTCTAGTATAGTCGTATCCTCATGGTGACATAGCGAGTTGACCAACTTGTCCTATTCTTGCTGAATCACATATTGGGAGCGAATATACGCTAACCTTCCGTTTGCAAATCGCGCAGCAGCTGCTGTCGCGGTTTTTTTATGTTTTCTACACATCGCTATGCAATACGGAAGGATGATGAATATGACCACATGGGTGAAAGTACGTAATCTGGCAAAAGACTGGAATGGCAAAATGATTTTTGAGCAGGTGAATCTGCAAATTGAGAGTGATGAACGACTGGCGCTAATCGGTGTAAACGGCAGCGGCAAAACGACACTGATCCGCATGCTGATGGGCGAGGAGCATGTGACCGAGGGCGAAATAGAGCGCTTTTTGCCATTACAATATTGGGATTGGATGCGTCAGCAGGATGATCAGGAACAGACGGAAGGCATGACTGTGCTAGAGATGGCGCGACAAGGCAAAAGCGAATTGTGGAGCCTGCGCAGACAATTGGATCAGGACGAAGCGGCGCTAAGTGACGATAGATGGCAAGCTGATGAGCAGGGTGTGAATGAGCTGCTGGCGCAATACAGTCAGCGGTTAGAGCAATATGAGCAGCTGGATGGCTTTGTATGGGAAACTGAGGTGGAGAAGCAGTTGACCACACTCGGTATCGACAGTCAGCTCTGGACAGCGCCGTATGGCAGTCTCAGCGGTGGGCAGAAGACGCGTGTGCGATTAGCAGCGGTACTAACGCGCGATACACGACTGCTTATTCTTGACGAACCGACCAACCACCTTGACGTGGAAACGATGGAATGGCTGGAAAAGCGATTGCGACAATATACCGGTGCGCTGCTATTTGTCAGTCATGACCGCGAATTTGTCGATCGTTTGGCAACGTCGGTGGCGGAATTGACGCCGCAAGGCATGACCGTCTACAAAGGCGGCTATCGCGATTATCGGGAGCACAAGGAGCGCGAGTTGCAGGCGCAACAGGCACTATACAAAAAGCAGGAGCAGCAGCGCAAAGCACTAGAGGAGTCCATTCGTCGGTACAAGGAATGGTTTGACAAAGCGCACGCCGCCGCAGGCAAGCAAAACGAAGTGAAGATTACAGCCAGCTTTTATAAAGCAAAAGCGAAGAAGAACATTTCGCGCTATCATGCCAAGCAAAAGGAAATGGAGCGGCTGGAAGCAGTACGTGTAGACAAGCCACGCGAAGCAGATCGATTGAATTTTCAACTGGAATCTAGTGAGTTTCGTGGGCATACGCTATTGGAATTGCGCGATGTATCGTTTGATTATGGAGAGCGGAATCCAGCAATAGGACACTTAACCAAGCCCCACGAACCCTTGCTACAGCATCTGCATCTATCGCTTCATCGGGGAGATCGACTTGCAGTCACAGGACCTAACGGCAGCGGCAAAACGACATTGCTGCGGATATTGATGGGATCGCTGGAACCGAAGGAAGGCGTGGTGTATACTCATCCGGCGCTACAGATCGGTTATTTCTCGCAGGAGCTTGAGGATTTGCCGCTGGATATGACCTTGCTAGATAGTCTGCTTGTATTGCCGGGGATGACCCGTACCGAAGCGCAGACGATTCTTGGCTGCTTTTTGTTCCGACGTGAAGATGTGCATAAGGTGATTGGGCAGCTCAGTATGGGCGAGAAGTGCCGTGCGGCGCTGATTCGGTTGTATTTTGGCGGTGCGAACTTGCTGATATTGGACGAGCCGACCAACTATCTGGATATCGCTGCGCAGGAGGTCATTGAGTCGGTGCTGAGCAGCTTTAGCGGCACGATTGTACTTGTATCGCATGATCGGATGCTGGTTCGGCGACTGGCGAATACACTGCTGCTGCTAGACGGTCATGGGCAACATGAAGTGTTTGAAGGCAGTATGGAGGAATACGAGCAGTTTCAGCAGCGGCTCAGACAGCAGGAGCAATCTGGTGGACGCGAGGCAGATGAGCGCCGGATGCTGCTGGAATTGCGATTATCACAGCTAATGGCGGCTACGGAGAATGGACAGCAGGTGAACGATAACGCAACACACCTTCATTCTGCTGACCAGAATCGTGACGGTTCTCATGAATTGGCACAAGATCAGAATGGAAATGATAAACAAAAATCAATAGATGAAAAATTCACAACAGAAACCATACCAAATGCCGAACAACGGCTATGGAGCGAAATTCGTCAGCTCCGCAATGAATTGGAACGCTACAAATTGCATAACAATCGTTGACGACTGGCATTGAAGTTTGTACAATGAATGGTATCATCGCATATCGGAATATCGATATAGCGATAAACGTTTTCCAACACATGAATACACATGAATCATCTGCAACGATGGAGACAAGTACGCAGCATCGCCCTACAGGGAGAAAATGCCATGGATTGAGAGCATTTTTGAGGGAACGCACTGCCGAAATTCACTCTGGAGCAGCTGCCTGAACGATTCGTTGTCACTGCCTCTGTCTTTTGGCTGAAGGTATGACATTGGATTTCAGTAGGGAAAGCCGGTCTGACGATCCGTTACTGTCGTTATTGAGCGAGAAATAAGTGCTTTGTCCAGTGGAATAGAGTTACATTACTGCAATATGCATAATGGAACGTCATTAGGACAGAAAGGTAGCTTACCGTCATGATCCATCATTTATGATTGGGTGTATGGTTGTAGCAGAACCGACTTATTTCTAACAAGGGTGGTACCACGGTCTTTTCGTCCCTTACGGGAGAAAAGGCCTTTTTTTGTTGATTTCGTTGCTATAACAGATCGGCAAATATGTACAAACAGGCAGAAAGGGGAATTTACAATGAGCGAAACGGTTCAAATGAAAGAGCAATTGCTGGCGCTAAAAACAGAAGCGCTGGACGTATTGGAAACAGTCGGCACCCCCAAGGAGCTAGACGATCTGCGCGTCAAATATTCTGGTAAAAAGAGTGCATTGACCGAGATTTTGCGCGGTATGGGTAAGCTGAGTGCGGAGGAACGTCCAGTCGTTGGTCAGGTAGCCAATGAAGTGCGCGAAGCAATCGAGGAAGTGATCAACCGCAAGCAAGCGCATTTTGTACGTGAAGAAACGAATGCCCGTCTACAAAATGAAAAAGTCGACGTAACGCTGCCGGGTCGCCCGTTGTCTCAAGGTGGTATCCACCCGCTGAACAAGGTCATCGAGGAGCTGGAAGATATTTTCCTCGGCATGGGTTATCGTGTAGCAGAAGGTCCGCAGGTTGAGACGGATTATTATAACTTTGAAGCGCTGAATCTACCGCAAAACCATCCGGCACGCGATATGCAGGATTCGTTCTATCTGACTGAGGACCTGCTGATGCGTACGCAAACATCGCCAATCCAGATTCGGGCGATGGAAAATGCCAAAGGACAGGCTCCACTGAAGGTTATCTGTCCGGGCGCTGTATACCGCCGCGATGATGACGATGCGACCCACTCCTTCCAGTTCCACCAGATCGAAGGTCTGGTGATCGACAAAGGCATCCGCATGAGTGACCTGAAAGGAACCTTGCTGCAATTCGCACGCGAAATGTTCGGCGAACAAACCGAGATTCGTTTGCGTCCAAGCTTCTTCCCATTCACCGAGCCAAGCGTTGAGGTCGATGTGACCTTTACGAAGAAAAATGGTGAGCGTATCTGGATCGAGATTCTGGGTTGCGGTATGGTGCATCCGAAAGTACTGGAAATGGGCGGCTTTGATCCTGAAGTGTACAGCGGCTTCGCCTTCGGTATGGGCGTAGAGCGCATCGCGATTCTGAAATACGGTATCGACGATATTCGTCATTTCTACAGCAACGATATGCGTTTCTTGGAGCAATTCTCCCGTATTTGATATGGTTCACGAGGAATGTGATCCATTGTAAGTCATAAAGCATCCACTATACGATGTAGTACCAGATATTATTGAAGGTAAAAGGAGTGAACGGACTGTGAAAGTATCAACCGAATGGCTGTCTCAGTATGTGTCGCTGGAAGGCGTTAATCCAGAAGATCTGGCTGAGCAAATTACTCGTGCAGGGATTGAGATCGATAGCGTAGAGAGCCGTAATCAGGGCATTACCAGCGTCGTTGTCGGCTATGTAAAACATAAGGAAAAACACCCAGATGCAGATAAGTTGAACGTATGTACCATTGATGCGGGACAAGGCGAAGACCTGCAAATCGTTTGTGGTGCTAAAAACGTCGATGCTGGTCAAAAGGTACCGGTTGCTCTTGTCGGCGCCAAGCTGCCGGGCGATCTGCATATCAAAAAAGCCAAGCTGCGCGGTGTATTGTCGCAGGGCATGATCTGCTCCGCGAAAGAGCTGGGGATTAACGATAAGTTGCTGCCAAAAGAACAACAGGAAGGCATTCTCGTACTGCCAGAGCAAACCGAAATTGGTACGCCAATTACGGATCTGCTAGGCTTGAATGACCAAATTCTTGATTTCGATCTGACACCAAACCGTTCCGACTGCTTGAGCATGATTGGTGCAGCCTATGAAGTGGGCGCCATTCTTGGTCGCGATGTGAAACTGCCAGAAGTAAATCCGGTCGAAGGTGGAGATTCCGCTGCCAACCACATTTCCGTATCTATTGAAGCAGAAGAAGCGTGCAGTCACTTTTCCGCACGTTACATTAGCGGCATCCAGATCGGTACATCGCCGCTGTGGCTGCAAAATCGTCTGATTGCTGCTGGTGTGCGTCCAATCAACAATGTGGTCGACATCACCAACTTCGTGATGCTGGAATACGGTCAACCATTGCACGCTTACGATGCAGATAAGCTGAACAGTGGCGCCATCGAAGTACGTATGGGTCGTGAAGGCGAAACTTTGAAAACACTAGACGATCAGGAGCGTAAGCTGGATGAGCGCATGCTGGTCATCGCTAGTGGTGGCAAAGCAGTAGGTCTTGCTGGGGTGATGGGCGGAGCGGATAGCGAAGTGACTGGTGAAACGGTTAACATTTTGCTGGAATCAGCACGCTTTGATGGCGGTACCGTGCGTAAAACGTCCCGTCGTCTCGGTCTACGTTCCGAAGCGAGTCTTCGTTTTGAAAAAGAAGTTGATCCTGCTGCGGTTGTACCAGCGCTGAATCGTGCTGCGGAACTGATCGTACGTTACGCACACGGCATGATTCACGAAGGTGTCGTTGAGCAGGTTGTATCTCAGCCAGAAGAGAAAACATTGCAGCTGTCACTGAGCAAGCTGAACCGTTATCTCGGTACTGAGCTGTCGCTGCTGGAAGTGAAAATCATCTTCGGTCGTCTGCAATTCCCTTGCGGCGATGTGGCACAGGATCTGATCGAGGTTCGTGTACCGACTCGTCGCGGCGATATTCAGCGTGATGTGGATCTGATCGAAGAAGTGGCGCGTCTGTATGGCTACGATAATATCCCGACAACGCCAATCGAGGGCGCAACGACGCCAGGCGCATTGACTGCACCACAACGTCTGCGTCGTACGGTTCGCCATCTGCTCGTACACGGTGGGTATCAGGAAGTGATCAGCTACTCGTTCACACATCCTGACAAAAACAAACGTTTCCCGCAGCTGCGCGGCAATCATCATGATGTAGCGCTGGCGATGCCTATGAGCGAAGAGCGTAGTGTGCTGCGTACGGGTCTCGTTTCGCAATTGCTGGAAATCGCTTCGTACAACCGTAACCGCAAGCAAGAAAACTTAGCACTGTTCGAGATCGGCATGGCATTCTTCAGCGAAGAGGAAAAGCTGACCCGTCAGCCGCATGAAGTGCCGCTGCTCGGTCTGCTGCTGACTGGACGTCGTCAGCCTGCACAGTGGAATACTGGCTCTGACCGTGTCGATTTCTTCGATATTAAAGGTGCATTGGAAGGTGTATTCAGCTATCTGGGAATTCAGCCTTCGATCACGTACAAAGCTGACCAGCCAGAAGGATACCATCCGGGTCGTTCCGCATCGGTATACCTGACTGTTGGCTCACGCGAGCTGCGAATCGGTACCATCGGTCAGATTCACCCAGACATTCAACGCGAAGCAGATCTGGATGAAACGTATGTAGCAGAGATCGAACTGACACCGCTGTATGAGCATACATCGACTCAAATCACATACAGCGAATTGCCACGTTACCCATCCGTACAGCGCGATATTGCTGTTGTAGTGGACGATGCTGTTCCGGCAGGTGATCTGACTGCTTCCATCCGCGAAACGGCGGGTGAGCTGCTGACATCGGTACACGTATTCGACGTGTTCAAAGGCGAACGTTTAGGCGCGGATAAGAAGAGCGTTGCGATTGCTCTCGTTTACCGTCATGCCGAGCATACACTAACCGATGAAGAAGTTACTGGTGTGCATGATAAAGTACTGGCACAGCTGGCGGAGCAATTCGGCGCAGAGCTGCGTAAGTAATTGCACTGCATCACTGATTTTCAATTTAATAGAACATGATTCCTATTGTGCAAGTAGCAGGAATTCCATGGAGCCACATCGAAATAGACGTCGATGTGGCTTTTTTGTTCAACCAGCACTAGAATAGACAGAAGAACATTTTGTACAATAAGGTCAGGATAAAAGATGACGACAGGCGTGATATTCTCATGCGCCTGTGTATGCTTATACTTGGAACCCGGTGCGCTCCGCTATGTAGAATGCCGAAATGGCATCTTGTATGATATGGTGCGCAGACCGAGAATATGCAAAATGTTGACGATCCGGCTTGAGCTTCGTCAACATTTTGTGCTTATGAACGACATAATGATGCACCGAATAGATGAAATGAAACAAAGGAGGGCACGACTGTGACGACACCCGATCGAATCAAAGTCAGTGTGAATATTTACGGAAAGTCGTACAAGCTGGTTGGCAGCAGTGCCGATTATATGAAAAGCGTAGCCCAGTATGTAGATGGGCATATGAATCAGATTGCGCAGGCACATGATCATCTCGACACCACGAAGCTAGCCATTTTGTCTGCAGTACATATGGCGGAGGAAGCGATTCAGGCGAATGAGGAGCGCGCGCGCTTAGATCAGGTAGAGAGCGAACGCCAATCGTTGCAGCAGGAATTGGAGCGTCTGCAAGAGGTACAGCTCAAGCAGCAGGATGTCATTCACAAGCTGCAAGAGGAGAATACGCAGCGACAAGAGCAGCAGAAGCTGTTGGACGGCGAGCTGAAGCAATCCCGTAATGAATTGGAGCAAGCGCAAACCAAACTAACTACAGCGCAGCAAACGAACACCAAGCTGGAGCAGCAAAATGCTGATTATCGACAAACTGGTGTCCAATTGCAGGACGAGTTGGACAAGTCCGCCGCTCGAATCGATGCGTTGAAAGATCAGTATAACAATTTGGAACAAAATATGAAGCAAACGGTAGAAGGGCTACAGCTTGATTTGATGCAGTCCACCGAAAATGAAGAAATGTACCGTATGCGTACAGAGGAATTGGAAGAGAATATCCATACGCTGCAACAGGAACATGATACGGCGCAGCAACGTGTGATCGAATTGGAGGAAGATAACGATTTTACCCATGCGCAGCTGGACGAATTGCGTCAGCAGCACGGGAAGGTACAGGAGCAATGGCAGCAGGCGCAGGAGGAAGCAGAGACATGGCGTGAATTGTCCCAGCAGCAGGATAGCGAATTGCAGCAATTGCGAGACGAACACCAAACTCTACAGCAGCTGCATGATCAATTGGAGCAGCAATTGAAGGAACGCGGCAATCAGTTGGAGCAATTGGAGCAGCAGCTGGAAGAGCGTCGGCAGGAATGGGTTGTATTGCAGGATGCGTACAGTCAATTGCAGCAAAGCGATACCGAAGCGCGTCAACAGCTGGAAGAACAAGCGACGCAATTGGAAACACTGCGTCATGCCAATGAGCAGCAGCGTGGAGAATGGGAGCAGTTGCAACAGCGTCATGAGCAATTACAGACACAGCAGCAGCAATCGGCGCGTGAGCTAGAGGATACCCTTTCTAGCTTGGCAGCGGCACACGAAGAGAACGAAACGCTGAAGCCACAGCTGGAAACCTTGCAGGGTCGCTATGACGAATTGGAGCAACAGCAACAGCAAACCGTACAGCGCTTTAACGAGCAAACGGGCAAGCTGGATGAGCTGCGTGAGGAAAATGGTCAAGTATGGACGGAGCTAGGCTCGTGGCAGGATCGTCATGCGGAACTCGAACAGCGTTACCGTGAGCTGGAGCAGCAATGGAATGAAGGCAGTCAGCAATTGGAACAACTGCAACAGCAGGCAGATCAATGGCGCAGCGAGCTGGAATCGTCACAAAGCAGCCATAGCGAGCTAGAGCAGCAACGTCAGCAATTATTGGCTCAATTGGAAGAAACGCAGATTACTCTCACAGCTGCCCATGAGGAAAATGCACGACTGAAGCCGCAGTTGGAGAGCTTACGTAGCGAGCATGATCAAGTGTGGGTTGAGCTGGAATCGTGGCAAAACCGTCATGCCGAACTGGAGCAGCATAGTCAGGATGTGCAACAGCAGCTGATTGCGCAGCATGAGCAGCAGGTTGGCGAGCTAGAGCAGCGCCTTGCCGCTACGAATGAGCAACAGCAGCAATTGCAGCAGCAGTTGAATGAACGGAATAGCGAATTGGTGGAATCTCAGCAGACTGCCGAGCAATTCCGTGAGGAATCCGATACATGGGAGCAGCTGTCCGGTCAGCAGGAGCAGCAGATTGCAGAATTGCAGTCCGAGCTGGAACAACGTGGTCAGCAGCAACAACAGCTGCATAGTCAATACGAAGCCGAGCGTCAACAATTGCAAACAGAGTATCAAGAAGAAAAGGACCGTCTACTTGCTCAACAACAGCAATTGGAAGAACAATATACGGTGCAGCAACAGCAGACACAGACTCGCATTGAGGAGTTAGAGCAGCAGTTGCATGATCGTACCGCTGCATGGGAACAACAGCTTCGTGATCGCACTGCCGAGTGGGAGCAACAGCTTCAAGCCCGTGCTTCCGAGCTGGAACAGCAGCAGCGTCAGCTTGCCGATACACGCGAAGAATCTGGCAATTGGCAACGCCTATCCGAGCAGCATAAGGATGAATTGACCGAATTGCAGGCAGAGATGGAGCAGTTGAACCAATTGTATGATGAACAGTTGGCAGAGGTGCAGGGACAGCTGAATCTGCTCAATATTGAGTGGGATGATCTCACCGAGCAGACTGAGCGTTTACAACAGCAGTTGGAGCAATTGACGCTATCCGCCGCTCAAGTACGCGAGGAATCGGATACGTGGGAGCAGCTATCTGGTCAACAGGAGCAGCAGATTGTAGAGCTGCAAAGCGAATTGACGGCACTTACTCAGCAGCGTGATGAGTGGAAGGCAGAGTATGAAGCCAACAGCCAGCGTTTACAAACAGAGCATGAGGCGGAACGTGATCGTCTACAGGCAGAGCAGGAACGTCTGGAACAGCAGTATGCGCAGCAGCAACAGGACTGGCAGACACGTACGGCAGAGTTGGAGCAACAGCAGCATGAGCTGGAGCAGCAGTATACCGAACTGAAACAGCAGGCAGATCACTGGCGCGGCGAATGGAATCGTGCGCGTGCCGAATATGGCACGGTGAATGAAGAACTGAATACATGGCGTGAATTGTCACAACAGCAGGAGACCGAAGTGACCCAGATTCGCAGTGAACTGGAACAGGTACGTCTGCAATGGTCGGATGAACAGCAGCGCTATGAGGAGCAATCTTCGGAATGGCTGAACAAAGAACAACAGCTGGCGCAAACGACTCGCGAGCTGGAAGAACAATTAACTGTCGTACGCGGTGAAAATAGCGAATGGCGCGAAGAAGCGGAAACGTGGCGTGAGCTGTCTCGTCAACAGGAGCAGGATACCGCTCAGATGCTGAGCGAATTGGAGCAGGCACGTCAGCAAGTAGGTACGCTCACCTCGCAGCTGGATGAATGGACTGCTCGCCAGCAGGAGCAAACGCGTCTATTAGAAGAGGCATTGCAAGATATTGATAGCTGGAGCCAGCGTCATCATCGTCTGGAAGAGGAATATCGGGCGATTGTGCTGAACGAGCAAGGATATATGGAAGAGATCGAGCGATTGGAGCAGCAGAACCAGAAGCTGTCTGTGGAGCTGGAACAGGTCAATGGACGATTGGAGCAATTGACCGATCGTCAGGAACAGCAAAATGAACTGCTACGTGAACTAGAAGCAAGTGAGCAGCAATGGCGTGGTCAATGCGAGCAATTGCAAAACTCGCAGCAGGAGCACAGCCGCGAAGCTCGCGAGGTGATGGATCAGTACGAAATGCTCAGCCATCAGCTACGCATTATGAATGTAGAGCGCGAAAGCCAGATTCAAGAGAAGGAACGTATCCATCAGGAGCTGCAACAGCTGCGTGAACAGCATCAACAGCTACAGGTGGAGCATAATGAGTGGATGGAGCTTATTGAACAGGATCAGAACTGAAACCGAACCACAATGATCCAATAGCTAATTGCCAACAGTCAAAACGAAAAAGAACCGACAGCAATCATCGCTGTCGGTTCTTTTTGATCGTTTTTAGGTGGAAAAGAATAATCTATATCGTATGAATATGATGCGAATCGTATGTGAATATCCAATATTGTGTAAACATTGTACAGATCGCAAGTTATCCAAGCTGTTTACGGCTATTCAGCATTCGCATCGTGCGCAGATACACGTACGAGGAGATGAACGCGAGCAGCGCCATAATCATCAATCCCCAGAAAATATTGGAGTAAGCCGCTGACAGCGACAAGCCTTTTTGCCATTCCATAGCGCTCGATGCCAAGGCGACACTGAATGCACCGCTAAAAAATTGCATCAGCTGGAACAGCCCCATACCTGAACCTACCTGTGATGCAGGCAAAATGCGCGAGATTTCATTGGATACACTGCTCGACAGCATGGAGAAGCTCAAGCTGTTCAGCAAATAAATAAACAGAATCGATAACCACGAATTGCCTGCAAACAAGGCAAACAGTACAATCGCGAACAATACCATCAACGGTGCATAACGCAGAATGGACGAGTTGCCATGCTGGTCAATAATAGAGCCGATTTTGCGTGAAGCGACAATCGCCAGCAGCGAACCGGGGAAAATAATAAATCCAGCATGACTGGCACTAAAGCCAAAGCGATGCACTAGAATTTGCGGAATCAGGAATAGTGTCGCAAAGCTGCACAGATACGATAAAATGCCGACCAGCGAAAGTGTCACATACGACGTATTTGCCAGCAATGCAGGCTGTACAAATGGCTCCGCTGCCAAGCGAATACGCAGAATGAACAATGCCAACCCGACAAGTCCAATCGTTAGTGCTATCCATGAATGGTTGGTCAGGAACAACAGAATACCACTCGTTCCCGCCGCCACAAATAACGCGCCAGCGGTATCAAATACTCCGCGCTTCGGCATTTCTTTAGGCAAAAACAGATAAAACAATGGCACCAGCAGTAAGCTAATCGCTGTGATCAGAAACAAAAACCGCCAGCCCATATAATCCACAATCGCTCCGCCGACCACCGGACCTAAGCCGAGTCCTAGCGAGACGGCGGACATAATGAATGCCATCGCCTTGCCGCGTCGTTCCAGCGGAATATAGCGGGTGAACAATACCATCGATAGTGAAATGACTGCCCCGGCACCGACCGCCTGCAATACCCGCATCGTCAGCAGCAGTGCAAAGCTGTTACTGAACAGACCGCCAATCGCAGCCAAGCCGAGAATACTCAACCCGATCACCAGCAGCCGTCGCAACGGCACAAAGTCGGACAATCGGCTATATGTAATAGAAGAAATGGCAAACATGATCGAATAGCCAGTTACGATCAAGGAAGAGACCGAATCGGTCAGTTGAAAATAAGACGTAATTTTGGGCAACGCGAGATTGAACATGGATGTGTTCATAATTGCCAGTACGACCGCTACCCCAAGCAGTACGGTCAACAGACCTTCTTTGTGCAGGCGATCCTGACGGACGCTGTCTGTATCGGAAGCAGCAACAGATGTTGTTGCAGTGGTTGACATCAAGATTCCCCCTGTACGAAATGATTGTTCGAATATCATCGAACAATTGAAATATAGCATGGGGTGATTTAAAATTCAATTAGAGATTTGAAAATAGTATATGATGATCATTCATATTGTACATGTCGATATGGATATAGGAGCGGTATTGTGAATGGAATAGAAACGTAGATAGTGTGATCTGCTTCCATATCCTATACCGGAATATGCGGAAACGAAGAGGTATGTCCATTTTAAAGGAGACGTTATCATGAAGGTGTTATATCATCCAGATCGTGATGAAATTGAATTGGCTTCCGTATTATACGCTTTAAGCGATCCGATCCGACTTCATATTGTTTCGCAAATTCGCAGTGAGGGCGAGAGTCCATGCAATGCTTTTCAAGTGCCTGTTGCCAAATCGACCTTGTCGCATCATCTGCGTACGCTGCGCGAGAGCGGGGTTGTATTTACGCGTAGTCATGGCACACAGCGGTTAATGAGCGTGCGCGAGGAGGATCTGAATGAACGGTTTCCGGGCGTGCTGCATGCGGTGCTATCCGCTTATGATGCGACAGCAACTTCATTGACTGCTTCAACCGATGAGTCCACCACTGTCTCGGCAGAAGTAGCAGATCAACCGTCAAAGGAAGAAATATAGGTGCTGTAACAGCTATCGTATCCATGCCACAGCATTACAAAAAAACACGCAGTCGTCCTATGAGCGACTGCGTGTTTTATCATCCTTTTTACACGATTCAAAAGGAATGTTTAGGCTTCGTCCACGATCAGCTTGGCAACCATTGTGCTATGACCGGAGCCGCACATGATGGAGCATGCCATATCAAATTCGCCAGCTTGCTGTGGAGTCACCGTTGCTGTGGTATTGCTGGAATTTAGATCTACATTCAGCGCTGGGATCATCAGACCATGATTACCCTGTTCATTTTGGAAGACGATGGTGATCGGTTCGCCTTTTTTGACATGGTATTCTTTTTGGTCAAAGGCATAATTGGTCGCTTTGACGACTAATTGGTTTCCACTGGCTTCGCTATTATCCGATGTAGCTACGCCGGTATCGGTCACACCCGTTCCAGCGGATGAGTTTTGTGCTTGTCCGCCGCAGGCTGTTGTGAGCAGCAGCATGGCAGCAGTTACGCCGATTAGCATATATTTTTTCATGGGTGAATTCCCTCCTGATCAAGTGATCTTGGATTGCAATCATTTTTATCATAACGCACATGGAAGAGACTGTCATTCAAACCTTTTGTGAATATTGTGTGCAGGTGTATAATAGAATGGAAGCGGTATGCCATGTACCTGCTGTAACTGTATGAAATGAGGATGGAACCCGTCCTTGTACTTGTTTTGAAACATTTCCCTGAGATCGCCGTCTATGGTGATGAGGATTTCAGTATGAATAGAGGAGTGTCATAACGTTGAACGAAAAAATATTCCATACGATGCAGTATGGACATATTCTAGATATGCTGGCAGGCTATGCAGCAACTGCGCTTGGGAAACAAACCGCGCTGGCGCTGAAGCCGGACACCGATTTGGATTATGTCAAAAAAATGCTGCAATATACCGATGAGGCGACCAATGTGGATCGACTCAAAGGCACACCGCCCTTTGGCGGCATCGTCGATATTCGTCCGGCTGTCAGCCGTGCACGTATCGGCGGCACCTTGAATCCAAGCGAGCTGCTTGGTATCGCTAATACCATCATGGGCATGCGTCGTGCAGCACGCCATGTGGAGATGGCGCATGAAGAAGAACCGGCGCCGTTGCTGTTCGATCTGATCGAATTGCTGTCCGACCAGCGCCCGCTGGAAAAATCCATTCGTGCCTGTATCGACGATTCGGCGCATGTTATGGACTCTGCTAGCAGTGAGCTGGCAACGATTCGCCGTGAGCTCCGTTCCGGCGAAGTACGTATCCGTGAAAAGCTGGATGGGATGATCCGTTCCCAAACCGTAGCGAAAATGCTACAGGATCAGCTGATTACGATTCGTGGTGACCGCTTCGTAATCCCGGTCAAAGCCGAATATCGCTCGTACTTTGGCGGGATTGTGCATGATCAATCCGGTTCTGGTGCAACGCTGTTTATCGAGCCAGAAGCGATTGTGGCGATGAATAACAAGCTGCGCGAAACCCGGTTGCGTGAAGAACGCGAGATCGAAGTCATTTTGCAAAAGCTGACTGCACAGGTGGCAGAGCAGGCAGAACTGCTGGGCTATGATGTAGAGACGATTGCGCAATTGGACTTTATTTTCGCCAAAGCACGTCTTGGTTATAAGATGAAAGCGAACAAGCCGGTCATGAACGACCGTGGATTTTTCAAATTGAAAAAAGCCCGTCATCCACTGATTGCACCGGAGCATGTGGTGCCGACCGATCTGGAGCTGGGCAATACCAATACGAGCATTATTATCACCGGTCCCAATACAGGTGGTAAAACGGTTACGCTGAAAACGGTCGGTCTGCTCAGTCTGATGGCGATGTCCGGTTTGTTTATTCCAGCGGATGATGGAAGCCAAATGTGCGTATTTGATGCCATTTATGCTGATATTGGCGACGAGCAAAGTATTGAGCAGAACCTCAGTACCTTCTCAAGCCATATGACCAATATCATCTCCATCCTGCGTCAGATGACGCCGAAAAGTCTGGTACTGTTTGACGAGCTGGGTGCAGGAACCGATCCGGCGGAAGGCTCGGCGCTGGCGATTGCCATTTTGGAGCATATTCATGCCCGCGGCTGTCGCATGATCGCAACCACGCACTATAGCGAGCTGAAGGCATATGCGTATGACCGTAAAGGCGTCATTAATGCCAGTATGGAGTTTGATGTGAATACGCTCAGTCCAACGTATCGCCTATTGATCGGTGTACCGGGACGAAGCAACGCCTTTGCTATCGCTGAGCGTCTTGGACTGTCGAAAGATATTCTCGATGTGGCACGCGGTGAGGTGAGCGAAGAGGATCAACGTGTTGAGCAAATGATCGCTTCCCTCGAAACCAATCGCCTTGGCGCCGAAGCTGAGCGTACTGAAGCCGAGCGTCTGCGCCAAGAGATGGAGCAGCTGCGCGCCCGCTACGAGCGCGATCTAGAGCGTTTGGAAGATCAGCGCGACAAGCGTCTGGAAAAAGCCGAGGACGAAGCGCGTGCGATTCTAGATAAGGCGCGTGCCGAAGCCGACGAAGTGATCCAATCGCTGCGTAAAATGGCGCTGGAAGAAGGCGCATCCGTGAAGGAGCACCGTCTGATCGCTGCCCGCCGTCAATTGGACGAAGCAGCACCCGCACAGCGAAAGAAAAAGAAAACACCAGCCACCACCGAGAAGAAAGCCAAACCAATCGGTCCCGGCGACGAGGTCATGGTACACAGCTTCCGTCAAAAGGGGCATGTGGTCGAATTGTCCGGCTCCAAGGAAGCACTCGTACAGATGGGCATTATGAAAATGAAAGTATCGCTTAGCGATCTAGAGCTAATTCAATCCGCTAAGACGACTACTGCTCAGCCGCAGCGCAAGCAGGTGACGACGGTTCAACGTTCCCGCGAAGACAATACGCATTCCGAGCTGGATCTGCGCGGTGCGAATGTAGAAGAAGCGCTAATCGATGTGGATCGCTTCTTGGATGAAGCATTTCTGGCGAATTTGGGACAGGTGTATATCATTCACGGAAAAGGCACTGGCGTGCTGCGTACCGGGATTCAGGAGTTCCTGCGCCGCCACAAACATGTGAAAAGCTACCGCACCGGCAACTACGGAGAAGGCGGCACTGGCGTTACCGTCGCCGAATTGAAATAAATCCGGAATCTCTTTGAAACCATTACAGAACTCATACGTACACAGTATGATGATCTGTAATGATTTCATACCGGAAGGAGTTACGAAGAGGCGTGAAGGACTACGTGGATCCATTGCTGGCGCACCCGGTCGGGATGATGATCGGTTATTTTTCCGTGGCTGTGCTGCAATTAATTGTATTTTTATGGTGTTTTGAATTAGTAACCAAATATAAATGCTGGGACGAAATCAAGCGTGGCAATGTGTCCGTAGCGATGGCAACCGGCGGTAAAATTTTCGGTATTTGCAATGTGATGCGCTTTTCTATTGAAGCGCACAGCTCGGTCTACGGAAGTCTGGGCTGGTCGCTTGTCGGCTTTTTGCTGCTGATGGTTGCCTACTTCTTGTTTGAATTTTTGACCCCGGTATTTAATATTGATAAAGAAATTGCATCGGACAACCGAGCGATTGGATTGATCTCAATGATTATCTCTATATCGCTATCGTATGTCATCGGCGCGTCCATTCTTTAAATTTGACTTTGCATCACGAAAGGGACGAAATTATGGATACAACAGTATGCCCATGGTGTCACAGCGAGATCGTATGGGACCCGGAATTTGGACCTGAGGAGTATTGCCCGCACTGTGGCAATGAATTACAGGGCTATCGCACGCTAAATATTGAATTGGATGAGGAAGACGAGCAACCATCCCAATATGCAGCGGAAGAGGCGTACAATGAGAACGTCATCGGCAAAGAGCAGGCGGCGAATACGCCAATTGGCAACCGCGCAGCGACATTGCTGGATGAGGCGGAATTGTTCCAGCAGCCGAATCTGTCTTCACTCAAAACGATTGAGCAGTACGGTGATGAGAACTTCAAAATGGTCGATTATGAGGAAAAAGTCGAGCAATTGCTGGACAGTCAGGAAGAGATTCCGCAATGCCCGCATTGTCAGGAATATATGCTGCTGGCGGGTAGTCAGGAAATGGGAGCATCCGGCTTCCAACCGAATCCCGCAGCTGATGGCAAGCTGTCCTTCTTGAAAATGCCGTATACCGTTAACGTATACGTTTGCCCAAGCTGTTTCCATGTGCATCAGAGCTTGGATGAAGCAGGTCGTTTGCATATGATCGATACCTTGTCTCGCTCTACAGAGCAGAACGGTTAATCCAATAGGAAAAAAGCCCAGCGATTTCTGAATGAATGTCAGAAGTCGCTGGGCTTTTTCTATCTATATGCGATATACGTGCGATGAATCATGGTCTATATAGAGTTCATTGTATTAGGATGCTGGAACGTCAGGCGTTACCGCTGGCGATGGCTTGGAGGTACGTGTCAGACTGAATAGCTCCAATTCAGGACGTGTTACACCAGACAGCTCGTCTGCCAGCAGCATTGCAGCGATTGTGCTGTATACCGTACCATTGCCACCATAACCTTCGACAAAATAGCAATGCGGATAATCAGGATGCTTGCCCATATACGGTAAGCCGTCACGACTTGAGCCAAATGGAGCTGCCCATGCTGATTCAATCGACAGTGGACCGATATTTGGGA
Organism: Paenibacillus sp. JQZ6Y-1; assembly: GCF_040719145.1. Lineage (NCBI taxonomy): Bacteria > Bacillati > Bacillota > Bacilli > Caryophanales > Paenibacillaceae > Paenibacillus > Paenibacillus kandeliae. The sequence continues at coordinate 675,502 of NZ_JBFDUZ010000001.1, forward strand.
ACAACTCCTGCACCGATTCCAGTAGGCGCTGTGCTTGATTGATTCGGCGTACTTCCATATCTTCAATCTCAGTCAGTGGCTCGTCGAGACCACCAGCAATAATACGGTTATCTGCGGTTGTACGGATATACAAATACGGACGTGCCGTTTCCCAGATCATGCTCTGCTTGTACCAGCCATCCCAGCTGCTCACGGGATTGGTAGCAATCGCATACGTATTCATCAGGAATGCGCCGCGTTCTTTCTTTTTCTCCTGCGTTTCGTAGCCTGTGGAATACACGACTTGTTTGGAGCGAATATGATGATCACCGATGTAGCTGATCACTTCATTGGTGCCATATTCCTGATGCGTAATCTCTGCATGTTCAAACACACGAACACCATTCTGATGCGCATCCATCATCAGCGCATGCACCAGTCGATATGGGTTCACTTCTGCATCGCCATGTGTGTACACGCCTGCCGGACGACGGAAGGAGAAATGTTCAGCAATCTTGTCTTCATCCCAATATTCAGCGGCAAAGCCATGTTTGGATAACGTTTCGTATTCCTCTATGACTGTCTCCACATCGCTCTCATCACTGGCAAAATACAGGCTGCTGCGTGGGATCAGTTGAGCATCCAGCGGCAATTGTGGAGCCGTATGCAGCAAATATTCCATTGCATCACGGCACAGACGATAAAATAGTACGCCGTTATGTTCGCCAAATGTATTGATGCAGGCGGTCAGTGTTTTGTCATTCGTATATTGAAGCAATCCGGTATTGGCAATGGAGCTACCGCGACCGACTTGCCTCTTCTCAGCAACAATTGTCCGCAGACCACGCTTGGCAAACTCATGTGCACACAGCGCGCCGCCCATACCGCCACCGATAATGAGTACATCACACTCTAGATTTTCAGTCAGCTGCTCGTAAGTTGGTGGGTTCGTTAGGGTATGCCCCCACATCGTATCTCTGGTGTGCAAATCCATTGTTTTTCGCTCCTTTGATTCGGATCATGTGCATCTTGCTCTTTCTGCAAGAGAAAGCCATTCTATCTAACCAATGACATGCAATCTGTTATGGCACAATATAATCTGTCTTAGCATTAAGTAACCGGAACAGGTGTATAATGAAGCAGAACCAATATACATAGGAAGGAAAGCAGCGCCGATTGCTGTAAAACCACCTTCAGGGCTTGGCAGGAATGTTGGATTCGTGTAATATTTTTAATATTAACTTTTGCACTTGGAGGCTATATCGTTATGAAGGAACTTAGCGAGCTGAAGCTGCAGATCCTCGATCTGCTCAAAGAAGATGCACGACGTACCCCGCAGCTCATATCGACCCTGCTTGGTATTGAAGAACCGGAAGTCAAACAGGCGATTCAGGAACTGGAAGATGATCATGTGATCGTTAAGTACGCAACCGTCGTAAATTGGAGCAAAGTGGACGAAGAAACGGTAACTGCACTGATCGAAGTACAGATTACACCCGAGCGCGGACGCGGATTTGAAGGCATTGCCGAGCGCATCTATCTGTATCCACAGGTAAAATCAGTCTATCTGATGTCCGGCGCATATGATCTGCTGGTAGAAGTGGAAGGTCACAATCTAAAAGAAGTCGCGAGCTTCGTTTCCGAACGTCTGTCTCCGATTGAATCGGTATTGTCCACCAAAACGCACTTTATTCTTAAAAAATACAAACAGGACGGAATTGTTTTTGAAGATCGCGAAGATGATCGCCGCCTGATTATTTCTCCGTAAAGGAAGGCGAATAGCATGATGGTTAATGGAGGACAGACAGCCGAAGGGCAGAAGTCAATGGAGTCGTACTTAGCTCCGCTCGTGCGCGGTATTCAGCCTTCCGGTATCCGCAAATTTTTCGATCTGGTGAGCGCGAGCAAGGATATTATTACATTAGGTGTCGGCGAACCTGATTTCACTACACCATGGCATGTGCGCGAAGCGTGCGTGTATTCATTAGAACGTGGATATACTCGCTACACATCCAACTCCGGTATGCCGGAATTGCGTGAAGCGATTGCTGGTTATTTGGAAACGGAATTCAAAACATCGTATGATCCCGCAAATGAGATTATCGTTACAGTGGGTGGTAGTGAAGCGATTGATTTGGCGCTTCGTGCCTTGATTGCGCCGGGTGACGAGATTCTTATTCCTGAGCCGTGTTACATTTCGTATTCGCCGATTACAGCTATCGGTGGCGGTGTTCCGGTCGGAATTGAAACAGTCGCTGAGAACAATTTCAAGCTGACCGCAGAGGCGTTGGAAAAAAGTATTACCCCGCGCTCCAAAATTCTGATTCTCTGTTACCCAAGCAATCCAACAGGCGCGATTATGACTTATGAAGATTGGCTGCCGATTGCACAGGTGGTTGAGAAGCATGATCTGATCGTCATTTCCGATGAAATCTATGCTGAATTGACGTATGGTACCAAGCACGTCAGCTTTGCTTCGATTCCGGGTATGCAGGATCGTACGATTCTCGTAAGTGGATTTTCCAAAGCATTCGCGATGACCGGCTGGCGTATGGGTTATGCGTGTGGACATCCTGATCTGATCTCGGCCATGCTCAAAATTCACCAATACACGGTGATGTGTGCGCCGGTTATGGGACAGGTTGCTGCATTGGAAGCACTGACAAACGGCTTGGAGGAAAAAGACAAAATGGTCGAATCCTACAACCGTCGTCGTCGCCTGATCGTGGATGGATTCCGCAGTATCGGTTTAGAGTGTCATGAGCCGCAAGGCGCATTTTATGCGTTCCCAAGTATTCAGGCAACAGGGCTGACTTCGGAGGAATTCGCGCAGCAATTACTTGTTGAAGGACGCGTAGCTGCCGTGCCGGGTAATGTGTTCGGATTAGGCGGCGAAGGCTTTATCCGCTGCTCCTATGCCACATCCGTTGCCCAATTGAGCGAAGCACTTGAGCGGATTGGATCATTTGTTAATAAAATAAAATAATTTCCATTAATGTAATTTGTCACAGAATATTTCTAATTTACCCTCTTTAACAAATTTCTGCTTCCATTTCGTTAGACCTGTGCTATAATAGGTCTTCGGAAGCAGGAATTTGTTATGTAGAAGGAGGGAATTACTTGTATTGTGCTGAATATCCGGTACCGATGTACCGTGGAATGCTACTATCAGAGAATAAGGCAATCTGGCCGCAACAACCGGATGACTCCAGACAACTAATTTCTCTGGAAGATGAGATTCATATGCTTCGTACCCGCATGGAGCAGATGTTTTTGGAACGACAATCGTTTACAGCGGAAGAGGTATTAGAAATTAGTATGCTGCTAGACATTAAGATTAACGAGTACATGCACTACAAAAGCAAACGGCACCGTTTATAAAGAAGCAGTCGAACGTGTATCATTGCATCATATATAATAACAAGCTTGACTATTTGCGATATCATACATAGCGTTACAGCGGTACGATGAATGCGTCAGACGGCATGCAATGCCGAGAGTAGTCGGCAGTGGAACAGTGAAGACCTCGTGCGAGGTCTTCTTTTTTTGCGTGTGGAAGCTGTGGTATGATGGGAGATAGTTAAGTTGAAGGGGGAACACCGGTGAAGGCATGGGTGAGAACGATCGGCTTTGTGCTGGGGGTTAGCTTGGTTGTGCTGCTATCAGCATGTGGTGGCGATAAGCAGGAGAACGATCCGAACCAGATCAAAGTATTCATCATGGGAACTGAAGGGTTTCCGCAGGAATATGCAGACAAGATCAAGCAGAATTTGCAGCAAAAGCTAGGCAAGGATTTGACCGTAACTGTCAGCACTACGCCGGTGTATTCGGCGGAGAAGCTTGTGCTGGAATATGTAGATCGTACCGACGATATTATTATTTTGCCGGAAAATGATATGAAAGCCTATGCCGTCAATGGAGGTCATATGGTGTTGGATAATGACTTCAGTGCTGCTACGTACAAGTCCGGTGTGACCAAGGGAGCAGCCAATGAAAATGATACCGAGCCGACCAAGCAAAAGGAGCATCTGTTTGCGATTTCGGTAAGCCAAATGTCTGCCTTCAAGGACATCGGTTATACACGTGACGATCTGTATGCGACCATTCCGATCTTTGCCAATCATGAACAGGCAGTGAAGGTGTTAAAAGCACTGACCGATTGATGGGTGAAGCAAGCAATATAACTTGGAAGAGCAAACCGTACAGATATAAGATATACGCTGATGGGATAGAAATAGGTTGGATAAAATAGAAACGGAATGAATACTGCATAGCATGTTGCAATACGCTTATACAAGGTTACCGAAGCCGCACGCCTATCGGATGAGCAGAGAAGTCGTATCCGAACAGGTTTGCGGCTTCGGTGTGCAGAAATGATCAGAGGGAGGGATAGTCATGGGAATCTATACACGAACCGGTGATGAAGGGCGAACATCAGTCATCGGTGGTCGAGTGAGTAAGGACGATATTCGGGTTGAGGCATATGGTACCATCGACGAGCTGAATAGCTTTGTCGGGCAGGCGGTAGCACTGGCGCAGGTTGAGCAGTATACGGATTTGCAGGAGGATTTGCTGCTGATTCAACAGGAGCTGTTTGATTGCGGCTCTGATCTGGCATTTGTTAGCTTGCAGGAGAGTCGTTATAAGGTACACGACGAGATGGCAGAACGGCTAGAGCAGTGGATGGATGAGTATGAGCAGGAGAATCCGCAGCTGGAACGTTTTATTTTGCCAGGTGGCACGCCGCTTGCGGCAGCACTCCATGTGTGTCGTACCGTTTGTCGTCGTGCTGAACGCCGTACGGTAACGCTGGGCGCGGAGCATGAGATCAATCCGGCAGTACGACGGTATTTGAACCGATTGTCGGATTATTTCTTCGTTATCGCTCGTACCGCTAATGTGCGTGCCGATGTGCCGGACATAGAATACATGCGCAGCCAAAACGTATTTCGGCGCGATTCTGATACCAAGTAACAAGATTGGTAGAGGGAATAGGGAAAGGACTGTCGATTGTAATGATAAATGAGGATCAAAACCGCTATACCCACCCAGATGCTGCTGATTATTATGCTCCTATTCAGTATACGGTTGAAGCGCAGGATGAAGGCATGCTGCTGAAAACGATATTGAATCGCCGGATGGGTATTTCCCGCAAGCTGCTGTCTCGGCTGAAAATGACACAGCGTGGTGTAGAGCTGAACGGTCAGCGAGTCTATGTGGATGAAAAGGTCAAAGGCGGCGATGTTGTACATGTGCGCATGTTGCGTGAAAGCTCGGACGATATTTTGCCGCAGCCGATGGAGCTGGATATTTTGTTTGAAGATGAGCATCTGCTCATTTTGAATAAAAGATCTGGCGTGATCGTGCATCCGACGCATGGGCATTATACCGATACGTTGGCAAACGGTGTGGTGCATTACTGGCAGCAGCAGGGCGTGCAGTACCGTTTCCGTCCAGTGCATCGACTGGATCAGGATACGTCAGGCGTATTAGCCGTCGCCAAAAATCCGTATGTACATCAGCATATCTCCGAGCAAATGATTGCGGGTACGGTGTTCAAATCGTATCGTGCCTATGTGCATCATTTGCCGTCACCGACTGCTGGCAGAATAGAAGGAGCGATCGACCGCGACCCAGAGCAGCCGCATGTACGCATCGTTACACCGGATGGGTATGCAGCGGCGACCCGATATAGCACGGTACAATCATATTTTGATACAGATGCTGCACTGGTGTCGCTAGAGCTGGAAACGGGACGTACGCATCAAATTCGTGTGCATATGAAGCATATCGGCTGTCCGCTGATTGGAGATAAAATGTACGGCTATGCTGCACCAGATGGTTCGTTGGAAGCTGTGGCGACCAAGGATCAGCAAGCGGCACAGCAGATTGCACGGCTAGATGAGCTGGTTGGTCGCCAGGCGCTGCATGCGTATGAGCTGGGATTTGTGCATCCAGCGACAGGTGAGCAGGTGCTGTTTCAAGCACCTTTGCCGGAAGATCTAGCACTGCTGGACGCTGAATTGAATCGTACAGAGAAGCAATGAGTCGTTTAGTGATATTGAATTTTTTTAAAGGAGTCGGATACCGATGAGCAAATTAACCGTTTACCAATACCCGCAATGTAGCACATGCCGCAATGCAATCAAATGGCTGAAAGAGCAGGGACATGAACTGAATCTCATTCATATCGTCGAATCACCACCGACCGCTGAGCAACTACGTGAACTGGTGGAGCATAGCGATGTAGAATTGAAAAAGTTCTTCAACACCAGCGGCGAAGTGTACAAAAGTCTCGGTCTAAAAGACAAGCTGCCTACGATGAGCCCTGAGGAGCAACTAGAGCTGCTATCGCAAAACGGCAAGCTGATCAAGCGTCCCATCGTAACAGATGGTGATCGCGTGACCGTTGGCTTCAAAGCAGACATGTATGATCAGGCGTGGAAGGCATAATTGCACAATATCCACAGGCACACTAATATTCCACGGCAATCTCAAGCTAGCTTAGCATGGCAGATGTAGCTTCCTATCATCGGTTATGATAAACTCCTCCATAATAATACGGAGGAGTTTTTGCTATGTCCTATACCGATTCCCATTTATCACCGCAATATGAGTTGCAAGCCGCTACACTTGATGATGCTCATTGGATTGCTGAATTACGCGCAATCGTATTAAAGGAAGATTTAACTCGCTTGGAGCGTTATGACGAAGTACGTGTGCGACAGCGGTTTTTAAACGCTTTTCAACCGGACTATACGCAGCGGATTGTTATGGATGCACAGTTGGTTGGCTGTGTCGCGCTGCGCCCAGATTCAGATGGTGGATATGTGCTGGAGCACTTTTATATTCATCCCGATCAGCAGGGCAAAGGCATCGGCAGTGCGATACTGACACATATCTTATCTCAACCAGAGCTACACGGACAGTCGATTACGCTCAATGTCTTACAAGGAAGCCCGGCACGTCGATTATATGAACGCCACGGTTTCCGAATGGTAGAGCAGGATGAAGTAGATGTATGGATGCAACGTAGTATAGAATCATGATCGCACCGAGTTATACGTATGTCTTGAAAACATAATAAATCTGCTCTATACACATAACCATTCAGGCTCTCTGTTTCGCGCAGGGAGTCTTTTTGCTACGCCACTTATCCATCAAATAAGAAAACGCTATGAACAGTTGTACAGCTTTGAACAAATTCGGTATGATAGAGTCAAACTGGTTTTACACGTATAAGGGAGAATGGAACATTGACACAATTACAACCACAAAAAATAATGCTGGTGGACGGCATGGCACTGCTGTTTCGGGCATATTATGCTACTGCCCAGAGCGGCTATATCCGCCGTACCAAAGCTGGTATTCCGACGAATGCAATCTACGGGTTTGTCCGTTACCTTTGGGATGCGGTTAGCCTGTATCAACCGACGCATATCGCCTGCTGCTGGGATTTGGGGACACAGACGTTCCGCCGCGAGGAGTTTGCTGCATACAAAGGCAATCGCACAGCTGCACCGGATGATCTCATTCCACAATTTGATCTGATTTTAGAAGTGACCGATAGTATGGGCATTCCCAATCTAAGCGCACCGGGCTATGAAGCGGATGACTGTATCGGTACCCTCTCGCGTGAGCTGGAGCAGGGCATGGAAGTGATGATTCTGACTGGTGACCACGATATGCTGCAACTGGTCGATCACCGCACCAGCGTTATCATTATGAAAAAAGGCTATGGCAATTACAAAGTCTATACGCCGGAATCGCTGATGGAAGAAAAAGGGCTAACTGCTGCACAGATCATTGATCTGAAGGCATTCATGGGCGATACGAGCGACAATTATCCGGGCGTAAAAGGAATTGGCGAGAAGACAGCAACCAAGCTGGTACAGGAATATCAGTCGGTCGAGGGCATTCTAGACAATCTGGAACACCTCAGCCCATCGGTTCGCAAAAAGATCGAAGCTGATCTCGATATGCTGCATCTGTCCCGCCGTCTTGCAACCATCCATCGCGAAGTACCTGTGCTATGCACGCTGGATGAATGCTTGCTGCTGCTGGAAGACCATAAAATCATCGACAAATTTGAGGAACTGGAAATCAAAAGTCTCTGTTCCATGCTAGGAGTGGGCGTATTTGACTAAGGAATCTTCATCGTCTCGTTGGAAGGTTCGTTTGCCAGCAATGCTGTTCACTGCTGCTCTGCTGATTGGCATAACGGCTGTACCAAGTAAGGAGCCTGCACAGGCAGCGGGCAGCAGCATTCGATATGCCAAAGTTAACGTACAGGCAGCTGGATGGAACTTCGCTGTACAAACCGTCAGTATTCCTAAAGGCACAGCAACCGCAGTTGGTCTAGCCGACCGTCAGGTGGGGCATACCGCCTCGCTATCGTCGATTGCCAGCGCATACGGTGCCAAAGCGGCGATTAACGGTGCTTTTTTTGAAGCGTATAGTGGCCCGCCTGATCCGTATGGCACATTGATTTCAGGTGGACGGTTGATGCACATTGGTCGATATGGCACGACGATTGGCTTTACTGCTAATGGCACTGCTATGATGGATACACTGCGTATGGAAGTGACAGGTCAGGTTACGCCACAGAGCGGACGCTCCAGCGGCTGGTACGCCGTCTGGTTTAACCGCACGCCAGCATCTACTTCCAGCACTTCGATTGTATACACACCGGATCGTGGCAAAACGACCGGCTTTCAGGGTGGTGTCGCAGTTACTGTACGTAATGGCAAAGTCACTGCCAAGAGCAGCAACACCAATACGTCCATCCCATCAGACGGATATGTAATCGTCTTTACTGGAACGATGAAATCCAGTGCAGATCGCTTTGTAAAAGGAGCGACCGTCAGCATGAACACAACGTATACGGACATCAATGGCAAATCCATCGATTGGTCTCAGGTTGTGACGGCTGTTGGTGCTGGACCTCGTCTAGTGAAAGATGGTAGTATCGCACTCAACGCGGCAGCCGAAGGTTTTCAGGACCCGAAAATCCTCACTGCATCTGGCGCACGTAGCGGCATCGCTATCATGGCAGATGGCTCGGTGATGATCGCAACCGTGCCTGGCGCAACGATGAAGCAATGGGCGGCAGTCATGCAAAAGCTTGGTGCCAAACAGGCGATGAATCTGGATGGCGGCGCATCCTCCGGTATGTATGTTAACGGCAAAACTGTCACATCCGCTGGACGCGCGCTCAGCAATACACTGATCTTTGGCGGTAATCGTTCCTAACTCTTGTTGAACCATCATGTAACGGCTTGCATCATTGTAGGCAAGGGCAGTTGGTCGGTATCGACATCTGCCCGACACATTGTCGCGCTATGATGATAAGCCTGCACATGTTTATATTGAATCATCCATAAGGATGCTGCAAAGGAGACGCATAATTCATGAGAAAACTTGGAGCAATTGAGGCAGGCGGTACCAAATTTGTATGCGGAATCGGAACGGAAGACGGACAGATTCTGGAACGTGCGAGTTTTCCGACCGAAACACCGGAGATTACGATGAAAAACGTCGTAGCGTTTTTTGAAGGCAAAGGCATTGAAGCACTTGGTATTGGTTCATTCGGACCGATTGACCCGATTGTGGGCAGTCCGACATACGGATACATAACAACAACACCCAAGCCACACTGGGGGCAATTCAATCTTGTTGGACATTTGAAGCAGCATTTCGACATACCGATGAGTTTTGATACCGATGTGAACGGTGCGGCATTAGGCGAATACACATGGGGTGCCGCGCGCGGACTGGATAGCTGTATGTACATTACAGTAGGTACGGGCATTGGTGCAGGCGCTGTCGTCGATGGCAAGATGCTGCACGGTCTGTCTCACCCCGAAATGGGGCATATTCTGGTACGACGTCATCCTGAGGACACGTTTGAAGGATTCTGTCCGTATCATGGCGACTGTCTGGAAGGCATGGCGGCTGGTCCAGCGATTGAGAAGCGCTGGAATATCAAAGGCTCTGACCTGACACCGGATCATCCAGCATGGGAAATGGAAGCCTACTACCTTGCCCAAGCATTGATGAGTTATGTGCTGATTCTGTCTCCGCAAAAGATCATTATGGGCGGCGGTGTAATGAAGCAGGAGCAGCTGTTCCCGCTCATCCGCACCAAGCTGGTTGAATTGCTGAACGGCTATGTGCAGCACCCAAGTTTGTCAGAACATCTGGACCAGTATATCGTCTATCCTGAGCTGGGAGACAACGCTGGATTATGCGGAGCGATCGCACTGGCGAAACTGGCACTGAACGGAGAGGAAGGTGCAACGATTGGCTAACCCCAAATCGAATAAGAAAAAAGTAAATCCTGAGGTCAAGCGTCAACAGCAGCAGGCATACAAGGAAAAAGAACGTCTGCGTCAGCGTAAAACGATGCGCAATCTGATCATCGGAACCGTCGCTGTCATTGCTGTCGTCGTGCTGCTCATCGTCTTCATTCCGAATAACAACAACGATACAACGTCCGGCACACCAGCGAGCTTTGACTATACGCAATTGCCAGTCAAGGGCGATGCAAATGCTCCGGTCAAAATTGTGGAATTCGGCGATTTCAAATGCCCGGTCTGTAAAATGTACAACGAGCAAATCGTACCACAGATCCAAAAGGACTTTATCGACAACGGTACAGTAGCCCTGCATTTTGCCAACTTCCCGTTTATCGGTGAAGATTCCACTACTGCTGCACTGGCGGCAGAATCCGTATATCATCAGAAGAACGACGCATTCTGGACCTATCTGGATGCCATTTACACGAATCAAAAGGACGAAAATACGAACTGGGCAACCGCGGACTATCTCGTTCAGCTGGCGGAACAAGCCAAGCTGGGCATTGATACGACCAAGCTTCGTCAGGACATTGATAACAAAACGTATGCCGATCAGGTAGAGGCACAATATAAGAAGGGGCAGGAGCTGAATATTCAGGGAACGCCATCCATCTTTATTAACGGTGTACAATATACAGGCGATCTTGGCGATTATAATGCGCTGAAGCAAGCGATTGAGAAAGCGCAGCAGCAAGCCGCAGCCACGACGGGAACAGGAGGCTGACGGATATGCAGATCAGTGGCTTTAAGCTATTTTTGTCACGGTATTATCTGTATCTCGCATGGATCGTCGCCATCGTCGCAACAGGCGGCAGTCTATTTCTAAGTGACGTATTAAAATGGGAGCCATGCAAGCTATGCTGGTTCCAGCGCATCTTCATGTACCCGCAGGTGATCCTGCTCGGTATCGCCGCCTACCGCAGCGACCGCCGCATCGTCGGCTACGTCCTGCCCATGAGCATCATCGGCGGTCTGATTGCCATCTATCACTATGCCAAACAGCATATCCCAGCACTCGACCGCATCGCCCCATGTACTTCAGGCGTGCCATGTAACAAAGATTATTTTGAATATCTGGGCTTCATTACCATTCCGTTTCTTGCTCTAGTTGCTTTTGCTTTGATTGCGCTGCTTCTCTGGCGCGGTAGTCGTGCATATGACGAAGTAGAGGCAGCAGAAGAGGCAGAGTAAATGCAGAGTTGAAGATCCATATCACGTATACTCATGCAAACGGATAGACAGCATACGTACAGAAAAATGATGTGGCAAAATAGTTGTAGTAAACGGACTCTTCGATCATTGAACAACCAAATTAGAGAAAAACACATTAGACTCTATAAGATGAACACGTTGCGAGACGTGATCTTGTAGGGTCTTTTGCTACATATAAACAGAAATATGCATTGTTATAAGGTATACGACAATTTGCAAACCGTAGCGTTCTCACAAGATTTCACTCATTTTGAGATGAGGTGTAGAAGCGTAATGTATACCGGAAAATGACCTGATTTTATAAAATGTAAATTTTTTTCGGAATATATGTTGCCAACCACATATATTTAGTTTATATTTATGTTGCCGGCAACATTAATTAATTTAAAAATTGAATCCCCAACGAAAAAGGAGACTATTATCATGACTGAAAATAAAATGAACGCTATTTTGATCGACCGCTATGGAGATGCCAATGTTCTGGAATTGCGCGAAACGGATCGTCCTCACCCCCAAGAAAATGAAGTGCTCGTTCGTATCGTTTATGCTTCGATGATCCCGCTGGATTGGAAAATTCGCAACGGCTGGTTGGAGCAGGTGTTCCCAATCACATTTCCATATACTCCGGGCTTTTACGCTTCGGGTATCGTCGAAACGGTAGGTTCACAAGTGAACGATCTGAAACCGGGCGACCGAGTTTTTGGAGACCTTCGCAGCTCGTATGCTCAGTATGCGATTGCTGAACCGCAAGCATTGGTGAAACTACCTGACTCCATTTCGTTACAAGATGCCGCCGCGATCAAAGCCGGAGCCGATTCCGCTTGGAAAGCATTGTTCTTGGAAGGTGATCTGCAAAGTGGACAAACGGTTCTTATTCACGCTGCTGCTGGCGGTGTCGGTCAATTCGCCGTACAGCTTGCCAAATGGAAAGGCGCAAAGGTTATCGGAACCGCTTCGGCAGACAACCTTGATTTCGTCAAATCGCTTGGTGCGGATCAAGTGATCGATTATCGCAGTGAAGATTTTGCCTCGATCGTGCATGATGTTGATCTGGTTATCGATACCGTTGGCGGAGATACCGAACAACGTTCCTGGGGCGTGCTGAAGCAGGGTGGTATTCTTGTATCGCTTGTCGGCGATCCAGATGCCGAACAGGCAGCAGTTCACGGCGTGACAGCGAAATTCAATACCGTTTTTGCCGCTCGTGAGCACTTGCTTCAGATTGTCGATCTCATCGCCGACGGTACGCTGAAAGTGGAAACAGGACGCGTATATCCACTGAGCCAAGCCGGAGAAGCACAGCATTTCAGTGAACAGCGCCGTGGACGTGGACGGGTTCTACTGAACGCGGAAGCCTGATTCTGTTTTCGTACTGGAATGGCTTCCATACAGATTGTATGATAGAAGAAGCTATGCTTTTCATACGAAGAAGAATGCTTGGATACAGGATGCCATCTGGATTGCGTATTCGGCAGAAATGAGGACACTATCATGAATAACGAATCATCTCACGCTGCTTCATCTTCTCAATATCACGATCAACATAATCAGGATACCCACGGTGATCCTGTAGATTCTTCTCCATCACCGACTCGCGAATTTAGTGCGGGCGATCAATATCCGGTCAGCTTTGCCATCTTTGCTGCTGGACGTTCCCACAAAGGATTAGCTGCTCAAATGTTGCGCGAAATCGGTTTATTCCCCGGACAAGAAATTCTATTGTTCCAACTGTGGGATAAAGATAGCCAGTCGCAAAACAGTCTGGGACGAGCGCTGCGACTGGATCATTCCACTGTCGCCAAATCCGTCAAAAGATTGGAAGAAGCCGGACTCGTCTCACGTTCGCGTTCGCCGCAAGACGGCAGAGTCACGCTAGTATCACTGACCGATGCTGGACGAGCATTACAGCATCAGGTAACCGAAGTGTGGCACCGCATGGAAGAAGCGACAACAGCAGGATTTACAGACGAAGAACTGACGATATTAACCAAATTGGCACTGAAAGTAGCAGCGAATTTGGATACACAGCTAAAGTAAAAAAGCTACCGCGAATCCCATACACAAAAAAATAGCCAACAGACCGTTTCTTCATAGAGCGGTATGTTGGCTGTTTTCCTTATGTATTCTGTTACATATTAGCTTTTCACCTTGGCATAGATACAAGTATCCGTCCAACAAAGCCCATCCGCAGACAAATCCTCATTTCTCACCAATTATATTTCTAGCTACTCTACTAGCACCCTGCCCAAAGCGCAACATTGCCTCCCACCCCCACATTCGTATAAACTAAGACGCACTAGCGTAGGGAAGGGAATAAGGGGAAAGGACGATTCACAGTATTTACGATGTTCAAACACGGGGTTTAATGAAAAATGATTTTTGCGCAGCAAAATATCTTACAGCTTTGGAGGGGCGGGAATCTTCATTTCTTCCTAAACCCAAAGATTCCCGCGGCTCCACCGGAGGACGTCCCCTTATCCCTTCCGGGAGCGCTCTGCACTTATAATCTCACAATGTATAAACCAATCAATATTGCACTTTTCTTTCCCACTCAAACCAGTTAATATTTTTTGTAAGGGCTTCCCCTCAACAAATATGGTTAATGATGAAGAGTACCACTATCACAGCAGCATCTCAAAGCAGCATCATATGAATGAACAGCAGCTTGCAGCAAGCGAAAGTACCAGTACATCTACCAGCTTAACGAAGAAAGGGGAATGACCACATGAGAGAAGGAACAACAATTTATGAAGTGGAGCCGTGGGTAATCCGCGAGACCTCCTTTAATCCGCAATACAACCGCCGAAGCGAAACCGTATTTACCGTAGCCAATGGCTATATCGGGATGAGGGGGCATTTTGACGAAGGCATGAATGTGCCGGAAGTGGACGCGCTGAATGGTACATATCTGAACGGGTTTTACGATTCGGCAGATATTATATACGGGGAGGAAGCATTTGGGTATGCCCGCAAGCGGCAAACGATGCTGAACGTCACCGATAGCAAGATTATCGAGTTATGGATTGAGGGCGAACGCTTCAATTTGCTTGCTGGACGCATTGTCGATTACGAGCGTGTACTGGATATGCAAACTGGTATCATGACCCGCTGCATCACGTGGGAGAGTGGACGGGGGCGCCTCATCTCGCTCTGCATCGAGCGTCTGGTTTCGTTTGCCAATAAGCATGTAGCGATGATTCGCTATAAAGTAAAACCATTGAATTTTTCCGGTGAGATTACACTGGTGTCGTCATTGAACGGCGAAGTGCATAACGAGATTTCCGAGGGCGATCCGCGCGCTGGAGCTGCGTTTACTGGACAAGTTCTGCATACGATTGGCAAATCGGAAGAGGGGACGCGTATGTCGCTGGAGCAGCGCACATCCGAGACCGAATTCACTTTGCTATGTGCTGCCGATCATCGTGCCAATCTCAAGCATGAGGTGAAAACCGAGGAGCATGAACAGCGTCTCGACAAGCATTTTGTGTTCAATTTGGAGCAGGATCAGGAAGCCGTCTTGGAAAAAGGAATTGTGTATTATACGTCCAAAGACTATGAAGTGGAGCATTTGGACATTCTTGCTCAATCCACACTCAAGGATATTATGGAGGACGGATTTGATAAGCTGGCTTCATTGCAGCGTCAGCGTCTGGATGAATTCTGGGAAACGGCAGATATTCAGGTAGAAGGCGATGAGAAGCTACAGCAAGGTCTGCGCTTTAACGCGTTTCATTTGTTCCAATCGGTGGGTCGTGATGGATTGACCAATATCGGTGCCAAAGGGATTACCGGTGAAGGATATGAGGGTCACTATTTCTGGGATACGGAAACGTATATTATGCCATTTTTCCTGTACACACAGCCCGATCTGGCGCTGCGTCTGCTGGAATTCCGCTATCATACATTGCCGAAGGCGCGTGATCGTGCTGTGGAAATGGCAGCCTTTGGTGCGCTGTATCCGTGGCGGACGATTGGCGGGGAAGAAGTATCTGCCTATTATCCGGGCGGTACCGCACAGTACCATATTGATGCCGATGTTGCGCATGCGGTCATTCAATATAGCGAAGCTGCTGGAGACGAGGAGTTTCTACGGAACAAGGGCATGGAGATTCTGGTAGAAACCTGCCGCTTTTTCCTGTCAGTGGGCGACTGGATTCCGGGCAAAGGCTTCTGTATTAATGGTGTAACAGGACCGGATGAATACACCGCCATCGTCAACAACAATACGTATACCAATATGATGGTCAAAGACCAGCTGGAATTTACCGTGCGTGAGCTGCGCAATTGGCGCGATAATGATGTTGCCAATTATGAGTCGACGATTCAGAGTCCGATGGGCTTGTCTGATGATGAGATCAATGTCTGGGAGCAGGCGGCGGAATCTATTTACATCCATCGCCAGAGCGGTCTGATCGGGCAGGATGATTCCTTCTTGGATAAGGGCATCTGGGATTTTGAAAATACACCAGCAGACAAATATCCACTGCTGCTGCATTATCACCCTCTCGTTATTTATCGACATCAGGTGTTGAAGCAAGCAGATTTGATTTTGGCGATGTATATGCAAGGGCATCGGTTTACCAAAATGGAAAAGGTACGTAACTACGCATACTATGAACCGCTGACAACGCATGATTCCTCTCTGTCGGCAGCCATTCATGCGATTCTTGCTTCGGAGCTTGGTACGATGGACCCGGCATACGACTTCTTTATCCAGTCGGCACGTATGGATTTGGATGATATTCATAGTAACGTTAAGGACGGGATTCACGCCGCTTCCATGGCAGGTAGCTGGCTGACTATCGTTGGTGGCTTTGCTGGGATGCGCCAATACGCAGGGCTACTGCATTTTGAACCGAAGCTGCCACCGGGCTGGACTCGGTATAGCTTCCGTGTGCAATTCCAGAAGCGGTTGCTGGAAATTACAATTGAACAAAACCAAACGACCTACAAGCTGCTGCGTGGCGAACCGCTGCTGATCCATCATTATGGCAATCAGTATCTGGTTGCTTTGACCCAGCCGCTGGAAATGAAAAACCGCAAACTGGGTGCAGTTATTTTCGGTCTGGAAGGTGTCCTGATTCCAATGCCAGAGCTAGAGCAGCATTATGAGATGCCAGCCGAGGAACAACGCGAACCAGCATTGGTCGGTGCCGGGGCAGAACATCGTGATTATGAAGCGGAAGATGAGAGCAAGAATCCGAATACAGGACCAACCGGCAAATGGTTTGATCAGGCAGTCAAACGCAACAAGCAAGCGGCACAGGATGCCTCTGACAAAGCGGACAAGGAAGAGGAGCAGCATCAACAGCAAGTCGCCGCCGCCGCGCAAAAGCAAGCAGCGCTTGCAGATGACCAAAACAAAAAGTCATCGGCGAAAGCCCAAGAGGAAGTGGTCGCTCAGCCGAATGCTGATAGCGATTCATCTGATACAGCCGATCAGCAACATACCAATAACCAGTCCGCAGCAGACAGCAAGCCAGCCGATACAAACCGTTCTGGCAATAAACGCAGCAAAGGCAAAGCTGCGGATAAAACGACCGCAGCTCGTCCAGCAGCGAATGGCGATCAGGAAGACCAAGACAAACAACGTCTGAAAAAAGCGACAGCCGACGATCCATCCGAAAGCAGCGATACAACCACAGCATCCTCTGCTTCATCGGATGATGGCAAAACACCTAGCACCGCAGCCGCGTCTGCATTAGGCGATGGGGAAGATACCGTGCTGGATACCGGTCATGCACCAGCGACTCAAACCGAGCCTGCACTACCTATCGACGAGATGAGCGAACAGGAGCTACATCGCGAATTCCTGCTGCCGGGTGTGGAAAGTCTGCTGGCTCAGCTACGTGAGCAAAATGTCAAAGTGCTGCTTGCCACTGACCGCCCGGATGCGCGTCAGATTATGGAGCGCCTCGGCATGGATCACTATTTTGCCTCAATCATTCAAGCACAGGATATTACACATCCGAAGCCAGATCCAGAGAGCTTCGTACTTGCCGCAGAATCGGTAGACGTACATCCGTATCACTGTATGGTTGTCGAGGACTCCCCAGATTGCCTGCAATCTGTTCGTCAAGCGGGAATGAAGACTATCGGCGTCAGCTTGCACCATATTATGGATCACGCTCACTTTACCGTTGCCAGTCTGGAGCATTTGAATGCTGAAACGATGGAACGGTGGATGGAGATTCCTTAATACTTCTCGGCTTACACAAGACAAGACGAAGCGATCAAGCCAGCTACAATGAACATGGATATGGATAGACTGCATATAACTTTATCGTCTATCTCAACATCCATACAAATGGATAAATGAACAAAGCACCTCCGGCTTCCTGCTTGATACAGGAAACCAGAGGTGCTTTTTGTCTATGTCAATTTGTTTAGGTCTACCACATATAAAAAGCGCCTATGTCACAATACACAGTGAACATAGACGCTTTACATGATACAACTTACATGAACAATCCGCGTGGTGCCAGCTAACGAAGCCGTATGAATGACTTCCTTTCAGATCCAATCGCGTTTGCGGAAGGTGAAGAACATGGTCAGACCGAGCACGATCATAATACCGATGACCATCGGATAACCGAACGGCCATTTCAGCTCTGGCATATTTTCAAAGTTCATTCCGTAAATGCCCGTAATGACCGTGAGCGGCATGAATATCGTCGTAATGGCGGTAAATACGCGCATGATTTCGTTCGCACGGTTGGCGATACTCGATTGGTATGCCTCACGTAAGTTGCCCATCAGATCGCGGAATGTATCAAACATCTCGGATACTTTCACGGCATTCTCGTACACGTCGCTAAAATATTTTTGCAGCTGATCGTCGATCAGACGCAAATCTTTTTTGTTGAGCGTGTTGATTACTTCACGCTGCGGACCCAGTACGCGTTTGAGCCATAGGATCTCGCCGCGCAGACCGATGATTTCATTCAGATGCGACTTTTTCGTATTCATCAGAATGCTTTCTTCCAGCCGTTCAATCTGGTCTTCAATCCGATCACCGACGGTGAAGTAGTTGTCCACCACCAGATCGACCAGCAGATACATGAACTTATCTGGACGACTAACTTCCTCTTCCCACAAAATTGGTTTGAGGGTGCGCAGCTCGCTGATTTTCTGCTTGGTCACAGTAATGATAAAATGCCGTCCCAAGAAAATGTTTAGTGCGCGCAGGAAAATCTCTTCATCGTCAAACCGAATACTGTTCACGACGATAAAGTAGTGATTTTCGTAGATTTCGATTTTTGGACGCTGCTCCTCATCGCCCATCATGTCCTCAACCGCTAGATCATGCAGCATAAAGAGCGGCTGAAGCAGGATCAGATCATCAAGACCAGCGTCTATCCAGTAGAAGCCTTCCTCCGGTGCAACCAGTGTTTCATTAATATCATCAACCAGCGTGAAATTGCCGGCGTTTACGTGCCGAATTTTCATAGTATGCTCTACTCCTTTTTCATATAAATGAGCAGGAAAGAGACGGCAATTGTACACACTTATTTAAAGCTTCGCTATAATCTGAAAATTACATTTTCAACATGGCGCGCTCCTCCGGTATCCTATTGTCGTTTTCTTCCTGCGATTGAGTGGACTCCTCTTGCCAGCTACTCCTCGGGTCGCCTTCCATCTTGAAATTCACCTCTTTGAAATAAATTGAATAACGCCATGTTTTGCGAAAAACATGAAAATGCGCCAAATACTTGTTAAGTATACCGTGGTGACAGCAGGCTTTCAAGCTTAAATCATTCAGCCACCGTATAAGTTGTATATCGGCAGAACTTACCCTTGACGATAGGTATAACGATGGTATACGATATCGTATATCCAATCCGGTGATGGTTCATAACGAACATCCCATATTGGACCTATTAACAGCACATCTTTTGTTTTTACCCCATAATCAAATACAGCGAATCTTATCAAGAGCAGGCGGAGGGACTAGCCCTATGAAGCCCGGCAACCGGCAGTCATATACTGTACGGTGCTAATTCTAGCAGAGATACAGGTACATCCTACGATGAAGTATCTGGTATCTGCTGACAGATGAGAGAGGCGCTATATAGACGCATCTTTTGCGGATATGACCTTTCTCAGTATGTTTTTGGAGAAAGGTCTTTTTGCGTTACACATCGCAACTCTCCTTCCATCATGCGGGCAGCTGCTCGGCTGTATTATCCACACATTTCAAGGAGTGAATCAATATGCCAATCAAAATCCCAGACAGTTTACCGGCGAAAGAGATCCTTTCCGGGGAAAATATTTTCGTGATGGATGAATCGCGCGCGTACCAGCAGGACATTCGTCCGCTGCGTATCGCTTTGCTGAATCTCATGCCAACGAAGGAGACGACCGAGACGCAACTGCTACGATTGCTGAGTAACAGTCCGCTGCAAGTGGACATTTATCTGCTGCATACGCGTTCCCATATCTCCAAGAACACATCGGCTGAATATCTGAATACCTTTTACAAAACGTTTCCTGAAGTCAAGCATTTGCGCTTTGACGGTCTGATCGTAACAGGTGCGCCTGTAGAGACGATGGATTTTGAAGATGTGAATTATTGGGAAGAGATTCAGGAGATTTTTGAATGGAGCAAATCGAACGTCACCTCGACCATGCACATTTGTTGGGCATCACAGGCGGGCTTGTACCATCACTTCGGCGTACCAAAAGTCGATCTGCCGGAGAAATGCTTTGGCGTATTCCCGCATACGCTCAACAAAAACAATGTGCCGCTGCTGAGAGGGTTTGACGAATTATATTTTGCCCCGCATTCTCGTCATACCGAAGTGCGGCGTGAAGATATTGAAAACGTACCAGAGCTAGAAATTCTGTCCGAGTCGGAAGAAGCTGGTATCTATATCGTAGCGACCAAAGACGGCAAGCAAATCTTCGTCACCGGTCATTCCGAATACGATCCGCTTTCCTTGAAATGGGAATACGATCGCGACATCGCACGCGGTATGGACATCGCCGTTCCGAAGAATTACTATCCCAACGACGATCCAACTCGTACACCGCCGTCCATCTGGCGCGCACATGCGAACTTGCTATTTTCTAACTGGCTCAACTATTACGTATACCAAGAGACACCATACGATCTGGAAGCGGAAAAAGCCGAAATTGGTCTATATTCCATTTAATATGGAGACAAACGGAAACCATTCATCCAATCGGAGTTTGCATCAGGAACTGGAAGAAGCATGCTCAATAGGGCATATCCGCAACTATAAGGTGGATGCTGCAGAAGATGTTATTCGAGCCATTGAGAGTATCTATGTGGACGGCGCACCTCGCGCATGGTGGCTCAGACTACAACATGTGGTGCATAAACAGCATTCAGACAATGATCAGTGGTATGTGGATATTAAGCGTATTGTTCGTCAATACTGTGCTTCTGACATATTGGCAAATCAGAAACTGTTGTTTGTTGTTGATGAAGATAATGAGAGACATCATGTTTATGCTTTGACATTGGATGAAATCATACATGTTATCGCGGAATGCCGCTTTTTTGAATATTATATTTGTCCTAACGATTACGCATGGTTGCTATGCGAGAACGAACATGGAGAGTTTCTTATCTGCAAGTGTTCATGATGAGGTACTGCATGATTTGAAGAACTTATCAAATTTGAATTGGATATCTGAGGAGGAAGTAATGTATGACGGAACACAAAAAGAATGAATCTTCGCTTAGTATTGAAAGCCGGTTGGCACAGATCGGGTCGATCAACGAGCCGGTAACAGGAGCTGTGAATTTCCCTATCTACCATTCCACTGCATTCCGTCATCCAGCACTTGGACAAAGCACAGGCTTTGACTACATTCGTACGACCAACCCAACGCGTGCCGTACTGGAAGAAGCCGCAGCTGGACTGGAATCTGGCGATGCAGGCTTTGCCTGTAGCTCCGGCATGGCGGCGCTGCAAACGATCTTCGCACTGTTCGGTCAAGGTGATCATCTGATCGTCTCGCTTGATCTGTACGGCGGAACATACCGTTTGCTAGAGCGCATCCTGTCCAAATTCGGCGTGACCGCATCGTATGTAGATACAAATGATCTAGAAGCGATGGACAAAATCGTACAGGATAATACGCGTGCCGTATTTATCGAAACACCGACCAATCCGCTGATGATGATTACCGATATTGAGGCGGTAGCAACATGGGCAAAACAATATAATCTACTGACCATCGTGGATAACACACTGCTGTCGCCGTTTTTCCAGCGTCCGATTGAGCTAGGTGCTGATATTGTCGTACACAGTGCGACCAAATATCTGGGCGGACACAACGACGTTCTTGCCGGATTGATCATCACCAAAGGCAAGGAATTGTCCGATGAGATGGCATTTTTGCATAATTCCATCGGTGCAGTATTGTCCCCTAACGATTCGTATCAGCTGATGAAAGGCATGAAGACATTGGCGCTGCGCATGGAACGTCATGAATACAATGCAACAACGATTGCGAATCATCTGTTGAAGCACCCACAAATTGCCGAAGTGTTCTACCCAGCATTGCCAGATCATCCGGGGCATGAGGTGCAAAATCGTCAATCCAGCGGAAACACAGGCATTTTCTCCTTCAAAGTGAAGGATGCGCGTTATATCGAGCCGATCTTGCGTAGCATTAAGCTGATTGCATTTGCCGAAAGTCTAGGCGGTGTAGAATCACTGATGACCTATCCAGCCATTCAGACCCATGCGGACATTCCACTGGAAATCCGCGATGCGATTGGTGTAGACGATCGTCTGCTACGTTTCTCCGTTGGTATTGAACATGTAGATGATCTGATCGCTGATCTGGATCAAGCGCTGGAAGCCGCACGACTTGAAGTAGAAGGAGCGTGATTCGATATGACCCATTCCGGTAACGAACAGAACAAGAGCGGTGTTAGTCAGTTGGAGCCTAGACATGGCAGCAGTCATGCCGGGCGCGGTACAGGAAGCAAGTCATACAGAGAACGCAGTTTTGAAACGAAATTGATTCATTTTGGCGCTGAGATCGATCCGGTAACGGGTGCATCCAGTGTGCCGATTTATCAGGCATCCACCTTTCATCAGGAGGATATTCTGAATCCGCCGCAGCATGATTATAGCCGTTCCGGCAATCCAACGCGGCAGGCATTGGAAGATTATATTGCACTGCTGGAAGGCGGAGCAAGTGGATTTGCCTTTGCTTCCGGTATGGCTGCCATTTCGACCGCATTTCTGATCTTGTCCGCAGGCGATCATGTAATTGTAACCGAGGATGTGTATGGTGGTACGTATCGGTTTCTGACCACAGTGCTGAATCGGATGAATGTGGAGATTAGCTTTGTCGATATGACCAATTTGGAGCAGGTAAAAGGCGCATTGCGTCCCAATACACGTGCTGTGTATATGGAAACACCGTCCAACCCCACGCTAAAAATCACCGATATTGGTGCGGTAACCAAGTGGGCACAGGACAATCATCTGCTGACGATGCTGGATAATACGTTTATGACCCCGTATTACCAGCGTCCGATTGAGTTAGGTGTCGATATTATTCTGCATAGCGCGACTAAGTTTCTATGCGGTCACAGCGATGTGCTGGCAGGGCTTGCCGTAGCGCGTACGCCAGAGCTGGGCAAACAGCTCAAGCATCTGCAAAATGGACTTGGCACCGTACTTGGTCCACAGGATTCATGGCTGTTAATGCGCGGAATGAAGACGCTCGGCGCACGGATGGCACATACTGAAAAAAGCACTGCCATTATCGCTGATTGGCTGAACAACCGTGATGATATTCATGCCTTATATTATCCGGGGTTGAGCAGTCATCCGGGGCATACTATTCAAGCCGCGCAATCGAGCGGATTTGGCTCGGTATTATCGTTCGACGTCGGGTCTGGTGAACGTGCCAAGCAGGTACTGGATCGTGTGCAGCTTCCATTGGTAGCAGTGAGTCTGGGAGCGGTAGAAAGTATTCTGTCGTATCCGCCAACCATGTCGCACGCGGCGATGGGCGCAACGGTTCGTGCAGAGCGTGGCATTACCGACGGTCTGCTGCGTTTGTCGGTTGGACTAGAGGATGTCAACGATCTGATCGCCGATCTGGAGCAAGCACTGGCAGATTGATGGATGTATTGGCTACTGGAAGATTGTTACTCGAATAGTATGAATACAGGGCAAGATTATACAAGATTATAAATGTAGGGAAGATTATGAATGTAGAGCAGTATATAGTAGAAAGCCGGTATTCCTGTATCATACGGGAGCCGGCTTTTTAATATTTTGATATTTCATTAATAGGAATGATACGGTTTAAGCATCGCCTTTATCCCTAATCATCAGTAATAATTGCAAGCGTTATCAATATCATCTACCGTTTACATCCTCTTTCAACGGGTAATGACCATACGTAAGAAGTATCCGTGAAGCATGATGACATGTAGCCATTTTGTTTCTCAAAAAACCATCACACGGAGGACCTGACTATGACTCATAACACGTACCCTTTTGAAGATTCTGTTGTATTGATCACTGGCGCTAGCACAGGCATTGGACGTGCGGTTGCTGCTGCTTTTTTAGAAAATGGCGCGAAAGTCGTACTGGCTGCCCGCAGTGAAGATAAGCTATATGAAGTGGTCGATCGTTACAACGATGACCGCTATCTGATCGTGCCGACTGATGTGCGTGTACGCGCTCAAGTCGACACTCTGGTCGAAAAGGCAGTAGAGCGATTCGGCAAGCTGGATGTCGTGATCAGCAATGCCGGTGTCAACGTATCTGGACCGATTGAAGAGATTACAGATGAAGACTGGGAAAATATGCGCGCAACCAACATTGACGCTCAGATCTATCTAGCACGTGCAGCTACGCCGCATCTGGTCAAATCGCAAGGCTCGCTAATCGCCACCTCATCCGTATCCGGTCTTGCTGGCGATTGGCCGCACCCGGGCTACAACGCTACCAAAGGTGCAGTTAGCCTGTTCGTCCAATCACTGGCATTGCAGCTCGGTGAGAAGGGCGTGCGCGTGAACGCGATTGCTCCGGCATTTACGGTTACCGAAATGACCAAGCCGATGATCGAAGAGGGCGGGCAGGAAGTGGTCGAGAAATTCAAATCTCGCGTTACGTTGCAGCGGATCGCTGAAGCGGAAGATGTTGCACCAGCGTATCTGTTCCTTGCTAGCCCGGATGCCAAATATATTACAGGCGTGATTCTGCCAGTCGATGGCGGTACAAGCGCATCCAACGGTCAAGGCAACTCGCCACGTGAATTTGGCAATTGACGGTATCTGGTCTGCATATGTCCCAATCGCTATAGGCGAATACGATGGACAAATATGCGGAGTGCGACGTGATATAGCTACACTTAACGATTGCTTCTGAATCCATAGCTATGCAACCGCATATTCCTGAATGTTATATTTGGTCATCAATCGAATGCTACCAAGCATTTTGCGAAGCGGGTACTCCAATTTGGAGCCCGCTTCGCATTTTATATATGATGTACTATTTGAGGAACAGTATTTCCTTGCAATATTCTTATCAAAAAAACATACTACTGCCACTTCCATCCCTATTTTTAAAATGTGAAATATGTTACGATAGTACATGTCGTCATTGATATTTTAATTTTTAGATATAGGTTTGCAGACACATTGCACCACGCAGCCCTATCATCAACCTATACTCAAATTGACTTTTCGACATCAACCCCTGATGCCTGAATACACTAGGAGGCTATCATATGAATACAGTAGATCGTATTCTGGAAAAAGCACTGCAAGGCGGTCGTCTGGATGTGGAAGATACGATTGCATTATATGAATCGGATCAGATTGAAAAAATGGGTCATGTTGCGAATCAGATCATGATGCGCCACAATCCCGATCCAATTACGACGTTTGTGATCGGTCGTAACGTCAACTACACCAACGTATGTGACGTGTATTGCCGTTTCTGTGCTTTTTACCGTCGTCCGGGTTCGCCGGAAGGCTACGTACTGCCGGATGAAACGATCCTGCAAAAAATTCAGGAAACCGAGGATGTAGGCGGTACTGAGATTCTAATGCAGGGCGGGGTCAATCCTGATCTGCCATTCGAGTACTACCTGAATATTCTGCGTAAAATTAAACAGCATTTCCCGAATATCACCATGCACTCTTTCTCCCCAGCGGAGATTATGAAAATGCAAAAACTGTCTGGGCTGTCGATGGAAGATACGATTCGTGCGATTCACGAAGCGGGTCTGGATTCGCTACCGGGTGGTGGCGGTGAGATTCTGGATGACCGTACCCGCCGTAAAATTAGCCGTCTCAAAGGCTCATGGCGCGACTGGATGGACGTGATGCAAACCGCACACAAAGTCGGTATGAATACCACTGCAACGATGGTAATCGGTTTTGGTGAATCGTTTGAAGAACGTGCACTGCATATGTTGCGTGTGCGTGAAGCGCAAGATGAATGTATCCGTAACGGCTATGATTCGGAAGGCTTCTTGGCATTTATCTCTTGGACATTCCAGCCAGATAACACCAACATGAAAGCCGAAAAACAAACGCCAGAACAATACCTGAAAAATGTAGCGATCAGCCGCATTTTCTTGGATAATATCAAGCATTTCCAATCGTCTTGGGTAACAATGGGACCAGAAGTCGGCAAAATGTCGCTGCAATATGGCTGTGATGACTTCGGCAGTACGATGATGGAAGAAAACGTCGTATCTGCTGCTGGTACGACTCACAAGGTCAACATTGAGCAAACACTGGATATTATCCGTGCTGCTGGTAAAATCCCAGCTCAACGCGATACCAAGTACAATATCCTGCAAGTGTTTGATGACGAGAACCAAAAAGTCCAACGTGACTTCATTATGCAAAACTAAGACGCGTATCTGCGGAATAGAATCGTATTAGTAATCAGCAAAAAGCTCTATCGTTTCTCTATATGAGGGACGATAGAGCTTTTTTTGATGAAGGATTCCCTTTAATACGTGAATCTTGTTGCTTCCAACTCGCTTGCAATTCATGCTTCAAATGAATATTCACGCTCTACTTTGCATATTTTCAGCGAATAACCGGCGTACCATTGTTCTTTCCCTTTATGCTGGGCGACTTGATGCGTAGGGTTATCCTTCCAGTGACGAATGGATTCCAGATCGCGCCAGTATGAGATTGTGAGACCAGCGCCGTCGGCATCGCGATAGCTTTCCACACCAAGAAAACCGGGCTGACGGGCAGCTAGATCCACCATCACATCGGACATTTGCCCGTACCCGCGATCTCCTTCTGTGCGCTGGCTAGTGAAGATCACAGCGTAATAGGGTGTTGGTTGCTCTTCCAGTGGTACATACATAGATGATACTCCTTTCGATTTTGCGGGGTTGCCTGCATATGATACATTAGATTATAACGATGAATATGGGATGAGAAAAATGAATGTTTGGATAAGAAAAGTGAATTTTTTTCATGTAAGATAGGAGGGTGATTATGAGTCTCCAACGATATCGAATCTTGCAAAAAGTAGTACATACCGGAAGTCTTGCAATTGCGGCGAGCGAACTGCAATTGACACCTTCCGCTGTCAGTCATGCGTTGACGTCGTTGGAGCAGGAGATGGGATTCAGATTACTGCTTCGCAAACGCGATCAGGTGCAACTGACTGCCGAAGGCGAACTGGCATGGCAGCATATCCGCACCATTTTGCACGAACAGCAGCTATTGATGCAAAAGGTAGACAGCTTGCACAAACTGGAAACGGGGGTGCTGCGCCTAGGTACTTTTTCCAGCGTGTCGATGCGTTGGCTGCCACATCTGTTGGATGAGTATCACCGACTGTATCCGCAGGTAACCATTCAGCTACGAGACGGTGCGTATAATGAGATCACCGACTGGATTGCCGCAGGAGAGATTGAACTAGGATTTATCAGCGAGACGCATACAGCAGGCTTGCCGTTTCAATTGCTGCATGAAGACGAGCTATTTTGTCTGCTACCTGATGGGCATCCACTGGCGAAGGAGTCAGAGCTTCATCCAGAACAGCTTCGTCAGGAGCGCTGGATTTTGCCTGTGTCGGGTTGTGATACTGGTGTGCGCAGCTTTATAGCGGAATGTGATTGGAAACCGTATATTGCATATGAACTGGAAGATGATCATAGTATGATGGCGATGGTGCGACAAGGGCATGGCATTACCATTTTGCCGGAATTGATTATGAAAGAGTCCGACCGACAAGGCATGCAGCTGGTCAGATTATCCGGTCGTCCTTGTCGTCGCATAGGCTTGACTGCTCTAAATCTCCATGACCTATCGCCCGCCGCTCGTCGTTTTGCACAATGTGTTACAGAGATTCTCGGTCATCATGCACCAAGCATGAATGAGAAACTGACTGACTATACCAGATTTGATGAAGGAGCTGACGATGATGAAACTGATGTTTATTTCTGATATTCACGGTTCACTGCACTGGCTGAATAAAGTGCTGGACAAAGTCCAAGAGGAGCAGCCAGATCAATTGATTTTGCTAGGGGATTATATGTATCATGGACCACGTAATCCGCTGCCGGATGGTTATGATCCCGCTGGTGTCGCTGAAGCGCTCAACCAGTATAAAAGTCAAATTATCGGTATTCGTGGCAACTGTGATTCTGAAGTGGATCAGATGCTACTGCAATTCCCAATGATGGGCGATGATGTTCAATTGTATGGAAACGGTCGACGTATCTATGTAACACATGGTCACGGCTATAGCATCGACAAGCTGCCACAGCTGAATGTAGGCGATGTATTTATGCAAGGGCATACGCATGTACCAGTTGCTGATGTAAAAGAGGGCATTTACGTTCTCAACCCCGGCTCCATATCATTGCCCAAAGAAAACTACGCCAATTCCTATGGCATTCTGCAAAACGACATCTTTACCGTCAAAGACTTTGACAATCAAACTATCAAATCCATCGCATTGACATAATATGTAGTCTGATGATGTCGTCATGGGATACTATCCATCTATGTATCCCAAATGTCAGCAGGTAGCATTACGACAGAAGCGAAATGTAAATCAGATCGGCTACAAATGCTTGACGCCGCCAGTGCACACTTTTATAATGATTGAAGCAACGATTTGATCGCAGTAGCGTATCAATCGAGAGCATAATGCAACCCTATATCCATGCAATGACAAAGACAACAGCACCATGACGGTCCCGTTCAGAGAGGGGAAAATTCTTCACGCTGCAATTTCCTCCGGTTGACGATGGCTGCTTACCCCTTTCGAGCAATGATGTTGAACCCGGCACGTCTATGTTAGACGCATACAGCCGTCAGTAAGCATGATCGGTTCATCCCCGTTAATAGATGTTCAATGAAGGATTCTGTCCAGCCTGCAATGTTACCCATTGCTCTACATGCCGGTGCAGAATTGAATCAGGGTGGAACCACGTGTGTACATAACGCTCGTCCCTTTACCGGGACGGGCGTTTTTTGCTGTTTATAAATCAGGCTGAATCACGATAGCCCGAACGGTGTACCACTATGCAATGCTGTCATTCATGAGCGGCATTCAGTAGCATCCCATTTTGTATCCAGAGAGGAAGATTGACTATGGCAATCGAAATTAAACTGCCTGACGGTTCGGTCCGTCAGTACGAAGAAGGCAATAACATCGGCGATGTCGCCAATTCCATCAGCAAAAGTCTGTTCAAAAACGCCGTAGCTGGCAAACTGGACGGCATCGTAGTCGATCTGAACACACCACTGCATAACGGCGCACTGGTTGAGATCGTAACCGCAGATAGCGCAGACGGTTTGGAAGTCATCCGTCACAGTACCGCTCACTTGACTGCACAAGCAGTCAAACGCCTGTTTGGCGCCAAAGAAGTGAAGCTGGGCGTCGGTCCTGTGATCGAAGACGGTTTCTACTACGATATGGATCTGGAGCATTCACTGAACCCGGAAGATCTGCAAAAGATCGAAAAGGAAATGGAACGCATCGTGAACGAAAATCTGCCAATTACACGCCGAGAAGTAAGTCGCGCCGAAGCGCTGAACATTTTCGGTGAATTGGAAGATCCTTACAAAATCGAGCTGATCGAAGCGCTGCCGGAAGACAGCATCATTACGATCTATGATCAAGGCGAATTTTTCGATCTGTGCCGTGGACCGCACGTACCATCCACAGGCAAACTGAAAATTTTCAAATTGCTGAGCGTAGCTGGTGCATACTGGCGCGGCGACAGCAAAAACAAAATGCTGCAACGCATCTACGGTACAGCATTTAACAAAAAAGCCGAGCTGGAACAGCATCTGCATTTCCTCGAAGAAGCGAAGAAACGCGATCATCGTAAGCTGGGTAAAGAGCTGGGCATGTTCACCTTCTCCAATCTGGTTGGTCAAGGTCTGCCGATCTGGCTGCCAAACGGTGCAAAGCTGCGCCGTACATTGGAGCGTTATATCGTCGATCTGGAAGAAAGATTGGGCTACAGCCACGTCTACACACCAGTACTTGGTAACGTAGAACTGTACAAAACATCCGGTCACTGGGAGCACTACCAAGAAGATATGTTCCCAGTTATGAGCATGGACAACGAAGAACTCGTCCTGCGTCCAATGAACTGTCCGCACCATATGATGGTGTATAAGAGTGATCTGCGAAGCTATCGTGATCTGCCGATCCGTATCGCTGAGCTAGGCATGATGCACCGTTACGAAATGTCCGGCGCATTGACTGGTCTGCACCGTGTACGCGCAATGACCTTGAACGACGCGCATCTGTTCGTTCGTCCAGATCAGATCAAGGATGAGTTTGCTCGTGTGATTCAATTGGTACAACAAGTATACAAAGACTTCGGCATTAGTGATTACCGCTTCCGTCTGTCGTACCGCGATCCACAGGATACTGAGAAATATTTCCCGAACGACGAAATGTGGGAAATGTCCCAGCGTATGCTGCGTGAAGTTGTTGAAGATCTGGACCTGCCATTCTTCGAAGCTGAAGGCGAAGCAGCATTCTACGGTCCGAAGCTGGACGTACAAATCCGTACCGCACTGGGCAAAGAAGAAACACTGTCCACTGTACAGCTGGACTTCCTGCTGCCAGAGCGCTTTGAACTGGAATACATCGGTGACGATGGTCAGAAGCACCGTCCGGTCGTTATTCACCGCGGCGTTATTAGTACGATGGAACGCTTCACTGCCTTCCTGCTGGAAAACTTTGCGGGCTCCCTGCCACTGTGGCTGTCCCCAGTTCAAGCAAAAGTTATTCCGGTATCGACTGCATTTGAAGAGTATGCACGTAAAGTCGAAGACCAGCTGCGCCTGAGCGGTGTAACCGTGGAAGCCGATCTGCGCAACGAAAAATTGGGCTACAAAATCCGTGAAGCCCAACTGGAGAAAATTCCGTACATGTTCGTTGTCGGTGAAAATGAAATGAACGCAAACAGCGTTTCCGTACGTAAGCGTGGCGAAGGCGACATCGGTGCTATGCCGCTCGATGAAGTAGCCAAGCTGCTGAGCCAACAAATCGCAGACCGTACCATTTTCTAAATCGTTACGTTATTGCTGTTCATTTCTTCTATAATAAAAGCATCGATCATTGTGATCGGTGCTTTTTGCTTTCCATACATAATCTATGCACCATACTATGTCTGTACGCTACATGCTATACATGGAACTCGGTCTGTAGACCGAGATGAGGTTCCGCCTATTGCCGCTATGCAGAGAGTCATTATTTTTTTACACTTGGAGTATGAATACAGCGTTAAGCGCACCGGTATGAATACAAACGAAAGTAATAGGCAACAAGAAAGCGAGGGTTTCATATGAATCGTCATATGTTCCGCAAAACGTTCTGGGGATTGACGCTGATTGGATTAGGTTTGGTCTTTCTGCTGGATCGACTGGATATTATCAATTGGGGCGTACGAGATGCACTGTTCCTGCTCTGGCCACTCTTTTTGCTAGAGATCGGCTTGAATGAGCTACTGTTTAAATGTAAAAAGGATGTCGGTGGCTGGATTATGACGATACTGGGGATTTATTTCCTCGGTCGCAATCTGGATTGGTTTGACTATTCGTTTGGCGATCTGATTCGCTTGATGATTCCGCTGGGATTTGTGTTTTTCGGCTTCCGTATGCTGACAGGCAAAGGTCGTTCCGATCATAAGCGCAGAAAGCATGACGGAGAGCAAGGAAATCTCTATACCGATCAGCCAGCACAACCTTTCCATGCCAGCCCACCACCGCCACCAGCACCTTCCTCATTAGATGATCTGTTTAACGAAAAGCTGGGACGCCAAGAAGGTACATCCACCTCGCAATCATCTGCTAATCATCATGAAGCGGCAGATGCACCATCTCAGCAAGGCTTTGCTGAGAAAAAAGGTCCTAATCTGCGCAAGGATGAACCGTCTTTTGAGCGAGGTTTTCATGAGCCGCTGCATCATGAAAACGTGCATAATCAACAATCGCAGCAAGAACATCCGCCTGGCTGGGGACATGTGAATCCGCAGGATTGGAGACAGCATAAGCAGGATTTCAAAGATCATATGCGTCGTATGAAGCAAGAGAAGCAATGGCATGCAGAGCAATGGAAGCAGCAGCACAAGCATGGGCATCATGCGGGAGATCGTTTTCACCATCGCTATCAGCAACAGGCATATGGTGGCGATGTCGAGAATCGCTCCAATTTTATCGGTGATGTGCATATCGGCAAAGATTATTTTGAACTGAAGCCGCTTAACATTTCCCATTTTATTGGCGACACGATGCTTGATCTGACCAAAGCACAAATTCCGTACGGTGTGACCAAGATCAATGTGTCTGCTTTTATCGGTGATGTCAAAGTATTTATTCCGAGCGGTGTAGAAGTCAGTTTCAAGGCGCAGGGCAATTCGTTTATCGGTAATATGGATATTATGAATCGCAGCATTGATGGCATGATGAATCAATTGAGCGGTGAGACAGGTGAAGACGAATCGACAGGTAAGAGGGTTGAAATCGCGGTAAGTGTATTTATCGGCGATATCCGAATTAACCGGGTGGGATAAAATGACGATGCGGACAAAATGGTTTAAAAATATCAAATGGGAGCTTATTGGCTTCTTCGGTACAGTAGGTGTCTTGACCACACTTACTATCTATATTGCGCTAAGCCGAGATTATCATCTGCTCGTTATGCCAGACAATTGGTATCTGTATTTTATCGGTCTGATCGCGATCTCGCTGATTGCCGGCTATGTTGCCGGTCAGCGGGTACAGCGGCGGATTGATAATGTGCATTTACAGATGACCCAAGTGGCAAAAGGCAATTTTGGTGCTCGACTGGGGCATATCGAGGATGAATCGTTTAACCGTGTGCATGAGGAATTTAACGAAATGATGAGCACGGTAGAACGCAAAATGCGCATCCTACAGCAGCTTGGCGAGCGCGAGGTTATGGAGCGTACGCGTGAAACCGAGCAGGCGGTGCTCGAAGAACGTCGCCGCATGGCGCGCGATCTACACGATTCAGTCAGCCAGCAGCTATTTGCGATTCATATGTCCGCATCGTCGCTGCCTAAGGTGCTGGAGCGCAATGAGCAGCAGGCAAAACTGGTGATGGATCAGCTGATCCAAATGTCGCAGTTAGCACAAAAGCAAATGCGTGCGCTGATTACCCAGCTGCGTCCGATGGAGCTGGAAGATCGCTCGTTGACCGAGGCGCTAGAGACATGGTTTCCCGATTATTGCCGTCACAACGGCTTGAAGGGGATTCAGGATATTGAGCTTATGGGAGAATTGACTGAGGCCAAAGAGCGTCAGCTTTTTCTCATTATTCAAGAGGCACTGGCGAATATCGTCAAACATGCGGACGCTTCGATTGTGAGCCTATCCTTACAGGAGGAGCGTCATCATGTATCATTACATATTAGCGATGATGGTCGCGGCTTTGAAATGGGACTGCATAAGCAGGGTTCCTATGGTTTGACAATTATGGCGGAACGGGCGGAGAAGCTGGGCGGACAAGCCGAGATTATCAGCAAGCCGGGAGCGGGAACGACGATCCGTATTCACATCCCGACATTTGAACATAAGAACAGGGGAGCGGATGAGCGTGGACAAGATCAAAATATTGCTGGCGGATGACCATGATATGGTACGTATGGGATTGAAGACGTATCTCATGCTGGATGATCGGTTTGAGGTAATTGCCGAAGCGTCGGATGGACAACAGGTTATTCAGCTGTTAGAGCAAGGAATGGACGGAGTCATGCCCGATTTGATTTTGATGGATATGATGATGCCAGTCATGAACGGAGTCGAGGCAACCCGTCATTTGATACGCCAATATCCCTATTTGAAAATAGTGATTCTGACCAGCTTTCTAGAAGACGAAATGGTCGTCGAGGCGATTGAGGCGGGAGCAGTCAGTTATATTTTAAAAACGGTTTCTGCGGAAGAATTGATCTATGCCCTACAAGGAGCCAGTCGCGGTATGCCTGTTATGACGGGCGATATTTCGCAAGCCTTGACGCGTGGGCTTCGTCAGCGCAGCACCAATCAGGAGGAATCATCCGATCTGACCGCACGTGAGCGCGAAGTATTGATGCTGATTGCTGAGGGGCTGAGCAACAAGGAGATCGCTGAAGAACTGCATATTAGTATCAAAACGGTCAAAACGCATGTTAGCAATCTGCTTATGAAATGCGAGCTGGAAGATCGTACACAGCTGGCGATTTTTGCGCATCGCAAAGGTTGGGTTACGCAATATTAAGCTATATTTCATACGAAAATGGCTTGTACATCTCATTCATATGACGTTCATAATCCATCAAACCGCTGATACTGGCGGTTTTTTGCTGTTTTTGCATACTTATTTTGGCAAGCTGGCGAGGATTTATTTTCTTTTTAATTGATTTTAATGTGAAGTTAAGGTTAATAAGCGAATATAACAATGTACCAAATGAGACGTAACCCGATACACAGGCATTGCACTCATATCATGGGAATCTGGGAGGTTTTCTTCATGGAAGATAAGAACAAAAATCAGTTTAATAACGGCCAGAACGATGCAGGCCAAAACAATCATACAGCAAACCCTGCTTCAAACGAACCGACTAGCGAGCAATCGCACTACTATTCATACGGTCCTTTTCAATCGCTCAACAAAGACAACAACAATGAGCAATCGTCAACCTCATCCGATCATCAGGTAGAAGTGACGCCTCCTGCTCCAGTTCGTCCCATTTACAGCGCGGACTCCAACAATGCGATGCAAAGCAACTCGCAGAATGATCATCTCAACAATCTGCAAAATACCGGCAACGGCAATGGCGGATACAACGGATATAACGGTAATGGATATGGTGGCAATGACGGAAACAACCGCAAACCTCAATTCCAGTACAACAAACCAAAAAGCCCTGTCAAAACAGTGATCGCTTCCGTACTTGCCGGCATGATCCTAATGACTGGTGGGATGTATGGTGCAGATCGTGCGAACCTGTTTACAGGCGGTGAAGCTGCTGCAACCACAACAGGCACAGCATCTACAACGAACGCGACACCAACAGAAAGCAACACCGTAACACAGGCAGCATTACCTGCTGGATCAGCGGATGTGGCGGACGTAGTAAAAACAGCAAGTCCAGCTGTTGTCAAAATCGAAACGTACACCAATTCCAGCTCCGGTGGCGGAAGCAGCAGCAACCCGAATTATAGCGATCCGATGTACCGATTCTTCTTCGGTGATCAGTTCGGTGGCGGTGACAGCGGCTCTGGTGGTTCAGGTTCCGGCAATGGCGGCGGTAGCGGCAGTGGTTCATCCGGCGGCTTGACTCCGCTCGGCATTGGCTCCGGTTTTATTTTCGATAAAAGCGGCTATATTCTGACCAATGCTCACGTAGTGGGCGATGCCAGTACCATTCAAGTCACACTGGAAGATAACAAAACACCGTATGAAGCCAAACTGATGGGCAAAAGCACAGATCTTGACCTGGCTGTACTGAAAATTGAGCCAACCG
Organism: Paenibacillus sp. JQZ6Y-1; assembly: GCF_040719145.1. Classification (NCBI taxonomy): domain Bacteria; kingdom Bacillati; phylum Bacillota; class Bacilli; order Caryophanales; family Paenibacillaceae; genus Paenibacillus; species Paenibacillus kandeliae. Next base: position 711,039 of record NZ_JBFDUZ010000001.1, read on the forward strand.
AAGGTCAAACCGATTTCCCTTACATTTCTTTGGGCAACTCGGATAATGTAGCCATCGGTAGCTGGTTGGTAGCTATTGGTAACCCACAGGGCTTTGACCACACAGTCACAGCAGGTGTACTGAGTGCGAAAGAGCGTAGTATTACCGCTTCTGACGCTTCCAACGGCGAATCGACCAAATATCAGCATCTGCTGCAAACTGATGCTTCGATTAACCCAGGTAACTCTGGTGGTCCGCTGCTGAATATGCAAGGACAAGTGATCGGGATCAATACTGCGGTAAGTGAAGATGCCCAAGGTATCGGCTTTGCGATTCCGTCCAACGAGGTTGCGAAAGTCGTAGATAACCTGAAAAATGGGAAAGAAATTCCGGCAACTCCGGTTCCATTTATCGGCGCATCTCTGATGACGCTGACACCGGAAATTTCCAAACAGCTGGGTATCGATACAACGAGCGGTTCGGTTGTAACCGAAGTGCTGTACAGATCTCCTGCTTACCAGGCTGACCTGCGCTCGTACGATGTCATTACTGGTATCAATGGTACTACCTATACCAATAGCCAAGATTTGATCGCCGCAATTCAAAAACTAAAAGTCGGCGATAATGCAACACTGAACATCATCCGTGATGGCAAGAAAATGGACCTGAAAGTAGCAATCGGTGATCGCAATCAATACGAGAAAACCGTAGGCACTTCCGGTACAGAGAGCAATCAATAATCGCAAGCGCGATTTTATATAGCAAACAGGCGGAAGGGGTATCCTTTCCGCCTTTTGTATGGGCAGCACATATAGTGTATTTTTGAATTCATTGTTACAATAAGACTAATAATCACATTACAGAACGACGATCAAAGGAGAAGCTGCCATGAGACCTACCATTCTAATTATTGATGACGATGAAAAAATTATTTCCATGCTCCGCCGAGGGCTGGCATTTGAAGGATATGAAGTATTGACCGCTTCGAATGGAGCGGAAGGATTAAGTAAAATGCTTGAAAATGATCCTGCGCTAATGGTGCTGGATGTGATGATGCCACAAGTGGATGGCTTTGAAGTATGCCGCCGTGTGCGCGAAGCAGGCATTTCTGTGCCGATTTTGATGTTGACCGCTAAGGATGAGGTGGAGAATCGGGTCAAAGGGCTTGATGCTGGCGCAGACGATTATCTGGTGAAGCCGTTTGCCTTGGAGGAGCTGCTAGCACGCGTACGGGCGCTTCTGCGCCGTAAACCGGATGCAGATAGCTCTAACAGTAACCGATTGAGCTTTGAGGATCTGACGCTGGATGCGGATGCGCGCGAAGTGACACGCGACGGCAACCGACTAGAACTGACTGCCAAGGAATTTGAACTGCTGCATCTGTTTATGCAAAATCCGAAGCGTGTGCTTTCGCGTGACCTGATCATGGACAAAATCTGGGGCTATGATTATAGCGGCGAATCCAATGTGCTTGAAGTGTATATTGCGATGCTGCGCCAAAAAACGGAAGAACATGGCGGCAAACGCCTGATTCAAACGATCCGTGGTGCCGGTTACATTCTGCGAAACAACACCTAAGGAAAGGACGGACAGTATGTCAATACGCTTGCGACTGACAGTATGGTATTCCGGCATATTAGCGGTAACATTGATGCTGTTCAGTGTAGCCATTTACGCCTTTGTCTATTTTAATACGTATCAAGACCTGCGTGACCGTTTGCTCGATCAGGCGACTCATACGGAGATCTTGCCTGTACCTGTCGATAGTACGCGTGTACAATTGTGGATTTCGCAGGAAGATCACAATCGTTTAACGGAAGCAGGGTTTCGTGTCAAGCTAGGCAATTATACAGATTCGTCTTTGGAACTTAGCGATACGGGTTCTTTTTTTAAATCGCCGCCTGTGAATAAAATTCCTATTGAGCCTCAACAAGTTCAATATAAAAGCCGTACTTATCTCGTATACTATTCGCCTATTCTGAATCTGGATCAAGCGATTAGCGGACCCAAAAATCAAATATTGGGTGTGCGTATTGTTGCGACTGATATGACCGATTCTCAGCAACTCTTTGGCGATTTGCGTGTCACGTTGATTGTCGGCTCGCTGGCGACGCTCTTTATTGCGTTTACGCTCGGCTTATTCTTGGCGCGCAAATCCATGGCACCGATTGGTAAAGTCATCAAGGCTGCCAACCAGATTCAGGACGGAAAAGACCTTAGCGTGCGTATTGATTACGACGGCCCTGCGGATGAGATCGGTCAACTGATCAGTACAGTGAACGGGATGTTTGGACGGACGGAAGTCTTTTACAAAGAACTTGCCGAAGCCTACACCGCTCAGCGTCGTTTTGTATCGGACGCGTCTCATGAGCTGCGGACACCGCTAACAACGATTCGTGGGAATGTGGATCTGCTGCAAAAAGCATGGAACAAAAAGCCAGACGAAGCTCCGCATCTGGATGAAGCGATGCTAAAAGAGCTGTCAATGGAAGCGATCAATGACATTTCTGACGAAGCCAAACGGATGAGTCGTCTCGTGAATGATATGCTGTCGCTTGCACGCGCTGATGCTGGACAAACGATCATGAAGGATGCATTGCCTGCAGGTGAATTGCTGGAGGAAGTGGTACGCCGAGCACAGTTTATTCCACACCGCGCCGACTGGCAGCCAGACGTTTCGCCACAGCTGCATGAGTACTTTGTGTATGGCAACAAAGATTATTTACAGCAAATGCTGTTTATCTTTATTGAAAATGCGTTTAAATATACGCCGGAAGGTATCGTTACGTTGGATACCGTTTTGTATCCAGATCAGATCGGTATTCGGATTAGCGATAGCGGAATTGGTATGGATCAGGAAGAAGTGCCGCATATCTTTGAACGCTTCTATCGGGCGGATGAATCGCGTGGTGTAACGCCGGGTACAGGATTGGGGCTGTCTATCGCCAAATGGATTATCGATGCTCATGAAGGCTCTGTAGAGGTAGTTACCGCCAAAGGCAAAGGAACGACCTTTGTCATCTGGCTACCGCTAGCTGCGGTACCGGTAGAGAGCGAGATTCTGGCGGAGAAATTACCAGATGGTGAAGAAATATTGGAAATGAAGCCAGATCGCGATACGCGTAAACCAAGCCGTCGTGATGCGAAAAAGAAATCGGAAAAACAAGCGGAAAAGAACGGAAAAGGCGACAATAAGTCTGATTATCCTTTTTCTCTTTAAATTCCCTTGTATGGCATGACGAACCATCTAGGAACAGATAAGAAGGCATCTACATCATGGCACAGCTGACATTCGGATAATCGTACGTTCCGAAACGTCGGCTGTGCCTTTCCTGTCACCGCCTCAATAAGGTATAATGAAATTGTTGTTGCTCTATTGCGAGCAAACCCCAGAAAGCAGGTGTTAAGCCCATCATGGAAATCGTAAAAATTGCGCCACGCGGATACTGTTACGGTGTCGTTGACGCTATGGTGATTGCACAGCAGGCCGCACAGAACCCGGATCTGCCGCGACCGATTTATATACTTGGCATGATTGTCCACAATAGTCATGTGACCAAAGCTTTTGAAGATCAAGGTATCGTAACACTGGATGGACCGAATCGTCTGGATATTCTCGATCAGGTAGATAGCGGAACGATCATTTTCACCGCTCACGGCGTATCGCCAGAAGTTCGCCGAGTGGCACGGGAAAAAGGGCTCACTACAGTAGACGCAACCTGCCCTGATGTAACCCGCACTCATGACCTAATTCGTGAGAAAACAGCGGAAGGCTATCATGTTATCTATATCGGTAAAAGGAATCACCCTGAGCCGGAAGGTGCCATCGGCGTTGCACCAGACTATGTGCATCTGATCGAAAAGGAAGAGGAAATCGACGGACTGGAAGTGGATGCACAGCGCATTCTGATTACCAACCAGACGACGATGAGTCAGTGGGACATCCGTAAGATTATGGAGCGTTTGCAGGAGAAGTTCCCGCATGCTGAAGTGCATAACGAGATTTGCTTGGCTACTCAGGTTCGTCAGGAAGCGGTCGCTGAGCAAGCTGGACAGGCTGAGCTAGTTATTGTAGTTGGTGATCCACGCAGTAATAACTCGAACCGTCTGGCTCAAGTATCGGAGCAAATCGCTGGTGTTACGGCTTATCGAATCTCTGATATTACAGAGCTGAAACGGGAATGGTTAATCGGTAAATCCAGAGTTGCCGTTACAGCAGGTGCATCCACCCCAACACCAATTACCAAAGAAGTGATCGGGTATCTGGAAAAGTATGATAACGACGATGCTTCCACTTGGGAGATCGTTCGTACTGTGAACCCAAACCGTCTGCTGCCGCCAGCACGCGAGAAAAAAGGCAGAACAACCAATCAGCCGGTTCGCCGTTAAACAGCGCTCACAGGCAGTTGAACACAAGCGTATAGACGATTGAACACGAATGGAAAGATGGATCATAGATCATAAGTCCAAATTCCCTCAATCGTATATAGTCCAAGAACCGTGCTCTTCCCTATTGGGTGAGACACGGTTCTTTTTGTTGTATGTCTATATGTTACGTTGGATGATCTACCTATGGTGTTGCATTTTCGTCACAACTAGAATCATTGACATGAACAAGTAAAAGCTGTATATTTACTTTAGTGATTAAAAGCTTAAAAGCGTGTAAGCTAAAAAGCACAAAATCGTTAAAGTGAATGCGAACGATTCATTTGCATGAATGCTATAGTACGAAGCGTAATCCATGATCTGTATTAACAATCGTAATGTTCAAAACTATACAATCCCACAGGAGAGGAAGATTTATTATGATTATCCATGTATCTAAACAAACATCGCAGGAGCAATTGAACCAGATTGTAGAACTGATACAACAAGAAGGCGTGCAGGCGAATGTGTCACATGCGGCGGATCGTATCGTTGTTGGTATGATCGGCTCGGTGAAACCAGCGCTGGTTGAACGTTTGCAACAGATGAGTGGTGTACAGTCAGTGAACAAAGTGTCCAAATCCTACAAGCTTGCTAGCCGTGAATTTCATCCTGAAAATACAGTCATTCGTATCGGCGATGTGACTATCGGTGGTGGAGAGTTGGTCGTGATGGGTGGTCCTTGTGCAGTAGAATCGCCACAGCAAATTGACGAAATCGCTCGTCTGGTTAAAGCCGCAGGCGGTCAGGTGCTGCGCGGTGGTGCATTTAAACCACGTACTGGGCCATACAGCTTCCAAGGCGTAGGTGTGGAAGGTCTCATTATGATGGCAGAAGCAGGCAAAAAGCATGGTCTACTGACTATCACCGAGGTGATGACACCAGAGTATGTTGATATTTGTGCGGAATACGCAGATATTTTACAGGTGGGTACGCGCAATATGCAGAACTTTGATCTGCTGCGTAAGCTAGGTGAGATTCGTAAGCCAGTCTTGCTGAAACGCGGATTTAGCGCAACCTATGACGAGCTGCTGAATGCTGCGGAATACATTCTGGCAGGCGGTAATCCCGATGTAATGCTGTGCGAGCGCGGTATTCGTACATTTGAATCGTACACCCGTAATACGCTCGATCTGTCAGCCATTCCCGTGCTACAACAGCTGAGTCATCTACCGGTCATTTCCGATCCAAGTCATGGTACAGGTCGCCGTGAGCTGGTAGAACCGATGACGCGTGCCTCGGTAGCAGCAGGTGCAGACGGTCTGATTATCGAAATGCACACAGATCCAGACAACTCTATGACCGGCGATGGCGTTCAATCGCTGTTCCCAGATCAATTTGCCAATTTGCTGCGTCAGCTGGAACAACTGTCTCCAATCATTGGCAAAAGCTTCAATACGCCAAAAGCACCAGCAGCAGCTTTTGCAACTTCTGTGCAGTCTTAACATCAGGATGCTAAATAAGCATACTCATCGTTTCTAGAACGATAACTAACACGCATATTGATTAGGAAAAGGGCATGGCATTGGATAGGGGCTATCCTTGCGGGTAGGCATGTTATTCTTGCCCATGAGTGTAGTAGACGTGCCATGCTTGCAGGTATATAGGCTGCTCTTGTAGATATGTAAGCAATCAATATAAATAGCCAAAGCCGAAGAGAGTGCATCATTTTCGGCTTTTTGGTGTGCATTGGAATCTTATGATTGGGGGGGAGCTTCACATATCGAATTCTTGTAAAAAAGGCGGATGTGAATAGAAAGCCAGATGTCTATAAGTGGATGGACAATGAGCATATAAAAGAGGAATGTAAGAGCGATTTCTGCTCCCATTACGCCCTTTTACAACAAGTGCAAAAAAATAGACATTAATCACAAATCGTGAGAACAAAAAGACCGCCAGATCAAGGGATGGCGGTCTTTTTGTTGTGTCCATCGATGTCTCAAAATAGCAATGTAAGCTGTTTCATAATGAGTGTATATAGATGCTCGACTTGTAGTTTGCGCATGAAAGGAGTAATATGCCTTTTAAATATATTGCTGGTTTGACGCTTTAAAGCGGTTGATACATACCATCAGTAGTCAGGATATTGTAATCGCCGATTGACGAGTATAATTCTTTTTTGGTAAGCTAAGAAGTGTAAGCATATCTTACATTTCAGCCAGAAATATATTACATGGCTATTGACGATGTTAGGTTTAAGGTTTTATAATGACGACAGAAAAAAAACGAGAAAATGAACATTGAACCTTAGAAAAAGTTGTAATGTTCGGAAATTTGGGGAGGAAAGTACAAATGCCGGTAGAAAATGTATTGAAGCTCGCACAGGAAAACAATATTGAGTGGTTCGATTTCCGTTTCGTAGATTTGTCGGGACGTGCACACCATATTTCACTGCCATCTAGCGAAGTTGATGAGGATACTTTTGTGAATGGTGTAGCGTTTGACGGTTCTTCTATTCCAGGCTTCCGCGGTATTGAAGAGTCCGATATGGTTATGATGCCGGATCCTGAATCTGTATTTATCGATCCGTTTACCGCTCATCCGACAATCAACGTAATGTGCAACATCTACACACCAGATGGCGAGCGCTATGAGCGTGACCCACGCGGTATCGCCGAGAAAGCAGAAGAATTCCTGCAATCCAGCGGTGTAGGTACAGCGGCATTTTTCGCTCCTGAATCCGAATTTTTCATCTTTGACGATGTTCGTTACCAAAGCGATATCAACGTATCCGCTTATTCCGTAGATTCCAACGAAGGTTTCTGGAATACGAACCGTAAAGAAGAAGGCGGCAACCTTGGTTTCAAAATCCGCAAAAAAGGCGGTTATGTACCAGTTGCTCCTGTTGACTCTCAGCAAGATATCCGCAGCGAAATGTGTCGCCTGCTGGAAGAAGCTGGTCTGAAAATCGAGCGCCATCACCACGAAGTAGCAACAGCTGGCCAAGCGGAAATCAACTTCCGTTTCGATACACTGAAATTCACAGCAGATAACCTGCTGAAATACAAATACATCGTGCACAACACAGCACAACAATACGGCAAGACAGCAACATTCATGCCGAAACCACTGTTTGGTGATAACGGTAGCGGTATGCACGTTCACCAATCCATCTTCAATGGCGACGAGCCGTTGTTCTATGAAAAAGGTGGCTATGCTAACCTGAGCGAAATGGCACTGCATTACATCGGCGGTATCCTGTACCATGCACCTGCTCTGATCGCACTGACAAACCCAAGCACCAACTCGTTCAAACGTCTGGTTCCTGGTTACGAAGCACCGGTTAACCTCGTATTCTCCAAAGGTAACCGTTCTGCTGCGGTACGTATCCCAGTAGCTGCTGTAACACCTAAAGGCTGTCGTATCGAGTTCCGCACACCGGACTCCACTGCTAACCCTTACCTGGCGTTCTCCGCTATGCTGATGGCTGGTCTGGACGGCATCAAAAACAAACGTGATCCTCGCGAACTGGGCTATGGTCCTTTCGACAAAAACATCTACGAGCTGTCCGATGCGGACAAAGAAGGTATCCGCAGCGTACCAGCTTCCCTGGAGGAAGCGCTGGATGAGCTGGAGAAAAACCATGAGTTCCTGACCGAAGGCGACGTATTTACTAAAGACTTTATCGCTAACTACATCGCGTTCAAACGTGCTGAAGCCAAAGACGTAGCGATCCGTGTACATCCGCACGAATTCAGCCTGTACTACGATTGCTAATAGGCATCCAGCCTAAGTATGAAGATGTACATGGCATATGCGCCGACCCAATCCTCCGGAATATCTCTTCCGGGGGATTTTTTAAATGATATGAACAAACGGAGCGGAGCCTGTTATCAACAGAGGTATTGTGTCAAAGCGTTTATTGATAAGGTATAAATACAGCGGAATAGCAATTGGAGCTGTATTAGGGTTTGTTCGGAAATAGGCACGATTTTAAAAAAATGTGTTATACGCTGTTCGGACAAGCTTCACAGAATACAATGACAAAAGACACTTGCCCGGTTTGGCAATTGCTGATATTATAGCGATAATTACCATAAACCTGACATCACTACATTACAGGGTTAAAGATGGCAGGCGTTATCTGAAAGGGTGGAGAAAGAGATGACCAAGAGAGCATACAATTTCAATGCAGGTCCTGCAGCGTTGCCGCTGGAGGTACTGGAACGCGCCCAGAAACAGTTTGTAGACTATGAAGGTACAGGAATGTCCATTATGGAAATGTCGCACCGTGGAGCTGTCTACGAGGGCGTACATAACGAAGCAGAGCAGCGTCTGTTGTCTCTGTTTGGCAACCCGAAGGGTTACAAAGTATTATTCCTGCAAGGTGGAGCAAGCACGCAATTTGCAATGCTGCCGATGAACCTTTTGACGGAAGGGAAAGTAGGTAGCTATGTAGATACTGGTAGCTGGGCAAGCAAAGCGATCAGTGAAGCCAAGTTGATCGGTGAAACGCAAGTTGCTGCTTCCAGCAAAGCGGACAACTATATGAAAATACCTGCTTTTGATACCTTTGATATTCCAGAGAATGCTGCTTACGTGCATATTACCTCCAACGAAACGATTGGTGGGGTGCAGTTTTATGAGTTTCCAGATACGGGCGATGTGCCATTGATTGTAGATATGTCTAGTGATATTCTGAGTCGTCCGCTAGATATTAGTCAGTTTGGTATGATCTATGCAGGTGCTCAGAAGAATCTGGGTCCATCCGGCGTAACGGTTGTCATTGCTCGTGAGGAGCTGATTAACGAGTCGCCATCGCATATTCCGACCATTTTCCGTTATAGCACGCATGCGAGCAACGGCTCTCTGTACAATACGCCGCCATCGTTTGCGATCTATATGGTCAATGAAGTATTGAAATGGATTGAAGAGAAGGGCGGTCTGGAAGGCATCGCTACTCTGAATGAGCAAAAGGCTACGCTGATTTACGATGCGATCGATAACAGCAATGGCTTCTACAAAGGAGCTGCTGATTTTTCGAGTCGCTCCCTGATGAATGTTACTTTTAGGCTGCAAACGGAAGAACTGGAAAAAGCCTTTGTTAAGGCATCCGAGGCTGCCGGTATGATCGGTTTGAAAGGTCATCGTAGCGTGGGCGGTCTGCGTGCTTCCATTTATAATGCTGTTCCTTACGAAAGCTGTCAGGCATTGGTCGATTTTATGAAAGAATTCCAGAAAAATCACGGTTAAGTGAGCAACTTTCGCAACTAAATTGCGTTAAAAAGGTAAAGCCTTCCCCGTTGGGAAGGCTTTTTTTAAAAATATTCAACTATTTTTTGTCAGAAGCTGTCGCAATTTACCGAAATCGGTTATAATCAAAAAGTACTATATAAAAGGTGGATACAGAACTATGGCACTACACATCGTACTCGTGGAACCAGAGATACCAGGAAATACCGGCAATATTGCTAGAACATGCGCAGCTACGGGAATTCACCTGCATCTTGTACACCCGTTGGGCTTCAAAACAGATGATGCAACGCTGAAAAGAGCAGGATTGGATTACTGGCATGCAGTCAATATTGAGCACCACGATTCATTTGAAGAGGTTCAAAAGTCCTACTCAGGTCATCGTTTCTTTTATGCCACGACAAAGGCTAAAAACAGATACTCTGATTTTACATTTCAGGATGGCGATTTTTTCGTGTTTGGTAAAGAAACCAAAGGCTTACCGCCCGAGCTGATTGCGGCGAATCCCGATACAGCCATAAGAATGCCAATGACTGGTGATGTGCGTTCGCTAAACTTATCGAACTCCGCAGCCGTTATTGTTTATGAGGCGCTTCGGCAGCTGGATTTTCCCGGTCTCGATTAAAGGGTAGTCGGTGAGAAAAACTTGGTTTCTAAAAGAAGGAAGCGAAATTAGTAAAAGTTAGCAGGATTCAACAAGTAAGCGGAGAATATATGTGGAGAGTGGAATAGAGAATATATAGCTGATATTCCAAATTTTATGATCCTATATTCTTCCTTCACTTGGGTGAGCACATATATCGTGCTCCAGTATCAATAATTAGAGAGGTGTTAATTGTATGAAACCGGCAGGCGTTGTACGTAAAGTTGATCAATTGGGAAGAATCGTGTTACCTAAGTCTCTGCGTAAAAGATACCAAATGAACGAGGGTGACCCGGTCGAAATTCTGGTACAGGGCGATCATATTATTTTGGAAAGATATCGTCCGAAATGTGTATTTTGTGGCTCAATGGAAGAAGTAAGTGAATTCAAAGATCGCTACATTTGTGCTCAATGTGTAACAGAAATGAACCTGATTCCTAAAAATGCCTAATTCATTTAATGAGTAACATGTTTTGAATGTTTGAACCAAGTCGGCATATGCAAACCATGATCCATATACAAAGACGATGAGCAGATTATATGCTCATCGTCTTTTTTTACAGCCAACTATTGAATGGGCAGTGATCAAAGGAATAGATTTCCATGCTTCTCTGTGTCATGCTTATTTGAAGAACAGGAAATTAGTTGCCACCGGACGCAGATTGCCGTCGGAGGGATGATTGACGACGCGTCCGTTCAAGATCAGCGAGGTGGAGCCGCCGCCGTCTAGGTTATACGCATCGACAACGCCCATTTTGTACAGCTTATCCTGTAATTCCTTGAGCGTAGCGCCAGAGCTGCCATTTTCGTTGTAGCCGTCGGCAGCGATGATGATCAGTTGGTCGTCTTTGTATTTGCCGATCACGGTACGAGGAGCGCGTAACGGCGTTTTTTGCCATTTGTCAGGGATCGCGACCTTTTTCCCGTTTTTGATCAATACAGGGACAAAGGAAGCGCCAAACGACGGGCTGAGCGCATCCAGATTTGCTTGACTGTTGAATTTGCCACCGATCAGCTGACCAGAGCGATTCAGACCTACGAAAAACAGGTCCTTGAATGTCGCCTGAAAGCCGTTAAGATATTTGCCATCCAGCACGGTTGTACTGAGCGGATAGCGTTTACCACCGGAATCGGCAAATCCGCCTGCATTAATACCAGCGATAGCGCCATAGCGCTGCACCGCAGTCATCGTGGTTTCTGCACCGCCGAAAGTGTCTTTGCCTAGGGTCATTTTCATCGCACCCGGGTCCAGTAGCTTGATCTTCATCGCGTACGCCTTGTAGGAGCCGGGATTCAGTCGGAACAGCTCAATATGAATCCGGTCGCTGTTCACACGCTCAGCAGCGGCGCCCAGCTTGGATGTAATGCGCTTGTTGTAGATTTGCTCTGGCTTGGCAGCTTGTGTGGATGCAGACTGTACGATGGACGACATGGTGGCGGTTGTCTGATTATACAGACGCGTTGTTTTTTCAATCGACGCCGATGTTTGCGCCGCTACCTGTTCCGCTTGATCCAATCCATTCATAATAGAGGTAGATTGATTCGTCAGTGTGGTTTGCGGCTTATACGTATCCAAATCTAGCGATACAGTCAGCTGCTTCGGTTGCAGCAGCATGACGATCAACAGCCCGATAAAAGGAGCGAGTGCCAGCAGGAAGAAACGATTAACAGTTTTGACACGCATCGTCATTTGAGCAACTCCATTTTCTTTTGCAAAGTATTCAATTGCTTTTGTACTTCATTTAACTGAGTGTACAGCTTGTTGCTGTTGTCGGTTTTGCTGCTGGCATTATCTTTGGTAAAGGTCAGCAGTTCATTGAACGAGTCGACTTTGCTTTGCAGCTCGTTCATTTCTTTGGACATACCATTCAGTCGAGTTTCGTAATCGGTTTGCAGCGCCGCAATCTGGCGTTCCGTATCCGCCTTGATGGCTGTAATCATCTGCTGTTTTACATGATTGCTATATAGGTAGGCAGCGGCAGCGCCGATGGCTATAATCAATATCCAGAACAACAAAAACCATTTGGCAGAGGACCCTTTGGAGGTCTGTATACGTGATGTCACACGCTGGCTAGACTCTGCTTTTGAATCCATAAGTATCACCTCGGTACATACAATAGTTTGAAGAATATCGTCCATTTTAACATGGCGAACAGGGAGCGTCCATTTCCGCGAATGGGCTGAGTAGGTTCTGAAAATGTACTAGTGTTGTCCTTGCAAAATAGCACATATGATTTTGCCAAGGAATGCACGTTGGCAGTGGAGCGGCATAGTGTTGGAGCGTCAAAGGCGAGCAGACGCGAATAGTTTCGCATCTATTTTACCCATTTTGGCAACCTATATCTAGAAGGGCATAAACGATGATAGGAGAGGAAGCGATGCTGCGGCTATAACGTCCGTATCGTCGGAAGGTAGGATGGTAGCAGACAATGGGAAGGCATGTTTTGACCGTTTTAAATGAAGAAAAGAAAAAGATAGGATTAAAAATAGTCTTCACGTAGCCGATAGTAACTATACAGTCCCAACGAGGATCAATGCTTGAAGCAGGGAGGAAGTGCTCCGATGAATAGTACCTGGAAGGTTATCATTATTGATAATCATCCCGCATTAATGCTGGGAACCAAATTGATACTGGAAGAGACCAACAATCTGAGTGTTGTCGGTACGGCAAGCTCAGTCAAAGAAGGGCTCAAATTGGCTACGCGTGTCAAACCGCATTTGATTTTGCTGGATGATTCGCTGCCGGAAGGTAATGCAGAATTATATTTGCGTCAGATCAAGCGTAGTAATGAGCAGAGCCATGTGATTGTATTGACCGGAGATAACAATCTATCGCTGTTTGCCGGATTGATGAGTATGGGCGCAAGCGGTGTATTGTCCAAAGAATCGTCGCCTGCCCAATTGCTGCATCTGATCAGCGGTTTGCGTCAAGGGTTAACAGTAATTCCGTTGTCATGGCTCAGTCAGGGCGTTGTGCCTGTACCTGCCCAAATACCGACCGATGGTTATTTTGAATTGTCTCCACTGGAACATAACATCATGACACAGATTACACAGGGGTTTACCTACGACAAGATCGCTGAGACGATCCGTGTAAGTCGGCGATCTGTGGATAATTATTTACGCAAAATTTATGACAAGCTTGGCGTTGGCAGCCGTGCGCAGGCGATTGAAAAATATACGCTGTACTCGCATACTGCTTCATTCAAAGGAGCGCTGGAGAGTCATCCCAGTGTCGCAACCGTGGAATCGGGCGTAACGCTTGATAATGTAACTCCACTTTCACCCGCCGCTGCCGCAAAAAAGGTTGCCCTCGATTCAAGTTCAGGTGTATGATCTTGAAAAAGCATCGTACAGGAGGCTGGAACGGTGAAGTTTTCATTTGCATCCAGGGTTGGCAAAATGCCGCCATTTTCAGTCAGACCGGCTGCGGACAATCAGCGTCGCGAATCTTGGATTTCGCTTGCGGAAGAGCTGCCGGCTGAAGAGTTGTTCCCGCTTTCCCAACTAGGTGAAGCGGCAGGGGCGGTATTTTCGGCAGGTCCGCTTGATTTGCAGTACGGAGATGTAGCCGGTTCGCCTGAATTGCGGGAATGGCTGCACACCCGCTGGCAAAAGGATCAAAAGCTGGTTGTCGATCCTTCTCATATTTTGCTTACGTCCGGTAGCCAGCAGACGATTGATTTGCTGGTGCGTATTTATGTAAATAGTGGTGATGTGGTGCTGATTGAATCACCTGCGCCACCGGGTTGTTTGCAGGTGCTACATTTGCAAGGGGCAAAGGTAGTGCACGTGAATTGTGATGCCGACGGTATGCTGCCGGAGCATCTGGAGCAATTGATTGCTACCCATCAACCTAAGCTGCTGTTTGTATCGCCCAACTTCGGCAATCCGACCGGACGTGCATGGAGTCTAGAGCGTCGTCGTCAGGTGCTGGAGCTTTGCCGCCAGCATGAGCTGCTGGTTGCAGAGGATGATGCGTATGGTGATCTGCATTTTGGATCGGAGCAGGTGCGTTCGTTCCGTCGTCGCTATCCCAGTTTATTTCAGCTGGATCGCGAGCAGGATGGGAATCATGTGCTGTATATCGGTTCATTCAGCAAAACGATTGTACCGGCGCTACGCATCGGCTGGGCAGCCGGTGATCCACAGCTGATTGAGGTGCTGTCGGCAGCCAAGCAGACGGCAGACTGGCAATCCAGTACGATGAACCAAGCGATTCTGCTGCGGTTGCTGCAATCACAGCGTTTTGACTGGGACAGCCATATTACGATGCTGAATCGGGAGTATGAGATTCGGCTCAAGCTGATGCTGGAATTGCTAAAACGTCCGAACTGGCGCGGTACGGAAGTCGAGATGCCGGTTGGTGGGATGTTTTTGTGGGCGCGTTTGCCGGATGGACTGGATGGAGAGGAATTGCTAAGTCGTGCATTGGCAAGAGGGGTATCCTTTTTGCCGGGTCAACGCTGTTATGCGGATGGACAGGGCAGCAGCAATATCCGCTTGAACTTTAGCCATCCGGGGCGTGAGGAATTGCTGCTAGGCATGAATCTGATCTCAGAAGAGATTGCTGAACTGCGAAGCCGCTGATCCGTTACAATGGATGCGAATAAGCCCTGTTTTGTATGGAGCAGGGCTGACAGCAGGCGGGTTATACATAGACATACAACGAAGAAGAAACAGGAATGACGTGGATGAAGAACTGTTCACGTCATTCCTGTTTCTCTTTTGCCGGATGTTATATTGGTTGGGATGATACTAGGAGGAATATGGCTGGTACAGCACAGGCTTGTATATTACAGCTGCCCAAAGCGCTGAATAATGTGCTCATAATCGCGCAACGCTTGCTTACCGGATGCAGTGAGGCGGTATTGTCCGCGTGCGATACGTTCAAACCAACCATAGTAATTTTGCTGCATAATGGATGCCGCCAGCGGTACGCCGCTCGATTGACGCAAGGTGGCGGGGGAGATGGCTTCCTGATCGCCGAGTGCATGAGCGACGCGCAGCGCCTTTTCACGGTACGCGGTAATGAGTGGAACACCGGTGCTGCCGCCGAGGTTGTAGTCACCACTGCGCTCTGCGAGTTCTTTGGCAAGGCGCGCGCGTTTGCTGCCTTTGCGTGGAGATGATATGGGTGCATTACTCCGCACAGGCGTGCACAGAACCTCGACGAGTGGGCTTTTTGTTTGGTAAAAGGTAACGGTGATCAGACCGAGCTGTAGACGCTGACAGAGCTGAATCAGCTCGCTCCAGCGCTGGTTGTGTGCTCCCTTTTTGGCGCGATTGCGTTCGACGGCGACGTATACATTGCTGCTGAGCGTTTGCCGCTCCAATCCTTGCAGGATTAAGGCGAGATTGAAGGTCTTTTTGATCTCGATAATGAGCGGTTCGGGATCGCTCTGATGCGTGCCGACCAGATCGCAATGCCGGACTTCGCTTTTAATATCGTAGCCCTGAAGGGCGAAAAAGTGCTTGATGGGAAGATACAATTCGCTTTCTTTTTGAACAGCCATAATGGAACAATCCCCTTTTGCCGTATGAATACATATGCCGATCGTAGCGGTGCTTACAATCCGCTCCATGAGGTGTGTGAACCATGGGATTTTATTATAAGACAAGTACAACAAAGAACCCAAATTTTTTTTGATAAAAAAAACAGAACTTCTTTGACATTTCCATACAACGGTGTATAATGGGAATAGTGCGAATAATTTTATGGAATAAGGTGATTACTCATGAAAAAAGAAGGACATCCTAAATTTCAACAGGCTATTTTCCTGGATCCAAGCTGTGGATATAAATTCCTGAGCGGAACAACTAAACATTCCAGCGAAACAATGGAATGGGAAGATGGCAACACTTACCCTGTAATTCGTGTGGATACTAGCTCTGCTTCCCACCCGTTCTACACTGGTAAACAAAGAAACGCAGACGTGGGTGGCCGCGTAGACAAGTTCAACAAAAAATACGGCTTGAAATAAGACCGATTTCTTGTGAACCTCTCTTCACAACCACGCTGGTTGTGAACCGTCATAAAAAGCGTACCGTGATATCTTCGGATAGAAGCGGTACGCTTTTTTTGTTGTGGATCAGTAAATATAGTGGGATAGTGCAATTTCTGCACTGAACTGTATATGGCAGTATGCTCCGTTTCCCTTGTCTGTTTACCCATATGGCGCGCGTCATGATGGTCTTTCCACGTTTTCGTTCGTAAACAGCATGTACATAACCATCTGCGTATCATTAAAAATAGTAGGCTCTTTTTGCAAAAGTTTATACTGCGTTTACATTAACCACACACTGCATACAAACATGGCAGATATACTGTTCAGGAAACGGTTGAACCTATATTGCATGTAAAGCAGAATGACCGATATTATGTTGATTCTGCGGAGCATGGTGAAAACAGGTGGAGTTGAATATCATGATGGAACTTACGATTCTTGGCGGCGCGGGCGAGCATGGACGATCCAGTTATCTGCTGAGGCGGGAAGACCGTTATTTGCTGCTTGATTGCGGGATGGAACTGCAACAGGAGCATGATGTTCCTGCCCAAATGACGTATATGTTATCACGAACACAGGCTGTCTTTTTGTCACACGCGCATGAGGATCACAGTTCCGGTTTGCCGCTATTGGAGCAGTATGGATATACGGGCGATATTTGGACAACACGGGCTACGCTCAAGCAATTGCCTGTTTGCCTTCGTATCCATGAGGAGCATCGGAATCAGCAGCAATATGCAATTGCTGATCAGGTGTCAGAGGAGTGGTCATATCCTACTGTTAACGAAATGGCAGGTGCAGTAGCGTATGGGAATGACGATCAGCGATTGGTCTACGGCGATGGTGAGCGAAAGCCGCTATCCTCTTTACAATTCCGCTATCTGGAAGATGTCGCAACACCGGGAGAATGGACGTGGTTACGCCCCGAATTGCAAGTGTGCTGGGGGCGTGCGGGTCATTTGCCGGGTTCAATCTGGGTTGCGGTCAACTGGTATGGCAAAACGATCTTTTATACCGGTGATTATAGTGCCGAATCGCGGCTGCTGGAAGTGGATCGTCCGCTGCATCATTCGCGTATCATCTCGCGTGCGCATCCATCGCCCGGGCAAATTCCAGATCTGGATCTGGCGATTGTGGATGCGGCATATGGAGTAGATACAGATCGGCAGGGAAACAAGTTGTCTCAGCTAAGCCGGTATATGAAGGAAACGCTGAAGCGCGGTGGGACGGTTCTGCTACCCGTGCCATTGTATGGACGCGGACAGGAATTGATACTATGGGCGCGTGAGCAGTTTGCCCAGATTCCGATTCTGGTCGAGCAGGATTTGCTGGAAGCGCTAGAGCTATTCGCAGCCGAGCCACGCTGGTTGCGTAGCGATGGGGCAGAGCGAATACGGCAGCTATTGAATCATCCACTGCTATATCGGCTGACGGATGAGCATTCACGCGAGGAACTGTTTCGTCAGCATCCAAGCTCGATTTTGTTTACCGATGACGGGATGCTACAATCGCTTAAGGCACAGCAGCATTATACTCGTATTGCGACGAGTGCGGATAATCGGGTGATTTTTACCGGTGATCTGGCGCATGGCTCATTCGGACGATTGCTGCTGATGGATATGGAGCATCGTGGCTGTCAGATTCATCATGTGCGCTATAAGGTGCATCAGGGACTGCCAGATGTTAGGCAAATGCTACTCGACCTGAAAAGCCCCCGTACTTTGCTTGTACATGCGACTCGTCCGCGTACCGATGGACTGGCACTACGGCTAGAGCAGGAAGGCTTTCAGCAGGTGCATTCGCTGCAACCAGAAGATCAGTTATATTTTTAGACAAATGAAATAGTAGATGAATCGAGAGTAGACAGTGGAGAGAAACACGAGATACCTTGAAGCGTACAGCATGGCATGAGATGCAGCTGTACGCTTTTTGGCATGGGGTTGAATAGAAAATGGGAATGAGAATGAGGCAATGCTTACGGAAGGGGAACACAAGCTGAATGAATGGAAGTAGTAGATGTGGAGCAAGAGCGAGCAGATTATTTATACATGTTCTGTTGATTCATGATAGTGGTTCAGACATTCGGCAAAGCGGTGGATAAGACCGGAATAGTGGCGCTCCTTGTTATAGGCGTAGTACAAATATCGGCGCAGCTTCTGGTCAGGCAGTGTACGCATATGTAATCGTCCAGCGCGGACTTCTTCTTCGACTGCCATGCGCGATAGGAATGCAGCATAGCCACCTAGCATGACAGCGCGCTTGATCGCTTCGGCGGAATCAAGCTCTACATAATGATGTGGCTGCAGTCCGGTATCCTGCATCCAGCGGTCGCTCATTTGGCGTGTGCTGGAATCGCTACTGTGTAGGACTAGACGGCTGCTTTGCAGCTTGTCGATATGTAAGGTTGGTTCGAATGCTAGCGGATGATCTGGAGCGAAGATAACGACTAGCTGATCCTCACCGATCAGCCCTTTTACAAGTGCAGGATGCTCAAAGGGCTCAGTTAACATAATACCGAGATCGATCTCATGATTGATCAGCATATCACGGGTGACGGGCGATGTTTTGACGGCGATGGATACCTGCACACCGGGATGGCTGCTGCTAAAGCGATGGATGATGTCGGGCAGCAGATATGTTGCGGGGACATAGCTGGCACCAATGCGCAGCTGACCGCGCTCCAATGCGCCGAATTCCTGCACGATACGCTTGGATTCGGCGGCGAGTGCGTTGATTTTGACCGCATAGTGAAGCAGGGCTTTGCCCGGTTCACGCAGCATAATTTTACCACCGCGCGATTCAAACAAGGTAACGCCCATTTCTTTTTCTAGACTTTTCATATGGAAAGTGACGGTGGGCTGTTTCAGTCCCAATTCGTCGGCGACGGCAGTGATTTTCTGGTGACGGTTGAGTAGCTCCACAATTTGTAGCTTGATTAGATTCATCGGTGTACTCCTTTTCTCGGTACGAATTTCGTTAACCATTTCGATGTGGATATTGGTACAGCTGGATCAGGCAAGGGGCAAGCCCAGTAGACGAAACATCTACAGGATGGTAATCGAGATGAAACTAGTAGACGCATCATCTACAGGATAGTAGAAAAGATGAAGCTGGTAGCCGCATCATCTATGGGCTAGTAAACAAGATCAAGCTCAGTAGATCAAACACCTGTATAGAAAGATGCTTACTCTTGCGACAAGTGGTTCTTTTTTCAATCTAGCATAGATTTATTCGATGACTGTCAAAATGCAGCATAGTAAAAATTGATATTTCGTTTACATTCCCCGCATACGATGCACAAATTCACCTTTTATACTAAGGTCAGTTCTAGAAAGGCAATGGCTTGTATTGTTGAACGTTGCGAAGAAATAACATCCAATACGCCGAATCCAGCGTACCATCTGATCTGCATAAGGTGGTAGCGATACATACACGAGGGATGCACGATAGACGGAAAGGAGCACAACCCATGACTGAAATTACATTGCGCGGCGTCAGTAAAAGCTATGACGGCGTGCAGGCGTTGAATCCGGTGGATATGATCATCCCCGCTGGGAAATTTACTACATTGCTGGGGCCATCGGGCTGCGGCAAAACAACACTGCTACGATTGATCGCGGGACTGGAAACGCCAGATGGAGGTGAGATTCTGGTGGATGGACAGCCGGTATTCTCAGCTGCTGGTAAAGTGAATCTACCTCCTCATCGCCGTCAATTTGGTATGGTGTTTCAGGAATTTGCACTGTGGCCGCATCTGACGGTGTATGAAAATGTCGCCTTCAGTCTGAAAGCAAGCGGGCAAAAACGCAATATCCGCGAAAAGGTACAGCATGCACTGGAGCAGGTACGATTGACTGGTATGGAGCAGCGGCATCCGCATCAGCTGTCTGGCGGTCAGCAGCAGCGGGTCGCTTTTGCAAGGGCAATTGTGATGCAGCCGGGATTGATCTTATTTGATGAGCCGCTTAGTGCGCTGGATGCGTTGCTGCGTGACGATATGCGCAATGAGCTAATGAATCTGGTGCGAGAGCTGGGAATGACGGCGCTGTATGTGACGCATGACCAGACGGAGGCAATGTACATGTCGGACGAGATCATGGTGATGCAGTCAGGTCGTGTGCTGCAACATGGAACAGCGGAGCACATTTACCAAAAACCGCAGCATCCTTTTGTAGCGCGATTCATCGGTCGTTCCAACTGGCTAGAGCCGGAGCAAACGCTATTTCGCCCTGAGCATGGACGCTGGGCGCCGACAGGCGATAGTCATGAACAGGTCTATACGGTGATGGTGCAACGGGTCAGCTATATGGGTGACCGTTATGAGATTGAGGTAGATGCCGGTGAAGGAAGAATATGGACGGCGTATCATCAGGAGCGGATGATGGTCGGTGAATTGGCGCAGCTGCATATTGCAGAACAGCATATTCATCGGATACAGGATACGGCGGATGCTTCGTCCGCAATCTCGTCCATGAAAGACGTGCGCTTGTCTAGTAAGCAGCATATTTCCTAAACCATCCTATGGCAGTAACACAGCGAACCGATATTGAACAATCCAATGACAAGAAAGTGGAGCAATCTTCAAACAACCAAACGGCTTCATAACCAATCATTCAGTAATCGAGCAACCTATCTTATCAGTAACAATCAGCATAACTGGAATACCAAGTCTATCTATCCCAATGGGATCAACTCAGGAGGAATCAACGTATGAACTGGAATACCATGTGGAAAACAACAAGTATGCTCGCCATCACAACGATGCTCGGAACTGCATTGGCAGGCTGTGGTAATACGGCCAATACAACTACCAATGCGGCAGGTGGAGCAGCCAGCAGCAGTAACAATACGCTCGTCGTGTATAGTGCTGGACCAGAAGGGTTAGCGAAAAAGATCGAAGCAGGCTTTGAAGCGAAAACAGGCATTCAGGTTGAAATGTTCCAAGGCACAACCGGTAAAATTCTATCTCGCATGGAAGCGGAAAAATCCAAGCCTGTCGTCGACGTCGTTGTTCTCGCGTCCTTGCCTTCGATGCAGTCTATGAGCAAAGACGGGCTGACGCTGCCGTATCCAGAAGCCGCCAATCATGACAAGCTGGTCAAAGACTGGTCGGATGCGGACGGTAATTACTTCGGCTATAGCGCTTCTGCGCTCGGCATCGTTTACAACACCAAGCAGGTACAAACACCGCCCAAATCGTGGCAAGAGCTAGCAACTTCGCAATGGAAAGATAAAGTGAACATTCCTGATCCATCCCTGTCCGGTTCGGCGCTAGACTTCATTACTGGTTATCTGAGCGCTAACGGCGACAGCGGCTGGTCGCTGTTTGAGCAATACAAGCAAAATGGCGTCGCGATGGCTGGTGCCAATCAGGAAGCGCTTGATCCGGTCATTACAGGTGCCAAGGATGTAGTAGCGGCAGGCGTCGATTATATGGCATACAAAGCCAAAGCAGACGGCGAACCAGTCGATATTGTGTATCCGTCTGAAGGAACCGTCATCAGCCCGCGTCCAGCGGCGATTATCAAGACGACGCAGCATGAGCAGCAGGCGAAACAGTTTATTGATTACCTGCTGTCGGATGAAGCGCAGAAGATGGTTGCCGATGCATATCTGCTACCGGGACGTACCGATGTGAAGGCGGAGAATCGCGCCAATCTGTCCGAGATTCCGACGTATCCAGTGAAATGGGATTGGATGGACGAGCATGATGCTGAGGTGACGACACGTTTTACAGAGTTGTATAAATAAACAGGCTTTTGCTTAACAATAAAGGAGATAGCTCCATGACACATACTTCAGGGTATTGGTTTCAACGATGGAGTACGGTGGCAGCCTTTGTGCTGCTATCCGTGCTGATTGTTTGTCCGTTGCTGCTTATTTTCCGTACGGCAGTGGATCAGGATGGACAGTTGGATTGGCTGGCACCGTGGCGGATCATTACGAGCAGCAGTCTGGGCACGGTGATGTTCAACTCGCTATGGCTAGGTGTGCTGGTTATTGTATTAACGACGTTGTTGGCATTGCCGTTAGCATGGATTATGGCGCGCTCTGCACTGGGACGGATGCGCTGGCTGGATGTGGTGCTGCTGATTCCATTTATGACACCGCCGTATATCGGCTCAATGGGCTGGATGCTGTTTATGCAGAAAAATGGCTATATGGAGCAGCTGTTGCCGAATTCGGGTGCATGGACGCCTGCCTTTTTCAGTCTGGGTGGAATGGTGCTGATTA
Source organism: Paenibacillus sp. JQZ6Y-1 (assembly GCF_040719145.1). Lineage (NCBI taxonomy): Bacteria > Bacillati > Bacillota > Bacilli > Caryophanales > Paenibacillaceae > Paenibacillus > Paenibacillus kandeliae. The sequence continues at coordinate 733,521 of NZ_JBFDUZ010000001.1, forward strand.
TGAGTCTGCATCTGTTTCCCTTTTTATATTTGATTCTGCGTAATACGCTGCTACAAATTAGCGGTAGTACAGAGGAAGCGGCTGCCATTCATGGTGGTTCACCGGGGTATCGGTTTCGCCGGATTATTTTGCCGCTGCTGGTATCCAGCTATGTGATGGGGGCACTGTTGATCTTTGTCAAAACGATTGCTGAGTTCGGTACGCCTGCTACATTCGGACGACGGATTGGGTATTATGTGATGACCTCCGAAATTCATACCTACATATCTAGCTGGCCCATTGATTTTGGCAAAGCAACGGCGCTGGCATCGCTGCTGCTGAGTGCATGTCTGGTCATGTGGTATATCCAGAGCCTGCTCAGCAGTCGGTATTCGTATCGGTTGACCGGAGGCAAAGGCAGTCGCCGCAGCGGTTATCGTCTGAGCGGCTGGAAAGGTATAATAAGCTGGATGTATATTATCATGCTGCTCGTGCTGTCGATTGGGATTCCATATTTCTCGGTAATCACTGCCTCGCTACTAAAGCTACGCGGTGTCGGCATCGCAGCAGGCAACTGGACATTGTCGCATTATGCAGAGCTGCTACAGCCGGGTTCGGATAGCTTGCAGGCGCTGGTCAACAGCTTTACGCTATCGCTGGCAGCGTCTACGATTGCAGTGGTGATCGGTACATTCCTTGCACTCAAGGTGGATCGTAGCCGCCGTATCTCACAAAAGTGGATCGATCTGTTCAGCCTGATGCCGAATACGGTTCCCGGCATTGTGATTGTGGTCGGTTTGATTCTATTTTGGAACTCATCATGGATGCCGATTCCGCTGTACAATACATACGGGATGGTCGTGCTGACGTATGTGATTTTGTTTTTACCGTATACAGTGCAGTATGTCAAAGCGAATTATGGACAGATTGATTCGATTCTGCTGCAAGCCGGAGCGATGTCCGGTGGTCGTCCGATGTATGTATTCCGTCGTATCCTGCTGCCACTACTCGTACCGGGTATTATCGCTGGGTGGATGATGACATTTACTATTTCCAATCGTGAGCTGGTCGCGTCTTTGCTTATTCTCCCGCCGTCGATGCAGACGTCCGCCACGTATATTTTTGCCCAATTTGAACAGGGAGCGGTGTCGATGGGGATGGCAATGGCTGTTGTGTCGGTTGGCATCACGACGATCCTGCTCTTAATCTTGAATGCACTGCCTGTCGCTGGTGGCAAACAGCCTTGACGCTGGTATGCAGCTAACGATACTGGGCGGTGCGGGAGAACACGGTCGATCCAGCTATCTGCTCACTGCGGGGCAGGAGCATATCTTACTCGATTACGGTGTGAAAAAAGAAGACGGCGGACATTATCCGCTAGTGGATAATATGGAGCAAATGATCGCTGGATTACAGACGGTATTTCTATCACATGCTCATGAGGATCACTGTATCGCATTGCCGATTCTGTATCGACATGGGTATACCGGCGACGTATGGACGACGCGCGCGACGGTGCAGCAGTTGCCGTCTTATTTTCAAGCATGGAAACAGTATACCGATCAGCGACATGTGCAGCGACCATATGACGACGAGGATGAGCAAGCGATTCGGTATCGTTATATAGAGGATACGATGGAGCCCGGACAGTGGGGAGAATTGATGCCGGGAATGCAGGTGTGCTGGGGGCGTTCTGGTCATTTGCCCGGTTCGATCTGGCTGACGATTGGGTGGAAGGGGAAATATATATTCTTTTCCGGCGATTATACAGCAGAGTCACAGCTACTCCGTGCAGATCGCCCGATGTGTGTACCATATCCATCCCCTGTAGCGATCAGCTCTGTATCTACGTTAGCCATACAGTCCAAGCCGGCGATACAGTCTAAGGATAGTTATCTGATGCCTGATCTAGATTTGGCGATTATGGATGCGGCGTATGGCGATGATCCCGAGCGTCAGAGTGAGAAGCTGCATCTTTTGAAATCCCATATCGATGCAACGCTGAATCAAGGCGGTTCGGTATTGTTGCCTGTTCCTCTCTATGGTCGTGGACAAGAGCTGATGCTGTGGGTATATGAGCAATATCCACATGTAGCATTGCTGGTGGAAGCAACGCTACTACAAGGATTGAAGCAGCTACAATATAATTATGACTGGCTACATGATGGAGCGGTACAGCGTGTGCAGCAGATGCTACATAGTCGGCATCTTATGCTCATGTACGATGAACCATCCGCAGATATGTTGTATGCAGAGTATAGCGATCAGGGCAAAATCATTTTCACCCCAGATGGCATGCTGCAATCACCTATCGCGCGTCAGCATTATGAGCGGCTGTGTAGAGATGGACGGAACAAGGTTATTTTTACCGGGCATCTGGCAAAAGGATCATATGGGCAAAAGCTGCTAAACGAGGCGCATTTAGGTTCAAGTAATGTCCAGATGGAGCGAATCGGCTACAAGGTGCATCAGGGGTTGCCAGATGTGGAGCAAATGCTGCATGATCTACATGCTCCGCCGACTGTACTGGTTCATGCGCCGCAGCACCTAACGGATCGGCTGGCATTATATTTGCGACAACAGGGATTTGAGCAGGTGCATTCGCTATCGCCAGCGGATCAGTTGGAGTTTTAGTGAGTAATGAGACAATGTTCGGCGAATGTAAATATAATATATGAGCAGCATCCGTTATGCCTTGATGGCAAGCGGGTGTTTTTTTGTGCATTCATGGTTCTTCATCGAATAATTCATGATCGCCATATAGAGATTCTGTATAAAATTGACCGTCTGCCATAGAAAGGTTGATTCCCCGCTAATGCCCGTTTTATACACTAAACAGGTCAACAGCAATACCATTTCAACCAATAAGGGGAGATTGAACAGATGAACCTAGGAACGGGAAGCTGGAAAAAAGCAGTGGCAGTATGGATGAGTGGAACGATGCTGGCAGGAGCGTTTATCATGGTGCAGCCAGAGCATACGTATGCTGCTGCCAATCTGACACCAACGTATGAAGTGAAGTTTGTACTCGATCAGGATGTACTGAATGGGGATTACACACCGACAGCTGCATTGACTAGCGCATTTGCCCTGCCGTCCAAGCCACAAAAGATCGCGGTCGAGTATTTTGATACCAATGATCAGAAACTGAACGGCGAAGGTTGGAATGTTCGTTTGCGCAAAAAAGAAGACAAATCCAAATACGAAATCACCTACAAAAAGCGCTATGCTATCACCAACGGCGATATTGACGCTGCCTTGACTCAAGCAAACAAAGAAGGCTTTGACGCCAATGATACCAATTATGAGGCAGAAGTAGATTGGGGCTACGGTAAACAAACACTGAGTCTGTCCAACGACAAAGACAGCAAAACAACCGATACGGGCGCTGTATTGCCTTCGCAGAGCAAAGCGCTGGAACTGGTGCTGGATAAGCTGCCCGGTAAATTACAAAATTGGAAATCCTCCAATTGGGGCAAGGATCAGCTGAAAAACTCTCGCGCCTACGGCCCGGTTATTGCCAGCAAATATGAAGGCAGCTGGAACGGTGTAGATATTGATGTGGAAGTATGGCCCGTACGCAATGCCAGCGGTACAGGTACGGAGCCAGTAACCGAAATTTCGTTCAAAGCAGATTCGTATAGCGAAGCTAGCGTTAATCGTCAGCAATTGCTGAATGATTTGCAAGCGAAGGGCTGGTTGTTGCCGCAGGATTCCCTGAAAACACAGCTTGTACTGGATCGTTATTGAGAAAGGGATCCTATAACCAAATAAAATGATCAAAAAAGAAGTGCGCCGCAGAGACGCACTTCTTTTTGTGATGAATATAGTCAAGGGTAGTCTGTCTAACATGTTACCGACATTCCAGTTCATTCCAACTCTCCTGCCGGTAAGCTTGGTATACTTGCTTCTGTCGAATCTTGTTGCTACAGTGTTGCTACAAAATCAATACCCGCCGCGCTGCATATTGCTCATCGATGCAAAGAATGCTGCGCCAAAAATCGCGAAGAAAATGATGTACAGCACGATCCAGATCGCTGCCCACAGCAATGCTGCTTTGGCATAGTTCGATTTGGAGAGCGGTGTGCTGCTGCCGAATGCCCATACGAACAGCATAACGAGGTTGACGATCGGAATCGCCAGCAGTAGCAAGGTGATCATCCAATCCTTGACACTCAGTACACCAGCACGCGGATTGTAGCCGCCCGGTGGATAGTTGGAATCTGGAGGATAGTTCGGATTTTGTCCGGGTGTGAAGTCCGGATTTGGTTTGTTAAAATCCAATGTGTTGTTCCCCTTTCAAATATATGTAATTGGTGTGAAGCCTGTAAAAGCCCACGCTATCTTATACCCAGACACCAAGCTAACAACGCATGTATATGTAAAATGTTAAATTGGAACTATATTGTATACCAGATTTTCGTAAACACGCACGTTATACATACCACTAATACCACGTTAATAACAATGGAAGAGGAAATAAAAAGGGATGTTTAGCAAGCAGAAGACATTCCTGCTCAATTTCATTCTTGGGGTGAAATGATGCTTCTATGATAAAGGGAAACGCAAAACGGGGTGATTTATCATCCTGTCTTGAAATGGATAAAGAAATACGATACGCTATACATATAGATAAAACCGAGTTAAACGATCAGAATTAAATAAAATGCTATCATTTTTATGTACAAAGCTATTGCAAGTTACTAAAAGTATCTTTATAATGAGATTTATTCAAAGGTTAGCTTGCGAAACTTTCAAAAACATCTTTCATGGTTAATGAAATAGAATCATGATGATATTCACTAGCTATCGTAATGAACAATCGAATAGAGATCTTCGGGGTAAGGTGAAATTCCTAACCGGCGGTAAATGTTGACGATGTCGACAGCAGCCCGCGACTCACTGTTCCATTTGGAGCAGTTGACTGATCTGGTGCAATTCCAGAGCCGACGGTAAAGTCCGGATGGGAGAAGATCAACACATAAACCTGTACGGGTGTGTTTGTCGATGCGTTGCATGGGCATACCATATCCACATGTTTATTTGATCAGCCCCTGAATGTCGGTTCCCGATGCTCAGGGGCTTTCCGTATTAGATCGCCTATTCAAATTCTAATCATACTAAGGAGTTTGAATCATGGAAAATGTCAACTATCGGTTTCAATCGGCTACTGAAACGAAGCAGCGTCATGTCAAAAGCGGCTTCTGGCTCGTCTTTATCGGGGCAGCACTATGGGGTGTCGATCCGCTGTTCCGCATTATTTTGCTGGAGTCATTCACATCTACTCAGATCGTTCTGTTGGAGCATCTGGTAGCATTCCTCGCCGCCGCTCCGATTTTGTGGATTAACCGTCACGAGCTGCGCGGTCTAAAATGGCAGCATGTCGGCGCTCTGCTGTTCCTGTCATGGGGTGGCTCGGCGATTGCCACTGTCCTGTTCACAATGGGCTTATCGCATGGTGATCTGAACGCCGTCTTATTATTGCAAAAGCTGCAACCATTATTCGCTATCATTCTGGCGCGTCTACTGCTCAAAGAAACATTGCCACGCGGCTTCGGCTGGCTATTCATTCTGGCACTGGGCGGTACGTACCTGCTGACATTTGGCTTTGCCATTCCAATCGGTCATTTCAATGATTTTGCACAAGTTGGTTCCCTGCTCGCACTCGGCGCTGCTGCATTATGGGGCGGCTCTACTGTGATGGGTCGTCTCATGGTCGGCAAAATGAAATACGAAACCGTCACATCGCTGCGCTTCATCTTAGCAATTCCATTGCTGCTGGTCCTGACCCTGAACGAAAATGCAGCTTGGAGCCTGCCCGCAGGTGCGATTCCCGTCCTGCTCGTGATTGTAAACTTGGTCGGTCAAGCCCTATTACCGGGACTGCTCAGCCTGCTCATGTATTACAAAGGTCTGTCTACAACCAAAGCATCCGTAGCAACTTTGGCAGAACTCAGCTTCCCAATGGTCGGCGTCCTCATCAACTGGATCGTCTACCACCAAGTCGTCACATGGTCCCAACTGCTAGGCTTCATCCTAATCTGGGGCGTCCTATTCGCCATCTCCAAACAACAACAACCAACCCAAGCCAAAGACCCCGTTCCCGCAACATCATAAAGCAATCCCATAACCATAACCATCCTTTCCACACAAAAAGCTGCACACCCCCAACCGGGTTCGTGCAGCTTTTTTACTATATTCACATACATTTAAGATCTTGAACTTAATAGATTAAAGCTTAGTAATGATACACTGTAACCCCTAAGAGTTAAATTTTAGTTTCAATACTTTAGGCTAACGAAATTTGGCTTTTTGATGATTAGTAGGAATAGATTGTTGTTACAGGGGAAGTATATCTAGAATAGGTCAAGACCTCAAGATCTCGACCCACCCCTGCTACCCCAACCCAACGATTTTAATTCCGTGCCGCTCCAACCTCCATATTAAATTGCAAGCACGGAACGGAGGAAAGGAAATAAGGGAAAAGGACGACTTTGGAGGGGCGGGAATCTGCATTCCTTCCAATTCCAAAGATTCCCGCGGCTCCACCGGAGTCCGTTCCCTTATTCCTTTCCGCAGTGGTCTAAGCTTCAAAGCAATAGTCAAAAAAGCCCCCTCGCAGGAATTAAAACTCACCCCAAAAATTAAAATCGACTCACATCAAAAAAATCAATTTCCCCATATCCATTCCCTTTGCTAAACCGAACGGTATGATTCCCCGCACTCAACTGTAACAGCTGCGTGGATAATCCCCAGTTTTCCCAACCTTTATTCGTAATGAAGAAGTCCGTTGCCGCACCGCCATCCACGGACAAACGCAGGGTTGACCAGTCCAGCCCACTTGTACCGTTAGCTGTGCGTGCAGAGAGCAGATATGTGCCACTGGTTGGTACTGTAATCGTGTACTGTGCGTAGCTGTCCGCAAGGTCAATATGTCCAGCTTTGGAGCCGCCAGAGCCAGTAGGGCTGGCTGAAGCATACGCACCGCCGCCAAAGGTAGCACTTTCGCCTTCATACCGTGTGCGCTGTGGTTCGCCGCTCGGTAAAGCGATCGGTTGATTAGGGGCGACCGGCTTGCCAAAGGATGGCGTTCCATCGGCTAGCCATTGAAAAGGCTGCGCCCGTACTTCGCGATTCCAGCCCGCTCCGTCATATTTAGCAGAATGGTAAATGATCCAGCTTTCCTTGCCATCTGGCGAAGTCGTAAATGAAGCATGACCCGGACCAAAGATTCCATTGCCAGAAGAGAAGACCGGCTGATTGCGTTTGCTCCACGAAGCGGTATTGAGCAGATCGGCGGTAGTGTTGGCAGTGATCAGACCGAGTGAATAGTCATTGGTCCAACTGCCGCTAGCGGAGTAGAGCAGATTGATCGTATTGCCGCGAATAACCACTTGTGGACCCTCGTTGACGGTCGGCTGATGATTCGTTTCCCATGCGTATTGCGGATGACTGATTTCTACACGCTGGGAGCTGATTGTCCACGGATTGCTCAGCTTGGCGATATACAGTCGTTGGCTAACATTGTCACTGCCCTCCCAGCCGGACCAGATTGTGTACAGCTGACTACCCACTTGAAAGACAGTGCCGTCGATTGCCCAGCGATTGGTGGAATCGGTTAGCTGTCCCCGGTTGATCCAGTTGCCCTGCATCGGATCGGCAGATGTGTTTTGCAGCACATACATACGGTGATTGGCATTGTCGCCATCATCCTGTGCGTAGTAGATGTACCATGCTCCATTTAGATAATGAATTTCCGGTGCCCAGACGCCCTGACCTGTAACTGGAATTTCGCGTTTTTGTCCAGCATCGACGCCAGTGATGGTTGGCGATTTCCAGATGGTCACGTTATTGCCCGTCGTTTTGGTAAAATAATAAAACCCATCGGTATGCCGGTACATCCACGGGTCCGCGCCATCCTGTACAATAACGGGGTAAAACTGATTCGTCACGCTTGCTGCATGGGCATCGCTATTCAACTGTGGCAAACCCATACTGCCTATTAACAGAAATCCGCACAGCAACATCAGCAAACCTCCTTTTCTTATCCGTCGGTATGATTTACGATAAAATGCGTGCATAGATCAGACTCCCTTCGCGATTTTGTAAAACGCTTACATGTAGACTGTACAGCAGCGGAGAGGGCGGAAACAGGACATAATTTTGGAACGATGGACAATCTCTTGGACATTTGCAAAGAACGGGCGTCAACGCGTTTGGATGTCTATACTTTGCGGCTATGATTCGTATATGGTAGGGGATAAGAAGAGTGCTTTTTGGAAAGGCGAATTGAACAGTCAAGGCTACAGCTGTGTAGCTGGATCATATGTGTCTAATAATGGATGCTTGTGCACAATAGTTTGATCACAGGGGTGAAGCAGGATGGAATCGCCGAAAATGAATACACAGGAACACAGTGTCAACGATCTGCATCGGGATCATCCTAAAATCAAATGGATTCGCGCCGCGGTTGTACTCCTGCTGCTAGCGCTGATTGCTGGTGGGATTAGTCTCCTGCAATCGGTGCGCCGAGATGCTGTGCCGATTGGCGGGGATGTACAGCAGCCAGCGATCGGTGATGCGGCGGAGCCAATACAGATCACCTTTTGGACGCCGTTTAGCGGCGGAGATATTTCGTTTATGAATGAGCTGGTTCGTCAATATAACGAGCAGAATACCGATCATATTATCGTCAATATGAAAAACAACAAGCTAGACGATTATTATACGAAGCTGTCCACCTCGATTGTAACGGAGGAAGCACCGGATGTGGCGATCCTACACGCGTCGATGTATGCGCAGTATATCAATGCAGGTTTTATTAGCAACATCGACGGATGGATGGCAGCACAGCAGGTGGATTGGTCTACTTTTAACCAAGGTGTGCTATCCAAAACGATGAAAAACGGTCGTCATTATGGATTGCCGCTGGATACGCATTTTAGCGTGTTATATTACAACAAAAAATGGCTTGCAGAAGCCGGATTGTACCGGGATGGTAAGGTGCTGCTGCAACCGGGCGAACAGGGCTTTATGGATTTTCTGCAAACGCTACAGCGTCATGTGCCGAAGGATGTCGCGCCACTCGCCGTACCGAATGTACGCATTGATTCGCTCTGGTTATGGTGGTCGCTATACGCCCAGATGAAGGACGGGGGCAAGCTGTATACGGCGGACGGACATGCTGCCGGTGTCAATATGCCAGCGGCGCGGCGCTCATTGGAGTTGGTTGCTTCCATGTATGATCGTCGTCTGATTCCACCGGATATTAACAATGCGACCAGTCAATTTGCCAATGGGCATGCGGCGCTGCTGTTTCTCGGTGTGTGGTCGGTCGGTTCGTTGGAGGAAGTGAAAGGGTTGGATTTTGGAGTGATGCCCTTTCCGCAAATTTATGATCATCCGGGTTCGTGGGGAGACGGGCATACGCTCGCTTTTCCTGCACATGCGACGGCTGATCCGCGCAAGCAGGAGGCGGCAGTGAAGTTCGCTGACTGGCTCACGTCGCATGGAGCAGGTTGGGGTAAGGCAGGGCATGTACCTGCGGTCAAGTCACAAGCGCAGTCGGATGCGTATCTATCGCTGCCTTATCGGCGTGAATATGTACAGGGTGCGGAGGAAGTGGAATTTTTCCCAGAGCATCGCCGACAGAGTGAGGTTAGTGATGCACTGGTGAACGAACTGGAAAAGATCTGGTACGGCAGACAGACGGTGGATCAGATGCTGAATCGGCTGGAGCCGCTGATCAACCAGATCGTGAGGGAATAGATGATGAAATTATGGATAACAGGTGTTGTAGCACGCTGGAAAAATATGCGGCTGGTGCATCGGCTCATTTTGATGAATACGGCGCTCATCTCAATTCCGCTTATCATTTCGTCATGGATTAGTAGTGTTGGCTATTCCAATTCGATGCAGGATAATGTGGGACGGTATCAGGCAGATGTGGTGCGTGAATTTAGCGCTAATCTGGATGCGTTCACAAATGAGATGGTGCTGCTATCGGTGATGCCGTATCAATCGCCGGACTTGCTGGATTATTTGGAAAAGGGAGCTGCCAATGGTGGTACTGGGGATCGCTATGCAGATCGGCAACTGCTGGAAAGCTTCGTGCGTCGTATCCTCGTAAATGGTCGAGTCGATGTGATTGGCGTCTCGCTGCTGGCAGATCATGCGGCATCGTATGTGGAGCTGCCGGACAGCCCGGGACGTTTTGGTGAAGCAACGGATGTAGATCGGGTGCTGCCGCAAGGAGCCGAGATTTCGGGTAAAGGGTATTTTGCCGCTCCGCATGAATTGGTATCGGACAATGGCTCGTCGTACGAGGTGTTTTCGATGATTCGGCAGCTACGCAGTCTGGACAATGGCAGTGTGCTAGGGACGTTGGTCATCGACGTACCTGCTGATTCACTTGTACAGCGTATTCGTAAGCTGGAAAGCTCGCGCTCGTCATCTTTTGCCTTGCTTGATCAGAATGGCGGATTTGTATATCGCAGCGGCTCCTTTGCTCTATCGCATGATACGGTGTCCGCCTATCGCGGAGAAGGAACCTTTACATTGGACAATCACGGCAGCCCGGTGCTGCTGACGTATCAGACGTCACCGATTACGGGCTGGACGGTGTTGCAGGCAGTGCCATTGTCGGTCTTGCTGCATGATGCGAATCAGATCAATCGGCAGATTCTATTGCTGGGTGGGGTTGGTCTGTTGTTGTCGGTGCTGCTGTCGATCATCCATTCCATGCGGATTACCCGCCCATTAAGTCGATTACAGCAAACGATGAAGCTGGTAGAGCGCGGGCAATTCAATGTATCGCTGCCTGTACAGCAGCTGGATGAGATTGGGCATGTGAGCCGAGCGTTCAATATGATGGTATCGCGGCTTGGTCGCTTAACCTCAAGACTGGTGGAAACGGAAATTCGGGAAAAGAATGCTCGTATTGCTTCTCTACAAAGTCAGATCAATCCGCATTTTCTGTACAATACGCTTGGTTCCATCAGTATGCACGCCGAGTTGGCGGATCATCGGGAAATTGTTCATATGACTGGTCATTTGAGTGCGCTGCTGCGATATAGTATCGGCGGCGATCAGACCGAGGTGACGGTGAAGCAGGAGCTGGAGCATGTGTGTGGTTATTTAGCGATTCAGCATATCCGATATGACGAGCGACTGAGTTATAGCATCCAAGCGGAGGATGCGTTGCTGGATTGTCCCATTATTCGGCTGACGCTACAGCCGCTAGTAGAGAATGCGATTGTACATGGCTTAGAGCGCGGGCGAGGTGAGGTACAGATAGCTATTACCGTGCAGCCTGATCCACAGGGCGTATGTATTGCCGTTTGTGATAATGGACCGGGAATGGAGCCGGAGCAAATGGAAGCCCAATTGCAGCGTATGAATGAAGGGCAGCTGCCAGAGGGACCGGGGGGTCATGGGCTGGTCAATGTACATCGGCGTATTGTGCTAAAGTATGGCTCTGCCTACGGTATTCGACTTCGTCATCGGGAAAGTGGGGGACTGGAGGTGCGGGTGCTTTTACCAGAAGCTGCATCGTCTGACAACACAGCATCAGTCGGAGCGTTATCGGATGGTACCACATTCGTATCAACCAAAGCATCATCTACGTCATGTGTTACGTCGGCATCCTCTTAGCCATTGGCTGTGATAGCTGTAACAGCTGTGTATCAACTCTATCTAATCGTTTTCTAACATGCCTGCCCTAATACTAGATGTCGATCTACAATGTACTACACCATAGCGGGATGAATATAGATGCAGATTGCATGAGGATAAGAAAGAAAGATGGGACTATACGAGAGCAATAGGACGAAGGGAGAGAGTGGAGAATATGTCCAAGCATCAAGTGCTGGTTGTGGATGATGAATTGATTTTTCGCAAAGGATTGACACATGTGATTAACGGCTTCGATCTGGACTGGGAAGTATGCGGCGAAGCGAAGGATGGCTTGGAGGCGCTGGAAATGATTCGTCATCTACAGCCTCAGCTGATCATTACCGATATTCGTATGCCGCAAATGGACGGTGTACAGCTACAGGCGGCGGTGGCAGATCAATATCCGGGTATTAGCTGTATCGTGCTGAGCGGATATGATGATTTTGAATATGCGCGTAGTTCGATTCGCAGTGGTGCGCGGGATTATTTACTCAAGCCCGTGCAAAAGGATGAGCTACAAGCGGCGCTGTTGCGGGTGAGTGAGGAATTGGCAGATCGTGCTGCGGAGCAGGCTGCTGAGGATATGAGTGAGCAGCATTTGCGTGTACAGCTGTTGTCTGGGCTGGTGCATGGACATATGGCGTATGATGCGGCAGAGCTGCTGGAGGATGCGGGCTTGTCGTTTACAGCAGGAAAAGGCATATATTGTTTAATTGCCCAGCTGGATCGCGGCTCGATTGCGGAGCAGCGGTATCATCAAAATGATCCTGAGCTGTTTTTGCTGTATATTCAGCAGTTTATGCGAGAGGTTGTATTAGAGGAGCTGCATGGATACACCTTTATGGAGCAGGGCAAGGTGGTTGCGCTTGTGCAGATGGATATGGGAGCAGTAAGTGAAGCTCAATTGACGACGCTGTGTGATCGACTGGTTCGTACGATCCGGCGTGTATCCAAATTGACGATTACGATCGGCATCGGTCGCGGTGCTGCTGAGCTAGAAGGGGTTCCTCGTTCCTATCGGGAAGCCGAGGTGGCATTGTTGTATCGACTGACTGCAGGCGGGGATCGGGTGCTATCGTATCAGTCGCAGGCTACGGCAGACGAGCAGGAGCATCCGGTGCGTTTGCCCTCTGCTGACCGACATACATTGGAGCAATTGCTCGGACGTACGCATGAACATGAGCTGCATGAGCAGGTACAGCAGCTAGTCGAGCGTCTTTGTCATCAGCTACGCCGACCAGAAATGATCCAGCAGCAGGTATGTAGAATCATTATGGAGAGCTATGAGATTGCGCTGGATTATGGAGTGGCAGAGTCTTGGTTGAATGATAGCGATATTGGCATTGTATTGCAGCAGGTGCTGACGATCAATGACCGTCGCGAGCTGGCGGATTATTGCAGCCGTCGTCTGCATGAGCTGTATATGCTGCTGCGTGGGCGCGAGAATCAGGCAACTCATGCGGTAGATCGAGCCGTACAGTATATGGAGCAGCATTATGCTGAGCATATTACATTGGGACTGATGGCAGAGCAGGTGTACCTAAATGCCTCGTATCTGAGCAGCCTATTCAAAAGCCGATTGGGACAATCCTTTGTCGAGGTGCTGACAGGAATTCGTATCCGTGAAGCTGCACGCCGATTGGCACAGAGCGATGAGAAGGTCGTCAGTATCGCCGTCGCAACGGGCTTCGTCAACATCCGGCATTTTAACCGTGTATTCAAGACGGAGATGGAAGTAACGCCGAAGCAGTACCGTGACCGAATGCGCAGCTTCGCCAGCCCGCATGAAGAAAAAGGGGGAAGTCGAAGTGTATAACGATACCGTGCTGTAGCGCGGTTCCAAATATATGTCCATACAATCGAAAGAAGCGTCATGGTGGGCAGCCTGCCTGTCGGATAAGATGTGAAATGTAAGCGTTATCTCAAGAGCGCCAGACGCCTACCTAGGCAAGCGCGATAACGAACTGTATTCACATTAACGACAGGGAGGCTTTTTGTATGAATAGTAAACTAACGATTCGCACGGCGTTCTTACTGCTTGCGGCTATGCTGGTATTATCTGCGTGTGCAGGCGGTACACAGCCGTCAGGCAGCACTGAAGGCGGACAGAGCGGTGGCAAAACATCGATTACCTTCTGGACTCCATTTAGCGGTGGTGATGGTGAATTTATGACCGCTATGATTGAGAAATTCAATGCCGAGAATCAAAATATTCATGTGGAGCAATTGAGTAACCGGGCAGAGGATTATTACACCAAGCTGCAAACCTCACTTGCATCGGATCAGGCACCGGATTTGGCAGTTCTGCACTCCTCGCGTATGCCGCAATTTGTACCTGCTGGATATGTGAATGAACTGGACGGATTGGCTTCAGCAGCAGGGGTGAAATGGGACGATTTTAATCCAACGATTCTAGATTCCACCATTTACGACAGCAAGCATTATTCGATTCCGCTGGATACGCACGCGATCGTCATGTACTACAACAAAAAGTACTTAGAGCAGGCAGGCGTATTGAAGGATGGACAGCCGGACTTCGATAAGTCGCCAGAAGGCTTCACCGAATTTCTAACCAAAATTAAGGATGCCGTGCCATCCGATGTAGCACCACTGGCTCAGCCGAACACGAAGATTGACTCGTACTGGATGTTCTGGGGCTTTTACAATCAGTTGAACGATGGCGGCAAATTCTATAATGCGGATGGCAAAGCTGAGCTGAACAATCCGCAGGCACTGGAAGCGCTGAATTATGTGAATAGTCTCTATACATCCAAGCTGATTCCGCCGAATATCAACGATGCGGTCAAGCTATTCCAAGATCAGAAGGCAGCGGTTGTCATTACTGGCGTATGGAGTACGGGTGCATTTGAGAATATTAAGGATCTAGACTTTGGCGTGGTGCCATTCCCGCAAATCTATGATCAACCGGCAACATGGGGCGATTCTCACACCCTTGTACTGCCGAAGCATAGCAAAGAAGACAGCGCTAAGCAGCAAGCGGCACTCACCTTCGCCAACTGGCTTGCCGAGCATGGGGACATGTGGGCAAAAGCAGGTCATATCCCAAGTGTTACGCGTGTCGTAGATTCTCAGGAATTCAAGGATATGCCGTATCGCAGTGACTATGCCGCTTCTGCCGATTTCGTCAAATACTGGCCACGCAATGCCAAACAGGGTCAAGTCAACGACAATGTGGTCAAGGAATTCGAGAAAATGATGGCTGGACAGCAGGATGCTGCAACCACGCTAGAAAAATCCGATATCTCCACCGACAAAATCGTTGGCAAATAACCGAGAAGTCTTGGATTCAACGAAAGGAGCATACTCATGGACGTCAAACCGTTAACCAGCAAGCGCAATATCAGTCTAGGCACACGCGGGTTATCACGCCAAGGCTGGGTCACCGGTATCCTGATGGTGCTGCCGTATACGATCTTTTTCCTGCTATTCTCCTTGTTTCCGATTCTATACGGATTGCGGGTTAGCTTTTACGATTGGTCGCTGCTGGGTGACCGTACCTTTATCGGCTTGAGCAATTACGTGACGATTCTACAGGATGAGGAATTTCTAGGGAATCTGCGCAATACCGTCTTGTTTACACTGGTCAGCGTGCCGCTCGTGAGCGGCATCGGCTTGCTGCTGGCTGTACTGGTGCATCAGATTCGGCGCGGGCAGGCATTCTTTCGATCAGCGGTATTTATGCCCTATGTGCTGTCCGTATCGGTTATCTCTAGCATCTGGGTGATCTTTTTGCAGCCGTATAGCGGATTGTTCAATCGCATGCTGCATGCGCTCGGATTGATCAATAGTGAGATTTTCTGGTTATCTGATCCGCTGCTAGCGTGGGCGTCGATTGTAATGTCGACCGTATGGTGGACGGTAGGCTTTGTGTTTGTATTATTTCTGGCAGGCTTGCAGGATATTCCGGCGGCGTATTATGAAGCTGGCGAGATTGAGGGCGCGAATCGTTGGCAGGCATTTTGGTATATTACCTTTCCATCGCTATCACGCATTACGATTCTGGTCATTGTGCTGCAAACAATCGCCTCGTTCAAAATCTTCGGTCAATCCAAGCTCATTACCGGCGGTGGTCCGGCAGGTGCGACGAAGACAGTCGTCTTTTCCATTTATGAGAATGGATTTCAGACATTTCAAATGGGCTACGCATCAGCGATTGCATTCGTACTCATGATTGTCATTATGGTGATCTCACTGCTGCAGACATTGATTCTGCGCAGATACCAGTAAAGGGGGGCATGAGATGACAACGATGGATCGTGCATATGTCGTGGTGAGTCGGATTGTGGCGGTACTGCTGGCGCTATTCTTCCTACTGCCAATTGTCTGGATGCTAGTGCTGTCGCTTACACCGGAGGGACAGGATCTATTCTCTGGCAATGTCCAGTTTTCCTTTGCCAATTATGAAAAGGTACTGAGTCAAGCGCCGATCTTTGGCTGGATGGGCAACAGTCTGATCGTATCGGTGATTACGACCACGCTCGTGCTGCTGTTCTCATCGCTAGCGGCGTATGCGTTCTCGCGGATTTCGTTTCCCGGCAGCAAATGGCTGTTTCTTCTGTTTCTGTCCGGTATGATGATTCCGGGCGAAGCGACGCTGATTCCGCTATATCTGTTTATGCGTGATCTGGGACTGCTCGGTACGCGCACCTCGCTGATCTTGCCAGCGATTGCAGGGCCGATGGGGATCTTTATTATGAAGCAATTTTTCGACGGATTGCCGAAGGATTTGGAAGAAGCAGCACGGATGGATGGCGCAGGCTTTTTCAAAATTTGGTATCGTATCTTCCTGCCGCTGTCGCGTCCGGCACTGGCAGCGCTAGGTATCTTTACCTTTATCGGCTCGTGGAATGATTATGTCTGGCCGCTAATCTCCATTTCGGATAAAGCATTTATGACGATTACACTTGGTCTGCCGATGTTCCAAAGCTCGTATGTGCAGCAGTATGCGCTGCCGATGACAGCCAACGCACTTGCCGCCATTCCGGTACTAATCGTGTTCCTGCTGTTCCAAAAGCAGATTATTAAAGGGATTGCGTTTACCGGCGGCAAGGAAGGCTGAAGCAGAGGAATATGTGAAATGTTCGCAGGTGGAGCCGACAAAGATGCAAAATCTCCATATACCGTTGGGCATCATGCAGCTTGAACTACATTTCAACAGATACTATCAACCATCGCTTTATATCGCTCAGACATATGGAATGATTCTGTTATTCATATTGCTTAGATGGGAAACGTATATCGTATTCGAAGGAGGAACTTCATCCAATGAAATATTTACAACATCCAACCGCACACAATGACCGCGACCAACGTCTGCCACGACCGGAATATCCGCGTCCGCAGCTGGTGCGGGAGGATTGGATCAATTTGAACGGAACATGGGCATTTGCTTTTGACGATGAACGACGAGGGGATGCCGAGGGCTGGCATACGGGCGGGCAAGATGCCTTTGACCGTAGCATCGAAGTGCCGTTTGCCTTTCAAAGTGAATTGAGCGGTATTGGGGAGACTGGGTTTCACGATCTGGTTTGGTATCGTCGTACCTTGGAACTGCCGACGAACTGGACGGACAAGCATGTCATTATTCATTTTGGGGCAGTTGATTATGCAGCTACCGTTTGGATTAACGGTCAATGGGCGGCAGCGCATGAAGGCGGACATACGCCGTTTCAGGCGGATATTACAGCGCTACTGCAAAAGGAAGGCACGAACGAAATCGTGGTGCGTTGTGAGGATTTTAGCCGTGATGTGACGCTGCCGCGCGGCAAGCAGTATTGGCTGGAAGACTCAGCAAGCATCTTTTACACTCGGACGACCGGCATCTGGCAAAGTGTATGGCTGGAAGCGGTAGAGCCATACCATTTGCAGCGACTGCGCCTGACCCCGGATATTGATCGCAACGAGATTCGGATCGGGCTGACCTATACGTCGGAAACGGGACGCGCGCTACATAACGGTTCCTTTCAGGTGCGATTAACGGTAGATTTTGATGGCAAAAATATGACGACCGACGAGTTTGCCTTGCATGGTGTGGAGCAGTTCCGCGCTATCGGGCTGAATGATTTTAATGATCATACGCAAGGACGTTGGTGGAGCGCTGATCGACCGAATCTGTATGATTTGCGTGTGGAGCTGTTGCACGATGGTAAAGTCGTGGATACAGTGGACAGCTACTTCGGCATGCGCAAAGTATCGATTGATAACAGTCGGTTTTATCTGAATAATCGCTCTGAATTTTTGCGACTGGTACTGGATCAGGGATATTTTCCAGATGGGATTTTGACCCCGCCATCGGATGAAGCTATATTGCGAGATATTGAGTTGACGCAGCAGATGGGCTTCAACGGCGTACGCAAGCATCAGAAGACCGAGGACCCGCGCTTCCTATATTGGTGTGATGTAAAAGGATTAATGGTATGGGGCGAAGCTGCGAATGCGTACGATTATTCCGAGCAGTATGTGAATCGCTTTACCCGCGAGTGGCAGGAGATCGTCGAGCGCGATTATAATCATCCATCTGTGATCGTTTGGGTTCCACTCAATGAGAGTTGGGGCATTCCGAATGCGTTGGTGGATCAGCGGCAGCAGCAGCATGGGCTGGCGATGTATCATTTGACCCGTTCACTAGATGAGATGCGTCCGGTCATTTACAACGATGGCTGGGAAATGATGAAAACTGACATCGTGGCGATTCATGATTATGCGTGGGAAGAACAGGTGCTGGAAGAACGGTACGCTGATGTGGAAACTGCTGTCAACGCAACGCCGGGCAACCGCCATATCTTCGTCGGTGGTGCCGAATACGAAGGTCAGCCGATTATGATTACCGAATTTGGCGGCATCGCTTATCAGAAAGGCGAGCAGGAAGGCTGGGGATATTCCGGTGCAGAGACTGATGACGATTATCTGAAACGGCTGCAAGCTGTCATTCGTCCGCTGTACGGCTCGCCGATTGTGCGCGGATTCTGTTATACCCAGTTGACGGATGTGGAGCAGGAGATTAACGGCTTGTTGACCTACGATCGTCAGCCCAAAGTTCCGCTGGAGCAGATTCGGCGGATTGTACTGAATCAAGGATAGAATGTGTAATGATGCGAGAATGATTATGCAAACTTAGACTGAATGAATACCAATTGATTGATTTTGTACCTAACAAAGAACCTGAATGTGTATAGAGGAATGTATATCTTTTGCCATGAATACACGCATAAACAAGTGATGGTTATGCAGTGATTCTGATGGGGAGAAGTATGCAATCTGTATACCATTTCAGGTTCTTTTTGCATGTACAAAGCTATACAATAAAATAATACCTGTCTATTTTACATAAAAAAGGGAACCGTTTGGCGTTGTGCTCAGTCTACATAGAGAAGGCTCAAAGAGAGAAAGAAGGAAGGGGATATTGTGAACGATAGGGAGCTGTTTGAAACGTACCGAGAATCGGTCTATCGGTATTGTTTGTATATGACCGGCAATGCTGCTGATGCTGAGGATATGTGTCAGGAGGTATTTATCAAGGCATTGCTGGCGAAGCGAGATCATATTGCGCATGAAAAGGCATGGTTACTGCGCATTGCCGCTAACGAATGCCATACTCAATTTACTCGGCGCAATAACAGGAAGCGGCGGGAGCAAAAAGCCTTTACGTTGCATCTGCCACTGCTGTCCGGCAAATCGGTGGAAAAGCAGATTGAGCAGGGGGAGACGGTAGACGAATTTACAGCACTGCTTAATCGCTTGGCGGTACCGCTGCGTGAAGTGCTGCTGCTGTATTATATGGGCGAATGCAGTACGACCGAGACGGCGGAGATTTTGAATGTTCCAGTAGGTACGGTCAAATCCAGACTCCATCGTGCGCTGAAAAAGCTGCGCAAATATTCGACCCATTTCACCGACGATCCTCAGAAAGGAAGTGACATTCATGCCAAAATGGGATGAGCAGACGATCAAACGGCATCTCGATAAGGAGCCGGAGCATACGCCAGATTATGAAGCGATGTGGAGCCGTATCCAATGGGAAGCGGACAATCGTCGCTCTGGTTGGAGTCGAGATGATGAGCCGGAGATGAAGCTTGTGGAATCGCGCAAACGTAGTAAGAGAATAGCTATTGTCGCTCTGAGTGCAGTCGCGGCGGTCAGTATTGGTGTATGGAACTGGCAGTATCCGGGGCAATCTGTAGGAATCCCTGCTTCGATCCCAGTGCAGGCATCCACTAGTTCTCCTATTTCATTAAAAGCGATCCCGGATATTGCCCAACCTATTCACACGCAGGTATTGCAACAAGGGGTAGGTCTCTCTATTCAGCAAGCTCAATTGCATTTCGATAGTGACATTGGTAATCGTGCAACGTTTCAGTTGCAGTTAGCTGGGGTCGATCCGCTCGACTTTACATTTGCCACGTTTGCCAAAGCATCGATCATTGATATGCAAACGAACAAAGCCACGTATAGTAGCCTAATGGGATTTCAAAAGGATCAAGATGTAACGACAGACGAACAATTTCAATTAAGTCGCTCAGTCACACAAGCAGATCAGCAAAGTTATGTGATCAAGCTTCAAGACCTATATTTGATTCAACGTAAGCATACAGCGCTTCCGGCGAACATTCAATTGAACAAGAAATATGATGTGCAAGCAGGTCAATTATGGTCGCTCTCTTTTCAGAAGTATGAATGGTCCAACGATAATAAAAAGCTAACTGTTCGATATACCTCAGATAAAGATATGACTCATATCCCAGAGGTTACCATCGCATTGCAAGGATATACTAACATCGGTAACTATCTGAGACTCCAAGATAGCCTAGAGAATCAATCGATTTCGAAATCAATGCAGATGGGCAACAATGGTAAACGCATCGTACAGGAGTTTGAGTTCAAGCAACCATTAACCCAGAAGGAACGCGATAGTGTTCGTTTGTATTTTGATTATGGCTTGCTGACTCAACAAATAAAAGGAACATGGCGCATTCCATTTACCGTCCATTCAGAGTGACTGAACAAGGGACGCTGAGCATGCTTCAGCGACAATATGCAACTTTTTCCACATTAGCGAAGTCTAATCCTATGGACTTCAAAAATATGGAAAGGAAGATGGATATTGAAAAAGATAAACATGCTCTGGATCATTCCTGCATTGGCGATGGTGATTGGATTTCTACCTGCCTTGCCTGCACAAGCACAAGCAGCAACCACATTAACCATCATTACACCAACTGGAGAAAAGCTGGACGGCGGTACCTTACTCATCACCAAAGGAAAGCTCATGCTTCCGCTGCGTCAGCTTGCTAAAGCTACCAACTCTCAATTTCACGTAGCTTCTAATGGCAAAGTCACACTAGCACCATGGGCAGGCGAGGTGTATACCTTCAAGCTTGGTCAAGGAGAATACAAGTTTAATCAGCAACAGGGAACTTCACAGATGTCTGCCCCTGTACAGAAGATGAATGGGCAAGTCTATATTCCCGCAGCTTTTATTCAATATTTAGGCTACAACTATACTTATAACAAGCCAACATTGACGATTCAATTGCCATTGAGTGCGAAGCAACGACAGATTTTGTACAAGGGTGATTTGGCAGCGGCACGCGAACTGATCACGAGTGGGGGGCTACCGATCCCTATCCCGGGGAATCATAGTTTGCGACAGCCATTACAAGTCAAATCTGACGGGGAAAGTCTGGATCGTGAATATTTATTCCCAGAGGGGGAAGCGCTGCGTTTTTATTATGTGTATGGAGATACGATTTCCTTTGTCGAATTTAAAAATGACTTCCCCGTTATTACATGGCAGGCGCATGGATTAAGTGCCGCTACAGGCGACTTTCACACGATGAATGATCTGCTTACATTTCAATTAAAGGATAAATGGGGCAATATTCCACTAAAGAATCAGAACTTTTTATATTATATAAACGGTGGTTGGGGAGATAGCAATTTGAGGGAATCGGGTATTCTTCATGCCGATAATAGCTTTCATCGAACAGGCAGAGTATATATCGTAGGCGGCGGAATTTCCGATCAATCAGGTACGATTTCGTATACGTTACCAAATGAAAAACGAACGGATGCCCGCTCCTACTAAGCAATCCCATTAGAAACAACGATAAGTATGGCCACAAATATCATAGCGTGAAACCAAACCAACCGCCCTTCGCAATACATTGCCGAAGGGCGGTTGGTTTCAGTTGAGCGCTTTTTTATCACATCGGATTGTTCTCAGAGGTATCGTGTTTCCATCGACCGAAAAAGGCTTGTAGCTGTTCTGCCAATAGCGCTGGTTGCTCCAACGAAGCAAAGTGCCCGCCACGAGCCGCATGTTCCCAATACACAATAGGCTACACACGCTCTGCCCACTCTCTTGGCGGCATAGGCAGTTCTTTCGGGAATAATGTCACACCCGTAGGCACAGTAACACCCTCACCCTCAGCAAAACGCAATGGATAAAATGAATATCCAATTCATCAATAGTAGTCGTAAACTGCGGAAAGCTATTTAGCCACTGTTCTTGCTTACGCCAGTCATATTCGTTCACCCAATACTCCACTAAACGCTGCATAAAATGAAGATCAGCACCTAAGGACCACGGGTCACCATGAAACGTAGACGGCCATTTGGTACGTAGTAATCTGTCCTTCAGATCATCGATTTGGTGCTGAGCAATATCAATAGTAAAAGGCTGCCTTCCCAAACACGTCCTTCAATAGAATTGAAATACTTTGCTGAGACGTACACTGCACATGTTTCCAAGGTGTTATGACAGCATAAACATATTTACCATCGTATGATATGCCCAAATAAGAAGCGCATCAAATCACGATCAGGAAAGATACGCAAGGAAGGGAACAAGGAATGCTAGTTATCCATTCACTCTGACAAAAATGGAACCGGTTCTAAATGAAGTTGTCTTGCGTGGCGATGTGCCGTATACTGTCAAAGTTATACGTTATCTAGCATGAAGAATCTGCACAAGTACGTGCATAGTGAACCATTGGCAAAGGAGGGATGTGTATGCGGCAGGAGGATCGTCATTCCCCAGCTGCCAAGCGGCGCGAACGGAGCCGACATATGCAGGAGTTGGCGACCCAATTGATTGAACAGTCCGGCGGCTTGCCTAATGTGCAGGAAGTACTGCACTGCACGACCCGTATTCGTCTGCGACTACATCGTCCTGAATTGGCGAATCATTCCGCTCTTGCCGAGATTCCAGAGGTACACAATGTATGTCAGGTCGGCACACAGTTGCAAATGATTGTAGGACCAGAGCTGACGTTTCGACTGCATCGGCAGATTGAGCGCCAAATGCAGCATATGTCTGATCCGTTGCTGGCTGGTGGCACTCAGACGAATATACAGAACGAACAGAATGAAGCCCAACAAACGATACAGCAACCGAACATGCTGGAGCAAACAGAGCAGATGGGACAGACGCCACTGCGTCATCCACAACGTATGGCAGAGCAATTACTGTCTGCATCCGATGAACCGTTTGTAACTGAACAGTCGCCCTTTGCGTCAATCGCTACTTCTGATCAAACAATCGAGAAGTCGCCTTCTGCCAGACGTTCGCTGACTACGCGTATAGTGGATGCGGTATCGTTCTTTTCCGACATTATCGTACCAATGATTCCTATCTTTGTGGCAGCAGGTATATTGCTTGGACTGGTTAGTCTGCTGCAATTCCTCGGCTGGGCGTCAGTGGATACACTTTGGTTCCGGCTGCTGCAATTGCTGACCGGCTCGATTTTTCAGATTATTAGCGTGATGTTTGGCTATTATGCTGCCAAACGCTTTGGCGGTACGCCTGTATTGGGAGCCGTATTGGGCATGTTGATGTCTAGACCTGAGATTGTTGGCAGTAACGGTATGCCGCCATCGGTTATTTCGTCATTTGGTCTAGTAGCACTGCCGCAGTTCAGTTATCAGGGGACTGCGATTCCAGTTATCGTGGCTGCCATGTTGATGGCGATGCTGGAAATTCGCTTGCGCCGCGTCATTCCCAATTCTGTGCATGTACTAGTCATTCCGGTATTATCGCTGCTTGGCGGAAGCATTCTGGCACTGTTCGTGATCGGTCCGCTCTCTGGCTGGCTCGGTCATTGGTGTGCTGCATTGCTGAAGCATCTATACGCATACGGTGGCACTTGGTTTGGACTGGTGCTGGGCGGGGCGTATAGCAGTATTGTGCTGACAGGGCTGCATCAGAGCTTGCAGGCGATTGAAGCAGGCTTAATCTCCAATCCAGATATTGCAGTAAATTTTCTGCTACCGATCTGGTCAATGGCAAATGTGGCGCAGGGTGGTGCTGGACTAGCGGTATATTTGCGCACTCGCGACTCTATGCTGCGTAAGGCGGCACTGCCTGGTGCATTGATTGCCTTTCTCGGCATTACGGAACCGGTAGCGCTTGGCGTCAATCTAAAGCTGGTGCGTCCGTTTATTGCAGCGGCGGCTGGCGGTGCGGTCGGTGGTGCTTATATCGGCTGGCATCATGTCGTTGCCAGCTCCTTCGGCTTGACGGGGATTCCGATGCTGGCATTTATTATTCCGTTTGGCTGGTCCAATTTTATTCATTATATGACCGGTTTTGTGCTGGCGACAGGTACGGCATTTGTGCTGACCTTGCTGCTGGGCAGAAGCGGGCATTCATCATAAGGTATTGTGGAGGTGGATGACATGAAAATCAAAAAGATTCTGAACAACAACGCTGTCATCGTCGACGATCAAGGACAGGAGAAAATTGTAATGGGCGGCGGCATATCGTTTGAAAAAGGTAAAAACGATGTCGTTGATCCTAGTCGCATTGAGAAAGTATTCATTTTGGAGGATCAGGAGCGGTACGGCTATTTGCAGGAAATGCTGCAAAAGCTGCCGGAAGAGGAAATCGCCGTGTCGGAGCATATTATTTCCTATGCCGAGCGAGAGCTGCATGTATCCTTTAATGAGCATATTCATATTGCGCTGACTGATCATCTGTCGCATGCGCTGGAGCGGTTGCGCAGTGGCATGATCATTCATAATACCCTGCTGGAGGAAATACGGATTCTGTATCCAGCAGAATTCCGTATTGGCTTATATGCTCGCGAGCTCATCGCTACTCGGCTACAGGTTGATATTCCAGAGGATGAAGTCGGTTATATCGCTATGCACATTCATACGGCTGTGATGAATGCAGGCTCTGGTGCCACTTCCTCTGGTCTGGCATCGCTCATTCGCGATATGGTGGAAGATATTGAATACGTGCTGAATCAACCGTTAGATCGCAAATCAGCAGCTTATGAGCGCTTGATCAGCCAATTGAAAAGTATACTGCAATCCTCGGTCGACGGTCATCCTGCTGCGGAGTTGGATGAGGAGATCATCGTCATCGCCCGCGACAAGTATGCGAATTGGTATGAGCATGTGCAGGAGATGACAGATCATGCAGAGGATGAATATGGATATACTTGCACCGATAGTCAGCGTGTGTTGATCGCCATTGAGCTGCAACGTTTACAGGAGAGGTTAGGTCATCCAGCCCGTTGACACCCTCTAAGAATAAAGATGCTGACGATAAAAATGGACGAATTTGGCTCAAATCAAGTGTGATCAACAACATATATTACTGGCGACACAGTTCTATATACCTGTCATATGGTCTAAGTAGAACTATCCATTTTCCAATCTACTCTGGATAAAAAGTAGCAAAATTGTAACTTTTAAAAACAATTTGTAACCTTTGAAACTGTGAAAATATAACTAAAAATAATGAATATATATGAAAATTTGCAAGAAAAGTCGTTTGTATCTTATTGCTAAATTGGTTCATTTTCTCTATAGTCCTCTCATGAATAAGCGGTATAGAATAGGTGTCAGCAACAGCATATCCGGGTGTGTTACTGGTAAAGCAGGCAAGACCTAAAAAACTCCGACTGGGGGATTTCTACGTCGTATGACGTGGTATCCAGTTAGGGATTTTTAGGTCTTTTTGTGTTTTCTGGTCCTCCGGCATTCCATATTTCGAAAGGGAGTTAGAATAATGAACATGAATCAATGGTACAAAAAGGCGGCAGCCGTTACTGTGGCGGCAGCGCTGCTGGCAGGCGGCACAACGACATTTGCCAGTGGCAATGGGCAGGATTACAAAGGCGGTTCGCATACACGTCCGACACATCCTGTGCCGGAAAACCCAACTCTTCCATCGGTGATTGACGATACATATGGCTTCTCGCATATCACCCGTTTTGATGCACTGAAAATTCCTAAGCAGCAACAGCAATCGCAATTCCAAGTCCCTGCATTCAATAAGGACGAGATTCGCAATATCCCATCCGCAGTGGGTAAGGATGCTAACGGCAATACGATTAATCTGGACGTATGGGATACATGGCCGCTGCAAAATGCAGATGGTACGGTTGCCAACTACAATGGCTATGAGATCGTATTCGGTCTAGCTGGCGATCCGAAAGTATCGTCCGACACATTCATCTATCTATTTTATAAAAAAGCAGATGACCAATCGCTGGATGCTTGGAAAAATGCAGGTCGTGTCTTCAAAGACACGGACAAGCTCGTGCCAAATGACTGGATTCTTAATCATCAATCCGAAGAATGGTCTGGATCGGCAACGATGACTAAGGATGGCAAGGTACGCCTGTTCTACACGAACCGTCATCCGTGGGATGCAGATCAAGGTTTCTACGGCAAACAGACGCTTACAACCGCACAGGTGAATGTATCCCAGCCGAGCGACGGTACACTGAAAGTGGACGGCGTAGAGGATTTCAAATCGATCTTCGATGGCGATGGCAAGATGTACCAGACAGTCAATCAGGCATTCAGCGCTGGTGATTACTCCGATAACCATACGCTGCGTGACCCGCACTATGTCGAGGACAACGGTCACAAGTATCTTGTATTTGAAGCCAATACTGGTTCCGAGACAGGCTATCAGGGCGACGAGATGTTTTACAATAAAGCGTACTATGGCGGCAGTGACGCGTTCTTCAATAGTGAACGTGAGAAGCTGTTGAACAGCCCCAACAAAGATTATATGGCTATCGCCAACGGAGCGCTCGGCATTATCGAACTGAATGATGATTATTCGCTGAAAAGAGTGATGAAGCCGCTCATCGCATCTAACACTGTAACGGATGAGATCGAACGCGCCAACATTTTCAAAATGAATGGTAAATGGTATCTGTTCACCGATACACGCGGTGCCAAAATGTTCCTTGACGGTGTCGATGCAGAAGACATTTACATGCTCGGCTATGTGTCCAATTCGATCGATGGTCCGTACAAGCCGCTAAATGACAGTGGACTGGTGCTGCATCAGGATCTGAATCCGCGTGATGTGACATGGACCTATGCACACTTCGCGATTCCGCAGGTGAAAGGCAATAAAGTCGTTATTACAAGTTATATGACCAACCGTGGCTATTTTGCTAATCAGCAGTCTACCTTTGCTCCAAGTTTTGAAGTAGCTATTCATGGGAACAATACATCGGTTGTGCCGAACAGTACGTTGAATCAAGGTCAAGTAACAGCGAAATAACGACCATACATTTTAAATGAAGTGGATCGAATGAACATGGGAGGATCAGTATCCCGTGGGCAAGATCAGGAATACAGGGGGAGAAAGTCGGTGCAGTAGCGCCACTTTCTGTTCCCTTGTTCCATTTGTATCGCATATATGATCAAACCAATACAGGATAGCAGAGAGGAGATCGTACCTATGAAGCATCCAGATAACCGTCAAACATCGAGATCGAACACCCTGCGCAGGTGGATATGGCCGCTGGGCTTGACCGGAGTAATCGCTGTTGGCACAGCAGCGTGCTACGAATTACAGCCTGATACACCATCGACACCAGCACAAGCAGAAGCCAGCAGCCAGAACGGTGAAGCGGGTATAAATAATCAACAAAGTACAGGAAGTTCCGCTTATCCGCAAAGCCCATCCAATGGAACAAACCAGCAGAGTGCAGAAGCCCAATTATCCACTAACGGACAGCAAATCAACGGCTATCGTTCGAACTACCATTTCACTGTACCGGATAAATGGAAAAATGATCCCCAGCGTCCGGTCTATGCTAATGGCAAATATCATTACTATTATTTGTATAACAAGGACTATCCGAACGGTAATGGCACCGAATGGCGTCATGCTACTTCTACCGATCTCGTACACTGGCAGGATCACGGCGTAGCGATTCCGAAGTATACGAGCGCCAACGGTGATCCATGGTCAGGCTCGGTTGTAGTGGATACGAATAATACTGCTGGTCTGGGTAAGAATACGATGGTCGCGATCGTGACCCAGCCTTCCGCCAATGGTGGCGCCCAGGAGCAGTATCTATGGTATAGCAAGGATGGGGGCAATACGTTTAAGGCATACGGCAATAAGCCCATTTTGTCCAATCCCGGCAATGCCGATTTTCGTGATCCGAAGCTAGTCTGGGATCGGCAGTCGAAACGCTGGATTATGCTGATGGCAGAGGGCAATCGTATCGGCTTTTATACGTCCAAGAACTTGAAAAGCTGGCGCTATGTCAGCGACTTTGTAGCCGACAATATCGGTACACTGGAATGCCCTGATCTATACCGCATGCGGGCATCGAATGGCACATATAAATGGGTGCTTGGCGTCAGTGCCAACGGTCGCGCATCCGGTCAACCGAATACGTATGCGTATTGGATCGGTACCTTTAACGGACTGGGTTTCAAAGCGGATGATACAAAACCGCAATGGCTTGATTACGGCTTTGACTGGTATGCGGCAGTGACCTTTGAAGATGGCACCAGCAGCAAGCCGTACGATCATCGCTATGCGCTTGCATGGATGAATAACTGGGACTACGCGAACAATACGCCGACTCTGCAAGATGGATATAACGGCACCGACTCCATGGTACGTCAGATTCAATTGAAACAGTCGTCCAACGGCTATACATTGTTATCCCAGCCGATTCGCGGATTGTCCCAATTCGTCACTGCTACCCAGCAGATTCCCCGAATAGAAGTAGACGGAAAATACAAGCTAGATGTCAAAGGCTCATCTTATCAGCTGGACGCCGACATCTCATGGTCCGATTTGAAAAATGCAGGTTTTCAGCTGCGACGTTCTCCAGATGGATCGCGGCATGTAGATGCGGGTGTGTTCGTGGAAGGCGGTTATACGTATGTCAATCGCTCCTATACAGGGCATCCTGACGATAACAACAATCTACTGGAAAGTCGCGCTCCTTTTGATTCGTCCAACAAAAAGGTACATCTGAAACTATTGGTTGATAAAACAAGTGTGGAAATGTTCGTGGATGGTGGGCAGGTGACGCTTTCTAATCTGGTATTCCCGAAGCCGGGCGATCAAGGCATTGCGCTGTATAGCGAAGGTGGTAAAGCGGTGTTTGATCATGTTGTCATCAAATATCTCGGCAAATAGAGCGGCTACATCGTCAGCCGCTCTGCTCCACACACCTAATAAATTGTTCAAAATCAGGCAGCTGCTCCTCAATCATCTCTTCCAAAATCTCTACCTGCACTGCCTGATAATCGTGCATAGCGATATTGCGAAAACCAACCATCGCCTTCAGACTGCGATTGAGCGCAGTGTCGATGATGCCGCTACGCTGCAACAGATCAAACGCATCCCGACTGCTTTGCGGAACACCAAGTTTATTCTCAGAAATGAGATGCATCGCCAGATCAAGACAACCTTCACAGGCACGCTGTAAATTCAGAATAATCGAATCCTGCCGTGTAAAATTGTACAGATTGTCGACATTTCCTTCATATTCTTCATGAATCCGCTGCACACATCGACGAATGGTAGCGGATTTGTTCAATATAATATCTCGATTCACGGTAAAAGCTCCTCCTGTAGAAACTGCTGAATATCCATCAGCAGCTACTTGTCTATCATTTTTAGGATGCTCGACTACTGCATCCTTATGGGATTCTACTGGCAAAATAAAGCTAGACTTCTTCGCAATATCCGTCATCATCGACTGTGACTGTGACTGTGACTGTGACTGTGACTGTGACTGTGACTGTGACTGTGACTGTGACTGTGACTGTGACTGTGGTGGCAACAGGGTGTCGATCACCAGTTGTCTGCGCTCACCTAGCAGCGCATAATCGCGATAAGCTGTGATCCATGCCAGCGGTCGAACAAGCATATTCTGCTCATATAACACGACTGCCGTTGTAGCAATTTGCAATTGAAAGACCGTACTGGCACTAGCAAAATCGATCAAATCCACATCTCGCCCCAGCCAATCCGCTAACTCCTGTGCAAGCATATACCGCCGATACGTCGATAAAGGTCGATGATGCGGTGATGCCATATACACCAGATCGATATCGCTATCCGCTCGCAACTCCCCGCGTGCCGCAGACCCAATCAGCAAGATCAGCTCCGCATCGCACTGTTCACGCAGCCGTTGAATGATCGGCTGTATCATCTCAGAAGACAGGTGCATGAACAACACCTCCTAACTGTACCATGTCCAATTTTTACAACTATACCATACTTTCATAATCATCCCCTATGGAGTGCTTTGTAGCAAATCAGCATGAATATGAAGGTGCGACCGATGATCAACTCCTGTGAATCGTCCAAAATAACAACGTCAAATTTGACTTGCGCCGCATCATCACGTTAAATATAAGCGTCACCCCTGTGCAGCGTACGAATATCCATCGCATAAAATCAGACATCATTTGGTATACCACCAAGCCAATGTATACCCATGCTGCCCATTCAGAATGATCCATGCCATGTGTACACACCAAGAAAAAAGATCATCTATAGCCATCCACTGTATCAACCTAGCCATCAATCTATCAGCCCAACATTAACCATATCAGCCTATACATACAAACGTAAATACAAACGTAAATACAAACGGAATACATATAGATCACACAGGCGTTCTTGCGACAAGCACAATGAAATGGAGGGGCAACTTTGGGAATGCTTTATGCGGATAAACGCAGTACAACGTCATGGATGATGTACGATTGGGCAAATTCGGCGTATGCGACAACAATACTGGCAGCGGTGATGCCAGTATTTTACAGCTCGGTCGCTGCTTCGACACTGGATAAAACAACAGCCGCATCGTATCTCGGCTATACGCATGCGATTGGCATGCTATGTGTGGCTTTACTATCGCCACTGCTGGGTGCAGTATCAGATGTAGCAGGCAATAAAGGACGGTTTTTGTTTGTCTTTTCGCTGATCGGCATTGGGGCAACGATTGTTTTTAGTACGATTGGTACAGGAGATTGGCTGTTGGCTTCGATTTTGTTGATTATATCGACGATTGGGTTTGCGGGCAGCAATGCTTTTTACGATGCGTTATTGCCAGATATGGTGCCGCGTGGGCAGCGTGAATCGGTATCGGCGCGTGGATATGCGTATGGTTATATTGGCGGTGGGCTGATGCTAGCAATCAATCTGCTGATGATTCAGCAGCCGCAATGGTTCGGTTTGCCAGATACATTGGCAGGAACACGTCTTTCCTTTATCACGGTAGGCATTTGGTGGTTGGTATTTGCCATTCCATTGTTCCGAGTAAGCGGTGCATGGTCGAAGCGCCGGGAAACGGCTCCGGTGATGAGTACGGCAGGTTATTTGCGCGAAGGTATGCGTAATATCAAGACTAGTTTGCGTGGGATTCGCCGTTACCCAGAGCTGGTCAAGCTACTGGCGGCGTTCTGGTTTTTCAATGATGGCATCAATACAATTATTCTGATGGCAACAGTATATGGGGCGACGATTGGAATTGGTACGACTGACTTGATGCTGGCGTTGCTGATGACACAGTTTATCGGGTTTCCGAGTACGTTGCTGTTTGGCAGACTGGGTACTGTGTATGGAGCCAAGCAGTTGTTGATGGTATCGCTATCGGTATATTTGGTGATTGTGATCTTGGGATACTTTATGACCACCTCTTGGCATTTTTATATGTTGGCAGCGTTAGTAGGATTAGTGCAGGGAGGCAGTCAGGCGTTGGCTCGCTCGTTATTTAGTGATCTTATTCCACCGCAGCGCACAGGCGAGTATTTTGGCTTGATCAATGTTACTGGCAAATTCGCTTCGATCTTTGGACCTTTTCTGTTTGGATTGGTAGGGCAGCTGACTGGCTCGGCTCGATACGGTATTTTGTCGTTGTTGTTCTTTTTCATCATAGGAATGGGACTGCTGTTATTCGTACGGGTAGAGCAGGGACGGGAGCAGGCTTTGCAAAAGATGGAAAAAAATTGAAACGGTCGTGCCAAGGTTTACGTATTGGTATATAACTGGAAATGATCTTGCTTATTTCAAGTAATCGTAATTATGGTAGGAATGTAGAAGAATTACGTTTTCATTCGAGCAGGGAGGCGAAGAAGAATGAATGATCGCGATATGAACAATAACAATATGCACCCCGGATTAAACTCTGAAGAATATGTGAATCAATTACACAAGGATCATCGTCGACGCTTGTTGCATCCCCATGGATTTTTGCATGAATTGAGTAATTACGGGCTGGCGGTATTGCTCATTGCTGCTGTACTGGCTGCTATTGTATGGCTGCGTTAACTGGATTACGAATAAGCTGTCGTATTGTATAGTAAATACGGCTGTATCTCATCGGAAGTAAATAAGAAGAAGCCCGATTCCTTAGAATCGGGCTTTTTGGTGTTCAGGGAGTAGGAGACAGCAATGAGGGATATTTGAAGCTTTCTAGCAGGTTTAAGCGCCATAAAGGAATGTGAAATGCTATAATAAAATCATTTTTAACATATATCATGTATGGAGGGAATACGATGCAGCTTCAAACCGAACGATTGATCATTCGCGATCTTGTACCTAGCGATTGGAAAGCGATACATACCTATACAGCAATGCCAGAGGTAACGACGTATACCGCATGGGGACCGAATACGGAAGCTGATACGCAGCAATATATCCAGCAGGTGATAGACTGGCAGAAGGAGCAGCCGCGGCAGCATTATGAGCTGGGTATCTGTTTGCAAAGCGATGGAACATTGATTGGAGGGGTGGGCATTCATATCCAATCCACCAATGCAGAGATTGGTTATGTGCTGCATCCAGACTATCAGGGAAGCGGATATGTAACGGAAGCAGCACAAGCGCTAGTAGGCTATGCCTTTGACACGCTGTCTATCCATCGCGTCTATGCCACCTGTCGTCCATCCAATATCGCGTCCGAAAAGGTTATGCAAAAGCTAGGTATGACCCGTGAAGGCATGCTACGCCAGCATTGGTACTATAAAGGTGAGTTTCACGATTCGTATCTCTATTCCATTTTGGCAAGCGAGTATGCTGCGCGATCAATCGGTAGAACATAAGAAGTGTACATATTGGAAGACATCCGGTTATTCGTAGTATAGTGGTATGGGAAACGATGATTTTCGGTATGGAAACTATGGAAGTAGAAGGAGCTGGAATCGCGATGGAATTTACGCTACAGGAAGCAAGCATTACACAGCTGCAACAGCTGATGGAGCAAGGACAGGAAACGGCGGTATCCATCGCCTCTCAATATATGCGTCGCATCGCTCAAATGGATCAGCAGGGTCCGCAGCTGCGCTCGGTCATCGAATGTAACCCAGATGCGATTGCGATTGCGATGCAGCTAGACAGCGAACGAGCAGCAGGGCATATCCGTGGTCCATTGCACGGCATTCCGGTATTGATTAAGGATAATATCAGTACATCCGATGCGATGCACACCAGCGCGGGATCGCTCGCATTGGCAGATTCCTTTGCACCGACGGATGCCTTTCTCGTACAACAATTGCGAGCGGCAGGTGCAGTGATTTTGGGCAAAACCAATCTGACGGAGATGGCAAACTTTATGTCGTTTCAGATGAAAAATGGGTATAGCGCGCGTGGTGGACAAACGCTGAATCCATACGGTCCCGGTCAACTGGATACCGGTGGCTCTAGTTCCGGTTCGGGTGTAGCAGTTGCAGCCAATCTATGTGCGGTTGCCGTAGGAACGGAAACATCCGGTTCGATTTTGAATCCAGCTGCCAGTAACAGTCTGGTTGGAATCAAGCCGACACTAGGGCTGATCAGCCGTAGCGGCATTATTCCGATTACTTATACACAGGATACGGCGGGACCGATGGCGCGGACGGTAGAGGATGCAGCGATTCTACTCGGAGTGCTCGCAGGACGTGATGAACAGGATGTTACCACCCTGTCCGCGCCTGTCGATATACCGGATTATACAGCCGATCTGCATACTGCTAGCCTGCATGGGGTACGTATCGGTATCAACCGCGCGCATCTGAATCGGTTAACAGAAGAGGAGATTGCCATTACCGAAGCATCCATTGAGGCGATGCGTCATGCTGGAGCGGTAATTATCGAAGGTGCCGATTTGGCAGATACGGTAGCTGAAGGCGATATGACGGTGCTGCTGTATGAATTCAAGTCTGCACTGAATCGTTATTTGGCAAGTCTTGGTCCGCAAGCGACTGTGCGTACACTGAAGGAAATGATCGACTTTAACCATCTGCATCACCGGGAAGCACTGCGATATGGACAGGATATTTTGCTCAAAGCCGAATATGAAACGTCTGGTACATTGACCGAGCCATCCTATATAAACGCTCGTCTGGATCAGTGGTATGCTGCGCGTGCAAATGGTATTGACCGCGTATTGCAGCAGCATCGACTGGATGTGATTTTTACACCGGAATTTACCGATACACCAGCGGTTGGCGGCTATCCGGCGATTATGGTGCCTGCCGGTTATCGACGCGATGGTATGCCGTTCGGGGTGAGTTTTATGGGTACAGCGTATAGTGAAGTACAGCTGATCCGCATTGCGTATGCGTTTGAACAGGTTGTGCCTGCTCGTCGTAGCCCACTGTTATAATGAAGATACATGAGGTTATGGATGATGCTCTATATCCGCCCGGTCATTGCCGTTTACGGCAGTTGCCGGGTTTTTGCGTTATGCTGTGGTGTTAGCTAAGCAAATGCCTATTGTGACACAAATGGCATAACCCTAGAATATGATAAGGATCATGTACAATAAATAGACAATAATAAATGGAAGATCGCAAGCAGCTTTTGCCAATGTGTAGAAGCTGCTGTTTGATATATCCGGGCACAAAGACATGGTTACAGACTAGAGACCATCCGAAAACAATGGCATAAAGACAAAGGAATTGTCGTAATCCGTAGAATACCCACATGATAAGTTACAGAGTTAATCGGTTGCTGAAATATGCCGAAAAAAGTTCTAATCTCTGGAACTCATTTTGACGAAATAATACATAGAGCTATTAACTTAGAAGCTTAATTTAGAACATTGGGGAGGCATCATGAGCAACTATCCATCTTCCGCTGCCGCTATTGCAGCCGATCCTTACGAAAAACTGGCATCCAAATTATTATTGTATACTTTGCTAGGGATTTTAATTTCGTGTATTCCTATTTTCTTGGGGATTTATTTTTCAGGTCTTTCGTCACTGACGATTTTGCTGTTTTTATTATTAATTGTGGTGGTCATGTGTCCGTCGCTGATTATGATTTATCGCAAATGTCATATGTTCAAAAACGGTAAGTACTGGATTTCAGGCTTTTCGTTCTTGATTATCTTTTGTATTTTATGGGTCATTCCTTCACAGGTTGGCTGGTGTGCCCTGTTTATTTATATGGCGTTAACGCTGTTATATCTTGATCGTCGTGCTACATTGCTCAGTATCGGCTATGCGCTGGTCATTGAGATTGTACATGTAATCTTCAACCCGTTTTTGAATCAATTGCCTGTTATCGATCTGGTGGTTATGTTTGCTGTTACCTTGATGGTGGGAGCTGTTGCCGTATCGGTTTGTATTGTCGGCGAAAAGATGACCTCACACTTGCAGGAACAGCGTGGTCAACTGGATCAGCTGTTAGAGGAGGTAGAGCATTCGGCAGAGGAGCTGACTGCCTTTGGACAGCAATTGAAGGAGAATGTTGCTGATACCGACCGCATTGGACGTGAATTGACCGGGGGATTTCAAGAAATCGGCAACGGTATTGATTCGCAGGCAACCAGCATTGCCGAGATCAATACGTCCATTCAGCAATCGGAAGTGTTTATTGGCAATATCGATCAAACCGCATCGGATATGTCTCAATTGGCGGAACGTGCGGCAGATTTGACTCGTTCGGGTAATGAAAAGGTAGAGCAGCTGCGCGGAAGCGTCGATGCTGTCGGTCATGTGATTGATGAAACGTATACCGCAATGGATACACTACGCCAATATGCGGAAGAGATCTCACATGTATTGCAGTCGATTGAAGGTATTGCTGCGCAGACCAATATGCTGTCATTCAACGCTGGTATTGAAGCAGCGAGAGCAGGCGAGCATGGACGTGGTTTTGCTGTAGTCGCCGCAGAAATTCGCAATCTGGCTAATGATTCACAGCAGGCAACCATCAATATCACAGATATTTTGACACGAGTGCATCAACAGACAGAAGTAGTCTCTAGCGGTATTTACCAAGGACGTGAAGCAGTAGGCAGCATACGCACAGCCGCAGGCGAAACGGAATCTCTGTTTGGTCGCATTCAGGAAGAAACAGTCGTCGTTTCTGGTCGTTCACATGATATCAGTCGCGAGATCAAAGAATTGACGGAAGCGATCAAGCATACGGTCATTGAGATGAGCAGCATTTCGGCAGTAACGGAACAATCCAGTTCGTCTGCGAAACAAGTGGTGCATAGTCTGCAAAGCCAAACCGAGCGCGTAACGGTCATTGCTGACAGCTTCAACCGTTTGCAACAGCTGATTGAAACGCTGAATCGTTCACTCGATCAGACTTCACAGTGAGAGCAATCATCCTTTTTCGTATCCATGTAACACATGCTAAATATGGCAATCGTCTTTCCATTCGACACGTATAATAGAAGAAAAAAATGGTTTTATATCGTTTTTTATTTCAATTCATGATTATCATTTGGGAAAAAGACACGTTTTGTTGGTAATCCACTGACAAGACGTGTCTTTTTGTTTGTCTTTTTCATATAAATCACCTTGCTAGGTCTTTCGCCCGGTTTCTTAAGGAGAGGATTGACTAAAAAGGTATACTGCAACAATATGGAATATAGATCCATGCAAGTTCCAGTATATGTATTTTTATGTCATTATTATTCATCCAAACCAACATATACTGAAACTTCTCCAGTCATGGACTGTACACTGAATTTGCGGAAATAATCACGTTGATCTTTGCTTGAACTTTTTCTCTCGTTATTGATTTACCACATTCAAAGGAGGAATTGGAATGCAACAATCTAGTGTTTCTGTTGAGCAAATGATTCAGATGATCAGTGAAGTGAAAGACGATCCCGCTTGTTTGACCACTCTCGGTCCTGACTCGGACATTATCCATGATGCCGGTCTGGATTCCCTCCAGCTTATCCATTTTATTTTGCGTATCGAAGACGAGTTTGATGTAGAGATTGATTTTGAGGAATTTGATATGGATCACCTAGGCTCGGTTGCGAAATTTTGCGATTTTGTCAATCATTCGCATGCCGGGGCAAGCGTAGAATCACTAGAAGCCTGATCTTTTACATAACGATGTAAAGATGGGGCTTGGCAAGGTACAAATGACAGGGTCCGCATGACGCTCAGGATCACAGTATGTCGTATAACATGCTGTTTGGTACTGGTTTCCGTCTGCTGTCTTTTGCGACGACACAACAGGAAAATCATCTTCGCCATTCTGATGAAAGAGGTGTTCTGTGTGCAGCCAAGAAGTGAAGTAACGATAGATCGTGAAGCCTTTAAATTAATCAAACGCACCGTTCGCAATGCCACCGTATCCTACCGTAACAAAATCAAAGATCCTACGTATCGGACAGAGTTGCCGCAATCGCTCGGCATCAAGCTGACCAATCGCTGTAATCTACGATGTACCCACTGTTTCCAGTGGAATGAAGACGGCTACCATCACAATATGGAAAAAGCCGAGCAAAATATGGATCTTGATCCTGCTATTTTCAAGCAGCTGCTGGATGATACGCGTGAGGTCAAATCGCGCCTGTATCTGTGGGGCGGCGAGCCGATGTTTCACCGTCAGTTCAGTGAGATTATGGGGCATATCCAGAATGACCGCCGTGAGATGACGATCTGTACGAATGGGCTGCTGATCAACAAGCATCTGGATCAAATTCTCGATCTGTCGGAAAATCTAGAACTGCTGATCGCGGTAGAAGGATTTGAAGCCGAGCATGATCTGATTCGCGGCAAAGGCACATTCAAAAAGACGATGGCTGAAATTGATCGTCTCGTAGAGCTGCGCGAGCAAGGCTTGTATAAAGGGCGTATTTCGGTGCATGCGGTTATCAATGACAATATGATCGGTCGCATGAGCGAGCTGTTGGAATTTTTTGAATCCAAAAAGCTTGATCTCGTGATGCTGTGCTTCCCTTGGTATATTTCCCGGGAAACATCGCTCAAAATGGATCGTTATTTTGCCGACCGCTTTAGCTGGCTGCGTCAGCTGGATGAGCGTCATATTAGTAGCTGGCATGCGTTCAAATACAAAATCAATCCGAATAAAATGGAAGCGCTTATGGATGATCTGAACCAGATCAATGATCGTGTCTGGAAAATCCGTGTCCGCTATCAACCGGGTCTCGATTATGATGAGATCGATAAATTCATCCACGGTGACGAAATGACAAGTCGTTGTTCCAATAACTGTCTGGCGCTGACATCCCGCACGGATATTATTCCTGACGGCAGTGTAATGCCATGCAAATTCTTTGCTGAATTTACCGTAGGCAATCTGAAAAATAAAAGTCTCAAGGAAATCTGGGATTCCGAGGAATATGCCCAGATACGCCAGACAATTAACGAAGGCGGGTTAACGCCAGCTTGCTCCAAATGCAGTGTATTGTATCTGCACGGAGCCAGTGGATTGCAGTCGCTCAACTATATTTGATCCGTAGAGGAGGAATGAGGATGAGTACAGACGACAAAACGCTGGTGCCGCTTCAGATCGATGTGCTAGGCGTCGATAATGACGAGATCAGTCAGCTGATTCGTACGATGCGGGTACAGGAGGACGGCTTTGTGGTTGCCGCTGATCTGGTCAAAGCGGTGGATGAGAATTTTGTGATCAACCACTGCTTTTACGGAGCATTGCAAGCGGTTATGAAGCAGCAGCAGATTCAGCTGGAGGAGACGGATATTTATTATCTGTGCAATGGTCCTTCCATCGCCTATGCAGGCGGTAATCAGTACGATACATTCGGATTGGACCCGATGATTCGTATGCTACAGGAATGGAATGATCACACAGGCGTTGATATTTCGTATACGCGTGTGGACCAAGACAACCGTGATCATGCTGCGATTGTGCAGGAATGGTACGAGGTGCTTTCTTCTGGCAAGACGCTATTGCTACATGCCGATACAGGTAGCCTGAACTATAACGAGCTGCTCTCTGCCAGCCCCGGAGGCGGGCATGTAGTACAGCTGTACGGGCTTCAGCCTAGCGAGGATATCGCTTATATTATCGATCATTTCCTGCTGGATAAGGCTGGCAAGGTACTCGGTTATAACGGCACAGTTCGCATCAGTGACCTATTGGAAGGGCTTGTCGAATATGGCAGCATCCAGAGTACGCCGGGTACGAAAATCCCACCAGAACAAATCTTGTCTGCCGCGATTACCCACCTTGAAGAATTTCTGAGCGGTGGGATAGATGAGCATGGACAAGCCCACGGCATTGCCGCGTATCGTCTACTGAATACGGAAATGATGAACTTGTCCGAGTTGGACGATGAGGCATTTGAAGAGGCGTGTGGCATTATCTATTATCATCTGCGCGTTGAAAGTCTGGTGCATTTACTGCGTTATTCCACTCAGCTGGCAGTGCAGCATGAAGCACTGCTAGGTGCAGAAGCGCCAAAACTGATTCGTCAGATTGAGCAGCTTCAGGATCATGCGCAGCGTCTGATGATGAAGCTGTACAAAATCGGTGTACGCCATAATCGCAGCAAGTTGCAAGCTTGGACTGACAGCAACCGAGAGTTGCTGGAACATATGGAGCTGCATTTGGGAACGTTGGTCAAAAAGCTGGCTGCCGCCAGCAAAGCTGCTTCCGTTTCTTGATTCGGCAAGACATCTAACAAGAACACATATCCAATCCCGCAGCTCGTCATTGTGCCTTGCCGCGGGATTACGAAGAAAATGCAGCCTGTTTGGTGCATAGGATACCCGGCGGCAAACGCTCCGAGTGCTCTATGAACGAGCAGGCTGCATGATTCGTTTTATCCTCTGTCGGAAACGGCAGACCATTCGCAAGGAGATCACCATCACCCGAAAGGAAGGGATAGGTATGCGCGAATTTACGCCTGAAGCTGAAACATCTCCTGTTTTACATATGGGCACCTTTGAAGCGGAATTGCACTGGCGGGAAAACAATCTGGCGATTTTGCCAGCACTGCCAGACAAGGAAGCGGAGAAGATTGTGACCGCGATGGATGAATTGTTATTTTGCTTTTGTAAGCCTGGCGATCTGCTGTTAACTCGGTATGCGTCCTCACCAGCACAGCTGGACTATACATCGGCGCTTGGATTTGAATATACCGCGAATACATTCAATCTAGAGCAGAACATAGCTACACCGCTTGCAGCTGTGACAGCGGGACAAGCGCCTTCGCGTGCGCGTGCTGCTGATCAGCATCCGGTATCGGTATTCCGATTATTGTATGAGCATGGACAGCCGATTGAACAGCAGCTACCGCTAGCAGGTACCGTGTTATCACCATTTGCATGGGTGCCGTATATCGGTGAGATTAGCCGCAAATTTGGCATTTATAGCAATCATCCATCACTGGACATTGTACGTCGGGTGAATACGAAGCGCTATTCGGCGTGGATGAAGCAGCATCTGGAGCTGAAGCATCCGGGCTTCTTTGTCGAGAGTTCAGCAGAGCTGGAAGTGATCGGCAATGAGCTGCTGCGAGACGGTACCTTTTTGATTAAAGATAATTATGGTGTATCCGGTAAAGGTAATCTGCATATTGAGACACCATCCATGCTGACGCGCATTCTGTCCAGTATTCGCAAGCAGGAGGAGAAGGGGCGCAATGTGCAATTTGTGCTGGAACGGTTTCAGCACAAGGAACGCGATTTCTCGTGCCAGTTCCATATTACGGAGCAGGGCGATATTGATATTTTATCGGTGCAATGGCTGGCAAATTCGCAATTTGCTTATCGCGAATCGCTGTCACCGGATATTCAGTTTATGGATCGGCTGGAGCAGGCGGCATATTTTGACATTATGATGGATATTGGGCGTCAGCTATATCGGGACGGTTATTTTGGACATGTGTGCATCGACTCGATGACCTTGCAGGATGGCACTATTGAGCCGCTGGTGGAGATCAATGCGCGCAAATCGATGAGCCTAATCAAGAATAGTATTGACCGTTATCTACGCAAATACAATCTGCTCGGCAATATGACCAACTACACGGTATCGCATGATGGCAGCTTTGATCATGAACGCTTGCTGCTAGAGCTAGAGCGCGAAGGTCTGTTATTCCTACCGCATCGTGAAACTGGTATTATGCCACTGACTTCCGCAGCCTTGTCCGTCAATCACAGCGATATTCCGCCCAGCAAAAAGCGCAAAGGACGCTTGTATCTATCCGCTGTTGCCGCGGACGAAGCGAGCAAGCATGAGCTGTTGTCAAGGCTGGAGCATCTGCTGGAACGCAGTGGTCTGCATATTTTGAATTGACCTACGTTGCAATGAACACGCATGGTGTGATTGGATATTTGCCTCTGTATACCTGAAACGGAAAGGGAGGATATCAGATGACTGTAACCATATTATGTTCGGGATTTGGATTGGGCTTCTATACACCGGGGTTGCTGGTGGAGGCTGGCTTGAGACGACTGGGTATCCCAGCGGAAGTGCTTGTATTTGAAAATGTAATGAACCCGGAGCATCGTGGCAAGGTGGATCATAGTCGGCGTGCATATCATGAAGACTTTTCAGTAGCGCTTATGTCACAGCGTATTCCACAGGATATTCGCAAAAGCATGGACGAGCAGCAGGTAAACACATTGCTGAATCAATGGAAGGCAGAGGGACGGCGGCATTTTGTCTGCTTGTCTGGTCACTGGGTCTATTTACTGGAATTGTACCGGGAGCAGATGGGCAATGAGCTGGAAGTGGATTTGCTATATCTAGATGTGTCGGATTCTCCTTCTTGGAAAAACGTCAAAAAACGTCTAGGTTCGCTAACCGATCATTATCGCGAGGTATGGCTGTTCGGACGAGAAGATGAGCCAATGTCTACGTACATCAACATCGTTGGTTCTGATCCTGTGATTCCGTATGAGCAAAGGGAACGTCGTTTGCTTGTTCATGGCGGGGGCTGGGGAATGGGGACGTATCGCGAGCATTTGCAGGCATTGCAGCATGCGGGATACGGACTGGACATTGTACTGTATGAAGGTGACGAACCGGGCGCAATCGATAGCGGT
Source organism: Paenibacillus sp. JQZ6Y-1 (assembly GCF_040719145.1). Taxonomy (NCBI): domain Bacteria; kingdom Bacillati; phylum Bacillota; class Bacilli; order Caryophanales; family Paenibacillaceae; genus Paenibacillus; species Paenibacillus kandeliae. The sequence continues at coordinate 775,710 of NZ_JBFDUZ010000001.1, forward strand.
CAACGATACTATCGCATGGATCCATCATGGCGCACATGGCAGCAAAATGAGCAGGGCAAGCATACCTTCCCACCATTTGCCGAAGTGCAGGAGGGTATACAGGAAACCTACCAGTCACATCATGATTATCATCTGCTATGCGAGATTGAACGACGCGTATGTGCCATTGTAAGCAAGCCCGGAGGTGGTACGCTGGCGGATTCATTTGCTTCTGGTACGCCGATTATTTTCCTCGATCCGTTTGGTGAGCATGAGCAGAATAATGCAGCATTGTGGCAGCGCTATGGATATGGGCTAAACTATGATACTTGGATGAGCGAGTATGGCGGCGGCACCGATATACTGGAGCAGATGCACAACCGTTTGCTTCTGGGTCGTCAGTCGCTGTCCTCGTATACGGAGCAACTGTCCACGCGCTGGGCTTCCGCGCTGCAAACGGCAGCAGAAGCAGATGCTGACCTTTTGCTATCCCTGTCAGAGGAGGAACGCCGTTGAAGGAGCATGGAATACCTGACAATGTGATTCCGCTGCCGGTACGCGATACTCAACCGGTAGGACAGACAGCAGAGGTGAAGCGTCATATCGAAACGGTCAGGCTGGGGATTCTGGGCTGCTCCGGTATTGTACCGCGCGCTGTATTAGAGCCTGCGGTCTATGTCCCAAATCTAGAAGTGACCGCCGCTGCTAATCGCACACTCTCCAAGGCGCAGCATATGGGGGAGCAATACGGTATCCCGATCATCCATGACACGCTGGACGAGCTGCTGAATAACTCGGAGCTGGATGCGATCTATATCGGTCTTAGCAATCAGCTGCATGCTGGATGGATAGAAAAGGCGCTGCGTGCTCGCAAGCATGTGCTGGTAGAGAAGCCGATTGCGCTGGATGCTGCCGAGCTACCTATATTGAGTGCAGCAGCAGAGCAATACGGTGTGCATTTGGCGGAAGCGATGATGGTCGCTCATCATCCGTGGCAGCAGGCGCTGCGGCAATTGATCTTTTCCGGCGAATTCGGAGCATTGCTGCGTACGGAAACACGGCTATCGATTCCGGCGCGGGATGGTCATCAGGATAATTACCGTAGTGATCCGCAGCAGGGTGGAGGCTGCTTGTGGGATTTGGGCTGCTACTGGCTCCAATTTTTGCAGCTGTTCACCCGTTTGGATCAGGCAGAGCTGGAAGGGCGTTCCCAATTTGACGGTCCGAACGGCTGCGATTGGACCTTCCATGCTCAGGCGACATTGCGAGACGGAGTACAGGCGGAAGCGTTTCTCTCATTTGAACAGCCGTATGCGTGCCGTCATGTGCTGCATTTTGAACAGGCGACCTTGACGATTAACGATTTCTTCCGCTGCAATTTGGGCTTTTACAAGATGAAGTTCAAAATTGTCCCTGTGCGCCGAAGTGGTGTCGAAAACGAAGTACAACAGCGCATATTTGAGCCAGCCAACTACTATGTCAATCAGCTGCATACCTTTGTACGTGATGTGCAGCAGCATCAGCCGGGGCAGCCGAATGAGCCATTGGCGGAAGCGATTGACCGTATTCAGGCGCTCAACACATTGTATCGAAGTGCGAAGACGCATATGGCATTTTTTTAAAAGAGTCTTCGCAGCATATAGCAAAACCGCCAGCCGGTCGCGAAACCAGCAGGCGGTTTTTTATATGAATATACGTATTTATTTTATGCTAGAGGATATGTTTTCTACCATATACTCAAATAACAATACTCAAATAAAATGCTCCGGCGGTAGCAGCTCGCTCCAATCCAGCATCAATAACGGACGCGGACCGATAGGACGTGTCGCGCATACGGCAAGCTGGTACTGCCCGTCTACATTGATCTTACGGAAAAAGCAGTTCTGACCGCGGTGATCGTCCCAGCCACCGGAGGAATCCTCCTTCGGGTTCGGTGCAATAAGCCGAGCGGTATGTTCATCGATTAGTTGAACGGCAAAGGAATCTAATGGAATAGATAACCCTTTTCCGACAAATTTGATATAACTTTCCTTCAATGTCCAGAGCGTGTAAAATAATTGAAGCCGCTTTTGTTCTGGTGCATCTAACAGCAGCTTGTATTCGGACGAGGTGAAGAAGCGTTCTGCAATCGCAAAATCGATCGGACGCACCTTTTCAATATCAACACCGACCGGAGCGGAATCGTCTGCACAGATGATCCAATCTCCAGCATGGGACAGATTAAAATGAATATGCGGATGCTGAATCAAAAAGGGCTTTCCATAGCTATTCTTGCCCATGTCCAGCGTATCCGCAGACAATTGATAACGCTCCTGCAAAATATGCCGCAGCAGCAATTCGCCAACAAGACTGCGCTGCGCATCCTGCTGACGTTGAAATCGTAGCGATGTTTCCCGTCGTTCTGCGGATACCACATCGCGCATACGCGTCATGACATCGTCCGGTAATAGCTCCGGTAGATGTACACCAGTAATAGTAACCAAGCCTTTATCCTCACTTTTCGTCTGGCTTGTCCATGGGACAGCCTTGGAATGTATACCCATATATTGACCAATAATTCCAAACACGTCAATATGACAAAATAGGAAGTTTGTATGCGATTCATTATTTGTTATTTTGAATCAATAGGTGTATGCAAAAGAATCAAAAGAGCAAGCAACATCTTATGATGATGCTTTTGATAGAACGTGATATGTAGTATGATGAGCAGTAAAACGAATATATTCGCAGCAAAAGCTTTCCTTATAAAGAAGGGGCAGCATAGATTGAACTACAGGAGGAAGAACGTTGTCAGAGATCAAACATTTGCCTTATCAAAGTGAAGATACGTACTTTGTACAGATGATTCCCGATATTCAATTTGCTCGTTTTTCGAACGGAACAACCTTAAAAATGAATATTTTGCGTCCAGAATCGCATATTCCACTGCCATTGATCGTCTGGATCGTCGGCGGTTCATGGTTAGACGCTGATCATTATAAACATGTGCCAGTGATGTCTGAACTCGCACGTCAAGGGTATGTAATTGCTTGCATTCAGTATCGTACGGTGAACCGCGCGCCGTTCCCTGCTCAGCTAGAAGATGTGAAGACAGCCATCCGTTTCCTAAAAGCACATGCGGACGAATATGGCATTGATGCAGAGCATGTCGGCGTATGGGGACACTCTGCGGGAGCGCATTTGGCTTCGCTTGCTGCCGTTACGGGTCATCAGCCAGAGTGGGACGAGCGTGGTCAATGGACCGGGCATTCTAGCAAAGTGACCGCTGTTGTCGACTTTTGCGGACCGATTGATGTACAGGTTGATTTTGATCATGAATATGCCTTACCAGTCATTTCGCTGCTGGTCGGTGGACCGATGCGGGAGAAGGTTGCCAATGCGGCATTGTCCAATCCGGTTACCCATATTCGCACCGCTGCCGAGCAGGGTATAGTCTTGCCGCCGTTTCTGATTATGCACGGCGATGCGGATGAAATGGTGCCGCTGCGCCAAAGCCAGTTATTGTACGATGCACTGCATGAAGCGGGAAGCCGCGTCGATATGTATGTGCTGGAAGGTGTAAAGCATTCCTCGTCGGGTCTGATGACACGGATGGATGTGCTGGAAGCGGTTAGTCGCTTTTTTGCCCGTCATCTGAAAGGCTCCTGAGGTATTGCCTATGCGGAAGCTTGCATATACCGCAAGGAACGGTCGAAGCAACAAGAGGCACACGGGATTATGGATGGCACGCCCCGGATTTCGATGCTCAAGCACCATGTAAGGGGGATGGGGACATTGGATAAGCAAGAGAAGGATATTCTCCATAGCTTGATTGCCGGGGAAGGTGGAATTTATCGTCCGCTTTTTGAGCATCATCCCGACGCGATCTATGTGATGGATATGGAAGGCAATTATATATACACAAATCCAGCTGTACTACGGATGACCGGATACTCGCCCGAAGATCTGCTGACGATTGACAAGCGTAAGATTTTTGGCGAACAGCGTTTGCATTTCCGCTCGCCTTATTTTCAGCAGGTGATCAATGGGGAATCGGTACAGTTCGAGACGAATATTTTTCATAAAGAAGGATATATCATTGATCTGGATGTGACCTATGCACCGGTGGTCAAGGACGACCGTATCGTTGGTATCTTCGGTGCAGCTAAGGATATTACATCGCGCAAGCAGGCGGCGGAGCAGCTGCGCCAGAGCGAGCAACGATTGAATTTGGCACAGGATATTGGTGGATTTGGCTGCTGGGACTGGAATGTAGAGACGCAAGAGCTGGTATGTACGCCGCGATTTTTTGACATTATGCACATGGAGCAGGACGCACCAATCTTGCTGTACCGCCGCTTTTTGTCACGTATTCATCCCGATGATCGCGATGCGGTAAGAGATGCGTTCCGACAAGTGCTGGCAAAAGAGACGATTCATCTGGAATGTCGACTGAGCGAACCGACCTACAATGTCAAAACCATTTCCATTCGTGGACGATTGATCCGAACGAATGAGAGCGGCGAGAAACACATGATCGGTACGATTCAGGATATTACCGAGCAGCGATTGATGGAGGATTTGATTCGTGAGAGTGAGCGGCAGTACCGGATGTTGTCCGAGCATACGATGGATCTGATCTCCACCCATACCGCGGATGATCAATTGAACTTTCTGTATGCGTCGCCGTCGCTGACTCGTCTGCTTGGCTATGAGCCGGATGAGATGGTAGGGCAAAGTGCAGTAGCCTATTATCACCCCGAAGATCGGGCGGTCGTGCAGGTGTATGTACAGTCGATTCTGTATGCACAGGAGCAGCATACGGTCTGTTATCGTTTTCGTCATAAGCAGGGGCATTATGTGTGGCTGGAATCCAGTGGAACCTTTGCTGCGGACCGTATGTCACCGGCAGGTGGTACGGTGGTTGCGGTATCGCGCGACGTATCAGATCGCAAATTTGCGGAACAGCAGCTGTTGGAGAGTGAACAGCGATATAAGTCGCTTGTAGAGTATAATCCATCTGGTGTCTATTCCTTTGATATAGAAGGACGGCTGTTTAATCTGAACCCTGTTGCGGAAATTCAGAGCGGCTACGTAACGGGCAAGGTGGAAGGCGTATATTTCACCGATTTGATCGAGGACGATGATGTACATGAAGCGCAGGAGCATTTTAATAAGGCGCGCATGGGGCTGCCGCAAAATTACGAAACAACGCTGATTCAGTCTGGCGGTAATCGCATGGAAGTGAATATTACGAATGTGCCGATTATTGTCGGCGGTCAGATTACCGGCGTGTTCGGCATTGCGACTGATATTACAGAGAGCAAGCGGTATGTCGAACGTATCCAGTCGATCAGTGAGGAATACAATCTGATTCTAAGCTCGGTATCAGAGGGCATTTTCGGTATTGATATTGCAGGTAGAGGCATGTTCATCAATGAAGCGGCGGCACGCATGCTACAATTGCCGCGTGAAGAATTTATCGGCTTTCCGCTACAGGAGACGGTGATCAATGCACGCGCCGATGGAGAAACGTATCCGCCGGAGCAGAATCCGGTCAAATTAACGCTGTCGGATGGGCAGTCCCGACATGCGGCAGAGGAAGTGTTTTTCCGGCGTGATGGATCAAGCTTCTTCGTCTCATACCGGATCAATCCTTTGTTTGACCGAGAGCGTATTGTCGGAGTGGTCGTTGTCTTCAGTGACCGTACGAATGAGCGGGCGATCATGGAGGCAAAGGAAATGGCAGAGCGTGCCGCTTATGCCAAATCGCAATTCATTTCTATGATCAGTCATGAGCTGCGTACGCCGATGAATGCGATTATCGGTATGACCGAGCTGATGCATGAAGCATCACCCGATGATGAGCAGCGCTGGTATGCGGATATTGTACTGCAAAATAGCCATGAACTTATGCGCATCATGGACGATATAACCGATGTGCATCGACTGGAAAATGGTCATCTGATGCTGGATGAGCAAATCTTCGATCTGCACGAACTGATGGACAATGTATATCAGCTGTTTTTGCCATTGGCAGACGATAAACAGATCAAGCTGCATATCTCCATTGGGCAGGAAGTACCGCGCCTAGCAAGAGGCGATATTGTTCGTCTGCGTCAGGTGCTGGTGAATATCGTCGGCAATGCCGTCAAATTCACCGATCAGGGTAGTGTACAGATTATGGTCGAGCTGTCGCATCTGTCACGCGAACATGGGATGCTGGTTGATTTTCGTATTACCGATACCGGTATCGGTATTCCAGCGAATCGGCTGAATGAACTGTTCCATTCCTTCTCACAGGTGCATCAGGTGATGAATCGTCATTACGGTGGAACAGGTCTAGGATTGTTTATTAGTAAAAATCTGATTGAGCTGATGAATGGAACGATTGGAGTGGAGAGTCGAGAGCATAGCGGATCGACATTCTACTTTACCATCCCGCTGCAATTGGCAGAGTAAGGAAGATACAACACAACTGCTGAATAGCGGCAATCGCGAACAATGATTATCCTAGAGGTATAATATCTCAAATTTGATATTCATTCGTCTGGTTGTTTTTCGCTCTGTTACCTCTATATCATCAAAAAAGCCGTACTCCACAGGATGGGAATACGGCTTTTTCTTTTGGGTGGCTTTAGCCCGTTAGCATAGCTTTACTGCGTCGTATACATCAGTGCAATCGTCTGCGGTCCACAATGACTGGAAATCACGCAGCCTGCTTCGGTAATGATCACGTGCTTGGCATCCGTCTGCTCACGCAATACCGCCTGCATATGCAGCGCTTCTTCCTCAGCAAACGAATGTACGACGAAAATCACGTCTCGATCCAGTCGATGCTTATTATCCAGTGCATTGCGCAGCAATTGCTCCATTGCTTTGTCACGTTTACCGCGTACTTTATATGCTGGTGCAAGCGAGCCTTCTGGTGTGACTTTGATGACCGGACGGATTTTGAGTAGACTACCGATCAGATTCTGCATACCGGAGCAACGCCCGCCTTTATAAAGATACTCTAGTGAATCGATGGCAAATTCCGTCTCGATCTTGCCGCGCACCGTCTCCAGCAACGAGACGATAGTAGGTACATTGTCACCAGCTGCTGCTGCATGTACCGCCTTCATCACCAGCAAGCCGATAGAGCTGGATAGATTGAGCGAATCAATCACCGTTACCCGCCCAGCAGGTAATTCTTCAGCAGCGATAAGGGCATTGGCATATGTAGAAGACAGCGCCGAGGAAAGGCTAATATAAATAATAGAATGTCCGGCTTCTACGACTGGGGTAAAAGCATTCAGAAAATCGGATGGGGAAGGGGCAGACGTTTTGGGCAGCTGACCATCGCGGCTGACGCGATCATACAACTGACGCGGTGTAATATCCACGCCATCCCGATATACATCCTGACCGAAGGTCACATACAGTGGCACAATGCCAACCTGATGTTCCTGCAGCCAAGCAGAAGGCAGATCACACGTACTATCTGCAAAAATGCGAATCGAAGTCATAAAGGTCTCCTATCTGTTGTTTCTCGTACATGAATATATAAAGTAACACGAATGGCGTTATTATACCACGACTTGCTGTTCACCAACATAGACAGTACTTACGAATCACGTATACAAAACCAAATGAGCCAGTCAGCCAACCTGTACAGCCCATCAGCACATCTCATCATTACAGCCAATTGGCCTTCAAGAATTGCTCACAATTGTTTAGAACAGAAAGGCGAGAGGATACGTTATAATACAATAGATGAAACCATAAAGGAATTTGCGGCTACAGGAGGCATACCATGCAACGTACTTACATTATCGTCGCTTCGATTCTAGGCATGATTGGAGTTATAATCGGCGCATTCGGTTCGCATATCCTTGAACCGATTATCGGTCAACGAATCGAAACATTCAAAACAGGGGTAGAATATCATTTTGTACACACCCTTGCTATTCTGCTAGTAGCAGTATTGGCAGGACAAATCGGTGAAACGCGATTGCTGCGCTGGTCGGCGCTGCTGTTCGTAATCGGGATTGTCTTTTTCTCCGGCAGTCTGTATGTACTGTGCATTAGCGGAGTCAAAATACTGGGCGCCATTACGCCAATCGGAGGCGTCTGCTTCATCGCTGGCTGGATTCTGCTAGCTATCGCCGCAGCACGTTCCGCCAAACGAGTCTGATGAAACGAATACACAACATGCAAAAACGCCGACTGATCAACCTCAGTCGGCGTTTTGTTCACTTATCCCTAGTGAACCATGCTGTATGCTTCATTCTCAGGCGTGCTGAAAATCATCAATTTCATTAAGCTTGAACGTGTATACCTGCTTCTCATCTACATGATATACACTGATGGTTTGATCCTCATTATCGTATTTCAGAATACGACACGGAATGGAAACACGCTCTCCGCGACGATTCAGTGTGAGGCGGATCAGCTGGTTGCCCTGAATATAGAGGGATAACCAGTTCCCCATATCATTCTCAATCTTCTCATGTAGCTGGGCAGCCGCCTGCGTTTTCTCAGTTTCTGCGGCTTGCTTTGGCTTCGATGCTGTCGTTTTGCTTGTAGGCTGCGATTTTAGTTCTACAGGCGTCTGATTCGTACCTGCGGCGGCAACCGCTTTTTCGATCTTCGCACCAAGCTTAATACCGTTTACAATACGAAAATCTGCAAGTTCTGCCTGATTGTTCAGGATATCCAGCAGCTTTTGAAGGGCGACCGCATTGCTTGTTCCGGTAATCATGAGGTCTACGTTAAATAAAAATTCGGTAGCATCATTAGTCTGCTGTTTGTTCATCATTTCCCCATCTCGCTTACTTTATCGGATTGGTCTAACCTTGTAACAACTTGTAATAAACTATACCATTTTTTCGTATAATTTCATAGGTCTTAGGATATAGTCTATAGGTACATTTTAACAGTATACCTTAAAATTAAACATTCTTGTACACATAATACGGTTTTTTACTATTATCGGATCATATGCATTAAATATTAACGTTATTACCCAGTAATACGTATAAAATATATACACAGAAGCCAAAAAGCCGAAACGATACACGCTTCGACTTTCTTGGTTCTTTGGCACTACATGTAAAATGACAAAAAACGGCAAAATCCATTTGTTCAAATTACCTTAATTGTTAAACAGTTTCGGCAATTCTTCCTGATACGATGGGTAAACAATACCCTTTTCCGTAATGATCGCAGTCACATATTCATGCGGTGTAACATCAAATGCCGGATTGAATACTTTAATATCTTGCGGTGCAGTACGTTTACCAAAGCTTTCTGTCACTTCAGCGGCAGAGCGTTCCTCAATCGGAATCTCGGCTCCAGTCGTTGTCGCCAGATCAATCGTAGAGAGTGGGCAGGCAACGTAGAACGGAATATTATGCGCTTTTGCCAGCACAGCTACGCTATACGTACCGATTTTGTTGGCAACATCGCCGTTGGCAGCTACGCGATCTGCACCGACGATGACTGCCTGAATCCAGCCTCTGGACATGACCATGCCCGCCATATTGTCACATAGCAGCGTAACGTCGATACCCGCTTGCTGCAATTCAAAAGCAGTCAGGCGCGCGCCCTGCAAGACGGGACGCGTCTCATCTGCATATACTTTTAATTGAATGCCCTGCTCCTGTGCCAAATACATCGGCGCGAGTGCTGTGCCGTATTTGGCTGTTGCCAAACCGCCTGCATTACAGTGTGTCAGTACACCCATTCCATCTTTGAACAATGGCAGTGCGTGTACACCGATCATACGGCATACTTCTTCATCCTCAGCATGGATAGCAATTGCTTCATTTTCGAGCTCGCGATTCCGTGTGTCTGTGTCGATGCTCTGCTCAGCGAGCTGGTGAGCGCGTTTATTCATTCGATCCAATGCCCAGAACAGATTCACAGCGGTTGGACGAGATTCAGCTAGATGGGCGGATGTTTTTAATACTTGCTTCAGCCAGACTGCCGCATCCTGCCCTTCATATTCACGTGTACCCAGTACAACACCATATGCAGCGGAGATACCGATTGCTGGTGCACCGCGAACCTTCATGGATTGAATGCCTTCAAATACTTGATCTGCGGTAAACAGCTCTAGCATGACAATCTCGTCAGGCAGCAGACGCTGATCCAGCATCAGCAGCTTATCACTTTCCCAGCGCAGCGATAATAATGGTTCAAACGGAGCCTTCGCAGCTCCCTCGTTCGTCGTATTGATTTCACTCATACTATAGACTCACTCCCTTGCATAATGGACACTGACATGGACCTCGATAAAATGGATAAATCATTAGACTATACAATATCGGAAAAGCGGCAATTTGCACAGTTCTTTTTACTATAAAAAGTGGAGAATTGTTGCTATCCACATTTGGCTTGCACCTGTGAATGATCGTAAAGGTTGTTTCGTCAAACGGCGTGCAGGGTAAGTTCTATGCAGACAAGCATGACATGTTGATGGCATACACCACATGCCAAAGCATTGACAAAACTCTACTAAAAGCGAGGGATTTTCATTATGTCTAACGTAACAAATCAAAACTCCACTCAAACCAAACGCATCGAAGAATTGCTGAATCTGCAGGTGGCAAACCTGAATGTATTATATGTAAAAATTCACAACTTCCACTGGTATGTAAAAGGTGAGAACTTCTACACACTGCATATCAAATTCGAAGAACTCTACAACGAAGTAACACTGAAAATGGACGAAATCGCTGAGCGTCTGCTGACGCTGAAAGGTTCTCCAGCAGCAACAATGAAAGAATATCTGGAGCTGGCAAACGTACAGGAAGCAAACGGTAGCGAAGATGCACGTACGATGGTACAAACTATCATCGAAGACTTCGCAACAGTAACCGAGCAATTCCAAGAAACAATCGAGCTGGCTGATGAGTCCGGTGACCAACCGACAGCAGATATGCTGATCGCGTTCAAAGCCGATCTGGAAAAACACATGTGGATGCTGCGCTCTTATCTGGGCTAAGCTAGAGACGATTGTATATTCCGCAATATATTCACGTATACGTTCACATGTTGAACAAGTAGTATGCGATATTAACCGCCATTTGCCATGTGCAGATGGCGGTTTTTTACATATAAATCCGTTATAATAAAAAGAATACAACGCACATTAAACAGACAATGTACATCAAACAGACAATATGAAAAATGTATACGACTTTGTTGTACATACATGTATCATAGTTACATTTTTCCTATGTGATTTTATAGATAAGCCATTCCGCAATCGTTACACACGGGAGATGCTGGACTATATTTGAGTAAATGGAGGCGATGGGATGAAACTGGAGGATGATGGTACCTTTGTGGTGGAAGAGGATGATTTTAGCTTCATCTACTGTTGTTATTGCAAGGATATGTGGTATCAGATGGAGGTACCGCCCTTTGAGGAAGGGTTTTTATATTTGATGAGATCGCAAGACATTGTTGTTTTTCCGGGTAGCATACGAGCGATACAGTTGCCAGAGGACGCTGTGGTGCGAGAGACGGACGATGACGCTGACGAAGAGACGAAGGAACAAGCCCGCCTTGAAAATGAAGCTTGGATACAGCAATTTCTGAACGGCTTATACGATGCCATTGGCTATGTAGAGGAGGAACGGATATGAGTGAACAGGAGTCACGCACCATTGCACTGAAAGAATGGGCATCTGCCATTCAAGCGCTAGCGGAAGGCAAGCAAATCCTATTGATGCGCAAAGGTGGCATTACCGAGGAAACGCGCAGTTTTGAATTGAAAGAGAGAGCCTTTTGTCTGTATCCAACCTATGAGCATCAGCGTAGCGAGCTGTTGAAGCCAGATCATCGTCATCTGGTAGAGGAGTCGTTGCAGGGCTGGTCGCCAGAGCAGCAGACGGCTAGTATTCGATTGTACGCCGAAGTGACAGACGATCTCGAAATTCTTGATCAGGAGCAACTGAATCTGCTACAGGAGCATCATATCTGGACGGATACATTTGCCGAAGAACGTTTGCGCTGGAAAAAGAAGAATCCGCTTCATATTCTGTTGCTGCGGGTATATATACTTGAACGACCGGTGGACATTCACATCGAGGAGCAGTATATCGGCTGCAAATCGTGGATCTCCATACCAAGTGGTCCGGTGACGAGCGAAATGACGCCGGTGCTGGACGCTGCGGAGTTTGAGGCAATGAGAACCGCTGCACTGCAATCGCTGCAGAAGCGAGATATTCCTGCCATAAAGCTTGACTGATACGAATCGGTCAGGCTTTTTCTTATTTGGGTGCGAAATAGACAAAACTATGGTATCATCATGGCTTTCACATTAATATGCAATGAAGTATAGATCAATTCATTGCAGCTACATTGAAATTATTATAAAATAGCTTGAGAATCGGTGAGAATCAGTTTAGAATAGGTCTAAGGAAGATTTATTCTTAGACTTTATCTAAATCTACCGAACGTTGAGGAATTTTCCTTTTCATTTGAATAGATGATGCAGCAGGGAACAACGCTCTGTTTGCGGGAAAAGGCAGTCATGTGCCGCATTCCGGGATCATGTCTGAAACGGGCTTCCTATATCGCATATCCATGTCGGCAATATTCTGTAAACATTGCCGCTATTTTTTTGCGAAAGACCCCGTTTTCTTGTTATGATTTAAGAAGCAAAATCATGTTGTGATTAATCCTGAAGCTGTACTGAATAATACATCAAAATTGTTCTATTCAGCAGCTTACTTACTTATTTTGGAGGGACGTCTACTATGGCAACAAATTTCGTCATTGAAGGTCTGAAAGCAACAATCGAGAACAAAGAAATCCTTAAAGGTGTGAACCTGTCGATGAAAGGTGGAGAAATCCACGCAATCATGGGTCCGAACGGTACTGGTAAAAGTACACTGGCTTCCGCACTGATGGGTCATCCGAAATATGAAGTAACTGACGGCGTTGTTACATTGGACGGCGAAGATGTATTGGAAATGGAAGTGGACGAGCGCGCTCGCGCAGGTCTGTTCCTGGCGATGCAATACCCAAGCGAAATCAGCGGTGTAACCAACTCCGACTTCCTGCGCAGTGCGATCAATGCACGCCGTGAAGAAGGACAGGAAATCTCCCTGATCAAGTTTATCCGTCAAATGGAAGGCAGCATGAAAGAGCTGGACATGAACCCTGAGTTCGCTCACCGTTACCTGAACGAAGGTTTCTCCGGTGGTGAGAAAAAACGTAACGAAATTCTGCAAATGCTGATGCTGGACCCGAAAATCGTTATTCTTGACGAAATCGACTCCGGTCTCGACATCGATGCCCTGAAAATCGTTGCTGCAGGCGTAAACAAAATGCGCAGCGAAGATCGCGGCTTCCTGATCATCACTCACTATCAACGTCTCCTGAACTACATTACGCCTGACTACGTACACGTTATGATGCAGGGTCGTATCGTAAAATCCGGTGGTCCTGAACTGGCTGCTCGTCTGGAAGCAGAAGGCTACGACTGGGTAAAAGAAGAACTCGGTATCACCGACGAAACCGTAGGTCAAGAACAAGAAGCGTAAATAACGGTACGGAAGGAGCAAGAGCACAATGACATTGCAGACGATACTTCCGCTGAGCGCGGAAGCACTGAAATCTCTATCCCAGCAAAAAAACGAACCGGCTTGGCTGACAGAAAGCCGTCTGAGCGCGTTGGAACTGGCTTCCCGCCTCGAACTGCCAAAACCGGAAAAAACGAAAATTGATAAATGGAATCTGTCCGAGTATGGTACACACCAACCGGCAACTGTTGTATCCTCTGTACAGGAGCTGCCGGAAGCGGTAAGCGCTCTGGTAAACGAGGACGAAGCAGCCAACCTGCTTGTACAAAAAGATTCCGGTGTTGTATATAGCACGCTGTCCGACGAACTGAAATCCCAGGGTGTCATTTTCACCGATCTGGAAACGGCAGCACGCGAGCATAGCGATCTGGTACAGAAGCATCTGTCCACTGCTGTGAAGAACGATGAGAACCAACTGACCGCTCTGAGTGCAGCACTGTGGAACGGCGGCGCATTCCTCTACGTTCCCAAAAACGTAGAAGTATCCGTACCGCTGCAAGCAGTATTCCTGACTGAGAACGCGTCAGCTACCTTTGCACCACGCGTACTCGTTATCGCTGATGTGAACAGCTCCGTAACGTATGTAGATAACTATATTTCTGCTGGCGACGACAGCCGTCTGCATAACGGTATTGTAGAAGTCATCGCGAAACCAGGCGCGAAAGTGCGCTTTGCAACGGTTCACCAATTCGGTCTGAACACAACCGATATGAGCTTCCGTCGTGCGATTACCGAGAATGATGCTTCAATCGAATGGATTATCGGCGAAATGAACGACGGCAATACCGTAACCGATACTTCTACCATTTTGAAAGGTAATGGTTCGACTTCTGATGCAAAAATCATCGCTGTCGGCTCCGGCTCTCAGCGCCTGAACTACACTACACGCGCGATTCACTTTGGTAAAGATTCTACTAGCCAAATGACAACTCGTGCGGTTATGCGTGAAGAAGCGAATGCGATCATCAACGGTATCACCAAAATCGAACACGGCGCAACCCGTTCCAACGGTGAGCAAGCAGAGAAAGTACTGATGCTCAGCCCGAAAGCACGCGGCGACGCAAACCCAATCCTGCTGATCGACGAGGATGATGTTATGGCAGGTCACGCAGCTTCCGTTGGACAGGTGAATCCTGAACAGGTACATTATCTGATGTCCCGTGGTATCACCCGTGCACAGGCAGAGCGACTGATCATTTACGGTTTCCTGGCTCCGGTCGTTTCTGACATTCCGCTGGAACAGCTCCAGATCCGCTTGCAACAGCTGGTCGAAAGAAAAGTCGGTCAGTGAACGATCTGATCCGCGAGCAGTTTCCGATTTTACACCAGGAAGTAAACGGACATCCGCTTGTATATCTGGATAATGCAGCAACATCGCAAAAGCCGCGCGTCGTGCTTGATGCGCTGCGTCACTATTACGAATACGATAACTCTAACGTTCACCGTGGCGTGCATACGCTCGGTACACGCGCAACCGATGCCTACGAAGGCGCACGCGAGAAAATCGCGCGCTTCATCAACGCATCGCGTAACGAGGAGATTGTATTCACTCGCGGTACCACCACGGCGCTGAATCTGGTTGCTTCGGCATATGGCGGTCCACGCCTACAGCCGGGTGACGAGATCGTCATCACACCGATGGAGCATCACAGTAATCTCATTCCGTGGCAGCAGCTGGCTCTGCGCACTGGTGCCACGCTGAAATACATTCCACTGCAACCAGATGGCAATATCGATCTGGCAGATGTGGAAGAAGTCATTAACGAAAATACCAAAATCGTCTCGGTCGTCTACGTATCCAATGTGCTGGGCGTGGTCAATCCGGTGAAGCAAATCGCCGAGATTGCCCACCGTCACGGTGCTATCATGGTCGTAGACGGCGCACAGAGCACACCGCATATGAAAGTGGATGTGCAGGATCTGGATTGTGATTTCTACGCGCTATCCAGTCACAAAATGTGCGGACCGACTGGATTCGGTGCTCTGTATGGCAAGCGTCAGCTGCTATCGCAGATGGAACCGATCGAATTCGGCGGCGAGATGATCAACGATGTCGGTCTGTACGAATCGGATTGGAAGGATGCACCTTGGCGGTTTGAAGGCGGTACGCCGATTATCTCCGGTGCTGTCGGTCTTGCGGCTGCCATCGACTTCCTAACCGAAATCGGTATGGATAAGATCGAAGAGCATGAAGCCCACCTCGCGAACTACGCGATGGAGCGCATGTCAGAAATCGAAGGCATCAAGATTTACGGACCGGCGAAACGCAAAGTCGGGATTGTAACGTTCAATCTGGACGGCGTGCATCCGCACGATCTGGCGACTGTGCTGGATACGTACGGGATTGCCATCCGTGCCGGACATCATTGCTGTCAGCCACTTATGAGATGGTTGGAGGCAAGCTCGACTGCACGCGCCAGCTTTTACCTGTATAATAATGAACAAGACGTGGATCGTTTTATCGACGCGTTGGTTCAGACAAAGGAGTATTTTGGCGATGCAATTGGATGATCTATACCGTCGCGTCATTATGGACCATTACAAAAATCCGCGTAACCGCGGAACATTTGGCGACGATGCGGTGACAGTGAATCTGAACAACCCGACTTGTGGGGATCGAATTTCACTGCAACTGCTTGTCGAGGATGGCAAAGTAACAGACGCGAAATACACTGGCGAAGGCTGCTCCATCAGCATGTCCTCCGCTTCCATGATGACTGAAGCTGTCAAAGGCAGAACGTACGAAGAAGCACTTGATATTGCAGACCGTTTCTCCGCCCTGATGAAAGGCGAAGAGGTGCAATTTGATGAATACGAAGAGATCGAAGCCCTATCCGGAGTAAACAAATTCCCCGCCCGCATCAAATGCGCCACACTGGCATGGAATGCACTGCGTAAAGGAATCGGCGAAGACAGCAACAACAATTAAGATGGGGAGGCTACAACCATGGCTAAAAAAGCACCAGAAATGGAAGAGTACAAATATGGTTTCCGCGACGAGCACAAGGCGATTTTCCAGTCCGGTAAAGGTCTGAGCAAAGAAATCGTTATGGCAATCTCCAAGATGAAAGACGAGCCACAATGGATGCTCGATTTCCGCCTGAAATCGCTGGAGCAGTTCGAGAAAATGCCAATGCCTGAATGGGGCGGCGACCTGAGCGAGCTGGATTTCAACGACATCCAGTACTATGTAAAACCGTCCGAAGGACAAGGGAAAACATGGGAAGAAGTACCGACTGAGATCAAGGAAACATTTGACAAGCTGGGTATTCCAGAAGCAGAGCAAAAGTTCCTTGCAGGTGTATCGGCTCAGTACGAATCTGAGGTTGTATACCACAACATGCAGAAGGAACTGGAAGATCAAGGTGTTATCTTCACCGACACTGATACTGCGCTGCGCGAGCATCCAGAAATCTTCAAAGAATACTTCTCTACCATCATTCCACCAGCGGATAACAAATTCGCAGCACTGAACAGTGCCGTATGGTCCGGCGGTAGCTTTATCTATGTGCCACCAGGTGTACAATGCGAAATCCCGCTGCAAGCGTATTTCCGCATTAACTCCGAGAACATGGGTCAATTCGAGCGCACGCTGATCATCGCGGATGAAGGCAGCTTCGTGCACTATGTTGAGGGCTGTACAGCACCAATCTACAGCACCAACTCCCTGCACAGTGCAGTTGTTGAAATCCTGTGTAAAAAAGATGCGCGTGTACGTTATACAACGATCCAAAACTGGGCGCCAAACATCTACAACCTCGTTACCAAACGTGCGGTTGCAGAAGAAAATGCGAACATGGAATGGGTTGACGGTAACATCGGTTCCAAACTGACTATGAAATACCCTGCGGTTGTTCTGAAAGGACGCGGCGCCAAAGGTTCCGTACTGTCCATCGCTGTAGCTGGTAAAGGTCAGCTGCAAGATGCAGGTGCGAAAATGATCCACTTGGCACCGGATACTACATCTACAATCGTATCCAAATCCATCAGTAAACATGGCGGTAAAGTAACGTATCGTGGTCTGGCATCGTTCGGACGCAACTCCGACGGCGCGAAGTCCAACATCAAGTGCGATACACTGATTCTGGACAACGAGTCCACTTCCGATACTATTCCGTACAACGAGATCAAGAACGATAATATCACTCTTGAGCACGAAGCAACGGTATCCAAAGTATCCGAAGATCAGCTGTTCTACCTGATGAGCCGTGGTCTGAGCGAAGACGAAGCAACGCAAATGATCGTTATGGGCTTCATCGAGCCATTTACAAAAGAACTGCCGATGGAATATGCGGTAGAGATGAACCGTCTGATCAAGTTCGAGATGGAAGGTTCTATCGGTTAATTCTTGCTGCATAAGGAACTTCAAGGTGGCGACAGTCTCTAAATGGGCTGTCGCTCCACTTTTGCCCCATTATATATCAAGGGACATTTTCTATATAAACGGAAAGCGAATCATATTCATATGTCTAGCTTGACGGAGAAGATGTATCTCTAGAAGCAAATAAAATGCGTGTCCGTTATGGCGGACACGCATTTTATGTATATAACAGATTGAATATAGATTAATGCTACTGTCTAACATCGGATGGTATTACATACTGCTAAAATACTCATTGATATTTCTAACGTACGTATACTTATCAATCATTCCATATCGCAAAGGATACCTTGGCACGCTCAATTAATGATCTTTCAACAACCACCTCGGAAACACACGAATATAGACAAGTTCACCGATCAACTCCACAACCGTCTGCGTGACAATAATCGCGGCAACCAGCGTGTTCCAATCCTCTGGTAACGCTAGTGCAAGTGGCAGGACGACCAATGAATTACGCGTTCCTGAACTGAACAGCACGGCACGTCCAGCAGATGGCTCCAACCGCAACCAAGTAACAATCATTTTGGCAATCCAAGGCATAATCATCATAAACAAGATGTACACCGGAATAACCTGAATGAGTACATGCCAGTACGTTGCCAGCTTGCCCATCTGCGATGCAATCACAACAAACAGTGTCAGCGCCATCAACGGCACCGGAATCCAGCCTGATCCATTCCATAGCATCTGCCCATAACGAGAGGTACGGGACAATAACTGCACCATAACAGCGATCACCAGCGGTAGAACAATAATGATCAGAAAGGATTCAATAAACGGCTTTGGATTCACAATATTCGCAGCCGCTTGTCCCATAAACAGCCATAAGTACATAGGTAGTAGCATCATTTGTGTAATAAATAAAATCGGTGTCGCCAGCAGCATCAACTTCTCATTACTGCGACCCAAATGTGTAAACATGATCACATAATCCACACACGGCGTCAACAGCACCAAATAAACGCCAAGCAGGATTGGCGACTGTTGCGGCAATAACCACGATAAGCACCAGACGACGATTGGAACAGCGATATAATTGGCAAGCAAAATAGCTATCATGAAACGCCGATCACGTAACGACTCCCGCATGGAGCCAAACGGAATCTGTGTAAACATGCCATACATTAGCACTGCAATGACACTGGATAATAGTGCCGAATGCTCCAGCACTGCCATTGCATTTGGATACAGCAGCCCTAAGCCGATGGCTATAATCAATATAATGATATAGATACCAATTTGTTGTTGTTCCAGTTTTTCACGTGTGATCATACAAGCCTCTTTTCGTACATTCTATGTGTGTTTTCTCATGATAAGTATACATATGTTGAATTGCTTTGTATTTCTAATCTGCCCGCAGAATAATGGTTTTCTTCTGAGTCGTTTATTATTTTCAAAAATAAGTATAATAAATGTAATCATAAATATCGCAATCTATTCCATTCATTACTTAAAAGAAGGATACTACCATGCCTATTAATTCATTTGAACATTACCATATGAGCTGGAAGCCAGTCATCGACAAAACGCAAAAGCCGATCTATCAGGCGCTAGCATCTCAACTGGAACGGGATATTATCAGCGGTCATCTGCTGCCCGGAACTCAATTGCCGCCGCAACGCGAGCTGGCAGACTATCTCGATCTGAATCTTAGTACGATCTCCAAAGCATTCAAAGTATGCGAGCTGAAAGGGCTTCTTAGTGCAGTTGTCGGCAGCGGCACGTTTGTATCGTATGATGCACTGTCCAATGCTTACCTGCTGGAAGACCAGAAGCCGCAGCATGTCATCGAGATGGGTGCGACGTTTCCAGATAACGATTCGTACGAACCGCTGATGCTACAATTAAAAAGTATGCTGCATGACGGCGGCGATTATGCACGTTGGTTTGGATACGGTCGTCCGGGCGAGAATCTCTGGCAAAAGGATGCGGCAGTTCAATTGATGCGGCGTGGAGGGC
This sequence comes from Paenibacillus sp. JQZ6Y-1, assembly GCF_040719145.1. Taxonomy (NCBI): domain Bacteria; kingdom Bacillati; phylum Bacillota; class Bacilli; order Caryophanales; family Paenibacillaceae; genus Paenibacillus; species Paenibacillus kandeliae. The sequence continues at coordinate 795,591 of NZ_JBFDUZ010000001.1, forward strand.
TGGAGACGACGGTGGAGCATATTTTGTTCGCTAATGGAGGGCAAAATGCCATCGCCGCTACACTAGCGGGTCTGTGCAAACCGGGCGACCGTATTGCTGTAGATCAGCATACGTATCCGGGATTGAAAACTGCGGCAGCAATGCTCAGTGTGCAGTTGGTGCCGATCAAAGCAGAACATGGTGTGATGAGTCCATCTGCACTGGAATACGCTTGTAAAAATGAAAATATTAAAGGTGTCTATCTGATTCCAGATTGTCATAATCCTACGGCATCTGTCATGCCGCTAGACATTCGGCAAAAGATTGCTTCGATCGCTGTGCAATACCAGCCTTTTATTATGGAGGATGCGTCGTATCATTTGTTGGCATCTGATCCGTTACCGGCACTAGCTTCATTTGCGCCAGAGCAGGTAATTCATATCGCGAGTTTGTCCAAATCGTTAGCACCCGGTTTGCGTATGGCATACCTATCGGTGCCAACGTCTTTTCGCGAAGCCATCTCCAAAGCGCTATACAATCTTAATGTCACGGTATCGCCGCTGCTGTCTGAGCTGACAGCACGGGTTATCGTATCGCATCAGTTTGAAGATTTGATTACGGGTCATCGTCAACAGACGATACAGCGTAATGAGGCAGTGAATACATTGCTAGCTGGGTACACTTGTCTGGGTGAGAATAGTAGCATTTTCCGCTGGCTATTGTTGCCCCAAGAGTACAGTGGAGCACAATTTGAGTCGTTAGCTGCGCAGCAGGGGGTTCAGGTATATGCAGCAGAACGCTTTGTCGTGGGCAATAGCTCGCCGGAAAGGGCAGTACGATTGTCAGTTTGTGCACCTGAATCGTTGGTGGAGCTGGAGCAGGGGCTACATGTGTTGAAGCGATTATTGGATCATGTAGCAGGTAAGATATGATCCATTCAGTAGTTAGAAATAGCTGTGTCTTCCAATCGTACCCATTCTTTGGATAAGCATGAGCAGCATATTTTCTATTGGCTCATTACATAGTAGATAGAAGCGATCTATAGTCATAAATATGTGCGCAAAACGATTAGCCGACTTATCACACATGCAATCAATATTGTATGCCATACAATGTTATTATTGTATGGCTTTTTCATATCATGCTATGATGATCCCATTCTGGAAGAAAGTAATGAGAATAGGACTTTGAATGAAAGCGGGTTGCACATAATGAGTAGAAACAACAGCAATACATCCCAGCAGTCATTGGATTGGCTCCAACATTATAGTGAGTCACCAGAGCAGCAGCAGGCATTATATCGGCGTACCCTCAGTGTGGTGAGTGTGTCGCAAGTATTTGGCGGTGCTGGGCTGGCAGCTGGCGTTACAGTTGGAGCATTACTTGCGCAGCAAATGCTCGGTACAGATGCTTACGCTGGTTTGCCCTCCGCGCTGTTAACGTTAGGCTCGGCAGGGGCAGCGCTGATGGTTGGGCGTTTATCACAGCAATATGGTCGTCGGACCGGGCTGACTATTGGTTTTATGCTGGGTGGAATCGGAGCGATCGGAGTGATTTTGGCAGCGATTTGGAGCAGTATTTGGCTATTGTTTGCGGCGCTGCTCATTTATGGATCAGGTACGGCGACGAATTTGCAGGCGAGGTATGCAGGAACCGATCTGGCTAGCAGCAAGCAGCGTGCAACGGCGGTTAGTATGACGATGGTATTTACAACCTTTGGGGCGGTGGCTGGACCGAATCTAGTCAATGTGATGGGCAATGTTGCATTGTCCTTTGGAATTCCGGCGCTGGCAGGTCCTTTTATGCTGGCTGCGTTGGCGTATCTGTTGGCAGGAGTGGTATTGTTTGTTATGCTGCGTCCTGACCCGTTACTGATTGCAGAGATGGTAAGAACACAGGGAATGGGGCAGGCTGTTGATTCTTCACCGACCAATAGCGCACCATCGGAAAATAAAAAAGGCATCATCGCCGGTGCAACGATTATGGTTGTTACGCAGGTCATAATGGTTGCGATTATGACGATGACACCTGTACATATGCGGCATCATGGTCATGGTCTAGGAGAAGTGGGATTGGTGATCGGATTTCATATCGGAGCGATGTATTTGCCTTCGCTTGTTACAGGCATATTGGTTGATAAGCTAGGACGGGCAGTGATGGCGGTCGCTTCCGGGATCACATTGCTGCTCGCAGGGATGGTGGCAGCATTTGCTCCTGCTGATTCGATGATCCTATTGATTGTGGCGCTTTGCTTACTCGGTCTGGGCTGGAATCTAGGGTTGATTAGTGGAACAGCATTACTCGTCGATTCAACAGAAGCTTCTACAAGGGCAAAGGTACAGGGTGCGGTTGATGTGCTCATTGCGCTATCAGGTGCGGCTAGCGGTGCATTGTCCGGTATGGTGGTTGCGGGTTCCAGTTATCCGGTACTGTCGATAGCTGGCGGTGTTCTGTCTCTGCTGCTTATTCCGGTTGTGATTTGGTCTCGTGCTCAAAGACAAGCCGTATAAGAGTGAATATCATCATTCCATGATCAGCTTTGTTTTGGTAGTTCTAGCTGTATATAGAAGCTAAACAGAGCGGTTGTTCAATAGAACAGCCGCTTTTTGCTATGGGATCTGTTCCTTTGGCATAGTATACATTTCTTTTTATGGGGCTATCATTTTTGTCATAACGTATGTTGTTCCGGTTGAGAACGATACGGTTCTCCCCAAAGCTTCTCAATCCGTTTCATAAACCAATGCAGAATCACGCCACCCAGACAAACGGTCAGTATAGTCCCAATGCCGATGGGACCGTCCAGACTCCAAGCGAGCAGCAGAAACACAGCATATACGATGGTGCGAGCGACGAGGATATTCGTTTTCCCTAACTCACGCAAAATCAGAGTCAGCTTATCAATCGGCATCGGGGCAAAATGAGTATGTAAATACATCGCGGTTCCGAGTCCCATCACCAGCATACCGATCACAAAACCAGTCATCTGCCCATACCAGATCTGCGGGGTTAGCCAGCTACGTAGGACAAACAGCCATAGATCAATGCCTATCCCCGTTATACAGGCGGTGAGCAGTCCAATCATCTGTGGTCGCTGACGCTGTAATAGCGCATTACAGCCGATCAGCAGCAGAGCGATAATGATCTCCCAGCTGCCCACTGTCAGCCCCACCCGATGGGATAAACCGACCAGCAAAGCGTCGAAGGGCGAGGTGCCAAGCCTTGCCTGAATCGTGCAGGCGATACCTAAGGTTAATAAGAGCAAACCTAGCGTATAGACAACATATCTCATGTGGTATCCACCTTTCTATGTATCTTTTTGTTGCAAATGCAATATAAATACGATAGATTAAATGTATCTTATTTTTATTGTATTTGCAATAAAATGAATGTTGGAGGCTGTAACAATGAGAGAGATTTTGCGTGAGGTTGGTATGATTGCCAGAGCGCTTGATTCGATTAGCAATATCGAATTTAAGGAGTACGATCTGACAAAGGGGCAGTATCTATATCTAGTACGCGTGTGTGAGCATCCAGGCATTATTCAGGAAAAGCTTGCCGAGATGATCAAGGTCGACCGCACAACAGCTGCGCGTGCTGTACAAAAGCTAGAGCTGAACGGTTTTGTGGAGAAGCGTGAGGATGAGCATAACTTGAAGATTAAGAAGCTATTTCCCACTGCCAAAGCTGAGCAGGTGTATCCAATGATTAAGCGGGAGCATGATCATTCCGATCAGGTGGCATTGAACGGATTGACAGAGGAAGAGAGTGATACACTGCTGCGATTGCTGCAACAGGTGCGTAGCAATGTAGAGAAGGATTGGGAGTACGTCAAAAAAGGCAATAAGCGCGAATATTGATAGGAGTGAGAATAGATATGAATATCGAGCTTACCAGATGCACATTAGAACAGATTGATTGTTTGCAGACAATTAGTCGCGAGACGTTTGAAGATACGTTTGCTGATCAGAATACACCGGAAAATATGGCTGCTTATATGCAAAAGGCATTTCGGTTGGAGCAGTTAAGCGCAGAGCTGAATAACCCGGAATCGCGCTTCTTTTTCGCTCATATAGACGGTTTGCTTGCTGGCTATTTAAAAGTGAATAGAGGAGCTGCACAGACGGAACCGATGGGGAAAGATGCTTTGGAGATAGAGCGGATCTATGTACGGCATACCTTTCAAGGGCAGGGCATCGGCAAATATCTGCTGGAGCACGCACGTTATCTTGCTGCGACAGAGCAATGTCAGTCGATATGGCTCGGTGTATGGGAGCATAACCGCAACGCTATTGATTTTTATAAAAAAATGGGTTTTGTACAGACAGCGGTGCATTCGTTCTATATGGGCGATGAGGAACAGTTTGATTGGATTATGAGCAAGCCACTGTAAAGAAATGAACCAACAAAGCGATAGGGAACTGTGCACGTATGCAATACACAGATACTAGCTACGTAATGAATGAAAGCCGATGCTCTGCATCGGCTATTTGCCCAATGCATCTAACAACTGACACCTATAAATAATAAACTTATTTATACAAAATATATAGTATACTTAACATGACTGGTTTCAGGATTGTACGTTGTCTATACCTGTAAACTTCATGATCCGGTACATTGTCCAATTGGGGGAATAGAATGAAAGGATATTCGCAGAAAAATAAAATGCTTCAGCGCTGCTGTCTAAGTATACTGTGTATTCTGCTTAGTTTCGGTTTGGTACATCCAGCGTATGCTGCGCCGCCTGCGGCACCTACCGTAACGACAGGAGAAGAAATAATTACGATCAGCAATTATGTATCTGGCGCTACGTTAAAGGTATATAAAGCAGATGGTGGTAGCCCGGTATGGCAGGAAGCGAATGTCACGACGGCGACGAAAACGATCGATTTGTTGCCGTATGCCAATTCGTATTATGTGACGCAAACTGTAAGTAGTGAAGAAAGCACGAATACGCCGTTCTTTAATACCAGTCTTCGCACACCTGTAGTGGCTGCTGGTATTCGTTATATCGACGTTACCAATGTATCGGGCAATACCATATTAGAGCTGCATCGTGTTTCGAACGGCGCGCTTGTCTCTACGACAGTGTCCAACCAAGGTGGCGGTGTTTACCGTTTTCAGAACGTCATCCCTGATAGTAGCCTTTACTATATCGTACAAACCTATGGCGGTCAGACTAGTAACAATACGCCATTTTTGACTTCCAGGCTGAATACGCCGGTTTCCACAGGTGGAGCAGGATATGTGGATGTGACCAATGTAGATACCGATATTGGTGTTGCGCTCACTTTGTACAACAGCGATGGTACGCTGGCATCCAATTCATCCACCAATCAAGGAAACGGAACGTATCGTTTCTCAAATGTTGCCGCCGGGTCGGGTTACTATGTGACCCAGACGTTAAATGGTGTACAGGCAACCTCTAACATGGTCAATGTGACAGTGGATCAGCCGGTTGCGCCTATTATCGTAGCGGCAAAAGAGGCATTACATGTGAGTCAAATTGTTGCCGGTGCAACCCTTAAGCTGTACACAACAACCGGTACACTGGTACAGACGTATCCGACCGTATCTAGCACTACCTACACGATGGATAATGTACTACCGAATACGATCGGCTATTATGTCACACAAACGGTAAATGGTAAGGAAAGCGTCAATTCTAACTTTGCGAATCCAAGCTTGCATATCCCTACAGCTACCGCAGGCATTGGCTACATCGATGTGAGTAATGTAACGAATGGAGCTACTTTGAATTTGTATGATGCTTCCAATGGTCAACCCGTATCTGCAACCGCAGTTGATCAAGGGAACGGCGTGTATCGTTTTGACAATGTAGTGCCTCGCAGTGGCTACTACTATGTGACGCAATCGCTCGGAGGACGCGAAAGTCTGAATACGCCATTCATTAATAGTATGCTGCCTACGCCTGTCCTTGCTGGGGGTGTAGGTTATGTAGAAGTGAGCAATACGTATGCAGGTGCAACGATTACGTTATATCACGGAACGAATCCGGTATCTAGCACTCCGCAATCGCTTGGTAATGGACTGTATCGTTTTAACAATCTGGATACAGGCATACCTTATTATGTCGTGCTATCGATCAATGGTGTGCTAAGCCCAGCTTCCAACATTGCACTCGTACAAAAGGACATTCCACCTGCGCCTATTGTGGCAGGTATGGGCGAATCCATTCAAGTAAGCAATTATATTTCGGGAGCAACGCTGACACTATATCGTGCGAACGGCACAGCGATCCAGACGTTTCCCAATGTAACCGGTTCGGTATATACAATGGAAAATGTATTGCCAGATCAAGACTATTACTATGTCACCCAGACGGTAAATGGCAATGAAAGCTTGAATTCCGTGTTCGTCAATTCTATTCTGCGCACACCGATTGTGGTCGCTGGTATTGAATCGATTGACGTGAGTAATGTATCACCGAAAGCACAGCTGAAGCTGTACGATGCAGCCAGCAACACGGTGACGTCGGCAACGTACACGATGCTGGATAATGGAACGTACCGTTTTAGCAATATTGCACCGCGAGTTGGATTCTATTATGTTACCCAGTCGGTGTATGGAACGGAGAGTGTGAATTCGGTTTTCGTTAATCCCATTTTGCGTACACCGACAGCTATAGGTGGACGTGAATTGCTGGATGTGGGCAATGTGTATCCAGGGGCAACCTTGAAGCTGTTCCGTAGTGGAGACGTCCAACCATTAGCATTGGAGCCAACTAGCATCGGCAATGGACAATATCGCTTTAGCGGCATTTCGTCCAAAGGTAGCTATTATGTAGTTCAATATGTGAATGATGTAGCTAGTCCTCGCTCGAATACCGTTGCTGTGACGGTAAAAGACAAGGATAAAGACAACTCATCCGGCAACAATAACGGTAATGGTACGACTCCAACCCAGCCTACAACTCCAGTACAACCAGGCTCAGGTACGGAGCCTGTGAATGTGGATGTACTGATCAATGGACAGATACAGAAGGCGGGAGCGCTAACGGAAAGCTTGCAGGGAGATCGCAAAGTACAAACGATCGTTGTGAACCCGCAACTCGTTCGCAATGTGCTTGCTTCTGCAGGTCAGGGCGCAACAGTCACTGTACCGTTTACCAGCACAGGCGATGCTGATGTACTAATCAGTCAATGGAGCGGCGAGCTTGTTCAAGAGCTGAAGGCGCAGCAAGCGAAGCTCGTGATCGATACACCACTTGGTATGTACACACTGCCAGCAGCACAGCTTCCGCTAACTGGATCAGGAGGGAATCTGTCTGCGACGGAGCTTGCAAATACACAATTTGAGATTTCAATCGGGAAGGCATCCGCAGCAGATATCGCTACAATTACGAATATAGCTGCACAAAACAATCTAACGGTACTGCAGACTCCGGTCAGCTTTGAGATCAGCAAAGTGACTACTGGTACTCGTACAGCTGTGAATCGCTTCAGTCAATATGTGGAGCGTCTGATCCCACTACAATCTAGTACGGATAGCAGCGGCATCATCACTGGTGTGGTATGGAGTGGGAATGAATTGATTCAAGTACCTACTCGTATGACACAAACAAATAATCAAACGTATGCGGCAATCTCTAGCTTGACCAATAGTACGTATGCGCTGGTGAAGCATACGACACAGTTACAAGATAGTAACGGTAGCTGGGCAGCATCTGCCATTCAAAATATGGCTGCACGCTTTGTCATTGAGGGTACAGGCAATGGTCGATTCGAGCCGTCTCGTTCGATTACACGTGCTGAATTTGCTTCGATTTTGACAAAAGGTCTGGGCTTGAAGCCTGAGAATACCAGTTCATCGTTCAGCGATGTATCGTCATCTGCATGGTATGGTGGTGCGGTATCGACAGCAGTAGAGTATCAATTGATTACGGGCTTCGCAGATGGCACATTCCGTCCACAGCAGCAGATCACACGTGCTGAGGCAATGGTAATGCTGTCGCGCGCTATGCAGTTAACAGACCTACAGAAGTCCAATAGCAGTAGTTCAGAGTCGGTGCTGCAATCCTTTACAGATGCGAATACAGTACCTGCATGGGCACGTAGCGCTGCATCGGCAACGATTGAAGCTGGATTGTTCAATGGGCAAAATGAAAAGCAGCTGGCACCGCAGAAGTCTGTCACGCGTGCTGAAGTGGCAACACTGATAGAGCGCTTGCTGCACCAATCGGGTCTGATTTGAGTATAGCAATGGAATGATGATGGACTGCCAATAACCATTTCCTTGTTCATAGATGGGACGAAACGCAGGAAGTTATAGCAATGAGTTCAAATGTACTCGTGTGGCTTGTTTTTGCTGGATGAAGGATGGAATATAGCATTAGCGAATGGTACACGTAAAATCTGGATAAGCGTATGCTCTAACATATGTAAAAAAACAAAGAGGTCTTTCTCATAAAAGACCTCTTTGTTCTGTCGTTCAGCTCTTCAGTGAAGACTCACAGAAATGGATTGTTGGATGCTGTCGATGATTTGCGCATATATGATTTTTTCTTCCAACCGCCCGCCTTTTTCTCTTTGGACGCTGATAGGGAAAAGGGAGTATACCCGCCTGCATACATCGTCCCCGGCTTATAGCCAACCGCAGACGACAGCTCGGCAGGTGTCGCATGCTGCTTATGTTCCAGCAGCTTGAGCAGCACCAGTGCCGCCGCACGTGCATCTTCCAGCGCATCGTGATGCTGAAGCTCAATCCCATAATAGGCAGCTAGCTGGTTGAGTCGGTGGGCAGGAAGCTCGTTCAGTACTTTTTTGCTAAGCAGATACGTACAGTAATATTGAAAAGAGGGATACCCCGTTGCTGCCGCATCCAGACTATGACGCAGCACACTCATATCGAAGGCGGCATTATGTGCCACCACATGCTTATGTTCAAAATAAGGCAGCAGCTCTGACCATAATTCGCCAAAGGTTGGCTCATGCTCTACCATGGACGGCGTAATCCGGTGAATGCTAATATTCATAGGGTCAAAATGCTGCTGTGGATTGATCAGCCGCGAATATTCCGACACAATCTGTCCGTCCGCTACCTCAACGATCCCGATGGAGCAGGCGCTGCTACGGCTAGAATTGGCAGTTTCAAAGTCAATCGTTACAAAGTTCATTTCATTCATCCTTTCCCGGCTAGATCCGGGTGCTTGTGTTGGATTCCAATCCTACTTGAGAGTATGATCAGACCAAAACGTTACAAAACCGTTGTTGACGAACCGGCATTCCACCTGTACCCTTTGAAAGGAAGCCGATGACAAATAACGGTATATTCATCTGTACAGGCACATAATGATACATATGCCCAGATCTCTTATTGTAGTACATATGTACGTCGTATACCAGTGAGTTACATACAATAGGCAGCAGACAACCGATAATTTTACCTACAAGGTGGTTAACAGAACATTGAAGAGTAGACAGAGTAAACGACAGCACAGACGCAAACAAAATACGATCCGCATATGGCTCCTCACCTTGCTTGTTATAGTGATCATTGGAGTGGGCGGACGCGTATGGTACATGCACCAGCAAGTATCCAATGCCGAAACGAGCACGACCGTCGATGATGGACAAAACGGCGATACAATCACTCAAGGGCAAGATTCAAACAAAGCAACCGACGCTTCCAATCCCGCCAATGATAAAGGGACAGCTGCTCAGCAATCCGCCCCAACAGTCGATGAGAACTACGATCTCGTTCTGATCGGCAGCGAGATTGAAGGGATTTTGATGGCGAAGGCGGCGCATGACGAAGGGCTCAATGTACTCATTCTTGACCCTCGTGATGAGCCGGGCGGGCAGCTGCTGCAAGGACAGATGCTTGTGCTCGATGAGCCGAACAACAACAAAAAAGTCAGCCTCGTTCAAGGCGAGATGAAAAAGCTCTACAACGCCTATAACAGCGGCGAGATCCGTAAAGAATCTGATTTTGTAACGTATTATAACGGTCTGATCCAAGGTATAACGCTCAAAAGTGGCATCACACTCGGACATATTCAGCAGGATGAAGTAAACGCTATGCACTCCATTTCCAGCATCACTTATACGCAAAAGGATGGGACAGAGCATACGGTAGCCGCACGTTATTTTGTGGAAAATACCGACTATGCCGCCCTCAGCTCTAAGCTGGATGTGACACGCATTCCGGGCGTAGAATCCATTTTCAGTGATACCGACAAGCCAGAGTATATGGCGGCAACGTATATGCTCAAATTTAAAAACGTCGACTGGCTCGCTCTCCACAGCGCGACGCTGCTGGATTATCCACTCAGTAATCTAGAAGCCAAATACGGAACCAATACGTATGTGGATTACGATTTTGGTACCGGATTTAACAAGATAACAGATAAGCTCAAGCTGGCGGATTCACAACTCAAGCTACGCGGCATCAATTCAACATACCAGAAGCATGGCGATGTGATCATTAATGCACTGCTGATCTATGATGTGGACCCTTCCAATCCAGAATCGGTCCGCAACGCGATTGCGAAAGGCAAGGCTGCCGCACCTGATGTACTGACATTTTTGCGTGAAAATATTCCCGGCTACAAACATGCCGAGCTGAATGGGTTTCCCGATTATCTGTATATCCGCGACTACAATCGGTATCAAACGGATTATGTGCTAACGTACAACGATGTACAAAACAGCAAGATGTTCTGGGACAACGTCAGTGTAGGCGGCTATCCGATGGACATTCAGGGCACACGTGAGGTGCCAACAGGCAAAGGATACGGCAAACCGGACTTTTATGGTATTCCGATGCGTTCCTTTGAATTAAAGGATTACGATAATGTGCTGGTCGCTGGTAAAAATATCGGTGCAGAGATTCAAGCATATGGCAGTGCGCGCATCACACCGACAACTGCGCTGGCAGCTGAGACGATGGGGATTATTCTCGGACATGAAGGCAAAGAAAAGCGTCTGCGTGAGCTGACACAGTCCGATTTTGAACAGATTCACGAGTACTTGCGTAAGGATTACCATATCTCACTGGAATAGAAAAGCATGGTCGGACACACAGCACATGTTGCAACGATCATAGTTGCATCCAAACTTAGTCGCATCCAAATCAAACAGGCACTCGGTCATACAGCCGCTAGCATGCACCCTATCCTAATCAAGAAGGGTGCATTCCAGTTGCTTGTAGACCAAGTGCCTGTTTTTTGATCAAAGGGATAGCTGTTTAATACAGTGACTTAGAGGAAAATGTCTTCAATTTCCAGATTCGATTGCATGGACAAGTCTTTGAAGCCTTTATCCGTTTCGATCAGTGGACGGAAATAGTCCGACGGATTGGTCATCACGATTTTGCCCGTTTCGCCTGAATTGAGACGTACCTTTTTGCCAATCATATTCGGCAGCATGTTGCGGATGAAGGTTTGAGCCGCATCCGGGTACAGCTGACCAAAGCTCATGCGATGCAATTCTTTTAACACCTTGAGCAGCTCTTGCTTGGACTGATAGACACGATTCGTGGTCATCGCACTGTAAATATCTGCTACCGAAACGATTCGAGAATACGGATGAATATCCTCCAGCTTGAGACCATGCGGGTATCCTTTGCCATCGGTTCGTTCATGATGCTGGAGTGCGACGATCGCACTGATCTCATCTCCTGTAGACTCCATGATCAGATCATGCCCGAAGGTGGTATGCTGCTTCATGATCTCGAATTCTTGAGAGGTCAATCTGCCGGGCTTGTTTAGAATCTCAGGCGGAACCTTCGATTTGCCGACATCATGCAGATAACCGGCGCGTCCAACCACATACGCTTCGCGTTCCGTATAGCCCATCCATGTTGCGAGATAGTAGGAGAGCATGCCTACCTGCAACGAATGGGTATACGTGTAATTGTTCGTATCATTCAGCACAAACAGTACAGAGACAACATCCTTCTGTGTATGCAGTTCGTTCATCAACGGCTCTAGCATCTCGTCCACCTGACTGCCGTCAAACTCGCCACGCGATGCCGCACTCAGAAACAGATTCTCAAAGCCTGATAAGGCTGTATCAAAATGCACCTTCGCTGTTTCGAGCGTGTGTGCAGGTTCGGTTGGCAATGGATCAACCGTGTTCTCAATCTCCACGTAATCAACACCGTGCTGTAATAGCTTGCTGATATCATTGGAAAGAAGAGTATGGCCCTTTTGCATAATGTGAATGCCGAATGAGTTGAATGTATCACTTAATAGCATATCTCCCGGCTTTAAATCTGTCACATGCACTCTCAATGCGGGGCACCTCCATAAATGAATGTTAAATTTATCATATCAAGAAAGATTTTTGATAACAATGAAAAAATAGACAGAACGGCTCAGGACTTTGGCTCTACCGGATTCCAAGGCCCCGTTTGTGCACCTTTCCATTCCGAGCCATCCGCCCAGATTTCCTTTTTCCAGATAGGTACGGTTTCTTTCAGACGTTCAATAGCAAAGCGACTCGCCTCGTACGCATCATTACGGTGAGAAGAAGAAACTGCAATAATAACGCTTGTTTCAGCGATGCCGACTGTGCCGGTGCGATGACTGATCGCGCAGCGGGTGCCGGGCCAGCGACTGGCGATTTCGCTACCAATCTTTTGTAGTTGGGTTAATGCCATCGGTACATAAGCTTCATATTCCAAATGAATCGTCTGCATCTCGCCAGTCATCTCACGTGTGGTGCCGATAAAAGCGATCGTTGCACCATGATTGTTATCGCCGACTTTGGCGATGACGTCCTCCGCAGACAGCTTGTTTCCGGTAATGACATACAGGCCATCTGGAGTGTGCGCATCGTTATCAGAGCCTGATCCACCGGATACCGGTGGGATGAGTGCCAGTTCGTCATTTTCCTTAATAGTATTATCGACCGAAGCATACTCCTGATTAACAGCTGCAAAGGCATGGCGAATGGAATTTTCCGCATCGGGGTATAAGGAAGAGAGTGTTTCCTTTAGAAGAGCAACCGTAACAGGTAGTGCCGTGCCATCTGGCACGGTAGGCGGCTCTATATTTATTTGTACCTCGGACTGCCCGATTCGTTCGGCAAGCCCGGCGAATAATTTAATGGTATACTGCATAAAAGTAACGACCTCCAACATGTATTTATCACTTTTGATAGTACCATATTCTGATGTCATATTGGTGGGACAAGAAAAACACATACGGACATCGGCGAGGATGATATAATTAAGGTTTATATTTGCGATAATACCCGAATTTGCGCATGATGATACATCACATATAAGCCATTGGAGCGAAAGGGGTTCCTGTATGAACACATCACAACAACGAGATAACGATATCATTACCATTTTGCACACGAATGATCTGCACAGTCATTTTGAAAATATGGGTATCCTAGCTGCGATTGCAGATGATTACCGACAACGCTACGGCAATGAGCATGTGCTGCTGCTTGATATTGGCGATCATATGGATCGGATGGCTATCGAAACGGAAGGTTCCAGCGGTGGTGCCAATGTCGATATTCTCAATATGACCGGTTACGATGCGATTACAATCGGCAATAATGAAGGATTGACATATACGCCGGAGATTCTGAATCAAACGTATGCCGGTATAGTCAGCCCAGTTATATGCAGTAATGTGCAAGAGCATGAAACGGGTATTCCGCCTGTATGGATGGAGCCGTACCGGATTATGGAAAAGGGTGGCTGGACGATTGGACTGATTGGAGCCACTGCACCATATGGCGACTTTTACGACATTCTCGGCTGGGATGTAGGCGAGCCGCTGGCAAGCCTGCAACCACTCGTTCAGCAGCTGCGTGGACAGGTTGATCTGCTCGTCTTGATGTCGCATCTCGGATTGTCGACGGATCAGAAATTGGCAGAGCAATTGCCGGAGCTGGATGTTATTCTGGGAGGGCATAGTCATCATGTACTGGAACGTCCCTTGCAGATCGGTACAACGGTTGTTGGCGCTGCTGGCAAGTTTGGACATTATATGGGGTATATGAGCTGGCAAAAGGATACTGGCGGTGGTCGTCCGCGTCTGCTGCATAGCGGATTGGTACCGACTTCGCCAGAAATGAAGCGTAATGCCGAGATTGAAGCAGCGATTGTCCTGCATCGGGAGCGAGCGGAAGAACGTATGGGTCATGCCATTGCCATGCTGGAAGAGCCGCTAGAGATTGACTACGAACAGGAATCTCCGCTAGGGAATCTGCTGGCACAGGCGGTACGGCGATATACCGGAGCTGAGCTATCCATTGTGAACAGTGGACAATTGCTCGGTCCATTGCCTGCTGGCGAGATTAGTGAAGCGCTACTGCATCGTCTTTGTCCGTCTCCGATCAATCCGTGTCTAACGCTGATCAAGGGCAGTAGTATTCGGCAGGCGCTGGAACAATCATTGCTGGGTGAGTTTACACATAAGCCGATTATGGGCTTTGGCTTCCGTGGCAAAGTGCTAGGCAATCTGTGTGTAGATGGCATGACGATTACATGTGATCTGTCGCGTCCACCATATGAGCGTATAACGGATATTAAGGTAGGCGAGGACGTGCTGGATAACGAGCGCGAATACAGCGTAGGCTCGCTCGATATGTTTACATTCCGCATTGGGTATGAATCGCTTAGTGAGAGTGCGGGTGTCACCTATATGTTGTCCGAATTTATTCGCGATCTTCTGCGCAGTGAATTGCAAACGCCGGGCGCTGTGTCTAGCTGTGCCGGATCACGCTGGTTTATGTTATGATAAATAGGACCTTGTACCAACAATTGCATAGTGGATGTGCAGAACAACCGTTATGCAGAGTGGCATTCAGGGTTAATACATGAAATAAGGTGAAAAATAAATGACAGTTATACACAGAAGTGAGTGGCCGCTGAAGGAATTATCCCCGAGTTACGATCCGTGGGACCCGCTGCAATCACTTCGCCAGTACGGCAAACATACGCTGACAAGCGTGGAGATGACAGTGACCAATCTGTGCAATATGCGCTGTGAGCATTGTGCAGTTGGTGATTCGCTCGTATTGCGCGAACCGGACATGATCCCGCTGCCGCTGATGCTCAAACGTCTAGACGAGGTCGAGCATTTGCAGACAATCAGCATTACCGGCGGTGAGCCGTCGTTTCGTAAAAAAACAGTGGATGAGGTGATCGTTCCGCTACTGCGTTATGCGCGTGAGCGCGGAATCCGCTCCCAGATCAACTCCAACCTGACGCTGGACATTGGCCGATACGAGCAACTGCTTCCGTATCTGGACGTTATGCATATTTCGTTTAACTATACATCGCCCGATGATTTCCATGAGGTGGGCTTTGCGAATAGCGGTCATCCCGTTCCGCGTGAAGCTGCTGTCCGCATGTATGACAAGATGATCGACAATACGCGTCGTTTGAGCGATGCAGGCATGTTTATTTCTGCTGAATCGATGATCAATTACCGTACCCATCGCAAGCTGCCAGAAATTCATAATCTGATCCGTGAAATGGGCTGCAAACGCCATGAAGTGCATCCGATGTATGCGGCTGACTTTGCCGCTAAGCTGCCGGTGCTGTCGCTGGACGATTTCCGTGCTGCGATTCACGATCTGCTGGATCATCGGGATCAGGATATGTGGATGCTGTTCGGTACGCTGCCGTTTTTCAGCTGCAATCCGAACAAGGAAGATCGCGATATTGTGAGCCGACTTCGCAGTGAACGAAATGTAACGGTACGTAACGATCCAGATGGACGTAATCGAGTAAACGTAAACATGTTTACCGGAGATGTGTTTGTGACCGATTTTGCAGCGATTCCGGCATTCGGCAATATTGCCAACCGCAAACTGGACGATATTTTTGGCGAATGGAGCAACAATCATCCGCTCAATCAGCAGGTGAACTGCCATTGTGATCTAGCTGCGTGCTGTGGCCCGAATCTGCTGGTTGCAGACATGTACTATAAAGACATAGATTTCAAATCACGCAAAGCGATACTGTAAAAGTCGCCTTCATTGTGCGCAGGTACGCCGTGTATGGGTTCTGGCGGCAGTGTGCGGCTGATATACCATATATCCGAGAAAAGGGGCGTTCCGGTTGGAGCATGAGTTTGAGATCGGCAATTTAATACTCAATTTGGCTCTTGTATTTGTACTTGTATTTTTAAACGGATTTTTTGTGGCTGCGGAATTTTCTCTGGTTAAAGTGAGGCATTCGCGGCTGACAGAATTAAAAAGTGAAGGGAATCGTCTAGCTGGTTATGCACTCAAGGTGAACAGCAAGCTGGATGCGTATTTGTCAGCTACCCAGTTCGGGATTACGCTCGCTTCGCTTGGTCTTGGTTGGGTCGGTGAACCGGCGATATCTGAGCTGCTGGTCGAGCCTTTGATGTACAAGCTAGGCTTTACAGATGGTACGTTGATTACAACCATTTCGGTCGTGATTGGGTTTGCAGTCATTACATTTTTGCATATCGTGCTGGGGGAATTGGCTCCCAAATCGCTCGCGATTCAGCGGACAGATGGCGTGTCGCTGGCATTGTCTGCACCGCTGCTGTTCTTTTACCGTGTGTTCTTTCCGTTCATCTGGCTGCTGAATGCGGCGGCAAATGCAGTGCTGCGTCTGGTAGGCATCGAGCCTGCTAGTGAAGCAGAAGGTGCGCACTCAGAGGAAGAGATTCGCATTCTGATGAATCAAAGTGCGAAGAGCGGTGTGATGGACGAAGGCGAGATTGAGCTAGTGAACAATATTTTTGAATTTTCCGATCTGCTTGCCCGTGAGGTGATGCTGCCGCGTACCGATATGAATTGCCTGTATACGAATCTGTCCAAAGACGAGAATCTGGCGATTATTCAGGAGACGAAGCATTCGCGTTATCCAGTAGCGGTGGAGGACAAGGATCGAATTATCGGCTTTGTACATATTACCGATGTACTGTTGTCGCCGGTGAATCAGCCGTACGATCTGGCTGCACTGGCACGTCCTATTCTCAATGTGCCGGAGTCGATGGAGATCAGTCATGTGCTGCAATTGATGCAGAAAAATCATGCTCAGATGACGCTGGTTGTCGATGAATACGGCGGAACTGCTGGTTTGTTGACGGCTGAGGAGATTCTGGAGGAGATCGTCGGCGAGCTGTACGATGAGTTTGAGGATGAGCGACCAGATGTGGAACGAATTGGTGATGTCATTTCGGTAGACGGTCGTATGCTGATCGAGGATGTTAATGAACTTGCTGGTGTGGAAATTGATGATGATGAAGTTGATTCCATCGGCGGTTGGATGTTCAAGGAGCTAGAGGGCGTACCGGAAAATGGCAAAACTGTCGAGGTGGATGGTGTTGTATTCGAGGTTGCCGAATCTGAGCGTCTGCGTATTATGCGTGTGCATGTACATCCATTACCGGAACCCGAGGATGAGGAAGAAGAGAATGACAAACGTGACGAGCGTTCAAATGACGACTAACATGGTAGTAGGTCATGACGCAAATGGGTAATATACAGGCGGTATGGATATGCTCCATACCGCCTGTATCCTGTTTGTCTACATATTCATCTTGATTCTTACAAATTTACTGTCGAAAAGGAGTTTCATGTATGAGCGATTTCCCCGTATTACGCAAGCCGCAAGCGATGATGTTTGATATGGATGGCACGTTATTTGAAACGGAAACGGTACTTCTTCCTGCCTATTATGCTACTTTTGAACAATTGCGCAAGGAAGGGCTGTATGAAGGTGGGACACCGCCGGAAGAGATTATTCTTAGCTCGCTAGGCATGCTGCTAGAGGATATTTGGGCGCGTGTGATGCCGGGTGCAGGGGAGCGTACGATTGCGCGTGCCAATGAGCTGCTGGAGCAGTTGCAAATTGATCGTATGAAGGCGGGCGATTCCCGTTTATATCCACAGGTGGAAGAGACGCTACGGGAGCTGCATCGTCGTGGAGTAAAGCTATTTATCGCTAGTAATGGACTGGAAGGTTATGTGAAAGGCATTGTGGATGTACATGGTTTAGGCGATATTCTGGATGGCGTATATAGTGCAGGCGAGTATCAGACGGCAAGCAAGGTTGATCTGGTGAAGCTGCTGCTGGAACAGCATCAGATTGACCGTGCATGGATGGTGGGAGACCGCTCGTCCGATGTAGAGGCGGGAATTCAGAATCATCAGACAGTGATTGGATGCCGCTATGCGGATTTTGGTGATCATCATGAGCTGGATGGTTCGGACGTGATTATTACGTCGTTTGAACAACTGCTGGATGTGTTTAATAAAGCGGAGTAGAGGTACAGTTTTACTTTGACTTGCAAATCAGTTACCCTGTAAAGGATATGTTTTGGCCTGCCGCGGCTGGAGCTGTGGGCAGGCTGTTAGCATGTATAAAACAACGATGATCCATTCATCGGAAAGTGGGGCTTTTTATGACAAACATTTACGACAAGGCCAACGAACTGTCTCAATCGATTCGCGATAGCAAAGAAGTGGCTGATATTACCGCAGCGATGCAGCTGATCGAAAGTGATCCAGAAAGCAAACGCATGCTGGATGATTTCCGCGCACGTCAGATCGAAGTACAACAGCGCATGATGTCCGGCGATATGCCAAACCCGGAAGAAATGGAACAAATGGAAAAGCTGTTCGAGGTACTGAACTTGAACCTCAACATCCGTCGTCTGTTCGATGCTGAGCAGCGTCTGAGCACCATCATCGAGGATATTAACAAAATCATCACAGACAGTCTGAGCCACCTGTATGGCGGTTCCGCTCAATAATCTGTCACAATGCAACATTGCAATAAAAGTATAACAGTACGATTTCATACCATTGTGATGACGGCAGGAACAGTTAACGCTTCCAGTTGTTGCTAATCATTGATGATGTCTTCGAGTGATCCTTTCGCTCGGAGCAAGGAAGGAGCGCGGCTTGTCCCAAATTGGGAGGAGACGCGCTTCTTTTTTGTGCTATAATACAAACATAGTGATACAGATACGGGAAGGTGGTGCTACAGTTGCAGGAACATGATGATTCGATTACAAAGCATGAGCAGCTTTTGCAGCATATTGAAAAGCTCAAGGTCGGCTCCAAAATCTCAGTGCGTAAGTTGGCGCGGCAGATGGGTGTGAGTGAAGGAACTGCTTATCGCGCGGTTAAGGAAGCGGAGAATATGGGTATCGTTGTGACACGCGAGCGGATCGGAACGGTACGAATTGAGAAGCGTCCGCGCGGTGTATCGGATCAACTGACATTTGCCGACGTAGCGGACATTGTAGAGGGTAAGGTGCTAGGGGGCAGTAGCGGTCTGGATAAGACGCTTGTCAAATACGCGATTGGTGCGATGAAACTGGATGCGATGATGCGTTATGTGGAAGCTGGCAGCCTGCTAATTGTCGGTAACCGTGAGGACGCCCACCATCTGGCATTGGAGCATGGCGCTGCTGTATTGATTACCGGTGGTTTCAGTACTAGCCCAGAAGTTAAATCGCTTGCCGATACGCGCGGGCTACCGATTATTTTGTCACGCCATGATACCTTTACCGTTGCTTCGATGATCAACCGTGCCTTGTTCGACCGGATGATCAAAAAGAAAATTATGCTCGTTGAGGATATTATCGCTGGTCGACCGAAGCCGGGCGTGTTGAAGGCATCCAGCACAGCGGATGATTTTCATGAAACCGCGGAAAAGACCGGGTATCAGCGTCTTGCTGTCGTTGACGAATGGAATCGGATTATCGGCATCGTCGGACGCAAGGAAATTCAGCAGCTACCACCGGATCAACCGATTGAAAAGGTGCTAGTGCGTCGCCCGATTACGGCTACTTTGCAAACCTCACTCGCTTCTGCTGCGCAGACGATGATGTGGGAAAGCATCGATTTTCTGCCGATTGTGGATCGCAACCGTAAGCTGATCGGAACAGTAACGCGGCGCGAGGTGCTGCAAGCAATGCGTGATGCCCAGCATGAACCGAATGCGGGCAATATGGAAACATTCGATTACCTGATCTGGAACGGATTCGCTGAGGAGCGAGATGAAGAGGGCGGTGTGATGTTCCACGGTTTCATCACGCCGCAGATGGCGACTGAGCTAGGTAATATTTCGGAAGGCATCCTAATCTCAGTTATGATTCAGGCAGCGATCCGCACTGCACGATTGTTTACAGGGCATGATTATGTATTAGATAATATGTCGACGTACTTCCTGCGCCCCGTTCAGATCGAGGACGCCATTATGATTCGTCCCACTGTGCTGGAAGCAAGCCGCCGTACGTATAAAGTGGAGATCGAAATTCTCTACGAAAATGCACCGGTATCCAAATCAATGCTCACCCTACAATCCATTGATCATGGCTAACGCCATATTGTAAGGTGGAAGCGATAAAATAAAGTAAACACAGATTTGGAGCGATGGAGAAACGTCGAAGCTGGATCGCAACATGAAATGGAGACCGTCTGACGGACATATCTATGGTAACCAGACAACCAGACGTTCAATGACAAACGCTCTCCTATGTATGATGTCAAATGCTCCAACACGCATCCCATCCAACCCAAAGAGGCTGTCCCTATCAAGCGGGCAGCCTCTTTGTTATATATGACCCTACACGAATACGCAATAAAAACGGATGTGCGAGTACAGATTACACTTTAAATCGGTCGACCATGCCTTTCAATTCCTGCGCTACACTGGACAGAACGGCTGCGGACGAAGAAATCTCTTCCATTGTCGCCAGTTGTTCTTCTGTCGCAGCGGACACGGATTCGATCTCGCCCACTGCCTGACTGCTAATACCAGACATTTCATTGACCGATTCAATCACTCGACTTGTGCCATGAGACAGGGTGGAGGAAGCATCGGATACACTTTGAATACTGTCGACCACTTGATTCACATAACTGCGAATCTGACCGAACGAGTCGCCTGCGGTCTGCACAGCGCTGATGCTCTGTTTCACTTCATTAGCGCCAGCATTCGTTTTACCGACAACGGACTGGATTTCGGTCTGAATGCTTTGGATTAAGCCGCCGATTTGATTGGCAGAGGAGGACGCTTCATCTGCCAGATTGCGGATTTCTTTGGCAACGACGCTGAAGCCTTTGCCATGCTCACCCGCACGCGCGGCTTCGATGCCTGCATTGAGCGACAACAGATTGGTTTGCTTGGCAATTTGGGCAATGGCGGTTACAATCTCGCCGATCGTTTGAGAATGCTGGCTAAGATTGCCGACAGAGCCGGACAATTCATTGAAAATGGATTGCAGCTTGCCAATCTCATCATTGGCGGAGCGCAGCGCATCATCGCCTTCGGTTACCTTGTTAGCGGTTAGAGCAGCAGTGGCAGCAACCTGCTGGGCGCTACCAGCAATATGCTGGATACCGTCAGCCATTTGATAGACTGTGCCGGACGTGTGGTTTACTTGTTCTGCTTGTCGTTCTGAGCCGGAAGCCATATGCTGGATCGATTCGGCGATATGCTGGGACGCATGGGTTGTTTCAGTAGAACTGGCATTTAATTGCTCGGAAGAAGATGCCAGATGCAGCGACGTGTCTTTCACATGGGCAACGATCTCACGTAGGCTAGATGTCATCTCGGCAAGCGATTGCGAGAGTGCCGCCACTTCATGCTTGGCACGAATATTCCATGTTGTTGTCAGATCGCCCTTGGCAACCGAATCGGTCGCTTGAACAAGCTGCATGATCGGTCGTGTCAATCGTCCAGCGAAAATATAACCAGCGACAATAGCGGCAATCAGTGAGACGACGAGAATAATAATACTGCTGTATAGCAAAGTGAAATACTCCTGCATAATCAGGCTGTACGATTTTTCGCTAAATACCGTCCAGCCTGTAATCGAATCCTTCATATAGGAAACGACCTTTTTGGCGTCTCCGTTTCCATAGATGAGCGTGCCGTTCGTGCCTGTCGAGCCTTGTTGAAATGCAGCTGTAGTATGAATATCCATATCCAGCTGTGTGGCATCGGGGTGAGCAAGGATTACGCCAGCGCGGTCAGCAATATAAGCAGTCTGCCCATTTGTAGAAAATTCCTTCGCATAGGTACTCATTGCATCCAGCGGTAGTGAACACTGCACAAAGCCAGTCAATGTATTGTTGTCGCCGAACACGGGATAAACGATATTGATGATTTTTTTGCCAGAGGATTTACTGACCAAAACATCGGAGATGACTGGCTTTTGTGTAGCAATCAGCTGTTTATAATAATCGCGGTCACTCACATTATCCAGATCAGCATCGGTATTTTTGGCAATTTGCTGCCCATCTTGATCGCTGAATACAAGCGTTTGCAATTCGGGATGCAGACCAGCTACTTGAACGAGCAGATTTTTCGTTTCTGCCAGTTGATCAGGCGTGTACTGCTTGAATTCCGGGTTCGCTGCCAGCTGCTGTAGCATGGACAGCTCGCTATTTACGAGTGTTTGTGATTTTTGCAGCACCAGATCGACATTCTGCTCATTCATAGCATACGCGTCTTTCTGAATTTTCTGTGTGGTGCTGATCAGACTGAATGCCCCGAACACCAATAAAGGTAAAATTGTGATAATTGACACAACAAGTATTAGTTGTCTTTTCATGAACCGTCCCCGCTCTCTGCCTTATGAAGTGTAAACTTGCATACAATATTCTTTTTATCGGTGGGATATAGTAAAACATTAGAAGGTAATGTCATTATTTGTCGTTGGGAAGGATAAAGTTTTTGTGAGACATACAGTTCATTGGGTCATGTATGGTAAAATAATAAAGCTGAGTATGCCCGCAACATGGCGGGTAATGGCTGTATAGAATCTCAGGAATACCACAAGAAAGCAGGGAAGCGTATGACCCCATTCGTACATTTGCACGTGCATAGTGAATACAGTCTGCTCGACGGGGCTGCGCGTATCCAGGATCTGGTGAGCCGTGCAGCGGAGAATGGCATGACATCGCTGGCGCTGACCGATCATGGCGTGATGTATGGAGCCATCCCGTTTTACAAAGCTTGTTTACAGCACGGCATTAAGCCGATTATTGGCTGTGAAGTTTACTATACCGCCGGTTCGCGCCGTGAAAAGGCAGCGCGTAAGGATCAGCCGATTCATCATCTGCTGCTGCTGGCAAAGAATGAAATTGGCTATCGGAATCTAATGAAGCTGTGCTCCATTGGGCACCTCGAAGGCTTTCACTATAAGCCCCGCATTGACGGGGAAGTGCTGCGTGAATATCACGAAGGTATTATTTGCCTAAGCGCCTGTCTGGGCGGCGAGATTCCACAGCATCTGCTGAACAATGAACCGGAAAAGGCAAAACAAGCTGCCCAGCGGTATCTGGATATTTTCGGTGAGGATTTCTATATCGAATTGCAGGATCACGGTTTGGCGGAGCAAAAGAAGGTCAATCCACATTTAATCCAACTAGCACGAGAATTGAACATTCCGCTTGTTGCAACGAACGATGTGCATTATTTGACCGAAGATGATGCCAAAACGCAGGATGTACTAATTTGTATCGGTACAGGCAAAACAGTGGACGACGAAAGCCGTTTGCGCATTCCGACCAACCAGTTGTATCTGAAAACGGGTGAGCAGATGAGCACGCTGTTCCCACATGTACCGGAAGCGACAGCTAACACCGTCGTCATTGCCGACAAATGTCAGCTGACCATTCCGCTCGGTCAATCGCTGTTGCCGTCGTATCACCCATTGCCAGAAGGGATGGATGCTGCTCGTTATTTGGAGCAGCTATGCCGCGAAGGATTGGAACAGCGTTATCGTGATAGCGAGCTGTGGAATGCACCGGAACAACGTGCCGAGCTGGAGCAACGCCTACAATATGAGCTGTCCGTCATCTGGAATATGGGCTTTGCTGATTATTTTCTGATTGTATGGGACTTTATGAAGTTTGCCCATGAAACAGGGATTGTGACTGGACCGGGCAGGGGATCGTCCGCAGGCAGCCTTGTCGCGTATGTATTGCGGATCACCAATGTTGATCCGATTCGCTACAAACTGTTGTTTGAGCGCTTCCTTAATCCAGATCGCGTTTCTATGCCGGATATTGATATCGACTTTAGCGATCTACGACGGGATGAGATGATCGATTATGTGGTAGGCAAATATGGACGTGACCGAGTCGCTCAGATCATCACCTTCGGAACATTGGCTGCGCGCGCCGCCGTACGCGATGTTGGACGTGCGCTCAATGTGCCATACTCCGATACAGACCGTGCTGCCAAGCTAATTCCCGCACAGATTGGTGTAACGATTCAGCGTGCGCTGGATCAGGTATCTGAGCTGCGCGAACGTGCTGATAAATCGCCAGCAGTGAAGGAATTGATAGAGACCGCGCTCAAGGTGGAGGGCATGCCGCGTCACGCCTCCACCCATGCCGCAGGCGTCGTCATTTCCAGCGGTCCACTGACCGATGTGGTGCCATTGCAGGAAGGAAGCGAGCATGCGGTGCTGACTCAGTATGCGATGGAGAATTTGGAAGCCATTGGTATGCTGAAAATGGACTTTCTCGGACTACGCACCTTGTCCATCATCGAGCGCTGTCTGGATTGGATCAAGGAACAGACAGGGGAAGTGATCGACTTTGATCAGATTCCGATGGATGATCCCCTTACTTACAAAATGCTCAGTCAGGGCGACACGATGGGCGTCTTCCAGCTAGAGTCGCCGGGCATTCGCCGGGTGCTGCGCGATATGAAGCCGAGTGAGTTTGAAGATATTGTCTCGGTCAATGCACTGTATCGTCCGGGTCCTATGGACTTTATTCCGCGCTATATCGAGGGCAAGCATGGCAATATCACAGTAGAGTATCCGCATCCTGATTTACAGCCGATTTTGGAAGATACGTATGGAATTATCGTGTATCAGGAGCAGATTATGCAGATTGCTTCCTTGATGGCAGGATTCTCGTTAGGGGAAGCCGATCTGCTGCGCCGTGCCGTTTCCAAAAAGAAACGCGAGGTGCTGGATCAGGAGCGTGCTCACTTCGTGGAAGGCAGTCTCAAGCAAAATTACAGCGAGCAGGATGCCAATGTAGTGTACGATATGATCGTTCGCTTTGCCGATTACGGTTTCCCGCGTGCCCATGCGACCGCTTATGGCGTACTGGCGTTCCAAACTGCCTATCTCAAGGCTCATTATCCGGTACAATTTATCGCCTCCATGCTGACCGCCGTGATGGGCGTGCATCGTAGAGTCGCGGAATTTGTACTGGAATGTCAGCGTATGGGAGTCGAGGTGCTGCCACCTGACATCAATCAGAGCGGTGTAACCTTCACTCCGGTGCCAGATGAGTCCAAGTCGAGCGGTGGGCATATCCGTTTCGGTCTCGGTGCAGTGAAGAATGTCGGTACACAGGCGATTAGCAGCATGATCAAGGAACGCGAAGAACGTCCGTTTGACAGTCTGGTCGACTTTTGCCGACGGGTCGATCCGAAGGCGTGCAACAAGCGCGTCATCGAGTCGCTCATTCAGGCAGGAGCCTTTGACAATCTGCCGGGACACCGCGCTCAGCTGCTGCAAATGCTAGATGAAGTGATCAAGGAAGCAGCCAAATGGCGCAAGGAGCGCGAGGAGCTACAGATCGAGATGTTCGATTTCGATCTGGGTGAGAAGCCAAACTGGGAAGTATCGTACCCGGATGTGCCGCCATTTAGCGCAGCGGAACAGCTAGAGTTTGAGCGCGAGCTGCTCGGATTGTATCTGTCAGGTCATCCGCTCGACGATTATGAACAGCCGATTGAACAATCTGGTCTGTCCCGCTTGATGAATCTGCATGAAGCCGAGGACGAAAGTCTAGTCGCGGTTGCGGGCATGGTCGTTTCGCTCAAGGCGATTACAACCAAGCAGGGCAAAGCGATGGCATTTATGGAAATGGAAGACCAGATCGAAAAATGCGAGGTCGTCATGTTTCCCGAAACGTGGCGCAAATGCCGCGATCTCGTCGATAAAGGCGTGCTGCTAATTGTACGCGGTCGTCTGCAACAGGAAGACGAAGGCTTCAAGCTGCTGGCAGAGGAAGTCATGCCACTAACCCCAGATAATACAGTGGAAATGGCGGAAAAGGTCAAACAACGTATCCAATCCGCTCGCAGTAAAAAGACAGCGTCATCCAGCAGTACAACCGGCAATCGCTCGTCTACGGCTGCGGCACGTTCCATCGCCCGCACCTCTACAGCGGACGGCGGAACTGCATCCTCACGCAATACGGCATCGTCTACCGCTGAGCGTAGTGCAGCCGCAGTAGTGGACGCGTCGAAGCAGCATGTATATATCAAAATTACGAGCGAAGCGCAGCGTGCTGGCAAGCTAGAGCAGCTCAAGCAATTGTTCGCCGATCATCCGGGTCAGCTCGGTACGATCCTCTTTTATGAAGAATCGCAAAAGCTGTTTGATCTGAGCGGCAGCTACCGCATCAAGCCATCTCCCGATCTGTTTAAGAAAATGGAGCAGATGTTAGGCGACGGCACAGTGCGTGTAAAATAAAAAAGTAAGTTCTTTCGCAATCCCGTTTGAGTATAAAAACACCAGTAGAATCCCTGCTGTGTCGGCAACACTCCCAATCGATCCACCGCTCTCCTATGAACGGTGGATCGATTTCTCATCATGTCTCTTTGTTGCGGCAAAAAAGTGTGGTATGGTATCATTATCCCATTATGTGGGCTTCGGCCCGTCCGTTTGACTATGGTTCATGTCATTTACTAAAAACAAAGCACATTCATAAACTGGGGAATAAGTATACGTCTGAAGAGGTGTAGTTGTGTTTAGAGATTTATTCCAGAAGAAAAAAAAATATGCGACCATTCCTTCACAACGCTGGAGTAATGAGCCCGCATCAGATGAGCAGCCACAGGAACGCCCGAAACGTGAAATTCCCGAAGGCCTAATGAACAAGTGCAGCAAATGCGGCACCATTCATTACAGCAAGGAACTGGAAAAGAACCTGAAGGTATGCAGCAACTGCGGTTATCATATGCGTCTGAACGCGATTGAGCGTATCGTTATGACCGTAGACGAAGGTAAGTTTACCGAGTTCGACGCGGGTATGGAATCTGTCGATCCGCTGAACTTTCCCGGCTATGCAAAAAAGCTAGAGCAGCAGAAGATGAATTCCGGTCTGCGCGATGCAGTGATTACAGGTCAAGGTGAGATTGATGGTCATCCGGTCATTTTGGCTGTGATGAGTTTTGACTTTTTCAGTGGCAGTATGGGTTCGGTTGTCGGCGAGAAGATCACCCGTGCCATTGAGGCGGCGGATGAGCGCAATTTGCCATTGATCATGTTCTCGACCTCCGGTGGAGCGCGTATGCAGGAGAGCATTATCAGTCTCATGCAGATGGCGAAGACGAGCGCGGCATTGGCGCGTTTTCAGGAAAACGGTGGACTGTACATATCCGTCATCACCGATCCAACTATGGGCGGTGTGTCCGCCAGCTTTGCGATGCTTGGCGATGTGATTATTGCTGAGCCAGGTGCATTGTTCGGTTTTGCCGGTCGTATCGTTATCGAGCAGACGATCCGCCAGAAGCTGCCTGACAATTTCCAGACAGCCGAGTTCAATCTGGAGCACGGACAACTCGATATGGTCATCAACCGTAAAGATATGAAGTCCATGCTGGGCGATTTGCTGGACTATCATACATGGAAAGGGGGATTTTGAGTGGCAGGAGAGATGCCTTTTGAAATGCCTCTCGTTGAATTGCGCAAAAAGATCGACGAGCTGAAACAATTTGGTCAGGAAAAAGAAATCGATTTTACCGATGAAATCAACCGTCTGGAAGAGCGCTATCGCCAGATGGAGGGTGAAATCTATACAAATATTAGTCCCGCTCAGAAAATGCATCTAGCGCGCAATCAGCAGCGTCCAACGACGCTGGATCTGATCCCGCTGATCTTTACTGATTTTATCGAATTGCATGGTGACCGTATGTTTGGCGATGATCTAGCGATTGTCGGCGGACTGGCGCGTCTGGACGGCAAACCTGTGACCATTATCGGTCAGCAGCGCGGTAAGGACACCAAGGACAATATTGCCCGTTTCTTCGGCAGCCCGCATCCAGAAGGGTTCCGTAAATCGACCCGTCTGATGAAGCAAGCGGAGAAATTTGGACGTCCAATTATTACATTTATTGATACCAAAGGTGCGTATCCGGGTAATACAGCAGAGGAGCGCGGCCAGTCGGAAGCAATCGCCCGCAGTTTGTGGGAGATGGCGAAACTGCGTGTGCCTGTCATCTGCGTCGTTATCGGCGAAGGCGGCAGCGGCGGCGCACTGGCAATCGGCGTGGGTAACCGCGTCCTGATGCTGGAGCACGCTATTTACTCGGCAATCTCGCCAAACGGCGCTGCTTCGATTCTGTGGAAAGACGCTTCCAAAGCCGATCAGGCAGCAGAAGCGATGAAGATTACGGCAAACGATCTGCTGGAGATGGAGATCATCGAAGCGATTATACCGGAACCACAGGGCGGAGCACACAAGGACTATGAAGCAACTGGTACAGCGATTCGTAGTGAGCTGCTGAACCAGCTGCATCAGCTATCCGGCATGGATGCTGAATGCCTTGTCGAAGACCGTTACCAGAAATTCCGCAAGATCGGCGAATTTGTCGAGAACCAGGTAATGACTAGCTTTGGTACGACCAATCAACAAGAGCAGCAAAAGGAACAAGCCACCGATTCCGTATCGGCGGCGGGGGAAGACGATCAGAAGCTGTCCCCAGTGACCACTGCCTTTCATAACGACGATTCGACCGATGCACTGCCTCACTAAGCATCGGTTCATCGCCACGTAATCAAGCATGCCGTCCATGCCTCCCGGCAGGGAAGGTGATGGGCGGTTTTCTGTTGTGCAGCTGCACACGCTCCGCTCCAAAGGCAGATTCAGGGCACGGCGGGATAAATAATGTCCATCCCCTGTATACAAAACGGAGAATTTGTAGTACATTTAGTTGTTGGGGCCTGTTGTCTGTCCGATAACAGGTTATGTTGGAAAACAAACAATAGAGAGACCTTGAAAACGGAGGAAACACATTATGCGCAAAACTAAGATTGTATGTACGATTGGACCGGCAAGTGAGTCCCTAGAGAACACGAAAAAGCTGATCATGGCAGGCATGAACGTTGCCCGTCTGAACTTCTCCCACGGTGACTTTGAAGAGCACGGCAACCGTATCAAAAACATCAAACAAGCCAGCCAGGAACTGGGTAAAACCGTAGCTGTCCTGCTGGATACCAAAGGTCCGGAAATCCGCATCGGCAAACTGAAGGAAGAACCGATTGACCTGGTTCAGGATGAATACATCACGCTGACTACCGAAGAGATTCTGGGTGACCAGCATCGTCTGACTGTATCGTACAAAGACCTGCCGGGCGACGTTGAAGTCGGCTCTACGATCCTGATCGACGACGGTCTGATCGGTCTGAACGTTGTACAGGTACAAGGCACTGAGATCAAATGCCGTATCGTCAACGGTGGACAAATCAAAGGCCGTAAAGGCGTGAACGTACCAGGCGTGAACATTTCCCTGCCGGGCATCACGGAAAAAGATGCAAACGACATTATTTTCGGTATTGAGCAAGGTGTAGACTTTATCGCTGCTTCCTTCGTTCGTAAAGCAAGCGATGTACTGGAAATCCGTGAACTGCTGGAACAAAAAGGCGCAAAACATGTACAAATCATCTCCAAAATCGAAAACCAACAAGGTGTCGACAACCTGGACGAAATTCTGGAAGTGTCTGACGGCCTGATGGTTGCTCGTGGTGACCTCGGCGTAGAAATCCCAGCTGAGCAAGTACCTTTGGTACAAAAACAAATGATCGAAAAATGTAACCGTGCTGGTAAACCGGTTATCACGGCTACACAAATGCTGGATTCCATGCAACGCAACCCGCGCCCAACGCGTGCAGAAGCAAGTGACGTGGCGAACGCAATCTTCGACGGTACCGATGCAATCATGCTGTCCGGCGAAACGGCTGCTGGTAAATACCCAGTAGAATCCGTACTGACAATGGCTCGCATCGCTGAAAAAGCAGAATCCGCGCTGAACTATCGCGAGATTTTCCTGAAACAAAGCCATGCACAACAAACAACAGTAACAGAAGCAATCAGCCAATCCGTAGCTAGCTGCGCAATGGATCTGAATGCAACTGCGATCATCTCTT
Organism: Paenibacillus sp. JQZ6Y-1; assembly: GCF_040719145.1. Lineage (NCBI taxonomy): Bacteria > Bacillati > Bacillota > Bacilli > Caryophanales > Paenibacillaceae > Paenibacillus > Paenibacillus kandeliae. The sequence continues at coordinate 825,688 of NZ_JBFDUZ010000001.1, forward strand.
CTACAGAGTCCGGTCATACCGCTCGCGTTGTTGCGAAATACCGTCCACAATCCCCAATCATCGCTGTAACAACAAACGACCAAACGATGCGTCGTCTGTCTCTGGCATGGGGCGTACACCCGGTTAAAGGTACACAGGCTCATTCTACAGATGAACTGTTCCAAGTAGCACTGCAAGGTGGTAAAGATTCCGGTTTCCTCAAAGAAGGCGACCTGGTCGTGATCACAGCAGGTATTCCACTGGGTAAATCCGGTTCTACGAACCTGATCAAAGTCGCACAAATCGAAGCGTAACATCTTCATTGTGCATATAGCATAAGCAAAAAAGCAGTGGAGCTTATCCATTGCTTTTTTTGCTGATTGTCCGTACCATCGTCAGGCAAGGAGGAAGAATCATGGCGAAATTACAATTGAATCTGCCCAGTGCATGGCATGGCATCGCCTTCCGTGTACGCTATCAGGAGAACGATCCGATGGGCGTTGTATACCATACGAATTATTTGAATTGGTTTGAGCTGGGACGTACGGAGATGATCCGTGATCTTGGCTTTCGCTACCGCGATATGGAGCAGGCGGGCGTACTGCTGCCGCTGGTGGATGCGTCCTTATCGTATGGACATCCGGCGCGGTATGACGATCGGGTAGCGGTGTACACACGTATCGTGAACTTTTCGCGGCTGCGCATTGATTACGAATATCGCATTCATTTGCTAGATGAGCAGGACGAGCAGTCGGTAGGTGATGCGTCGTCCTCACGTCAGCGTCCTGTCTTTGCAGACGATGCTAAGCTGCCCGGCAAGCATCTGACCAGCGGAAGTACCCGGCATGTGTGGGTTAGCCGCGAATTTGTACCTGTGCGGCTTGATAAAGTATTGCCAGAGCTGTATGATGCACTTGTAAGGTCTTTGCAAGTGTAGAGAGGAGAGGTACCACTTGAAGAAATGGATTGCTGCACTAATCATCATTGTGCCACTCCTAGAATGGTACGTTTTTCTGCAAATGATTCAATGGATCGGCGGCTGGAATACGCTGATTCTCCTTATACTGACATCGCTGATTGGTGTCGTCATGATGCGGTTTGAAGGTCGCAAAGTGCTAGAGGATACAAAGGCATTGATCAATGCCCATCAGCCACCGGGTCGTAAAATGCTGGATGGATTATGTGTATTCATTGGTGGGATCATGCTTGTACTGCCGGGCTTTGTACTTGATGTGATCGGCTTTACGATTGTATTTCCACTAACCCGTCCGCTGTACCGCAATCTGCTGATGAAATGGATTGAGAAGCGAATGAAGAACGGTTCCATCACCATTTACCGTCCGTAACACGGCGAAGAATTGCAATACAATAAGCCTATCCTGATACGCGGAGTAGAATCCGCTGAGCATCAGGATAGGCTTTTCTTTTACATAGAAATCGTTAGAGAGAATGAACTTGGGAATATGAATATAGTCCATTCATAGACTAAAATAGTCCAGTCATACGTCTAATCATGCCTCGCTAAACGGTAGCTACAGCCAATCAGCTCACTCGACCATTTACAATATAATTGCGTAGATCGCGGAAGACATTGGCGCGGTTGAGCGCTGCAACGAATACGAGGGTAACCGGACCGATGATCAAGCCAAGCGCACCGAATAATTTGAGCCCGACAAACATACTGATTAGCGTTGCTAATGGATCAAGACCAACATTGCTCGCGAGAATCTTCGGCTCCATAATCTGGCGTACAATCAGCACCACAATATAAAGTATGCTCAACCCGATCCCCAGTCCCACATCATCACTCATCAAGCTGTAGATCGCCCAAGGCACCATCACAATACCGACACCAAGATACGGTAGCAGATCGACCAGTCCAATGAGTAGACCGATCAACAGCGCGGATTGTACATTGAGGATAAACAGACCGATAATCACGATTATGCCAGTGATGGAGATCAGAATAAACTGGGCTTTGACATAACCGAATAGTGCTTTTTGCAGATCGTTCCAGATAGCGATGGATGGCTGACGAATCGCAGCCGGGAACCAGCCAGACACGATGCGGGTATGACGCTCCCAGCTATTACTGATAAAGAATGCCGATAGCACCACGACTACGATAATCCATGCAAAATTCGGTAGTGCCGTGAGGAAGGATAGTAGGTAATTCAAAATGCTGGTGACGATGCCACTGACCATACTGGTCAAGCTTTGCGTCGTCTGGTGCAGATTGTCATTAATCGCACCCTGCGCTGGTGTTTGCTTCAAGAAGCCGCTAATTTGGTCAATGATGGACTGAATGCGGTCATTTTGCGTCCAACCGACGAATAGCTCACGCCAATTGTCGATATGCTCATTGAACGTTTCCATTAAGGTAATCGTTTCCTGCACCAAGCGTGTGACGAGCAGTGATAGCAGAGCAAGCAGACCGCCTACATAAATAAGCAGCGAAATGGAAACCGCTAGCCAGCGAGGGAACCGTAGCCGCTTTTGGAACAGCCGCACGAGCGGATTCATCGCGTAAGCAAACAGCCAGGCAAGCAACAGCGGATATAGCAGTGGAAACAGATAGCGCACCGCAATACACGTCAACACGATCGCTACCAGCACCCACAGCCCCCGTAAAATCCGGTTGCGGATGATTGTATTCAAATGGCTCGCTCTCCTTACTGTTCATATCACCGTTATGTAACCGGGTTCATATTATGAGTTAAACGATACCATAGAGATTTGAAACGAAGAGGAGATTTAGGCATGAAATCTTTTCCTTATTTTATGTCGTTATTTCATAAAAAAGAAATAATATTCATTTTATGGATTATTTTCCGATATAAGAAAGTGGTAGCTTGCTAGCTATAGCTCCTACATTCCAAATACGGAAAGGAAATGAATGTTAATGAGTACACAACGTTTGAAAATGATGACAGGTTTTGCAATGGTATTGGTACTTCTGTTTAGCTGGATAATGCCGTCTTCGGTACACGCGGCAGATACTACTACAGCGGTGAAGCGAATGGTGTTTTCTATACCTGCCAATACATTTTGTGATCAATCGCATCTGGTAGAGTTATCGCTCAATGTCACCAACCTCGGAATGAATGAGCAAAAAGTGAAATTGGATTTTCTAAAGGCAGATGGCACAGCTTTTCAAACAGCAGGAACTACATATAATGGAATGACATCTGAACTGGTTCCGGGCTCCAGTGTAGCTGTAGCAGCAGGGCATGCTTCGACATATCATTTTACATTTGGAGGTCAAACGAATAATTGTGGGGATCGTCCATTTACTGGTATATTCACGACCAGTGGTTCAAGCAATGCAGAGCTAATCGCCTCTGGGTTCGTAAACAGCTCGTTGTACAGTGTACCGATCATTGTGAATGGTGGAATGGAATGGTTGTCTGCTCCACAGAGTTCCACTACAGAACCTACTACACCAACGCCTACACCCACTCCAATCAATCAACCGATTGATCAGTGCAGCATCAAGCCTGTCAACTCGCTCATCCATGCGATGACTACGAATCAAGATGTATATGGAAAAGCCAGCTCTAGCAGCTATGACACATTTTGGGATACACAAGCTTATCGCGCATTTGATAACAGTTGTTCACCATTCTCAACCAAAAATGGCGAAGTGAAGGGCTGGTTAAGTTATGAATTTAACGATGCCAAAACGGTAACATCGTATTCTATGCAAATGAAACAAAACGATAGTCAATATGGATTTGCTCAATCGCCAAACTCTTGGATATTTGAAGCATATGACGGTAAAGCATGGGTGACGCTAGACAGCCAGACGGGAATCAAAAGCTGGACAATTGATAAAGCAAATGTATATAACATTTCGAATACCGTTTCCTACAAGCAATATCGCATTCGCTTTTTAGAAAATAATGGTGGCAATCTGGTTTGCATCAGTGAACTAGGCATGATGGGTTATTGAAATAAAATTCAATTTTATGTATTTTTATGAATTATATTATTTTTCTACAGATGTAGTAAAAGTAAGTTATATATGGAAAAATAGCCGTATTATCGCTCTTTGGAGCAACATGTAATATTTTGTTTGGGAAAGACCGATCTGCATAAAAAGGATCGGTCTTTTTATTTTTGATAGATTGGTATACAATAGAGTATCGGCGAATTTGTGAATAAAAGCGGGCAGATAATCTTGTAAAGGCTTACAAAAAATAATTTATCAAAAGGATAAAACATTTTGATATACTACTGATCTTCACTTTTGTTCACAAGTCCGTCAAAATAAAGTATGATGATATAAGGTTCTTGGAAGGTTAATGACAGGTGTAAGGTCCGGCAACCTCTGAATACCCTCATTCCTGTATACTATTATCTTCATAATTTTAACATTTTTAAAAATGTAAATGTTTTCATTAACAAATTGGACAAACTTCAAGAGTCGTTTTGCAAAGGAGAGAATCACATGACAGCTACCAAAGGTTTGGAAGGCGTTGTTGCAGCAAGCTCATCCATTAGCTCCATTGTTGATGGAGTTCTAACGTACCGCGGGTACGATATTGATGATTTGGCTGTAAACGCTAGCTTTGAGGAAGTCGCCTATTTGCTCTGGTTTGGTAAGCTGCCAAATCAGAACGAGCTTGACCAGTTGCAAAAAGATCTGGATAAATATGCAGTACTGCCGGATGCGCTTATTCAGCAAATCAAACTGTACCCATCCGATATGAACCGTATGGCAGCACTTCGCAGTGCGATCTCGGCGCTGGCTCTGTATGATGAGCAAGCGGACGATATGAGCACCGAAGCCAACCATCAAAAAGTCATCAAATTGCAAGCACAGCTGCCAGCAATCGTTGCTGCCATTGGACGCATTGCCGAAGGCAAAGAGCCAGTTGCGCCACTGAAGGGCGTATCTATCGCGCATAACTTCCTGTACATGCTGAACGGCACTGAGCCAGAAGCAACAGCGATCAAAGCGCTAGATCAAGCACTTGTGCTGCATGCTGATCATGAATTGAATGCTTCGACTTTTGCTGCGCGTGTTACTGTGGCAACGCTGTCGGACATCTATTCTGGTATTACATCCGCGATTGGCGCGCTGAAGGGTCCACTGCATGGTGGTGCCAATGAAGCGGTTATGAAAATGCTGGAAGAGATCGGTTCGCCCGATAAACTCGAAAGCTATATTCAACAAAAGCTGGATAACAAGGACAAAATCATGGGCTTCGGTCACCGTGTCTACAAAAACGGCGATCCGCGTGCGAAGCATCTGCAACAGATGTCGCGTGAGCTGGGTGAGAAGAACAATGATCTGACCCTGTACGAGATGAGCGTGCGCATTGAAGAATTGATCAATGAGCGCAAAGGATTGAAGCCGAACGTAGACTTCTATTCTGCATCCATGTACACCATGCTGGGCATTCCGCGCAATCTGTTTACACCGATCTTCGCGATTAGTCGTGTATCTGGATGGGCTGCTCATATTCTGGAGCAATATGAAAACAACCGGATCATTCGTCCGCGTGCTGAATATGTAGGTCCTACAGATCAACACTACAGCCCAGTGGAGTCCCGCTAAGGAAGCAGCGTTTGCTATACGTTTTCATAGCAAACACGCTCTGTATGAATTCCGACTTTTCATTATCTTTCAGTGTCTGCTAAAATAAATACAACCGTTATTTGGAGCGCATGTCAGTGATATCCTTCATAGCATATGTCTTTGGACGTATGCACGCAGGAACAGGCAGAGTTTACACGATACGATGTGATCATTGGGCGAAGCAGGAATCATTCCGTTACCCCGTATGATCACACCGCAGTGAGACGGGAGGTTGTCAGGCACAGGCCGACAGCCCCTGTGGAATGCGCTGCTGCCGACATGTATCCCCAACTAGACGGAATTGGTCAATACCCCGGTCATACTGCCGCAAGGCACAATCCGGACATATGACGTATCACCAAATAGAACCGAGGAGGAACTTACATTATGCCGAACTTCGAAAAGTACGAACTGCCAACTTCCGGTGAGCAAATCACCATTCAGGATGGAAATCTGCAGGTGCCAAACAACCCAATTATCCCTTTCATCGAGGGTGACGGTACAGGCCGCGATATCTGGAAAGCTTCCGTACGCGTACTGGATGCAGCAGTAGACAAAGCATACAACGGTTCCAAAAAGATTGCTTGGTACGAAGTATTCGCCGGTGAGAAAGCGTTTAATACATACGGCGAATGGCTGCCTGCGGATACGCTGGAAGCAATCCGCGAATATATCGTAGCGATCAAAGGTCCACTGACTACGCCAATCGGCGGTGGTATTCGTTCTCTGAACGTAGCACTGCGTCAAGAGCTGGATCTGTACGTGTGCCTGCGTCCTGTACGCTACTTTGACGGCGTACCTTCTCCGGTTAAACGTCCTGAGCTGGTAGACATGGTTATCTTCCGTGAAAACACAGAGGACATCTATGCAGGTATCGAGTACCAAGAAGGCACAGAAGAAGTGAAAAAAGTGCTGGAATTCCTGAAAAACGAAATGGGCGTTAACAAAATCCGTTTCCCAGAAACATCCGGTATCGGTATCAAACCAGTATCCGAAGAAGGCTCCAAACGTCTGGTTCGCGCGGCTGTACAATACGCAATCGACCACGAACGTAAGAGCGTTACACTGGTACACAAAGGTAACATCATGAAATTTACAGAAGGCGCGTTCAAAAACTGGGGCTACGAAGTCGCTGAAGCTGAATTTGGCGATAAAGTATTCACATGGGCGCAATACGATAAAATTAAAGACGAGCAAGGTACAGATGCTGCGAACGCTGCTCAAAAAGAAGCGGAAGATGCAGGCAAAATCATCGTGAAGGATGCGATTGCTGATATCGCGCTGCAACAAGTACTGACTCGTCCAGCTGAATTCGATGTCATCGCAACGCTGAACCTGAACGGTGACTATCTGTCTGATGCACTGGCTGCACAAGTTGGCGGTATCGGTATCGCACCGGGCGCAAACATCAACTACGTAACTGGTCACGCGATCTTCGAAGCAACGCACGGTACTGCACCGAAGTATGCGGACAAAGACGTAGTAAACCCGGGCTCCGTTATCCTGTCCGGCGTTATGCTGCTTGAGCACTTGGGCTGGCAAGAAGCTGCGGACCTGATCTACAAAGGTCTGGAAACATCGATTAACAACAAAACGGTTACTTATGACTTCGCTCGTCTGATGGATCAAGCGACAGAAGTAAAATGCTCCGAGTTTGCTGACAAAGTAATCGAAAACATGTAGGAGGATGACTCCATGACAGCGATTAAGCGCAAAAAAATCACGATTGTGGGCGCCGGATTTACCGGCGCAACCACTGCTTTGATGATTGCCCAGAAAGAGCTTGGCGACGTGGTGCTGGTCGATATTCCGCAACTCGAAAACCCAACCAAAGGCAAAGCGCTTGATATGCTGGAAGCGAGTCCGGTGCAGGGGTTTGACAGTAGGATTACAGGCACTGCCGATTATGCAGAGACGGCACATTCTGATGTAGTGATTCTGACAGCAGGCATCGCCCGCAAGCCGGGTATGAGCCGCGACGATCTGGTGAATACAAACGCCGGCATTGTACGTTCCGTATGTGAACAGATCAAGCAGCATTCCCCAGAATCGACTGTGATTATTTTGAGTAATCCGGTGGATGCCATGACCTATGTTGCTTACCAGACCCTTGGCTTTCCGAAAAATCGTGTCATTGGACAATCCGGCGTACTGGATACAGCGCGGTACTGCACATTTATTGCCGAGGAATTGAATGTCTCGGTAGAGGATGTACGCGGCTTCGTGCTGGGTGGTCATGGGGACGATATGGTTCCTTTGGTCCGTTATTCCAGCGTAGGTGGGATTCCGATCGATACGTTGATTTCGAAAGAACGATTGGACGAGATTGTACAGCGTACCCGTGTGGGTGGCGGCGAGATCGTCAATCTGCTTGGTAACGGTAGCGCTTATTATGCTCCGGCAGCAGCACTGACGCAGATGACTGAGGCAGTGCTGAAGGACAAGAAGCGCATCCTGCCCGTTATTGCGTATCTGGAAGGCGAGTACGGCTATGATCATCTGTTCCTCGGTGTTCCTGCTATTTTGGGTGGGAACGGCATTGAACGCATTTTCGAGCTGGAACTGACTGAGGATGAACAATCCCAGTTGGATAAATCCGCCGATTCCGTACGTGATGTCATTCAAATTGTATCATCCTAAATGTAGCAGCCTTTTCTTGTATGTCCGTATGTGCGGATCATACGGGAAAAGGCTGTTTTCTTGTACATAGCACAGTACGAGTGTTTTTGCCTTTGTTACGATCTTAATAGATAGCATTTGTTATGGAATATGTACTTTGTAATGTACGATTGTAGGATTGGATGATGTTTACTATAGGATGTGATAGGTAGTTGGTGAAGACGAATCTGGATTTTTGGTAGTAATGCTATATTTTTCACATTGGATTGGGTAAAATAGGGATGAAGCCTGATTATACAGTCTCATGCGTCGGACAGTCGAATTACATACGGTGTTCATCATCGACTTGTGGCGGTATGGGGTTGATAGGAACAGGTTATTTGAATTTCATACAGATGGGGGAGAAGAATCAGTGATTGATTTTCTCGTATTTTTGCACATTCTAGGTGCATTATCGACAGGATTTTATTTGCTATTGCCGTTTATTGCTGGTAAATTGGCAAGCTGGGATGGATCATCGCAGTCCGGTGCGATCCATATCATCCGTGTTCTGAATCGTATTGCCCAGTTTGGTCTGGTTGTACAACTGCTGACTGGTGGCTACCTGATGACCAAAGGCGATTATTCGATTGCTTGGATGACGATTGTTGTTGTTCTGCTGCTGGCGATTGCCGCATTGGGCGGCATCATGGGCAAGCCGCTACGCTTGGCGCTGGTGGATATTCAGCAGAGCAAGGATATTGCCGCACATACTGGCAAAATTCGCTCGCTCGGTCTTGGACTGGCGGTATGTTTGTTGTTGATGAGCTTTTTCATGGTTTACCGTCATTTGATCTGATGCTTCATGGATCTGGTCTGTAGACAACAGCCTGTGGACAACAGATGGAATACCAAACCACGAATGATGAAAGATCAAACAATGAATATTGGAAGATCGAACATCGAATGTTGGAAGAACGAACAATGAATACGAAAAACCGCTTCTGTATATGGAGAGCGGTTTTTTGTATTTTGTTTTACATAAATGAAAGAAAGAGGAAGAAAAAAAGCAGCAACTTGTTTGAACACAGATTAGGGGTGGTAATAAAGCACCGTACCATCGTATGAGAACGTGATGATCATACGATATTGTCAGCATAGAGCTGAATCATTCGAGATGAGAGGGGAATATGAACATGTCCAACAGACCAGAACAATTACCTCCGCAGCATCAGGAAAAGCAACCCGGAATTGAAAAGGAAATGACACCGCGTCCGCAATTTAAGGCGCCGGAATATAAAGCCGCAGGCAAATTGGAAGGCAAAGCTGCCATTATTACAGGCGGCGATAGTGGGATTGGTCGCGCTGTGGCAGTGTATTTTGCCAAAGAAGGCGCTGACGTAGCCATCCTGTACAAAGATGAACACGAGGATGCAGAAGAAACCAAGGCACATGTGGAAAAAGAAGGTCGCAAATGTATTACCATTGCTGGTGACATTGGCGACGAAGCATTTGCCAAGCAAGCGGTTGATCAAGCGGTAGCTGAGCTTGGACAACTGGATATTCTAGTAAACAACGCCGCTGAGCAGCATGTTCAGAAGTCAATTGAAGACATCTCTGCTGAGCAACTGGAGCGCACGTTCCGCACGAATATTTTCGGAATGTTCTTTATTACAAAAGCAGCGATGCCTTACCTGAAAGAAGGCGCATCCATTATCAATTCCACTTCGGTCACTGCCTATCGCGGTCAACCGACGCTGATTGATTACTCGTCAACCAAAGGTGCGATTCTATCCTTTACACGCGCGTTGTCGATGAATGTGGCAGAAAAAGGCATTCGCGTCAATGGTGTAGCACCGGGTCCAATCTGGACACCACTGATTCCAGCTTCATTTGATGAAGAGGAAGTCGAGAAGTTTGGTCAATCTCAGCCGATGAAGCGCCCCGGACAACCGGAAGAACTGGCGCCAGCCTATGTGTATCTCGCTAGCACGGATTCGTCATATGTGAGTGGTCAGGTGATTCATGTAAACGGCGGCGAGGTTGTTAACGGTTAATGTTGGTAGGCTGAATGGATAAGCATAGTTTTGCAACATGAATACAAATCTTCTTTTAAAATAGAAGAAGCAAAAAAGAAAATCAAAGCAGCAATATTCAATACAAACAACCAATACAAGCTACGTTGAATAACACAAAAAGCCTGCACAGGATGCAGGCTTTTTGTGTTAGTGACCGTTTTGGAGTTGGGACTATTATTGTAGTCAGGAATATTTTTATTGTACGCGTAAGTGTAATCAGAGTGCGATACAAGTCTGTTGCTAGAAGCTAGCGTAGGCTTTGTTATATAAGTGATTTTACAAGATGTGATTAAGAGATTAATGAGAAGTTAGTAAAACGTTATTAAAACAGTTCCAGCTGCTCTACCGTGATTGGATTCAATTCTTCTGCTTCTACGCCATATTGTGCGAAAAATTGCCCGACCAGTCGGCGATGGCAATATCGGTGATCTTTGCAAAAGCAGATCAATACGACGTTCTGTCCGCGTAGCAGCCGTTTATATACATCTCGCAAAGCATGCAATTTCTCCTCACTGGTTAATTCTTGCTTGAATCGCCGTTCATACTCTGGCCACCAGCTATTGTCAGTAAGCTCTTTACGTTTATTCCATATAGTATGAAACAGGTCTGCTGAAGGAGATAAGGCGCGAACAACTTCAACATTGCTAATCTCCGCACCTGCCCGCGTAATAAGCAATCGATCAGCATCCGTGTTTAGCTTTTTCAATCCCGGCAAATTGGACGTGTACAGCTTACCCATTGGTTGGCGTGATGCGCCCATATAATTCCCTCCTTTTTACATATCAAACACGATTACCCACTTTTCCATCTACTCTAAAGATATGTTCCATTTTGGTCGAAAAAGATAAAGAGACCTATTTTCCGATAAGGATGGGAAATAATGAGATTATTAAAACAAATACTTACGCATCAGCTTCATAAAGGACAGCAGCAACTTCGCAAGGAAGATGGATTTTCACTGATCGAGGTGATGGCAGCGATCGTGATTTTGTCGGTCATTATTATGATGGGAATGACGTACTTTAGCAACTCGCTCTCCTATAATAAAACCAATGAAAATAAAACGGTAATGGTGAATTTGGCACGCAACGCGCTGGTTTATGCGGAGAAGCAGGATTTTGCTTCTTGGAAAAAATATTTGATTACCGACAACAAGGGTTCGATTACAGGTACATCCTGCACAAATAGCAGCGCATGCAGTCAGTACAGCTTTTTGGTGTCTAATTCCAGTCTGGATGTACTGGCACGCGTATTGAATCCGAATGTGAATGGTGTGCAGTACACCGTTACGATTCGCTATCAGCCTACATCTACGGTGGTGACAAGCACATCAACAGCGGCAACAGATATTCGCAATAATACGAGTTATTTGCTGCCGATTCAAGTCAGTGTGCAGGCAACGGGACGAAGCAATATCACCGGAACGAGTGTGGAGGGATATATTACCAATGAGACAATTCGTTGACCGGCTGCGTAGTCAGGATGGATTTTCGTTAGTGGAAGTGCTGGCTGCGCTTATCATTACTGGCATTATGGCGGGAGTCATTTACGGAGTAGCATTATTTGGATTTCGGAGTTATTACCAGATCAATACGGACAATCTACTTCGCTCCAACGGGGATATTTTGACCACTTCGATCATTACACAGATGTATAGCTTTGCGCCGGAGCGTGTACGTCAGATTACGAGTGGCGGTAATCCGGTCGGTATTCGGTTAGAGCGTGCTAGCCAAGCGTCCACAGCACAGCTGGGCGATATGGAGATGTCGGATATCTATATGTATGGCGGTGTGCTGTATATCGGTAATGTACAGCAGGTTGCCGCGGTAAACAAGGCGCTGTTATCGACCAATCTGGATCTACCAGCGACCAGTACACCGGGAGCGCTACTGCATGATGCGAATCGGGACGGCATTGATGATCTGGCAAGAGCGGTCGCGCTGCAAGGTCGCATTGTGTTGAACAACAGCTCTACCATTGCGATTCAATCGCCGGATGGCAGTACCTTTTATACGACTGGCATTATCAATGTATTGCTCAAGCTGTCTAGCGACAATCAAGGACAGAGCAAAGGCATTTCGCTGCAAAGCAGCTTTGGTTTCTAAGGCGTATCTAGCATATAGGAGAGGTTGGCTTCCACAATGGGGAGAAAGATGGCAAAACAACATCAACCGACAGATCAGCAACATCAGCAGGTTCCAGTCAGCCGCAGTATACTGAACAACTGGCGCAGCGAGCGTGGATCGGCACTGGTCATGGTCATGTTCGTGCTGCTGATTATGACCGTGCTCGGTCTGGCAGTGATGCGGGCGACGCTGACGGACGCGTTTATGACGGAGACACGCGAAAGTGATGTACAGAGTCTGCATCTGGCGCAAAAATCGCTTGATGAAGCGGTAGCGCTGATTGGCTCTCAGCTGAATCTAAGCGGCGATATTGATCCGGTAGCACTTGCTCAGAAGGTCAGTACCGTAAACAGCAATCTGCAAAATCTGGTAGTCGCCAACGCATCGGTGCCTGTGCCAAAGAACGGACAGAACTTTTCCCGACTAATCAGCGCTAACATAAAACAAGAGACTACCACCCGCTTCGTGTTCACCTTAACCGCCGAAGCAACCGTGAACAAAATTTCGCGCAAGCTTCAGCAAAAGGTAACAATCGACAGCTATCCAGAATTCCTAAGCTATGCGTTCGGGTCGGAAAATAACCTGATTCTGAACGGTGCGCCTAGTATTGTTGGCAACATCTATGCAGGCGGACTTCTGACGACAGATAACGTCGCTAATTATGAATATAAAGGGAAGCAGCTCACGACATCGACGACGTATCCACTGCTCAATGGCAACGCTTATGTACAATCGCTCGGCTCCATTATTCAGTCAGGTAGTCCCATTACCCAGCAGCCGCAAAATACCGAAAGTGCATTGCAAACTGCACTGAATATTCCCGTCGAAAATATAGTCATCAAAAATCGGCAAAAATTCGTACAGGTGAATTTGGATGATACATTTGTTGATAAGCTGGCGCAGGCAACTGGTATTGCCCGTGATACACTCAAAACGAAGTATGCTCAGACTGCTACCGATTCCACGGGTACCAAAAATGCAGGTACACTTATTGCATCAATCTTGAGCGATTCCGCGTACAGCAGCAGCACTACCTTTGACCGCCTAGATCTCAAACCAGTGGCTCTACCTGCCAATCCGACGGACGATCAGATTGCCGCAGCGCAAAAAGCGGAAGCGGAAAAGCAAACGAAAGTACAAGCAAGTCTGCCGCAGCTAACCAAATCGACCATCTTTGACGGTGATCTAACGCTGGATGGACAGACGCTGAATGCCGTCGTTTATCCAGAAAAAAGCAGCACAGTAACTGGTAGCGATGGCGTATCCACCTTTAACAAATGGTTTATCGTCAATGGCAATCTGAACATTATCAATACCGGCGATACTCCCATCAAAATTCAAGCTAATATGATCAGCACCGGGACTGTAACAATCAAAGGCAAAGTGACGATGGATTCCTCTTTATATGTAATGAAATCAGCAGCTTCCGGTTCGTATGCTACCGTCTTGGAAGATGCGATCATTACCGGCTTGAATGGCAAGGAAGTCGTGGTCATGTCCAAGGGCTCAATCTTATTAAACCGGTTTGACTCCTTCAACAATACACAGCCTGCACAGCTGACAGGTTTCTTTTATACCGATGCGCAGGCGACATTGTACGGTGTCGGTTCTAAATTTGCGCTCAATGGTGGTTTCTTTGCTAAAGGGGATCTGACTGTAAATGCAGTCAATGGAGCAGCATCGGCGGGCGAATCGACGATTTCCTTGTCCTCTCCATTTAATCGCAACGATAGTCGCTTTAAGGTGACATATAACGATAAGGTATACGCGCATCAAGGGCTAGGATTACCGCGTGTCAATCAGATTACCGTCAATGTCGGCAAGCTGCAATTGCTGCCACAGAGCGCGTCCTGAGATTGAGATACAATAAGATTAGAAATGCTTTAGCTTTAGGCAATGCAAAATAGTATACGATAAAAATAAAAGCCCGAAACGCTGTGAACTAGGCGTTTCGGGCTTTTTGTTCTAGGCAACTTTTAACTTTTACAAAGGCAACTCGAAGCAAGCAAAAGCCGGTACGCTTTGTGATACACGTACCGGCTTTCGTTTGGATTTGCCTGTTGATCTGTTGACATACCATTGGATCAGTAGCGATTACCGTCTTGGCTTGGACCGCTGCTATCACTCGTGTCGGTAATCGTAACGGTTGTGGACGCGCTGATGCTTGGATAACTGCTATAGGTTGCTGTAATGGTAGCTGTTCCTTTTTTGCGCGGTGTCAGTTGACCGGTACTTGTATTGAGCGTAATCAGATCCTTATTGCTGGTGCTGAACACGACATTTTTCCAAATATCCGCAGCTAGCTGTGCGTCGGGATCTTGACTGAACACAAGGTCTTGCTTGAGATTGTAGGCGGTCAGATTGCCGACCTTCAGGTTGTTGCGCGCGGTTTGTCCGCTAGCGAGAAAGTTTAGATTAACGGGATCAATCGTGATTGTCTTTTTGAGGACAGTGGTACCGTCGGTCACCGAAATGACGGATTGACCCGGTACAAGCGCACCCAAGACTAGCTGTGGTGAGCTAGTATCGGAAAGTAATTTCAAGGAGCCAGTTCCTTGATTTTGTACTGTCCATGTGACTTTGGCTGCATTGCTGGAAGCCATAGATGCCGACAGTGTAAGCACCTGTCCCATCGGGATGTTTGAAGCGCCATCCAGATTCAATTTGTCTGTAATTAGTACGGTATAGGTAGCTGTTTTGCCACCGCCCTGCACAGTGACTACTACGGTACCCGGCTTGTTTGGAGTCAATTGAATTGTGCTGCCAGTACCTGTAGACAGTGTTGCTGCTCCGCTTGGCGCACTGGATGTGATCGACCAGCGGTATTCGCTTGGTGCCATATTTGCCGGAGCGGCAGTGACATTTAGATTAATAGGAGCACTTCCTACTTGCGCTGTTGTTGGACCGCTAATCGTCAATAGAAGCGGATTGATAATCTCAATCGGGCGTTCTGCGGTATAAGTGCGTCCATTAAGCGTTGTAACCGTCGCTACCAGTGTCACCGTACCCGGCGAAGTGCCACGTACGATCACATTCCAAGGATTGGTAGTATCCGCCGTAAGGGTAGCTTTACTTTCATTCGGATCTTTAAATGACCATTTGACAGTAGCGGTATTGTTCAGCGGAGTCAGAACGGCGGTATACGTGCTCTGTTCGTTCATATTCATTGAAACAGGACCGTTCACCAGCAGCCCGGGCTGAATAACTGTAATCGTTGCGGTATAGGTAGCATTGCTGCCGTCGGTTGCTGTTACCGTAACACGAGCCGTTCCCGCACTGACAGCAGTGGCTGTTGCAGTTTCGCCGCTAGCACTTACCGTTAGAACTGCGGTATTGTCTGAGCTCCATTTCATGACTTTATTATTGGCATCTACTGGCAGCACGACTGGGAGTAGCGTCTTCTGATCGCCCACCAGCATAATATCATTCGGCAATGTGACCGAAGATACTTTGACAATCGATTGGAAGACGATATCTGGGAAGACAATGGTTGTCTTGGTGCCTGTATTGGAATCCGGCAGTGTAACATTGCCATTAAACAATGGAAGCCTTGCACCGCTTCCAGAACCGTTCATTGATGCGGCGATGAGCGTACCATCTATACTTCCGCCAAAGCTGACCGCAGCCTGCGGTGCTAGAATGGAGCCTTTGATACCAATATTATTCATATTCAGTGTAATTGCCTGCTTGAAGTTGAACAGCACCTGACTCGGATTGAGCGCATTGCCGTCGGTATCCTTGATATTCAATCCGCCGCTCATGGAAGGACTGAGTCCAGTGACATTGACGATAACGGTGGATGTTTTGGGTACTTGGATAGTCAAGGAATTGGTTAAACTAAGCGGAAGACTGGACACATTGAATACATTCAATGAGGCATCAGAGCCAGTCAATGTAATCCCACCCCATGTTTCCACTTTGGTAATACCATTGGGAGTCAATGCCGCTAATTGGGTAGATACCGTATTCAGCTTGGTAAATGCCGTATCAAAGTTGATCGGCTTTGCCTGTGTGGCTGTATAGTTTTTGTATTGTGGAGCAGTAAGGGTGCCGCCGTATACCGCAATCCCGTTTTGTACCGAACCGCCGCTGTCTACGTTCAAATTGCCGCCAGCGATCAGAACAGGCGTATTGCTCAGCGTATTGGTCAGCTTGCTGCCTACATTGAAGCCACCGCTCAGCGTTACATTACCGCCACCTGCCATTTTTCCTTCGCTAGAGAAGCCGGAGGCGTTCATACTGATATTCCCTTTAATGAAGAAATTGTACTCACCTGCGGCACCCAGCACATTGGTACCGTGAATATCATAGTATTGCAGTTTGGCATTCAGTAGACTGTAAGCCCCTTTGGTCGTTGGCGTGACCACCAATTGGAATTTGACCGGATCTACCTTATCTGGGGTATAGGCTTGAACGCCATTCGTTGTAGTCAAGCTATAAGCGATATCGTTATACGGCATCGTGAGTGTATACCCAGTCGCAAGCGTGCCAGTCACTACCATACCAGTTGGAAGCGAGGATCGGTCGATTTCCAGATTGGCAGGCAATGTCTCAGTGTATTGGATGCCGGATACCGCCATATGTGCGAAGCCTTGTTCTTCGCTGCTAACAGAGCTATAAGGAATAGTCTGTGGAGTGACGGAATATTGTAAGGTGACAGGTTTACCGCTTTCAGCAGTGTTGGTTGTAGTATCAACACCAGAAATGATTTTGCGTTCGGTTAGCAAATTCGCTTTGGCTGGGTCGATCGTCAGGTTGACCGTTTTGGTCGTGATCGCTCCTTGTTTGTCGCGCACAGTGATTTCAATTTGCAGTGCGCCGCCTTGAGGTAGCGGATTGGTAAACGTCTGGCTGATCGTTTGACCAGTGACGACCGTTTTTTCGGGAATTTCTAGATCAGGCAAATACGCGCCATTGGATTTGAATTTGACGCTAGTGTAGAGCGTACGGTCTTTCAAATCCCAGTCGTTCGGCGTATAGCTCAAAACGAGATCACGCAAATAGGATGGTTTACTACTGCTATCCAGTGGTGCTACGACACTAATATCCGGCGCATGGTTGGAGCCGATAAAGGCGCGGTACATCGTATTGACGAACAGCTTTTGCTCCCATTCTGGGAACTGACTGTTCGTATGACCAGTACCGGAATAGGTGACATTGCCATTGGAATACGTATAGTAATGATTCCAGCTATCCTGAGCATCTCGGCTACTGCCCGTAATGTTGTACCACGATACAATATTCTGATCTTCCAGATTGAGTGTGAAATACTGGTCATGCGTTGTATTGATCTGACCGACACTGCCGACCGACGGCTTGGCAGTTAGGTCGAATGGATACGTAGTCAGCAAACCTGTATTAACGACCTGTGTGGAGGTGGAAGGATTGACCGCATTCAGACCGATATTTGTTTTGGGAGCGATTTGACCAGACAGCTGCTGAAACGCATCGATCCACGGTTTTGTTTTGGCACTTTGGTATGTCGATTCATAGATGGTATCATGCGTGAACATAACCGCTTGACCAGAAGCGATAAAGTTCTTGATTGCTTTGGTCGAATCGTCGGTGAGTGTGGCATACAAATTGTATTCATCACGAAAACCGAAGATCAGCATATCGTAGCTACCGTTCAGATTTTTATAGGTGGTGGTTGCAAACTCCGGCATCTGCACGGTCGTAATATTTAGCTGATAATCAGTTCCAGCAAGATACGTCTGTACCATATTGGTCGATTTCAGTAGACTGCTGTTGGTATTGTCTGACGGCATGACCTGTAATACACGAACGACGGTTTTCTCATCCTGATAACGGATCACGCCAGTAGTATACGTGGATAATGCACTACCAGACTGTGCGTTAACAATTTCCAATTTCCAATATAGCAAACCGGAATATGCCTTAGGCAGCGCATAGCTAAGCGTACCGGCGGAATCGGTCAGAACCGTACTGGCAACAAGATTATCACTATCCGTCTGAAGCACCTTGTCGACACTGAGGTACAGATTGGCGTGTACATTGCCCGAGCTGTAATTAGAAATATTGTCAGTTGTAAAGGCGAATTTCAATTGATCGCCAAGCTTGTAGATATTCGTTTTGGTTGTATTGTAGTCAATCGGCGAGCTAATCATCGTCGTCTGTGGACGCTGTGTTAATAGCTTGTACAGACTGGAGCTGGTGCTCTTGATCTGTGTAACGACCGCTGGCAGCGTCGTATCATTGACAAACGTTACATTGCTTACTTTGCCTGCCGTGGTGCTGTATTTGGCAAATGTGGTGTACAGAATACGCTGGTCAGCGGCAGCTTTGCTCGTATTGGCAGTCTGACTCAGAATGGACTCATGCAAAATGACCGGCAGCCCTTTGCCGATATAGTTATTCACAATATCGTCCGCTTTTAGATGTGTAATATCATTCATAACAGCGGCGGTATTATGATCCTGTCCGCTTACACCGGCGGTGCTGTATGTTCCTTTACCAATATAGATTGCATCATACTTGCCGCTCAAATCCTCGCGGAGTGCAACAAATTGCTTCATTCGCATCGTGGTAACGGTCACGTTGGATGTTCCTTGTAGCTGCGTGCTCAGCGCAAAATCCCCATTATCGTTAATCTCCAAAATCTTAATGGCATAAGGAGTGGATGCTCCTGCCATTAGTTGAAATAAGGGGATACTAACTACGCATAACAGGGCGGCAATCAGCATAAATCTTACTTTTTTGAACGTCATGGGTGGGCGCCTCCAGCACTTTTACTTCGTATAGGATCATTGGTGATCGTCTTCTAATATATACAGTAGATACGTAATGAATATATCGGCGGAAAGAGCTGGATAATGAACGATTTATACATATTATTTCCCAATTATTATATGACGAAAAAAGCGTCTAATCTCATATATGGCGCTGAATATTCCGATATGAAAAACATATTAACTTATAATGCTTCTTACAGTTAGCAAGCTCGGAAAAGATTGTATAAAACTTTTAAATAAGCTATAAACTACCATCCTGTTTTGCCGATAATGTTACTATAATATCCTGATTCTTCCATTTTATTCTGGAGATGAATAACAACATGAAGATTATGAAAAAGAAGCTGGGGGACCTGCTGTACGAAAATGGTCTGATCTCTCAGGAGCAATTGAATCAGGCATTGGAAGAACAGCGAAGTTCTAAGCGTAAGCTAGGCGATGTGCTGCTGGCACAGGGCTACATTACCGAGCAGCAGCTAATCGAGGTACTGGAATTTCAGTTAGGTATTCCGCATGTGAATCTATTCAAATATCAGATTGATTCAGCGGTCACACAGATTATTCCAGAAAGTATGGCGAAGCGTTATCAAGTGCTGCCCTTTATGAAGGAAGGCAGCAAGCTGTTCGTAGCGATGGCTGATCCACTGGACTATTTTGCGATTGAAGATTTGCGCATGAGTACGGGGTTCCGCATTGAACCGGCGATTTCGAGTCGGGATGAGCTACAGCGGGCAATTGCTCATTATTATGGACTGCGCGATTCAATGAGTCAGATGATGGGGGAACTGCCGACAACTGAGGAGATTGAGGAAACGGAAATTACCGATGAATCCTCACCAGTGGTACGGCTGGTCAATCAGATGATTCAGCAAGCAGCGCATCTGCGTGCTTCCGATATTCACATTGATCCGAATGAAAATGATGTTGTGATTCGCTATCGGATTGACGGACAGCTACGCACCGAACGTCATCTGCCAAAGCAGATGCAGGGCTTTATTACCGCCCGTTTAAAAATTATGGCGAAGCTGAATATCGCGGAACGCCGGTTGCCTCAGGATGGACGGATCAAATTGCAGGTCGATCTGAAAATGATTGATATTCGTGTTTCGTCCCTACCGACGATGCACGGTGAGAAGATCGTTATGCGTCTACTCGATCTGAGTACCGGGGTGAAGCCGATTGATCAGCTTGGCTTCAATACTCACAATGCAGACGCATTTCGCGAAATGATTCAGCAGCCGTATGGCATTTTGCTGATTACCGGTCCGACCGGTAGCGGAAAGACGACCACGCTGTACTCGGCACTGAATGTGCTGAATGTGGAGACGTCCAATATCATTACCGTCGAAGATCCGGTGGAGTACCAGTTGGAGGGAGTCAATCAGGTACAGGTCAATCCGGGGATTGGTTTAACTTTTGCATCTGGCTTACGTTCGATTTTGCGTCAGGACCCGAACATCATCATGGTGGGGGAAATTCGGGATAACGAAACGGCGGAAATCGCCATTCGTGCCTCATTGACTGGTCACCTTGTCTTATCCACACTGCATACGAATGATGCGGTGAGTACCGTGATGCGTTTGCAGGACATGGGCGTGGAATCGTATCTGATCGCCTCGTCGTTGCTTGGGATTGTGTCTCAGCGTCTCGTTCGCCGCGTATGCCCTGATTGTCGTCAGCATTACGAGCCGACGGAACAGGAAGCGGTCTTGCTGCAAAGCCGAGGCATTCCAACCGATCGATTACAACGTGGTAAAGGCTGCGGGAACTGTAACCATACCGGTTATCGCGGTCGGGTGGCGATTCATGAAGTACTGAAGATTGATCAGCATATGCGTGAAATTATTTCTCAAGAAGCATCGCTGGAAACGATTCGTAACGCTGCCGCTGAACAGCAGATGATTACGTTGATGGAAGACGGCTTACGCAAAGTAGGCGAAGGCGTAACGACCCTACAGGAAGTGATGCGTGAAACAGTCTCCTATTAATTGCAAGAAAATCTCTATCATGGCGAATACTCTAGGCAATACCATGTTTGAAGCCGGCAAGAGACAGGGGGAATGAAGTAATGAACGATACACACCCGGATATCCGGCAGATGCTGACCGATATGGTACGATTGGAAGCTTCCGATCTGCATCTGTCCGCCGGTTCTCCGCCGGTGATGCGTGTGAACGGGAAGCTGGATGCCCGCTCCAAAGAACCGCTAACCGGTGAACAGATTGGGCAGATGGCGCTGCAACTGCTTGGCGATGACCGATACGCTCATTTTCAACAAACGGGCGATATGGACTTTTCATATGCCGTAGAGAACAGCGCACGCTACCGAATCAATATATTCCGGCAAAAGGGAGCGGTCAGCATCGCCGCTCGCCGCATTACCAATGAAATTCCGACGCTAGAGCAGCTTGGATTGCCGCCGCTGTTAAAAGGTCTGACCGAGCGTCATCAAGGCTTAATTCTCGTAACAGGTCCGACTGGTAGTGGTAAATCCTCCACTCTTGCCGCGATGATCGGTTCTATCAATAACCGTCAATCCAGACACATCGTAACACTGGAAGATCCGATTGAGTATGTGCATACGCATAAGCGTTCACTGATCAATCAGCGGGAGGTGGGGAGTGATACCGCGAGCTTTGCCAGTGGAATCCGTTCTGCGCTTCGGCAGGACCCGGATGTGCTGCTCGTCGGTGAGATGCGCGACTTGGAAACAATCGCCGCCGCCGTAACTGCTGCTGAAACGGGGCATCTGGTGCTGGCAACGCTGCATACGAGTGATGCTCCGCAGACTGTGGATCGGATCATTGATGTGTTCCCTGCCCATCAGCAAGGACAGATTCGGATTCAACTGGCAGCGGTACTCACCGCGATTATCTCGCAGCGGCTGTTGCCGACGCTGGATGGCATGGGACGGGCGTGTGCGACCGAGATTCTGGTTAACACACCGGCGATTGCCAATCTAATCCGTACCGAGAAGACGCACCAGATTCGCAGCATGATGCAAACCGGCAAGCAGCAGGGTATGCACACGCTGGAGATGAGTATTCGTGATCTGATGCAATACGGCAAGATTGATCCGGCAATCGGTCGTCTATACGTGCCGGAGGTGAGCGTCTGATGAAGCAGTTTCAATATCAGGTTCGCACCGTCAATGGTAAGGAATTAAAAGGCACGCTGAGCGCTTCCGACAAAACGGCAGCGCTGGAGGAATTACGGCGCCGTGGCTTGACCGTATTTTCACTAGAAGAGAAGCGCATTACGCTGCTCACCAAGGACATTTATATTGGTAATCCGGTCAAAACGCTCGACTTTATCGTCTATTGTCGCCAGTTTGCCACCTTGATCAAAGCGGGCGTGACAATTCTGGATGCGACCCGTATTCTAGCGGAGCAGACGGAGAGCAAGGTGCTACGCAAAGCGTTGCAGGATGTACACTCAAGGCTAATGCGCGGGGTGTCGCTATCGCAAGCAATTCAGGATCAGCAAAAGATTTTTCCACGTCTCTTTATCAGCATGATCCGCGCGGGCGAAGAGTCCGGCGATCTGGAACATACGCTGGAGCGACTAGCCGTTTATTTTGAAAAGCGACATGTCACCAAAGAGAAGATCAAATCCGCACTCGCTTATCCGGTGACCGTCGGTATTCTAGCGGTAGTAGTTACAATCTATCTGTTGTGGGCGATTGTGCCACAGTTTGTCGATATGTTCGCTTCCATGAATGCCAAGCTGCCGACGATTACCGTCGTCGTGTTGGCACTCAGTAAAAGTATTCAGCATCAATGGTACATCTGGGCACTTGTTCTACTATTGTTGATTATCGGCTTTGTGCTGATGAAGCGTTCGGACAAAGGTGCTTACTGGATCGATTATGCCAAACTGAAAATGCCAGTCTTCGGCATGCTAAATCAGAAAGGCTCGATCGCTCAGTTTGCCCGTACCTTCTCGTCCCTCTATGCCAGCTCAGTTCCCGTATTGCAATCGCTATCGATTGTGACGGAGGTAGCAGGGAATCGCGTGATTGAGCGGTATTTGAACGAAGCCAGTGAATCGCTGCGCAAAGGACAACCGCTGTCCGATCCGCTTAAAAAGGCATGGGTATTCCCGCCGATGGTCACACAAATGATCGCTATCGGCGAAGAAACCGGTGCACTGGATCAGATGCTTGCCAAAGTCGCTGACTTTTACGAGATGGATGTGGAAAATACCGTTGACCGTCTCAAATCACTGATTGAACCGTTGTTGATTGTCTTTCTGGCAGCCGTCGTAGGCATTATCGTTGCAGCCATTATGCTGCCGATGTTTAGCCTTTATAACTCGCTATAATCGTCAAACGATGATATAGATGCATTACCATTCAAATTCATTCATTGGGGGAAATACAATGTTGAGCACAAACTTGAAAGCATTTGGTAAAAAAGGATTCAAAGCACTGGGTAAAGACGAAAAAGGATTCACACTGATTGAGCTTTTGGCAGTTATCGTTATCCTCGGCATTATCGCAGTTATCGCCGTACCGTTGATTGGTAATATCATCAATAAATCAAGAACAGATGCTGACGTAAACACCGCTTCTCAAGTGTATGGTGCCGCTCGTATGTATGTTATCAATCAAAACAATGGTGATTTCACTAGTCAAACTGTAACTGTTGCTCAAATGCAAACAGGTAACTTCTTGGATGCTACACTGGTATTGCCAAGTACTAAGAAAGCAATTGATGCGACGAACTCTAAAGTTACTTTTGATGCCAATGGTAAATTGGCTAGTGTTGTTCTAGTAGATGCAAGCTCGCCAGTAGTAACAAAAACGTATACCGCTGCGGAAGTACTTGCTGTCACTAAATCTTCTTAACTGAAATCAACAGGTATGTAATTTCACAGGTTGAGCTATTCATTATCGAACCAAAGCGAAAGCTACCACAGGAACCGGAACACGACTCCGGTTCCTGTTTAAATTCTGCAATAGGAAAGTGAACGTGAACCGCAATGACAATACTGATCGGAATCTATATGCTCATTCTTGGTATGGTACTGGGGTCTTTTTATAATGTCGTCGCTCTGCGTGTTCCAGCAGGGGAGTCGGTCATTCATCCGCCTTCGCGCTGTCCGCACTGCGGTACACGACTGACGGCTGCCGATATGGTGCCTGTATTCAGCTACATTTGGAGCAGGGGGCGCTGTCGTCACTGTGAGGCACCGGTATCGATGCTATATCCGGCAGGCGAAGCTATCACTGGACTGCTATTTCTGTGGATGTATCTGGAATATGGCTGGAGTATGGATACACTGACTGGACTGGTGCTGATCAGTTTATCAGTCATTATTACTATAGCCGATATACATGTCATGAAGATTCCGAACTGGATTTTGCTGTTCTTTTTGCCGATTCTGGTAGTACTGGTATTGCTGTTCCCGTTCACCTCATTATGGAGCCACCTCGCAGGCGGGATTGGCGGTGGACTGATTTTGCTCATTGCGGCGCTAGCTAGTCGCGGCGGTATGGGTATGGGAGACATCAAATTATTTGCGTTATATGGTTGGGTGCTAGGCTTGTCTAGTATGCTGGTCGCGCTTTTTACAGGTTGTCTGCTGGGCTTGATCGCCGGGCTCATTCTACGCTCCATTGGCAAAAATGGCAAACAGCAGCCGATTCCATTCGGTCCCTTTCTAGCTGCTGGTACACTGATCGCCTACGTATACGGACCATCCATTATCAGCGGGTATCTCTCGCTGTTCGCATAGGAGGAAAGCATCGCATATGCTGCAATTCAAATCATCGACACATGCAGGTCTATCGATCGAACAAACCGGTATCCGCTATGTTTCCCTAAAAAAGAAAAAGCAGTGGGAGTTAGAGCAGAAACGGTTTCTCCCGCTGCCCGCTGGTGTTATCGTCGAAAACCAAATCGAAGATGAAGAAACACTACGTCAGCTGCTGCGCGGCTGGATTGCAAAGGAAGGGCTAAAGGGCAAATCAGTATCCTTATCCATTCCGCCGTCTCGCATTCTCGTGCGCACGATGAGCATTCCAGTTTCATCTGTCAAACAAGCGGCACAGCTCGTTCAGCTTGAAGTGGAAACAGGCATGCACCTTCCCTTTGAAGACCCAGTATATGATTATATTGTGACGGGTACGGATGCAGACGAAGCGCATTTGCTCGTATTTGCTGCGCCCAGTCAGATGGTTAAGAGCTATGTACAGCTATTGGAACAAGCTGGTATGCGCGTTGCGTCCGTAGAGATGGCGACCACCTCATTGGCACGCGCTGTCATGATGGAGCAGAATTTGCAGTTTGCGGAAACGATGCTGCTGCAAATTAATGGTCGTGTACTGGATATGTACATGTTCCGCTCCGGTCATCCGGTATTTATGCGGACGATTACATTGGCACTGCCAGAAAATGATTATTACAGCGAAGAGGAACATCGCCATTTAACCGAGGAAAGTCTCGGCGATATTACAGCCGAGATTTTGCGCATGCTGAACTTTTATCAGTATAGTCTGCATGACGGATCGGTGCGGATTGAGAATATTGTCGTTACTGGCTCCGACCGTGAGCGTGCATTGCTGGAAATGGGCTTGAATGATGCGCTAACCGATCTGCAATTGTCGAATGTGGACTTTCAATCGGGCAATGGTGCCTTTCGTAGAGACGCCGAACTAAACGATTATCGGATGGCAGTGGGTGCCGCCCTGAGCCGTGAAGGACAGCAAACGATCAATCTGCTGCCACGTACAGAGCGGAGCAAGCAGCAAAGCTCCTATGTATTGATTGGCGCAGCGGCAATCTGGGTGTTGCTGATGGGATTGACGCTGTTTGGTTATTTTGATTATCATGCGCGAATCAATGCTCAAGAGCAGCAAATTCAGCAATTAACAGATGAAAATACGACGGCACAACTTGAACTGAACAAGCTAAGCGGTAATGGCGGAAGCGGCGGTTCCAGTGCACAAGCGATCATGAATGCTGTGATCCAGTACAAAATGGACGTTGTGAACGTGCTTGGTCAGCTGCGCAGTGCCTTGCCCGCAGGCGGTGCGATGCGCAATATTGCTTTTGATCGCAGTAGCAATATTCAGTTGACAGTCAATGTGCGTACATTGGCTGACGCTTCGGCATATTTGCTCAAACTGCGCGGCATGTCTTTTGCGAATGGCGTAGATATTAATACAGCATCCCGCGACAATACCGCAGCAGCGAACTCCACCAGTGTCGTGCCGCTGCAACTGTATTCTGTCGTCTATACGATCCATTTACAATCTCCTGCCACGGCGCAGAATGGTACTGCCAATCCAACAGGCACGACCACATCGGATACATCCGCAACATCGCCAACATCAAGCACAACACCAGCGTCAAGCACATCGTCAACATCCCAGCAGGGAACAACAGGTACAACGATAACTGGAACGGAGGGCTCTAATGGAACAGCTAACTAAATCACGTCCTGCTCTGCTGCTCGGTCTGTCCCTGCTGTTTCTGATTCTGCTAGCTGTGTACATGCTTGGTGTGCGTCCACTGAGCGAACGATCTGTACAATACGATCAGAATATTGCTCAGATGCAGGAAGAAACAGCCCTGTTACAGCAAAAGGTCATTGAACTGAAAAGCAACTCCGCTAGTCAAGACACCGTCGAGCAAGCCGTTCCGTCTACGGACCAAAGTGAGCAATTGCTATTGTCCTTGCAGCAGGTTGCACAAAAAAGCAACGCCCGCCTGACGAACATTGCGTTTGCGACCAAAAATGCAGCAACCGAGACGACCACATCGCCTGATGCTCAATCGCTGCAAATTCCAGGTGGTCAGCTTCAAATGAGCGCGCAAATCGAAGGCGGCTACACCGAGATCAAAAACTGGCTGCGTGAACTGCAAAAACTCCCACGGCTGATTACGGTCGATTCCTTCAGCTTTGACGAACCATACAAAGCATCCAAAGCGACTCCGTTCATCACAGCCAAAGTCGTCTTTACCGCCTATTACACGCAATAAAAAGAAACACCACACTTCTAATTTCACAACTCCATCAAGCCCAGCGGATCAACTTCCGAAGGGCTTTTTTGTTGCTGCGATCTGCGGAGGTATAATCCTACCAAATATGCCATTGCAAAAGGTTCGTGCCGTTGTAAGGAAGCATATTCGCTTGGTCTCTTTTTGAAGTGATTTTGCCTCCTATGAACATTGCTGCCATACTCCAACATTCTTTTTATACTAAAATGCACACGTTAACCTTTTTTGCCCTATATACCTTTTCCTCCAAAAACATGTGGTATCATAATAATCATCGTAGCCCAAACACACACTCTGGAGATGAAACTAGATGAGAGAATGGACCGGACATTTTACTGCCCTCTTTGAAAAATATATGTTTGCTATTATTCCGTGCACCTTGGTGCTCGGTTTTCTGTTGTCCCATCAGCTAAAAGATTATGTGGGCTGGATTCCGTATTTATTTGCGTATGTTACTTTTGTGATGGGAATCGGTTGCGGTCGTCAGCATGTGCAAGGGGTATTACGTCGACCGGCACCGGTATTCGTCACGTTGCTTGTCACACATTTGGTGGCTCCATTGCTAGCATACGAGCTTGGTCAATTGATGTTTGGACCTGATTCCCCCTATACGATTGGACTCGTTCTGTTTACCGCGATTCCGCTAGGCGTATCGTCTGTGCTCTGGGTTAGCATGTCATCTGGGAATGTGGCACTTGCGTTGGCGATGGTGATCGTCGATTCCGCCATCAGTCCCTTTGTCGTACCGGTGCTGATTAAGCTCTTTTTCGGAGCGGACGTTCATTTTGATACATGGGGTATGATTAGCGATCTCATGCTGATTATCGTGCTACCTACGCTGTTGGGCATGGTCGTATACGAGTTATCCGGTGGTCGGTTCAAGCAGTGGTCGGCACCAGTTACTTTACCGCTATCCAAGCTTTGTTTTGCTGGTGTGGTGCTGCTCAATGCCGCTGCGATTGCGCCGCAACTAAGTGCGCTGAAGAACGATTTACTATTGGTTGTGCCTGCAGTATTGATCATCGTAACGCTTTGCTATGGACTCGGTTACGTTTGTTCTGGTATACTTCGCGCAAAAGGCCTTGAGTTGCCCGCGACGCTTGCTTACGCTTCTGGTATGCGCAATATTTCGGTCGGTATGGTCATTGCGATGAGCTATTTTACACCGCAAGCGGCTGTACCGGTAGTGCTTGGCATTATGCTGCAACAGCCGATGGCAACGCTACAATATTCGATCTTTGTGCGTATCGCTGCCTACCGTAGCAAACAGCGGCTCAAGGAAGCCCATTCTATTAAAGGAGATTGAATCTTCCGCATGAAACCGTTCCGCATTCGCCTCACGCTGATCATTATGCTGCTGCTCGCTGTTCTCGGTTTGGCAGCTGCTTTTACGATGGCGCATATTTACAAAAGCTCGCATGAGAAAACATTGGAAGACAATATGCTGCGCGAAATTCGGCTGCTGGAAACGACCTTTGCTTTTCAAGCCGTCGGTACGGTCGGGCAACCCGCTAACAGCATATTGGACTATTACACACAGCAAGCGCAAGAGCTTGGTAAACTGACTGATTCTAGAGTGACCTTTATCGAGCTGGACGGTACAGTTATCGGCGATTCGGAAAGTGATCCGCGCGGTATGAACAACCATAGTACCCGCGAAGAGATTGTTGCCGCTCAGAAACAAGGTGTCGGTAGTGCCATTCGTTACAGCAGTACATTGAAGGAAAATATGCTGTATGTCGCTGCACCCGTTAGTAAAGGCGATACATTCAACGGCTATATTCGCCTATCGATGAGCTTGACCGCAGTGGAGGACGGCGTGCGAAGCGCATGGACCATTATGGGCATCAGCTTGCTAGTGCTGTTTATTGTGGCGGCGCTAGTCAGTTATTATGTCGCTGCCAGTCTCACACGTCCGCTGGAACATATTACTCGCGTTGCCAATCGAATCTCGCGGCTGGATTATGGAGCGCGTGTGAAGCTGGAACGTCAGGATGAGATCGGCGAGCTGGGGAAAGCAATCGACAATATGGCGGACAGCTTGGAAATGCAGCTCAAGGTGATTCGTGATAATGAAGACCTGCTGCAAAGCGTGCTTGCCAACATGACCGGCGGTATGGTCATGGTTGACGATGGCGGCAAAATTGCATTGGTCAACCGTTTTGCCGAAGAGATGCTCAGCATCAATTCGCGGCGTATGATCGGCAGACCGTATCATGATTTGAAGCAGCATTATGAACTGAGCCGTTTGTTGGGCGAAGGGCTGCGGCGCAAGGAGCGCATTCATGATGAGCAGACGCTGTATAATCCAGAGCCACGCTTGATTGAAATCGACGGGGTACCGATGTTCGAGGATGATGATGCGTATCGCGGCATGTTGTTCCTGATTCAGGACGTATCCAATATTCGTCGTCTAGAACGAATGCGCAGCGAATTCGTCGCTAACGTCTCGCATGAGTTGAAGACGCCGATTGCAGCGGTCAAAGGTTTTGCTGAGACCTTGCTCAGTGGCGGCGTGAATGATGAGCAAACGGCACGCTCGTTTTTGCAGATCATTTATGACGAGAGTGAGCGGCTGAATCGGTTGATCGGCGATATTCTGGAATTGTCCAAAATCGAATCCAAGCGCTCGCCGCTCGAATTTTCCCCGATTCATCTACAATCGTTTTTCGAGACGATTCGCGAGATGCTCAATTCATCGGCGGCGAAGAAGAAGATTACGCTGGAAATGAATGTACCAGAGGAATTGTTTATGGAGGCGGATGAAGATCGGCTACGGCAGATATTCGTCAATCTGATCTCCAATGCGATTAACTATACGCAGGATGGCGGTATGGTGAAGCTAGCGGTACGTGAAACGCTCTCTGAGCGAGGCGAGGAACGGATTGTATTCGATGTGACCGATACAGGCATGGGCATTCCGCGTAAGGATTTACCACGTATTTTTGAACGCTTTTATCGAGTGGACAAGGCGCGTTCGCGCAGTTCAGGCGGCACCGGGCTGGGCTTGTCGATCGTCAAGCATCTCGTGGAGCTGCATCATGGAGTCGTGACGGTAGAGAGTGAGGTTCATATCGGCTCTACCTTTACCGTCAATCTGCCGCTGCTGCAAGGAGACGAATACGATTTGTAATCTGGGGCAGACAATGTTTTCTAGAAATTGTAAAATGAATGTATGCTGCTGTGTTGTTTCATGCAGTAGCATACTGGTTTTGCCACATCCATGTTGATGAATATCGAATGGTACGCGAATCAAATTATTTTATTTTACACTCTGTTAACAAAATAGTGATATGCTGGTCACGGTGAATGAAATGTAAACCCGAGTGGAGGTTACCATGACGAAACGATTGCTGGTCATTGAAGATGAATCAACGTTGTCCCGGCTGTTATCCTACAACCTGACACAAGAAGGATATGAAGTGACGGTAGAGGATCATGGCAGTGCTGGTCTGGAAAGAGCGCAGAACGAATCCTTTGAGCTGATTTTGCTCGATTTGATGCTGCCTGGCATGTCGGGATTGGATATTTTACGCAAGCTGAGAAGCTCCGGCATTCGTACGCCGGTTGTTATTTTAACAGCCAAAAACGCGGAGGAAGAAGTCGTGGAAGGGCTGAAAGCCGGAGCCGATGACTATATCACCAAGCCATTTGGCGTATCCGAGCTGCTTGCCCGTGTAGCTGCTGTATTACGGCGCGCAACGGGACGTGAGGATCAGCCAGTGGACGAAGATGTACAAGAAAGTCGCATCGAGCTAGGTGATCTGATGATCTACCCGGATAAATACGAAGTGGCGCTAGGTACGCAACAGATTACGCTACGTCCCAAAGAGTTTGAAGTATTGCTATACCTTGCACGCAAGCCCGGCGTCGTTATGACACGTGATGATCTGATGAATGCAGTCTGGGGCTTTGACTATATCGGTGGACAGCGTACGGTTGATGTTCACGTCAGCTCTCTGCGCAAAAAGCTAGAACTGGACCCGGATTCGGTACATATCGATTCCATTCGCGGTGTCGGCTATAAATTGGTCGTTCGCAAAAAAACAGGTGCTCCTCATTCCGGTTAACGGAGTGACGAGCATCTTTTTTTGTAACGTCTTACATAATCATGCGTCAAGTATAGCTTTCATTTTACAATAATCCTTTAGTCTTATAGGTAAGAGTGCTACTAAAGAACTAAGGAGTGTATGACCTTGACCAGCCCTGCTCTGAAAGAACGACAAAGCCAACCGATCCTTTCATCGTCCCAGACGGATGACCATACAGCAGCAGCCCTTGATTCGCAGCAACCATTACAATCTGCAATCCATCATCCACAGCCATCTCCACACATCCAAAAAACGTCGATACCGCATCAGCCAATCGCCGAAATTGCTCCTATATCATCTACCATGAAGCACGTTACACCTACTGACAAGAGAGCATCGTCTGCTAGCTCTGAGCACCAATCGCTGTCTGAAAATCGAAACGATCATTCAGCTTCATTTTCAGCAAAACAGTCTCTGGCAACTCATGACAAGCAAGTCCATATAACGAAGCAAACGGAGCAAAGCAAGCAGTTGAATCAAAGGAAGCAGTGGAATCCATCAAATCCAGCGTCTGCTCCAACGGACGCTGTCTCCCAATCGGTTCCATCCCCATCAACACTACCACATACGCATTCCATTCCGCCGGAAGGGGAGCGCCCAGAATTGCAGCTGCGGCATTATTTGCTGACCGTACCCGGTATCCCAGAAACGGAAAACTGTGGCGATACGCTGCAACGCTTCCGTAATGATCAGCAGATGCCCTGTGTCGCCATCTGCAATGAGCAGAATATCCCGCAGGCACTTGTGATGCGAGAGCAATTTTACCGACGGATGGCGAGTCGGTTTGCTAGCGAACTGTATTATACGCGTCCCACGAGCCGTTTTAGTCAGCCAGAGCCGCTCATTATGCAGATTAGCAATGATCCGTCTGTTGTTGTTGATGCGGCATTGGCACGTCAAGGCGAAGCTTTTTATGAATGTGTGATGTTGACAGAGCAAGGGAAGCTCGTCGGTGTGATTACGATTCGTGATCTGATGGAGCTGGCACGTCATTTGCAGGCGCGCTCAGAGCAACAGCGGGTGTTATCGCTGCGGCAATCTGGCGATTTCATGCACCAGATTGCGGAAGCAGTTGGCACCGTTAGCAATGCTGCCCGCCAGACATCGCAGCAATTGCTGTATATCAAGGAACGGACCGTCAGTGGTCATCAGCAGTTGAATGAAGCGACGCACAGCTTTCAACAAGCGCAGCGGCTGGTCAATCATCAGCGTGTACAGGCGGAGCAGATGCTAGAGCAGACAGTTCAAGCGCGCAAAGTAGTCGATGATGTGGCGCAGCTCGCTGGGCAGAGCAGTATGCTGGCGCTCAATGCCTCCATCGAAGCAGCACGCGCTATGCAGGCAGGACGCGGCTTTGCGGTTGTTGCCTCTGAGATGAGACTACTATCGGAGAGAATTACGGTCATGTCGTCGGATATTGGACGACTGCTTGGTAATCTAAACGGCATGATCGGTCAATCTGCCGAATCCAGCCAGACGGCGGAGCGGACGATGGATGACAGCATGATTCGTATTCAGCAGGCGGATCAGTTGTTTGCCGAAATGGCTTCTTCGGCAGACGAGGCAACAGAGCAGGCAGCGCAACTGCTGAACACGGCAGGCGAAGCAAGTCGATTGACAACTCTTGTGCGGCAGGAGTTGGAACGACAGGCGTAATCGTAATTTTTACACTGCCTTTACAATTCGGAAGTTCTCGGTTTACAAATATCCCGTATGATTTATAGATGCTGGCATCCATAGGGATGTCGATAGGTATGAATAGAGAATCAGGGGAGTGTGACCTTGTGTCAGACATTATTCGCATCGAACAATTGAACTTGTACTATGAGAAGCATCATGCTCTTAAAAATATTGCATTAAATATTGAGGAAAAAGCGGTCACTGCCTTTATTGGACCATCCGGCTGCGGCAAATCAACATTATTGCGCACCTTGAACCGGATGAACGATATGATTCCAGGCACACGCATCGAAGGCAAAGTGGAAATTGCTGGCTCCGACATTTATGGAGACGATGTGGAAGTGGAAAGTCTGCGTCAGCAGGTCGGTATGGTATTCCAGCAGCCGAATCCATTTCCGAAATCGATCTATGAGAATGTTGCCTACGGTCCACGTCTGCACGGTGTAAAATCCAAAGCCGAGCTGGACAATATTGTGGAACGCAGTCTGCGCCAATCCGCGCTGTGGGAAGAAGTGAAGGATTATCTCAAGAAATCTGCTTTCAGCTTGTCCGGCGGTCAGCAGCAGCGTCTTTGTATCGCCCGTGCGATTGCGGGTCAGCCGGATATTTTGCTGATGGATGAAGCGACATCTGCGCTGGACCCGATTTCCACGCTTAAAATTGAGGAACTGACGCAGGATTTGAAAAAGGATTATACGATTGTCATGGTAACGCACAATATGCACCAAGCAGCACGGATTTCCGATCAGACCGCCTTTTTCCTGAACGGTGAAGTGGTGGAGTCAACCGATACGACCGAAATGTTCTCCAATCCGACAGATTCACGTACAGAGGATTACATTTCTGGACGTTTTGGCTGATATTTGCCACTCGGCAATTGCCCGTGGACATTTGAACAAGTTAATAGGAGGATCATGTATGCCCAACCGGAAAGAATTTGACGAAAGTCTATACGAACTGCGCGATCTGCTCACAGCGATGGGAGATCATGTTGTAGACGCATTGCAAGAAGCGGTACAATCGCTTCAAAACAAAAATATCAATCAGGCAAAGCAGGTCGTGGACAACGACTATCGTCTGAATGAACTCGAAGAAAAAGTAATGGACATCGGCTCTCGTCTGATCGTCACGCAGCAGCCAGTCGCCAAGGACTTGCGTCGCATCATCGTAGCATTCAAAATCTCCAGCGATCTGGAGCGTATGGGCGATCTGGCGCTTGATGTTGCTAAGGTTACACTGCGACTGCAAGGCGCCGAATTGATCAAGCCGCTCAAGGACATTCCACAAATGTCGGAGATTGTGGTACAGATGACGCAGGATTCCATTCGCTCGTATTTGGATGAAAATACCGATCTGGCGCATAAAGTTGGCGTCGATGACGATCAGGTCGATCATCTGTACAGCGGCATGATCCGCGAGCTACACGAGCATATGAAGGAAAACGGAACAGATGGTCCACAGGTGATGCTGCTCAATCTGACCGGACGGTATATCGAGCGTATCGCCGACCATGCTACCAATATTGCCGAAAGCGTCGTTTATCTGGTGACCGGCAAACGTCCCGATCTGAACAGCTGATCATAGAATCACTGTAGATTTCATCGTCAACCCTCGAAGATATTGAAGTCCAAGAAGAATGCCGATGGCATCTATACTATGTACATGTACAAACACGTTTTTTCGAGCGTTCCGCGCAACCTCGCAATTCATCGTAATCGTCAATTTCATATCAACCTGTTTTCTCTGCAAGCACCGGACAAGTTTCCGGTGCTTTTGTTTTGGAAGTGATGCCCTTGTGGTATCATAGAAGAGAGAGATTCTTTGGGACTTTTCAGTTATGGAATACCATTCCGGTGTACGTGTCGACTACAGGAGGAACTATGGAAAAATTCATGTTAATAGATGGAAATAGTATCATTTATCGCGCCTTTTTTGCGATGCAGCAGCCGATGACAACCTCATCCGGTATGCACACAAACGCGGTCTACGGCTTTACCAATATGCTGCTTCGTCTGCTGGAAGAAGAGCAGCCGACCCACGTGATGGTCGCCTTTGACGCTGGTAAAATCACCTTCCGTCACAGCAGCTACGAAGATTATAAAGGCGGACGCCAAAAAACACCGCCAGAGCTGTCCGAGCAGTTTCCTTTACTTAAGGATTTGCTGACTGCCTTCGGCATTTCACATTATCAATTGGAGGGCTACGAAGCCGACGATATTATCGGTACACTATCCCTTCAAGCCGAGCAAAAGGGCTGTGATGTGCTGATCATCAGCGGGGACAAGGACATGCTACAGCTTGCATCCGATCATGTAAAGATCGCATTGACTCGCAAAGGTGTCAGTGACATCGAGCCTTACGGACCTGCCGAGGTGCAGGAGCGCTACGGCTTAACTCCGTCACAGATTATTGATCTCAAAGGTCTGATGGGCGATGCGTCCGATAATATTCCGGGTATCCCTGGTGTTGGTGAGAAAACCGCACTCAAGCTGCTGCACCAATTCGGTACGGTTGAGGAAGTATTAAACAATACCGATCAACTCAAAGGCAAAATGAAGGAAAAGGTCGAAACCCACGCTGACGACGCGCGTCTGAGCAAGGAGCTAGCGACGATTTTCCGTGAAGTGCCATTTGAAGCGGGCTGGGATAGTATGAAATATGACGGTATTCAGGCAGCAACCGCCGTCTCTGCCTTACAAAAGCTGGAATTCAAATCGATTCTGCAACGCTTGAATCTGAACGATGTAGCTGCTCATCCTGATGCGACACTGGACGATCTCGATCTGGATAGTATGGAGATCATTCAGGCGCCGGAATTAAATGTAGTTATCATTGATGAGAACAACCTATCTACATTAGAGCAGGCACTGGCTACAGTGGATGTTGTGCATGTGGAGAGTCATGGAGATAATCCGCATCATGCGGAGCTAGTAGGCATTTTGTTTGCGACGCCAGAGGATTATTATTTCCTGACCCCGGATACACTGAAAAGTGAGGCTGCTGCGGCAATCCGCACATGGCTTGCCGACAGCTCCATTTCCAAAAATGGTCATGATCTGCATCGCGCCGATCTGGTGCTATATTGGGACGATATTGCTTTTGCCGGAGCTGCATTCGATATTCAGATTGCCGCTTACCTGCTGGACCCGACCGAATCTGGTCAAAGTCTGAGCGCCTTGGCGGGCAAATATGGTCTACCGCTGCTAGCGGACGACGAGCATGTATTTGGCAAGGGCGCCAAATACAAAGTGCCGGAGCAGGATGTGCTGAGTAACCATATGGCGCTCAAGGCGCATACGATCCGTCAACTCGTACCGCTTCAGCGTGAACAGCTGGAACAGAATGAGATGACTCCGCTGTTCAATGATCTGGAGATGCCGCTGTCCCGTATTCTCGCGGATATGGAAAAGCAGGGCGTTGCTGTCAACACAGATGAGCTGCGTGCGCTGGGCAAGGAATTTGAACAGAAGATTAGCCAGCTTGTCTCACAAATCTATGAGCTGGCAGGCACGGAG
Organism: Paenibacillus sp. JQZ6Y-1; assembly: GCF_040719145.1. Classification (NCBI taxonomy): domain Bacteria; kingdom Bacillati; phylum Bacillota; class Bacilli; order Caryophanales; family Paenibacillaceae; genus Paenibacillus; species Paenibacillus kandeliae. The sequence goes on from NZ_JBFDUZ010000001.1 coordinate 862,097, forward strand.
TTCAATCTGAATTCACCGAAACAGCTGGGCGAGATTCTGTTTGATCGTCTCGGTCTACCTGTGAAAAAGAAAACCAAAACCGGCTATTCCACCAGTGCAGACGTGCTAGAGGAACTGGCGCCGTATCATGATATTGTGCAGTACATCTTGATTTACCGTCAGATTGCCAAGCTGCAATCAACGTATGTGGAAGGTCTGCTCAAAGAGATTCATCCCAAGTCTGGGAAAGTGCATACCTACTTCCGTCAGACGATTACAGCAACCGGACGGTTGTCCAGTCAGTATCCAAACCTGCAAAATATTCCGATTCGCCTAGAAGAAGGGCGCAAGCTGCGTAAAGTATTCGTGCCTTCGCAGCAAGGCTGGTCCATTCTAGCGGCGGACTATTCGCAGATTGAGCTGCGCGTACTCGCAGACATTTCCAATGATCCAGGCTTGAAGGATGCGTTTGTCCACGATATGGATATTCATACGAAGACCGCGATGGATGTATTCGGTGTGAGCGAAGATCAGGTGGACAGCAATATGCGTCGTTCTGCCAAAGCGGTTAACTTCGGCATCGTATACGGCATCAGCGATTACGGATTATCACAGAACTTGGGCATTACGCGTAAAGAAGCGAGTGATTTTATCAATCAATACTTTGATGTATTTGGCGGGGTTCGCCAGTATATGGACGATATTGTTGATGAAGCGAAGAAGAGCGGCTATGTGAAAACGATGCTGGAACGCCGTCGGTATCTGCCGGAGATTCGCTCATCCAACTTCAATCTGCGCTCCTTTGCCGAGCGTACAGCGATGAATACACCGATTCAAGGAACTGCCGCTGATATTATCAAGCTGGCGATGGTGCATATGGACCGCGCCTTAACCGAGCAAGGGCTGAAAAGCCGTATGCTACTACAGGTGCATGATGAGTTGGTATTTGAAGTGCCTGCCGATGAACTAGAGCAAATGAAAACCCTTGTACCGCAGGTTATGAAAGATGCGCTGAAGCTGAGCGTGCCGCTCAAAGCCGATGTAAGCTACGGTGCAAACTGGTATGAAGCCAAATAAAAACATTCCTATGTAGAATATAGCGATAAAGGAAAGGTGAACACTTATGCCGGAATTGCCGGAAGTAGAAACTGTCAGACGCACACTAAACACACTGATCCCCGGCAAACAGATTGAACGGGTAACCGTCTCCTTGCCACGCATTGTACAGCGACCGGATGATCCGCAGCAATTTGCACTGGAATTGCAGGGACACACGATTGAAACGGTCGAACGCCGTGGTAAATTTTTACGCATCATCATGGACGGGCTGGTTATGGTTTCTCATCTGCGGATGGAGGGACGTTATGGTGTATACCGTCAGGATGAGCCAGTGGAAAAGCATACCCATGTCATTTTTCACTTTACCGACGGTACAGAGCTACGTTACAAGGATGTACGCCAATTTGGCACGATGCACCTGTTTAAAACTGGTGAAGATATGGAATCCAAGCCGCTAATGCAGCTAGGCAAGGAGCCGCTGGATCCAACGTTTACAACAGAGCAATTTATCCAGATCATTGGCAAACGCAAAACGATGATCAAGCCTGTATTGCTCAATCAAGCATACGTTGTCGGCATCGGCAACATCTATGTGGATGAGGCGCTGTTCCGCGCCGGTATTCATCCCGAGACGATTGCTGGCAACTTGAATGAGGAGCAGTTGATTCGACTGCATGAAGCCATTGTATCGACATTAAACGATGCCGTTGCCGCAGGCGGATCATCGATTAAATCCTATGTGAACGGACAAGGTGAAATGGGCATGTTCCAGCACAGTCTGCGCATCTATGGACGCAAAGCGCAGCCATGCCATGAATGCGGAACATTGATCGAAAAAACCGTTGTTGGTGGCAGGGGTACTCATTATTGCCCGGTATGCCAGCCTTTGCCGACACGTGTGAATAGTTGAGGTGACGCCATGAATATAGGATTAACCGGAGGAATCGCCACGGGCAAAAGCTCAGTGGCGTCATGGCTTGTACAGCAGGGAGCGGCGCTGGTTGATGCGGACCAGATTGCCCGCGAAGTGATGATGCCCGGACATCCGGTGCTACAGCAGGTCAGTGAACGTTTTGGCGCAGAGATGTTACTGGCTGATGGTACGCTGGATCGCAAGCGTCTGGGAGCACATATTTTTGCACATCCTGAGGAACGGAAGGCACTGGAAGGCATTACCCATCCGGCGATTCGTGAGCTGATCTACAGTCGGGTAGCTCAGCTGGAAGCTGAGAATCCGCAGCGTCTGGTGATTGCGGACATCCCACTGCTGTATGAATCCAAGGGAGCATATACATTTGAGGAAATTATGGTCGTCTATGTACCGCGAGAGGTGCAATTGCAGCGTCTGATGCAGCGGGATTCGCTGGATCAGGAGCAAGCGGCACTGCGACTGGCAGCACAAATGGATATTGAACAGAAAAGGCAGCTCGCCGACATCGTTATCGACAATAGCGGTACATGGGAGCAGACACAGGCACAGTTGCAGCAGTTCTGGAATGGCAAGGGATTATGATGAGCAAGCTCAAATCCACGCTGATCCGCAAGCGTGTACTGTTGCCCTTGTTCATCATCGTATTATTGCTTGTTCTGTTCAATGCACGCTGGATGGGACTTGTGTATCCGATCCAGTATAAAGATGAGATTCGCGCACATGCCGAGGCATATCAGGTTGATCCGTTTCTGATCGCCTCGATCATTCGAGTCGAGACCAATTACCAACCCAGCATGGAATCGAAAAAGGGCGCACTCGGTCTCATGCAGCTGATGCCTGATACTGCCAAATGGGCAATGGAAAAGGCACATTTGAGTGATGTGACTTTGGATTCGGTCAAGCATGATATTGATCCTAATATTGAGTTAGGCACATGGTATATCAACAATCTGATGCAGCAGTTTGGCGGCAACAAGGTAGCGGTCATCGCTGCCTACAACGCTGGTCCCGGCAACGTCAAAAACTGGATCAAATCCGGTAAATGGGACGGTACGCTCGAAGATGCCAAAGATATTCCTTATGGCGAAACGAGACATTATGTTCAACGTGTATTATATTATTATAAGCAATATACAAAGCTGTATGATCAGTTCTAAGTCAAGGTTACAGGTTTGGCAATCTTCATTTGACGATCTTCATTTGATGAGTATGTACACCATCCATGCAGCAGACGGACGATAGATACAGGATATGCAGCCCGTAATAGGCATCCACAAACCAACACAAAATAGTACAAGCATGAATGACACACAATTGAACAAGTAAAAGAAGCATTTGTGATGAAAGGAAGGTGACACAGCGGTGAAATGCCCCTACTGTGGTCACAATGGCACCAAGGTGCTGGATTCTCGACCGGCGAATGATAATAAGTCCATCCGCCGCAGACGGGAATGCGAAAGCTGTAGCCGTCGGTTTACCACGTTTGAGATGGTGGAAGTAACCCCTCTCATCGTGATCAAAAAAGACGGCAGCCGCGAAGAGTTCAGTCGTGACAAGCTGCTGCGCGGTCTGATTCGCGCCTGCGAAAAGCGTCCGGTATCGGTCGACCAGTTGGATGCGATTGTATCCGAGGTGGAAAAGAGCCTGTACGCTACTGCGCTTGCCGAGGTGGAAAGCCGTGCTGTCGGCGAACTGGTGATGGAGCAGCTGTATCCGGTCGACGAGGTCGCATACGTACGCTTTGCCTCTGTATACCGCCAGTTCAAAGACATCAACATGTTTATGAAGGAACTGCAAGGTCTGTTAAGTGATGAACCGAAGACGGACAAGAAACCGATCCGCAAGCACGAATCGAATGCGTCTGTATCTGACACTAGTCGAGATCTGGATGATCCCGACCGCGATTGAACACGGATTGACATTCCAACCAAAAAGCATCGCTGCTATGAATCTCATATGAGACTCTGCGCAGCGATGCTTTTTGATTATTGATTATTTGCTGATTTTTAATGTAAACGAAGCATTGGCAGAAGCACCAAATACGATTTTACCGCCTTTTGGCAGTGTGACTTGTTTGTTGCCGCTGTTGATAGATGAGTAGTACAACTGTCCATCAGCGGTGTAAACGACGAATCCACCTTTACTCGGAAGATCGACCTTCAGCTTTTTGCCGCCTACAGTTTTGCCGATATTGAACCATGTTGCTACATGATCAGCTGGCAGGGTGACCACAGACGAAGCACTGGCTGGCAGTGTAGCGATATTATCCTCGCTGATATATGATTGCGAGGTCGATTTGACGTACTCTTTGTTTTGCTTGGTGTAGAATTCCAGATCAAACGTATCGCGACCATTCATTACTGGAATTTGCAACGTGTTGACGCTGTGATTGCTATCGACGATTTTGGTTGCCATCGCATAGCTTTTGCTATCATCCAGCTTGATCGTTTTGGTCAATATTGATGGAGCGCTGTAAAAGACCGATTGAATCTGCTCATCGACATTGTAATACGTTTTGCCATTGCGTTTGGACCAAGCGTGTTGCACCGATTTGTCCAGCTTTTGGACCGGCAGTTTTTGCCCGATATACATGACCATATGCGATTGGCTCAGACCCGGCAGATTGAGATAGCCGTCCATTTTCATATAAGTTAGACCGTTGGTTTGCTTCTCAAAGCTAACAGTGGCGGAACCGTCCTCACTGCGGAATTTGCCATTGCCAGCGTAGATATAATCCTGCTCTGGCACCAGACCGGACATTTGCATAGGTACACGCAGCTTGTTGTTGCGGAATGCGACATCAAATGTTTCACCAGTGACAGCGTACAGACCAGCATATTGCTTCAACTTGGCAGGCATCGCTATTGCTTTCGCAGGCTTGGCGATACTTTGATCGGGCAGAATTTTGGAAATAGTGCCTTTTTCCTTTAACAGATCCAGCATGACCGTTGTAGCAAATGCCTGATCGAAGACGGACGAACCGCCAGCGGAAGTTACTGCCATGCTCATACGCTCGCCCGGAATCGTTATGAGGGAAGAATGATACACAATCGTATCGCCGCCCTTGGTCATCGCTTTCAGACCATAACGGTCAAACGGCGACAGATCCATCGCATCCCAGCCCAGTCCATAGTTGAAAATATTGGATTGTTCTGCTACCCAGATGCCATTGCGATATTGCGGTTTTGCCATCTCGTCAGTAGCTTCTTTCGACAGAATATCGGTACGTTGACCAGTTAATACCTCAGCAAAACGAACCATATCTTCCGCGCTAGCATACAAGCCGCCAGTACCCAGAATATTAGTGTTTTCAACGGGAAGCGGAGTCTTGCTATCTGGGGAACTGTACGCTTTTACCAACCGTTTCCGATCAAACTCGTCTAGTGGCGTAAGCGTTGATTTCAGATTCAGTGGTGTCGTGAATTTTTCTCGAATAAAGGTAGTGTATGGCATGCCACCGACCTGCTCCACTAACAGCTCTAGCATCTGGAAGCTATCATTGGAATACACGGAAAATGCACCGGGATTGGCTTTGAGCTTTTCAGTCTTCATATGCTCTAGCAGCGTATCATGATTGAAGGTGCTGTTGTCGTTGAACATAATACTGTTGCCATAATGACTGCCGTAAAAACCGGACGAATGATCCATCAGCATACGTGGCGTGATAGTGCGATACCGCTCGTCTGCCATACTGAAATTGGGCAGATACGTTGTCAGTGGCTGATCAATATCGATTTTGCCTTCATCTGCTAGTAGCATCGTAGCGGCAGTGACATACATTTTACTGGTGGAGCCAATACCGAACATGTCTGTGCTTGTAATATTTTGTTTGCTTTTGCGATCATTCATGCCAGCGCTACCAGACAATACAATCTGACCATGATCCATAATCGCATATTGCATGCCGCTCATACCATATTGCTCCAGCATGCTATTTGCTAGCTTCTGCGCACGCGCATGTAATGCAGCGGACGGCTTGGCTGCTTTATTGGTGCTGTTGGAAGTGGACACGGCTGTCTGCTTTGCAGTGGTAGTCCCATTGGTGGACGTGGCTGCATTCGCAGGCGTAACGGTGGTCAGCAATACACCACTGAGTAGGATGGAGCTTATGATGCGTGAAGTGGAACGTTTCATCGGTATTCCCCTTTTCGTCTAAAATAGGATGCTGTCTCTTAAACCCATCCTCAGCATAACGCGAAAAGAGGAAGAGCAGAGGAAGATGGGCTGAAACGACAATGAGAACCCCTGAACGACACCTTTTTATCGAAGCTACACATCATAAAATGGGAGCACGACCATATGATCCACCTGCCCATTATGCAATTCCATCGTCATATGACCACCGTATTTATCACAAATGCGCGAAATATTCGTCAGTCCCAGACCGTGGTATCCGTTCTGCTGCTTGCTGCTGTTCCAGTCTTCAATCTGACGATCCGTATGATTGGCAATATGGATGTATAACGCCGATTCACTGGAATGAATTTTGATCGATAGATGACGATCCTCTGCCAGACGAACCTGCTTGCTCGCTTCCATCGCATTGTCGAGTAGATTGCCAAGCACGATGCACAGATCATACCGCTCGATATGCAGCTCTGGTGTATGCAATCGCAGCTGGGTCTCGGTACGTACGCCGTTGGATTTGGCAATACTGAGCGTATTGCTAACTAGCGCATCAATGACCAGATTGCCTGTATTGACGCGGTGGTACGTTTCCTCGACCTTACCCAGCGTAATACGGATATGCTCCAGCGCTGCCTGTGGTTCCTCGCGGCGTACGCATTCTTCGATATAGAGCATATGCTGATTCGTATCGTGAATGATGCGCTTAATATCCTTGAAGGCATGCACCGTTTTCTCATAGTTGGCATCCTGATAATCCATCTGCCGCTGCAAATCCCGATTTTGCCCAATAAGATGAAATCGCTCCATCAGCGTATCGAACAAATAGATGATAAACACATTCAAAAACAACAGTCCCAGCACATACACAATATAATATGCGCCCTGTACAGCATACGTATCCAGCATATTGATCTGCCATACTGAAAGCAGAGGTAGGATCAGAAATAATAAATAATACCAGTGCGGCAACGGATAACTTCGTCTTTTTGCGAGTAATCGAATCAGTTGCACCAATATCAACATACACAGAAAGGTAAACGCAAGCAGCCTGAAGGTATTGGCATAATTACTATGAATCAGTTCGTAGGTGGTATTAAATGAATACTTGAACCCGCCAAAAAACAATTGCCCGCCCAGTGCATTCACAAGCGACTGCAAGACAAGGAATACAAAGGCAAAGATCAGCAGCGTACCGACAGGCGCACGATATGAGGCAGCCAGACACAACGTCATCAGAATCGCGAGCAAAGAAGCGGAGATATACGATAAATTGATCGTATAATACATAAAATAAAACACCAAATAGCCCACGATATAGAGAGGTTGATACGGTCGGCGATGATCGCGCCCAATCACCACATCAAAATAAAACCGTGTCAGCCATACCGTAGGCAATCCAAATACGAGAATCAGCAGCAAATAATAGATATACATACATCACACCCCCACTTCAATCCAGTTCCATAATCATAAAACGGGTACACGCATCCTTCACTTCCTTAACTCGCGAGCGACCAATCGGCAATTGCAAGCCGTTTGACAGAAATACTTCATTTCCAGCGAATTTGCGCGCATGTCGCATATTAATAATCGCCGAGCGATGAATTTGCAAAAAGTGATGCTCCCGTAGCGAAGCTGCATACGTCGCCAAAATGCCCCGACTTTCATGCACATCGGTCGTCGTAATAAAGCGCAGTCGATTTTTGAGCGTCAAGCTTTTGACCGCTTCGATGGCGATCAGTTCCTCATGCCGAATGACTACTTCATCATAGCCTGACTTGACGACCAGCCATTTGTGCTCCTGCGCTTGCCAGTGACGATACAGCGACAGCAGCACCTCATCAAAGCGTTCCTGCTGTACCGGCTTGATCAAATAATGAAATGTCATCACATCAAAGCTATCTACCATATATTGCGGATATGCGGTCAGGAAAATAATCTGCTCGTCGCGGTGATTCCATGACCGTAGCTGCCGCGCGGTCTCAATCCCACTTCGCCCCGGCATCTCCACATCTAGAATCCAAGCATGAAAGGAGGGGAGCTGCTGTTCATAATGCGCCAGCAAAGCATCCCCGCTATGAAACACCGTAATCTCAAATTCAATATCCGTCCGCACCGACAGCGTAGTCAGCATATGCTGTACATGCTCCCGCTGCTGCTCCGAATCATCGCAAATGGCTATTCGGTACATCGTCAGAACCTCCGTTTTATGCGTATAGTAGTAGCTGTACACCCACTGAGTTTGGGTTAGAAATGAAGATAATCGTATTCCGTGCATGATGTGTTTTTAGAGGAAGCTAGAAATCGTTATCTCGCTACAATCCTTTAAAGAATCGAGCCGTCAATCAAGAATATGAATCGAGATCATGCAAATGACTCTCGTTTAGTGTACCATGCGGATCATGTGCCATATGGTATCCGCGGCTGAACTGCACAAAAAGACCCTTGAACGTTTTCTCGATAAACATACAAAAAAGACCCGCAATTGCCGGAGCAACTGCGGGTCGTGCGTATAATAGGTATGCGGTCGAGAGGACTCGAACCTCCACGGGGGTAAGCCCACACGGACCTGAACCGTGCGCGTCTGCCAATTCCGCCACGACCGCAAATACTATGTAACTTCCTGCCTTCGTGATGAGTGTCATGATGTGAGATAGGAAGTGGTGAAAGAATCACCGTAATTAAGATTATACATCGCAGAGAAAAAGAATGCAAGCTGTTTTTTGAGGACAGCTTGTATAGGAATGAGTGATTCTGGTTTACAATCATGGAATGCCACGATTGTATGATGATGTCGTTATTACTGCGTTACGAGTTTTTGCATCGTTTCAATCGCATACGTTTTGGCAGGTGGTGTATCGTTGAAGAAGCTTGCATCCACGATATACACATGCTTGTCTTGTACAGCTTTTAATCCGCTCCATGCTGCGCCGTCTGTTGTCGATGCCATGCGTTTGCTCCATGCTTCCGCTGTATCGTCTTTTACACCACTGGAGATAAATAGATAATCGGGATTCATTTGTTGCAGCTGTGCGATTGTGACAGGAGTAGACGCCGCGCTGGTGTCGATGCCGATAGGTGCTTTGAGTGCTAGATCCTGATACAATACTGAACCGACACCTTGCTGTGTGCTACCGTAGATTTGCATAGCGTTATCTTGCATTTGTACTGCGGCGACTGTACTGGAACCAATGACCGGAGCAATTGCCGATTTGGCAGCATTGGAATCTTTCTGGTACGCATTCATATACTGTCTGGCAGCAGTATCACGATCCAAAAATGTGCTATACATATACAATTCACTGCGCCAGTCTAGCGTTGGATCGATATACACGGTCGGTGCAATCTTGGTCAGCGCATCATAAGTAGCACGATCATTGCTATCTGTGAAAATCATATCCGGCTTGGAACCGGATAAAGCGCTCGGATCAAGAGAGCCATCTGCTGTCTCGATCACAGTCAGACTATCCTTTTGCTCCTGCTCGGTGTAAGCGGGGAAGGTGTAACTGCCGCCCGCTGGCTTGGCTGCCAGCGATACCTGTGCATCCAGCGCATTCAGATAATCCATCGCAAACTGATCCGTTACCGCAATGCGTTTCGGCGAAATCGGCACATTGACCATTTGTCCAAACGAATCGCGAACCGGCATCACCTTAATGCCATTCGGATTGAAAATATCCGCCCGCGTTTCTTTCGGTTGCCCGCAGGCTGTCAGAAAAACAAGAACCAGTAGCAGCGCAAGCCCTGCTCTGGCGAGAGCTTTGTGTTTCAAAGTATCCGCCTCTTTTCCCAATATATCGGTATGCCGGACGATCATCCTGCTTACTCCATTCGCAATAACAGATTGCAAACGAGAAGCAACACGCAGGATGACATTCCGGTTTGTTATAAAAAAATACCCAATATTATTATACCAGTAGTGGCGGAATGGAAGTCAACGCAATGACCCAACTGTCACCGGCTTGTCACACAGTCGAGGGGAGGCTGTGAGAAAGTGCAATGATGGATACCATTTCATGGATTAGCAGCATTGGCGATAGGGTACGTAAATGATGATTTAGTATGCGAGCGATATACATTATTGCGGTTGTAGCCGAAGCTGTTCTTCCATGTCTTGCGTACCATCTGACCATTCGACAGACATGGACAAAGGCTCGCTAGGATCGTAGTTATGGCTAAAGTCAATATCGGATACTTCATGGTATGTACCGGGTGGTTGAGGAGACGCGCTGTTGTCTGAGGTGACGGTTGTACTGTTCGTTGTACCATTTAAAGTAAAACGAACCGCTCCGACCGCATAGGCGGGATCGCCGATATACATAAGCGTCAACCGACTTTCTTTGCTTTTGACGGATGTTGCTTCTAGGCTGGCTTTCCAGTTCTGTGAGGAGCCAACATATTGGACATCAGGCAAGGAGGTTTGGTTACAGCCAGTGAGTAGTGTGATCCACAGGAATAATAGTAGGAAAGAGATGCGTATTCTCATTTTCAAATCTCCTTTCATTGACTTCGTGAGTGCGATAGGGACTAGCCGACGAATGCAGTAACTGTATCGTATGTTTTATTTGCTTTCTTTTATTATATGTAATAAAGCGTATAAATAGAGTGTCAAAACGTATGATTGACCGAGTTAGAAGCGTATGATATATTATAGAAGTTGATCAACGAACGAACAATTACATACGAGGGGCCTTAGCTCAGCTGGGAGAGCGCATCGCTGGCAGCGATGAGGTCAGGGGTTCGATCCCCCTAGGCTCCATACCAAAAACCAACATTCGGAATGAATGTTGGTTTTTTATATGGATTTCAGTACCAATGTAAATCAGCTATTCTTTTAAGCACACCTTGAGAAACTAAAGTAAACCTTTCATAAGAGCCCCTAAATAATCCGGCTTTGATAGGAGGCCATTCGTCCTTAAGTGAATTGGCTTCAGTTAATAATTCTTTAAAAGGATTATTCCTACCAGATCTAATCTTCCAAGCAAAACGTCCCATAGGTCCCCAAAATTCATCTTCTCCATAAAGATCTGCATGCAATAGGCAAAACATAATTTCAAAGAAATCAAAGTATTTTTCGTAGCTCTTACCTAAGAATAATAAGTCGTCTAGACTAGGTTGTAAAAACTTGTACATATACTCATTAAAAGCAACGTGATATCGTCCATGTTCTGGAATCAATTTAAATTTTTCTTTTGTTGTATGATTAAATTCACGGTTTAATTTTAATACTAATTGTGTGGAAGGATTATAATCGTCTTCTACAGAAACCGTTAGCATTTTTGCTAAATACTCATAGTTCTCATTTGCAATTGCACTAATACCACAAGAGTAAATAACTATCATAATTGGATAGTACCTTAATGATAATGTCATTGTATTTCCATTTTCCGGGCTAACATTTTCTATTAATCGCATAATTATTTTGTTTATTGAGTTATAATGTTCTTTTTGTCCCCAATAGGAAATACAACTACCTATAAATCTCAGGTTTAAAATTGTATTTTCATAATCATTTAACTTTTGAACTAAATCTTCTGGTGTATTCATATAAGAATAGTTTGGGAAATTTGCTTCAGATAAAGCAGCTAAAGTTTTTCTGAGTTCATGATTCACTAAATCGTCTAATTTAATTTTATAGCGTATATCTGTAAGAAATTCTTTAGTTTCTTCTACGACTTCTTCAATTGAGACCGTGCTTATTCCGGGAATAGCTGAAGGGATTTCAATTAAATAATCTAAATTTTTTTCCTCCTCTACATCAGAACCACTAAGGGTAGAGAAATTGAATATAAAGTCTCCATCTCCTTCGATAAATCCAAAATGAGGAGTTTGATCTGAATAATTATCTTGTGAGACTTTTTGATAAACATATGACATAAGTCCATTGGCGGTAATAATTCCATTTTCCAATGCAGCATTCCCATTTAAGCCTTCTATTAAATGTCCAGTAAAAATAGAGTGATTTGGAAGTGGTCCATTTGAATCATCTACTTGCTCATTTGCTTTACCGGAAGTGATGACTTGACGAGCATTTCGCTTAAGCATATCTTTTAAAAATCTATTACTTCCTGGTGATAGTGATCTTTTAATAGCTAAACCGCTATAACATGCATCCATAATATATAGCATATGTTTTGCTCTTATTAGTTCAGCATTCCTCGTTAGTTCATCCCAACGTATCAAGGTCGAAAGATCATTTGCATTTCCATTATGAGGTATTAAATATCCGATATCTCCACGTCTACCTTGCAAAGTATATCCATGACCCGCATAGAATATTATTATACGATCATCAACTTGAATATGATTTTGTGTAAGCCGTAAAAAAGATTTCATAATATTATCTCTTGTAGCCTCTTCATCTAAAAGTAGGGTTATATTTTCTTCTTGAAATTGATAAACATCTTTTAAAATTGTATATATACCTTGTGCATCGTTAGAGGCATAATTCAAGTTGTTAGTATGTTCATATCGATTAATCCCAATAATCAAAGCAAAACTATTTGAATAAATCGAACGGTATATAACAGATATAAAAATCTCCCCCTTAGTATTTTGATTTTAAAATTTTGGAGCCATTTACATACTCTATAGATTTAGCTTCTGCTAAATTAAGATAAACCAAATCAGACATTAGGGCAGTCCAGTTAGTGTCTTCTCGATTTTTGTATCTTGCTTGTGCAAGTATAATTTCTTTACGTTCATTCTTCTCTAAATCAAAAGACGCTCGATATATCCATCCAGCATAACTATTATCTTCATAATTTATAATAACGAGGGGAGTTTGTTTTTCTAAAGAATAGATGTTTATCATTTCATCCCATAAATTCTCATGATGATAATAGTCAAACCCTATACGTTTTATTAATTTATAGAGTCTTCCATTATTTTTAAAAGTAGCTAAAATATATCCTGAAAGCACAGAAGAGATTATCAATCCGATTAAATAAATCAACATAAATATAGTTAAAGAGCTAGACCAAATTGAAGTTTTGAAAAATAAAAGTAATCTATTAAACCAATTCATGTTTAAGTAAATAAATGCTAAAGTATAAATCATATGAATTATTAAAGAAAAGATTATACTGAGAACAGTAGAATCAAAAGTAGAGAGTTTTTTAGTTGGAGAAAATTTAGACGCAACTTGCATACTTAAAAAACCTGGTACTAATAAAATTATGATTGTAATAAGCTGGGCGGCTGTAGGAATCATTTTTCATTATCCGTTGTTTTATTTCGATTATTCTTATCAAGTTCTAATATTTCGTTTAATTTATCTAAATCTTCTTTAGCTGGCTTCTCAAAACGGGCTGATCTTTTCTCAAAGTTTATCATTCCATTTTTTGATGTATATTTAGATTCGTCATTTTTTTTCATGGTTTTTTCTCCTAATTTAGAATTTATTATAAGATTATACAAAAATAAATTGAATTAATAAACTATATTGTTTTACTTAATAAAATGATCTAATATTTCTGGTTGATATAGTTATTTTAGTAAACAATCAATTCTAAATGGATACATTCTGAAATGAATTATTTACATATCAAAAACCATATAACAATACCGAAAATCTCCATATAAAAAAATGTTACTCCAAAATAAAAGAAAGCGCTTGCCAAACGACTAAATCGGTGGTATTCTAACTTTGGGATTGTTACTGAAAAGGCAAAACCCAGTGCATGTACAGCTTGTTTCGAGCTATATTACATGTGTTGGGTTTTGCCTTTTTCAATATCTAGTCCTGGCAGGCTGAGGATTCCACGACCGCCCATTTCACAACGGAAAGAGTGATGTGCAGATACAGTTACGTGATCTCGTCATACGCTTGTATTGGACGCCAGGAAGATTGCATGACATCAATAAGGACCTTGCTGATCTTCATACTTCAAGCTGTAACTGAATGTTCGTCCGGCATCTGAGTCCTGATGTACACCTATACGGGATAAGGAGGGCAGCCTGGATGATTATCCAGAAAATTTTTAATAATAATGCCATCATTGCCAGTGATCCGGGCAAACGAGAATTTGTCGTTATGGGACGTGGAATCGCTTTCAAAAAGAGCGCCGGTGAGCCGGTGGACAAGAGCCTCATTGAAAAAATCTTCGTGCTGCAACAAAAGGAAGCTTCCGAGAAATTCAAGCTACTGCTGGAGGACGTACCACCGGAATACATTTCGGTCTGCTACGACATTATCGAGTACGGCAAGAACAATTTGGAAGGTACCTTGAGCGATTACATTTATGTCACGCTCACTGACCATATGAATAACGCATTGCGGATGTATGATGAAGGCATCTTCAATACGAACCCGCTTAGCTGGGAGATTCGTCGCTTTTATCCCAAAGAATACCGGGTTGGTGTGAAGGCGCTGGAATTCATCGAATCAACACTCGGCAAACAGCTACCGGAGGACGAAGCCGCCAATATTGCACTTCATCTGGTCAACGCCGAACTGAACGGCTCTAGTAATAAGTTCAGCAATGTCGCCGTTCAGGCGGAGAAAATTCAAGACATTCTCAACATTATCAAGTACACGTACAATATTGAACTGGATGAGCAGTCGATCAGCTATGAGAGATTCATTACGCATCTGAAATTTTTCTTTCAACGGCTAACGCAGCCTCATAAACGGGTGCTAGAAGACGACTTCCTGCTTCGTCAGGTCAAAAGCAAATACAAATCCGCCTACCAGTGCATGTTGAAGGTGGAGAAATACCTGAGTACGGAACTGACGGACGAGGAGAAGCTATACCTCACCATTCATATTCAGCGAATTACCAGCGATACAACTGAATAAAATCATTGGATTGTTACTGGTCATGCAGGCGAAACCAACACGAGACGCTATTGGGGTCATGCTCCGATAGAAGATCTGTTTGGTTTCGCCTTTTTCTATGGAACTTCATTCAGGGAGGAATATACGATGAAATACGAAAAACTCGCGAAAGACATTATCCAAAATGTCGGCGGTAAAGAAAACGTCAATAGTCTAACACACTGTATCACACGCCTACGCTTCAAGCTCAAAGACGAAAGCAAAGCGAATACGGATGTACTCAAAAATATGGATGGTGTAGTCACTGTTATCCAAAGCGGTGGACAATACCAAGTCGTAATCGGTAACCATGTGCCTGACGTATATGCAGAAGTGAATACTGTTGGCGGCTTCGGGGGCGAAAGTTCTACAAATGTAAGCGATTCCGGCGAGAAGGTAAGTTTGTTCAACCGCTTCATTGATATGATCTCTGGCGTATTCGCACCGACTCTGGGCGTATTGGCAGCAACCGGTATGATCAAAGGCTTAACAGCACTGTTTGTGTCACTCGGTTGGCTGGTGAACACATCCGGTACGTATATTATTTTGAACGCGATTGGTGACTGTCTGTTCTACTTCTTCCCGATCTTCCTCGGTTACACATCGGCGAAAAAGTTCAATGCTAACATATTCATCGGGATGGCGATTGGTGCAGCGCTTGTGTATCCAACGTTAACGACAGTAACCGCAGGTGATCCATTGTATACCTTATTTACAGGTACACCATTTGAATCACCAGTGCATATTACGTTCCTTGGTATTCCGGTCATTCTGATGACCTATTCGTCTAGTGTTATTCCGATTATCTTATCGACGTATATTGGCTCCAAAATTGAAGGATTCTTCAAACGTGTGATTCCAAGTGTCGTTCGTACGTTCATGGTTCCGTTCTGTACTTTGCTGATTACGATTCCACTGGCGTTCATCATTATCGGTCCAATCGCAACATGGGCAGGGCATCTGATCGGTGCAGGCTTCTTGGCAATCTACAATCTGAGTCCAATCGTTGCTGGTCTGCTGCTGGGTGCGTTCTGGCAAGTATTCGTTATCTTCGGTCTGCACTGGGGCTTCGTACCGATTGCAATCAACAACTTGACGAACTTGGGTTACGATCCAATTCTGGCAGGTATGTTCGGTGCATCGTTCGCTCAAACAGGTGTTGTACTCGCAATCCTGATCAAAGCAAAAAGCACCAAGCTCAAATCACTGTCCATTCCAGCCTTTATCTCTGGTATCTTCGGTGTTACTGAGCCAGCGATCTATGGTATTACCTTACCGCGTAAACGTCCATTCGTATTGAGCTGTATTGCTGGTGCGATCGGTGGCGCCATCATCGGTGCAATGGGTACAAAAGCGTATATTATCGGCGGTCTCGGCGTATTCGGTATTCCATCGTATATCGGTCCAAATGGCTTTGACTCCGGCTTCTATGGCGCTCTGATCGGTATGGTTGTCAGCTTTATCTTTGGTTTCGTCTTCATGTTCTTCACTAAGCTGACAGACGATGTGCCAGATGGTGCAGCCAAAACGGATGGACCAACAAATGACGTACTGGTAAAACAAGAAACTGTATTCAGTCCATTGAAAGGTGAAGTTATCGCTCTGTCCCAAGTGAAGGATGAAGCATTCTCTACAGGAGCGCTGGGTAAAGGTATTGCGATTGAGCCAATCGAAGGAAAAGTCTATTCCCCAGTCGATGGCGTACTGACATCGTTGTTCTCTTCCGGTCATGCGATTGGTATCACGAGCAATCATGGTGTAGATATTCTAATCCACGTTGGTCAAGATACCGTGAAACTGAAAGGCAAATTCTTTACCCCACATGTCAAACAGGGCGATACCGTCAAAAAAGGCGATCTGCTGATGGAGTTTGATGTATCTGAGATCAAAGCAGCGGGTTATGTATTGACGACTCCCGTGATTATCTCCAATTCCGGCAATTATCTGGATGTTATCGAAACAGAGAAAAAATCGGTTGGTTATCAAGAGGATCTGCTGACTGTCGTCATCTGATTGTATTCAAACACCCTCTGCTTGTTACTCTCAAAATGGCATACATCTACAACCATATCGTGGTGCATGACAGTACAATCGTCATGCACCACGATCATTGCTTCGCTTATCTGCATCATGAATAGACACAGTATATATGCCGTTTGGAATCGATATACAAGCGGTGCACTGCTAAATCGTACGTACCATATCATCCTACAACCAAGGAGGAATGATCGATGAATACAGTTGTGAAGAAGTTTCCTGAACATTTTCTGTGGGGCGGAGCGACCGCAGCCAATCAGCTAGAAGGTGGTTACAATGAATCCGGTAAAGGACTAAGTACCTCCGATATGCTGACCGCGGGTACACATACGACTCGCCGCCGAGTAACATTGGAGCAGGAGGCGGGCAGCAACTATCCAAGTCATGAGGCAATTGATTATTACCATCGGTATGCCGAAGATATTGCGCTGTTCGGCGAGATGGGCTTCAAAGTATTCCGTATGTCTATCGCTTGGTCGCGTATTTTCCCGAATGGCGATGATACGGAGCCGAATGAAGAGGGCTTAAAGTTTTATGATAAAGTATTCGCTGAATTGAAAAAGCATAATATCGAACCACTGGTAACAATCAGCCACTATGAAGCCCCCTTTGCACTAGCGAAACACTATAACGGCTGGACCAACCGCCAGCTGGTGGATTTCTATGTTCGTTATTGCGAAACGTTATTCACTCGCTACAAAGATACCGTCAAATATTGGCTGACCTTTAACGAAATCAATATTTTGACAATGCCATTTGGCTCGTTTCTGGCTGGAGCAATTCCGCCGGAGCAAAGTGAAGAACTGGGTGCGGGACCTGATGATGAGCAGAAGCGATATCAGGCGCTGCATCATCAGTTTATCGCCAGTGCAAAAGCGGTCAAGCTGGGACACGAGATCAATCCTGATTTCCAAATTGGCTGTATGATTGCGTATCTTTGTTCCTATCCGCTAACAGCGAATCCAGACGATGTGCTGCTCGCACAGCAAAAGGATAATCTTACGAATTTCCTGTGCTCCGATGTACAGGTGCGCGGATCGTATCCGGGCTTTGCGAAGCGGTATTTTGCCGAGCAGGGATTGCATATTGCCATGGAAGAGGGAGACGAGCAGATTCTGCGGGATGGTCGTGTGGACTTTTATACATGTAGCTATTACTCGTCCACCTGCGTTAGTGCCGATCCAGAGCAGGAACAGATTGGTGGCAACCTGTCGATGGGTCTAAAAAATCCATATCTCAAAGCAAGCGAGTGGGAATGGCAGATTGATCCGCAAGGGCTACGCTGGTCGATGAACAATATTTACAATCGGTATGGCATTCCGATTATGGTAGTGGAAAATGGTCTGGGTGCAGTGGATACAGTAGAAGCGGACGGCTCCATTCATGACAACTACCGGATTGAGTATCTGAAGCAGCATATTGAAGCGATGAAGGAAGCAATCGCTGACGGTGTGGATCTGGTGGGATATACGCCTTGGGGCTGTATCGATCTGGTGAGTGCCGGAACGGGCGAGATGAAGAAGCGTTATGGCTTTATCTACGTCGATAAGGATAACGATGGCAATGGAACATTGAACCGTTCCCGCAAAGATAGCTTCCATTGGTACAAGCAGGTGATTGCTAGTAACGGAGAGCAGCTGGACCACACAACGGTAGAAGCGCTGAAAGCCTAATCTTTCTTGCATAAATGAGCATTGCCGATATGAGAAATGGTATATAGCTCTGTAATGATGGAGAAGCAATATGGCTCGTTGTAAATAGAGGGATTGGGATACTAGTTATACGGATAAGCAAAAAGAAACGGAAAAAGAAAAGGACGAGGAAAAAGAAAAGTCGGATGGTGCGAGTTCATTGCATCTTCTGGCTTTTCTTTTCGACAAAATGTGATATAAACATGGACAGTTAACAATCCAGCAATCAACCCCCTGTATAGCGTTAACAAATGTACCGTACGATGATCAAGGTACATCTATTCAGATCTAGGGGGAATCATCCAGTATGAAATCATCTACATCCAAACTTATGAAGCTTTCGCTCACGCTGTCGGTACTGGCAGGTACTTTTGGTGGTACTTACGCACATGCGGCAAACGAGCCGTCGAATGTTACTCCGGTGAAGCCATCATGGGGGTATTTTGTCGATACATATCAGAACAATACAAAGGACAAGCTGGCCGTGAATAGCAATCCGGTAATCGGTACTTTGTCTGGCTTTAACAAGCTGTGGACACCGGGGCAGAGCTGGGATTCAGGCACCAAGCTGAACGAGTCCATCTTGAATATGAATATCCAGAAGGTCATCAATATTGCGAACAAGCGCACCGCTGCACAAGAGCAGCAGGCATATCTGGATGATCGTCGCAATCAGAGCTATAGCGTGATGGATGGACTCGGTTCACTAACGGACGTATATCGCAAAGAAGCCGGTGCAACAACGACGGTGACAGATGTACCTGCCGATGCAACCAGTCAGAAGTATGACGATGAAGGCAATAATGCAGGTGATCCCAACTCCAGTCTAGGCAGCGTTGTTGGACTGGTTAATAAGCTGCGTGGTGATTATTCATCCAGTAACCCAGCGAAAAGTTATTTTGGTTATAAGCGTCCCTTCCGTTGGAGCCCAGAAGCAGCTGTTATTCCGACACTTGTGCCGCAGATCAAGTCCGATCCGTCTAGTGATGGAGGCTATCCAAGCGGTCACACCAATGCCGCCTACTTGAGCGCGTTTGCGATGGCATATGCGATACCAGAGCGTTATCAGGAACTGCTGACGAGAGCATCTGAGCTGGGGAATGATCGAATCGTTGCTGGAATGCACTCGCCGTTTGATGTGATGGGTGGTAGAGTGATGGCAACGGCGCTGGCAGCAGGTATTTTGAATGATCCAGCGAATCGGGAATTGAAGCAGGCAGCGTATGCTCAGGCACAAAAGGAATTGATGTCGCAGACCGGTACTGCCAAGGACCGTTTTAGCAACTACCAATCCAACAAGCAGGTGTACACGGAGCGTTTGACATATGGCTTCCCGCAAATCACGGCTTCCAACAAACCG
Source organism: Paenibacillus sp. JQZ6Y-1 (assembly GCF_040719145.1). NCBI lineage: Bacteria > Bacillati > Bacillota > Bacilli > Caryophanales > Paenibacillaceae > Paenibacillus > Paenibacillus kandeliae. Next base: position 882,100 of record NZ_JBFDUZ010000001.1, read on the forward strand.
GTTTCCGTTCCAAAAGGTGCTGAAGTCTTACTAGAAACACGCCAACCTTATCTGGATGCTACACAGCGCCGCTGGGTATTGGCAACTACAGGATTGGCTTCTGGTTATCCAGTGCTGGATGATCCAGAAGGCTGGGGACGACTCAATCTGTTCGCCGCAGCTGACGGCTACGGAGCGTTTGTTAGTAATGTTACCGTGACGATGGACGCCTATAAAGGTGGCTTTAACCAAGAAGACAGCTGGCGCAACGCCATTTCCGGCAAAGGTGGTCTGATCAAAAAAGGTACAGGTACGCTACATCTGGCAGGCAAAAACAGCTATACGGGTACAACAACACTGCTCGCTGGTACGCTGGAAGGCGATAACGGCTATGCCTTTGGACGTGGCGATGTGAACAACCAAGGCGGCACACTCGTCGAGAATGTCAAAGGCTGGCTGGTGATCGGTGGAGATTACAAACAATCCGACAAAGGAACCTTGGAGCTGAACATCGGTAGCGCATCCGATCTGCTACAAATTAACGGCAAAGCCAGCTATGGCGGCAAATTGAAGTTGCACTTTGCTAAAGGATACGCTCCAACGAGTATGATCAAAATCATCGCGAGCGATCTATCACGGAAGCATGGCACCTTCGCCTCCATCGAAGCGACAGGATTGCCAAAGGGCTATACAGTGAAGCCAGTCTATAGCAATACAAGCGTAAAAATACAGATTGTGAAAAAGGAAAAATAATGCTCATCTCTCTTTAAATAATCCTATGTCATCCCCCTGTAAAGCCATTTGCAATCTGGGCTTTGCAGGGGGATAATTTATGGAATGGGCATCTATCATCATGAGCTATATAGTGTCAGTCAAACGCTAGATCAGATAACATCCAAGGGGGATTGTACATGTATTCGACATTGCGTTATACATTAGAAAGCAATGGTACTACATATGAGAATGACAGTCTTCAAGCATCGCTGTTCGTCGATCTGATTACAAATCTGGATGTGCAGGATTATATCGTGCTGGAGCCGTCAGAGCCGATCGAAGGAAGTATATATATGCAGATGGCTGCATTGGAGCAAGATGGGCAGATGGTGGCAGAGATTCGTTTCATCAACAATCAGATGAAAAACGGATTTCAGCATTATAGCTATACAACCTCGGATCGAACGATAATGATTCGCTATATTCTGGATTACTGGGGTCATCAGCGATTGCCCAATCTAGAAGCTTGGCAGGATGTGACGGATGAATTTACTTGATGAAGAGGGTATAGACATATATAAGATTTTACCGATGTACGTGTCGTCAATATGAATTTGGTTAATTATTGTTAGAAATAGACTGCCGTTGTTAAGCGACGTTGTGAAGTGACGTGTCAGACTGCTTCATGATCAGATAAGCTGCAAACGTCTGCTCAATCAACGATCAAACGTGGAAGGCGAGGACCAATGATGAGTGAACATCGCGAGAATGATGCAACATGTACCAATACAGCTGGGCATCCGCTACGCTGGGATCATACGGTTCATTATGTCAATAATCTAGATGAAGCGATTGATACATTTCAGCAATATGGGCTGCATGCTTTTCGCGGCGGATCGCATCCAAAGTGGGGAACGTACAATGCGCTCAGTTATTTTGGGCTAGAATATGTAGAGTTTCTCGGTGTTGAGGATCGAGATAAGGTGCAGGCTGCTGATCCTGCTCATGTTGTTGTGCGCGATGCGCTGACTGAACTTCCCGTGCATCAGCGTTTTAGTCGGGTAGCCATACGTACGGATGATATTGAGGCGGTGTGGCAATCCTTGAAGCAGCATGAATTGCAGTTGTCGGAGATTCTGGATGGTGAACGCCGCGATGCATCTGGTAATCTCATTCAATGGCGGATGTTTATGATTGGCGGTGATTTTGAAGGATTGCCGTATCCATTTTTTATTCAATGGAGTGGCGAGGATGAGCAGCGATTGGATCAACTAACGAGAGCTGGCTTGGTTGCACCGCATCCTGCTGGGGATACGGAATTGTTGTCAGCCTTGTTCGGCGTTGTCCATCCAGAGGCTGCCGCAAATCACTGGCATGAACTGTTTGGGTTAGAAAAGGAATCGTCTGCACCGAACACACTGCGAATCGGTAAGCATTATTTCAGCTTTGTACAGGCAGTAGAGCCGGGCATCACGGCATTGACCTTCCGCACGAACGCCGAATCATTACTAGCACGCGCGATCGAGATCGGCGGCGGACAGTATCGCTTTATCGCATCCGATGTAGAGCTGGATAGCTTGTGATCATGTAAAAGAAGGGAAATAGACAGTCGTTAGTTTCATACGCAAAAGCCTCTATCGCTGGAGATAGAGGCTTTTGCGTATGGATATAAGTAGAATAAATTGCATGCAAATTTATTTTCAGAAACTATCTATAATCTATTGACTTCTCCTACAGAAGAGTTATAATAGTCAAAGAAAGTCAAAGTCAGAACACATTGATCAAACGTCAAACTGACCTTTCCTGATCAATGAAAGATCTATTCTTGGATCACTGTTCTGCATCGTCGCAATAGTATATGATTGCGCCCGCCGATCCTTATCGTGGTAGAAGATACTTCAAGTGTTGTAATACATCTTATGTGAACAACCAATACCATATTCCTACAACCCGACGGACAGCGGTTCTATCCTTTTCGCATCATCCGGTGAATACCGGCACTCTCCCGTCTACGTACGGATTCTTATTTACGAAAGGGGCAAATTTTTATGCGTTGTCAACATTGTAATCAGAATGAAGCTACAGTAGGGCTTCAATTCACAATTAATCATAAATCCGAGAAAATGGTACTGTGCCAAGACTGCTATGCCAAAATGAATAGTGGTGTTCCATTCGCAGCTGGCTTTGGTCCTTCTCCTAACGGCATGTCGTCCATCGACGAGCTGTTCAAAAGCTTGCTACAGCCCAATGCCCGCTCCAACGGTGCAGCATCTAACGATAATCAAGCAGCAGGTCGCACAGCTTCATCCCGCAATGGTGGGAATGGTCTGCTGGATCAATTGGGACGCAACCTGAATGATGCCGCTCGCAATGGCAAAATCGATACCGTTATCGGGCGTGATGAAGAGATCGAGCGTGTTATCGAAATTCTTAACCGTCGTAACAAAAATAACCCCGTCCTGATCGGTGAACCGGGCGTTGGTAAAACCGCAATTGCCGAAGGTCTGGCACTGCGTATTACCGAGGGGAATGTACCGTCCAAGCTGCTAGGCAAAGAAGTGTATTCCTTGGATGTCGCTTCTCTTGTAGCGGGAACTGGTATCCGTGGACAGTTTGAAGAAAAAGTAAAACAATTGATCGCTGAGCTTCAGGAGCGCGACAATATCCTGCTGTTTATCGACGAGATTCATTTGCTGGTTGGTGCAGGTTCTGCTGAAGGTTCGATGGATGCAGGCAATATACTGAAACCGGTGCTCGCTCGTGGTGATTTGCAAGTGATCGGTGCGACAACACTCAAGGAATATCGTCAGATTGAAAAAGATGCTGCGCTGGAACGTCGTTTCCAACCGGTGATGGTGAATGAGCCAACTGTACAGGAAACTGTCGATATTTTGAAAGGGCTGCGTCCGAAATACGAAGAATTCCACGGTGTACGCTATTCCGATGAAACAATTGCTGCTTGTGTACAGCTATCTCACCGTTATATTCAGGATCGTTTCCTGCCGGACAAAGCGATTGACCTGCTGGACGAAGCCGGTGCTCGCTTGAATCTGAGAGCATCTGTTGGTGACGATAGTCAACTGCGTAGTCGTCTGGAACAGATCAAAGTGGAAAAAGAACAGGCAACAGCTGCTGAACAATACGAACGTGCTGCTGAGCTGCGCGATCAGGAAGCGATTTTGCTGGAAAGTCTGAATAAAGGCATCAGTGCTGGTGAACCAGTGGATGTGCAGGTTGATGACATTCAGCAAATCGTAGAACGCAAAACTGGTATCCCAGTCGGCAAACTGCAACAGGATGAGCAGAGCAAAATGAAACATCTGGCTGCTCGTTTGGAAGACAAAGTTATCGGTCAGCATGAAGCGGTTGAAAAGGTAGCGAGAGCGGTACGTCGTAGCCGTGCCGGGCTGAGACAGCAAAATAAACCGATTGCCTCGTTCCTGTTCGTCGGTCCAACCGGTGTCGGTAAAACGGAATTGTCCAAGTCGCTGGCAGAGGAATTGTTCGGTCAGCAAGATGCTATGATCCGTCTGGATATGAGCGAATATATGGAGAAACATTCCGTGTCCAAACTGATCGGTTCCCCTCCGGGTTATGTCGGTCATGAAGAGGCTGGTCAACTGACCGAGCGTGTACGTCGCAATCCATACAGCATTATCTTGCTGGATGAGATTGAAAAAGCACATCCAGATGTACAGCATATGTTCCTGCAAGTGCTGGACGATGGACGACTGACTGACAGTCAAGGTCGTACCGTCAGCTTCAAGGATACGGTCATCATTATGACCTCCAATGCAGGTATGGCGGAGAAAAAAATCACTGTCGGCTTCTCTGCACCAAAAGCGGATCAGACGCGTTCGATTCTGAGTTCGTTGGGAGCATACTTCCGTCCTGAATTCCTCAACCGGTTTGACGCAATCATTCCATTTGCTTCGCTGAAAGCGGAGGATTTGATTCAGATTGTGGATCATATGCTGAATGATATTCAGACTACGCTGAGCGAGCAAGGCATGACGCTTGATATCTCTGATGAAGCGAAACGCAAATTGTCCGAACTCGGTTATGATCCTGCCTTTGGCGCTCGTCCATTGCGTCGTGTGATTCAGCAGTATGTCGAAGACGGCATCACTGATCTGGTACTGGACGACGAGCAGGTTCGCCGTATTCACGTAACGGTCGAAAATGATACCATTCAAGTGACCAAAGCGGGTTAATAATAGCACTCGTATGAACGGTTTATGTTCATCTGTTAGATATATAATGCAAAAGCACCTTTCCACCAACGCTTCCTGTAGGGAAGACGAAGGGGAAAGGTGCTTTTTATCATACATACAATCCATAGGATGCAATCATCTTTGCATCACATGATCATAACTGTATTATTTGTGTACATCCGTGTCATGAACATCAACCGAACCGATGTCCTCACGACCGCTATGCTGTACCGAATCGGGAATATACAGGTTATGCCCCGGCTGTTTGGTTTCCCAGTAGATCGAAGCAAACAGACGTTGCGGACTGACGAGCGGTGATCCCCCGTTAATACGTGGAATGGCAAACGGATTGTCATCGCGTTTGGCAAGACCGAGTGTTGTTGTAAAGGCATGCTGGATACCAGCATCCTTGACGACCTGCTCGACTTCCGGTGTATACAGTCCATATGGATATGCAAATGTATCAATAGGGTGCTCATTGAGCGGTTTCAGAGAATCCACACACGTAGTCAAATCCTGAGTGATGCGTGCCAGATATTGCTGTGGTGTTTCTTCCACGCCATTCTTTACGAGTGGAGCAGTCAATGCATCGGTCGTTTCGCTTGTTTTGTAATGCAGGTGATTCGTATGCGGCTGTACTTCCATTTTCGGATCTGCCTGGATCATGTCGGTAATCTCCTGCTTGGTCATATGTGGCGTATTGACGATGGCATTTTTGCTAAAGTCACCGGTGATCACGAAGCTGACGCCGGAAATATTGCGTTCCTGCATAATGGGGAATGCAGTGGTATAGAAATTCTCATACCCATCGTCAAATGTAACGAGCACCGCATTTTCTGGTACCGATCCGCCTTTCATATAGGAGCGGAAATCATTTAACGAGATAAAGTTCATGCCTTTGGAGCGCAGAAAATCGAGCTGTGAGGCGAACAGATCCGGTGTGATGATATCGCCGCCTTTTTGCGTGGGGCTAATATCGTGATACATCAGCACAGCGACACGATCTTTGTAAAAGGTTGCCTTCGGAATGGTATTAAATTTCTCAACCGGAGGTAATTCACTTTCCGATAAAGGGGCTGGTGTCGATGCTTGTTCAATCGAGCCGGTAGTTGTGGATGTAGATTGCGTTTGTGTTTGCATAGGGGTGCCGAGGAGCTGCTGCATCGGTCCATTATCCAGATATAGAGCTAGAATAACAGCTGCCGCACCCACAACCAGTCCACCAAGTGTGAATAGAAGTGCTTTAACCCATACCATGCGTGAATTCTCTCCTTTAATGTAGACGTTGGTTTCAATATCCTTTACTCTATATCGGCTCCATTGTTTTCCATGTTGAGAGTGAATCCATACTTGTTATAGGATGTATATCATGTGTATCCATTATTCGTAGATGGCTTGTACATCTGCGGTAGCCTCTACTGGAATATGCCGACTGGATGCAAAATCAAATAATCCTAGATCGGTCAGCTTCAAGGTCGGAATAACCGGTAAGGCAAGGAAAGACAGCATCAGAAACGGATTAAAGTGACGAGCAGCACCGATTTCCAACAGCGCTTGATTCAGTCGCTTGGTCTGCGCATATACTTCCTGATATGGCAGTTCGGACAGAAGACCAGCAATGGATAGTGGAACCGATGCTAGCACTTCCTTACCGGATATTACAGCCAGACCTCCATTCATGCCTACGACGTGCTCAATCGCTAGCAGCAACTCTTCATCCGACGCACCCGCAGCGATCAGATTATGCGAATCATGGGCAACCGTAGATACAATCGCCCCCTTTTTCAATTCAAAGCCTTTCACGATGCCGAGTCCAATATGACCGGTTCCCTGATGACGCTCTACTACTGCTAACTTGAGCAGATCGTTCGTAGTAGACGGGACAAAGTGTCCGTTAGTGATGTCCACCTGTTCCACAGCATGACGGGTAACGATGGAGTTTGGAATAATCTCGATCACATTGCACAATTTGGAATGCAGTGGCAATGCCAGACAGGATAGATCCAACGGCCCGGTATTGCAAGTCGAGAGAGTAGTGGATGAAGAAGCTGATGCGTGTAACAGATCATCGGCTGAGTACTGCATAGCAGCAATGGATGTTGCAACGTCCGCTTCCGAATTGTTCTCATCCGCTTGATGTGGCGAATGAGTATGTGTCATAGCTTCATTTGTAGTAAGGGCAGATTGCTCTGTAGTTGATGCAGAGGTATCAAATGCCTGCTCCACTAATACCGTATCCTGTACAACGGGTTGCCCATTTTTGAAAACGCTATGGATGGTAAGCTGCTCCAGATCGTCGACGATGACCAAATCGGCGATATAACCGGGAGCAATGGCACCTCTGTCGCGTAATCCGTAACATTCTGCTGCATTCAGAGTTGCCATTTGGATCGCAGTCATGGCAGGCAGTCCGTGACGAATCGCCAGTCGTACATTATGATCCACACTGCCTTCATCCAGCAGATCGTCAATCAGCTTGTCATCGGTCACAAATACACAGCGACGCGAATTGTACGGCGTAATCACTGGCAAGATTGCTTCCAGATCCTTTGTCGCTGTACCTTCGCGTACAAGTACATACATGCCCAGCTCTAGCCGTTGCTTGGCTTCTTCAGCATTGATACATTCGTGATCGGTTCGAATACCAGCGGCAACGTACACACTCAGCTGCTCCTTAGCGATGCCTGCTGCATGACCATCAACCAATTTGCCTTGCGTATGGGCAGACGATATTTTTTGAACCATGGAGGCGGAGGCATGGGACAGCGCATGGAAGTCCATCACTTCTGCCAATCCAAGTACACGCGGGTGCTGATAAAATGACTCCAAATCTTCGGCTTCCAGACAAGCCGCGCAGCTCTCAAACGAGGTAGCCGGTACACACGAAGGCAGCATAATAAACTGATCCATCGGCAAGCCTTCCGATTGCTCCAGCATATACCGGATACCATCAGTTCCGGCGACACTGCCAATCTCATGCGGATCGGTAATGACACTAGTGACGCCATGCTGCAAGACAACTTTGGCAAATTCGCGTGGAGATAGCATCGAACTCTCAATATGCACATGACCATCAATCAGCCCGGGAATGATCCATTGTCCATCGGCATGAATTGTTTCGCGTCCTTCATAGCTGCCGATACCAGCGATGACTCCATCAACAATGGCAATATCACCCTGCATGATTTCACCGATAAATACATTGACAATATTGCCGCCCGTAATAACGAGATCGGCAGGGATCGCTTTGGATGCGACCTGAATACGACGCGTAAGTGCTGCTGTGTTCATTTGCATAAGATACACTCCTTCAGAATTGGGATGAGCATGCTGTCAGCAGTGAACGGAAAAGAAGTCATCTGTATGAAAAGGAAAACGTAGGTGGTAGCTCTGACTAAAGAGGATAGCCATAGGCCCAACCAAAACAGAATACAAAAATCCCGATCACAAAAAATGCATGACAGCATTTTTCGTAATCAGGAGTTTACGGTTCCTGGTAGAGACCCCCGGCCCATATTATCGGGGTTATACGAAAGCTAGACGATTTAAATTAGACCTATTTTAGTAGAAACAAGCGAAGTTGGCAAGCCTGATGGATAAGTTTTCTTACATAAAGCTCAACAAAGAGCGGCGGAAAAAGGAATGTCAGAAAAAGATATGCCATTTTTGATATAGAAAATAAAAGAAAAAGTAGGGATTATTAATTATTTGCTTTAAATTTGAAGCGAAACAACATATCGTGTTAGTTATTATCAACAAATGATCATTTTTAATTTAGGTTTTATGACAATTAAATTAACATGTACTATCGAAAAATAGAGATTACTCAGTATAATAAAATACATTCAAGTCATTAGAAACTGGATAGATGTACTCAATCAGAACTGACATGGCAGAGGATGAAGGTTGGATCTATCCGTTGAATCAAACAAAAACTGCCCTCAAGAATCGAAGCGATGATTGTAGCGCTAAGTGAATAGCAATGTGAGACAGTATGACACAGTGTACAGTGGCAATACCAAATAGACGCTGGCGAAAGGTATGAGGAATATGAGTCTGGAAGCATTGAATGAGCGTGTAAAACAAGATCTAGCGTATCTAGCTTACGGAGGTGCAGACTGGGTTCGTCCAACCGAGCATCCTGAAGGGCATGTATACGATGTAGTGGTGATTGGTGGTGGACAAAGTGGACTGGCGGCAGCATTCGGATTGCTACGCGAACGTATTTCTAATATCGTCGTATTGGACGAGAACCCAGAAGGGACAGAAGGGCCGTGGGAAACGTATGCGCGTATGGTAACGCTGCGTACGCCCAAGCATCTAACCTCTGTGGATCTTGGCATTCCCTCGCTAACGTTCCGTTCTTGGTGGGAAGCACAGACCGGACCGGATGGCTGGGAGCAGGTAGACAAAATTCCACGTGGTGACTGGATGAATTATCTGCGCTGGTATCGTCGCATATTGAATTTACCTGTGATGAATGATGTGCAGTTGAAGCTGATTGAGCCGCTGGAGCAAGGGATTCATCGTCTGCATTTGGATGGTCATGGCGCACCGTCGCAAACGATATTGGCACGAAAAGTTGTACTCGCTACTGGCATTCAGGGAGGTGGCGAATGGCATGTACCGCCGATGATCAGTGAGCGGCTGCCGGAGCATCTGTATGCTCATACGTCCAAGCCAATTGATTTTGACCAGCTAAAAGGGAAAAAGGTCGCTGTGCTGGGCGGCGGTGCATCGGCATTTGATAATGCCAATCATGCGCTGACTGAAGGCGTGTGCGAAGCACACGTATTCGTACGGCGCAAAGTACTGCCAAGCGTCAATCCGATTCGGCAAATGGAAGTATCGGGCATGATCGAGCGATTTCATGCTCTGTCTGATGGGGAGAAATACGCAACGATCTCGCATTTTTTCAAATTCAATCAGCCGCCGACGAATGATACCTTTGAACGGGCGGCGGCATGGGACGGATTCCGGCTACATCTGGATTCGCCGTGGCTGGATGTGCAGCCGCAGGGAGAGGGTGCGCTTGTCACAACACCGCACGGAGAGTTTTATTTTGACTTCCTGATTGTAAGTACAGGCTTGCTCAGCGATCCAGCGTTGCGTCCAGAGTTGAAGCTCGTTGCCGGACATATTGCCCGTTGGAATGACCGATATGAAGCGCCGCCAGAGGTTGCGAATGCTCTGCTGGATGCGCATCCGTATCTTAGCTCCGGCTTTGCTTTTCAAAGTCGAGATGAGCAGGGGGAGAAGTTGCTGCACGGATTGTTTGTATTTAACTATTCCGCTCTTGCCAGCTGTGGACTATCGGCATCGGCTATCTCCGGTACAAAAAATGCAGTACCCAAACTCGTTACCGCTGTGGCGGATCAGCTGTTTTTGGATGATAAAGAGCATATCCTAAGCAGTTTCCTTGCTTACAATGAGCCTGAGTTTGTTGGACGTTGGCCAAAAGTAGTTACGGGCTAATGGAGTAAATGTGTTTATTGCACAGTATGCCTAGACGATCTAGTCCATGAATGTATAAAAAGCGATCTTGGACGACGTAGCATGGAGCGACCGAGCCAAATGGTTCCTCTGTCACTCGATATGATGAATCTTCTTCGATCACTAATAGGCGCATTCTTCGTGTAAATCATGCGAAGAATGCGCCTGTTTTTATGATTACTGGATAAGGAATATACAAATGTCGCTTATTATCGCACCCACTGCGCCAGCTGTTTCAACTTTGGATGCGCTATGATGGCAGCAATCACCAATGCCGCGATGCGCTGTGCACCGTATACAGAGAAGTGGGTATTGTCCTCCACGCCTTGTGGATAATTCGGATGCTGTTCCGGCGACAAGTGTAAAAATAATGCTTTGGAGCCCTCCTCGCCAAGCTGCCGATATAACTGCTGACTGGCAGTGAATAGATCCAATAGTGGCGTGTTCGTATCGTCAGCCACACGGCGCATCATCTCTGGATACCGCTCCAATGCTAACGGATCAGGTTGACCATTCTCTAGAAAGAGGCGGCGGCTGACCGAAGTTAACAAGACCGGAATCGCCCCTTGATTCCGTGCAGTGTCAATATAACGCCGCAAAAATGCCGGATAGTCCGTATCTGGATCGGTGTATCTCGTCGGATCATCAATTTTGCCATCATTATGTCCAAATTGGATCACAAGATAGTCGCCCGCCTGAAGCTGACGCGCAATATAATCCAGTCGCCCGTCGGTGATGAAGGAGCGTGTGCTACGTCCATTGATCGCGCAATTCTCTACCTGCACCTGCTTCTGAAAATGATCACCGAGAAATTCGCCCCAGCCGCTCATCGGCTTTTCGATTCCGCTTTTGGCAGCTGCCGTCGAATCGCCAGCAATATACAGTCGAATCGCCTCATTGGTCGTGGTAACAGGGGAGAGAGGAGTACTTATTTTCCCAGCGGTTACCTCCAAGCTATCTACAGGCTGTCCATACCCATGCCGAGATAACCAATGCTCCGCAAGCATCGTCCATGTGCCGCAATATGGATGCTGCTCTGCAAGTCCCAATCCATGCCGACCATGCTCAAATACATGTAATTCATACTCAATTCCTTCCGCAGCAAGCGCTTGTGCAAACAGCAGACTATTCTGTACCGGCACTGACGCATCATCTGCACTACTCCATATAAAGGTTGGCGGTGTATGTGCGTCGACACGCTGCTCTGCTGAATATTGAGCAATCTGTTGTCCAGAAGGGGAAGCCCCCAACAATTGCTGTCGACTCCCTTCATGCGTATAAGTATGCTCCAGCGTAATCACCGGATAAGCTAGCAACAACACATCCGGCTTCACACGTCCCGTTGTCGCAGCCAATGCTGCCAAATGACCACCCGCAGAAAATCCAATCAGCCCAACACGCTCCGGCAGTATATTCCAATGTGCTATCAATCCATGTCGCTGTACCACCCGCAAAGCCGCTTCCACCTGTGCTACAATCAATCCGGGGTCAATCTTTGCTTGATCATCAGGACGACTGCTATGATCGGTATCCGATACTGTTCGATAATGCAGCACCGCCGCATGAATGCCCATCTTATTCAACCATTTTGCCACTGCTTCCCCTTCATGGTCTGCCCGATGATGATACCCACCACCCGGCAAAACAACCACACACCCCCGCGCCACATCATCCCCGACCGAATACAATACCAGTCGACCCAATGGCTCATCCTCACCAGCTACGAACGCACGATCAACAAACTCCTCACGATCCCCATCCCAAACCCGAATCGTATCAATCTCGGTATTTACAACCTCAATCCCTTGATCAACGCCTTGCAAAGCCAATCTACCCATCGTAGACCCCTTAACACCTTCACTCATAACCCGCAACCAAACCATCCCAATCTCATCCTTTCCTAACATTATGTAAAAAACCAAAAGGAAATCGTTCATCTCAATCTTCAAATTGTTCATCCGAACCTTCGCATTGCGCCACGCAAGAAGATACTACTTCCTACTCACTTCAATATCAAAATTTTGTTAATTAGCCCCTTACCATCCATATTATGAAAAGGGTATAATAAACATTGTCCACATTCATACAAAGATTCACATCCATACAAGATCCGCAAGATCACAGAATCGATGGGGGAATATGATGAAAAGAGGAACGATGTTTTACAAAATATTTATTCCAATTCTGGTATTGGGCATTGGGCTGTCCATTAGCTTTGGCATCTATATTTATTTCAGTACTGTGCGCTCAGTGACCGATAGCATCGCTGCGAGCAAACAAACGTATATGATGCAAATGCGTAACAATTTGGAGCAAAAAATACGCAATATTGAATACGCTTTCAATACATATAGCACAACCAGTTCGTTCAGTGATGTGGTGAAGAATCCGATTACAGAGCGCGATTTTATTGCTTATCGTGATGTGAATACACAGCTCAATTATATCGCTACCATGGGACTGGATGGTGCACAATATTCGTTGATCAGTTTGGCGCAGAATTGGAAAATCGCCAATGGACGACTCACGCACTTGACCAACGCCCAACAGCAGCAGCTGTACAAGCAATATATTGAAGGGCAAGAACAAGGGTTGTTTTGGATCAAAACGGATGCAGGGATTCGCTTTGTCAATACATTACCTGTATTCTCCACACGCAAGCAAGCGATTGCGTTGTCGGACATTTCCAGTCAAACGCTAGATCGAACACTGCATACAGAGGATGATTCGCCAGTCTTTATTTTGAATCGACAGGGCGATCTGATGTATGACACAGGTGGAAATGAGAATATTTTTGCCAATACACAGGTGAAGCAGTTGCCCGATTTGATTGGAGCCGATCAGAGCACGGGGATGCTGACTTTGCATTCGGCGGACCGTTCACGTGTGCAATTGATCTATGCTAAGTCTACGTACAATAATTGGATGTATTTCACAGTACTTGATCCCAAAGAAATCGCTGGTGCGTTGCAAACGACACGTTATGGTCTGATTGCGATTGAACTGGTGCTCATTGGATTGATCAGTGTGGTCGCATATGGGATTGCATTGTATTTTACCAAACCGATTCAGCGTATCCGCCATAGTCTCCCGACGACTGGTCAGGTGCATGCTGGCAATGAAATTGATTGGATTCTGTCGTCGATCAATCATATTTTGACTGAAAAGCAAAGTCTCGAAACGTTGATTCAGGCAGAGCAGCCTCAACTGGAAACCCAGCTCGTGCTCAATCTGTTTCGCAATCGGATCAAAGCCGATGAACTAGGTGGTCAGTTGGAACGATTGGGTTACACCGGGCTGGATGGCAAAACATATGTCGTCATGCTTGTACAGCTCGACAATATCGGTAAACGAAGCACTGCCGACCGTGATGTGCTGATGCTCGCCATCAACAAAATCGCCGAAGAATTAATTCCAGCACAGCAAAGGCTGCTGCCGATTATTCTAAACGATGATACACAGGCGACAATATTAACCTTTGCTAACGAGAATGAGCAGGATATGCGCCGTGAGCTACTATCCTACGCCAAGCTCATGGTACGAAGCGTACGCGACTATCTCAAGCTGTCAATCAGCGTTGGCATTAGTCGTTCGTATGATAGCCTGCTGTGTAGTAAAGAAGCGTGTGAAATGAGCAAACAGGCGCTACATCAGCGGCTCAATCTGGGTAAGGAGTCGATTATCTTTTACGAAGATATTTCTAACGTTGTCTCCGGTCCTGTATTGCTGCATTATCCGACCGAATGGGAATCCCGTTTATTCGATGCGATACGTCTCGGCGATGAAGAACAGGTATCCGCTACCTTGTACCCGCTAATGGCGGAATTCATGAAAAAAAGCCGCAATACCATGGACCTTGAAGTTATGCTCGTGCGGCTTGTGAACAACCTAATCCAGCTGGAACAGCTGCTTGGATTGGAAGTGCTGATGACAAGCGGTAATCAGGCATTGTATCACCGTCTGCTCAGCATCCGCAATCCAGAAGAAATCGAGCGTATTCTCGTCGAACAGGTAATTTTCCCTATGGTACGCAGCATGAAGGAAAAAACCAACGAGCAATTCCGCTGCCTGTCCGAAACCATTGCCGACATTGTACGCCGCGAATACGACCGCGAGCTGTCACTCGAAATGATCGGCGACCGCTTGCACTATAACCCGAACTATCTGAGCAGCATTTTCAAAAAAGAATATGGTACCACCTTCAGCGACTACCTGATGAGCTACCGTCTGGACATGGCGAAAAAGTGGCTCACCGAAACCGATCAAACCATCAAAGAAATCGCCGAGCGTTTGCAATACCATAATCCCCAAAACTTCATCCGCTCGTTCCGCAAAAAAGAACAGGTGACACCGGGAACCTACCGCAAGATGCGTCAAATGACGTAGGATGCGTGTCATCAGCCGCTTCGGAAAGAGATAAGGGAACGGACTCCGGTGGAGGGGCGAGAATCTACGGATTAGGAGTAATGGTAGATTCTTGCCCCTCCAAAGAGGTAAGATATTTTGCTTCCGCAAAAATCACTTTTGATTGAACCCCGTGTTTGAACATCGCAAACACGGTAAGTCGTCCTTTTCCCTCATTCCCTTTCCTCCGCTCCATGCACCTCTCATCCGTTTGGAGAAGGAGGAAAAGTAGTTGCGCAATTCCGAAACGAATCGGTATCGCGAAATTAAAATGCAAGAAGTAAGGTAGCTCATTCACTATTATGGATTGCGTGATGAACGTTATGAATAGAATTTCGAGTGTCGATTTTGGCAAATGAATATCCTAATTATCCTAAGTCGCGATAGTTCTTCGCACGTTCTAAATGCAAATGCTCCTCAGCAAATAGAGCGAGAGCGATTATGGACACCTAGCAGACAAGTCCCTTAATAGAGAGAGCATAAGCGGATTTTTGAAGATTTTATAATGATGTAAGTATTCCATTATGGTATGTGTCTCCAACTATGCTATATGTCTTCAACGAATGATTCAAAGGATCAAGATTTTAAGATGACAAGAAGCGGTTCAAAGTTCGTAAGAAGAACAAGGTCTTAGAGATTGTCGTCTGCCTACTTAGCAGGGGGATAAGACGCACGGAGCGGAGGGAAGAGAATAAGGGAAAAGGGCGACTTTGGAGGGGCGGGAATCTTCATTCTTTCCTAATCCAAAAGATTCCCGCGGCTCCACCGGAGTCCCGTTCCCTTATCTCTTCCCGCAGCGCTTTCCCTCCAACACCAATCATTCAGCACGAAAAGTCGATTCACCCCTTAACCGCACCCAACAAAGCACCTTTCGTAAAATGCTTCTGCACAAATGGATAAGCAATCAACATCGGCACCGTCGCCACAACAATAACCGCCATCTTAATCGTCTGCGCCGGAGGAATCACATCAACCGAGCTGCCTTCCGCCTGCATTCCGCTCGAAACGATAACAATCTGACGCAGCAATACCTGAATCGGCCATTTGCCCGAATCGTTCAAGTATAGAATCGCATTCATATACGTGTTCCAATACGTCACCGCATAGAACAACGAGATCGTAGCAATCGAAGGCAATGCGAGCGGCAGCATGATTTTGAAAAACACACCAAAGTCATTACACCCGTCGATCTTTGCCGATTCTTCCAAACTGTCCGGCAGTGCTTGGAAAAAGTTGCGCATGATGATCAGGTTGAAGGCGTTGATCGCTACTGGCAGAATCATCGACCAGTACGAGTCGATCAGACCCACGCTTTTTACAATCAGAAACGTTGGGATCATACCGCCACTGAACAGCATGGAGAACACGACGATAAAGTTAATGGCATTACGTCCAGCGAGATAACGGCGGGACAGGGCATATGCCATGAAGGCGGTTAACGCCATACTGACCAGCGTACCGACCAGTGTTGTGCCGATAGACACGCCCAATCCTTTAAAGATCGTTGGCGTGGACAGAATATAACGGTAAGCATCTAATGAAAAGGTCGTCGGAAATAAAATGAAGCGTTTGGATACCACCTCTTGGGTCGAAGCGAACGAGCTGGCAATGACGTTGACGAACGGCAGCAAACAGGCGAGCGCGATCAGAATCAATAAAGTATGATTGATAATGGTGAATAGCTTGCCTCCAAGTGAAGTGTCTTTCCGCAATGTTTGTTCCATAAACAGGAACCTCCTTCATCCTCGTGTATACATTTACTGTACCAAGCCGAGGGTGTTCCGTATATAATCCGCTCCCCAGATGATGGGCGTATTCGTCGTCGTAAGCAGGATAATCATTACCTCACAACATAATCACCAGTTGAGGTGACATATTTGGAAATGGCGATATACCAACGTTTTGCAAGCGTTATCACGAGATGATTATATACGGAATGCAGACTCTCCTTTAATCTGGAACACGTAAGCGAGATTGCATAGAGGAGGCTGGCATCCGGTGAAGATATCCAATGGAATGAAGATGTCCGATGCTGCGGCACTGGAATTGGAACAGGAGAAAAAAGCCGTTAAGAAAAAAGGCGGCTACGGCATTATGCGTAACAAATTTTTGTATCTAATGATTTTGCCGGGCTTTATTTATTTTGTTATTTTTAAGTATTTGCCGATGGGCGGGCTGATTATTTCCTTTCAGGATTACCAGCCATATCTCGGCATCTCAGGTAGTCCGTGGGTAGGCATGAAGCATTTTGTTCGGCTGTTTACAGAACCTACCTTTTTTATGTTATTAAGCAATACGCTCATTTTGTTCGCGCTAAATATAGTGATCTTTTTTCCATTACCGATCATTTTGGCATTGATGCTCAATGAGGTGAGACACCGTTATTTCAAAAATGCAATTCAGACGATTATTTACATTCCGCATTTTATGTCTTGGGTCATTATCGTTTCCATCACATATGTGTTCCTGAATGTAGATGGCGGAGTGATCAATGAGATGTTGGCATCGATTGGATTACCAAAGGTCAGCTTCCTCACATCGCCGGAATGGCTGCGTACGATGTATATGGCACAGATTATTTGGAAAGAGTTGGGCTGGTCGACGATCATTTATCTAGCAGCGATTACAGTAGTGGATACGCAGCTGTACGAAGCGGCTGAGATGGATGGTGCGTCCCGCTGGCGCAAAACATGGCATGTCACGCTGCCAGCAATTCGTCCAGTAATCATCACCTTGCTGATTCTGAAGATCGGTAGCACGCTCGATCTGGGCTTTGAACATATGTATTTGCTGCTTAATTCGCTCAACCGCGAAGTGGCGGAGATTTTTGATACTTACATTTATACCGCTGGTTTGAAAAATGGACAGCTTAGCTTCAGTACCGCAGTTGGCTTGTTCAAAGGCTTGGTCGGTCTAATTCTAATTATGCTGGCAAATCGTCTAGCCAAAAAGTTTGGCGAGGATGGTGTGTATTAACAGGCATATCGGTGTACAGCGCAGACAGAAGTGTGTTATCCATTCTGAATCATGGGGGATATAGGGATGAAAAGAAAAGCGGGTCTGGTATTGGCAGCGGCATTGGCATTAACGACGGTATTGTCAGGGTGTGGCAATGGTAGTGAGGCGGAAGCGAATCAAACGTATGATCCGAATGCCAAGCTGAATTTTACATGGCTGAATATTTTGCACACTGCTTCGCCGCCGACCGATGTGGTCAAGAGCAAGCTGGAGCAGTACACCAATTCGGAGATCAATTTTAGCTGGGTACCGGATGCGTCCAAGGAAGAACGTATTACAACTGCACTCGCTTCCGGTCAGCTGGCGGATATGGTGACGATTACGATGATGACCAATTCCACAGTGCGCAACTCGCTCAAATCGGGTCTGTTCTGGGATGTCGGTCCGTATCTCGACAGCTACGACAATCTGAAAAAGATTCCGCAAAATGTGCGTGAGGCTGCTTCGATTGAAGGGCATCTGTACGGTGTTCCTTTTCAAAAAAATCTGGCTCGCTCCGGTCTAATTCTACGCAAGGACTGGCTGGATAAGCTTGGGCTAAAGGTACCGACAACGCTGGATGAACTGTACAACGTGGCGCGTGCCTTTACCGAGGATGATCCAGATGGCAACGGCAAAAATGATACCGTTGGCTTCGGTGATCGCTCCGATCTGCGGTATAGCAGCTTCAAGACGCTTAGCTCATACTTTGGTACGCCAAACGGCTGGGCAGTGGATGAGAGCGGCAAGTTCACACCGGAGTTCGACACACCGCAATATATGGACACGCTCAACTATTCGCGCAAGCTGTATGAAAATGGCTACCTGACCCGCGACTTTGCGGTTACTGCGAAGACGGATCAGCAGCAGCAATTTGCACAAGGACGCACAGGCATTTATACCGGTATGGTTGACATTGCCAGTTTGGAAAATATGTCACAAGGTTTGCAGAAGGGCATGGAGCTCGTGCCAGTCAACAAAATCTCCAATGGTGATGGACAGTACCATATCTGGTCCGAAGGCAGCGGTGTCGGCGGATTACTCGCTTTTCCCAAATCCGAGGTAAAGTCCGAGGCTGAGCTGAAGCGACTGCTGCAATTTGTGAATGATTTGCTGGATAAGGAAGCGTTCATGTATATGACCGGTGGTATTGAAGGCGAGCATTATGAGATTGATGCAGACGGTGCATTTAAGATTATCAATCAGGATAAATGGCAAGCTGATGTGCAGCCATTTGCCGCATCTCGTCCAAGCGAGGTTACCTATAAGCTCAAGGATTCCAATCCGCGCAAAGAGATGGCGAATGAGCTCATTCAGGAAAATGACAAATACGCTGTGCTTGATCCAACCGTACCGCTCGATTCGCAAACGAATAATGAGCAGGGAACCGAGCTGCAAAAGGTGATCACCGATGCGACGTTCCGCTACATTATGGGTGAGATCGACGAGGCAGGCTTTAAGCAAGCAGTACAAAGCTGGAAGGACGCAGGCGGCACTAAAATCACGGAAGAATATGAAGCCGCTTACAAAGCAGTGCAGAGTAAATAAAGCTGAGATCAAGAAAGGAGCAGAGTTATGAAAAAAGCTTCACAGCATGTTATCAAAAAAGCAGCTGCAATCGTAATCAGTAGTGCGTTCCTGTTGACTGCCTGTGGTGGTCAAAGCAGCTCTTCCGGCGAATACGATGCTAATTCCAAAGTGGATATTAGCTGGCTCAACATTTTGCATACGGCTTCCCCACCAACGGATACGATACTGGACAAGCTGGAGGAGAAGACCAATTCGGATATTACCTTCTCATGGATTCCAGACGCGTCCAAGGAGGAGCGCATCAACACTGCGCTTGCCTCCGACTCATTGGCGGATATTGTAACACTGACGATGCTGGACAATTCGTCAGTGCGCAACTCGCTCAAATCCGGTCTGTTCTGGGATGTAGAGCCGTATTTGAAGGAGTTCCCGAATCTGGCGAAGATCTCACCGGAAACGATCAAATCCGCATCGATCGGTGGCAAGCTATACGGCATTCCTTTTCAAAAGGATCTAGCGCGGAATGGTGTCACCATTCGCAAGGATTGGCTCGATAAGCTCGGCTTGAAAGTGCCGAAGACGACGGATGAACTGATGGAAGTTGCCAAGGCATTTACAGAAAAGGACCCAGACGGTAACGGTCAAAACGATACGACTGGCTTTGTGGATCGTAACGATCTGATCTACGGTGCATTCAAAACGCTTGGCTCCTACTTTGGCACGCCGAACAACTGGCAGGTCAGCTCCGACGGCAAGATGACGCCAGAATTTATGACTGACGGTTATATGAAGACAATGGATTATATGAAGGAACTGTATGACAACGGCTATATCAATAAGGATTTTGCTGTAACCGCCAAAACGGATCAGCAGCAAAAGTTTGCGCAGGGAAAAGCAGGCATTTATGTCGGCGCTCTGTTCGATAGCAAAAATCTACTCAACATGGCAAAAGGCTTGCAGGACAATATGGAGCTGGTCATGGTCAACGACATCACATCGACTGGTAATGAAAAGGATCGGGCAATCTGGGCAGCCAACAACGGCATCGGCGGCTTACTGGCATTCCCTCGTACCGAAGTGAAGGATGAAGCACAGCTAAAACGCATTTTGCAATTCGTAAACGATCTGCTGGATGAGGATTCATACGCGCTGATGACCTACGGTATCAAAGGCACACATTATACCGTAGATGACAAGGATGCTGCGACGATTACCAATACCGATCTGTGGCAGCAAGAGGTGCAGCCATTTGCAGCAAGTCGTCCGAAGGAAAGCGGCTATCAAATCCACGACGCTGATCCACTCAAGCAGGAAGCGGATAAGCTGATCAAGGAAAATGCCGACTATGCTGTGCTCAATCCGGCATATGCACTTGATTCGGAAACGTACAATACGCAAGGATCGGAACTGCAAAAGATCATTACCGATGCCACATACAAATACATTTTGGGCGAAATTGATCGCGACGGCTTCAATCAAGCGGTCGAAAATTGGAAAAACTCCGGCGGTAGCAGCATCATTACGGAATATGAAGCTGCGTATCAGCAGGTCGACAAATCATAGCAATCCATCACTGTTTGGAGGAGGCTGAATATGAACAATTGGGATCAGCAATCACAATGGGCGATACGAACGGCAAAGTCGATTATGGAGCGCCAGCCTTATCTGCACGAGGATCGGGTGCATCATGGCAAGTGGTCATATGATTACGGGGTAATTTTGAAAGGATTTCAGCTATTGTGGCAACAAACGGGTGATCCGGTGTATGTGGATTATATTCGCCATAATATGGATTATTTTGTACAGGAAGATGGCAGTATTCGCGGATACGCAGTGGATGAATATAATATCGACCATATCAATAACGGAAAGCTGCTCTTTATGCTGCATAACAAAACGGGAGAAGAGAAGTACCGCAAAGCCGCCGATTTGCTACGGCAGCAGCTGCAATCCCATCCACGTACATCGGAAGGCGCATTCTGGCACAAGCAGATTTATCCATATCAAATCTGGCTGGATGGCTTATATATGGGTTCGCCTTTTTATCTGGAATATGCGCTGACCTATGGCGATGCCGCCGATGTGGATGATGTGACCAAGCAGTTTATTCTGTGTGAGCGTCATACTAAGGATTCACAAACCGGTCTGTTGTATCACGCATGGGACGAGAAGCGGCAGCAGCCTTGGTGTAATGCGGATACTGGATTGTCAGAGAATTTCTGGGGACGTTCGCTCGGCTGGTTCGTGATGGCGCTGGTGGATGTACTGGAGATTCTGCCTGTGGAGCATGCGCATTATGAGGAATTGGAACGCATGTTAAACGATACGCTCACTGCGATTCGGCAGTATCAGGATGAAGAAACGGGCGTCTGGTATCAGGTGCTGGATCAAGGCAAACGCAAGGGTAATTATTTGGAAGCATCTGCAACGGCGATGTTCGTCTATGCGATCAGCAAAGGCATTCGTCTTGGTGTACTAGAGCCAGAATGGTTGAAAACCGCCGACTGGGCATACGCTGGCATGATCTCTGAATTTGTACTGGAAACGAAGGAAGGCTGGATTAACTACAACAAAAACTGTCAGGTTGCCGGGCTGGGCGGCGCCGATCAACGGGATGGCACCTTTGCCTATTATATTAGCGAGCCGATTGTGACGAATGACCAGAAGGGATTGGGTGCATTTCTACAAGCATGTGCCGAATACGAGCATCTGAGTCAGGAGCGTTCATCGACATCGGATATACAACGGGATTCGGTATCGTCGATTTCAGAAGCAAAGGAGCAACGCACATGACCGTGTACAACATCGACGATTATGGCGCAGCACGCAATACGGATCAATGGTCAACAGCCGCTATCTCGTCCGCAATAGACGCGGCGGCACGTGCAGGTGGTGGCACTGTTCATATTCCAGCAGGTACGTATCGTACGGGAGCTATACTCATGCAAAGTCATATTGAACTACATCTGAGTCCGGGGGCGGTGCTGTCATTCAGCACCGATCCGGCGGATTATCCAGCTGTCTCATCGCGTTGGGAAGGTGCAGAACGGCTCGTGCATGCGTCGTGCATTTATGGAGAACAGCTGACCAATGTTTCCATTACCGGTAGCGGCATGATTGAGGGCAATGGACAGACATGGTGGGATGTATTTCGCGATGAACCGGAGAAGCTGGACTATCCACGTCCCAAGCTGATCAGCTTTGACCATTGTAGTCGGATTACGATTCGTGATGTCCAGCTACGCAATTCGCCTAGCTGGACGGTGAATCCGATCTGTTGTACGAATGTGACAGTAGACAATATATCCATCCTCAATCCAGCAGATTCGCCCAACACGGATGGCATCAATCCCGAATCCTGCACCAATGTGCATATTAGCAATTGCCATATTGATGTGGGCGATGACTGCATTACGATCAAATCGGGTACCGAGGATACGCCTGATCGCGTCCCGTGTGAAAATATTACAGTTACCAATTGTACAATGCTGCACGGTCATGGCGGTGTGGTTATCGGTAGCGAGATGAGCGGGGATATTCGTAATGTAACGATCAGCAACTGCATTTTCAAGCAGACGGATCGCGGAATCCGCTTGAAATCACGGCGTGGACGCGGCGGCACGGTAGAGGATATTCGCATTAGTAATATTGTAATGGAGGACGTCATCTGTCCATTCATTATGAATTTGTATTACTTTTGCGGACCGCGTGGCAAGGATAAATATGTCTGGGATAAGAATCCGTACCCGATCACGATAGAGACACCGCGCTTCCGTCGGATTCATTTTGCCAATATTACTGCGCGTCAGGTGCATGCGGCGGCTGGATTCCTATATGGATTGGCAGAACAGTATGTATCCGAAGTAACCTTTTCTGATATTGATATCTCTATGGCGGAGAATGCGATTCCGGGTCGTCCAGCGATGATGGCGGGCATTGAGGACATGAACAACCGCGGCTTTTATCTGGGCAATGTGCGGGATATTCGCTTTAATCGGGTAACGATTGAGAATCATGAAGGTCCCGCCTTTTATATCGAAAATGGCGACGAGGTAGAGATCATCGACTGTCGCTCCCGCAATACAGCCAAGACGGAACAACTGGTGGAGCGAGTGACAACAGAGGTGACTGCCGATTCTCAAGGCTGAGCATTGCCGATTAACAACACATAGGTTACTTGTGACGACAGATGAATCCGTATCTGTTTTGTCGATGGTATGGATTCAGATATTCGTCGGAATGAATAGAGGACAGCATGATACGAAGCAGGAAAGGAGTCTGATGATGCACAAGGAGGATCAGCTGGTCAAGCTGCTTGGTGATCTGCCAGAGCCAACACCGATAACTGCGCAGTCTCTAGAGCATCGTATACACGATGGGTATCGACTAGATACGCTGCTGCTGGAATTGAATGGATTGGAAAAGGTCCCTGCTTATGTAGCGCTGCCCGCTGAGGGGAAAGGACCATTTCCACTTGTAATCTTCAACCATTCGCATGGCGGTGATTATACCAATGGTCGCCGAGAATTGATCCGCAGCAGTCCGTATTTGCAGCAGACGTCCTTTGCTTCCGTGCTGACCGGCATGGGCTATGCGGTTGCCTGTATTGATATGTGGTGCTTCAATGAGCGCGGCGGGAAGAGCGAGAGTGAAACGGTAAAAGAAATGCTCTGGCAGGGTAAGGTGCTATGGGGCATGATGCTGTATGACAATATGCGCTTGCTTGATTATATGTGCACACGCGAGGAGATTGATACCAGTAGGATTGGCACAATTGGTATGTCGATGGGCGGGCTAATGGCATGGTGGCTGGCTGCGCTGGATGAGCGTATTGATGTGATTGTAGACATTAGCGCACAGGTGGATGCGCAGACACTGATTGCCAAGCGTGGATTGGATCATCATGGCTTTTATTCGTATGTGCCGGGTCTGCTCAAGCACTATTCCACACTGGATATTCAGCAGCGTATCGCTCCGCGTCCACGTATGAGTCTGGTTGGTAAAAACGACCGTCTCTGTCCGCTGGAAGGCGTACAGCTATTGGATAAAGGGTTGCAAGCTGCGTATGTCAGAGCCGGTTATCCAGAGCATTGGCAGCCTATGATCGGCAGCGGTGGTCATATGGAGACGATGGAGATGCGTGCCGCTTGGCAGCCTTTTTTGAAACGGCATCTGGGATGATAGGACGTCTCTGGATGCTTGTCTTATACATGGATGAATGGCAACCCGCGCCCGGCAGTGATTTCCTTGTCGGGCGTTTCTGTCTTCATAGTAATAACAGCAAAGGAGAGAGGGCATATGCAATGCACGGTAGGGAAAGATTCCTTTTGTGATTATTCAACGATCCAGCAGGCAGTCGATGCACTGGAACGACATGGAGATCATGAGGTAGATACGCTGTTTATTTTGGAAGGTACATATGAGGAAGCGGTCATCATTCGCCGCTCGCGTCTGCATATTTATGGTCTAGGTCGTGTGGAGATTACGATGAATCGGCACGCGCGCCAGCAGAATGAACACGGGGAAGAGATTGGAACCTTTGCGACTGCGACAGTCTTTCTCGGTGGTCATGATCTGCTGCTCGATAATCTGATCATCAGCAATACAGCAGGGCAGGGGGAGGAAATCGGTCAGGCAGTGGCACTATATGCTCACTGTGACCGTTCTGTGTTCCGTCGTTGCACGCTGCGCGCGCATCAGGATACGCTGTTTACAGGACCCCTGCCGCCCAAGCCGAAGGAACGGGCGTTATTTGGCGGCATCGAACTGATACAGCAACATGCACAGTATCGTCAGTTGTATGAGCATTGTTATATTGAAGGCACGATTGATTTTATATTTGGCGGTGCAGCAGCTTATTTTGACCAGTGCCAGATTCATAGTCTGCGTCACTATAACAATCATTCTACCTACATTACGGCAGCGTCCACGCCAAAAGGACAGCCGTATGGCTATGTGTTCCACCGCTGTTATGTGACCGGCGATCAGGAGATTGCGCCGGTATATCTAGGTAGACCGTGGCGTGAATATGCCAAAACCGTCTGGGTGGAGTGCTCTCTTGGCGAGCACATTCATCCGGCAGGCTGGGATAACTGGGATGACCCCGACAATGAACAGACAGTCGACTACCGCGAATATCATCGTAAGAATGCAGCACTATGGCGCTCCAGCCGAGTCAGCTGGGCAGTCTGTGAGGTCGGCGAAGATGAGGATTGGCGTAAGGAGATTGTGTTTGACGGTGAATGCTTTTGGAACGGAGAGGAGAATATTCGTGTCCATTGTAAATAGTGGCGATTCCTCTAATACACGAACCAGCGGCGTGGTGATCCGCAATCCAGTATTACGCGGCTTCAATCCCGATCCCTGTATTGTGAGGGTAGAGGATGTGTATTATATCGCGGTATCGTCGTTTGAATGGCTGCCCGGTGTGCGCGTGTACGAGTCGCACAATCTGGTGGATTGGCAGTATTGCACAGATATTTTGACGGATCAGGTACATCTACAGGGCAATCCGAAAAATGGAAGCATCTGGGCGCCGCAGCTTAGTTATGCGGATGGACAGTTTTATCTACTGTATACCGATGTGAAAAGCACAAAGCGTCCATTCAAGGATGATCATAATTATCTGATCACCTCGGACAATATTCACGGTCCGTGGAGCGAACCGATCTATCTGAATAGCAGCGGGTTTGATCCGTCTCTGTTTCATGACAATGATGGCCGCAAATGGCTGCTCAATGCACTTTGGGATTACCGAATCACCGAGGGCAACAAATCTAGCGGCATTGTGATGCAGGAATATGATCATACGACCCGCCAACTGATTGGCGAACCGATCAAGCTATTCGACTGCACCCCGCTTAAGAAAACCGAAGCACCACATATCTATCAACGGGAGGGCTATTATTATCTGATCACCGCCGAAGGTGGCACAGGAACAGGGCATGCCGTTACCGTTGCACGCTCACGCAATCTGACTGGTCCGTATGAGGTAGACCCGCACAATCCGATGATGACATCCAGTGGCAATCCAGAGTGGCCGCTGCAATGTGCCGGGCATGGCAGTCTAGTAGAGACGCCTGCGGGAGAATGGTATATGGCGCATCTATGTACCCGTCCGCTGGAAGGACAATATGCGATTCTAGGACGCGAAACGGCGATTCAGCAGGTGTATTGGGATGAGCAGGGGTGGCTGCGTTTGAGCAGTGGTGGACAGTTGCCACAGATGGAAGTGCCTGCGCCAAGCGGATTTGGAACAGAGGTGACAATAAAGTATAAACGTAAGAAAGAACTCGAAGCTGATCCAGCCAACCAGATAGCTGAAATCAATCAGAAGACTACGGTAAATCTCGCTTCGTCCCGCGATTTTACCTTCACCGATTCCTTTGATCAAGAGACACTGCATCGTCAATGGAACACACTGCGCATATTGGCAGAAGAAGACTGGTGCACACTTCGGCAACGTGCCGGTTATTTGCGTTTGTATGGCGGCGAGTCGATTCAGAGTCTATTCAAACATCACATGATTGCCATCCGGCAGCGCGATCATAGCTTTCGCGCGGAGACAGCATTGGATTATGAGCCACAGCAGTATTTGCAAATGGCAGGATTGCTGCTGTATCTAAACGAGGACAATTATGTGTATGCCTGCGTCACACGCGAAGACGGCGGTAAAGGGATTCGACTGATGCGCTGTGCCGCAGATGAATTTTATGTATATCCTGATCTGATCGTAGTACCAGAACAGACTACGATTCATCTTGCCGTTGAGGTGAAGGAAACGATAGCCCGTTTTTATTACCGGATTGCTGAGCATGAACCATGGACAGCGCTGTATGATGAGGAACATATATCGTTTCTATCCGGTGGCTTCACCGGCAACTTTGTCGGCATTGCTGCGCATGATATGTATCAATTCAAAGGAAGTTATGCCGATTTTAGTTATTTCCAATATGAAGGACAGGAATCGAGGTAGAAAAAAGCCAACGCATATGACCATCCATTCAGGAGGGTATGCGTCGGCTTTTTTATTTTTTCTGCGATACACTGTAATAAATTCAAGCCAACCACCGATAATTAAAAAAGGAAGAAAAAGGATAAAATGTGGATGGCTTCTCCCCCATCCATTCCCTACAAACAATTGTGAACGAAAATCGTCGATCCTTGAAACTTTTTGAACTATTTTGAAGGAGAGTGATTGTTTTTTGTCAGGTTTGTGGTAGTATAAAAGGCAGTTGGGGGAATGAATATGCTTACAGAGGAACGTTACAACCTGATTATAGAGCGCTTACAGGCTAGCGGAATTGTGAAGTTACAGGAACTGGTCGATGTGTCCGGTGCCTCTGAATCCACGATACGCCGCGATTTGATTGACCTGGAAGGGCGCCACCTGTTAAGGCGTATCCATGGCGGAGCCACGCTACTGCATCAAAAAGGCGAAGAACCCGGTATGGACGAAAAAACATTCACAAACGTTCAAGAAAAAAATCATATCGCCCGTTTAGCTGCTCGTGAAATTCAGGATGGAGAATGTATCTATCTGGATGCAGGAACGACGACGCTGGCAATGATTCCCTATATTGAAGCAAGAGATATTACTGTTGTTACGAATGGATTATCGCATGTGGATGCCCTTGTCAGTAAGCGGATTCGCAGTTATTTGCTCGGCGGCATGATGAAAATGCTTACCAAAGCGATCATCGGCGGTATGGCACTGGAAAACCTGAATAACTTCCGGTTTGACCGCTGCTTTCTTGGGGCAAACGGCATTGATGCTGAGATGGGCTATACAACGCCCGATCCCGAAGAAGCGATGATCAAGCGGCGTGCCCATGAGCTGGCTGCCCATACGTATATACTGGCGGATTCCAGCAAGATTGGCGAAGTGACCTTTGCCCGCTTGTTCGATCTGCAAGAGGCGGTATTGATTACCGAAGTGGTACCGGAGCATTCGCGTCCGTCCATTTTGAATAAAACTAAAATAATCGAGGGATAAACATGATCTACACTGTGACATTGAACCCTTCCATCGATTATATCGTGGAAGTTGACGAGTTGAAGCTTGGCGACCTGAATCGCATGAAACGCGATCTGAAACTGCCGGGCGGTAAAGGCATTAACGTTTCTCGCATTCTGAATCAATTGGGTGCGCAAAATACGGCAATCGGTTTCTTGGGCGGCTTTACTGGTCATTATATTGATGACAAGCTCAAACAGGACCATATCGCTACTGATTTTGTCTTTATTCAGGATGATACCCGCATCAATGTGAAGCTGAAACACGGCGAAGAAACCGAGATTAACGGTCTAGGTCCAGCCATTAGCAGCGAGGAAGCGGATCAACTGGTGAACAAGCTGTCTGCATTGCAAACAGGTGATGTACTGGTACTATCTGGTAGTGTACCACCATCGCTAGGATCGGATTTTTACGATCGTTTAATTGCTGTCTGCAAAGAAAAAGGTGCGGAGTTCGTAATCGATACGACTGGCAAAGCCTTGCTGGAAGCATTGGAGCATGGACCACTGCTGGTCAAACCAAATCATCATGAGCTGGCTGAACTATTTAACGTAACGATCAACAGCCGTGAGGAATTGATCGGGCATGGACGCAAACTGCTGGATATGGGTGCACAAAATGTACTGATCTCCATGGCAGGCGAAGGTGCGCTGCTGGTGACGGCTGATGAGGTATATCATGCCAATGTGCCAAAAGGACAAGTGAAAAACTCCGTTGGTGCTGGCGACTCTATGATTGGCGGCTTTGTTGGTACGCTGGTACTGAACGGCGATCGTTTGGAAGCGTTCCGCACGGGCGTTGCTTCTGGTAGTGCTACTGCCTTTTCCGATGATCTGGCAGATCGCGCCAAGATTGATGAACTGCTGCCACAGGTGAGCATTACACGTCTGTAATTGCATAATGCGATACCAAGTATGGAATCGATAGACAGGATCTGCCGTATTGTGGGTAATGGATGTCAACGCAAACACCGGAACGTCGCAGCAGTATAACGGAATCGACCGGTGATATATATTAAGGGAGTGTACACAATGAGAATTACTGATCTGATGATCAAGGAAGTCATGATCATGGACCTGCAAGCTGTCAGCAAAGAAGCGGCAATCGACGAACTGATTGCTAGCCTGACTGGCAGTGGTCGCATCAATGATCCGATTTTGTTTAAAGAAATGATTCTGAAGCGCGAGGGAGAGTCCAGCACAGGAATCGGCGGCGGTATCGCCATGCCTCACGCCAAAACAAAAGCGGTTAACGAGCCGACTGTTGTATTTGCAAAAAGCAAAGCGGGCGTAGACTATGAATCGCTGGATGGTGAGCCAGCTCACCTGTTCTTCATGATTGCAGCACCAGAAGGCGCTGCCAACACGCATCTGCGCACACTGGCTGCGCTGTCCAAGCTGCTCATTGATAGCGATTTCATCGCACAATTGATGGAAACACAGACACCGGACGAAGTTGCTGCCCTGTTTGATTCCAAGCAAGCGGAAGCCGATGCCAAAGAAGAAGCAAAACAAGCTGCCAAAGCGGCAAAAGCAGCCGAACAGCAAACGGAAAATGCTCGCGAGCAGGAAGCTTCGTCTTCTCTGACTGGCGGCGAAGGTGCAGAACCATTCGTCGTAGCGGTTACCGCTTGTCCGACAGGTATCGCACACACCTTTATGGCTGAAGATTCCCTGTTGAAAAAAGCCCGCGAAATGGGCGTGAATATTCGCGTAGAAACCAACGGTTCCGAAGGCGCAGGCAATCCGCTGACCGCTGACGAAATTCGTCGTGCTAGCGGCGTTATCGTAGCTGCCGATAAAAAGGTCGATATGGACCGCTTTGACGGCAAACCGGTACTACAACGTCCAGTTAGTGACGGTATCCGCAAACCGGAAGAGCTGATCCGCAAAGCGATGAATGGCGAAGCGCCAATCTTCCGCAGCTCTGGTCAAGCTTCCACAGACAATGATGGTCCAACAGAAAAAACAAGCGTAGGTAGCAAAATTTATAAAGACCTGATGAACGGTATCTCTCACATGCTGCCGTTCGTTGTCGGCGGTGGTATCCTGCTGGCAATCTCGTTCCTGATCGAGCAAACAGCGGGTGAAAACAGCCAACTGTTCCAATTGCTGCAAACGATCGGTGGCGGTAAAGGCGCATTCTTCTTCCTGATTCCGATTCTTGCTGGTTTTATCGCGATGAGTATCGGTGATCGTCCGGCATTGATGCCGGGTATGGTCGGTGGTCTGATGGCGGTCAACTCCAACGCTGGTTTCCTTGGTGGTCTGGCTGCCGGTTTCTTGGCAGGTTATGTGATCGTCTTCCTGCGTAAGCTGCTGAAAGGCTTGCCAAAAGCGATTGACGGTCTGAAGCCGATTCTGCTGTATCCAGTACTGGGTCTACTCATTACCGGTACGATTATGTACTACCTGTTTGATCCAATCTTTGGCGGTATTAACACATGGCTCGTTAACGTACTGAATAACCTTGGTACAGGAAATGCTGTTATTCTCGGTCTGATCTTGGGTGGCATGATGTCCATCGATATGGGTGGTCCGTTCAACAAAGCAGCCTATGCGTTTGCAATCGGCGTATTCACATCGAGCGGTAACACGAACGGTGCGATGATGGCAGCTGTTATGGCAGGCGGTATGGTGCCACCACTGGCAATCGCACTGGCTACTACATTCTTCCGTAACAAATTCACAGAGCAAGAGCGCAAATCCGGTTTGACCAACTATGTGTTGGGTCTGTCCTTCATTACCGAAGGAGCGATTCCGTTCGCCGCAGCTGATCCGCTGCGCATCCTGACATCTTGTATTATCGGTTCTGCTGTTGCAGGCGGTCTGACGCAGTTCTGGCACATTAACCTGCCAGCACCGCACGGTGGTATTTTCGTAGCAGCACTGGCTAACCATGCTCTGCTGTTCATGCTGTCCGTTGTCATTGGTGCAGTCATTTCTGGTCTGATTCTCGGATTATGGAAAAAACCAGTTGCTCAAAAGCTGGCTGAACAACAAAAAGCAGCGTAATCCAATAGCATAACCAAAGAGGCAAGGGATGATTCCCTTGCCTCTTTTTGTTGTACTCTCATCATCAACGTCGAAACGGATGCTGTCGAATCATATCGACAAAATGACGAGCAGCCGCTGATAACGGCTCATGCTTGCGCGTCCAGATCGAGATCGTATTTTCCAGCTGAATCCCGTCTACATACACGCGGCAAAGAGTACCACGAGCAACCTCGTCCCGTACAATCAGTGAGGAAATAAAGTTCGCTCCATATCCAGCCGTTACCGCCTGAATCGCTTCATACAATCCATTGAATTGCAGCGGAATGCTGGGGGCAGGCAGATTATGCGTCCGGCATAGCGACAGCAGCCGCTCACGGGTCGAGCTACCCTGCTCACGCATCACAAATGGCTCCTGCATCATTTGTGCTAGCGAGATATGCTGATTCGCATACGGATGCTCCGGTCCAACGACAAACCACAGCTCATCTCGAAACAATTCCTCCATCTCCACCCATTCATCCGCTCGCTCTGGCACACCGCCATATATCGCAAGATCGACTTGCGCAGTAGTAAGCAGCTGTAAGGCTTCCGCTGAATTGGTCGTATGAATTGTCAGCTCTACCTTTTCATATTGTCGTTTGAAGCGAGACAGCCAGCCCGGCAGTAGAACATGTGCTGGTAGATAGGTGGCAGCCAGCGCAATCTGTCCAGCTTGTCCTTGCTGAATGTTCCCACAAAACTGCTCAATCTGTTGCTCCACTGCGAATAAACGAGCCGCCATTAGTGCAATATCCTCTCCAGCCGCCGTTAACGCAATGCCGCGACCAGCCGGTTGCAGCAATACGATACCCAGCTCTTTTTCCAGCTTCTTCACTTGAGCTGTGATCGCCGGTTGGCTAATGTTCAGCTGCTCCGCCGCTCGGGTCACATTGCGGGTAGTAGCAATCGTATAAAATAAACGTAACGCATGCAGATTCATCCGTATTCTCCTTTTCTAGAACATAACCTGTGCAGCCATTAAGTACGGCTCAATGCTCCAAGTATAGTGAATAGTCTCATTTAATCATAACTTTTATATATGAATAAGGCAAAAACATATATTATATTTATCTAAAAAACAGGTTTATGCTTATAGCAGAGGCAGACGATATCCATAACAAAGTCATCTCAGATGAGACAAACAGAAACATCGATTCAAAAGCTACTATCGTCGCCTACTATGAAGAGGAGCGTGAACGATAATGACACAAACAAAACGAAACATGAATCCAGCAGAAGAACAATGGTACGAAGTAGATCAATATGTTAACGACCGCCTTCATCTCAAACATGGGCTGTTCGAGCAAATTTTGGAACGTAACCGGAAAGCGAATTTGCCTCCGATTGATGTATCTCCAGCACAAGGCGCATTGCTGCAACAATTGATTACAATGTCTGGTGCACAGCGCATACTGGAGATTGGCACATTGGGCGGTTATAGTACGATCTGGATGGCGCAAGCTTTACCAGAAAACGGACAAGTTGTCACATTGGAGCTAGAAGAACATCATGCGGCTGTAGCACGAATTAACTTTGAACAGGCAGGCGTATATGAGAAAATCCAGCAGCGTACTGGCGAAGCATTGGATCAATTGCAGCAATTGGCTGACGAGCAGGTAGAACCATTTGACTTTATTTTCATCGATGCGGATAAACCAAACAATCCTGCGTATTTACAATGGGCACTGCAATTCTCGCATCCGGGTACGATTATTTTTGCGGATAATGTGGTGCGCGAAGGCGAGATCGTTGATCCACATAGTACAGACCCGCGCATACGCGGAGTAAGACAGTTTTACGATTTGATACATGCAGAGCCAAGATTGCGTAGCGTGACTACGATTCAAACGGTAGGCGAGAAAGGGTATGATGGATTTTTGATGGCGATCGTAGGGGAGAGTACACAGTCGTAAGTGACGGAATAAGAAACAAGCAGTAACAAACAAGTAGTAAGAAGCAAGCAGTCAGAAATAAGAAGCAAGACGTGATACGTAAGAAGTTATCAGACTTCACCAGAATTCATCATAATGAATACTCTTTAGAGGATGAATCGCTTCTATAGAGAGTATGATAGATAGTCAAATATAACACGTATAGATGAATAGCTAAGTAAAAAGGGTGTCCCATGCGGATACCCTTTTTATGTTTGCTTTCTCTCGTTTCCCTTTCAATTAGCTTGTGTTACAAGCTTTTATCACAGCTTCTTCCCGTACAATATCCATCAGCAAACGGCGCGATATTGATAAGTAATTGTATTCGCGGGGCATTAACAAACCAATGCGTAACGACGGATCAATCCATGGCAATTCCAGCTTCACCATTTGCCGATCCAAAGGAGTAGAACCAAGCACCACTCCAATACTACCAGTCGCTACGGCAAGTGCAGGCACAGCAGACAGTTGGCTAATTGTATGGGTGAAAGGCTGTAGCTTTAGACGGGACAACTCTTGTTCCAGCCGCAAATGATACAGACAGCTTCGACCACCAACTGTGAGTGGATATTGTTGTAGATCGTCTCCCGTCAGCTTGCCGCTCTGTGCCAATGGGTGCTGCTCATGTACGATACATACCATTTGTTCTTCATATAACGGTTCAAAATGTAATACATCCATAGCAGGCGGCTCACCACATATCGCTAGCTCTATACGCCCGTCGCGCAATAATTGTGCCAACGCATCGGTATTGGCGATTGTCAGCTCACATTGAATCCCCGGCTTATGCTGGGCAAAGCGCTGCATTACCGCAGGCAGTAGTGTTGTACAGGTACTTTCGATCATCCCGATTCGCAACACTCCACGTTCTTCCTGCTGCAATTGCTGTGCCTGATCTTGTACATACTGCCAATGAGCAATCAGACGATCGACCTCGGCTGCATAGATTTTACCTGCTTCGGTTAGCTCCGCATCCCATCCACGCTTGAATAACTGAATACCAAGCTCCTTTTCTAAACGCTGAATATGATTGGTGACGGTGGATTGTGCGTAATGAAGCTGGTCTGCCGCTCGCGAGAAGGTTCCTTCCTGAATGACCGTGCGAAAGGTCGTTAATTCCTTCAAATCCATGATTATATCTCCATTCGATAAATTGAATTATTTTTTCATATTTTTCAATTATACGAATGAAGTGGAGCGATGTACACTTATTCATAGACCTATTGCTTTAGCATGCGAAGTACATTCTATACTCAAGACAGGAGATGACGGATATGCCATTTATACGAATCGATTATCGTAAGCAAGCATATACCAACGAGCAACTCAAACACATTAGTGAGGGATTAATGCAGGCATTGCAGGAGCATTTTTATGTGCCGGATAACGATTATTTTCAGGTGTTTCATGCGCATGAGTTAGAGCAATTCATGTACGATGATCGCTATCTCGATGTGGAGCGTAGTGATCGATTGGTATACATTCAGATTACGCTCGGTTCAGGGCGCAGGGTGGAGCAGAAGAAGGCATTTTATAAGCGTGCTGCCGAATTATTAGCGCAGCAGGCGGGTGTACGTAAGCAGGATGTGTTTATCGTCTTGGTAGAGACGGAGCTACAGGATTGGAGCTTTGGCAATGGTGATGCACAGATGATTGATCGCCCTTTGACCGCTCTCAATCGTCAGCAACAGACATCCGCTGCTAGCCATATCACCCAAAAGCAAGCACAAGCAGCACCAGTCTCTGATGTGCAGCAGGTATATGGCGAACTGGCGCCTGATTTTGCACGTTATAGTGAAGAGGTATTGTTTGGTGATCTATGGCGAAATCCAGAGCTAAGTCCGCGTGAACGCAGCTTACTGACTATTGCAGCTCTCGTTACAGGTCGTCATACGAGTCAATTGCCGTATCATATCCATCTCGCTCGACAACATGGCTTGAATTCGACCGAGCTTGCTGCCGCGATGACTCATCTGGCATTTTACGCAGGCTGGCCTGCCGCTGCCGCCGGATTGCTCGTGCTAAAAGAGCAAATATAATTGAATCTGTAGCACCGTTATGCAGGTATGACGAAAATGGACTCTTCCCATACTAAGCTGCTTCTTCAATCTACAATACGAGACGTATCACAAAAGCCGCCCTATCCAGGACGGCTTTTTAATCGATTCATCTGTTCATACGTATATATGCTGCTACTATCCTTGTACTATATATAGCACCATAAAATAACTTACAGTCGCGTGTTCCCATGGTCATCCATCTCGTTATCTTGCCATTGCAATACATGCGGTGGCAGACTTCATTCACTTGAGTAGTTGGATTTCAAACGAAGCGTCAGTACAAAGGCAATCAACAAAATGATACAGCCTGCCACTAAGGGAGCGAATATATGAAAATCAAATAAACTTCCCGCCAATAGTGGACCTATAATATTACCCAAGCTCATATACGCATTATTCATACCCGCCACATAGCCTTGTTCCGTTCCAGCCATCTTGGATAAATGTGTATATAAAGCGGGTCGCAGCATAGCAGTAGCAAAGAAAATCGTAGAAGTCAGCAGCAAAATGCTCCAAAAATCGGTTGCCAGCAGTAGCACAATATACGCCAGTGAGGTTGCTAGTAGACAGGCTTTGATCGTTCTTTGTTCACCAAACCGTTTCAGCGTTCGCGCAACAAGGAATGCCTGCATCACAACGCCAATGATAGCTCCGGTTGTCAAAAGAACGGCGATCTGCTGCGGTGAGAATTGGAAACGTTTCGTTACATATAGCCCAAGCACCGATTCAAAATTAGCCAACCCAAATGTCATCACCAGCACAAGAATGAAGAACGGCGTATACGGTGATTGCAGTGATTTTACATATTGTTTTCGCAGGGATTCTTGCGGAGTACGGTTGGCTCGAGCCGCTTGTCGCTGCTGCTTGGATACACTTTCTGGCAAACAGACGATGGAAAATACAACACCGATCATCGCCGCACCTGCTGCTACCCATAGTGGAACTCGTGTGCCATATTGAGCAAGCATACAGCCAAGACCAGGCCCAATCACAAATCCGGCTGACATGGCAGCACTTAACAAACCATTTCCTCTGGCACGCTGCTCAGTCGTTGTAATATCAGCCACATACGCCATCATGGGAGGTACGATAAGAGCTGCTGCCACACCTTCCAGCAATCTCGAGACGTAGAGCATCCATAGCACATCGCCAATCGCAAATATCCATTTGGCGACCGCGAATACAATAATACCAGTCACGATGAATCGTTTCCGTCCGAAGCGATCAGATTGTCGTCCCGTCAGGGGAGAAAGGAGAAACTGTGTGATTCCATAAGCTGCTACTAACAGTCCAATCGCTTGCCCGCTAGCGCCAAATTCGATAATGAGCTGTGGCAAGATGGGGGTAATGAGTCCAACGCCTACCATCACAATAAACATATTGATCATAAGAATGGCGAGTATGCCATTCGGGTTTTTCAATGTAAACATATAGAGACCTCCTGTTTATACGCAATCGTTTTACGGTTCGTATGCTTATCTGCATCTGTACGACGGCATGCAAAAAAACCTCCATATCCAAACATGGATAGGAGGCAGGCATACGAATAGTAAGACAGACTGCTCTTTTTAAGAGGCAGCCGCAGTCTACTATTGCTATAAAAAGCCATACTAATCCTATCCGCACATTCGTAATATTACAAACGAAATGTTTGATTACGGAAATAGGATTAGTAGATCATTGGCTTGAAGTCACCCTTTCGGTATGTGTTGTTTCTAGCATATCATCGTCTCGATAGATTGTATATGACATTGTATCAAGCCAGAACCACAGATAGCCTTGTGACTCCAGCCAAGACATTATAGAAAACAACTGCCAATGGAAGGGCAAAGCTATTTAAAATAACGTACCTACACGCTTCTCTAAGAATTGATCAACAGCGTTTGTGCTTTTTCCACCGCTTTGTTCTACTAGCTTCATCAGATCGGACAAATTGGTCAATATTTTACTGCCCTTAATCTGCTGAGCACTATAGTTGTTCAGCAGCTTGCGATACTCTTGATAAAACTGTGGATCAATCTCTAACGTTTGAGAGTCAAAGATCGGAGTATTGTCAGATCCATAAAAAATATAATACTGGCTCAGTCGATATTCTTGCTCAACGGCGGCTCGTCGATTAGATACCGCATACTTGTTCAGAAAAGCTTCCTTAGCCAGCCCGCGTTGTACCAGATCAGTCGGTGCAATAATAATACCCGCATCACTCGTCGTGGGTTGCTTTGCTTCGGCTGACATGATTTGGATATAATCTCGAATGTCGGGACGAATAAAAGCAAAGAACGGGCTGAATGCTGGATAATCAATGATTGGGTAAAAGATGCCTTCGCTCGTTTCTAGACGATAGCCCATATCCGCTAGCATTTGCATTGCTTGTCGATCTGCTGCATTCGACATTAGAGATACGGCTTGCCGCATCGTCATACCCCACTTGTATTTCCTCATGAGTGCATCTTGCACCGACTCGCGATAGATCAAGTCTTCCGCATACGCAAAGTGTGTATTGTACGCATTTTCCAGTTGTAGCACAGCCATGCTTGCGCGATTCGTATCAAACTGTTGAATACGATTCACCAGTGTGGCACGCGCCAGACCGAGAGTAGAGGGCTTTTGCAAACGCTGTACGAATAGATTGTACGATTGCTGTGCTGTTGCAGCGCTAACTGTTTGCTTTTCTGTAGATGTTGTAGCTGAAGAAGTCGTAGCTGCTGCATGTACAGGATTGAGCAGTGAGGACGGTAAGCATAAGCTGGTAGTTAATAATACCGATGTGAGCATCACTGCTGTCATTGGAGCAGCGTACATATATGACTTGGAACGGAACGCTTGTACTCTCTTTGTTTTACGTTTCATCAAATAACCCCCTGACTATTCATTTACATAATTATCTTCCTATTTAGCATATCCTTTCTTATGTGTATTATCTATCTAGTTGGTAGATGATGGAATAATACCATAGTAGTGATTGAAAAACAGGGATAATTGCATATATGCGCATTTATGATCGTTTTTTAATGATCATTTGCACACTTTTATAATAGGCAAGGAAAAACGATGTACATTCGCTTGCTACAATGATAAGGATAAAATTTCTAATTCGGATCACAAAAGGTAACTATAAAATTATCCAAAAGCAACAAGTCTGTTCAGTATTGAAATGGAACGGCTACATCCCAGTCATAGTCTGGCATCCAAACATATCCAACACAAATATATGACAAAAAATAAAATGAGTTTTTTATCAAATCACTGTAAAAATAAGCGTGTATACAGACGATATAATATACATAAGTCGCTAAACCAAACATTTGTTTTAACGTCGAAAATAAAGTTATTGACAAGTCATGAAAGCGTTATTATAATCATAATCAATCAAGGATAATCACAAACGATCACAAAACGTCATCCACTGCTTTTACAGTGTGCACATCAGTCATCACGCCACTGTCGGTAGCGGTTACAACGCGAATGATCCTGTCGTTTTTACAATCAGCCTTGCTCTTGATTACAGGTTGGATGATATACAGAAGAAGCACAGACGGGTGGTGATGTACCGATGCTTTTCGAACAGGAACGCAAGCACAAGCTGGTCGAATACTTGCAGCACAATCATCGTGCATCGGTTCAGGAACTGGGGGAAATGTTTCAAGTCTCGGATTCAACAGTCAGGCGTGATCTCAAGGAGCTTGAAGACGCACGATTGCTGAAACGGACACATGGTGGAGCGGTTTCATTGCAAAGCGTCAATTTTGAACCGAATATGGTAGATAAGGAAGATTCCTACCGTGAGGAAAAGGAACGCATTGCCCGCCGAGCTGCAGAGATGATCAATCAGGGTGATACGATTTTGCTGGATTCTGGAACGACGACACTTCCGCTAGCACGAGAGTTGAGGAATCGCTCAGGTATCCGCGTGATCACCAATTCAGTCATTGTACTAGGCGAGTTAAAAGACTGCCGCAATATCGAATTATCGATTATCGGCGGATTACTTAGGCCGGACACACAGGCATTTGTCGGACCGATGGCGGAACGCTCACTCGATATGGTTCGGGTGGATAAGGCATTTATCGCAACAAACGGATTGGACATCAGAGAAGGCATCACAACTCCCAATCTGACCGAAGCCGCAATCAAGCGCAAAATGATCGATATTGCCAAGCAGGTCATTCTGCTGGCAGATCATAGCAAGATCGGTGGAATTGCTTACGCGAAATTTGCGGATCTAACTGATATGGATTACTGCATCACCGATGGGGGCGTACCAGTTTCCATGATTCAACAGTTCCGTAAGCTAGGGCTGGACATGATTATTGCCTGAATAGTTCGAATAACAACCTTTTAACAAGTTTGTAAGCGTTCTAAGATGATTGGGTGGCACCAACATGGACGCAAGGACACACGGCATATCGTCAATGGTCGATATTGAAATTGAGATGAATGTGAAGGGGATATTACCATGAAAAAATTACTGGCTGTTACCGCTTGTCCTACTGGCATCGCGCATACGTACATGGCAGCAGAATCGCTGTCCAAAGCGGCAAAAGAAAAAGGCATTGATCTGAAAGTCGAAACACGCGGCGCAGTCGGTGTGGAGAATGGATTGACTCCACAGGAAATCGCTGAAGCGCATGCAATTATTGTGGCAGCCGATACAGATGTGGATGAATCACGCTTTGCTGGTAAACCAGTTGTGCGTGTTGCGGTAGCACAAGGGATCAAAGCACCGGCTGATCTGATCGAGCGTGCATTGAACCTGCAACCATCTAGCTCCAATGTTACAGCAATTCCAACAGCATCCGAAAGCCCTGGCAAACAACAAAACATGTTCTACAAACACCTGATG
This sequence comes from Paenibacillus sp. JQZ6Y-1, assembly GCF_040719145.1. Taxonomy (NCBI): domain Bacteria; kingdom Bacillati; phylum Bacillota; class Bacilli; order Caryophanales; family Paenibacillaceae; genus Paenibacillus; species Paenibacillus kandeliae. Next base: position 922,316 of record NZ_JBFDUZ010000001.1, read on the forward strand.
AATGGTGTATCCAATATGCTGCCGCTCGTTATCGCTGGTGGTTTGATTATCGCCTTCTCGTTCCTGTTCGCCTTTACAAAAGGTGGTGTCGATCAGGTAGAAGGTTCACTAGGTGCTGCATTGTCCACAATTGGCGGCGCTTCCATGGGTCTGATGGTTGTTATCCTGTCCGGTTTCATCGCATTCTCTATCGCGGGTAAACCTGGTCTGGCACCTGGTCTCGTCGGCGGCGTACTGGCAAAAGATATGGGCGCAGGCTTTATCGGTGGTATCATTGCCGGTTTCATCGCTGGTTATGTTGCTCACTGGCTGATCAAACACATCAAAATGCCGCGCAACTTTGAAGGTCTGAAACCGATTCTGATTGTCCCTGTATTATCCGTACTGATTATTGGTCTATTGATGGTGTATGTAATCGGTGAGCCAATCCAATGGCTGCTGACACAATTGACTGCATGGCTGACGAACATGGGTGCAGGTAACGCAGTACTGCTCGGCGCAATTCTTGGCGCAATGATGGCACTCGATATGGGTGGTCCTTTCAACAAAACAGCGTATACGTTTGCTGTAGGTCTGCTTGGCGCTTCGATCTTCACACCAATGGCAGCAGTTATGGCAGCAGGTATGACGCCTCCACTGGGCATCTGGCTGGCTACACTGATCGCCAAAAAACGCTTCACCAAAGAAGAACGCGAAGCTGGTAAAGTCGCTTCTATACTCGGTCTGTCCTTTATTACCGAAGGCGCAATTCCATTCGGCGCAGCTGACCCAATCCGTATCATTCCTTCCTTTATGGTAGGTTCTGCAGTAGCAGGCGGTCTGTCGATGCTGTTCGGTTGTGGACTGCATGCTCCGCACGGTGGTGTGTTCGTTCTGTTCATCCCGAATGCAATCGACCACCTGGGCTACTATGTACTGTCTATCGTCGCAGGTACTGTTGTTACAGCACTGATGGTGCTGCTGCTGAAACGCAACAAAACAGTTGAAGTGCCTGAGCAAAACAAAACAGCTGCTTGATCTGCAAATCAACAAGCTTCATGATCTACCATATCCCGCATCCCCGCGGCATTACGATAGTCGTACACGTATAAGCACCAAACGTTGAGCAAGCCCAAGCGCTCGACACATGACGACCGGATACCCCTCCGGTCGTTGTGCATTTCACCTATACAAAGGAGACACAACTCATGAATATTCGCGAACTGCTGCAACCAGAAAGTATCTTTTTGCCATCTACATCTACAACGCGCGAAGAAGCGATCCAGCAAATAGCGGTAGGTATGACAGAGGCGGGAGCTGTGTCCGATACGTCCGCTTATGTAGCAGCTGTAACCGCCCGTGAACAGCAAAGCTCCACCGGCATCGGCTTTGGCGTTGCCATTCCGCATGGCAAATCAGCAGGCGTGACGAAGGCAGCTCTCGGATTTGCTCGTTTTCAAACTCCACTTGATTGGGATTCATTGGACGGTGAGCCTGCTCAAATGGCATTCATGATCGGCGTCCCAGAAGCCAACACTGGCAACGAGCATTTGCAAATTCTCGTCGCGCTGTCTCGTAAACTCATTCATGAGGAATTTCGTAACGAACTGCTGCAAGCAAGCAGCAAAGAAGCCGTCATCGACATCCTGAGCCGTAATATTGGCTAATTCCTATTCATAATCAAAAAGCGTATCGAACCTATCAGGGGCGCGATACGCTTTTTTTGGTATTCGTTTGTTGACGATAATAGAAAAGTCCTTTACTGAGATCGTATCGGTTTCACCATGACGTTTATCTGCTTACCAGAACGTTTAATAATTGCTGTGCCAAACTACCGCTGCCGTGCAGCAGCAGAAAAGGCGGGAATGTAATGAATAAATGGCAGCAATTTCGGCAGGCGTCACGGATGCACTTTGTCCCATTGATGGCAATTTGTATTGTGCAGGGAACACTGGCGGCGTGGGTGTGGAATGGGCAATTTCATCTGTGGATTGCCTTATTAACGATGATTGGCTCATGTGCAGCACATATTTTCTCAATGATGATCAACGATTTGTGGGATTACCGGAGCGGTGCGGATAAAGCCGCTTATGAATCGGAGGAAGCCATCTCGACCGACTCGGGGTATCTTACATCTGGGAGATGGAGTGAGCGCCAATTCGAGATCGTCACTTGGAGCATGCTGGCATTAGCACTGCTCTGTGCAGGTATTCTGTATCTGTTGAGCGGCTGGGGTGTGCTACTGCTGACTGGTATGGGCTGCTTCCTAGCATTGTTTTACGTTGTGCCACCGGTACGATACGGATATGCAGGGAAGGGAACGAGTGAGATGGCACATGTGCTATCCTTCGGTGTATTTCCGGTGATGGGCTCATACTATGTACAGACGGGACATTTTGACAGTCGACTGTTTCTGTTATCCCTGCCTATGGGATTGCTGACGACGATGACCTTTTTCAATCATCATTTTCTACATTGGAAAACGGATCGTGAGGTCGGTAAGAAAACGCTGGTCGTATTATGGGGTGAGCACAAATCCTTCCGTTTCTCGGTATTACTGCTAGTATTGGCTCTGCTTAGTATTGCGCTCTGCGCCATCACGCGTGTCATTCCGGTATATGGTCTAATTGTTTTACTAGCGGCGTGGCCATTATGCCGCATGTACAGCCATATGACATTACCACGTCGTAATTTGCAAAGTCATCAGCGGCTGCTCTGGCTCTCCTTGCGGACATCGCTGCAATTCGGTGGATTGATCATCGCTGCTCAACTCATTAGCCGCTGGCTAGGTGTTTAAATTATAGCGGACATAATGAATAGGCAATAGGTAGACCCATTCAAATGAACAAGCGCGCTAAACCGCATGCGATCCAGCATTTGCGGTTTTTTGTTTTGCAGACATGGCCTCGACACATCGCCTGTGATTGGCTATACGATCATGCCTGCATTCTGTTCTTTTATCAAGCTGCCGTATATTTGGATGGACATTCTGTCAAAAGTTTTTTAAAATGTATGTACAACTTAAATATTTTTGCGCTATATTTACACATTGTTACATACAAGTTGGTTATTGTATTCACTGCAAAATTGTAAGCGTTCTATTTATGAGGTTCATCAGGAGATAGCGATATGCAAGCATGATCCACGAGGCAAACCGCATGCTAGCAGACAAGTTACCGTATTACAGTAGCAAGGTCTGTGGTAAAATAAAAACTATTGTATTCCAATTCATTTGACCGGGAGGAATTATGGCCGCTAAATACAGACAAGTACGGGATGAGATACTTTCATGGATTCATTCCTCCCGTTTATTACCGGGAAGTCGCTTGCCGTCAGAGCATGAAATCGCTGAGCAATTTGAGGTGAGTCGTCAGACGGTTCGTCAGGCACTGGGCGAACTGGTACGTGAGGGATGGCTAAACCGGATGCAGGGCAAAGGCACCTTTGTCGCAGATCCAGGTGTGAAATCCAAGGACGATAATAAAACGGTTGGTGTGATCACCACCTATATTTCCGACTATATTTTCCCGCAAATTGTGCAGGGGATTGAGACTAGATTGCGTTCGGAAGGGTATCGATTGCTACTGGCAAGCACGGAGAATGATCCGGCGAAGGAACGGGAGTGTCTAGAAATGATGCTGAGCCAGTCGCCGTCTGCATTGATCGTAGAGCCGACGCGCAGTGGAGAACGTAGTGCCAATTTGAACTATTTTCTGACGATGGAGAATCGCCGTATTCCCTATTTGATGATCAATGCTAGCTATGAGGAAATGGATTCGCCATGCTTACGTATGGATGATGAGCTGGGTGGATTTCTAGCAGCCGAGCATCTGATTGGCTTGGGACATCGCCGGATTGCTGGCTTTTTCAAAACAGACGATATGCAGGGTGTACGCCGAATGAGGGGATTTGTTGCCGCTCACCGCAAGCATGGCATTCCGCTACAACCAACGTTAATTTTCACCTATACTACCGATGATAAATCGACAGCACCGCTTCGACAGGCGCGTTTGCTGGTTAATCAGCCGCAGGAACAGCGCGCAACGGGCTGGGTGCTGTATAATGATGAGCTGGCAGTTATGCTGCTTCAGGTCGTGCGGGAAGTAGGCTGGAGTGTACCGGAAGATCTGTCACTGGTCGGATTTGACGATTCCTTTTTGGCGACGGCAACGGAGGTAAAGCTAACAACATTAAGTCATCCGAAGCATGCACTCGGTACAGCGGCAGTGGAGATGATTTTGCCTATGCTGGATGGACGCGGGATGTGGGAGGAGAAAACGTATGCGCCGGAGTTAATTGTGCGTCATTCGACGGCTGCGCCTACTGTATTATCAGGAAGCTAATCATTTATTGGTGAGTGATTTAATTGTTAACCCACCTATTAAGTGTTTGGACAACAAAAAGCTCCACGTTGCACCTTACGGTGAAGACGACGGAGCTTTTTGTTTTGCAGGAAAAGAAGCATACAAACCGGTTCCAATTTCGTTTCGTAAAACGTGAAATTTTTCAGCACAGTTTGTCGTGCTTTTTATTTCTTTGTTTCAGCGTACTCTTCTGTAGCGATTTCTTGCTCGCCTAGTACACAATCGGCAAACAGTACCGATTTGGGAATGCGGAAAAATTGTTCTGTTTTTTCCTGGAAAGCAGGTGAAGGCAATGTTGCTTGATGCAGCCATTTGCGGAAAGTACCTGGATGAACACCAATCCAGTGACTGACATCGGTTACAGAAAGATCGTGGACCATGCATAGACCTGTGAGAATATGGTTACGCACTGGGGAACGTGTAATGGTCCGTTTCATGAAGCGGGATGGAGCTTGCTGACAGATGACAGGACTATTATGAATAACCTGCTGGTTGAATAAAATGTGGTGCGGGTATCCGAGCTCCCTACAAACCTTTTCCATATTGGCTTTACCTGGCAGTCTACCTTCGTAAACCCAGGCGCTTACGCTGCGTGAGGAAACTGATAACCGTTCCGCGAGCTCGGAAAGTTTAATATCCTTGACCATCAGCACAGCTAGCAAAACGCGGTTGCGAATTTGACAGCGTGTGGGTCTACGGAATCTTTTGACGCGGACACCTTTGCCAAGGTATTTACGGTTAATCAGAGACCACGCCTCTATAAAGTGTCGTTCTGGTTGATTAGGCATATTTCCTCCGATATGATTTATTCATTTTATAACAGTTGTTTAATGACCCTTTCAACATCCTACAACACAAATACACTCGTTTCAAGCGGACTTTTGCCAAAATAACCCCTCAAAACAATGGAATTTATTAATTATTTAAATCTCCTATACAAAATGACATAAACATAAGACAAAATGTATTGTATGACAAAGGTGTTACCACAAAAAGAAAATAATGTAATGTTAGATTTTTGTTGATTACATTGCAATAAATTATTATTGATTTTAGTAAAAAATTGCATTTCTAAGCAAATTAACTATTAGTTTATTTATTTTTTGCTATTTTCTGCGAATTTACTTGCATGAGTATCACTGAAATTTGTACAAAAACCTCACACTCTAATCACACTATTCTGTTTTTTATATCATATAATATGACGCTGTTATGTAGCTTTAAACGCCTGTTTGAATATAGCAGATAAGAAATTCGGAAATTCGTAATTATTTTGTAAACATTAATGACGCTGGAAATTGTTCACCTTACGATTTACCCTTTTCCAGCAAACGAATAATAGAGAGGGTTGAGGACGGATTGCTAGTATCCGTCCATTATCTGTCTGCGATATATTGTGATTGCGGACATTCCCTATAATGAAAGGCAAAAAAAAGAAGGGCAATCTGATACATTTGCTCGCTAAACGGGTAATGAACGAACATGACCAGCAGACTTGATCGCTGGATGGATTGCGAAGGACAGCATTTGCGAATAGCGAATGGTATCCGGTAAAATGTACCATAGTCATTTGCCACGCAGTCTTTATTTCTACTTTTTGAACCCCGTGTTTGCAAAGACAGACGCAGGGAATTGTTCATAACTCTAGGAGGGTAACATTATGACTACGAATACGAAGATTAAAGCTGAGAAACGTGAATCGACTAAACATTCCGCCAATCGTGAGCTGCGCAGCAGCGGTCGTACACCTGGCGTCGTATATGGACCTGATCTGGGTAGCATCCCGGTGCATGTAGACAGTAAAGAATTGCAGGCACAGGCACGTCGCGGTGGGGCAGATATTTTCTCCCTGAACGTGGATGGTAAAGATGTACAGGTACTGTTGAAGGATATTCACCGTCGTGAAGGACGCATCACTCACGTCGACTTCCTGCAAGTATCGTCCAAAAAACCAATTACTGTTAGTGTACCACTGGACTTCCATGGTGAAGCGAAAGGTACAAAAGAAGGCGGTATCTTCCAGCATCAAACAACCGAATTGGAAGTTACAGGTCTCGCAAAAGACCTGCCAAGCATCCTGACGGTAGATATTTCCGAGCTGGCAATCGGCGACAGTGTAACTGCGGCTGATGTACAATTGCCTGACGGGGTAACACTGAACTCCAACGAAGAAGACATCATCGCTTCTGTTGCTGTACCACGCGTAGCTGATGAGGATCTGGAAACTCCATCTGCATCGGATGAAGAGCCAGCAGCAGGCGAAGAAGTAACGGAAGAGGAAGCTTCTGACGAAGAGAAATCTGAGTAATCAGATGGATGGCGTCAGATGGCGATACGATCCTTTCGTTGCGTGATCTGACCATATCGTTTCTACAATAAAACAGGCTGTTTACAAAGCTGATGATGAATGTTCAGCAGGTTGAACTGCCACTACAACCGGAACTGTCTATGCAGTTCCGGTTTTGTTATGTCTGGTTAATGATTTGCTTGTTTATTCTATTCGGCAAGAGGGCAAAACACTGCATAATATGATACGATACTGGTATGACATGCCGCATGCCTTGCAGCTGTGGTATGCACCATCCATTACATAGGCAAAGGAGACGTTTCCGTTATGATCAAGCATATTGTACTGTTTAAATTCAAAGACCCATCTGAGGAGATCATTAACAAAGTCATTACTGGTTTGCGCGAATTGGAAGGCAAAGTAGATGTAATTCGTTCCATTCAAGTCGGCGTGGACGTGATTCGCAGTGAGCGTTCATATGATGTAGCGCTGGTAAGTGATTTTGATTCACTGGATGATCTGCAAACGTATCAAGTGCATCCTGATCATGTGAAAATCGCAGATTATATCGGAACCGTCAAGGAATCCACGATTGCGGTAGATTACGAATACTGATATACGTCAATCCATCCATGCCGATCTCTATTCATCTCTAGGCATCTTTGTTGATGTGTAGAAACGATCATCTATGTAGAAGATTGTTTATTTAGAAGACGTTCTCTATAGAACTTGGAATGAGTGGATAGGGTCGTCATGGATACAGAATATTTGCATAAGACATCTAGGGAGCTGAACAAGATGGGAATGATCGGTTGTTATATGGCTTTGGATCTAATCGATATTGAGAAGCTGGCGCAGGGACATCTGCAACCGGAAGATCTGGATTTTGATAATGAGCGCCGATTGGATATTGATAAAGCATGGCAAGGCATTCATTTCTGGCTGTGTGAGGAGCTGTATGACGGAGCGCCACCACAGGGATATATCGTGCCGATGCGTGCAGACCAAGCCTTGCTACTGGAGCCGTATGGCGCCTTTTATCTGTATCCACAGCAGGTGCAGCAGGCAGTAGACTGGCTGGATACGATGAATGAGGAGCAACTACGTCTGCTATATCGTTTCTCGGATATGGTGTCAGATGAAATTTATCCGATATTTGAGGGAGAAGATGAGCAGGAATTTTACAATTACCTGCATGAGTATCTTCTGGAAATTCAAAAGTTTTATAAACAAGTGGCGGCAGCAGAACAGGGAGTCGTATTTTATATATCCTGAATGCAGATTGTCCAAATCAACAGGGTAAGGTGCTGAAATGGTATGTATTATGTAAATCGTGAACAGATTGAACGCCGGATTGCGGCGCTGGACGATGTATGTACGGCGCTTGAGCAAACGGCAGCAACATGGGATGGCAGCTTGACCAGCGGGATGGTGCAGGAGCGCGCGCTGCATCTGGCGATTGAATGCGTCACTGATATTGGCAGCTATCTTATTGACGGCTTCATTATGCGCGATGCGAGCAGTTATGATGACATTATCGAGATTGTTGGCGGTGAGCAGGTTATGGATGCGCAGACTGCAACTCGTTTGTTGGAGCTAGTTAAGCTGCGTCGTCCATTGGTGCAGGAGTATTACGATTGGCAGCGTCATGAACTGCATCCGCTTACAACGGTGCTGCCCGAAACACTGCGTAGCTTTGCGACTCAAGTGCATGATTATTTGGATCGAGAACTGGGCACGGGCGTGTCGGAAGATCAATCGGAATCTCGTTAAGCAACAGATGGGAAAAGGATGAGTTGTTATCCGCTACAGGATGGGTGGTATCCATGCGTATGGATGCCGATCCTATAGATTTCCCTTTACGTAAGAATGGTTTTGAATTTACATCCCCTGCCGGATAAGCTACAATAACGGTATTATTAAAGGGATGCTGTGACCCTTTTCGCTGACAATTGGCGGATAGGGTCATTTTATTTTCGCGTAAAGGGGGTCTAGGGATGAAGCCCAACCAAGAACCGTCAACACGACGCAACATCATGATGATCCTGAAAACAGGCGGACCGGCAAGTGTCTCTGATCTAGCCCAGCAATTGCATATTACCGAAATGGCGGTGCGCCGTCATATTCAAACGCTGGAGCAGGAAGGCTTACTGCTAGCGGAAACAGTTAAAATTCCGACTGGGCGTCCATATTTGCGCTTTCGGTTAAGTGAGCAGGCAGCAGAGCATTTTCCACATAATTATCATCAGCTGACATTGGATTTGTTGGAGGAGCTGGATGAAGGCTCTATTCAGCGGATTTTTGAAGGACGCAAGCAAAAGCTGCTGGATCGCTATACGCCACTCATGGAGCAGCAGAGTCTGCGTGAACGGGTAGCAGCGCTGACAGATATTCAGCATAACGGTGGTTATATGGCTAGCTATGAAGAGAACAATGCTGATGAATATACGATTTATGAATACAACTGTCCGATTAATCGGGTCGCCGATCAGCATCAGATTGCCTGTCAGTGCGAGCAAGAGCTATTTGAGCAGCTGCTGGATGCCAGAGTAACGCGTACCGAGTGTATTGCCAAGGGTGGTCGATGTTGTATTTATCAGGTAAAATCCAAATAAAAGCACGGACTGGGATTGGCTTTGTATTAAGCACAATCCTTTTTTGTTACGATGAATACATAGGAATCGATTGCAAGCGATGGGGATCATGATACATCGTCCATTGGTAATTGCAGCGTATAGTGGGTAAATAACTGCTGGCTGGGTAATAGTAATCAAATACATGTAACTAGGGAATGGAGAGATTATGATGGATCAACAGAAAACACAATTTATATACGGGCTGCTCACAGGAGCATTGATTGGTGCAGGTGCAGCTATGCTATATACACCGAAAAGCGGTAGCGATATTCGAGCTGATCTGCTGTATGGTGCAGAGATGATCAAGGAAAAAGGACCTGAATGGAATCAAAAAGGTCATGAAGTGACGGAGAAAGGTCGCGAGGTGGTTGCAGTTGTCAAAGAATCCATCGGCGTTGCACGTGAATGGAAAGAGCAAGTGGAAGCTGCTACGGAAGACGTAAAGCATGAGCTGGCTGAATTCAAAGAGCAGCAGGAAACGGAAAAGGCAGAAGAGTCCGATAGCCATTCTACAACTAGTCCAGTATCAACTGATAAACCGACGACACCGCCAGCAGGCAGTGACAAAACAAGCAATTATAGCGTCTAATCCAATAGACGGGATCAGATCAACGACACTATAGTACGTATTGTCATTGGGTATCGTATCAGATGATATAACAGAGCAAGATCAAAGAGATGGGCAGCAGAAGGAGCATGTTCTGCACCATCTCTTTTATTATGTCCAACATATAGATAAAACTATATGTTGGACTGTATAGGATCATTGGGGTACATCATTGCATATATTGGAATGGTAAAAAGTACGCGAAAAGAATAACTTTTCGCATGAAAATATAATTAAAAGAGCGATACGGCGACTATTTTTAGGGTATATATAAATAACTTAATTTTCCATAATGTTATTTTAAAGTATATTATGTAATCTTACTCATGTCCCTACCATTCCATACGTGAAAGGAGGTGAACAAACGAATGAAGTATCGATTGCTCGCACTACTGCTTGCGTTATTTTTATATGCTTTCGTTCATTACAATGCTGCTCATGCTGCTGGAGAAGAACAGTCTTCGCCAGCAACGGCTTCTATGGAAAAAGCAGAGAATGCTTCAACTGCTCAAGACCACGCTGTCAGCGATGATAACCGTTCCACAAATGATGATAACGTGCAGCACGAGCGTGCCTTCTTGCAGCGCACCACGGCTTCGCTTGCCGGAACAGTCACGGACACATTGAAATCGGTTACAGAAACGACAACAAAGGCAACCAGTGAGGTGACAAGTCAAGCATCTACAACCGTAACGGATACAGGCTCTCATTTGGGCAATACCGTAGATCGTACTGCCGATATTGTAGGCAATGTAACCGATCTGACAGACGATCTTGCTAAAGAAACTGACAAGCTGGTATCTGGCGAGCCTGCCAATGTTACAGGCGCTGTATCGTCAGCGGTAGATCAGACGGTCAAGGATACTGTGGATACAACAGCAAGTGCTGTATCCAACACAACTGCAACGGTTACAGATACGGTTCAATCAACTGTCAATACAGTGGATCATGTTGTTAGCTCGACGACAACAACAACAACCGATACTGTGAATAAAGTGGTGGACACCGTGAACGATGTAGTCACGAACGTCCCTAATATCGTGACCGAAGTTGTCAAACCATTGCCGATTGTTCCTGAGCCAGTACCATCCATTCCTACTCCTGTAGTCACGACACCGCCTGTTATAACGCCGCAACCGCATCCAGAACATACGACGAATCCCGAAGCGGGAGTTGATCCTACATCGTCTGCGCCTAGCATAGATCATGTATCTACTCAACCGACTCAGACGCCCGATGATCATTCGGCTTCAGCGATTCATCCACAGTCACCGATCCAGCCGGAATCTGTTTCAGCGTTATCAGATAGCCCTTCCAGCGATGTGCCTATTGCAGAGACTGATCCAACCAACTCGAATGATCCAACGGGAGTCAGTCGCGATACTCATACCGCTTCGGAAGCTGTTCGTGCAGCAGATGAACAGGAATCAGAACAACCTATTGTATATCCGTCTGTCATGGTACCGATATGGAATTGGCAATCATGGATGAATGATCAGGATATGACGGTAGATGTGAACAACACCAATCAAACAGCTGTAGAGTCAGTAGATGCAAATGACACTTTAACTGGTGTGCCTATCCCATTTGCACCGTCCGGTTTACCGCTTGTACCAGATCATGATGCTACAGCATTGGCTGTAACGAATGCAACCAATGCTGGAAGCTCCTCAGCACAATTCAACTCGGCGGGCGGTAATGCAGGCAATGCTCCGGCAGCCATGCTGTTGGATGCTACCCACGATCGGAAGCATCAGGCGCCGATTGTGATCTACCACACGCGTTCTGAACGCGGCAGTAGTCAGTGGATGAATGCACCACCAGGTCAGCCACCGCAACGCTCCCTTTATTTTAATGGACAACAGTCGTATTAAAATAAAAGGGAGCGATGAACAATGAAATGGTCAGTGAAAATGATGGTGGCAACAGGTTGTCTGGCAGCAGTAATGGGATGGTCGCATACAACAGCATCAGCAGCGGAATCGGAAAGCCGTTCACTGGTGCAGCTGAATATCGGAGATCGTACAGAGGAACAGGCACAGCAGGATAGTACGCTGCATGTCGGTGTACTGGAGCATCAAGAGAACACGGATGCAACCGGCAATCAACAGAGCGATGCTGTGCTTGAGGTGAAAGTTAACGATACCGTGCTTGGAGACGAGACACAGGTTCAAGTGCTGAACTCCTCAGATCAAACGACAACCAACAGCGAAACGAATCAGTCTGCCGTTGCCGAAATAACTGGTACTGACACACTGGTAAGCGATAATCTGCATATCGGCGTGCTAGACAATCATGAGCAATCGGAAAGCAACACTGACAACAGCCATTCTGCTGTAGCTGACGTTACAGCAAACGATACCGTGATCGGTGACGATGTACACGTCGGTGTACTCGATCGTGATGACCAATCCGGCGAAGCGGCAAGCACAGAGCATGAAGCAGTGGTCGAAGTTGGAGCTGACGACACGATTGTGGGCGATGATGTACACGTCGGCGTACTCGATCGCGATGACCAATCCGGCCAAGCTGCAAGTACGGAGCATGAAGCAGTGGTCGAAGTTGGAGCCGATGACACGATTGTGGGCGATAATGTACACGTTGACGTACTCGATAGTAACGATCAATCCGGCGAAGCTGCAAGCACAGAGCATGAAGCAGTAGTCGAAGTTGGAGCCGACGACACAATTGTGGGCGATGATGTACACGTCGGTGTACTCGATCGCGATGATCAATCCAGCGAAGCGGCAAGCACAGAGCATGAAGCAGTGGTCGAAGTTGGAGCCGACGACACGATTGTGGGCGATGATGTACACGTCGGCGTACTCGATCGCGATGACCAATCCGGCGAAGCTGCAAGTACGGAGCATGAAGCAGTGGTCGAAGTCGGAGCCAATGACCTTCCGATTGCTGATCAATTGCATCTCGGCGTGCTGGACAGAGACGATCAATCTAATACAACGGAAAGCAGTCAGCAAAATGCTGCGGTGAAGTTGGAATTAGATGATGTGCTCGGAAATGATCTGAATGTAGCAGTACTGGAAAACAACCAATTGGAAAATAGTGATGGTAGCGGTGAACAATCATCGCTGATCTCCATCGGTGTTGCAGATAGCATTTTACCGAATCTTGGTTTGACTCTGCTGGAAAATAACAGCTTTACACCGGTAGTCGGCAACGACGATGGAAATGAATCCGGTGGCGGCAGCGATACTGGCACGACTCCAACCGAACCTACACAGCCTGGCAACAGCGACAACGATGGAACCGACAATAATGGCAGTACTGATCCATCTGACAATGGTAACGGAAGCTCGAACAATGGCAATAACGGAAGTAGCAACAATGGTGGAGGCAATACAGGCAATACGAATGGCAACAATGGTGGAACTTCGAATAATACAAATACAGATACTACCGGTAATAGCAACAGTGGTACAGGCACTTCTGGCAATAATAGTTCCAGCAGTAACACAGGCACTATAGCAAGCAACGGAGAAAGTTCTGTTATCGGATCAGCCGATGGAAGCAATCCTGCAGCCGCAACCGATTTTGCTAATAGTGGTGTAAGCATTGCCTCTACGGGTGAACCGCAAGCTGCGATGGAAATCGATGCGCAGAATAGCTCTTCTTCGCCTCGCGATCGTCTGACTATGGTGACCGCGATGGGTACAGTCACACCATCAACCCTGTTGCCAAGCTCTACCCCAACCAGCAATATCGTAACAGCCGCTGGTCATGGCATCATGGGTGTTAGCGATGCTGCTGTAACTGCTCAGCCAGTAGTTGCAGATCAGATGATTCGTATGGATCGTCTGCCTCAAACTGGCGAAACAGCAACTCCGTTGTATGTGTATGTGATCGGCATGATGCTCATTATGCTGGGTCTGGCTTTGCGTAAGCACACAAGCAATTCATAACATGAGAACTCCAATCCAGTTTCGTATCCTACGATAGATTCTACGAATCCTATCCCCGCTTCAAAAGAACCTTTGATAGCCAAGAGCAACTTTCCTTGCTGGAGAGTTGCTCTATTTTTTATCCGTGCCTATCAAGTAGGTTCAGACACAAAACATAGCATTCTCTATACGTTCCAATGTGTGTTCTTATATCTTCATACGTCCCTAAAAAGTTTACATAACTTTCGAAATTCGTGAAACTTTTTGTGTCCCATGCGTATTATACAAGTACGCACCTCGCATGTGCGTTCAACATTTGATCATCCAGCGCCCGGATCGCAGCTGTGGCGCGAATCCATGAAGGAGAGATGCAACATGTCAAAATGGACCCGCTTATTTTCTGCTAAACAATGGGTGCATGTATTCAAAAAACTCCCTGGATTGTTGACTTCCAGAGAACTGCCTTTAAAAGAAAAGCTGCTGTTCGTAGTGCCTGTACTTGTCTACTGGGTAATGCCGGACATGATGCCATTTATGCCTATAGATGATATTGGAGTGACCTTGCTGCTCATGAACTGGTTCGTATCGAGAGCGGAAACGAAACTGTCGACCATCGAATACAATCCGCAGCACTGAGTATGGGTTTGTCCTTGCGTAATAATGGGACCAGTTATACAATAGTACTATTGCGTCCTGTACTTATGCAGGCAAGTCGAACTCAAGGAGCTGATTCCATGAAAGTCAAAATCACGCGCAATGCAGCGAAAGTAATCAAACAAGAGATGGACAAACCGGAAAACGCAGGTCTGAAACTGCGTGTATTTGTAACTCATTCCCACGGCGACCACGTGCACTATGGTATGGACCTGGCTGAGCCGCAAAGCAATGAAGAAGTCGTATCCACCGATAAAGAAATCGATGTAGCCGTTGATCCAAACGAAGCATGGCTGGATGGCGTCAAAATCGACTACCTGTATACTGGTGAAGAGGGCTTTGTGATTACGAATCCTTCCAAAGGCGATCACGGTCACCATCATCACTAAGATGACCGGAGGGAACATCAATATCCATGGCTAACGATATTCGCGTATGTGACGAGTGCAATCACATCCGCCTGAAAAGTATTATCCCCAAGCTGGAAAAGCTGGCGCCCGACGCAGAGATCAAGATCGGCTGCAAGTCGTATTGTGGTCCATGTGGTAAGCGCGCGTTTGTATTTATTAACGGTCGTTATGTCAGCGCTCCGACGGAAGAAGAAGTGCTGGAGAAGGTCGCCAAGTTTGTGAAAAAGCCTTCTGCCAAAGCTTAAGACCAACAGTCTATTCCTAGAAGGGGGAAACTCGATACAGGATTGGACATTAATTTACATCAAAGCCCGCAAGGACGTTTATCGTCTAAGCGGGCTTTTTATGATGATAAAAGTTATAGAGGATGAAATAGCAAAAAACAGGCATCTACTGTCTCTTTGTGAGAAAGGAGATGCCTGCTATCTGTGTTCGTTTTTATTTACTGTTTGACGTACTGCTTGACTTCTCATTGTGGAATTCACGAATCAGATTATGAGTAATCACTTCATCGGAAATGTTCAACCGTTTCTGTGCTTCCTCAAATCCACTGCGTGCACGTTCTAGATTGGTCGTCTGGCGAGTTTTCAAGTCATACGCTGTTCCGTGTTCAAATACGCCATCCGCAGACGGAATATAGAACACCTTGCCATCGGTGAACGCGCCAGTGCGCAGAACGACAAGCTTATCTTCTTTTTGGTTAAACATATCGTTGCCCATCAGATAATACGGACTGGCATCGACACCGAGCAAATGCAGAATGGATGGTGTCATATCGAGTTGACCCGCTGGTGTATCATACGTACCAGCATGAGCGCCATCCGGCAGGTGAATCAGCATCGGAACCTGATTCATTAGCTGCTCCATATCGAGATCGGACAGGTCTTTGCCAAGGAACTCTTCCATTGGTGCTTTGTCCTTGAGCGAATCGTCATGATCGCCGTAGAACAGCAGAATCGTTTTATCCCATAATCCTTTGTCCTTCAATTCCTGCTCCATCTCACCGAGCGCGGCATCTACATAATGCAGCGATTGAATATAATCGCCAAATGTCGTGCCAGACAGATCGCCCATATCCAATTCCTGTACCGAAGCTGGCAGAGTGAATGGATGGTGACTGGACAAGGTGATGAGGAAGGAATAGAACGGCTGTTTGACTTCGCTCATTTTCTCTACAGATTGACGGAAAAACGATTTGTCGCCGAGAGACCAGCCTAATGGCTCATCAATGGTATAATCATTTTTGCTGAAAAATTTAGTGTAGCCCATATTTTGATACATAACCGAACGGTTCCAGAAGCTTGGCTCATACGCATGAAATACATACGAATCATATCCCTGCTTGTTCAGAATATTCGGCAGTGTGTCGTATTCATGATCGGCATAACGAGTGAACACCGAACCGGTAGGCAATGGATGCAGAGAAGCATTGGAACCCATATCCGCATCCGATGTACGCCCCTGACCCGTCTGATGATAGTACTGGCTAAAATAGATGCTATCTTTCATCAGTCGGTTAATATTGGGCGTAATTTCTTGCCCATTAAAGCTTTTGCCAACGACAAAGTTCATAAATGCTTCGCCCTGAATGGCGATTACATTGCTACCCTTGTAGGCGCCGAACAGATCGTCATCGCCCTTTTTGGAGCGGGTGTTCTGCTTGGCGGCAAACCAGTCTTTGACTTCATTGGTCTGAGCGGCGGACAACTGACTGCCGCTGCCAAAATGATCCTCTGCGTATCGATATACATCGTATCCATGAAATCCGAGTACGCCAGTTACGTTATACAGCGACATATTCCACCAGTTACCAACAAACAACCCGACCGCCCAAGTGGAAGTCGCGTATTTGATCGGTCCAAAGGTCAACAGACAACCAAGTATGAACACGCCAACTCCTTGCAGTAGACGAGTAATCACGCGGCGACTCCGACTGCTGTACCCATCCTGCATATTCGACCGTTGTGTATAGGAAATGTTACGTTTGCCGCGTGTAATCCGTCTTATGATCAAGACAATCCCGACAATAAGCAGCAGTAATACATCAGCGAATAGCAGAATATCATTGGTATGAATAAGTTCACGGATGCTGCCACCCAGCGATTCCACCTGACCCGCCTGCATCAGCACCGGAATCGTAATGAAATCCTGAAAATAACGGAAATATACAAGATCGGCGAACAATAGCACACTGAGCAGTACATCGGCAACAATCAACCCGATGATGCGTCCGCGACGCGGAAGCCATAAGGTCCAAAACGACGCTAGCATGATCGAACCGAGAGCGGTCACGACATCCAGTGTATTCATATCGATATTTTGCAAATGAAGATTGCTGTGCAAATACAAAATTTTACCCAGTATCAGGATTACAAATAACAAATAATCAATTCTGACCGGGGCGAACGGCCATAGCAGTCGCTGATACCAGCTGCGGTGCTGCGACCGAGAATGTATCTGTTCCAAAATGAAGCCCCCTTGCGTAATACATCACCTTATATGATGCCAAACATTCAATTTACAAATTTAATCTGTCCTTTACATTCCATGACTAGCGTGCAGTTTAACACGTTAACCCGCTCCAGTTCAAGTGCGTCAGTGCAAGATATAAGCCATCCTGTACCAAGGGTCTGACGCTCTCATGGGCAGGTACGTGTATGGCACAAGGGTTATTGTCCAAGCCATAGGTGTAAAAAAGGGATGGTCGCAGGCTTTACACCAGCAGCATCCCTGCATAAAATTTATATTGCCTTTACATCCTCATCATACAGCTAGAGCGCACGAGCACGCCGAATCAGAATCATGATGGTGTCTACTATCTATCATCAAGTCTGATTCGTGATCAGCGTGAACGTACGTATTGGAACCGTGATGAGAGTCTGTCAGCAATCTATATATCTATCTATACGATATGTGATCTGACTGCATACTGTACAATGTGTCTATGCCATATGCTATCTGCTTAGACCCTCATTGCTTTGAACATATGAAAAGGCTGAGAGTTTATGAAGATGGCGTTTCTTCTTGACGCTGACGTGGAGGCAATGGACCGAGATACTGAACAAATTGGCACTCGATGCGACCATTGTACAGTTTGCGGCGTTTGTCTGCTTTACGTCCGAAAAATTGTTCAAAATGACGAGTCGGCGTAATCGCGAATACAGACCAGTCCGGCAGATAAATAGACGATTTGCCCAGCTCACGGATCATCGCTTCGACTTCTTTTGTTTCGCTCAGACGCTCACCGTATGGCGGGTTCGTAACGATACAGCCGAATTTGCCCTGTGGCTGAATACGCGAAACAGGCATCACTTTAAATTCGATTTCGTTGCCTAGCCCAGCACTTTTTGCACATGCTTTGGCAATTTCAATCGCTTCTGGATCAATATCGCTACCAGTAATTTGCAGCGGAATATCGTCGTTGACTGCATCGAATGCTTCATCGCGAGCTTGTTCCCATAGCTCATCTGGAATGATGGACCAGCCTTCTGACGGGAAGCTACGACGCAGCCCGGGTGCGATATTCCAACCGATCATTGCCGCTTCAATCAGCAACGTACCGGAGCCACAGAACGGATCGTACAATGGACGATGCGGACCCCAGCGGCTGAGCAGAATGAGTGCTGCTGCCATCGTTTCTTTGAGCGGCGCTTCAGTTGCATGCTTGCGGTATCCGCGCTTGTGCAGGGAAGGTCCCGTTGTATCCATTGTGATCAGCGCTGTATCTTCATATAGCGATACATCAATCGCATACAATGCGCCATCCTCAGGAAACCAATCAGTTTCATACGTTTGCTTGAGCTTCTCAACGACCGCTTTTTTGACAATCCCTTGTGAAGCGGGTACGCTGCTCAGCTGCGATTTTTGTGAACGTCCAGAAACCGGAAATTCGCCGTCGGCAGGAATGTAGTCTGCCCACGATACGGCTTTTACGCCTTCAAATAATTCGTCAAATGTTGTTGCTTTGAATTCTGCCATTTTGATAACGATCCGGTCTGCTGTGCGCAGCCAGTAGTTACAGCGGCAGATGTCGATATAATCGCCGCTGAAGCGAACACGGCCATTTTCCGTGCGTACATCGTCATATCCGAGCAGTTTTAATTCGCGTGCTACTACTGCCTCAATGCCCATTGGACAAGTAGCGATCAATTCCAGTGATTTCATTGTATTTCTTCAACTCCCTAATAAACAGTGAGATCTTTTGTTCCTGAACAAAATTCCCTTTGTATTGAATATACCGTTTGCCGGTTTCGCCCGAAAGCCATACAATCTAGTATAGGTGAATGCGTCAGTTCTTACAAACGTTTCCGTTAAAAAAGTGCCGTAATATCGGCGATTTTTGTATATTCATAACTTCCTGCACGCAGACAAAGGTTTGTTTTCCATAATAAGGGATATGAATAAGCGGAAGATAGTACAAACGGATTCCAAACAACGGTAACATACGCATCAGATTGAACAGGATGCAGATATGAACAAGTAGCAATACGGTGTATCTATCAGGACAGCATCCATGTGTACACCGGCTGAATTTTACATTTGAAGGAGTAGAATCATTACATGACAGAACAACATTCCAATCCCGAACACTATATGAACGAGCTGATTGAGGAAGATCCATTGCTGGTTCAAATCAAGCAGACCATTCGTGAGCAGGGCATGCCGGAAGTATCGGTAGAGCCGGGCTATGGACGATTGCTGACTTTGCTGGTGAAGATGTCGCGCGCAAGTCGCATTTTGGAAATTGGTGCGCTTGGTGGTTACAGTGGTGTATGTATGGCGCGCGGATTGAGCGCAGACGGCAGGATCACTTCGCTGGAATTGCAGCCGGCTTATGCTGCACTGGCACATGAGCATCTGCGTCAGGCAGGTTATGGAGATCAGGTGCATTATAAAGTCGGCGAAGCGCTGCACAGTTTGGAGCAGTTGAAGCAGGAAGGACAAACGTTTGACTTCTTTTTCATTGATGCGGATAAAGGCAACTATTTGAACTATCTGGATTATGCATTAGAGCTGGCGCAACCGGGAGCGATCATTGTCGGCGATAATTTGCTGCTGCGTGGACGTACGCTGAATCCAGACAAGCAAGGACCAGCCGTGCAGACAGTACGTGAATTCAACCGTCGTATGGCTTCTGATCCGCGTCTGACCGGTACGCTGCTGCCTGCTTATGACGGATTGGCGATTGCGATGGTAAAAGCCTGATTTGGTGAAATAGAGACAAGAGAGGTGTATCGGAATATGAGAGGGAGACCGATTGATATACTGGAATTTCCGATTCATCTCGGATTGCGCAAAAAGGACGGCGATACAGAGCCGGGTGTCCGTCATTTACCGGATTGGCTGCGCAGTTTTGGTTTGCATGAAGGCTTACGCGCTACAACGACAGCTGAACTGCTGCCACCAGAGTATACCATGACAGAGGACGGAAATCCTCCCATGCTGCATGTGCCAGAGATTGCTCAATATGCGGTGGAGCAGGCAGAACTGTTAGGGCAGCAGTTAGATCATCAACCCGAGCATTTTGCATTGCTGCTTGGCGGCGATTGTAGCATTCTGATCGGAACGATGCTGGCATTGAAGCAGCGCGGGACCTATGGACTCTTTTTAATAGATGGGCATACTGATTATATTCCGCCTTCGTTGTCCACCACAGGTGGTGTAGCAGGGATGGATCTGGCGATTGTTGCAGGTATGGGAGACGAGCGGTTGACCAATCTGAATGGGCAGCAACCTTATGTGCAGCAACCGCATATTTGCTGCGTCGGCAATCGAGAGTATGATGAGCATTATGTCCGCCCGGTGCTGGATTCGGATATCCATTATGTGGATTTGCCGTCTGTTCGGCGGGAAGGAATGGCGTCTGTGGCACAGACTTTTCTGGAGGTCGTAGAATCACAGCAACTGGATGGCTTTTGGATTCATTTGGATGTGGATGTGCTACATCACGATCTGATGCCTGCGGTGGACAGCCCAGCGCCCGAGGGTCTGTTTTACGAGGAACTGACAGCACTACTGAAGCCGCTACTGGATAGTGACAAGGCAATCGGAATGGAGCTGACCATTCTTGATCCTTCACTGGATGTGTCTGGAAGCTATACACGCCCATTTGTAAAATGGCTGGTGGATGTGCTGGGAGAATCTGCTTGACGAAGTGTAGATAGATGTGAATTGGATGTATACATCTAGCAAGGAACATAAAAGAACCGTCGTACTGCTAGCCTACAGCGCAGTACGGCGGTTCTTCTTTTTCTGTCTTGATAATGTTCTTATTGAACGATAGTGTGGAGGAACATGCAGAATATGCTTGTTCCTTTTGCATTAGGCTGATTTGCTGTGTCGGTCGCCGGATGGCTTGCTGTACAATCGAGCACGTACCCACAGCATATTCAGCATGAGTAGTATACCAGACAAGACGAACAGTCCTTCTACCCCGATAAAGCCTGCCAGTACACCGCCCATGACTGAACCCGTCATATTACCGAGCGCATTCGTACTGCTATTGAAGCCAAAGGCTCGGCTCTCCATGCCGTCCGGGGTGTAGTAGCGGATCAGCGAGTTGACGCTTGGCAGCAGCCCGCCCATACATAATCCCATCAAAAACCGCACAATGATCAACTGCTCGACATTTTGTACAAATGCCTGCGGAATCAGCATGAGCGCAGCGCCGATCAGGGAAAAGGTAAGTATTCGATGCGCGCCATACTTGTCGCTCGCCTTCCCAAGAATCGGCGCCATCAGCATATTGGACAGCCCTGTAACGGCGCTAACAAGACCGGACCATAAAGCGAGATTCTCTGTAGTACCCTGTAATTTCTGCACATATAGTGGCAGCAGTGTCATAGGGCTGATCAGTGCAAATTGCAGCAACAGCGTAACGGTGAATAGTGCTGGCAGCTGCGGAGTCAGACTCAATTCACGCAACCCAGATAAGACAGAGGTTTTGGGCATTTGTGCCGCAGCAGAGCGGTCGAACGTCTCACGTACGGAAAACAATGCTAGCAGCGTGGCGAGGAAAATACACGAACCCGTAATATAGAAAATGTACCGGAATCCGATTGTATCGGCGAGAATACCGCCGATTAGCGGTCCGAGAATGGTACCAGCTACGGTACCGGATTGGCTGATTCCCATCGCAA
This sequence comes from Paenibacillus sp. JQZ6Y-1, assembly GCF_040719145.1. NCBI lineage: Bacteria > Bacillati > Bacillota > Bacilli > Caryophanales > Paenibacillaceae > Paenibacillus > Paenibacillus kandeliae. Next base: position 944,291 of record NZ_JBFDUZ010000001.1, read on the forward strand.
AGCCCATCTTTTCTTTCGGCGTATTGCTGGAAATCAGCGAGGTAGCTGCTGGATTAAAGCCGGAGATGGTCCCGTTGATTAGTCGTAAGGCGAGTAGATGCCATGCTTGTGTAGCAAAGCCCATCGCGGTAAAAACAATCGCCATCCCGAAGCCAGAGCGAAGCAGCATCACTTTCCGTCCATATTGATCTGATAGCTTGCCCCATAGCGGTTGAAAAATAAACGAAGTCACAAAGTTGGCTGCAAAAATAAAGCCCGCCCACAAGGCGACCCGGTGCTCGCCCTGTACGCCAATATCCTGCGACAGGTATAGAGCAATAAACGGAACGATCATAGTCATTCCGGCATTCACTAGAAACTGCCCGACCCACAATACCATTAAGTTGATTTGCCAGGCTTCAAAATTAGGTTTTGAAATTTTCATTCTTTTTCACTTCCTTACAATTACATTCTGTAATTATACCATAGTTTTACATTCGTTTGGACGATTTGAAGCATAAATCACAAAAAAATAAAACCAATTTTCATCTGATGAAACAATAATACTGGTTTTATTGGCTTTTTTCCATATTTTTTGTTGTAAGCTTTGGCATTTCATGAATGATTGCCTGTCATAGCTGTCTGTAAACCGTTCATTTTCGTTCATAGTATTGTCATGGGATGTTCATCGTAGGGGAGTTGTTACACCTTCTGAAAAAGAGGATAATGGAATTGTGAGTCAGAACGAACGAAAACGGACATAAATGGGGTAAGAAGCAGTATCCTGTTATGCTTTCCCATTTCCAACATCACTATGAATGACTACCGACGCGGAGGACTATTTATGAGCTATAACGATTCCTTCATACGCGCCTGTTTCAAGCAAAGTACCGACCATTTGCCGGTTTGGTATATGCGTCAAGCAGGTCGCTATGACCCGGAGTATCAGAAAATTAAGGAAAACTATACGCTGCTGGAAATATGCCGGCAACCCGAACTGGCTGCCGAAGTAACGATGATGCCAGTACGCAAGCTGGGCGTTGATGCGGCGATTTTGTACTCGGATATTATGAATCCGGTTGCCTCAATCGGCATCGATTTTGATATTGTCAAAAATATCGGTCCGGTGATCGACAACCCGATTCGTAGTGCTGCCGATGTAGAGCGTCTGCGTCCTATTGATGTAGAAGGCGATCTCGGTCATGTACTGGAAACGATTCGCATTCTGGATCGCGAGCTGGATGTGCCGCTGATTACCTTTGCAGGTGCACCATTTACGATTGCTAGCTATTTGATCGAAGGACGTCCATCCAAAAGCTACATCCGTACCAAAACGATGATGTACAGCGAACCGGAATTGTGGCATTCGCTGATGCGCAAGCTGGGCGATATGGTGGCAACGTATCTGCGCAAGCATATTGAACATGGTGGTAAAGCATTCCAGTTGTTCGATAGCTGGGTTGGTGCGCTGTCACCACTTGATTTCCGCACGTATGTGCTGCCAACGATTACGTATATTTTTGATCAGCTCAAAGATCTGAATGTGCCGAAGATTTATTTTCCGGGTGTAAGTTCAGGCGAATTGCTGCCAGAGCTGAATCATCTGCCAGTGGATGTGATCGGGCTGGATTGGCGTGTTTCGATTCCAGAAGCTCGTCGCCGTCTAGGTGGCAAGTATGCGGTGCAGGGCAATCTGGACCCTTATGTGCTGACCGGACCATCCTCGCTGATTCATGAGCATGCCCGTCGCATCATCGACGAAGGATTGCAGGAGCCGGGGTATATTTTCAATCTCGGTCATGGTTTGTTCCCAGAAGCATCCATCGACAAGCTGAAGGAACTGACGCATTATGTGCATGAGTATTCGGCAGAAGTGTTGAAAAACCGGACGACCTCAGGCTAAACAAAACCATCATCCAAACTGGAAATCCCAAAATGGATTCTGCATAATATGAAGCAGAAGCAGAAGCAGAAGCAGAAGCAGAAGCAGAAGCAGAAGCAGAAGCAATATATGCTCCCTATTTAATAAGCGATGAGATGCGGTATACCGTGAAGGCGGTATCCGTGTCGTCGGAACACTATTCCGTTAATTCGGAATTGACGCTTGTTTATGTGTATTGCTCCAAAATTTAAATGAAATTTGAATCGTCGGTGTGACAATTGTCATGGATGAAACGACAGCAATTGCTTTATTACTTTTACTATTGAGGTGATCTTTAATGGCTAACAAAAAAATTGGTGTTCTGGTCATGTCTTACGGTACTCCTGCTAGTCTGGAAGATGTGGAAGCATACTACACACATATTCGCAGAGGCAATCCGCCAAGCCCAGAACAACTCAAGGAATTGAAAGACCGTTATGAAGCGATTGTCGGTGGCGTATTCCCATTACGTGAAAATACGGACAATCAAGTGACTGGATTGCAAAACAAACTCAATGAATGGAGTGCAGGTGGTGACACTGAGTTTATCTGCTATCAAGGGCTGAAGCATGCGTATCCATTTATCGAGGATGGCATTAAGCATATGGCAAAAGACGGCATCACCGAAGCAATCGGCATCGTACTGGCGCCGCATTATTCGACGATGAGCGTCGGCAGCTATCTCAAGCGCGCAAATGAAACGGCAGAGCAGGAAGGTGTGCATCTCACCTCAATCGAGAGCTATCACCTGCATCCGAAGCTGATTGAAACGCTGTCCAACCGAGTGAACAGCAAGCTGGAGATGTTTGAAGAGACAGGCGCAACGCGTGAAGAAGTGCGCGTATTGTTCAGTGCGCACAGTCTGCCAGAGCGTATCTTGAGCATAGGCGATCCGTATCGCGACCAGTTGCTGGAAACGTCCGAGGCGATTGCTAAGCGTGCGAATGTACCATCATGGCAATTCACTTGGCAAAGTGCTGGACGTACGAGCGAGCCGTGGCTGGGACCGGACGTGCTGGACACAATGCAAGAACTGAGCGCAGAGCAGGTCAAATATGTACTGGTTGCGCCGATCGGTTTTGTATCCGATCACTTGGAAGTATTGTACGACCTGGACATCGAAGCCCAGGAGCTGGCACAAGAGATCGATATGCGTCTGATGCGTATCGACTCACTCAACACAGACGAGCTGTACATGGAAGTGCTGGCTGACGAAGTCATCCGCAAATCAAAAGAGGTGCATGTATCATGACATCATCCGCACGGCGTATCGCTATTATCGGAGGAGGGATCACGGGAATGAGCGCAGCGTTTTATCTGCGCAAGTTTTTCCGTGAACAGGAGTTGTCGCCACAGATTACGATTGTGGAACAGTCCGGCTCACTTGGCGGTAAAGTGCATACGCTGCACAAGGACGGTTTTGTAATCGAAAAAGGACCGGATTCGTATCTGGCGCGCAAGACAGCCATGACCGAACTGGCACAGGAGGTTGGATTGGGCGACGATCTCGTTACAACCAACCCGAATGCGAAGAAAACGTATATTTTGCATGACGGACAGCTGCATCCGATGCCGTCGGGGCTGGTACTCGGTATTCCGACTGAGCTGCGTCCATTTATGGAAAGTGATCTAATCTCTATGGATGGCAAAATTCGGGCGCTGGAAGATTTTCTACTGCCTGCCAAAATGGACGGAAACGATGAGTCGCTAGGCGATTTTATCGAGCGTCGTCTGGGCAAGGAAGTATTAGAAAATGTGACTGAGCCGCTGCTGGCAGGCATTTATGCTGGCGATACGCGCAAGCTGAGTTTGCAGGCAACATTTCCGCAATTCGGTGTCGTGGAACGCGAGTACGGTAGCCTGATCAAAGGCATGAATACCGGACGCAAGCCAGTCGAGACGCATACCGGTACGAAGAAGAGTACATTTTATACTTTCAAAAACGGTCTGCAAAGTCTAACCGATCGGTTGGAGCAAGAATTGGCGATCGATGTGGAATGCAAGCTGAACACTGGCGCAGAATCGATTCGCTACGAGAACGGTCTGTATACGATCACGCTTAGCGATGGTAGTACGCTGGAAGCAGAGCATGTTGTAGTCACAGTGCCTGCTTTTGCTGCTTCGCCGCTGTTAAAAGGGCATGTGGATACGACTGCGTTGGATCAAATCAACTATGTATCGGTTGCCAATGTCGTAATGGCATTTGACCGTAAAGACATTGAAACGGAATACGATGGTTCTGGCTTCCTCGTTCCACGTAAGGAAGGTCGTACGATCACGGCTTGCACATGGACATCGACCAAATGGCTGCATACTAGCCCAGATGATCGGGTACTGATGCGCTTTTATGTGGGTCGCGATGGACAGGAGCAGATTGTCGACGAGTCTGATGAACAGATTACAGCAAAAGTATTGCATGATATGCGCGAGTTGATGGGCATTGAGGCAACGCCGCTGTTTACTGAGATTACGCGTCTGCGCCGTTCGATGCCGCAGTATCCGGTCGGTCATATGGATAGCATTAGCGCGTTGCGCAGCCAATTAGCTGAGGAACGCCCAGGTATGCTGCTGTTGGGTGCAGGTTATGACGGTGTAGGTTTGCCAGACTGCATTCGTACCGCTAGAGATGCCGCTCAACTGGAAGCTCAGCGTACCGTGTCGTCACGCGTATTGAACTAAGACAGTAGATCGTTTAAGGGCTATCAGTGAATGACGAACTGCTGATACCATTATGATCCCGGTTGGTGTATGATCACCAGCCGGGATTTTTGTCGTCTGCTATTCTAATGTTGGCTTTCTGGTTAAACGGTATGTAAGCGTTGACACGTAAAGAAACCCATTATGTCCTATTTTTATTGCAAAAGGGGAGAAACCTATTATGAGTTCACATTCCAATCATCAGACTGGTGATCATACAGAGGCTGATCATCAGGATAATCATAACGAAGAGGTCGGTGTGAAAAAGGAAAGCATTCATGCGTTAACCGATATTCTCACACCCCAGTCCATCGTATTTCAGCTTGCAGGTGATACACAGGATGATATTATTGACGAACTGATCGACGTGCTGGATCGGGAAGACATCCTAACGTCCAAATCGCAATTCAAGCAGGCGATTCTGGAGCGCGAACAGGAAAGCTCAACTGGCATTGGGATGAATGTTGCGATGCCGCATGGCAAATCGGATGCTGTGAAGCAGCCGCGTATCGTATTCGGGATGAAACGTGAAGGTGTGAATTGGAATAGTGCAGACGGCACTGAAGTACGTCTTATATTCATGATCGCCGCACCGATTGAGGGTGAAAGTGATGCCCATCTAAAACTATTGCAAATGCTGTCTCGCAAGCTGATGGACGATTCCTTCCGAGAACGCCTATTGTCGGTACAATCGAATCAGGAAGCATATGAGGTATTGTCTGAGGTGCGTTAACAATACTGTTGCAGGAGAATGAAATGAATAATGATCATTATTTCTGCTTAGTGTCGCTTATGATGTCCCCCGACAAGCAAGGTTGGAATGCTGTGCTATATAACGATATCTCCACCTTGGATCTCAACTGACTCAAGCAGCGTTCAACCCTTGCGGTGATTGGGCTGGCGGGCATCGCGCTTTTCGCTCCTTATACGAACCTGTTATACTAAACAGGACGTAAGATGAAAAGGAGTAATATATGTATTCAACACGATCAGAACAAAACCGCCACCAAAGACAGGAAGCAATACGGCGACGCAAGCGCCGATTCAGACGCTGGCTGCTGCTGAATACGGTGCTGGTCGCGGCGGTTGTCCTGGTTGGAATGGTATATTGGATGAATGAACACTCACAGTCTGGATCACAAACCATCGCTGCTGCGACAACGTCAATGCCGCAGGGGGTAGCAGAAGAACCTCATGATGCGCCGACATCGTCGGATACAGCGACTATGGAGGATGAATCCGGCGATCTTTTACCTGAATCGGAGTCTGGAGCGTTGCCTACTGACAATGAGCAGACACCAACCGATACGGAATATCCTCATGCTTCTGCTGATACAGAGGAGTTTACATCTGAGACACAGCCACCATCGCAAGAGCAAGGGACATCCGACGAATCATCCTCCCCAGAACAGTCAGCATCTAATGACACAGATGCAGATGCAACGAACAATCCTTCACCGAAAACGGATGATTCTGCTGCATCCACAACGCCAACGTTGGAGCCGCAAACCGATACGGTTCCTGATGGACAAACGGTCACGCTTCATTTTGGCGGTGATGTGATGTTTTCCGGCAAAGTAGGTGAATTGCTGGCGCAGAAAGGGTATGATTACCCATATGAATATGTGAAAAAGCTGTTCACATCGGATGATCTGACCGTTGTCAATTTGGAAACGCCAGTGACCAGCTCGAATACGACAGCAGCGAATAAAACGTATACCTTTAAGTCTTCCCCAGAAGCACTACCGCATATGGCAGCCGCAGGGATTGATGCCGTTAATCTGGCGAATAATCATATTCTGGATCAAGGTGTTAGCGGATTGACGGATACGATCAAGCAGCTTGATCAGAGCGGTGTACAATATGTCGGTGCTGGCAAAGACAGCACGCGTGCGTATCAGCCAGTCTATGTGGAACGAAAAGGGATCAAGATTGCGCTGCTTGGCTTCAGCCGTGTAATTCCAGAAGCAAGCTGGAATGCTGGCAAAAACCAGCCCGGCGTAGCGACTGCTTATGATGCAACCGCCGCTGAGGCTGCTATCCGTGAAGCCAAAAGCAATGCCGATTTGGTCGTTGTGGTAGCTCATTGGGGCGTAGAGCGTTCCGATACAACGGTCGATCATCAGACCGATCTGGCGCATCGCTTTATTGACGCAGGTGCCGATCTGGTTGTTGGCGGTCATCCACATGTGCTGCAAGGATTAGAGCAATACAAAGGCAAATGGATTGCCTACAGTACGGGTAATTTTATTTTCACTCATTCCTTAACTGAGAAAACTTGGGATACCGGCGTATTTGAGGCGGTATGCAGCATCAAGGGCGAATGTAGCATGAAGGTGATTCCGTATACCGCGAATCTTGGGCAACCGGTGCCGATGGCGGAACCACAGGCGCAGACACTATTGCAGCGATTGCAGAGTCTGTCCAGCAATATTCGCTTTGATGTAAAAGGGAATGCGATACCATAAGTCATTGCCATCTGCATCCATAACCAAGTATATTCATTACAACAGTGTATATTTATAAATTAGTCGCAGAGGAGAATGTTCATAATGAGTTCCATTCGCAACGTATACTGTGTAGGACGTAATTACCGGCTGCATGCCGAAGAACTAGGCAACGAGGTACCAACATCACCGATGATTTTTCTCAAGCCTTCCCACGCGGCAGTACCATTCACAACGGATTCTTTGGTGCTGCCTACCGATCAAGGCGAGATTCATTACGAAGCCGAGCTGGTGGTACGTATCGGACGAGAGTATGAACCGGGATTGTCTGCCGAGCAGCTCGTAGATGGTGTAGCACTGGGGATTGATTTTACATTGCGCGATGTACAAAGCGTACTCAAGAAAAAAGGGCATCCATGGACAGCGGCAAAAGGATTCAAAAACTCCGCACCTGTGACTGAATTTATTCCATTTCCCGGTGATCAAGGCTGGCTGGATAATGAATTTGCCCTACTGAAAAATGATCAACAGATGCAGCTCGGCTCCACGAAGAATATGATTTTCTCTCTGGAAACGATCATGGAACATATTGGTGAGACGTATGGATTGTCCGCAGGCGATATTATTTTCACTGGTACACCAGAAGGTGTAGGTCCGGTCGCGGCTGGCGATACATTTGAACTGATCTATGCTGGACAATCCGTCGGCACTTGTCGGATTGCTGAATGATGAACAACGGAATCGATTGGCTGGTCGGCGCGCTCTGTGCCGGCCTTATTTCCGGGTTGGGGTATCGCAAGCGCTGGTTGTCTGGCTCCGGTGCCTGTGCAGCAGGGATCATGGGTACGATTTATTACGGAGCAGGCAATTTGCTCTGGTTTGGGCTGCTGATTATTTTCTTCATTAGCGGCAGTGTATTATCGAAAATGAAGCGTGAACGTAAACGCAAAATGGAACAGGACTACGCCAAAGGCTCGCGACGCGATGCTGGACAGGTATTTGCGAACGGTGGACTGGGTATGTTGCTGTGTATTGGTCATGCCATTGCGCCACACCCGGCATGGATGCTGGCATTTGTCGGCATTATGGCAACGGTTACGGCAGACACATGGGCGACCGAATGGGGAAGCCTAAGCCGTAAGCCACCACGTTCGGTACTGAACGGACGTATACTGGAACCGGGGGCATCTGGTGGCATCTCACTTCGAGGCACGGTAGCAGCCGCAGCAGGCGGTCTAGTGATCGGAATTGCAGCGTGGGTGTTTTCGGTGATCTCTCCTGTGGGTAATCCTTATACTGAATATTCCGGCGGACCCGATCTAATACATGGAGGTTGGCAGATCATCCTAGCAGGCTTGATTGGAGGTCTGGCGGGTTGTTTTGCCGATTCGTATCTGGGGGCGACGGTACAGCTAATGTACCGCTGTCAGGTCTGCAACAAAATCGTGGAGACTACGATGCACTGCGGACAGCCAACCGTGTATGCACGCGGCTGGCGCTGGATGAACAACGATATGGTCAATGCGATCAGCTCCATTGTAGGCGGAGCGGTGGCGCTGCTGTTTTTAGTGATATAGGAGGTGGCGTATGAGCGGCACAACGGGAGACAAACTAGATTTAATATTGGATGCTGCTTATGAATTGTTTGGTCTGGACGGATTTTACGAGACCAAGATTTCGGATATTGCGCACCGGGCCGGTATCGCCAAGGGGACGGTCTATTTGTATTTTAAAAGTAAAGAGGAATTGTGCTTGGCGGTGACACGCCGCGATTGCGAACAGTTTCTTGATAATCTGGAGGAAGCGCTACGCTCCTGCACGAATATGGCGGATCAGCTGTATGTGATTGCACTCCATCATATGAAATACTATTTTGACCGTCGACATTATACAAAGCTCGTTTTCCGTGCACCGAACAACGATCCAGAGCTGATGGCATATATGCGCCAATTCATGCTTCGTTATATGCAGATTGTGCTGGATGTGCTGGAAGATGGCAACGTATCTCATGCACAATGGTGTGCCGAATCGTATATCGGTATGCTGGATCGTGTGAAAATGGACTTGATGTTTAATCCTGATTTTAGCGAGCAGCAGCTGCACGAGCGTACGCGCTTTGTCGCTGATCTGTTCTTGCAGGGCTGCGAACGACAGGTGAATCCTGAGCAGTAATCATCATTTGGAAGATTGAGGGCAGCTTTTCGCTGTATATGTTCCAACTCTATTCATCAATCATGGTATAATAGCGGGTATCGGCGTGACGATGCGGTATCCGCTATCGTGTCATGCCCAAAATATGCAGCAGGCAGATGCCTGAGAAGGTGAATCGCAATGAACATAATGACTGTGGAATCACTCGCCAAAAGCTTTGGCGATAAAATATTGTTTGAAGACGCCTCGTTTGGCATGGACGACCGCGACAAGGTCGGCATTATCGGGGTGAACGGAACGGGTAAATCTACGTTTCTGAAAATTATCGCCGGATTGGAGCCGCCTGACAGCGGCAAAGTTGTGATCAACAACAGCGTCCGTGTCCGCTATCTGGCACAAAATCCGCCGTATGATCCCGAAGCGACTGTATTGCGTCAAGTGTTTGAGGGCGGCGGTGAAGAATTGCAGGCGGTTAGCGCCTATATGAATGTTATGGAGCAGTTGGAGCAGACACCGGAGGATGCAGGGCTGCAAAAACAGCTAGTACAGGTCAGCCATGATATGGATCGACTGGACGCATGGTCGCTGGAAAGCGAAGCGAAAAACGTATTGTCTAAGCTCGGTATTACCCGTTACGATGCACTCATGGGCACATTGTCCGGTGGTCAGCGTAAACGGGTCGCGCTCGCAACAGCGCTGATTCAGCCTGCCGAGCTGCTGATCTTGGACGAGCCGACGAACCATATCGACCACGATTCCGTGACATGGTTAGAGCAATATTTGCAAAGACGGCGTGGCGCCTTGCTGATGATTACGCATGATCGTTATTTTCTGGATCGTGTGGCTACGGTTATGCTGGAGCTGGATCAAGGTCGGTTATATCGATATGAAGCCAACTATAGCCGTTATCTGGAGCTAAAAGCAGAGCGGATGGAGCGCGAAGCTGCGACTGAGGATAAACGCCAAAACCTGCTGCGCCGTGAACTGGCATGGATTCGTCGTGGTGCGAAGGCGCGGACGACCAAGCAGAAGGCGAGAATCGACCGATTTGAACAATTGAAAAATGACGGTCCTACTCGTCGGAACGATCAGTTGGAAGTGTCGACCATCTCCTCGCGATTGGGCAAGCAGATTATCGAATTGGATCATGTATCACTCACATTGGGCGGTCGAGAACTCATTCATGATCTGACGTATCATGCGGTAGCGGGTGATCGGATCGGGATTGTCGGACCGAATGGTCGTGGTAAATCGACGCTGCTCAACCTGATTTCCGGCAAATTGCAGCCATCCAGTGGACAGATTATTACAGGTCAAACCGTCAAATTTGGCTATTTCACTCAAGAGCATCAGGAAATGGACGAAACAATGCGGGTAATCGAATACATCAAGGAAGCCGCCGAAGTCGTGAAAACATCGGACGGCAGCAGTATTACCGCTGCGCAGATGCTGGAACGCTTCCTGTTCACGCCATCTGCGCAATGGACACCGATTGCCAAGCTGTCTGGTGGAGAGAAGCGTCGCTTGTATCTGCTGCGTGTGCTGATGAGCGCACCGAATGTACTGCTGCTGGATGAGCCGACCAATGATCTGGATATTACGACGCTGACAGTACTGGAAGATTATTTGGAAGAATTCCCTGGCGTTGTGCTGGTCGTATCTCATGATCGCTACTTTTTGGATCGAACATGTGAGAAGATGTTTGCCTTTGAAGGTGGCGGTGTAGTTAGTATTCATGCGGGCAACTATAGCGAGTATGAAGAACGTACAGGCGGTCAGCAGCTGAAAACGAATGATATGGGCAAAGAAACCTCTGCCAGCAAAGTCTCCACTGGAGCATCAGTATCCAGCGATGCAACAGCCGACGCTGCGCCTGATGCTGGGAAACGAACCTCATCCCGCGATAAGCTCAAATTCAGCTACAAGGAACAGCGCGAATACGAGCAAATCGACAGTATGATCGAAGCTGCCGAAAGCAAGCTTAGCCGTATCACAACCGAGATGGAAGCAGCATTCAACGACTCGGTACGCTTGCAGGAACTGATGGCAGAGCAGGCGGCAGGTGAGCAGGAGCTAGAGCGTTTGATGGAACGCTGGACATATTTGAACGAGCTGGCGGAGAAGATTGAACAGCAGGGCTGAGTGCGCTGAATTGGATGATGCATGTATGACGCTTATATTGGATTTAGTAGCATCTTAAACAATCACTTATCAACTGTGTTTGCTCTGTAAGCTATGCTAGCTAGAGCGGTTTACCAAGCAAATAGAACATACAAAGACTCCCTGCGCATTAGAATCAACAGATGTTGATCCTGATGCGACAGGGAGTCTTTTTGTCAGTCACTATAATTGGTAATTTACAATATAGCTGGTATTGTACAGGATCGTTGGCATGATGCACTATCTATCGCTGGTGCACAAATGCTAAACTTATCGTTTCCAGCTGACTGGTTATTCGGTAATATAAGCTCCCAGCAGACGTGCGGTATTGATAACAGCATCGCTATGTGTACGCTCCATCGAGTGCGAAGCATGTACGCCCGGACCGATCAAAGCGGCGCGGATATTGTTGCCACCGCGCAGTGCAGCCGATGCGTCGGAACCGTAATGCGGATATACATCCAGCGCAAATGGAATCTGTTCGCGGCGTGCCAATTCAGCCAGCTTGCCAGTCATCTCATAATCGTATGGACCGGAGCTGTCTTTGACACAGATCGATACATCCGTTTCCTTACAGGACAGATCATCACCGATGCAACCCATATCGACCGCAATCATCTCGTCAATATCGCCCGGAATATACGCGGTGCCATGACCGACCTCTTCATAATTGGAAATGAGCAGCTTCACCGTATGACGCGGCTTCCAATTATGGGTATGGGCCGATTCCAGCAGCCCGAATATAGCGGCAACACTCGCTTTGTCATCCAAATGACGGGATTTGATATATCCACTATCTGTAATCACCGGACGGGCGTCAAAGGATATGTAATCACCGACCTGAATCCCTAGCTGGTCTACATCTTCTTTGGATGTAACCATCTCATCAATGCGTACCTCCATATGATCCTCGGTACGCTTTAGCGTGTCGGCATTGTCGTATACATGCACCGACGGTGAGGTGGAGAGGATGGTGCCAGTGTACGTTTTGCCGCTGCGAGTATGAATGACGCAGTATTCATTTTCAATACTGTTCATCGTAAAGCCGCCGACCATTGTCATGCGGATTTTGCCATCAGGCTTAACGGCACGAACCATTGCACCTAGCGTATCGACATGACCGCTTAACGCAATCGTACGGGAATCATCTTGACCTTCAAGCGTTAGGATCAACCCGCCTTTATGATTGTATTCCGCCTGTACGCCGAATTTGAGTGCTTCCTCATGCAGCGTTGTCAGCAGATGATGCGTATAGCCAGTCGGGCTAGGCGTTTCCAGCAGCTGCTGAAGTAGGGAAAGGGTGTATTCGCGGTTCATGGTAATGGACATTATTCGATCTCCTTTTGCACAGTCAACACAGGCTGTACGGCATAGTCAAAATCTCAGTGAGCCTCCAAAGGCACAATATAACCAACATACCAGTTTTACATAGTCTTAGCCAGTAAAAATCCACCTGTGCACCGCCGGAGAACTCCGGTCAGGCAGCAGGTGGATCGGTTAAACTAACAGATGATTCAGCTAAGATACATATTGCGGATATATTACAGCTTACGATCCGAAAAGGACGAAACTGCCGGATCTTCTTTGCGATCATACATATCGTCAAACTCTACATTGCCTACTGGACCGCTATCAGCTACAGGCGTTTCACCCAGTTGAGCAATTTGCGCTTCCAATTGCTTCACTTTACGCTGTAAACGGTATTGGCGATAAATACCATAAAAGCCTACGATCAAGCCACCTGCAAGTGTACAGCCGAGAATAAGCAGAATCAGCGGTAGCTGTACGACATTAAACATCAGATTGACCTGCACCGGATTCACATTAATCACGGCGAAGATGGCAATCACAACTGCAAAAATCAGTCCCAGAATCAGTGTCCATTGAAATTTCATTATACATAACCCCTTTCAAATCTTCATCACATATGGCATAGGTTGTCTACTACTATATAAAGTAATTCAGAGCAACATAAACAGCCACATATCGCTTGTTAGCTTCAATGCACACAATAAGCACGCCTGCGAAGCGAACATGGAGTTCGACGCAGGCGTGCGGCAGCTTTATGAGGACTGACAAGAGGGAGGGACAATAGCTGCTCGGCAATCTGGTTGTATGGAACATGAATTGCCGGTGTAAATAAACAGGATCAGTTGGCGAGTTGCTCCATTTCGCTGACCAGACTTTCAAATACACTCATCGCTTCGCGAATCGGCTGTGGCGTAGACATATCGACACCGGCTTTTGCCAAAATGTTGATAGAATAGTCGCTGCCACCGCTTTTCAGGAAGCCGAGGTAACGGTCGACTGCTGGTTGACCTTCCTCCAAAATCTGCTTGGAGAAGCTGGTTGCTGCGGAGAAGCCGGTTGCGTATTTGTACACATAGAAGCTGTTATAGAAATGGGGAATACGTGCCCATTCCATCTCAATATCCTGATCGACGGTCATCCCATCGCCGTGGTATTTGGCATTCAGATCATAATAAATTTGGGACAGATCCTGCGGTGTCAGTGACTCGCCTGCTTCACTACGCGCATGTACGATCATCTCGAATTCGGCAAACATCGTTTGACGGAAAACAGTCGTACGGAATTGATCGGCATAGTAGGTAAGCAGGTACATTTTTTCTTTCGGATCGGTCGACTTTTTGAGCAGATAATCCATTAGCAACGCTTCGTTGGTAGTAGAAGCGACCTCTGCTAAGAAAATAGTGTACTGCGCATCGCGATAGGAGAGTGCATTGTCGGAATAATACGAGTGCAGCGCATGACCCATTTCGTGTGCCAGTGTAAACATGCTGTTCAGATTATCCTTGTGGTTGAGCAGCACATACGGATGTGTGCCATAAGCTCCCCAGCTGTAAGCGCCAGTACGTTTGCCCTCATTTTCGTAAACGTCAATCCAGCTCTCGTTGTAGCCTTTGTTGAGCGAATTCAGATAATCTTCGCCGAGTGGTTGCAAACCTTCGGCTACGATTGTCTTCGCTTCTTCATAGGTGATGTCCATTTTGAACTCTTCCACCAGCGGCGCAAACAGATCATACATATGCAGTTCATCCACACCGAGCAGCTTTTTGCGCAGCGCCATATAGCGGTGCATAATCGGCAGACTTTCGTGGATGGTATCGATCAGGTTTGTATATACATCCGTTGGGATATTATCGCCATAAAGGGACATTTCCAGAACAGAAGGATACTTGCGTACACGGGAATAGAAAATGTTCTTGTTCACATTGGCAGTCAATGTTGCTGCAATGGTATTTTTCTGACGAGCATACGTACCGTATACCGCTTTGAAGGCACGCTCGCGCACTTCACGATGCGGGCTTTCCAGAAATTGAATATAACCACCGTGTGTCAGCTCGACCTCGTTACCATGCTCATCAATGATATTTGGGAATTTCATATCCGCATTGTTCAGCATGCCGAAGATCGTTTGCGGAGCCTGCGACAGATTGCCGACCTGAGCGAGCAATGCTTCTTCCGCTTCGGTCAGAATATGCGCCTTTTCACGCTTCATTTCTTGCAGACTGAACCGGTATGCTTGCAACTCCGGCGATTCCAGTAATTCATCCAGCTTGTCATCCGACAGGCTCAGAATTTCTGGTGTAATAAAAGAAAGCGCCTGACTGGCGTCTACGCTCAATTTTCTCGCTTTTTGAGTCAATGCCTGGTATGTAGGATTCGCAGTGTCCTCATCCTGGTGCATATGCGCATATACATAGAGACGCTCAATTTGCAGCCCAATTTCGTCTTCCAATTCAAACGCTTGCTTGACCGCACTAGCGGTATTCAGCTTGCCTTTTAATTGCTCACCCTGAGGCAGTTTGGCTTTCACTTCGTCATGGGTGCGATCCCACGCTTGCTGGTCAGCGAACAGATCGTTCAGGTTCCAGCAGTTTTCGGGTGATACTTCGGAGCGCTTGAGTACTTTTTGCATGTTCATTTCCTCCTCGGGTGATGTGAATCAAACGGTGATGAATGAAACTATGATGCGTTTGGATTGGCTGCCATCAGGAATCCGTAGATCATCAGGAAAAAGGCGAGCAGCAGCATCACAATCGCAAAAATAGCGAGCCACCGCTTGAATTGCGGTGGAATGCTGTTCTTGTAAGCAATCAGAATAAAGCCCTGCACAAAGGCAAGAATAATGAAAATAACGATAGCGGTATAATTCATGGAGCGAGTTAAACCTCCCGGAAGGCGTTCATAATATCTTCCCATTCCGCTTCGGTATCAAAATCTTCCTTTTTAAAACGATCACTTGCCCATTGCATCATTTCTGGACGACTGATGAACTTATGTGTTTCTTCGCCCCACTCGGTAGAAATTTCACGCAGGATCAGCTCGCGGCCATTCACCTCAACCGTTAGCATGTTCCATTTGTCTGTTTTGTAAATCTGATGTTTTTTAATCATGTTCAAAATCTCCCTGTTCCGTTTGCTAAAATCATACCTTTAGACCTCAGGAATTGCAAATCAAACCGCTTTAAGTTCGTTGCATTTTGAAATCGGTTGCGCTATAATACAAACATGCGTCACAGATGGCGCTATTTTAGGAGGTTGTTTACGTGAAAGGTACAGTTAAATGGTTCAACGCAGAAAAAGGTTTCGGTTTCATCGAAGTTGAAGGTAGCGAAGATGTATTCGTACACTTTTCCGCTATTCAAGGCGACGGCTTCAAAACTTTGGACGAAGGCCAAGCAGTAGAGTTCGACATTACTGAAGGTAACCGTGGTCCACAAGCAGCTAACGTAGTAAAATTATAAGATTGATATCCGTATTTCACGGATCGCTTATACATTGAACACCAAGTACGTTAAGCACATAGGTCATTTACAGCACAAGCTCCCTTGTTATCAAGGGGCTTGTGCTTTTTTGTTGGATACATATTGTATGCAAGATAAATGAATATGCAGTAACTTTTTTCTTTGGCTATGAACCTGTTGCAGGGTGACAACATTGGGGTGAGTGTACCATAAGGACGTAATGACGTATTTTATCCCTTACGATAGCACCTATACAACAGGAGGAAGATCATCATGACATCAAATAATGAAGCATCGGCGATGTTGTCGCCGAATATGATTGTGCCACAGGGCGTGAAGGACGCGGGTTCAGCATTTGCTTGGTATGAACAGATGCGAACCGAGGCACCGATTCATTACGATGAACAGCGCCGCAGCTGGGATGTGTTTCGGTATGATGATGTACATCGCGTCATGTCGGATTACAAAGCATTCAGCTCGCAGACACGTCGCAATGCCGACGGGCAGCAATCAGAAATGCTACTAATGATGGACCCACCAAAGCATAAAAAGTATCGCAGTATCGTCAACCAAGCGTTTACACTCAAAGCGGTTGCCGCGATGGAGCCACGTATTGCACAGATTACTCATGAGCTGCTAGATCCATTACAGAGCAATACCGAGATGGACATCATTCGCGATCTGTCGTTTCCGTTACCCGTGATTGTGATTGCCGAGCTGCTCGGTGTGCGTGAGCAGGATCGCGAATTGTTTAAAGGCTGGTCGGATACGCTGGTGGAAGGCTTTAGTGGCACAGAAGAGACCGCACAGCAGCTTGCGGCGCGCAAGCAGCAGGCATCGCGCGAACTGTATGGATATTTTATGCAGGTCATTGAACAGCGTAAGCGTCAACCGCAGCATGATCTGGTCTCCGCGTTATTGGCAGCAGAGGTAGAGGGAGAACAGCTAGACCTGCCGCATCTACTCAGCTTTTGCCTCTTGCTGCTCGTGGCTGGCAATGAGACGACAACGAATCTGATTGGCAATGCCGTCATTTGCCTGACTGAAGAGCCGGGACGCTGGCGTGCATTGGCAGACAATCGTGAACAGTTGGATTTGGCAATTGAGGAAGCACTGCGTTTTCGTTCGCCCGTCCAAGGCATGGTGCGTAAGGCAGTGAATGATATTGAGATTGGCGGACAGTTGATTCGACGCGATGATCTGGTTACCGCATGGATTGGTTCTGCCAACCGGGATGAATACAAATTTACAGAGGCGGATCAATATCTGATGGATCGTCATCCCAATCCACATATGGCGTTTGGTATGGGCGTGCATTTCTGCCTTGGCGCTCCATTGGCTCGATTGGAAGCAAGAACCGCGCTGAATGTGCTGTTGGATCGTTTTCCAAATTTGAGCAGAGAGCAGGGGCAGGAACTACAATTGCTCCCTAGCCCGATGGTGCATGGCGTACATCATTTGCTTGTCCAGCTGTAAGCGATCATGTAGATAGAAGTCTATGCTTCACAGGCTCAGTTGTTCACCTGTAAGCCTGACCGTTTGCCTGTATGCCGGATCACGAGCGTAACGATACACAATTCTGCTGCCAAACCAATCGACTGTGCGAGCGCACCGACCATGCCGTTCCACGCTGGAAAAATGAACAGCAGTGTGATCAGCATGACGAAAGTACAGGAAGCATTCGCCATTTGCGAGCGGAACATCGCTTTGGTCTGACCTCGTAGCAAAATCAATCCATTGGCATAATCGAGCCACGGCATGACGAGTGCATACAATACAAAGGCGCGCAGTGTGTACAGACTTTCTGTCAGCAACTCGCCACTTACATTCATAATATGCCCCAATACCCAGTAGCTAAGTGGCGTATACGCGATCAGACCAAGCAAAAGTGCGGGAATAAAACCGGCGATCATGCCGAATTGCCGCACTTTTTTGGCGTCGATGTGATGAAAATTCAGCACAATCTGATGAATATATGTAAAAAAGCTCAATACCAGCTGTAGCAAGCTGCTGGCAATGGCAAACGCTGAGATTGCCAGCGCGATACCTTCTGTTTTACCAAGGGCGATGTTGATCGCTGGTCCAATCAGCATCGCGACAAAGGAAGAGAACAGCAGCGGTTTGTAAAAGGTAAACACATCTCCACGCGTTCGCACATGATGCTGTTCCAGCTGTACTGGCATGCGCTTCGCAATATTGCGACCTTCACTGTAGCTGACAATCGCTTCAATAATCATACCGACGAGGAAGATGATCGCTCCAACCGTCCCACTGTTCACCCGATCGGTAGCAATGAAAAACAGCGATAACGCGTACATACCTGCCAGTCGAAAACCCATGCCGATCGTTAGCCATTTGGTTCGGTTATTTGTAATAATAATGCCTTGATAAATATTGCGGATCACCGAGAAAATACTGACATACATCAGCACCCCATACACGCCCACCACATGTGGCACCAGCTTATCCTCAACCCCGAATACATGCCTGAAAATGAGCGCTCCAACTGGCGTATACACAATCAATCCGCCAATCGCCAGCACAAATGCGAGAAAGATCCACGTAACCCCAGTTAAGGCGGCAAACGATTTGCGATCGCGCACCAGCGCCGAACACGTTTGCCGCAGCAGCGTAGATGGACGCTCCGTAATCGTCACTAGACTCATTGCTAGCGCATAACTGGCAATCACTACCTCAGCATCAGCAGCAAACGCTAATGTGCGGTTAATAATGACATGCGAAATCGTAACAAGCGAGGCAGACAGCCCCATAGGAATAAAAAAAGCCAACAACCGTCTCCATGAGAGCGGTACCTGATCCGACGACATACACCCGATTCTCCTTTGAAATCCTGTCCCTTTGTTCACGTTTTGAACGACGTTGTACCGTACAGGCTGCTATAGTATGCCAACCAGTATACCATAGCATTTCGCACAGTCCGTATGAAATTGCACCATCATAGTATTCGTTTGGAACAAATGAACACAAATATGACATACAATTTAGAAAAATTGCGTTTGTGAAACATTTCAGGTTACTCCTTTTTTGCGTTGAAAAGACAACTGGTTTATCATGTTTATGTTATCTTTTTTCTGAATAATGTGGGTTTGAAGACAGGAACCAACATGAAGCATACAAGGTCTATAAAATACTGGAAAATGCAGTTGTGGCGCGCTGTGATGGATCACACTGCTACGTTGTGAGGGTGCAAAATATGATGTATGATAATGAGGATAGGTTCAACAGACAACCACGTGGAGGCAGCCCATTGAATGATATGATGCAAAGTCGTTACCCGTTTCCCCGCAATGCCATCTCGCTGATGAAGCGGGTGTATAAGTATGGATTGCCGGAGGTACGCCGGGAGCTGGATGAGTGGCGCAAACGGGCAGAGCAGATGCCAGATGCCGAACTCAGGAAACAGGCGCTTGCAAGTATCGCTACCAAGCAGTTTCACTGTGAGGGAGGGGCCATCTATGCGGTGGCCAACATTTCGCAGCGCCATATTTTGCTGCCGCTCATCGTCGCTTTCCAGACGATCAGCGATTATCTTGATAATCTGTGCGACCGCAGCACCTCTATGGATGCAGCGGATTTTCGTCTGCTGCACCAATCAATGCTGGATGCTGTAACACCGGATGCACAGCCGGTCAATTATTATGCACTGCGTACGGAGCAGGAAGATGGCGGTTATCTGGAAGCGCTTGTGCGCACATGTCAGCACAATGTTCGTCAGCTTCCCGATTATACAGTCGTGTTTCCGTATGTGCGCGATCTGGTGTCATTGTATTGTGACCTACAGGTACACAAGCATATTGCGCCGGAATTGCGTGAGAACGCGCTACTGAACTGGTGGGAAGAGAACAAACATCGCACACCGCATTTGCAGTGGAATGAATTTGCAGCTGCAACCGGCTCGACACTCGGCATGTTTATGCTGTTTTTGGCAGCGAGTGGCTTCCAGATGGACGATGCCGGAGCCAAAAAGGTATACGATGCTTATTTTCCTCATGTATGCTGTCTGCATATTATGCTGGACTATGTGATTGATCAGGAGGAAGACCGTCGCGGCGGTGATCTGAACTTCTGCAATTACTATGATTCGCCGGAAACGATGTATCGACGGATTGAGCAGATTGTGGACTGGGCGCGTAGGGATGTAGAGCAGATTGCCGGAACTTCCTTTCATCGCATGATCATCGAAGGGCTGGTTGCCCTGTATTTATCCGATCCGAAGGTAAGTGAGCAGCAAGAAGTGCGAACCGTCTCCAGAAGGCTGATGCGCAAAGGGCCTTTAACTAGAGTCTTTTTCATGGTGAACAGCCGCTGGATTCGCAAGTATATGTATTGAACACAAACAAGGGGGACATCAGAATGTCAGCAACAGAATCAGCAGTTAAGAAAATTGCCGTTTTGACCAGTGGAGGCGACTCCCAGGGCATGAACGCAGCGGTACGTGCCGTTGTGCGCAGCGGTCTGTATTACGGTCTGGAAGTGTGCGGAATTCAGCGCGGTTACCAAGGCCTACTCAATGAGGATATTTTCCCGATGGATCTTCGCAGCGTCGGCGATATTATTCAACGCGGAGGAACCGTATTGCAGTCGGCACGATGTAAAGAGTTTATGACACTGGAAGGTCAGCAAAAAGGTGCAGATATTCTGCGCAAGCACGGAATCGACGGTCTGGTTGTTATCGGTGGCGACGGTTCTTACCAAGGTGCCAACAAGCTGAGCAAGCTGGGTATCAACACGATGGGTCTGCCGGGCACGATTGATAACGACATTTCCTATACTGATTATACGATCGGCTTCGATACCTCCGTAGGGGTAGTCGTAGATGCGATCAACAAATTGCGTGACACGATGTCCTCCCATGAACGTGTATCTATCGTTGAAGTAATGGGTCGTCATTGCGGCGATATCGCTCTGCATGCAGGTCTGGCGTCCGGCGCGGAATCGATTCTCGTTCCAGAAGTACCATTTGATCTGAAAGAAATCGCAGACCGTATGCACAATAACTTCGCTTGCGGTAAACGTCATAGTATTATTATCGTAGCCGAAGGCGCAGGACGCGGGGAAGATGTAGCTGAACAGCTGCACCTGCAATACCCAAGCCTCGAACCGCGCGTTACGGTATTGGGTCACATTCAACGCGGCGGTACACCAACTCCGCGCGACCGCAACCTGGCAAGCCGTCTAGGTGACTTTGCTGTTCGCATGCTGATTCAAGGCGAATCGGATAAAGCTTGCGGTCTGATCAAAGGCGAGCTGACATTGACGGATATTGATAAAGTCGTAAATACGAAAAAAGACTTTGACCATGCTACGTATGAGCTGGCATTGCGTCTATCGCAATAATAGGTTGCACGCAAACAGAGTTCATCAGTCATAGATGAATTTGAAAAGGTGCAAATGCACAAAAAGCACGTACCTATCGGTTACTATTACCGAAAGGTACGTGCTTTTTGCTATCATTATACAATGATTTTTATTACATCAAACAACCTTTTAAGTATCATTTCCATAAAAAAGTTGGAATAAATCGGTAATTTTTCGTCCAAACGTTAGAACATAACTGCAAAGTATTGTACTATAGTGTAGAAGGGTGCAAGACAATTAATTCAATTACCTAGGGTGATGAGAAACCGTAAAGGGGGACACCACACATTGGCGAGAGAAAAAGGTGCAAAAGGAAAGGAGAGCCGATTACGTTTATTACATGCTGCTGCTAAGCAATTTGCAGCCCATGGCTTTCACGCAACCAAAGTCAGTGCAATCGTATCGGAGGCCAAATTATCCCAACCGGCATTTTATTTGTATTTTGAAAGCAAGGATGCCGTATTTGAGGAACTGGTGGACATGTTCCGCTCCAATCTTCAAGAAGTGATCAATAACAGTCAATTGCCAGAGCAACCTGCGGCGAGGCATAGCGCATTGGATCAGCTCTGCCATACGATTCAATCAATGTTTGAATTTTTCTACAGTCATCCCGATTTGACCCGGATCGGATTCTACCTGTCACCGGATGCCGATGACATCAAGATGGAATTGGTGCAGGGCATTGAAAAGATGCTGCGTGTTGAACAGCGTAACGATCATTTTGCCAGTGAGATTCCGATGAATCTGGTAGCGGAATGCCTAGTAGGTACCATTGAGCGTATCGTATTTACCCAGCTGCTGCCGGGCACGATCAGTGCAGAACAACTGGCGATCAATATCGTACAGCTGTATGTATCCGGTCTGGCGCGTAAGCAAAGCAAAGTATAACAACCGGGAGGACATACTGGAATGATTAGCGTCGGTTTGACGGGATGGGGGGATCATGATTCTCTCTATCTCACCAAAGAGGCAACCAAAAACAAGTTGCCTGTATACAGCAGCCTGTTTCCTGTGGTGGAAGTGGACAGTTCCTTTTATGCGATTCAATCCAAGCATAATATGGAGAAATGGACGCAGGAAACGCCGGATTCCTTCCGTTTTCTGGTCAAAGCCTATCAGGGCATGACCGGACATACACGCGGCAAAATTCCATACGATTCCGAAGAGGAGATGTACCGTGCCTTTCGGTTGTCCATCAGCACTATGGAAGAAGCAGGCAAGCTGCTGGCGGCGTTGTTCCAGTTTCCGCCTTGGTTTGATTGTAATCGTGAAAATGTAAACACCTTGCGTAATGTGCGACGCTGGATGGGGGATGTGCCATGCGCGCTGGAATTCCGCCATCAGAGCTGGTTTACTCCGCAAATGCGGGACAAGACGCTACATTTTATGCGAGAAGCCAATTGGATTCATAGTGTGTGTGACGAGCCGCAAGCAGGTGTTGGCTCGGTGCCGATTGTTGAGCAGGCAACCCATTCCGATCTGACCGTTGTGCGTATGCATGGTCGTAATGAATCCGGTTGGAATGCGTCTGGTCAACCAAACTGGCGTGAAGTCCGCTATCTGTATCGGTATAATGAGCAGGAGCTGACGGAGTGGGCAGAGCGGTTAAAGCGACTGGAACAGCAATCCGGCGAAGTGTGCGTGATTTTTAACAATAACTCCGCTGGTGATGCCGCTGATAATGCGCGTCAACTGATGGAGCTTTTGGGACAATCCGTGCCAGAGATTCCGAAGGAAAAAGAACCCGAAGTTCAGCAGGTTGATCTATTTGATCTGTAAGGCTTCCCAATTTAATAGTTTGCATGATGTGTGGTGTGCTGATGTACACTGGAATGAAGTGCAGCATATAACAAACAGTCAGCCCTTGTACAAAACGGGGCTGACTGTTTGTTTTGCATGTAAATTGAAATAACACATATCAATCGTCTTTCTGAATTGTCTGTTTTGAAAACAATGCTCTAAGTTCACATACTGTACAGAGTCAATGGATCATGCAGAATCCTATTCGTGTACAGATTAGGGCGTTCTATAACCAAGTGTACGATTAAACTAGCTTCTTCTGCATATCTCCGCTCTCGGCAGCACGCATATGTCTGAACTTTCGCTGTACCCATAGCAATCGCCATAACAGCGTAACTGCGCCACAGGCTAGCCCAGTACTCAACCCAACCCAGTACCCGTAAGCCCCCAGCGACGTATACGCCGCCAGTACATAACCAACTGGCAGTCCAATAACCCAGTACGACAAAAATGTCAGGAAAAAGGCAGGATTCACATCTTTATATCCACGTAGCGATCCTTGTACCGGTGCAGCAATCGCATCCGACAATTGATAAAAGCTCGCATAGATCATAAAATGTGCAATCAACTCAATTAAGACGGGATCAGACGAATATAGCGCCGATACATCGTACCGGAATAGCAGCAAAATAACGGCTGTACATACTGACAGTCCAATCGCTGTACCGATCCCAAGCATACTATACTGCCGCGCATCCTTTTGCCGTCCGGCACCCACTTCATAACCTACAACAATCGTTAACGCTGTACAAATGCTCAGCGGAATCATATACAGCGTAGAAGCAAAGTTTTGTGCTGCCTGATGGGCAGCGATAGTCATCGTATCGTAACGGCTCATCAACAATGTCACTCCAGCAAAGATCGCTGTTTCAAAAAAGATAGCAAAGCCCATCGGCACGCCTAACTTTAACAATTCCGCCCATTTAGCAGCAGAAGGAGCAGACCAGCGGCTGAGTAAATGATCTTCACGAAAAGGCTCTGCTGTCCGTACGACAATAAGCGCGATGATCAGAATACACCAGTAGGTAATCGCTGAAGCAACACCTGCGCCAACGCCGCCGAGTCGAGGAAAGCCCCAGTTACCAAAAATCAGCAAATAGTTCAATCCGACATTGATCGGCAAGGAACATAGCGTAATCATCATCGAAAAGCGCGTTTGTCCTAGTGCATCGATATATCCACGCAACACCGTATAAGCAAATAACGGCACAATACCCACTGACAAAGCCGCCAGAAAATGCAGAGCCACCTCATGCACTTTGGCTTCCAAATTCATCGCCTGCAATATGCCGGGAACAAGTAGCACACCGGCTCCTAGTACGAGCAGCGCAAGAACGAAGGAGAGCAGTAGCGCCTGCATCACATTGTAGCTTACCTGCTTCCGCTCACCACCGCCGATCAGATGCGAAATCGTTGGCGTAATCGCCACCAGAATCCCGCTAAGCCCAGCTTGCAGTGGAATCCAAAGGCTAGACCCAATCGCTACACCAGCAAGATCCTCGGCACTGGCATGACCAGACATATTCGTATCAAAAAAGCTGATCATCGACAGAGCAATTTGCGTAATCAACACGGGGAACAGAATTTTCAGAAATTGTATGTACTTTTGCGATAATGTAGAGGTTGGAATCATCATCAATCAGCCCTTATCTAGTTTACTTCGTTAGTGTACAACCTTACATCATATGCAAGATTGCACGTCAAGGATACATTGTACAGGATGAACAAAGCATTGAATAGTCATATTGGCATCGAGCATACAAACAACCCCCGGATCAAACCGCATCCGGGGGTTATACATCATCAAAAGTGATTCAACGCTCAATCGTACCCACACTTGCTAAGAGCAGTCGAGCAGTCGAGCAGTCGAGCAGTCGAGCAGTCGAGCAGTCGAGCAGTCGAGCAGTCGAGCAGTCGAGCAGTCGAGCAGTCGAGCAGTCGAGCAGTCGAGCAGTCGAGCAGTCGAGCAGTCGTTAGAAGCTCGCATTCTCGGTATAGCGGTTGGTCGCATTCCAGAGCAGATACTCATCCACACCTTCATCCTTCATTGCACGGATCTGATCATCGACCTGCTTTTTGCCATATTGCACATAATGACCACTGCCGAGCCAGCTGGCGGTAAAGTCTTGAATCCATGGGCGAATGATCGGTTTTTCCTCACCAAGCGGATTCAGCTTTTTGTGCGTATCGACCAGTGAGCCTTTGATCGTAGCGTATGGATTTGTATCCGGGTTAGTCACGCCGAACCAGCCTGTGGTGTAGTGACTTGGATAGATCATTGGGCTAATCACATCGACATTTTCAGAGATTTTGGCAAAATCCTGTCCAATCCCCTCAGCAGCTGGTACGGAAGCAGCATATCCGAAAATATCTACCGATACGCGTACGCCCAGTGGAGCCAGCTCTTTGCGTGCATACTGTACAAATTCAGCGATGACATCGACGCGTGACTCATCTTTGTCCTTGGTGAATTTCAACTCTTTTTCGTGATTTTCAAAGCCTTCGGGGAAGCGTACATAGTCAAATTGGATTTCCTTGAATCCTTTGGCAGCCGCTTCCTTGGCAAGTTCAATATTGTAATCCCACACTTCTTTTTTGTATGGGTTCACAAAGCTGTCGCCTTTGCCGTTCGTCCATACCTGACCGTTACTTTTCACAAATGACAGCTCAGGATGCTTTTTGGCGAGCACTGTGTCTTTAAACACAACGATCCGAGCGATCGGATATACATCATGCTTTTTCAGACGCGTCATCAGCTTATCGATATTGCCGATGAAGTTCTGCGGGCTACCCAGCTTTTGCAGATCATTGTTTTCCGTTTTGTACGTTATGTACCCGGCATCATCCTTCAGGTCAATAACCATGGCATTCAGCTCGGTTTTGTCCAGAAGATTGAGCAGCTTCTCCATGCGAGAGCCGCCTGCGCTGTAGGCTGTTACATAGATGCCCTTCACGACTGGTGCATCTGGCTGTGGATCAATCTTCGCTGGCGGATTGTCTGCATCCACCTCAGTTTGATCCATCTGGCTTTGAATCGCTACCCGGTTCAGCATTGATTGCAGCGATGCGGTTTGTGTGTTCTGTGCCTGAGCCTGCTGATCACCGCCTAGAGCGGTGGACGCCAGCAGCATAAGCGTCCACAAAATATCCATGTCATTAACCCTCATCTCTTATGTATGATTTTTACAAAAGTGGCATTTGCCCTGATTATAACCCAACGTTCATGCAGCAGAGGATACAGTATTGTTACCTGCTAACGCTTTATACACATCCACACTTGAAAAGTTGCGGATGTAGTAACAACAAGTAGGAACAATCCATATAGTAGCACTCGGCGGACGCAAGAATACGGATAGTCGTTTAGATAGCAAACGTACTATTCGTGTTCTATTATGTATGGCTGCATGACTCAAACAAAGGGAATAATGACAATGCCCATCCTATGTATTTAAACTGTCTCATAATCCGCTAAACATGGCAAATACAGGTTGATGAATAAAGTGGCAGCAGAGAGGGGCTGACAATGGTGAAAAGAGTGGGCATACGGAGGCACTATAAGCAAAATGCCGCTTACGTTCGTTTCCATAAAGGAGAGAACGTAAGCGGCATTTATACCTAGCGTTATTTTCGTGAAGCATTGCATGTAAAGACAGTATAGCCGTGTGCATTATTGCAGTAACTGTTGATCTTGATTTTCGCAGATACTGTACTGAATAATTTCCAGTGCATCATTTGGTTCCAAAATACGCAACCCGTCACGCAGTACAATAAGTGAATTGAGTTCCTGCTGTTTTAGGGAAGGCATCATATCCGGGAAACATTTCAAGACAATTTGTGACAATTTAACCTTTTCCATTTCCACAATAATCATCCTTTCCTATCCTGGAATCATTTCGCTTAACAGAAGAAATCATTCTTACGGGAGCTTAGGAAAAGCATGTTGTGCTTTAGGGACTGGAGAACGTGCACAAACTTCAATTATTACTTGATGCGGCGGCGTGTAATAATTTTACTATATATAACGACAAAATGCGACTTTCAGTGAATAGCTGCAAAGCAAACGGTACAAATCTTTTTTGAGGATCAGCTTTTGCGGAATGAACCCATGATACCGATGGTTTCCACCATATTGACGAATGCGTTCGGATCGGTTTCTTTAATAATCCGGCGCAGTTCTGTCAGCTCATAGCGGGTTGTAACGGTCATCAGCATATCTTTGGATTCATTGGAAAAGGCGCCTTCCGCCTTAATCAGCGTCACTCCGCGTTGCAGAGGCATAAGATGTTCCAGCAATTCCTCTGTCCGGTTGGATACGATGAACAGAGTGACTTTGACATGATTGACGTGAATGAGATCGACGACCTTACCGCCCAAATAAATACAGACCATAGAAGCAAGCGCGATATTCCAGTCATCCGACAGATACCCCATCGCCAAAATGACGAGACCGTTCAAACCAACAATAACGTTGCCGACCGGAAAGTCGCGATAGCGCGTAATGATCGAGCCGAGAATATCGAAGCCTCCGGTTGAACCGCCTGCACGAAACGAAATACCGACGCCGATACCGATCAGCACGCCGCCAAATACGGAGGAAATAAGCAGGTCTTTTGCAATAATGGTAGTCGGTATAACAGTCATTAACCAGGTTGTGGCTGCAACCGACACGATACTTAGGAAAATATATCGTTTGCCGAGCATAAACCAGCCGGCAATCAGCAGCGGAATGTTATAGACGAAGTACAGCATACTGATGTTAAGCGGCGTAAAATAGCCCGTTAACATAGCAAGACCTGACACCCCGCCGCTCAGCAATTGATGGGGAATCAGGAACAGGTTGAACGCAGCTGCTGTGAAAATGGAGCCGATTAGCACTCCAAGCAGCGGCATTGATTTTTTTAACATGTGGTCACCTCTAGTGTAGTTAGTAAGTTATGGAA
Source organism: Paenibacillus sp. JQZ6Y-1 (assembly GCF_040719145.1). Lineage (NCBI taxonomy): Bacteria > Bacillati > Bacillota > Bacilli > Caryophanales > Paenibacillaceae > Paenibacillus > Paenibacillus kandeliae. Next base: position 972,533 of record NZ_JBFDUZ010000001.1, read on the forward strand.
AGTATATGAAACCCAAAATGGAAAGTTTCTTTCGCAATCGTAATTATATTATGAATCAGCTAGTCATGCCTGTGTATTTTGTGATATAATGATTTAGATATTCTTGAGTAGGGATGTTTTGCTGAATAACATTCAGATTTTAATAAATGCAAGACGGGTTTATTTCATCATAGAGAGTATTGAATAACCCTTTTTATTCAACTTTAATCGCACCAGGCATTGAAACAGATGCTCTAAAAGTGATCGGACTTATTCAATAATCAACACCAGCTAACGGATATGGTGGTCTGTGAGACCTCCTGATATGCAGCTATATGCTACTCAATTGCTACTTAAGAATACAAACAAGTTAGTGGATTGTCCACCATCATAGAAGGAGTTTGAATATTTTGACAAAATTTGTAGACTTTGGTTTAGATGAAAAAGTACTGAAAGCGATTATGGAACTGGGTTTTGAGGAAGCAACTCCGATCCAATCCCAATCCATCCCAGTCGCAATGGGCGGAAGTGACCTGATCGGTCAAGCACAAACTGGTACGGGTAAAACAGCAGCATTCAGTATCCCTATTATTAACAAGGTAGAACGTTCGGACGAAAAAATTAGAGCATTGGTTATGGCTCCTACTCGCGAGCTGGCGATCCAGGTTGCTGAGGAAATCGAAAAACTGGCACGCTTCAAAGGCATTCGCTCGTTGCCAATCTACGGTGGTCAAGAGATCGGTCGTCAGATTCGTGCACTGAAAAAGAAACCACAAATCATTATCGGTACACCAGGTCGTTTGCTTGACCACATCAACCGCAAAACGATCAAACTGGAAGACGTACAATACGTTGTACTGGATGAAGCGGACGAAATGCTGGACATGGGTTTCATGGAAGACATTCAGTCTATCCTGAAACAAGTACCGGATGAGCGTCAAACGATGCTGTTCTCCGCAACAATGCCGCCAAACATCCAACGTCTGGCGAACCAATTCCTGAAAGAGCCACAACACGTATCGGTTATTCCGAAACAAATCAGCGCTCCTCTGATCGACCAATCCTATATCGAAGTGAACGAGCGCCAGAAGTTTGATGCTCTGTCCCGTCTGATCGATATGGAATCACCAGAACTGGCTATCGTATTCGGTCGTACAAAACGTCGTGTTGACGAACTGGCAGAAGCCCTGCAAAAACGCGGTTATTCCGCAGACGGACTGCACGGTGACCTGTCCCAGAACCAACGCGATAACGTAATGCGTAAATTCCGCGATGGCAGCATCGATGTACTCGTTGCAACAGACGTAGCAGCTCGTGGTTTGGACGTTTCCGGCGTAACTCACGTTGTAAACTTTGACCTTCCACAAGATCCAGAGAGCTATGTTCACCGTATCGGTCGTACAGGTCGTGCTGGTAAAGAAGGCGCAGCATACTCGTTCGTAACTCCACGTGAGATCGATCACCTGCACTTCATCGAGCGTGTAACGCGTCACAAAATCACTCGTAAGCCTCTGCCATCCCTGGCTGAAGCGATCGAAGGTAAACAACGCATTACAGCTGAGCGCCTGCTGGAGCTGGTTCAAGACGATACTGCTCCTTTGAACGAATACAAAGGGATTGCGATTCAATTGCTGGAAAGCTATGATTCCGTAAACCTGCTGGCAGCTGCAATCAAATTGCTGACAGGCGAGAAAAAGGATGCTCAGATCGATCTGACTCCAGAAGAGCCAATCCGTGCAAAACGTCGCAGACCAGACGTTCGTTCCGGTGGACGCAAACCATCCGGTAACTACAACCGTAACGGCAATGGCGGCGGTGGTGGCGGATACCGTGGTAACCGCGATAACAACCGTGGTGGTTACAGCAGTGGCGGCGGCGGTGGATACCGTGGCAACCGCGATGGTAACAGCAACGGCAACCGTGAAGGCGGACGCAGCGGCGAGTACTCCCGCGACCGCAGACCACGCAGCAACAATGGCGGCGAAAACCGTCGTCCATCGAGCAGCAACCGTTCTGATTCCCCAGAATAATAGTTTATTTTGCAATAGATGATTGACCGGTGAATAACCGGGATCTTTAATACAATAACATGATGGCAGGACAACAAAGGCTACCGAATATTCGGTAGCCTTTTTTTTGCATAGGATGGTATGACAAGATTATTTAATGGAAGTTGGGGATACAGAGGTCACCCCCTATCTATCCTGTATATTATAGATCTCTGGAAGCGCCGATATTTCCATAAGTGGGGCGAGTAGCTAAGATTTGCTTGAATCGGCGTATAAATAAGTCGGATGAACGGGAGACTGGATAATCGGTGGAGCGAACCGACCATAGATAAGAATCTCCTCGATCCGGTAATTGCAGCGGAATTGTAACCATTTCTTTGTGAAAGGATGTGCCATAGGCATGTAGCGAGTGAAGCGTACCTATGGTGACTGCCAGATTGGCACGTACTGCCCGCAGTAACGCGTCTACATTATTGCTTTTAAACAAAATATCGCTGTTTGGAGCAAGCTGACGAACCAGAGTCAGAATATTAGGATCGTTGTACAATACGAGTGGTATATCAGATAGATCATTCAGAATAACCATAGATTGATCAGCAAGTGCGGATTCCTGATGACAAACGAGAATGAGTCGATCCTCTGCTAACGCTTCGAATTGCAAATGATCATATTGTGGAATACTCTGCTCGGATAAGAGCACGAGCCCAATATCGCTTTCTCCATGATGTACACTTTCCAATACAGTTTGTGTGTTATTTTCGATAATCTCAAAGCGACTTCCCGGAAATTCTCGCTTCATATCCGATATACTTTCGATCAATAGCGAGATCGGACCGGGAATGGAAGCGATGCGTAGACGAGAATTGTTCAATTCCTGATAACTGCTAGATTCACGCTTTAATTCTTCGATTTGATTGAGAATGGTTGTGATTTTGGCAATGATGTTTTCGCCTTCTGGGGTAGTCATTGTGCCGGAGCGTGAACGAATGAATAAACGTGTACCTAGCTCTTTTTCAAAAAGCGTAATCGCCCGACTCACTCCGGTCACTGTAATATGACAATTTTCCGCAGCACGAGTAAGTGAGCCTGTGCGAGCGACTTCAGCAATATAGTGCATTTGTTCAATATTCATAGGCAATAGCAGCTCCTTCAGAAATTAGATAGCTGGATATTTGAAAAATACAGCATAACGCATCTATCCGATAGTTGACTAAAAGTTCAGTATAATCGAATTTTAATAGATATATTGTACTAATAGTCTATGATATATTCAAATAAATGCCTATATCACCTCTAAATCGTGAAAGGATAGATCGAGGGAAATCAGATATAGAGAAAGCGGAGTGAGAATATGACCAGAAAAAAAGGGATAGGATACGCTATTGTATTGGTAGCGATTGTCGTCGTTATCGTTGTGCTCGGATTGTCATTCAGTCGGGAGGGCAATGCTAAGAATACCGGCTCCACACCGACCGCCTATGTCGAATCGGATACCGTCAGTTCCAGCTTCAAAGTCGCTGGTAGGGTTAGTGAGCTGCTCGTGCAAGAAGGCGATCATGTAAAAAAAGGGCAGCTACTCGCTGTACTCGATAGTTCGGAATTGCAGGATAAAGTCGCTCAAGCGCAAGCGGCACTGAAAGCCGCACAGGCGAATGTATCACAAGCCAAAGCCGGTGTTGCTCAGGCAGAAGCAGGAATTACGCAAGCGCAAGCAGGTGTTACTCAAGCCGAAGCCGCCGAAACGGCTGCTCGTACGAAGGTGGCTCAAGGCACGATGGCGGTTCAAGTTACTTCCGAATCATCATCCAGCCAATTGGAACAGGCTCAGGCGGCAGCCAATGCAGCCAAAGCCAACTGGGAAGCGATCAAAAGTGGTGCTCGCCCAGAAGAGATTGCTCAACTCAAAGCAAGCACCAGTGCTGCCAAAGATGCACTGGATACTGCACAAAAAAGCCTAAGCCGCAGTCAGCAACTATTTGACGCAGGTCTAGCTACGGATGCTGCATTGGACCAAGCGAAACTTCAACAACAGCAAGCGCAGGCACAGTACGATGCCGCTTTGGAAAAGCAAAATTTAGCTGTCAAAGGCAGTCGACAGGAAGAAATCAACGCTGCGCAGGCACAGTACCAACAAGCACTGGCTGCGGTCAAAGAAGCCCAAGCTGGACAGGGACAGGTCGGTCTGAAGCAGGAAGATGTAAAAGCTGCCCAAGCTGCAGTAGGTCAAGCACAAGGCGCTAGCGATCAGGCAAAAGGAACGGTTGCGCAAGCGCAGGCATCGTACACACTCGCCCAAGCCAAGGTGGAGGCAGCACAATCGCAGGTAGCTCAGGCAAAAGCAGCATTACAAGAAGCTCAAACATATGCCGGATATACCAAGCTACGCGCCGCCGCTGATGGTGTCATCAAAAGTAAATCGGTGAATGCTGGTGAACTGGTCAGTGCTGGTTCTACTGTCTATTCGCTCGAAACGACTTCACAGCGCTGGGCAAAATTTTATATGACTGAAACGGCATTGAGCGGATTGCATACTGGCGATCCCGTGCAGGTTCAATTGCTGGGCGATGGTACAACCGTGCAGGGCAAAGTGAAGGTGATCGACGCCGCTGCGGATTTTGCTATTCAAAAGCCGAGTCAAAGCTCCGGCGATACCGATATTCGTTCGTTTGGCGTGAAAGTGCTGTTGACCGGACTTCCTGATAACGTACCGACTGGAAGCACCGTGCTATTCAGTGGCAAAGGAGCGCAGTAAGATGAATATAGGACGGGCAATCGCAGATGAATGCAGACATATGTTTACAATTCCCAAGTTGGCTGCGATCCTGCTGCTAATGCCGATACTGTATGCCGTGCTGTTCGGATTCCTATATTCACACGAGCGGATTACTGAGATGCCCGTGGTAGTCTATGATGGGGACAATTCCAGTTTAAGCCGTCAGATTATTCAAGCATTTGATGCGACCGATACATTTCAGGTGACGGGACAGCGCTGGAATCAGGAGGATGTAGTGCAGGCAGTACAATCCGGTGAAGCTCGTGTCGGGCTGATTATTCCGCCTAACTTCATGTCCGGCTTGCAGCATGGAGAACATATACCTATTCTCACCTTGATCGACGGTAGCAATCTGATCTACTCCAATAGTGCTTCACGTATTGCCAATCAGGTCATTATGAGCGTGAGTAGCGGAGCAACCTTGCAAACGCTGGACAAGCAGGGCATGAGCAGCGAGCAGGCAGGTGCATTGCTGAATACCATTCCATATCGCTCCCGTGTGCTCTACAATCCTGTATTTAATTATGAGTACTACATGCCGATTGGTGTCATTTCTGCCGCTTTACAACAGTGTTTATTGCTCGGCATCGCGCTATCCTGTACATGGCAAAAGGAAGCCGGCTCGTGGCATCAATTTAGCGTTTGGCGCTTTTCACCATGGAAGCTAGCGATTGCCAAGCTGACACCGTATTTTTTGATTGGACTTGTGAATATTGTAGTTTCGTTCTCGATTGCACATTTTGGCTTCGGGATTCCTTTTGCTGGACAATTCATACCGCTACTGTTCTTGTCGCTGGCATTTAATTTTGCAGTGTGTGGATTGGGATTTCTATTCAGCGTCGTGTCCAAACGTCAGGTGGATGCTATTCAGGCATTAATGCTCATTGCAATGCCTTCGTTCATGCTCTCCGGGTATACATGGCCCCTTGAAGCGATGCCGAAGGTGCTGCGTGTCATTGGTGAATGTCTACCATTGACTCACTTTTTACAAGGTATACGTAGTATTGTGGTCAAAGGATTATCGGTAGAATCAATATGGGGCAATGTGATGGCACTCAGCTTGATTGGATTGGTCACATTGCTGATCTCCTTCGTCATCTATCCATTATCGATGCGCCGTTATACCGAAGCTGTAGAGACTAGCGTATCGAGTTCTACAGCTGAACCAGTACCCAAAGGATAATCATCATCCAGCGTATCCCTCTAACATATAGCTATACTGCTCCCATCTGATTAAAGTAGGAATCGATGGAACAGTATAGCTATTTCGTCTTTTTATAAACCTATTGCTTGCTAGTACAATGACCCAACTTCTCTGCAAAATGCTGGTATTATGCTCGCAAAGCATAGGAAACTGACTGTCATTATCAAACCATAGTCCATATGCAATATGGGCTGGTATTGTCTGGTTAACATAGGTTATAGTTAAGATAGATATCATCAGAGATGCGGCATCGGGGATGCTGGCGCAAATGAGGGGGAAGATGATTTGGAATTTAGAGGGGTAATGGGCGGACTGTACCGCTTATCCGAATGGATTATGCGACTAGCGGGCAGCAATCTGCTGTGGGTCATTTGTTCGTCGCCATTTTTGTTTTTTCTGGTATTCCGATTTATTTTTATGCAATCTGGGGCAAGTCAAAACGATATTTTGCAGACGAACTGGGCAATGGGCATTTTAGCGCCATTTGTACTGTTTCCGGCAACATCCGCACTGTTCACCGTTGTTCGTAAATGGGTGATGGGTGAAGGTGATGTATCCGTTATCAAAACGTTTTTCCGCGGCTATAAGGAAAATTATAAGCAGAGCATGATTGGTGGTATTTTCTACACTCTGCTGTTTGTGATCATGTATGTTGATTATACTGTGTATATGAATCAATTCCCGAATCTGCAGCTGCTAGGTATTGTAATGCTGATCTTCCTGCTTGTGCTGTTTGTGTCACTATTCAACTTCTTCTCCATGGTGGCGCACTATCACATGAAGCTTAAGGATATTATCAAAAATGCCATTCTGCTGTCGATTGTACGTCCATTCCGATTGTTCTCCACATTGCTTGGAACGGTAGCACTGCTGTTTATCGGTACTCGCTATCCGGTGTTGTTCCTGTTCTTCTTATCCTCAGCAATCGCATGGTTCGCTTTCTTTAACTTTTACGGTATGTTCCTGAAAATGCAGGAGCAATCGGAGAAGCAAGCAGCCGAACAGCAGGAGAAGGAGTTGCAGGCGGATGAGCAACTGGCAATTGGTGATCAATCGCCTGAGCAGAGTGCACAGCGTATAGATTCTTCCGCACCATCTCAACCGTCGATGGATCAGGATGTACAGAAAAACCTGACCGATAAGAGCGTAACGGACAACAAAGAACGTCCATCCTAAACACGGTTCCTATACCAGATCGGTGAAGATGGAAGGATAGGCTGGAGCAGCTTCCATACTGCTCCAGCCGCCAAAGTCCTCTTATTTTTTAGAAAAACAATCTCATTCTTAATCACATTGTAAGCACTTACAAAAAAGTGGGAGAGAATGCCGAAATCGTCTTTACAAAACCAAACATGAAGTTTATAATAAATTTACATCCTGCAATGTACGCCTCGATTTCTCGTTGTTTTGAACCAATGATGATGTCTCGGGAGACCTATATGTAACTGACGCTGACCGGCCCTATCCATTGGATGTGGGGACTTCAAAATCAGTTCTGCGATCACCCACCTGCTAAGCAGGTTCGAAGACAATGTTATCGGACGGCATCTGCGGGACCGTTTTACACCTTTTACTCTAAGCAAAAGGTAGGTGCCGACTTTATGTCGACAGGATTTAAGCAGAAAACGTTCTGAATGGATTCCTGGGAATCCTTATTTCAGAGCGTTTTTTGTTTGCGCTTACATGCTAACTGTCTGGATATGACAGTGTCGATATATGGCATAATATTGGTTTTCTTATTTACGTAGTAATGATACACTGATAGTAATGATAGCTTTGTAGATGCAAAGGAGGAAATGTCTTGTCGTTGAAAAGAACGTTAGTGGGAATCATTCGTAGCCAGGAAGGCACAGGCGACCGCGCCAAAGATCCGCAAATGAAAACAAGATATTATAACCTTTCCCGCGAGCGCGCTTGGGAAGAAGTTTCTTCAACATTAAAAAAAATTCCCGGCTTCAAGGTGCTGCATGAAGTGCATAGTGTAGGCGAGATTACATTGGAACGGAAAACAGGATTTGGACGCATCATGGACATTACAGTATCGATCGTAGCCGTTAGTCCGGTACGCAGTGCGATTGATATTCACTCTGCTTCCCGTGGCTCACTAGGCGATTTGGGTGCTAACTACCGTAATATTTTGACGCTGTTTGGCGCACTGGACAAAAAATTGGCTCAATACAAAATCGACAATCCATAACCAAACGCTTCTGCTTGCACTTAGGTATACTGCTGACTGGGCATAAGCAATACCGCAATACGTATAACCGACGATGGGATAACGATCTGGGGGATGCAGTGGGTACATAAGGTTTGAACGGCTTGATGACAATAGAATTCACAGTGTTGATGGTATTGAATCGCAGCGTTCAGACGTTGGAGTCTATCAAAAGGATATTTCGCTTTTGGTGCATCTATAGTGTTATGTTGTCTTTTGTAAGCGTAACAATAAGGGATATTATACAAAAGACCTTCTTCTTGCCGTCGGCAGAAAAAGGTCTTTTGCATGTTCGTATTGTGAATAACGAATGATCTTACCTGAAACAGCAGTTCATGTTCAAATGATCTTCAGCAGAATATGTTCTATTCTACCGAATCATCCTTGAATTTCATTTATCTCGCTTCTCATTCATTGGGAAACGATTTAGCCCAGCAAGCCTTTAACAGCTGCAATCGCTTGATCATAATTCGGATGCTCGCTCATCTCCGGCAAATATTCCACATAGCGGATCACATCATCGCGGTCGATTACGAAAATAGCACGCATATCGATCACAAATTCCTTGATCAGCACGCCATATGCTTTGCCAAAAGAGTTGTCGCGGTAATCAGACAGTGTTACGACACGATCTACACCAGCGGCACCGCACCAGCGAGCTTGTGCAAATGGCAGATCCGCGCTGATAGTCAGAATAACTACATCTTCGCCCAGCTCGGAAGCAGCTTCATTGAAGCGACGGGTTTGTGCATCACATACACCAGTATCGAGTGATGGCACAACACTGATCAGCTTGATCTGACCTGCATAATCAGATAGACTCGCTTGCTCCAGCAGGTTTTTGCTGATAGTAAAAGCAGGAGCCTTGTCACCCACCTGCAATTCAGGTCCAATAAGAGTAATGGCATTCCCTTTAAAAGCGGCAACGCCTGTACGTTCTTGCGTCATCTTTATTCCTCCTCAAAATAATTTAGAGATGGCTATATGCATGCACAGTCATCATTTACGTTATGTAGGGTAATCATATTACAGAAATAACCGTACATTTTCGCATTTTAAGCCCGAGTTTATTATAATAAAGCATGGGGAAGAAAGCAAAAATGAACGTTTGTATGAGTATGTCAGAAGACAAGGAGAACCTATGTTATTTGTTCGTTATGAGAGTTGGAAAAGCTTTTTGCGGTTTTATCCGCTTACCTCGTTAATCATCATCGCCAATGTGGTTGTGTTTATTTTGATGACTATCAATGGCGGCTCGCGAAATCAGAACACGTTGGTGGACTACGGCGCCCTAACGAATCTGGAAGGCTATGATCAATGGTGGCGTACGATTACGGCAATGTTTGTGCATATTGGGTTTGATCATCTGTTGTTCAACTCGTTTGCCTTGATCGTATTCGCCCCACCATTGGAAAGATTGCTAGGAACATGGCGTCATGGACTACTGTATTTTGGTAGCGGTATTATCGGTAACGTCATTAGTTTAGAGCTGTACCGTCAATCAACGGAGGGACATTTGGCAGCTGGCGCTTCGGGAGCAATTTATGGCGTGTATGGAGCATTTTTGTATATCGCTTTGTTTCAGCGTCAAATGCTGGATCGAGCTTCACGTCAAACGATTTATACCATTCTTGGTTTGGGACTGGTATTTACATTCCTTACGCCGGGAATTGGTATCTGGGCGCATCTCGGCGGTCTGATCTCAGGATTCTTCATCTATGGGTTGCTGCTGCGCCTGACTGGTCTGCGAGGACGCTGGGAGCGTATTTTCCGCCAGTACCAGCAGCAGCGTGAACTGGAGCTGCGTCGACAGGAAGAAGAACGCATGAAGCTGGAACGTGAGCAGGGCATGCAGGAGCATCAGCATCATCAAGTTCCTCACTCCCATACGGATGATGTGCAGGAGCGCGGAACCGATGACAAGCGCAAGAAATAAAGGTAAGTAAAGGAATAAGAGAATATAAAAAAAGCCGTCAGCCCAATAGTGGGTGACGGCTTTTTTGTAGATAATGCTCATATCCTTATACATCCATTTGCAATGGAATACGATATACTGGAAGTAACAACGGATTAGTCGCGGTTACCAAACAGCAAGAACAGGTAACGTGCAAGTTCCAGTACCGACAGTAATGCGGCAGCTACATAAGTGAGTGCAGCAGCATTCAGTACTTTACCTACATTGCGTTCTTCATCTTGGGTTACATAACCTTCCGCAACCATAATGTCGCGAGCGCGGTTACTTGCGTTAAATTCAACTGGCAGCGTTACGAGTTGGAATGCAACCGCAGCCGAGAAGAAAATGACACCCAGACCAATCAGGTTGAACGAGCTGAATAGAAAACCTGCCAACAGTAGAAACGGAGCGATACCAGATGTGAAGTTAACCACCGGGAACATCCGATGACGAAGCTTCAGCATCGGATAATGCTGTTTGTGCTGAATGGCGTGACCAATCTCGTGACACGCAACGGCAACCGAGGAGATGCTAGTGCCGTAATAAACCGGCTCGGACAGACGTACCACGCGGTTTACCGGATCATAGTGGTCAGACAGTGTGCCTTGTACAGGCTCGATCGGAACATCCTGCAGACCGTTAGAATCCAACATATGGCGTGCAGCCTGATAGCCGCTAATTCCACGCATATTCGGTACTTCAGAGAACTTATTGAAAGTACCTTTGACCTTAAACTGCGCCCAGATGGTCAGACCGAATGCAGCAATAATTAATATCAAAAAGATACCGTTCGTCATATTTCATTCCTCCATATAATGTAGCGGACTACATGAAGCCTGAACCCTGTCCAAGCAGAAACTTCAATGCTTCAATGCAAGCTGCACTCTGGGGAACCAGATTGATAAATGCCCGTTTGGCCTGTGTCGGCTTCATCTGCTGCAATAATGGTTCTAACTCGCGCACTTCGCGCTGCAACTGTTCCATATGCAGTTCGATTTCGCTTAGACGCTTGGTCACCTGTTCCTCATCGGTTACACGATCCCAGGCATTTAGCTTTTCCCTGATTTCCTCAAGAGTATACTTGTCCTGCTTTAACTTTGTAATACGTTCCAACCGAGACAACGTTTCAAAACTATACAGGCGATAATTTTTCAACGAGCGGCTTTCCGGTTGAATGAGTCCCATTTTTGTATAATAATCGACGGTTCGCTCACTAATCCCGGCGATTCTGGACAGTTCTCCAATACGGTATAATTTCATATCCCCAACGTATTCACCCCCGTTTTTGTTCATATAAACGAGGATTCAACACTGCTGAATCCCAATGCCTATATTACAGGAATTTAAACCATACAGTCAAACGTAATGCTTATTCAGATATACCCCGTAATGACAGGCTGTAACCGCAACAGATATTGATCAGTATGCGATATGAAACCATTGATATAACAACATATTGAAGTACTTGTATATAATATACGCTCTTTGGCTTAAATGTACCTGAAATTTGGCTGAATGACCCTTAAAAAGTAATTTCACAAAAATTCCATATATTTATACATGGAACGGTAAAGAGCAAGATGAAAAGTAGTGAAAACCATGTAAGTGATCTGCAAAAATGCCCATGATTTGGTTGTAAGCAATCCTATATTTATAAGAAGAAAAGCGGTGAATATAGAGGTTACAAAACTATTTTCATGATTTTGAAAATTAACTCTTGTCATCCGTGTTTTAATCTGATTATAATGACATTAAGGATTTCACGATATGTGAAGTAACATTACATAGGGGAGTGGGTAAAATGAGAAAAAAATGGGCCGTTACGGGGTTGGCGGCATCCGCACTTCTAGCTTTTCCGTTTAGCGCGTTTGCGGCGGATGAAGTTACTGCTGATGTAGTAAAAACGAATCTGGATACGTTCTTCGTATTCTTAGCATTCGCGCTGGTATTGTTCATGCAGGCAGGCTTTGCTTTTCTGGAAGCTGGTTCTGTACGAATGAAAAATGCCGGTCACGTTGCCGGTAAAACAATCTTGACACTCGGTATCGCACTGGTTGCCTTCTGGGCATTCGGTTTTGGACTCGGCTTTGGCGACGGTAACGGATTTTTCGGTTATCAAGGGTTCTTCCTGAATGGGGAAGATATGAAGCCTTTGTTCGGCGCATTGTCTGGTCTCGATATTCCGATCTCGATGATGTTCTTGTTCCACCTTGCGTTTGCAGCAGTATCACTGTCAATCGCATTTGGCGGATTTGCTGAGCGTGCAAAGCTTAGCGTATATATCGTGTTCGGCGTTCTGTTCATGATTATCATTTATCCAATCATCGCTCACTGGGTATGGGGCGGCGGCTGGTTGGCAGCAATCGGTATGCAGGATTATGCGGGTTCGACCGTTGTCCATTTGACCGGTGCAACAGCGGGTCTGGCGGCAACACTGCTGCTCAAACCACGTCTGGGCAAATATAACAAAGACGGCAAACCTAACATTATTCCGGGTCATAACCAAGTATTCTCGGTTATCGGTGTATTTATCCTCTGGTTCGGCTGGATGGGCTTCAACCCTGGTAGCGCACTGACACCAGATGGCGGATTCTTCACGTATGTAGCACTGACTACGAATCTGGCAGCAGCAGCAGGCGGTATCGCGGCTCTGTTGATCTCTTGGGTCGTATTGGGTAAAGGCGACATTCCAAGCATGCTGAACGGCGTACTGGCAGCACTGGTTGCTATCACTGGTTCTTGTGCATTTGTTGATGTATGGGCAGCGGTTGTCATCGGTCTGGTTGCTGGTGTGGTTACATTCTTCACAGCACAATGGTTTGAAAAAGCAGGTGTGGACGATCCGATCTACGCATTCTCCGTACACGGTATTGCTGGTATGTGGGGCGCAATCTCTACTGGTTTGTTCGCTACACCGGAACTGGCTGCTAAAGTGAATGTAGGTCAAGCGGGTCTGTTCTACGGCGGCGGCTTCCATCAACTGGGTGTACAGCTGCTCGGTATGATCGGAACGTTCATCTTCGTTCTTGTTCTGTCGTTTATCATCCTCGGTATCATGAAAGCACTGGGCGGTATCCGTGTAACAGAAGAAGAGGAAATGATGGGTCTGGATATTAGTGAGCACGGTTCTTACGGTTATCCAGAGCAAATGAAGGCGATCGGCGAAGTGGATCGCACAAAAGTAAACTAAGAACATTGTGCAAGCAGACTACATGTGCCGGGGGATGAAGCCGATGAAGAAGCCTTCACTCCATCTTCCCTTGCTTGAGCTGACGGAAGCCCATTCTCCGGAGGCACTCAAACAGAAGCGCATCGTCATTCAGCAACAGCTGTATACATCCTTGCCGGATACCGACATTCGGGAATGGGTCAAAACGGTCAATGAGATGCACGATGCGATTATGCAACAGGCAGTGACAATTTGTGAACAACAATTGCTTGAGGCGGGCTACGGTCCGCCTCCTGTTGCATATTCATTTATTGTTTTCGGCAGCGCGGGGAGATTGGAACAGACATTATGGAGTGATCAGGATAACGGTCTGATCATCAGCGATGAACAGCATGAGCAAAAAGAACGTTATTTTCAAGCGTTTGGCAGTGCACTTGCCGATATGTTGGAGCAACTGGGCTATGAGAAATGTCAGGGTAAGGTTATGTGCTCAGAGCCGCTATGGCGCAAAACGCTTCAACAATGGCAGGCACAGCTGGACGAATGGCGGCAGGAGCTAAGCTGGGAGCCGGTACGTAATTGGATTATCGCTTCGGATATGCGTCATATAGCAGGAGATGAACAGCTATCGCAGCGCTGGATTCATCATTTCTATGACGGATTACAAGAAACGCCAGAGCTGTCGGCAGCCATTTTACGTAATACGGTTCGGCATAAAGCGACGCTGAATGTACTGGGACAGATTGTGCCGGAGCGATTTGGCGAGCATGCTGGTGATTTTGATGTAAAATATGGTATCTATATTCCGCTGGTGAATGCTTCGCGTTTTCTAGCCTTGCAAAATGGCATTCGCGAATCATCAACGTTGAAGCGATTGGAACGTCTGATTCAGCTGGAAGCGGCTTCGCTGGCGTTGCTGGAAATGATGCAGGATGCGTTCCGCACTTCGTTACGGATGCGCAATTCCACACCGATACGCGAGATTGATGGTGGATTGTACGAGAGCAGTGGATTTATGCTGCAAAAAGATTGGCGGCAAAAGCCGTTTTTCCATGAGTTAAGAGAAAGTCTGGGAATCGTTAAAAAAGCACATCGCGTGCTGCAACGGCAGCTGCGCTTTCTGGAAAGGAGACGCTTATGAAAGACCCTGCAAAGACGGGAAGTGGCTTTTGGAGAAGTTTACGTAATGGCGGCGTACCGTCGGCGATTGCTTCTATTGTTGGCGCACCGTCTGCACAGCAGATGGCTTTTATTCGTTCGCTATCACGCGAGCAGCGTCGCCCGGAAGTGCTGCATTATCCGCTGAGTCGGCTGGAAACCGTCGTTTTCGATCTGGAAACGACGGGGTTTCATCCCCAGCATGGCGACGAGATTTTATCTTTTGGCGCAGTGAAGATGGTAGGTAATGAGCAGGTAGATGAATTTTATACCCTTGTTAATTCCAAGGTTCAGGTACCGGATAATATTACGTCGTTGACTGGTATTACCCAGGATATGGTAAATGGAGCGCCTTCTCTTATTGACGGACTGCATGATTTTATGGCATTTGCTGAGCGGTCTGTATTGGTTGCGCATGGAACAGGGCATGACAAGGCTTTTTTGAATGCAGCATTGTGGAAAACATCCAAAATCCAGTTAACACACCGTATTCTGGATACGATGATGATTGCCCGCTGGCTCAAGCCTTCACTTGGTAGTTACGGATTAGACGAGGTGCTGGAAGAAGCCCAGATCCCGGTCACAGTAAGGCACCATGCGCTGGAGGATGCTCGGATGACAGCAGGATTATGGCAGGAATATCTTCGTCTCATGCGTCACAAGCAGGTGGATACGCTGGAGGATCTGTATTCGTGTTTGAGCAATTTCTGATTATTACGTTTGCTGTACGGTTACAGGGATTTGCTCGTGATGATTAGGCAGAATAGTTTGAAATAAGCGGGAGTGTTAGCGGCACAGAAGATGGACGATGTAGCGGCTTATGCTATATCGTCCATTTTAGAAAGGATCACTAATATTCAGTTGCGCTGATTGTAAATGATAAGAAGGAGCAGGAGCAGCAGAGGGTGAAAGCTGCTTCTGAATGTAATAGGCGTTAATAGGGATGATAGACAAATCAGCTTGGTTAGCTTGGCGTTGATCTGGGCAGTCGTTATGCTTGATATGATCGTTATGGAGTGGTGATGGTAAAAGTGTGCCGATCAGATAAACCGAGAGCATCGCGGCAAATTCGGGCAGCTGTTGTAGATCCGCGATGGATGGAAGGGCAGGGGTCATTGGATGGGAATGAAACAGTCCCAGTAGTTCACGCTCCTGATAACAGCAATGAATCCATTCTTGCGGATCAAGCGCAAAATGATGCAGCGGGTCAGGTGCGACGTTACGCAGACTTCGGTATGAATGAATCTGTGTACCACCCGCTGCTTTTGTACCGAGCAATACCCCGCAGACTTCCGCGGTTGGAGAAGAAGTCATATGTTGTACCAATGCGTCGTATGCAGATGGTGCGATAATAATGGCTGACCTTCTTAGATCATTGGAAAGCTGCGACAACGTACTACCCTCTCTCTACTTAGGCTATCCATTCTGATGGACAGCCTCTTTTTTATGGATATGGATCGTTGGTAAGAACTACGCTTTATCTGACATTCCATTCAGTGAAATGAGATCTAATAGACGAAATGAGATGAATAACGTTTAAACAATGAGATGATGAACGTTTAAATACTGCTATATCAAAATGTACCATAGCTTTTGAAAATACCACAGCTTTTGGAAGATAAATAACCCCAAAGTCTGTATGGTACACAGACTTTGGGGCATCAACATTCAGATTATGCTCATTATACGCTCATCGAAATCCATTCATTCACCTGAATATAGCCAACTGTTCGTTTAATGATTGACGATTCCCTGCGATGTAGCAGCAGTTCCGCTAGATGCTTCAGGCAATTGCTGACCAAGCAATGCGTAGCGAATACTATCAACCAATGCTTCCCAGCTCGCTTCGATTACGTTAGCAGAGACGCCAACGGTACTCCATGTACTTTGCAGGTTTTTCGATTCGATCAATACACGAACCTTGGAAGCAGTCGCATCCGCTTCGTCCAACACCCGTACTTTATAGTCAGACAGATGCATTTCGCGTAGGTTGGGAAAACACTGAATCAGTGCTTTGCGCAGTGCGTTATCCAGCGCATTGACTGGACCATTGCCTTCCGCTGCGGTATAGATGCTCTCACCGCCAATGCGGATTTTGACAAAGGCTTCGGAAACGACGGCAGAACCAGCGTTTTTCTCGACAAGCATCTTGAACGATTCAAATACAAACCATTCGGATGTCTCCCCATTCGCTTCCCGCAGCAGTAATTCCAGCGAAGCATCTGCGCCTTCAAATTGGTAGCCCTGATGCTCCAAATCTTTGATTTTGCCGATGATCTGCTTGGTTTCTTCTTTTTCTGGATTGAGGTCTAGATTCATTTCTTTTGCTTTGGACAGGATATTGCTCTGTCCTGCCAGCTCGGAAACAAGAATGCGTTGCTTATTCCCAACCTGTTCTGGCTCAATATGCTCATACGTACGCGAATCGCGCAAAATCGCAGAGACGTGAATGCCACCCTTATGGGCAAACGCGGCATTACCAACATACGGCTGATTGACCGGCATATGCACATTGGCAATCTCGCTTACATAACGAGCGGTATTGGTCAATTGAGCAAGCTGCGCGGTGGATATACAGTCATAATCCATTTTAAGCTGCAAATTTGGCAAAATGGAGCAGAGGTTGGCGTTGCCACAGCGTTCGCCATAACCGTTCAATGTTCCTTGTACTTGACGTGCTCCTGCTTGAACAGCGCTAAGCGTATTGGCAACTGCCAGCTCGCAATCATTGTGCGTATGAATACCGATGCCAGCCCCACCTAGCTCCAGTCGCAGACTGGATACGATTTCATAAATTTCATGTGGCAGTGTACCACCGTTGGTATCACATAGCGTCAGCCACTGTGCACCTGCTTCATGGGCAGACCGGAGTACGGACAGCGCATATTCTGGATTGTTTTTGTAGCCGTCAAAAAAGTGCTCGGCATCAAAAATAACTTCCATCTGCTGTTGCCTCAAAAAGGAGATCGAATCGGCGATCATCGCCAGATTCTCTTCCAGCGTCGTTTGCAGGGCAGTATGCACATGGAAATCCCATGATTTCCCTACCAATGTGGCTGCTTGTGCGCCGGATTCGATCATTCGTTGTAGATTGGCATCTTCATGGGCAACACTACCTTTGCGGCGCGTACTGCCAAAAGCGGTAATCTTCGCGTTCAGCCCCAACTGCTGAACCCGTTTGAAAAACTCGATATCCTTACCATTGCTACCCGGAATACCGCCTTCGATGTAATGAACACCAAGCTCATCGAGCTTTTTGGCGATTTTTAGCTTGTCATCAGCGGATAAGCTGATTCCTTCGCCCTGCGTACCGTCCCGTAACGTCGTGTCGAAAATCGATATGGATTTGGACATGTTGCGGAATCCCCCTTTACATTGGACCAAGATTCATGAACATTCATATACAGTTGTCATAGGTGCATTAATTTTAAGTATAATTGGTTATTATATCATTGGAGTCTATGTAAGGTATACGATAATTTTGCCGTAATCAGCCGCAAAAATTCGTTCATTCTTTGTGCATCATGCCAATGATCATGACATGACTAGCGGTATAGTGAGGAAAATATTCAGAGAATAGCGTTAGTCAGATCATTGCGCATCGTAAGGCGCATTCTGGTAAAATGAAACAGGATCATGTAAACAACGGAGGAATCATCCTATGAAAATCGGAATTGAACATGTCGAGCGTAATGGTAATCTGTATACCATCGACTATACGCTGGAAAAGCCACTGCCATTCGATCTGCATGACATCGTGATGGTGCAAGCAGGCGATTATGTCGTAGGCAGTGTACGACAGCTGGAAGACAAGCGGATTACGCTGTATATTAGCGACGAGCAGTTGGAATGGGGGAAAGAGGCGGTGATTCAACTCGCATTCTCGCCAACCGTTTCGATTGAGGGAAGTCGCGAAATTATTGAGCAGCTGGGATATTTTCCTGACTTTGAAAAGGGAATTATTGTCGGCTATGATGTAGGCAAGGATCAGGTGGAGCTAACGATTGAATTGCCTGACCCCGAAATACGACATGATGTGAAGCTGACTTTTCTAGAGGCATTTGATATTGAATTTTCCCCGCCAGATGCACGGCTGAATGTAATTGCAGAGATTGATTTTCGGTACGAGGTGACTGATCTGGTGGTTGATATTGAAGCGGCACAAGGACTTTCTGGCAGCTTTTTCTGTGGCAAAATTAAGGCGGAGCTGGTGGAATCGACATCTACAGAGCGTTGAATTCGATATTGCACACAAGGCAGGTCCTGATAACAGGGTCTGTCTTTTTGTATAGATGGATTTCGGTTGTGCTTCCAAAAATGTACAGGTATACTTTGATGTAAAAAGTAGGGATACGGATGATCTATATCACTGGAGATGTTCATGGTGTGCCTGGCTTGAATAAGCGGTTGAACACCCGTCAGTTCCCACAGCAAAAGAATATGACCAAAGCAGATTATGTCATCATTGCCGGAGATTTTGGAATGGTATGGAATCTGGATAAGGAAGATCAGTTCTGGTTGAAATGGTTACATAAAACCAAGCCATTTACCACCTTGTTTATCGATGGCAATCATGAGAATTTTGATCTGCTGGAACAATTCCCAGTGGAGCAATGGAATGGTGGTAGTGTTCGTAGGATTAATGATAGTGTGCTGCATTTAATGCGTGGACAAGTATACGAGATTGAAGGGAAAACATTTTTTACATTTGGTGGTGCGGCGTCTCATGATCGAGAATATCGCAAAGAAGGCAAAAGCTGGTGGGCGCGCGAAATGCCATCCGAAGAGGAATATGAGCACGGATTACAGGAGCTACAGTGCCGTAATTGGCAGGTCGATTATGTGATTACCCATACCTGTTCCCGACAAAGTCTAGACTGGATCAGGCAGCATTATGATACCGATGTGGTACCAGATCAGATGCACGATTATTTCCAATATATACAGGAGCATTTACATTATAAGCAATGGTGGTTTGGTCATTTTCATAAGGATGTAAAGGTATCGGATCATCAGCAATTGATTTATCACAATCTCATTCAGATATAAAGTGTCTATAAATAGATAGCTGTACATCATGAACGAAGGTTGCATTTGCTTTGCGCCCATTTTTGAACAAGGGTTGGATTGGGTGAGGCAGACGACGGAGGGGGAATGAATCATGGCACGAGCGGGAAGAGAATTATCCAAGCAGGTAGCGGTTTGCCTGAACAAGCTCTATAAGCTGCAAAATAGCAAATGGTTGGAATTGATCCAACGTTCCGGCGAATATGCGGTGATTCCATATCTGGTGCCGTTTCTGAGCAGTGATGATCAAATGCTGGAGATGACAGCGGAAAATACGATTAGCGATTTGCTGCGTCGCTGCCCGCCCAATGAGCTGGTATGGCTAAGTGAACAAATGCGTGAGCATCTGCCCTATGCGTACCGTGAAAACAATCGACGTTGGACCCAGCTAACGACTGCAACGATGGCAAGCTGGGGGCAGAGTGTGCATCCAGTGAAGTGGATCATGGCTAGCTTCCACCGAGATGGCTATGTACGTGAAGCGGCGGTCAAACGTATGGTGCTGAATCGCGATGGCTCTGAAATCCCCTTTTTGCTTATCCGTACGAATGATTGGGTATCCAGCATTCGTTTCCGAGCGTACAAAGCGCTGCAACAGCGTATTCATGAGCATAATGCCGATATTTTTATTCAAAATATTGCGTTGGTGCAGCGTCTAGTCGATTGTGGTCGTGAGCATCGGGAGCGGTATGATGCCCTGATCGAAGCGATCTATGAGCTGCTGCGTCGCCCGGAATGTGCCACTGCGCTTCAAGCAGGCATGCAGGCAGAAGAACCGTATATTCGGCGGTTCTGCTTCCAGCTTGGATTGCCATGTGATCATCTGGATACAGAGCAACTGCTACAATGGGCGCTTCAAGACAGTGACAGCTCCATTCGCATCTGGGCAGCGCGGCAGGTGTCGCAGCAGCTGCAAGGTGACAGTCTGCTATCTGCATTGGAATATATGCGTCACGATTCATTTCCACCTGTTCGGCGGGAGGCGCTGGAACAGCTGTCCGATGGATTCCCCGAGCAGGCGGTACCTTATGTGCAGAGCGCTTTGCTAGATCGGAATGCAGTAGTACGAGAAGTGGCTCGGCGGTGTATAAGCCGCGTGCAGCCGCTGAATCTAGTGGAATTTTATCTCGATATGATCTGGAATGAGGAGGCGTATCCTTTCCAATTAGCTGCCGCTCTATATGGATTGGGCGAAACGGGACAGGCGGAGGATGCTGAGGTGATCGCCGAGGAGAGGAATCATCCAGAGGTAGCTGTACGCAAAGCGGTCATTCGTGGACTGGCACGGCTGGATATTCGCTCGTATGGGCATGTGCTTCGTGCTGCACTGTTTGATCCGCAGCCAGGGATTTCGCGTGAGGCGGTACCTGCGATTCAGCGGCATATTTATTTGTTGAATCGCGAAGAATGGCTGCACGGATTGTTGGAAAAGCACCCTCGTCATGTGCATCGTAATTTGTTCCGTTTGTTGCCTGCATATGAGCGCTGGGAGCAGCTGGATATGCTGTTGGATATTTTAAACCAAGAGACATTATCATGGATTCGACAAGCAGCCGGGCATCAGCTGAATCGCTGGATTCATCAATCCAATCGGGGATTCCATATGCGACCGTCCGGCGAGACGGCAGATCATTTGCTGGACAAGCTAAAGGCATGTGAGCGCCGAATGGACAGCAATAAAGCACATATGCTGCGCTGGATGATCATGTCCTGAACATACGTGAGGGCGAAAGGAAGGATTCAAGGATGGACAATGATATCAATCGATATCGCCAGCAGCCAGAAGAGGGCGAGGTATTGACTACTTTGGAGCTGACGCATGGTGAAATTATCGCGCTGCGTAAAGCATTGGCTTATCTGAAGTTCGATTGTTTGGATAGCGAAGCGAATTTGTATGCAGGCAGTATCTCATTGAATAGCCTGCTGGGTAAAACGCTGGAAAAAGGACCGCTTGCAGAGCAGACTTGTCATTTTTATAATCGTGTGAACCCGCAGGCGGAGCAGTTTGTGGCAGATCGTCTGGAGCTGGAATATGCGTCCGAAGGTCGCTCGTGGCAACAGCTAGATGCCCAATCTCGGCAAACGATTATGGAAGCGCGACTATATCCTTTTCCCTATTCTGGTGAGAAGCGTACCTATATTACCTACGATGCGCTGTTACCGCAGGAGGGAACGGAGAATGGGGAGCAATGGACACAGCAATTAGCAGATACCATGTATGAGCCGCCACATGCGGAATGGATATCTACCCATTGGAAGCAGCTTGCGCCATCGATGCGGCAATTGCTGCTGGTGTTGGATTACGATATTGAATTGCAAATGAATGGCTTGCTTGGATTATTGCATAATATCGGTGAACGTGAATATGAGTTGTTGCCGATGCTACATGCGCTTGGTTTGCAGCAGGATGCCCAGCTAATTACACCACTTCAAATGCAGCAAAGGCGAGAACGGGTAGAAGGCAATGAGCAGTATAGTGAATCCTTGCTAGAGCGTATTCGGGAAGTGGAGCGGCAGCTTCTGGTATATCGCGATCCGACTATCTTTTATGAGCGTGTGTTTACTTATGCAGATCGATTATTGACAAGTATCCAATCCCAATTGTCGTAGATAAAAGCAATCGTCGTATCTAAAAGCCGCTGTTGAATCATACATGAAGTTGGTGATGGGGAACATCAATTGGGCAGCTATCGGCAATAGTCAGGAAGAGATTTGCCGATGGCTTGTGTACCCATTGAGTGGAGGAATGAAAAGATAAAGGGGAGGTTGCAGATGGGCTGGGAATACGGAGTCACTGTAAACGAACAGGATAATGGTCAAAGCGCCGAAGATACGGCAAGACAGTTGCTAGATGTCTGGTATGAGCGACTGATTCATAACGTGGGACAGCAGTATCGTTTGGAAAAGGATGAGGCTGGGTTTGCGGTATGGAACGACAAGGAAGCGAAGTGGCCTGAGGTGCTGGAAGTACAGCTACAATTGCCAGATAGAGAGGCACAGTCAGCGACGGATACGCCGGGACAAGTAGAACTGTATATATTGTTTCATATTGGTGGTAAGCAAGCGGCAGATATGCTAGAAGTGATGGATTCTACTCTGGCAGAGTATGCTCCTGATGCAGAGCGATTGGAATATTAGCAGGATAGCATGAGTAGGTAGCAAGTGTATCGTTTACATAGAAAGAAGGAGAATCAGATGAAATCAAAAGCAGTCACAACACCATTGGGATTAATGTACGGTCGCGATGCGATCTATGTGGATCAGGTGCATTACCAATATGATCGTCGCAAATTGTTGTTGGAAGGTTCATTGAATGGAGAGCTTGGGAGCGAAAGCGATACAGAGAAGTTTGTACCGTATCAGCTGACATTTGAAGGTGTATATTATTTCCGCGCGACGGAACTGGATTTGCACTTTGCTTTGGACGACATGGAGGATTCTGAGAACATGGAAGGACCGATAGAACATTCGAACTGGGTAGAATATACCGATTCACCGTTACTACGCTCAGCTAGAGAAGAAGGTAAACCAGAATTGCAAGAAATGCGTCATTTTGTGTTGTATACGTATGATGATGTATTCAAGATCGGTTGTCGAAGTTATACATTGAAATTGCATACAGACCTAAATAGTCAGTCTAATGAATCATATACATTGTAATTGAATATGTAGAGCAATAATGGAGTTAGAAAAGATAAGTCTTGGAGGAGAATATGAGCTACTCAAGAAGACTTCGCGCAAACAATCATATCCATATGACCAGAAGTGCTATTGAAAGTGTTCGTAAGGAAAATAACATTAAGTATGAACAATTCCATGAATTTGGCAAATTGGAGTGGCAATCAGTATATCATCAATTATCACAAATATTTGTACCTCGTGGTGTGTATCCTGATGGAAGAACGTTATATCAATGTTGGAAATATTGGGAAGAAGACTATGAAGTATTGTATGCTGGTGAGAATTACCTTGACGACTTGAATTTTATTATCCCCTCTCACGATAAGGTCGTGTTATTAGCAGAAGAAGGTTCATATGGACGGAAAGAGTATTGGCTATACGAAGGATACGTGGATGCAGTGTATCGAATCATTCATGAAGCAGCACTGTATAATTATATGATTGCCTCTAAAAAATATAACTGGATACTGGCTGAAACTCAGGAAGGTTTTTTGTATGGAAAAGGCGAACCAGTTGTAAGCAATATGATCTCATTGAGCAAACGTAAAAAGCGATAAACCTTCTTCACATCAGATCAACGGAATGGTCATTGTCAGATGACTGTTCTTTTTTTATAATAAAATAGAACACATATTCGCTATGTGATTAGGGAACGGGTTATTGGAAGAGATCACCATCTAATCAAAAGAAAAAGATATGCCGCTGATGAATGAGCTGGAAACGGACAGGAGGGGAAGACATGAAGGAGGATACCAGCGGCTACTATCCGACACGCGGACGAGTGATTTTGCATGTGGATATGAATGCCTTTTACTGCTCGGTGCATGCTGCGGAAGAGCCTGAGAAGTATGCTGGCAAGCCGACAGCAGTGGCAGGCAGCGTGGAACTCAGGCGCGGTATTGTAGTGACAGCCTCCTATGAAGCACGACGGGTCGGTGTCAAAACAGGAATGCTAGTCGGACAAGCGCTGCAAAAGTGTCCCAAGCTGACGCTCATATCGCCTGATTTCACTCTGTATCGCAAGTATTCATCCGCGTTTATGAATATTGCCTACAGCTATACCCCTCTGCTGCAAGCTACCTCCATCGACGAATGTTATCTTGATATTACCGGTTCAAGTCAGTTCGGAACACCGATGGAGATCGCTACTGAGCTGCAAAATCGGATTCGCGACGAGTTGCGGCTGCCCTGCTCAGTTGGTGTAGCACCCAACAAGCTGCTTGCCAAAATGGCATCAGACATGAAAAAACCGAACGGAATCTCTATTCTGCGTATTCGTGATGTACCACGTCTGCTCTGGGATCAGCCATGCGCAGAATTATTCGGCATCGGTCAGAAAACGGCAGCTAAGCTGCGCGAGATGGGCATTCGTACCCTTGGACAGCTGGCGGCGGCAGATGAAGCGCGATTGAAGGCACGCTTTGGTGTAATGGGCAGTTGGCTCAAGCAGGCGGCAAACGGAATTGATCATTCGCTGGTTGAGCCGGACAATGAGCCGAACAAATCGGTCGGTCACACGACCACACTGCCTGCCGATATTCAGGATATGGACGATATTCGGCGCGTGATGCTTAATTTGAGCGATCAGGTATGTAGACGTATGCGACGTCAAAAGCTAATGGCACATACGATCCAGATTACAATTCGAACACCGGATATGAAGACGATTACCCGCTCACGAGCATTGCCGGTGCCAACAGATACCGCTGAGGAAGTATACCATGAGGCATGTGAGCTATATACACGTCACTGGCTTGGTCGTGGACCGGTACGTCTGCTCGGCGTAACCCTGCAAAATTTACTGCCACGCGATGAAGCGGCTATTCAGCTCGATCTATTCGATTACGAGCGCCAGCCGCAAAAGCAGGAGCTGACGCATATTATTGATCAGCTTCGTGACAAATTCGGTGAGAATGCCGTGCTTACTGCCGGTATGCTGGGCAATGATCCGTCTGTACTGATTCGTAATCATAAGATTAGAGGAACATCATTGCAGCGAGATGGACGACGGTTTGAGCATGAAGAGGAATAAGCATGGTACAGTCTGTCCTTATCGTGGCGTTTAAGCTGTTAGCGGAAAGGGTAAAATTTAAAATACAGACAAAACAAGGCTGTTTTATGCGGCATATCCAGTTGCGATGACTAGCTGTTATGTGGAATGTATTTGAAATTATGCGTGCTTTGTATTATATTTTGATTATCTGTACAGACTGGGTGTCACATAAATAGACAACTGGAAAGCAATGATGGGAGGATATACAGATGAGTAAATATACTTGGGTAGATAAAGATACATGCATCGCTTGTGGCGCATGCGGAGCAACGGCTCCTGATATCTATGACTACGATGATGAGGGTTTGGCAGAAGTGATTTTCGGCGGCGATAACAACCGCGGTGTTACTGCTATCCCAGAAGACATGTACGAAGATATGGTAGATGCTTGCGACGGTTGTCCAACCGATTCGATTCGTGTAGAAGACGAGCCATTCGCAGAGTAAGATCCATACGATACCTTCAACGGTCCATTGAAGATATTGATGTTAAGCAGAAGAGAAAAGCGTTTTTCCCATGATTGGGGAAAGACGCTTTTTTTGATCATACGATAAAATTGTGAAAATCAGCTTATTCTCATTTCGTATTTCTGAAAAATTGCGTTATATTGCAAGCAGAATTTGATGCCTCAGCCCTACAGTCTATCTATCGTCAAAACGATAAGATTGACCGATAAAGAAGATAATGGACGTTTTGTCGGCAATGCTACACGTGTTTACGTGTTTTCTACAACATACATAATCATTGCCAAAAGAACAATAGGCAGGGAAGGAGATTCGGACCACCGTCCGGGAAACACATGAAAAACCTACTTTACTTAAAACGTTATGTCAAAATGCATCCCGATAACCGGATGGGTTGGTACCTGCTGGGCAAGGAATACGAATCCGACGGTCAGATGGGCAAAGCGAATTATTGTTACAATCGTGCAGGGGACATTTACGAAGCGTTTGAGCAAAGCCAGATTCCGGCAGATGTGCTAAAGCAGTATGAAGCCGAGGTGATGCAGGTTGCCCGTGTGCGCGAGCGGAAAATTCGGCGTAGGCGTAATGTGATGCTTGGTGTACTGCTGCTATTTTTACTGACGATGCGGTCGGTTGGATTGCCTGCTGCGGATGACAGCCAGACTGCACAGGTATCGAACGGTGCTTCATCCTCTAGTAGCGATTTGGCGCAGACTTCGGGAGGAGAGCAGGCGGAAGCGGATCAGACACCGCCGGGTTATCATGCGCCGATTAGCTTTACAGCGGCAGCGATGGCAGCAGGTAGTAGTTCGGCGGGTGATGGATTATCGCAGTATATCGCTCAGCAGGTTCACGATACGCAACCGAAGCTGGCAGCTGTACTAGGTATGGAGCAATCCGGTCAATGGCTGCTGTGGAAGCATACGTTGCCAGTCGCGTATACATTAGCAGAGGGAGATAAACCGGGACAAATTGATGTGCAATCCTACAATGCCAAGGCTTGTCGGTGTCAGCCTGGACAGCCTGCGGGCACTGCCCATCAAGCTGCGAGCTGGATGCAGCAGCAGGAGCAGCTTGCTGTTATGCAGACTGCGCTGGCAAATTACCAAACAACCAGTGGGCAGCTACCAACGGCGCTTGGACAGCTGGATCGTTCATTCCCTGTCAATTGGCTGTCCGGTACGACTCAGGCAATGGATACGTCATTTTCAGCCCTTCAGCCATATCCATTGGATGATTCAGCGATGATGCCGGAGCAAGGATTTAGCGGGGATACACAGAAGCTGTTTGCGTCCACGCTGGGCAACCATCCTTATTTTACAAAGCCATTGGAAATTATCGTGGATAAGAAAAATCATCGGCTGGGATTGGTTAGTGGCTCGATTTTACTGCGCAATTATCCTGTCGGATTGGGCGGTCATCATACGCCTACTGGTACATTCCGCTTGTCGATCAAGGTGATCGATCCCAATGGTAAGTCCAACGGTGAATTTGGAAGTCGGGGTATGCAATTGTCTGATACGAATTATGCGATTCACGGGACGAATGAACCGGATAGCATCGGTGCGGATGAGTCGCTGGGCTGTGTGCGTATGAGCAAGGCAGATGTGGAGGAGTTGTTTGATATGGCTCCCCTCGGTACGAAGGTGACGATTACAAATGATGTATTGCCTGATGATGTATCTGTTCCGCAGAAGCGCTATACGAGCACGAAGAAGCCGACTCAGAATCAGACCGATCCAAGTCGCACGTATCACTGGTTGAACTAGAGACGAAGACGGATTGTTGTTCGCTCTTTTTATAAAATAGGGCATAAAAATGGTCTGACCACATGTATAAGTGTTCTACCCTATGAAACAGCAGTATCAGAAAAGCGGTCTTCTCAAAAGCAGAAGATCGCTTTTCTTTTGCCGCAGAACAGGATAAACTAAGGTAGAGAATCATTTTGCATGACCATGAAGGATAACGACATGCAAAATCTTACGCATCAGGGCTTGAGGCCTATGCCAGGAACGGAGTGAATACACATTGTTATACCGTAATCTTTTCAAACCTGTGCTGTTTCGGATGGACCCGGAAAAGGCGCATCATCTGGTTATTGGCGGATTGGGTGCCGGCGTACGTATACCGGGCACACTGTCTGCGATGCAGTCGATGTATGGCATTGACAGTACACCGGATATGACAACCGAATTGTTCGGTATTACGTTTCCAGGTCCGGTTGGACTTGCGGCAGGTTTGGATAAAAATGCGCAGGCTGTCAGCGGTCTGTCATCGGCGGGCTTTGGATTTATGGAAGTCGGAACGGTAACGCCGAAACCACAGCCCGGCAACGAGCAGCCGCGCTTGTTTCGCCTGCCATCTGATCGTGCGCTGATCAACCGGATGGGCTTCAACAACGATGGTGCCGAAGTGATGGCAGGACGTCTGAAGCGTCTACCGTCTCATTCGATTCCAATTGCTGTTAACATCGGTAAAAACAAAGTAACGCCAAATGATCAGGCGGCAAGCGATTACAAGGCATGCATTCGCACGCTGTACCCGTATGCCGATTTCTTCGTGGTGAATATCAGTTCACCGAATACGCCCGATCTGCGCAATTTGCAGCATGGCAACGAGCTGAAGGAGCTGCTTGCCGAGGTAATGGAAGAAATGTCCGATCAGCAGCGCAAGCATGGCTCATTCAAATCGGTACTCGTCAAAATCGCCCCAGACGTGAGCGATTCCGAACTGGAGTATATGGTAGAGACCATTACCCAGAGCGGTGCAGCTGGTCTGATTGCGACCAATACCACATTATCGCGCGATGGATTGACTCATTCCAGTGCTGGCGAAACAGGCGGTTTGAGTGGAGGACCACTGACGGAACGCTCGACCGAGATCATTTCCCGCGTATATCGTCAGACTGGCGGTAAGCTGCCGATTATTGGGTGCGGGGGTATTTTCTCAGCACAGGATGCTTATGATAAAATAAAGGCAGGCTCCAGTCTGGTAGAGATTTATACATCATTTATTTATGAAGGACCACAGGTGACACGGACACTTCATAACGGAATCCGCGAGCTGATGCAGCGCGATGGATTTGCACATATTTCGGAAGCGGTGGGTGCGGCTCATCGTTGAAGAATTCAAACAGACAGGTCATACACTGAGGAGGCATGAACATGGATGACAGAGACTGGGAATTATTCTTGCTTCCCTATGAACAAGCGGTTGAAGAATTGAAGGTCAAATTCAAAACGATGCGTGCAGAACTGAAAAAGCGGGAAGAGTATGCACCGATTGAATTTGTAACCGGACGCGTCAAAAAAATATCCAGCATTATCGATAAAGCAAAACGCTTGGATGTTCCGATGAATCAGCTTGACACAGGAATTGAAGATATCGCAGGCATCCGTATCATGTGCCAGTTTGTAGAGGATATCCGCTGGGTTGCGCAGTACATTCGCGCCCGTAAGGATTTGACTGTTTTATATGAGAAAGACTATATTACCAACTTCAAGGACAGCGGTTATCGAAGCTTCCATATGATCGCCGAATATCCGGTACAGACCGCATTTGGTCAAAAGATCGTACTAGCGGAGATTCAAATTCGTACACTGGCGATGAATTTCTGGGCAACGATTGAGCACTCGCTCAATTACAAATACCGTCAAAGCTTGCCAGAGCCGATTCGCGATCGTCTGAAAACGGCAGCAGAAGCGGCGATGATTCTGGATAACGAAATGTCCAGTATTCGCGAAGATATTCTCGACGCGCAAAAGAGCTTTGAGGATGAAGCGAATCTGGTTCAGCGCGTACTCAAGGAAATTCACCGACTGTATTTCCTGCATAAGGTGAGCGAAGCGCTGGAAAGTCAGCAGAAATTTAACGAGCTATGGGAAAAGCAGGATTTTGAAGGCTTGAAGGAACTGGGTGAAGCTGTACGCAAAATGCGCAAATCCGGCGCACGTTTGCTAGATGGGGATCTCAATGACTCATGAGTTTGACGAGCTGTATGTGCAGTACCTGATCTATTTTAATCGGGATCAGGATTATTTTGAGTGTCATGAGGTGCTGGAGGAGCTGTGGTTAGAGAAGAACAGCGAGCCAGTATACAAAGGATTGTTGCAGGTGGCAGTCGGATTGTTCCATTTTCGTAACGGTACGGTCAATCATCTGTATAACAAACGCCTTGGTGCGATCAAAATGCTCAACAGCAGTCTGCATAAGCTGCAAGCGTATCCGCAGCATACACTTGGTATCGACCTGAAGCGTCTTATTGAGGATGTATCGCTGTATGTGCAGCGATTAGAGCGATATGAGCAGGAGCCGTTTGACTTCTACCCATTGGAGATTATCATTACCGATCCATTGCTGCAAAAAGCAGTGGAGGCAGCAGATCAGCAGGTGCATGCTCATGTACCGCTGCGTACTGGATATGAACGCGGACCCAAAGCTAAAGAGCTGCCGGACGCGGAGCGTTAAAATAGAATGTCTATGAAAAAGCTTGCCGTGATGGCAGGCTTTTTCATTTGAGCAGACCGTTCCAGCCGGGAGTGTGCTAAAATATACCTCGGCGAAACGATTGTGGCATAGCAGATATGGTGTAAGCAGCAAGTCGTTTCCATGACAAGATACCATTACACGATTTAAAGGAGCATACGCAATATGGCTGTACAGTTACCGCCGCCGTTTGTGCAGCGAATGAAGCAGCTGCTGGGCGCGGAGTTTGAAGATTTTATCCGTAGCTACGAGCAGTCGCCTCGTGCAGGGCTGCGTGTCAATACATTAAAGATTAGCAATGAACAATTTCGGGAACTGTCGCCCTTTGAGCTACGCCCGATTCCGTGGTGCGAAACTGGCTATTATGTGAATGCTGAAGCACGTCCCGGCAAGCATCCGTATTATTACGCAGGTCTGTATTATATTCAAGAACCGAGTGCGATGAGTCCGGTTGAAGCGTTACAGGTGAAGCCGGGCGACCGTGTGCTGGATCTATGTGCTGCACCGGGGGGCAAGTCGACTCAGATCGCGGCGGCATTACAAGGGCAAGGCTTACTCGTTACCAACGATTTGAGCGCTGAGCGTACACGCGCGCTCGCGAAAAATATGGAGCTATACGGTGTACGTAATGCCGTGATTCTCAACGAATCGCCAGATCGGATTGCTGAGTCATTTATCGGCTTTTTTGATAAAATTCTCGTCGATGCTCCTTGCTCTGGTGAAGGCATGTTCCGAAAGGACGATGATGCCGCTCGTCAATGGCTGAATCATTCCGTAGAAAAGTGTGCGATTATGCAAAAGGACATTTTGCAAACCGTTGCCCGTATGCTCGCTCCGGGCGGACGTATCGTGTACTCAACCTGTACCTTTGCTCCTGAGGAAAATGAGCGTAGCATCGCTGTCTTCCTAGATCAGCATCCACAATTCAGCGTAACGCGCCCTGTGGATAATGAATATTTCCGTAGTGGTCGCAGCGATTGGGCAGAGATGGTAGAGCAGGAGATTGCAGCAGGACAGTCGGTACTAAATGAAATGGCTGCGCAAGATGCACCTGTATCACGCGTTTCGCTGGAACAAACTGCTGATACCGTCCGTCTATGGCCGCATCATCTGGAAGGGGAAGGTCATTATATCGCTGTATTGGATCATACGCCTGCACCAGACTCCCTCTCCATTGCATCCTCGCAAGCCGATGTGACCAAATGTTACGATGACCGTCTAAAGCGCCATCGCGAAGCCGATGCACCATCATCCATCAACGGACATTCTGGTAAACACAAACGCGAGGAACGCAAGGACAAGAACAGCCGCAAGCGCGGATATGAAGAACCAAGTCAATCACGTTATGGCAAAGGCAAACGAGGAATCGAAGATAACCGCCATGTCTCCATTAGCGGAAACGGCAAAAAAGGAAAAGCCGCTCGAGGTCATTCATCCTCCGCTCCTGAGATGACAGACGGTGTACAGCTATGGGAGCAATTCAGCAGCAGCGAATTACATCCATCCTTCCGACAACCGGAAGGCAGTCGTATCATCGCCTATGGAAGCAATCTGTACCTATCTCCTCTGGATGAAAGCCGCTTGCAGAGACTCAAAGTGATTCGTCCCGGATGGTATCTCGGCTCGCACAAAAATGGTCGTTTTACGCCCGGACACGCGCTCGCAGCAGCATTGTCATCCTCTGAAGCAAGCCGTGTTCTCCATCTGGATTCACATTCACCGGAAGCCGTCTCGTATTTGAAAGGCGAAACATTGTCCATTCCTGAATCGCGTATTCAGTGTAGCGAAGGCATGCAAGCCC
The DNA here is from genome assembly GCF_040719145.1 of Paenibacillus sp. JQZ6Y-1. Taxonomy (NCBI): domain Bacteria; kingdom Bacillati; phylum Bacillota; class Bacilli; order Caryophanales; family Paenibacillaceae; genus Paenibacillus; species Paenibacillus kandeliae. Next base: position 1,004,545 of record NZ_JBFDUZ010000001.1, read on the forward strand.
GTGGGTATGTGCTTATTTGTATTGATGGTTATTCCGCAGGCTGGGGCAAATGGCAGCAGGACGGCATTTTAAAAAATGAATACCCGGCAGGATGGAGATGGATGTGACGATATGAATACCTCGGTTAAAAGACAACGCTTGGATAAAATACTTGGCAATCTCGGTTATGGTACTCGCAGTGAGCTGAAGCGCGCCGCCAAACAGGGACGCATCAGTGTGAATGAGAAGATAGTCAAAGATAGCGGTTTGCAGGTAGACCCGTACGGCGACCAGATTCAATTTGATGGCGAAATTGTGCAGTATCGGGAATATATCTATGTCATGATGAACAAGCCACAGGGAGTCATCTCTGCCACAGAGGATCGTCGTGATCGTACAGTGGTCGATCTGCTGGATGATGAATATCGTGTGTTTGAGCCATTTCCGGTTGGACGATTGGATAAGGATACGGAAGGATTGCTGCTGTTGACCAATGATGGTCAGCTGGCGCATGAACTGCTATCGCCGCGTAAGCATGTACCGAAAACGTATATCGCTGACGTGCTCGGTGAAGTGGATGAACAGGACGTACAGACGTTCAAGCAAGGCGTAACGCTGGACGATGGGTATGTTACGATGCCAGCTGAACTGAAGATTAACGGACAGCAGCCTTCCGCGGAAGGCACCGTATCACAGATTGCCTTAACGATTGCGGAAGGCAAGTTTCATCAGGTGAAGCGTATGTTCGAATCGGTTGGCAAAAAGGTCATTTACCTAAAACGCGTATCGATGGGCGCACTGGAATTGGACCCTGCCTTATCGCTTGGACAATACCGTGAATTGACAGTTGAGGAGCTTGCCTTGTTAGGACGTGGCGAATAGCCTGTCGCAGTAGATAGAGACTAAGCAGATACAGACTAACTATAGGATGATTGGGGTTGGAGAGATGCAATACCGTTTGATCGCATTGGATATGGATGGCACACTGCTGAATGATGATCACGAGATTACGCCCAACACGGCTGCTGCATTGCAGCAGATTACTGCAAAAGGAACCGAGATCGTCTTTTGTACCGGACGTACGCCGCTCAATTCGATTCCATATATGGAGCAGCTTGATCTGCATCATGAAGGGCATGTGATCGTGCATAATGGTGCGGCAACGATACACACCGGCACTCACGAGATCGTCCATCAGTTTGCGATGGATGCACAGGCGTTGGAACCGTACATGCAGTATTGTCGTCAGCATCAGATTCATTTTGACATCAATACCGCCTTTGATATTTATGTTGATTCACCCGAACATATGCAGGCTGCTGCACAGCAGATGTACGCCAAATTCCAAAGCTTTGGTCTGAAGCCACAGCTGCTGCCACATTGGAGTGAGTTGAAGCAGCCTGTATTGAAAATGAGTGTGTTTGGCACACCAGAGCAGCTGGATCAGACCCACCGCGATTGGAACCTATGGACACAGGAATTCAACATGCAGCGTAGCGGCGAGTTTTTCATCGACCTGATGAATGTTCATGCGTCCAAAGGCACAGCATTGCAAGCGCTGGCTGAGCAAAGAGGAATTGCACAGGAGCATATCATGGCAATTGGCAACTACTACAACGATCTATCCATGCTGCAATATGCTGGTCTAGGCATTGCTGTTGATAATTCGCCTATAGATGTTAAAGCTGCCGCAGACGAAGTGACCGTTTCCAACAACGATGAAGGTGTCTATGTAATGCTAAGTAAGCACTTCGGGGTATCGGTCTGAATGTTCTGAACTCTGTCATGAATGAAACACGATAACAAGCCGCTCCATCTTCGAGCGGTTTTGTTGTGTTGGTCTGTGCCAATCCATGATACAATCTTGTATTATAGCCATCAGAAGCCTAGGGGCATAGGATGCGTGAACATCCTGAACTGATAAGGAAAGGAGGAATATTCTTGAGATTGCTGCAAGCCCTATTTTTTCCTCCTGAACAACCGGGGGGCGTATCGTCCATGATTCCACACCTGCAGGAGCGATTTGGTTCTGCACGCTGGGAGATGGAACTATTTTCTTTGCCGAAGCGGATTCGCAACAAGGGCAAGGATGAGGTTGTATTTGAAACGTTTGACTGGAATAAGTATGGCGAAAGCCCGATTGTGCAGAAGTATATCCAGACGTATCGTGATTATCGCTGGTGGACGCAATTGCGGCTCAAGCAGCCCTATGATCTGATTCATTCCCATCATCCATTGGTGGGACTTGTTATGCGCGAAGTGTTTCCAGACACGCCGCTCGTACAAACCATTCACTCCAGTTATGAGTGGGAATTGATTCTCAATGGCAAAATCGAGGAAGGCAGCATGGAACAGGAATTTCTCACCTCCCTGTATCGTGAATTGGAACATAAAAGCGACCGATTAATGACAGTATCGCGCTCGTTTCGTGAGTATCTGGTGCCATATGTGGATCGCCCGGAAGATATTGTCGTGCTGCCCAACGGCTTTGACGACAAGCGCTTCAAGCCGGTTCCACATGAAAATGAAGTGCCGCAACTGATGAGCGTCTGTCGTCTCGTTCCCGCAAAAGGTCTGGACGTCTTATTAAAAGCATGTGCCATTCTCAAGGAGCGTGGACATTCTTATGTGCTGCATATTATCGGTGATGGACCGAGTCGCACCGATCTGGAAGAGCTTGCGCAGCGCTTGGGCGTGTATGAAGATACAATCTTTTACGGGTATACGCTGCATCCAGAGGAATTCATGCCGTTTTTCGATATTTTTGTGCTGCCATCGCGAGCGGAGGCATTTGGTTCGGTATTCGCGGAGGCTGCGCTATGCTGGCTGGCATTGGTCGGTACGGATGTGGGCGGAATTTCCGAACAGATCGAGGATGGCGTCAACGGATTGCTTGTACCGCCAGATAACGAGGCGCTGCTTGCTGATGCGTTGGAAAAGGTCATCAATGATCCATCCTATCGCTATGAACTGGCACGCACAGGCTGGGAAAAAGCCAAAACCCAGTATTCGCTCGGTCATGTCGTGAATGAGCTGAAAAAGCTGTATCTGGAATACTTGCCGCAGGACCCGATTCATCCCATGCCTAATCTGGCAAATGGTTCATCGGAAGTAGAATGATTGATACCATCCTATAAACAAGGTTGGTTCCTGATTATGCCATGTCGGGTACATGGACAAACCCAAGTGAAAGACACATAATAAATAGTATAAGCACGATCAGGCTAGAGACGGAAGTGGTTAGCCTGTGCATTATCTGCGATGGGGGACGGACAATGGAAGAATTAAAACAACGAATTTTGGCGGAATCAACGGTATTATCAAGTGATGTTATCAAACTGGATGCGCTGCTCAATCAGCAGGTTGATCCGCAGCTTATGGTTAAGATGGGCAAGGCGTTTGCCGAATTGTATCGTGACGAGCAGATTACGCGGGTAGTTACAGTGGAATCGTCCGGTATTCCGGTCGCTTTTGCGACAGCAATGGAGCTGGGCGTACCGCTCGTATTCGCTCGCCGTAAAAAGACGCTGCTCGCAGATGCCGATGCACTAGTAGAACGTGTGCCTTCATTTACCAAAGGCATTGTCACGGATATTATGCTTTCACGTCAATTCGTGACAGAGAATGACCGCATTCTGTTTATCGACGACATTATCGCCAATGGCGATGCAGCTCGCGGACTGGTGAAGATCATCCAACGTTCAGGTGCTACGCTTGTTGGTGTAGGGATCGTGATTGAAAAGTCATTCCAAAACGGCGCAAGCATGATTCGCGAGCAGGGCATCCGTCTGGATTCCCTCGTCCAAATTACATCGCTGGCGGATGGAAAAATCACCTTCGGTTGATCATCCAGATTGTCATTTCGTGCGTATATACTGATGTACAGGTAGTGATGCCTTGTACATGGACGGCGGCTTAGGCATGGTGTACCTGTAACATAAACGCTGGATATTTCTCGAAAATTATTCATGACATTTATTCCTGTTTATCTTATGATATAGACATTCTTTACCGATAGTGTAAATATAACCCCACGATTTTACACCGAATGGATAAAAAGTAGGTATATGGAAAATAGAATGCTGGTTTTACTGAAATGCGATATTCTCTTTCCAAATGGGGTCTGAGTGTCTTATAATAAAGATATGTTAGGGAGGGGAGGCAGACTAATGAGCAAAGAGCCGATCACTGAAGAGTTTTTCCTGAACAAACTGGCCGCCGCAAAAGTACACTTCGAGCGTGCTTTGGATTGTAAGCACACTGAATTTGACGACCTGTATCCCTATATGATTGAGCATCCTCAGTTCTTTTGGTACAAACGTTATGTAGCATGGTCTGAATTGCTGACCATTGTGAATTTGTGTAAAGAGCTGGACTTTGCCTGGGAAACGCAATTTTCCGAGCATCAGGTAGAGTACGTGAATGAGCGTGTGATGTCCGCAAAAGTGCTGGATTATTGGTTCGAAAAGAACGATTCCAAAGAACACGCACAGCGTTAATCATGATAGGGCAATGACTCCACAAGCTGTTGAAGACCTAAATGAATGTTCATTTAGGTCTTTTTTTGCATGCGTAGAGCAGTAGAGAACGCATACTTTCGGCGTGGATTGGCGTATAATGGAGCAGTGCCGATTGCGGATGTACAGAAGAGGCACGGTTTAGGTAAAATAAGTAGGAACCATGATCAATCCACACCCTAGGGTGATGAATAGGTGTATATCTAAACGGGAAGAGGAGGGACCCCCTTTTGATTAGTGAAGAGCAATTGAATGAATACCGATTATCCGGTGAAAAGGTACGCGTCGTGCGCGATGATATTCGAGATAATGATATTCGCGGTATTGTGATCGCATGGGACGATGAGCATGTGCTTATTCGTCGCCCGAACCGGAATGTAGTTAAATTGAGCCGCAGCTATATTATCCAGCCGTCCAAAGAACCGCGTCGTAGCCCACTGGATGAACTACCAACCGACGACGCTGAGTCTGGGGAATCGGATGCTTCAGACCAGAGCACACCGCATACAAAGTAACTAGCCATGAATCCAGCATACGAAATAGAACAAAAACCCTGTATCCGTTGCATAAAGCTGCGGATACAGGGTTTTTGTTGTGTGTGGTTTCCGTCTTGATGGTATATGAAAAATAATCTGTACAGAAACGGTCTGCGGTCAAACTACTGGGAACTTGCCTTAGTATGATATAGGTGATCTAACATATCGGTACTGCTATACATCTATTATTAAACGATGATGAATTGCACAGCCAGCCGAACGTAAGGCTTTTCATCCCTTTCAAAACTGCTGTAAAGCTTATACAAGCTAACAAACAATATAGGCTATACATAATACAAAGCTTTATGGTTGCAGACCGATTGGACAGGAATATATAGGACAATTAGGTGCCTGTACGATAAGGAGTATATCCGGTGTAGCGTGCAGGTTCACGTACGCGAGCTGGATTATAAGGAGCAGCAGGATGTTCTGTCATATAGGATGGGGAAGGTGTAGAATCAGCCGCGTGAATAGGTCCAAGACCTAGATAGGCACGCATACGTTCAGATGCTTCCTGATGAAAATCGGTAGACGAGATCTGGAAAGTGCCATGATGACCTTTGCATAAAATCTGCGCTTCCACCCCGTTTTGAGATTGATTTACTTCATATAAACGAAGATGCTGCTTGCGCAGATCACGGCGTACTTCAGAAAGGAGTAGGTTGGTACGATCCGCCCCGCCTCGGATCACTTCCAGATACAGATCGGAATCACTCAACGCATTACTTTCCTGCAATGCTCGTAAATCGCGATCAAATTTCTTTTGAATATAAATCAGCAGCAGATAGCTTTTTATCAGCGAACGTTCTTCCTCAGATAAAAAAACAGCCATTCATGTCACCACCTTATGGGAACTAATGTTCATAGGAACTTATGTTCTTATTATAGCGAACATGGGTAATTATGGCAAGCTTTATACATGAAAAATTCAGCATAAATTGTAACTTTAACGTAAAATTTTTTGAGTTTTTTGGCATTTTTACTCAAATCCATTGCTACATACTACATCGGTATAATGATATGAAATAACACATATCCTAAAAAGCAATATAAAAAAGATGCGCCTGTCACCCGAAGTGCATATCTTCTGGTTGCAGGCGCATAACGATACGATGAGCATGTATAGAGATACCGCTATTCAACTCTCATTATCCTGACATCAAATGATATATTAAAAGTAATAGCGTACCTATACTACACTATCACTCCTAAAAATCATCTACTCTATTATATGCTGTGCATATAAGTATACGGTTACAAATGAGGCAAATGAGCCGCTAATAATCGGTTCTGTATTATTAGATTATATGTCGATAATTTCTTATCTAATAGTCATTTTGAACATAAAATATGGGTTTTATTTTACATTGACCTTGATAATAAAAGTAACTATAGTTAATAAATGTTATATAAAGTATTAATATACATAAAATTAAATTAAAGGGTTTTGTCGGTGTTGGAATCGGATTTTTCAATGTGTAGAAATTCAAATTCCACCTGACATCCATGTCCTTGCGGGCTGCAAGCGTAAACACCGCATTGAAAAGGAGTCTGGTCATTCACATCGTCGTATAAATGGGCAATGCGCATTTGCTGCCAGTTCGGTTCTGCTGCATTCTCAGCAGGATCGGCATATTCGATTGTATAATCGCCGGATACACGAGTAATGCGGAACATCAGCTCTGTAAAGCCCGCTTCAAAATTTTGGGTGGACCAGTCCGAGTAGCCGTTATTGGTGACAACCGCGCCCAGTTTGGCATGACCATCGGTTTCAAATTCCACCGATGTTTTCAGCCAACAATGTTCGGAGAAGCGGATCATCAAGCCTGCTTGATCGTACTGATGTACCGGATATGTACGAACACGCGTCGTCATCTGCATATCACCTTGTATCTCGGCGAACAGGAAATGCCCATTGTCCACTCGAAATCCATAATGCGTTTTTTGCCAAAAATCGGTTTCTGCAAGCGGTTTGAAGGTAAGCACTTGTTTGTCGGATGAAACTTCCCATTGTTCGGGTGGACAATGCCATTGTAATCGTTCATCCATTTTTTCGTGTGTGAAGTTTTCCATTAGGTTTGCCATTGTATCGCTCCTCAATCCATCAATTTGGACAACAGTGTGAATACAAGACTGTTGGCTCATTTATTATGTGGAAATTTAATGGAAATATCAAGTTCTTAAGTATAATTATGGGAAGGTGTGGAATGTTATGAAACGAATTTTCAGATTGAGCTGTGCGTTTTACTTTTTGATCGGGATTACAAGTGTCATGCTGGGTGCATTGCTACCGGTCATTTTGCCACATTATCAACGCAGCTACAGTGATGGCGGAACATTGCTATTCTTGCAGTTTGTCGGATTTCTCGTCGGTGTGCTTGTCTCGCCATCCATCTCGACAGCAATGGGACGCAAACGTTTACTATTGATCGCTTTGGCTGCGATTACGCTGGCATATGGAATCATGGGAACACTGCCAGCATGGGGATGGATGGTTGCCTTAACCGTATTCGTCGGCTTTGGTTCTGGGATTATTGAATCGTCGATTGGGGCATTTACGATTGAATTTGCCGAAGAGCAAAAGGCAGTCGCTATGACGAAGCTAGATGTTTATTTCGGTGTAGGTTCCATGCTGTTGCCTGCACTGGCGAGTTTGTATATTTATCTTGGCGTATGGCAGTTATCCTTCTATACGATTGCGCTGGCTACATTTGTGTTGCTGCTGTTCTGGCTCACCATGCCTGCGGACAGTTCGGCACATCTGCATCAGGACCGGATAGAGGCGCAAGGTCAGACGGCTGCACCTGCGAAGCCTCGTTATCAGGCAGGACAATTGCGACTGCTATCCATTTTCGTTCTGTTTTTCTTTGTCTATATGGGCATTGAATTAGGCATGATGAACTTTTTGCCTTCGATACTGATTGAGAGCATTCATATTAGCGATTATGCAGCCTCGCTCAGTGTGACTTTCTTCTGGGGAGCGATTACGATTGGTCGTTTGTTCGTTGGACGCATGGCAGAGTCAATGAGTTATACACCATTTTTGCTTGGAAGTACGATTGCTTCGATGCTGCTGATTATTGCGCTGGCGCTATTCACAAGTCCCATCATGATGTATGTATTGATTTTTGGTATCGGGTTTTGCATTTCTGGATTGTTCTCCATTGCGCTTGTATTCGCCAATACACTGATGCCCGGTATGGTGGAGCGGACGACCAGCACATTGATTGCGGCAGGTGGGATTGGCGGCTCCGTTCTTCAGTATTTGATCGGCTGGAGCATGGATCGCTGGTCGGTCGGACCGACACTCTGGATATTTGCGCTGTTTGCCTTAATTTTGCTAGTTAGTATTGTGATCGTACAGCAGCTTCGGACGAGTGATCATACGGTACGTGCTGGTATGGAGTCCAAATATTAATTGCTGCTACACGTACAACATCGATTGGAAGAGCCATCAGATCAATGGTAGACGAAAAGGAGGTGATGTAAGCTCTGGCGATATACTGCGAAACAACAGATGAGATGCAATAGGTACGATGCAGATCATCCTCCAATAGAATAAGTGCAGCACATTGAATGTCGATATGCCGATAAGTAATTTATTCTCTTAACAACGTATTGGTAATACTTATTTTGCGATACATGAATTGCGAAACGATCGTCATTTTATCCATGCGGAGGGATTGCACATGTCTACAACTACAGAACATCGATTTTCAGTCGGAAACGGGATTCGTTTGATTGATGATGCAGGAAATGAATACTTGGATGGGGTATCTGGTACGTTCAATCTGGCACTGGGATATAACCACCCTTATGTAGTCGAGAAAATTCAGGAGCAAGTGGGCAATCTGACACATATGTCTTCTTCCTTTACTGAGCCGTATGTGGAGGAAGTGCTATCCTTGCTGCTAGAGGATGCACCTGAGGGAATTGATGCAGGCTGGATGCGCGATATTACCGGTTCAACAGCGAATGAGTGTGCAACCAAAATCGCTCAAAAGTATACAGGCGAACGTGATATTGTCAGCCTTTATTATTCACATCATGGGCAAACCCAGTTTGCAACGGGTATCTCCGGCAATGCGTTTCGCCGTAAAGGATTCCCCAATTCAACAGTACCGAATTCGCTGCATGTGCCGGTTCCTTATTGCTATCGTTGCCCGTTTCAAAGCGATCCCGATCATTGCGCGATGCAGTGTATTGAAGCCCTGTCTGATCAACTCGAATTTGGTGGCTCCGGCTCGACCGCTTGCATGATCATAGAGCCGATTCTCGGCAATGGCGGCAATATTATTCCGCCGATGGAATATTTTAAACAGCTGCGCAAGCTATGCGATGAGCACGGTATGGTGCTGATCGCCGACGAGGTGCAGACAGGCATTGGTCGTACGGGTCATATGTATGCCAGCACGTTATTCGATATTCAGCCGGATATTATTACACTTGCTAAAGGGCTGGGCGGCATTGGCGTTCCGGTTGCTGCTGTATTGATGAAGTCTCGACTGAATATATTGGAAAAGCATGAGCATTCGTTTACATCCGGCAGCAATATGATCTCGTTAACAGCAGCCAAATCCACCATGGAAGTCGTCTCCGCTCCGGGCTTTTTGGAAAGTGTCCGTACCAAGGGTGAATTGCTTGGGCATTTGTTAGAGCCACTCGCACAGCTGTATCCCGATACAATCGGTGAGGCTCGCGGAGTCGGTCTGATGTGGGGACTAGAAATTGTTGATGCTGACGGAGCGCCAGATTCACGTAAAGCGAATGGCATTATTGATATGGCATTCCGTGATGAAAATTTGATCCTGCGCGGATCACGGTACGGCTTTGGCAATGTGGTAAAAGTGCGTCCATCCTTGACCGTTACCGAAGATGAAATTGTAGACATTGTTGGTCGTTTAGAACGTGTACTTCAAAAAATGGGTTGATTCGCAGAAGGGAGAATGATTATGCTTTCACTTGTTTATCGTTCAGCTTGGGATGTAGCACTGGAAGAGCGTCCACATCCTCGTATTCAAGGCGATCATGATGTCATCGTCCGTATTCATGCCACTGGGGTATGTGGAACAGATCTTGGTATTATTAGCGGGAAATATCATGCCAAATCGTCTATTATTCTTGGTCATGAATCGGCAGGCGAAGTGATCGAGATCGGACCGCTGGTGCAAAATTTGCAGCCGGGTGATCGTGTTGTCATTGATCCTACCTACTATTGTGGTCAATGCAACATGTGCCGCACGGGTCGTCAGAATCATTGTCTGCACAAAAGCACCACCGAAACGGGCGTGAGTAGCGATGGCACATTTACTGATTATTATGTGACCGAGGATCGCTTCCTGTACAAACTTGCTGATCATGTTAGTTATGAAGAAGCGACCTTGACTGAGCCATTAAGCTGCATGTTGACGGGAATCAATCAGATCAAGCTGCTGCCGAATTTCCGTACGATTATTCTTGGTGCAGGACCGATCGGTATGCTGTACAGCTATGCGCTCGCGTCCAAAGGCGTAATCGGCAGCATTGTCGATATTTCCGAAGAGCGACTGCAATTGGCACGTTCAATTGCACCGGAACGCTGGACTACATACAGTTCCTTTGAAACGGCATTGGATCATGCTTCTCCCGATGATCGTCAGGTGGACCTGATTGTAGATACAACGGGTGCAATCGGTACGCAAGTTCTATCTCAGCTTGCACATGGCGGTTACCTGATGCTGGTGGGGCTGCGTGATGGGGTAAGCAGCTTCAATCCGAAGGAAGTCGTGGATCGCAGTTTGAAAATTATCGGCTCCATCGACTCACTGGGAACATTTGCCACGGCACATTATATGATTGAGTATGGATTGGTGCCAGCTCGCAAGCTGATTACACATACGTATCCACTTCAATCGTACGAAGAAGCGTTTCGTATGCTTGGCTGTGATCTAAAGGATGGTACGCTGAGTACTGCTTCCGGCGCTATCAAGGTGGTACTTCAATCGACGTGATAAGGGGTATACTTTGGTAAGAAGGGATAAAGCCATACTTGTAGGACAGATGTCAGACTGTGATGTGGTCTGACATTTGTCTATAAACAGCCGCTTATGGGCAAGCAGCTATTCCATTAGGTATAGGAGGGAACCATAATGACCACAGAGCAGACAGCAGCGGTAGATCAGCAGTCCAATCGCAATGACGGAAAAGATTGGCTGACCGATCCGATCGAAGGCGTTATTTTTGACATGGATGGAGTATTGATTGACAGCGAGCCGATCTACTTCGATATTGAAAACAGTACATTTGTTCATTTTGGAGCCAAGGTAGACGAGGAAGAGCATCATACGTATGTCGGCGTAACGCTAGCTTCAATGTTTGAGCAGGTACAGCAGCGGCATGGACTGGACTGCACGGTAGAGCAGATGCTCGCTTTTCATGTAGAGCATGTGATGGAAGTGATGAAGCAACATCCACAGTTGGTACCGTTTGAAGGGTTAACCAATTGGTTGGATTGGCTGTATGAAGCAGGTATACCGATGGTGGTTGCTTCTTCATCGCCGCGAATATTAATTGAACTTATTTTGGAGCGATTGGAAGTACGCCGTTATTTCCAAGATATGATTAGCGGTGAGGAAGTGGCGAATGGGAAGCCAGCACCTGACATTTTCCTGCGCGCTGCTGATATGCTGGGTGTTGCTCCAGAGCGTTGTTTGGTTATTGAGGATTCGCGAAATGGAGTACGAGCGGCACGTTCCGCAGGTATGCGCTGTATTGGACATCAGAATCCGGGTTCCGGTATTCAGAATCTGGACGAAGCGAATACAGTGGTGCATGGGTATCAGCAGCTATGGCAGCTACGTGAGACGCTCCCCTTCTATAGAAGGAATACAAAATAAACGCTCTGTATCATCCTAACTAGTAATGATGAATAACAGGTGGTAGAATGCGCAGATGATTCATTTGGTAGATCAACATGATGATCATGCCGTATCTGCTGCCTGTTTATCATGTGATCGGTTTCGATAGTAGAGGTGATCGATTTCGCTATAATAATGAAATCTATACATAGAGCAGATCAAGAAGTTAGGAAGTATAACGAGAAGCTGCGCAAAATGAAAAAACCAAATAAAGATTGACGGTTGCTAACTAACATGGTATGCTATTTCTTGTGTCCGGGAAATGTTATGATTGACCGGTAACGTAGTAATATGCGGTCGTGGCGGAATTGGCAGACGCGCACGGTTCAGGTCCGTGTGGGCTTACCCCCGTGGAGGTTCGAGTCCTCTCGACCGCATTACAAGCAAAGAGCTTCTGAATGGCATTCGTCATTCAGAAGCTTTTTTTGTTGAAAGCAAGCAGATTGGACAAACAAAAGAAGAGCATGAGAGCCTTTTTTCACAAGATTGTACCACTTGTTCGCGTTATACATATGGCAGATATGGTGAATAGACTAGGGAGGGCTACAACGATGCAGCCGCCCAGAGAATGTCGATGCCATAAGTGATAAGGGCAAGGGAAGGTACATAAGCAGTCACGTAGTCTTCACGCACGATACGATTTTCTATAATTGAAAGGAGATGTTTTCAATGACAGAACGCGTATTTATTAGTCCCGGCAAATATGTACAGGGGCGCGGAGTGATCGGCAAGACAGGTGAATATGTAAAGGCGCTGGATAACGGCAAGGCACTGGTCATTGCTGACGAAATTGTATGGGATATTGCTGGGAATAAGGTGCTGGAAAGTCTGGATCAATCTGGTGTGGGATATGTGAAGGTGGTCTTCAACGGTGAAGCCTCCACGAATGAGATTACACGTCTGAGTGATCAGGGCAAGCAAAATGAAGCGACCATCGTGATCGGTGTCGGCGGAGGTAAAACGCTGGATACAGCGAAAGCGGTTAGCGATCAGCTAGGTGGATATACCGTTATTGTGCCGACAACAGCATCTACCGATGCGCCGACGAGCGCATTGTCAGTCATTTACTCAGATGATGGTATATTTGAAAGCTACAAATTTTACAAAAAAAATCCAGATTTGATTCTGGTGGATACATCGATTATTGCTGGAGCGCCGCCACGTTTTCTCGCATCAGGAATTGCTGATGCACTGGCAACATGGGTAGAGGTGCGCGCTGTGATTGAGGCTCGTGCCAATACGATGGCAGGCGGTCTACCCACATTGGCAGCTGAAGCGATTGCACGCAAGTGCGAGGAGACATTATTTGACTTTGGATTGCTAGCGTATGAATCGGTACAGCGCAAGGTGGTCACACCAGCGTTAGAATCGGTTGTTGAAGCAAATACACTGCTGAGCGGGCTGGGCTTTGAAAGTGGCGGTCTGGCTGGCGCGCATGCGATCCATAACGGCTTTACAGTACTAGAGGGCGATATTCACCATATGACGCATGGTGAAAAGGTAGCTTTTGGTACATTGACGCAACTTGCACTGGAACAGCGTCCGATTCACGAGATTGAGAAATATATCGACTTTTATATTAGTCTTGGATTGCCGGTAACGCTGGAAGATCTGCATATCGGTAATGTGTCGGATGACAATCTGTATCGTGTGGCGGAAGCAGCAACCAAACCGGACGAAACTTCGCACAATCTACCGTTCCCCGTGACGGCAGATGATGTAAAGGATGCGATTATTGCAGCCGATCAGTATTCTCGGGCATACAAACGTAAGATCGGTCGCGACTAAGTGATCAGGTGGACGGGATTTGTTTCTAACAGTATGATCCACGTTTGAACTTGTCCTCATCCTCACTGTTTCCCAGCAGGAGCAATTTGTATTATGGTAATGCCGTCCTACAGAATGGTATATAGAAATGCTTTCATTTTTTGTTGCCTAAGCTCTGCCTCAGTTCTGTTTGCTGGTGGCAGAGTTTATCGTTTATGGACTTCCCAGCTGATGATTTTTCTGATAATGTTAAAGATTGTGGGACGTATATATATTGCTTCCTATGTAACTTAAAATTTTACAAAAATCCGTAAGAAAACCCGTCTCTTTTTGGCCCTGATGTGATATAAAGAATAAGGGGGATTATATAAAGAGATATAGGTTCACGTTGAGATGCCGGAGACTGTAAATAAGGTATGCAAATGTTGAACAAGGTAAGGTGTGGGCGATGAAAATGTACATGAAAACCGTTGTATTGAATGGGGAAGATTTTGCTACGATTGAACAGCTGCACGTCACATTGCGTCAAGTGTTGGAGCTGCCGGCTACGTACGGTGCCAATCTAGATGCACTATGGGACAGTCTGACTGGTCAGGTTCAGCTACCGCTACAGATCGAATGGCTCAATTATGATTTGAGCGAGGAACGACTGGGCGATTATGCACAGCAGGTGCTAGGGCTGATGGAGGAAGTACAGGGAGAAGGCAACGGATTCCGCGTCTGGGTACAAAAGGGCGCTGTCGCTTTCTAATCGACGGTTTGCTCAACAGATCATACACAATAATCCGCAGTAAGCGGACAGAATCGTTTACTTAATAAAAAGCCGTACGGTTATCGCAGCTGTCTGTCAGGGAGTATCTCTGACAATGCTTCGATGATCGGAGCGGCTTTTCTTCCGTATAGTGATGGAACAAGAGCACGAAGACATGCAGCTCATTATTGCGGTACATTCCCGCCAGCGATGCGTCCGCCGGAATTGCCGGTAGGATCGCTTTTCTCGTCGTCCTCATCGGCATGAATGATCAGCGATGCACCGAGAATGGAGGAGGCACTGCTTTTGTCGAGACTAGCACCTTCCAGCTTCATTTCCATTTTGGCTGTACCATCGGCAGCAACCTCCAGATTGCGGAAGTCGCCCAAATGAGCGCCATCTGGGTTCAGATGCCCATGCTGCGAATCTGTTGGATTCAGATGCGAGCCTGCTGTTTCAAAGTCATTGCCGGTGATCGGAGATTGATGGACATGGAAGCCATGCTTGCCCGGTGGCAGATTGGAGACGTCGATCTTTGCGAGCACACCATCATCTGCTTGTGTCAGCGTGATCGTGCCGATGGCATTGCCGGAGCTGTTCTTGATCTCCACGACAGGCTGTCCGATGGAGATCGTCCTTTGCTGTCCTTCCCAATATACATTTTGGCTAATCAGATCCCCGACATGGCGAATAGGTACATAGGTTGTTCCATTGTATATAAATGATTGCGGCACATTGGTTCCGTTATTGTTGTACTGTGCCTGTGTTGCTTTGGCTTCACCGTTATGATAGAAATGGAGCGCTTCGGTGTTCGGTGTTACATTCATATTCGTTGCAGCAAAGGAAACCCCAGAGAAGAATACGGCTCCACCTAGAAAAGAAAGTACGAGATGCTTTTTGCCTAATGATTTGCCCATGATTAATTCCTCCTTATACTCTGTAAAAGTAAAGTAAAAGCATAACCGATCCTGCCTACGCGATTTTCCACAAATACGTAATGACGTGTTTCCGACGATTGACCATGCACTAAGCATTTACCCTTAAAATCCTGCATCTATACGCAAATAGAGGAATAAATTTAAAAATATTGGATTTAAAGGAATTATTATGTAAATATTGATAGTGAATTTTTAGAAGTACAGGGATCAGTATATGCTGGCTATATAGGAACATGTATCATTCTCTACCTTTACATTCAGCTAACAGTAAATTATCGCTACAGGTCATATTTATAAAATTTTACAAAATAAGATAAAAAAATTAAAGATTTTTACAATTTTATGTGATATAACTGGTAAGTGGATGTCTTGCTACCTATAATCGGTTCAGAACGTTTAAGGTAGCGACGTTCAACAAATACATGTTACATAGGAGGAAGAAAATGATGAAACGGTTTTGGTCCACGGCTTTATTGGCAATGATGTTGACGGTGGTGTTCTTCACCAGCTCCCAGATCACTCCGGCGGCACAAACGCAGAAAGCGTCTGCTGCTACATGTACGATTATCAACACATTTACCGGCGTCGCTAACTATCTGTCTGCTAACGGGAAACTGCCTTGCAACTACATCACCAAATCGCAAGCGACTGCTCTTGGTTGGGTATCTTCCAAAGGGAATCTGGCAGATGTAGCACCCGGCAAAAGTATCGGTGGCGACGTATTCACAAACCGTGAAGGCAGCCTGCCAACAGCAAGTGGACGCACATGGCGTGAAGCGGACATCAACTACACTTCCGGCTTTCGCAATTCCGACCGTATTCTGTACTCCAGCGATGGTCTGATTTACAAAACGACTGACCATTACGAAACCTTCACTCGTTTGAAATAAAATGTACCAATTGCCGGCATTGGCAATAGCGAAACCACACACTGTATTGAGATTCCATGCTTGCCTCCCTACCGGCGGACAGGCATGGAATCGTTCTGTTGTGGTATGGTAATAAGAGATGGGGCAAGATTGCTCTGTAAGCAAGTATCAAAGGGGGACGTGAAATGAAGATTGTTACGATCAATGGCGAGGAATTTGCCACCACGCAGGAGCTGCATGAGCAGTTACAAGAAAAACTAGAGCTACCCGAATTTTACGGTGCGAATCTGGATGCACTGTGGGATTGTCTGACAGGGATGATTGAATTGCCATTAGAGCTATACTGGGTGAATTATGCAGTGAGTGAGCAGCGGATGGGTGAACAGGCGCATCGTGTGCGCGCCCTATTGGAAGAAGCGCAGGCAGAAGGGATCGGCTTCAAGGTTGTGGTTGAAAATGAAGTGGGCGCTTAATCGTAGTAGCGGTAATAGGTATGCACAGAACGAAGCATATAGATGAAGCGATCTTTTCCGTTAAGAAGGAAAGATCGCTTCATTTGAGTGATATGGGTTTACAATCAATGGCAAGTGGAGTGCAACAATATCGTAGGTACATATGTGTTATAGATAGAAAGGATATGTTTTCACTTCTATATAAAAGGAGATGGGTATCATGACTAAAAAATGGACATCTATATTGATTGCTTCTGTATTAACCTTTTCTATAGGAACCGGAGCGGCAATGGCAGCAAGCGAATCACTGATTACACAAAATCTCCACTCCAGCGCGGCAACGCATCCAGTTGATTTTACAACCGTCGTGCAATCTGATTCTCAGCCGATCAATGGAGCACAAGGCATTCAACTTCTTGTGACCAAGTTTCAGCTCAGTTTGGCAGCCTTTCAATTTATCAAAGCCCCTGAAGTAAGTGATTATTATAGCAAAGCTAAAAACGATATCTGGTATTCTGATGCACTCATCATCGCAGCAGTGAACGGGCTGGGTGTACCGCGCACCTTCGATCCCGCAGCTAAGCTGACCCGTCAGCAATTTATCGATTATACTGTAAAAGCGATGGAAAAGCAGATCAATGCAACCAAGCTGTACATTCAGCCGAGTGAATTATCCGACTTTTCCAAAGCGGAACTGAAGAAAACAATTACCCGGGCAGAAGCATTGCAGGTGATTGATCAGGCAATGAAATATTATCAGCAGCATCCTGAGCTTGCCAATCACTAAGATTGTCCTGCTAGCCTGTACACTGCTTGGTAGTATGAGAGTTACCCTATCCAATAACCAAGAAAACCGACCCGTTGGGGTCGGTCTTTTTGTTGTAGATAGATGTAGGCAGTTATAGACAGATCATTATCTAGCAGGAAGAAGTATCGCTATGTTCAGATAGAGTCTGTTGGGAAAAGGATAGCTTTTCGTTTACAGTAAACGTAAACATGCGAATATGCCTAAATTCCCGAATTCATATTAAGCAGCCGTTCCTTCACGTTGAATTGGTTTTTTCAGGAACAAGCCGTACGAAATCGCACCAAGCAGCAGTAAACCGGCTCCCAGTAGAAATACATTGTTAAAGCTACCTGTCGTATCGAGGATAAAGCCTGTCACAATTGGCGCTAGTGCTGCACCGAGGAAGCCGCCAAAGTTCTGAATGGCGCCTAGTGAAGCAACCTGTTCGCCCGGTGCAATATCTGCTGCCAGTGTCCAGATGACGCCGGATGGCAGTTGAGAAGCAAAATAGCCAACCGTCAGCAAGACGATACTCAGCACAGTATTATCGATAAATGGAATCGGTGCAACGGAAGCCGCTGCTAGAATCGCACCACCGACAATCGGTACTTTACGCGATGTAATCGGATTCACACCTTTGCGAATAAAATAGTCGGAAATGATACCGCCGACAAGAACACCAATAATACCAGCGATAAATGGAATGGAAGCGATCCAGCCGGTTTCTTTGAGTGTGAAGCCCTGCTCCTTTTCCAGATAGCTTGGCAGCCACGTCAGATACACCCAAATGGTGAACATGATACCAAAATTCCCGATAATCATGAACCAAGTGCTTTTATGCTTGAATAGTGAAGACCAACTGGCTGAAGACGGCTCAGATGCTGCTGGCTCGGATGGAGCGTTTGTAACAATCTCATTAGGTTCTGTTGATTCTTCGTCAGCTGCACGGATCAGCTTTTGCTCGGCAAAGGTAGGGTCACGATACACTTTCAGCCAAATCAGCATGAGTATGAGTCCAGCGATACCGACAACGATAAACATTCCACGCCAGCTCATCGTCAACAACAAAGCGGTCAATAAGGGAGGAGCGATTGCATTGGCGATTTGTGATCCGGTATTGATAATAGAGGTTGGTAATCCCCGTTCTTTTTTGGCAAACCAGCGTTCATTGGATTTTAATGCCGAGGTGAAAAAGGGCGATTCTGATACGCCAAGCAGCATTCTCATGGCATACAACAAGGAATATGAATTTACAAATGCGCTGATCAATGTGGCAATCGACCATAATCCAGACGCCCATGCAAACATTTTACGAGGACCAAAGCGATCGACCAGCCAACCTGCAGGCAGATTGGCAATCGCATACGGCCATAAAAATGCGGACAATAGCAGTCCCATCTGAGTAGAGGATAATCCAAATTCTTGAGCAATCGTCGTATTGGCAACACTCAAATTAGAGCGGTCCAGATAATTGATGACTGCTCCTAGCAAGAGCAGCAATACAATGCCCCAGCGTAATTTTGGTTTGGTATGCACCGGTGCTTGTGGTGATGAATTTAGCGGTGGAGTAGAGGGGGTAGCCATAGTTTAACACTCCTTACAGGTGGATAAGTATGGTAAGAAAAGTCGGTATCTTACATGAGATAGCAGGACAATCAGAAAGGATTTAGATGTTGTGACAGCGACAATGGATCATACATACAGTTGTTGGTGATAACTGGTAAATATTTGTTTACCAATAGAGTGAATAATCCCTATGATTGTGGGATGTTAGTATTCTGGTCGTACCTATTCGTTTTAGATATAGTTGTTAAATTCGTTGTTATGAGAATATAAACCATTTTACAAAGTATTGGCTAGCATGGAGAACACAGAAATGAGTTAAGACTCATAACATATAACATATTCAAATGTTGGCGTTTACAAAATGATCCACAATACATGGAGCTGCTACGAGTAAGGTACATAATATAATCTGACAAGTCGACACGATAACACCAGCTGTACATAGAATGATCATTCTTCCTGCGTACAAGTCATATTTCTCTACTCTGTAGCACGGAGCACATGGAATAACATATGCTCCGGTACGTGTATAGAGTATGGGCAAGCCACTCTGTATCGATACTTGCCTCTCGGTTGTTACATACAGATAAGGTGACCTTAGCGCGCCGCCGCGACAGCAGCTAGAAATTCCTGTGCAGCAGTAGTGACTTTTGTATAATCGCCGTCTGTTTGCGCTGCTTTGGTAATATAGCTGCCCACACCGACACCGATGCAGCCTGCTTGCAGCCATTCATGCACATTTTGTGGCGTCACGCCACCGGTTGGAGCAATAGGGGCTTGTGAAAGAGGTGCAGTTACCGCTTTGACATACTGCGGTCCAAGCGTCTCTGCTGGGAACAGCTTCACAATGTCAGCGCCTGCTTCCAATGTTTCTACAATCTCAGTTGGTGTATACGCACCGCTGATCGTCACTGCCTGATAACGATTGGCAACGCGAATCATATCTGGGTTGAGCTGCGGGCTGACTAGCAGCTCGGCACCAGCAAGCAGTGCTGCACGTGCTGTTTCAGCATCTAGAATCGTACCAGCGCCGATCAGTACATCGTCGTGTTTGTATTTGTTCGACAGTGTACGAATAATACCGAGTGCATTCGGTACGCTCATCGTAATTTCGAGTGCCTTAATACCGCCTTTGACAGCGGCGTCGGCAACTGCGAGCGCTTCTTCCTCACTGTCTAATCGAATGATCAGCACAATGCCTGTATCAGCGATTTTTTTCAGATTATCTAGCTTTCTCCACATCTTCATATCCTCCAGTCGGTTATTCACCAGCTTGGTTTGCTGTTCACATATAAGGGAATATTAATCGGCAAGATTGGTGTATAGCCGTTCTCCGCGATACCCTAGCTGATTGGACAGCTTGAGTGCGGCTTCTTGGACCAGCTTCACAATCATTTGCTCACGTTCTTCATTCATGCCGGAGTACATGCTGGCAACGCTAATGGCAGCCACTGGTTGATTCCATTGATCATAAATGGCAGAAGCAATGCAGTACATTTCCAGATTATCCTCACGGTCATCAATGGAATAGCCACGTTCACGAATCGCATGCAAATCCTGTAGTAGATCGGGCAAGGTTGTTTTGGAAAAGGCAGTGCGTGCAGGCAGATCACCATCGCCCAGCAAATGGGTGACGCGATTATCTGACATCGCCGCTAGCAGCGATTTGCCTAGACCAGTCGTGTGAATATAACGCCGCGAGCCGAGCTTGGCAGTTGGACGCATGACCGAATAACTTTCGGCTTTGTCCAGATAAACGACTTTGCCTTTATCCTCAATACCGAGGAACACAGTGCTGCCTGTTTGCCGATTCAGCTCTTGCAGCACGGGTCTTGCTAAATGAGGCACACCCAGATTCGATACATATGCCATTCCTGTTTCAAAGATACCCAGCCCCAGACGATACGTTTTCAGGCGCGCATCATCCAACTCCATGAAACCTTTATAGACCAAAGTCTGAACCAGCTCAAAAGCACTGCTTTTAGGCAAGCCCAATTCTTTGCAGATTTCATTCAACGTCAGGGGCGAGTCGCTTTTCGATAGCAGCACAAGCAGATCAACGACCCGCTCAGCCGATTTGTTCACGCGAAATTTTTCCATAGTGGCTCCTTTGATGCACTATAAAGTTCGCATATGTGAACTTGTTTCGATATATCGAACTAACGCCCATTATAAAGACAACATTTTTGAAATTCAATGGCTTTTATCAAAAAAATAAATTTTATTTTGAATATGAGAATGCCTATTGAAATACAAATGAAAACGTTATACTCTAAATTTATATTGTTCGAAATACGGAACTTAGTTCGCATATGTGAACTTTAATGCTGTTTTGTCTGTTATTTTGATGGGCATTACCATTCATTTCGTATTCAGTATCGTGTGCGGCTTGTATTGTGTATGCGTGTTCATGATAGTGTATAGATGCCGCAGCGATCATCGTATCGTTATTTTATCATTAGTTGGAATTTTGCCCAATGCTTATTCAGTAGGGAAGGGAGTCATCTATTATGAAATCTACAGTGATCTTTTTGATCGGCTCTGCCGGATCGGGAAAATCGACGATTGGCAAATATATTGCACGTACGTACGGTTGTGTGTATCTGGACAAAGATATTGTATGTAATACATTCAGTGGAGCATTGTTGGAGGCGAACGGTTATTCTGCCCATGATCGGGATGGCTGCGATTATTATCGAGATGTTGTAATGCCACTTGAATATCGTGCGTTGCTCGATATTGCGAACGATCATGTACAGCTGGGGCAATCGGTGATCTTGGATGCGCCATTTCTTGGTTATTTTGCAGATCGAGAGTATGTAAAAGAGCTTGTGAAGCATTATGGATGGGATTCGGCTGACATGCGTACACTGGTACTGCGGGTAAAGGTGGATTTTGACGTATTACGTAAGCGTATGCAAGAACGCAATCTGGAGCGAGATCAGTGGAAATTTGATCATTGGGATGAGTTTGTGAAGGGGATCCGGCAGAAGGTTTGTTTATGG
Organism: Paenibacillus sp. JQZ6Y-1; assembly: GCF_040719145.1. Taxonomy (NCBI): domain Bacteria; kingdom Bacillati; phylum Bacillota; class Bacilli; order Caryophanales; family Paenibacillaceae; genus Paenibacillus; species Paenibacillus kandeliae. The sequence continues at coordinate 1,026,608 of NZ_JBFDUZ010000001.1, forward strand.
GATGGGGTGGAGATGATTGAGTTCGATAATAGTGCGGAGGAGTTGGACAACATTCGTTTGCAGGAGCAACTCCATCTATCCTATACCCCATGTAATGAAGATAGAGGCAAGCTAGATGGATTGACCCTATGATTGCTACCCAAGTGGTTATGATGAATAATGGAAACAGTGATACACTTACAGAGCGGTCGGGACGATAATGAAAGTCAGCAGAGATAGGTATCGAAAGCGTGTACGTTCATAACGCCTGTAAAAGTGCGAACGCGATTCTCCATATAGCGCCGCCAGCGTTGTTGTCGGTGCTGATTCCCCAATCACCAATTTGCATAAAGTACGAAGGCTGGTAGTCAGAGGAACCGTCATGATTGGCAGCCGAATGGAGATCATATTGTTCGGCAATGCGCTTCTGTTCAGACTGCATATTGGATGTATGAGTGTGCGTGCTGGCAACAAGCTGTGTCTGTGGCTGAGTTGCTGCATAAGAAGGGCTAGGCACTGTCAATACTACGGTAGCTATATATAGTGGTACGATCCATGTTGCGGCTGGCTTCATAGGGAATTCCTCCTGATTGGGTACGAGTGAACGATTGTTTATGATGGAACGGCTATGTATGAATGGGTGACTGTGGTAAAGGTTACTTGAGCTAGGTTGGCATGTTCGAGATAAGTCATCGTGTATACTAGTATTATATAGTAGCGATTGGGATGGATCATAGAGGCAGGCATCATCCTGCGGAGGAGGCTTGAGAGATGTCAGTAGCTCCAATTGAAGTACATATTGTTCCAGCAACAGCGGAACATCAAGAGTTTTTATGGGAAATGCTGTATCTATCACTACATGCTGAGCCGGGGCAAGAGCCATTTACACGCGATATTGTGCGGCAGCCCGCATTATCTAAGTATGTAGAGGATTGGGGAAGATTGGACGACGCTGGATTTGTTGCGCTGGCTCAGGAAGATCAAAGTGCCGAGTTGAAGCCAGTTGGAGCGGTAACTTCACGTTTTTTTACAAATGCCAATAAAAGCTACGGATATGTTGCCGATGATATTCCCGAATTGTCACTTGCGATTGTGCCGGATTATCGTGGAGCAAATATCGGAACAGCGCTGATGTTTGCGCTGTTGGATGAGTTGCGGCAGCGTGAATGTTCGGGCGTATCGCTCAGTGTGAGTCCGGGGAATCCAGCGCTGCGATTGTACGAACGATTTGGATTCCGTGAAGTTGGTATGGAAGGCACATCACTGACGATGTTGTTACGATGGGACATATAAATGCTGCGAAGATAGGCAATAGTAGACGGCAATATGGGTCGTTTGGAAGACGACTGTTTGACGGGATGTAACATTTCCCTTTCCTGCGGTATACTTTATTACAGACCCATTATACAGCAGACAGGAGAACTTATGTCCAGAAAAACGTTATCCAGTATTCTTTTCGTTATTGTTGCAGTTATAGCGGTACTATTTGGTGCCAATGAATGGAACGGGCAATCCAGTACACCTAGCAACGAAGCGACATCAAGTGCAACGACGTCCCCTTCCGCTTCCAGTGGTACATCTTCGACAGCTTCAACGTCTCCCTCATCTACTGATTCGCAAACGACCAAGAACTGCACCATTATCAATACGTTTGACGGGGTGGCAAATTATTTGCGTCAGCATGACGGTCAGCTACCATGCAATTATGTGACCAAAAAGCAGGCAGAGCAGTTGGGCTGGGAATCGTCCAAAGGCAATCTGGCAACCGTAGCGCCGGGGAAAAGCATCGGTGGCGATACGTTCAGCAACCGCGAAGGATTGTTGCCGAAAGCATCCGGTCGTAAATGGCATGAGGCTGATATTAATTACACATCCGGTTTCCGTGGCGCGGATCGTATTCTCTATTCAACCGATGGGCTGATTTACAAAACGACCGATCATTATGAGTCATTTCAATCGATAAAATAGGCGTGATGTTAATCAATGCCATCGTATAAAACAAACGCATGCTCAAAAATAATCAATCGACGATACAAAATGAGAAGCAGATAGATCAAATATCAAATGAGATGTGGGGAATTATCATCATGAACGTGACTTTGGAGCAATCTATCCAAGATGCTGCCGAGCTGCGCAGCAGTGGGCAGGTAGAACAGGCAAAGGTAGAGCTAGAGCAGTTATTGAAGCAATATCCGCAGCAGCCAGACGTGTTGTATCAGTTGGCATGGACATGCGATAACCTAGGGCTAGAGCGTGAAGCGGTGCCTTATTATGAGCAGGCGCTAGCGCATGGACTGAAGGGCGAGGATCGCCCAGATGCGATGCTCGGATTGGGCAGCACATATCGTACATTGGGACGATATGAGGATTCGCAGCACTTATTGCAGCAGGCGATTGCGCAGTATCCAGAACGTCGAGAATTGCAGGTTTTTTATGCAATGACGTTGTACAATCTGGGTCAATCGGCAGAAGCGATAGGTGTGTTGCTAGAGCAATTGGCAGCGACATCTTCGGATGCAGGCATTGCGCAATATGGCAAAGCGCTGCGCTTCTATGCGGACAAGCTAGATCAGGTTTGGGAGTAAACGAAACCTATTTTATCAAAAAGCCAGCAATCGTTGATATGTATCACGATTGCTGGCTTTTGTTTGCATGAATACGGATATAATCCAACTGGGGCTGCTGCAACGGAGCTTTTTCAAAACGAAGATCATAATAATGATCTAACTGGATGATCTGAATAATATCGCCTGTCGTATGCACCGCTTGTTCCTTGTCGCCAAGCTGAATAATAATCCCCTTATCATTCACGCCGATCACCTGATACGTGCCTTCTACCGTTTGAATGCCACTACGGTATATAAAGGTTGCAGCGATAATAACAATGACAGTGAGAGCGATGAATTGCAATATGCGCTTTTTCACAAAAAGTCACCTCGGTCTGGATGGACTGCTTTTGTTCCAACATACCAGAGTGAGATACATATTGCATCCGTCCATAGGCTGAAAGGGATTGTTTGCCAAAAATCGATGACTGGTGCAAAATAAGAATACACATCGTAAATTCCAAATATTTGAAACTTATATTCCAAAAGATACGTCTGAACATGGGAATGGAAGACTGCATCATACAATTCATTGGTGACATAATAGAAGGGAGCAATACACGATGAAACAGAATTTGTACGATAATCCAGAGTTTTTCGAGTATTACACCAAGCTACGTGATTCAGGTATTACATATAATGAATTTGTAGAGCAGCCAGCATTTCGCTCATTGCTGCCATCGTTGGAAGGGAAACGCGTACTGGATCTGGGGTGTGGTGCTGGGCAATTGGCGGTTTATCTGTTGGAACAGGGTGCCGCCCATATTACAGGAACCGATATTTCCACCAGCATGCTGGGACGTGCGCCCAAGCATGAACAGATTGAGTACATTCAGGCGCCGATGGAAGAATTGGATTTCCCGGGAAATGCTTTTGATATTATCGTCAGCTCGTTGGCATTGCATTATATTGAACAATATGAAGATTTGATGCGGAAGATTGCCTATTGGTTGAAGGATGGCGGCAAGCTGGTATTTTCCACCGAGCATCCAATCGTGACTGCCAAGCTGGACAAGGACGGCTGGATCGAGAATGAACAGGGAGACCGCCTGTATTATGCGGTAGACAATTATAGCCAGCAGGGGATTCGACATTCGCATTGGGTCGTGGATGGAGTGATTACATATCATCGGACGATGGCGACATTGATCAACGGAGTTATTCAGAGTGGATTGCGATTGGATGCAGTATTGGAGCCAGAGCCGATTCCAGAAGGATTGGAGAAAATGCCACAGCTCATCCATGAGCTGCGCAAGCCATCCTTTGTAGTGATTGCGGCGAGTAAAGAGCCTTAAAAAAGCGGTGTTAATGGTTTCATGTTGCAAAATCAATGTTTACAATACCGCTGATGCTGATGCTGATGCTGATGCTGATGCTGATGCAGGGTTGATGTCACTATATAATAGAAGAAGCTTTGTACCATGCCTGTACTATTAGGCGTGATACAAAGCTTTTTTGTGTATAACAGAATACCAGCATGACGCGGAGCAGCAATCAACAATTACACAATCCGCTTACGAATCCAACCAGAGATCAAATCGGTCAAAATAACCAAAATAATAATCCCAAGTAAAATCACGCCAACCCGATTCCAGTTACGCATTTGTAGGGCGAATAGCAGTGGCGTACCAATCCCGCCTGCTCCAACCAAACCGAGTGTGGTGGCAGAACGCATATTGATCTCGAACCGATACAACGCATACGAGAAGAACTGCGGGATCACTTGCGGCAGTACGGCAAACCACAAAATTTGCAGCTTACTAGCACCAGCAGCGGTGAGTGCTTCCGATGGACCGGTATCGATACTTTCAATGGATTCAGCGTACAGTTTGGCAAGCATACCAACCGAGTGAACGCCGAGTGCCAATACACCGGCAAAGGAGCCGGGACCAACCGCTTTGATAAACAAAATGGCAACGATCATTTCCGGGAATACGCGGATTACGCTCAATACGACCTTGCCGCCACCGGAAATGGCGCGCAGCTTGCTCATATTCGCCGCCGCCCAAAAGGCGAACGGAATACAGAGAAAGGCAGAGATAAATGTACCTAGAATGGAAATGATCAGCGTATCCAGTAATCCACGCAGCAGATCTTCCCCAGCCGGATCATATACATAATCCCAATCAGGGTGCATAAAGCCATCCAAAATCGACAGCGATACGGTCTTCGCCGTAGACTGAAAGCCTTCAAAGTTCAAACCGTTAAATGCCCAGATATAGACGGCTACGAGAACGGCAATCCATACCCAAGGACGCAAACGATGCCAGAGTGGACGAACAGACAATGAATTCATAGCAATTTCCTCCGTACCACTGTACTGGCATAATCAATCACAAGCACAATAACCAGTGTCAGTAAAATAATCATCGCCGCGCGATCATACCGAAACAGACCGAGTGAGCGGTCAAGCAGCAAGCCGATTCCACCCGCTCCGACCAGACCGAGTACGGATGCGGCACGCACATTCACTTCAAACGCATACAGTAAATACGACATGTAATATGGCATCGCCTGCGGAATCACACCGAATACGATCAGTTGTATCCGGTTGGCACCAACCGCTGTCATCGCTTCCAGCGGACCGGGATCGATCGACTCAATCGCTTCAAAGGTCAGCTTCGCAATCAGCCCGAACGAAAAGAATAAAATCGCCAGCATCCCGGCAAACGGACCAATCCCGAATACAGCAACAAAGATCGCTGCAAACAGTAGATCCGGTACGGTACGAACCAGATTGAGAATTAAGCGTACCGGGATCGCTACCGACCGATTAGGTGTCACATTATACGCACATAGTAGGGCAAACGGAATCGCCACCAGCCCACCGAGCATAGTGCCGACCAAGGCGATTTGTAGCGTTTCGACCATCGGCTCCCAAATTTTCGGGAAATAGCTCCAATCTGGCGGAACCATTTCTGCTAGTAAAATGCCCATTTGCGGCAGCCCACGAATCAATTGATACGGTGTCACGTCCGTCTGAATGGAGCAAACGATCAGCAGGGCAATGAATAATCCCCAAGTCGCGTATCGTTTATACTTGGGTGGTGCAACAGGGGCAATAGAGGTACTGGTTGTTCCTGTACTCATTGCAAGCCACCTGCCGCTGCACCCGGTTTGCTCGGAATAACGGATACAATATCATCGCCCGGTGGATGATCGCCCAGCACCTCATCCCGGTGAATCGCCCGTCCATAAATATGGGAAAATACATCATCAGTCGCTTCCTCCGGTGTGCCGTCAAATACGACCTCGCCTGCACGCAGCCCAATAATCCGAGTTGCATATTCACGCGCCAGATCAATAAAATGCAGATTGATAATCGTTGTAATCTTCAACTCGCGATTGATGCGCTGCAAATCATCCATTACCTGTCGCGTGGTCAGTGGATCAAGGGAAGCGACTGGTTCGTCAGCAAGAATGATTTGCGGCTGTTGTGCCAGCGCACGAGCGATAGATACACGCTGCTGTTGACCACCGGATAGCTGATCGGCACGACTATAAGCTTTATCACGGATATTGACACGCTCTAGCGCATCCATTGCCAGCTCGGTATCCTCTGCTGGAAATAGACCCAGTACCGTACGCAGAGTAGAGTGGTGACCAACCCGCCCAGACAATACATTACGCAGCACGGTGGAACGCTTGACCAGATTGAAATTTTGGAAAATCATGCCGATGCCGCGTCGAATTCGGCGCAAACCGGAACCGGATGCCTTGGTGATGGATTGCCCGTTGATCACAATATTGCCCTCGCTAATATCATGCAGTCGATTGATGGACCGCAGCAGCGTTGACTTACCTGCACCGGATAGACCGACGATCACGACCAGCTCGCCCTCATTGATCGTAAGATTAATATTGTTCAGACCACGCGTACCATTCGGGTACACTTTGGAGACGTTTTGAAATTCAATCATGTAAACCCAACTTTCGTTATCCAGATTTTCTATAAAAGAGATTATGCAGCGTGCAGTAGCCCATAACGGGCAAGCGTTTGACATTCATGGTATATAACCGTTCAACAACAGACAGCACCGCCCGCAAAACAAGGACGGTGCTGTCTTGGTAGTCATGTTTGGTGCAACAATAGGTTCTGCATCTATTTATCGTTGTGGTGCAGGCTTACTGTGCTTGACCGACTTCTTTGGCATATTCACGAACCGGATCGAAGTTTTTGTCATCGCCTTTTTCATAACCAACGTGGGTGTAGATTTCTTCGATGACTTTTTGTCCTTCTGGATCATTACCGATATCGATAAAGGCTTGGCTGATCTTGTCTCTCCAAGTTTGATCCATATCGGAACGTACGCTGATCGTATCGTTCGGGATCGGAGCGGTGAAGTGCAGCACGCGGGTTTGCTCAAATACGTCCGGTACGTCTTTTTTCACGGTGTTGCGCGCATCTTGGAATACGGCAACCGCATCAACTTGACCGTTCAATAATGCCATAACCGCAGCGTCATGACCTTTGATCGTCACGCCTTGTACATCTGTATCTGGGTCAACACCCGCTTTTTTCAACTCAGCAGCTGGGAATACATAACCAGCGGAGGAGGTTACATCCTGCCAGCCGACTTTTTTGCCTTTCAGATCGGCGAGGGATTGAATCGGCGAATCTTTTTTCACCAGAATCATCGATTTGTAAAAGTTGACTTTATCCGTGGTCGGTTGACCTGTTTCATCGTTGACGCCGTAACGCTGTGCTTGCAGCAACAAATCAGCAGCTTTGCGATTATCGTGTGCGAGTACATAAGCGTTAGGTGGCAGGAAGCCAACATCGACCTGTTTGGAAGCCATCGCTTCCACAATAGTGTTGTAATCCGGCGATACCGATACGCTAACTGGAATTCCCAGTTTGTCACCGAGCAATTTTTCCAGCGGCTTGGCTTTGGCTTCCAGTGTTTCAGCATTTTGAGACGGGACGAACTGTACTTTCAATTCTGTCGGCACATACGATGTACTGCCGGCAGCGTTAGAATTTGCGGATGTGGAACTGTTGCCTCCGCATGCGGTTAATCCGGCTGCCAGAGCCAGAGTCATGCCGAGTGCTGCTACTTTTTTGAACAACTTGATTTCCCCCTAGGATGTAATAAAATGGTGAAACTATGTAATTCCTATGCTGTGTCGTCACAGGCACAATTCGTATTCTACCAGCGTTCGAAAAGTGAAGGGTCAAACGTACCGTTGATTTGTGTTAGGAAACTGTAAAATAGCACCAAAATTTGAATGACTGATTTTACACTGTTCTGATCTTCATATGGTACGGTTAGCCCGTTTGATGCAATGACAGATAGAAAGGAAGTATAGATGTGAATTCATCCTCTTTGTTACCAAATACCTTGATACAGCAGTCTTCTTCGCCTGATACATACCATTTACGGATTATGGCGACGACCGATTTGCACGTAAGTCTGACTGGATATGACTATTATCGTGATGTAGAAACAGAGAGTATGGGGCTGTCGCGTACCGCAACGTTAATTCATAAGGCGCGGGCGGAATGTGTCAATCATCTCTTGCTGGATAATGGGGATATTTTACAGGGAAATCCGTTGGGTGATTATGCAGCAGCGGAGCGTTATTGGCAGGATAAGCAAACCGGCGAAGGGGTTCATCCATTGATTGAACTCATGAATAGGCTGCATTATGATGCGGCGACTGTGGGCAATCATGAATTCAATTATGGATTGGATTATTTGGAGCAGTGTATCGCCGGAGCGAACTTTCCTTATACCAATGCCAATGTGTATAGGGTGCAGCAGGATCGTTTGCAGGAGGGGCGTATGCAAAGTCCGCAGACCTTGCTGTCACCGTATCTTTTATTGAATCGCACAGTAATGGGACAACATGGACAAACCGCGGAGCTGCGCATTGGGATCGTCGGTGTAGTGCCGCCACAAATTATGAATTGGGATCGGAGTCATTTGGAAGGGCGCGTGTACGCGGCGGATATGGTGGAAGCGGCGAGAGAAGCAGTCAATCATGCAAAACAAGCTGGGGCTGACATCGTAGTTCTGCTGGCACATTGCGGATATGCAGAGGAGGATTCACCAGCTATTGGCGAAAATGCTATATTGCCGCTTAGTCGGATAGCGGATGTGGATGCGATCATTTTTGGACATGCTCATAAAGTATTCCCGAGTGACGAATTTGTAGGGCGTCCCGGTGTGGATCTGGAGCAAGGGCATATACATGGCATTCCTGCTGTTGAGCCGGGTGTATGGGGCAGTCATCTGGGACTGATCGACTTAGAGCTGTTTACCGAACAGACAGATGAAGGGATACGCTGGCATGTACAGCATGGAAAAGGGCATGTACGTGCATTGGTAAATCCGTCTGCGGAGGTACAGGGAGCGCATAGTTCCATTTTATCGGACTCATTATTGGAAGACGCGGCAAAGGAAGCGCATGAGCGCACGTTGGCATATATTCATACGCCTGTCGGTCAACTGCTGCAACCATTACACAGTTATAGCGCTCTGGTGCAGGATTCCGCGGTAGTGCAGTTGATTAATGCTGCTCAGACGGAAGCAGCAGTTGCGTTGCTTCGCAATACATCGGATGCTCATTTGCCGTTATTGTCGGCAGCCTCACCTTTTAAAACGGGTGGACGTTATGGACCTTCGCATTATACCGATATTCCTGCGGGACCACTGCATTTGCGGCATATGTCGGACATCTATAGTTATGCGAATACCTTGTGCATTGTAAGACTGAATGGAGACGAGATTCGGGAGTGGCTGGAATGGTCTGCTGGATTGTATCGCACGATTGTACCGGGAGTAGAGGGACAAGCATTGATTGATCCAGCATTTTCGCCGTTTCATTTTGACGTAATCAGCGGGTTACATTATGTGATTGATGTGAGTCAGTTGCCGCGCTATGATGCCGAAGGTGGTATGTTGAATCCTCACAGTCGTCGGATTGTACAGTTGACGTATGAGGGGCAACCACTTGAAGAACATATGGAGTTTGCGGTTGTGACCAATCATTATCGCGCATATTCAACAAGGCTTGCGAACCCTGACGGTCAACGCGTTATCGTGGATGCAGGGATTGAGAATCGGGATGTATTGACCGAATACATTCGGAAGCGCAGCAGCATTGCTCCGGTTGCAGATAAGAATTGGCAGTTGGTTTGCGGTATAATCGACGATGCGGAACGATCGCATACAAAGTGTGGCGCAGATTCATATTCTAGTAATGAGGAACATATAGCATACGATGAGATGTCATCGCCGAGACCGGCAGGGCATCATTCCAAATTAGTAGACGTAGGAACAATCGTTACGTTTGAGTCTTCTCCACAAGCTCGTCAAGCGTTGGACGGGCAATCAGCTATTACGTGGATCGGTCAAACGGATCATGGGTTTGCTCGCTATCATTTTACGCTACAACCGTATGATTCTTCTTGCTCATCAACCGTATAACAAGCCTGTTAAAAGCACTTCTGTCATCTTATGAGAGGAAGTGCTTTTTTCCATAAATAGGGCGTCGCGATGCTTGTATCAGCAGGCTGAAACACGTATGATTAACAGTAAGTTTTGCGGTTATGCAATAAGGATAAATTGTAATTGGAGTAAATGTTTGTGTGAGTGATTCGTACATACCATTCCAAGACGAGGTGAATGCTTATGAGTCAGCAACCTGCAATATTGGACAGTATTATCAAACAGTTTATCTATTACCGCACATTGGGCGAAAAGGCGATGCGTCAGTTGGAACCAGAGCAATGGTTTGTGACGCCGAATGAAGACAGTAACAGTATCGCCGTCATTGTGAAGCATTTGCATGGCAATATGCTGTCGCGCTGGACGGACTTTTTGACAAGCGATGGGGAAAAGGAATGGCGCAACCGCGACATTGAATTTGAAGACGATACAGTTGATGCGGAGCAGGTATGGCAGCGCTGGCAGGAAGGCTGGGATTGTTTGATTCATACGCTGGAGCAATTGCAGCCGGAGCAGCTGGATCAGATCATTTATATTCGTAATGAAGGGCATACTGCATTGGAAGCGATCAATCGTCAGCTGTGTCATTATCCGTACCATGTTGGTCAAATTGTCTATATCGCCAAAATGCTGAAACATGGTAGCTGGGACAGCTTATCGATCCCGAAGCGCCAATCGAATACGTACAATGAAAAGAAATTTGCCGCACCACAGGTACGACGTCATTTTACGGAGGAAGTCTGAGTATGAGCAAATGGAATCAATTGTGGAGCAAAAAGCAGGATACCGAGGTGCTTGAAGTCCCGACATGGGATATTCAATTGACCGATGATGAGAATCAGCCGCTGCGCTTGCAGTTTGATAATCAGCGTGAGCTGCAAAAGTTTATTTTGACGCTGACTGTAGAGCAGCTGCTGGGTGCGCATATTTATGATCCAGATCAACGCAGCATGCCGGGTAAGCTGTATGTGTATCATGTATTCGAATAAACAGGTAAGGTCGGTAGGAGAGGAGAGAATGAAGATATGACCGGTTCCAGCGGAGACTGGATGGGCGATGACATCACGAGCGGCATTGCGGATTTTTTCCATGATGTGCCGCTCTACTTTGCCATCCCGTTCGTTGTTATCTTTTTGATGATTATTAGTTTATTTGCGATCGGTATCATAAAGACTATTTCACAATGGTTGCATAATCGAGCGCAGGATGTGTTAACCGAGCCGGTGATGGTGAGCGGCAAGCGCCAGCATGTGCGGGGCGGTAGTAACAGCAGTACATCTACATATTATTATATTACGTTTGAAAAGCAGGATCGCTCGCGATTCGAACTGGAGGTGCCGGAGGAGCAGTATGGCATCATTGCTGAAGGGGATAACGGTCAGCTGACATATCAGGGCAGTTGGTTCAAAACATTTGAAAGGATCGTGTAGCCATGAACATGCTGTTTGAGTATAACTGGCAAGTACGTCAGGACTGGTTTGACTGGTGTCGCGAGTTACCGGAGGAAGAGCTGCTGCGTGAACGTGTCGGCGGTATGGGCAGTTTTTTGAACACGTTATTTCATATTGTAGAAGTCGAGTACAACTGGCTTACCGATGTGAAGCAGCAAGTGCATCCGTCGTATTTTAATGATACGTTTGATCAATATCGCTCGTTGGCTCAAGTGGAAGAACTATCCCAGCGCCTGCATTCACAGGTGGCGGAAGTGGTATATAACTGGAAGCCAGAGCTAGAGCATCGCGAACTGCACGATTCGGGACCAGATGGTCAGACGGAAATCCATACGTACGGTGAAGTGATGCGTCATGTGATTGCGCATGAGATTCATCATATCGGTCAATTGTCGATTTGGGCACGTATGCTGGATCGAAAGCCAGTGACTGCCAATCTCATCCGTCGTGGTCTTGGTCATACTTCGCCTGGAAACGAGCTATGATCATCTATGCTGATATAGCGGTACCCGTACCTATTCCAATATTGTGTAAAAAGTTTGCCTGACTGGTTGTACGTTTCCATCGCACATTACCATACTTGTGCAGGAGCGAAACGACAGCGGCAAACGATCAGGGAACGATCGGCTGCTGAAGGTTCCCTTTCCTTCCTGACATTGAATCATCGAAGGGTGGAAATCACAATGGCAGGATCACCGAATTTGAAATTTAACACACAGGGAAATGTACTGTTTCGCCGTAACGCTGACAATGTAGGATATGAGACGAATGTCGGTCAATTGCCGTCGCTGGAAGGTGTCGCTTCTACCGATCTGTATATGACCAAAGGTAATATTCGTGAGCCGCACTGGCATCCGAATGCAGGGGAATACGATTATGTGATCGAGGGTGAGTTGGAATTTGTTATCTTTGACCCGATCTACAAACAGCTGCAAAAGTACCATCTCAAGCCGCGTGATGTGCTGTATATCCCGCAGGGCTACTGGCACTGGATCGTACCACTGACTGAGAAAACGCATATTCTCGTTGTGTTTAACAACAATGAGCCAACCACGGTAGCAGGCTCGGACATTCTGCGCTTTACACCGAGCGAAGTGATGGAACTAGCATACAGCATGCCAGCAGATGACTATGAGCAGCTGATCTCCAATATCGACGGTACGATTGTCATCGGCCCATCCAATGAGGAAACAAATGATACGCTCAAGGTCGGTACCGACACAGACAATGACCCACAACCGCAGGACGACAAGGACAAAGGGCATAGACACAAATAAAGCAGCAATGACTTAAATAGTACTACCGTTAACCAGATCTTTCCGGTGTAGCATTGCCGGAGAGGTCTGGTTGACGTATGTGTTCATGTGCTAGCTACCTATGACCATTCAAAGAACAACAGGTTAGATCACTATCGCCCAGCCCATACCGAATTGTGCGGGTAGTGGTCTAACCTGTTGTCTCATCAACATGATTTTATCTATCCGATCCCTTATCCTATGGCATATTACATTCCACACTAAAATCCGCTCAATACCAACTCAATCAGCGCCAGTTTGAGTGCTTGCAGCGCGTCTTCCGACGGCATGCGGATATAGCGGGCAAACTGGATCATATCCGGTTCAAAAATACGCAGCAGCTTTTCCATTGCTGCCGCGTTTGGTTGCAGGGAAGCCTGCTGAATCAATTGGCAGATTGCATCTTCTGACGTAGCGTTTGTAATGCTTTCTTTTTCCATTTGCTCACCGCCTGTTGGGAAATATGATAGTGTGCTGCTACCTGCTTCTCCGTCAAATCTCGGATGAACAGAGCGGTCATCACCTGTTGTTCCATGCCTTCCGGTAGCGACTGAATCCATTGCTGTATCCAAAGACGACTGTCTGTTTCATCTGTAAATGATGGCGAATATGATACGTCGTACAATAGTGGCAGTTCTCGGTTGATACGGGTACGACTGCGGTATTGCATCCTCCAGGCAATGCGTCGGAGTTCGGCTTTGTATTTCTCATATGTGGGGCTAGATATGGATAAAGACATGAGGCATCTCCTTTCAGATCATAGAATGGATGAAGCAGTGAACGTTCAAACATAATGGTAATCAAATAAGGAAAAATACAACTTTATAAATAAAAATTTACATATAATTAAAACGAAATAGTGTCGGAACCGAAAATAAAAACAAACACTTCGATTGAGATGAATGTACGCGAAAAACACAACTTTCGCCGCAGAGATGCGTACAAGGATATAGCTGATTGACCGGCATGAGAAATAGAAGCATGACCGCCGTCCCATATCTCTCATCAAAGAAATGGCATCTTACGGCATAGTCTTGCTTCTGCAAAGGTACGACCTCTATAATAGAAACTGCTGTATTCATCGGCGTACGGGCATGGAAACATTGCTACATTGAACTGGGAGGACATCATGGATATGAAATCTAGAACAAAACGCCCCGGTCTGGCGTTTGCAACCAAATGGGTAGTGGCAGCGGCATTGACCGTATCGGTAGGGGCTGCACCACATGTGGCACCACAGGTACAGGCGGCAGCTAGCGAGAAACCGGCGGTTATTACCATCGGCGGCAAAACCATCGACTGGTCGACAGCACCCTTTGTCATGAACGGAACGACAATGGTTCCGCTGCGCGAAGCGGCAAAAGAACTAGGAGCACAGGCAACATGGGACGCATCGACCCATTCGGTCGTTATGTACAACAACGGGGACACCATCGTGCATACACCGAATACTTCCAAAATTACACTGGACGGATATTCGCTCGACATGCCAGAAGTATCGCGTAATGTATACGGTACAATGATGGTACCAGCACGCTTTTTAGCAGACGCATTCAAGGCGAAGCTGACGCTCAATTCCACACCGGAACTGGCTACGATTGACCTGACGCCGGATCAAGAAACGGTAATGTCAAATTCGATCAAAAGCGTAGACACCTATTTGCAAAATCAGAACTATTCGGGTCTGGCATTAGTAGAATACAAAGGGAAAGTTGTACTGAAAAAAGGCTACGGTCTGTCCGGCGTGAACAAAACGACAAGCCCAGACGGTATTTCTCGTATCGCTTCTCTTAGCAAATCGTTTACCGCTTCGTCGGTGATGAAGCTGATTGAAGAGGGCAAGATCAGTCTCGACGATAAACTGACCAAATATATTCCAGACTTCCCGCGCGGCGATGAGATTACCGTGCATATGCTGTTGTCCCACACCGCAGGCTTCAATTCCAACTTTACCCGCGGCGAAGGCACCACATTGGAAGACACTGTGACTGAGATCAAAACGAAGCCGCTGCGCTTTGAACCGGGTACGACCTTTAACTACAGTAACCAAGGCTATGTATTGCTGGCATACATCGTACAGCTCGTGTCTGGCGAATCATATGGTCAATACATTCAGCAAACATTCTTGGACCCGCTGAATATGAAGGACACTGGTGAAGCTACATCTGCCACCAAAACCATTTCCGGTTTTATTGAAGACAAAAAGACTGGTGATTGGTCAACCGCAGGCTACTACTGGTCTCAATCCGGCACTGGTACATTCTATTCCAGCTTGGATGACATGATGAAGTGGTACAAATCGTTTGCCAACCACACGATCCTAAGCCAAGCCAGTATCGACAGAATGTTCACACCATACTCACAACTCAAACCATATGGCTACGCCTTCCTGATCAAAGACGTAGACGGTAAACACACCATCTATCACAACGGCAGCGGCACAGGCTACGCCACAGGATTCACCTACAACCTCGACGACGATGTTATGGTTATCCTGCTGGGCAACCACTATGGAATGGACATGGCAACCATGCTCACCCAAACCCAAACCCTAGCCAACCACGCCCTAGTCAAATAAAAAAGCACCAACCATCACCACACCAAAAACAAATGAACAACCCCAGCCAGTTTCCCAACCCTACACCACAGGGCAAAGAAACTGGCTTTTTTCACCATATAAAAATACAAACTCAACACTAACCCATCTCCCAACCTACTATATATCGCATATTTTAAATCTCTAACCCAACCGCGAAACCTCTCAACTTCCAAAACTCTCAAAAATCTCAAAACTCCCAAAACTCTACATACCACACAAACTCCCCAATCCCTTAACTCTACTCCCCCTCCCCCCAGTGGAAGTTGAAGCTCCTTCGCATGATGAGGGCAGCACGGAACGGAGGGAAGGAAATAAGGGGAAAGGACGACCTTGGAGCGCGGGAATCTTCATTCCCTCCCTAATCCGAAGATTCCCGCGCTCCACCGGAGGACGTCCCCTTATTCCTTCCCGAAGTGGTTGTTGCCCCCACACACCCCCGCCTAAGTTCCACCTCCCAATTTGACATTGCCCAAACATTCCACCATCATAATAAACCATAGCCCCACCTCACTACATACCTGCTGTCCATCCGGTAAATTTTCATCCCATAACTGCCGATGGCTACAGCCAATTTAAAGGAGGACATTCCTATCATGAACACGAACGCAATCGTCAATTACGCCCACCGTGGTGCGTCTGGGTATTGCCCGGAGAATACTATAGTGGCGTTTAAAAAAGGACTAGAACTAGGAGCGACCGGTATCGAAACCGACGTTCAGCGCACCAAAGATGGCAAATTGGTACTTATTCACGACGAAAGTGTGGAGCGCACAACAGGGCAACAAGGTCTGATCAAGGATTTGACGTATGACGAGATCAGCCGTCTGGATGCCGGTTCTTGGTTTGGTACTGAATTTGCTGGCGAACAGATTCCACTGTTGGACGAGCTGCTGCAATGGGCAGCACCGACCGGATTGATTATCAATCTAGAGCTGAAGAATAATGCAGAAGAGTATACCGGCATGGAGCAGCAGGTGATCGATGTGATACAGCAGTATGGATTATCCGACCGTATCATCATTTCCAGCTTCAATCATTATTCATTGGTGACCTGCAAGCAGTTAGCACCGGATATTCGTACCGGTATTTTGTATGGGGACAAGCTGTACAATCCGTGGGCATATGCGCAAAGTGTAGGCGCCGAAGCACTGCATCCGTATCATCTCCATCTCAACGAGCAGATCGTACATGAAGCAGCAGCCAGCGGGGTGATTAGCAATCCATTTACGATTAATGAACCAGAGCGAATGCGTGAGCTGATGGAGATGGGGGTAGCTGGAATCATTACCGATTATCCCGATCGTCTGGCAGAGTTATTGTCTTCGACGGTATCCTAATTGCTGTACGGCTTATGAAATGAGAGAGATAACGATAAATTGTGGTAACAACTATAAACTGAACAAGCGCCGCGTACGTTATATAATGTATACGGCGCTTGTTGTGTTGTCCAAAGCTGTGTTTTTGGTTATTTTGTGGTATGTTTAAAGTCTGGCTCTGTAATGGAAGAGTATGACTCGGGATGCTTCTGGAATTACCACTACCGCGCTTCGGATATACCGACTTGTTAGGTACAAAATCAAACTTTGCAAGCGTAACAGAACAAGTTAGAATAGGGAAATATCCATGAATCAGGCGCCGCAAATGGGAGACTTTGGATGAAAAAACTACGTATTGGGCGCTATCTAAAACTAAATACGATTCGGCTGCTTCGACTCAAAAAAGGCTCGCATCAGGTAGCCATTGGATTTGCGGTTGGCTTGATTCCTAGCTGGTATCCGTTGCTGGGAATCGGACCGCTGATCTCACTTGGTTTGAATCGATTGTTTAAAGGAGCACTACCAGCTGCGATCTTCGCGGCTTCGCTCGATTCCTTCGTCTGGCCGCTGACCTTTTTCCTGAATTATCATACGGGTCATCTGCTAGTTAGTCTGATCAGCAAAGCGAGCTGGCCGACCCGCATGCTGCATATTCGGATGCCGGATTGGCCAGAGGATTATATGCAGCCGCTGCACGAGTCCCACCACTGGCGGGATGCGGGGTTATACTTTGCCACGGGTGCAGCTGTGAACAGTATTGTCTTTGCCGTCATTATTTATATCATTATCAAATGGGTGATGCTTCGCTATCGTTTGCCGCTGCTGCATCTGCTACGCCGCAAAAAATGATTCTTCCTGACGCCAATCTGCACAAATACGGGTATTAGTATATACTGCTACTTCAAACCTATGAACATTACACTACACGATGACTTGTAACAAAGGAGGAACACCCGTGAACTTTGGCGCACGCATGCTCAAAACCGGCATCGCGGTTACGCTCGCTTTATATGTAAGCTCTTGGCTTAATTTAACGCCACCGGTCATTGCAGCCATTGCAGCTATTTTTGCGATGCAGCCTTCGATCTATCGCTCTTTCCGCTATTTTTTGGATCAGATTCAGACCAATACATTGGGTGCGATTTTGGCATTGCTCGGCGGAATGGTATTTTCTAACGACCCGATTGCTGTCGGTCTGATGTGTATCGTGGTTATTATGATCTGTCTTCGTCTCAATATGGGCGATACGATTGGCTTGACACTGGTTACGGTTATTTCCGTCATGGAGGTATCTGGTCAAGGACAATGGCATTTCGCGCTTAATCGATTTACGCTCAGTATTATTGGGATCGTATCGGCGTTTCTGATCAATGTGCTGATTGCTCCGCCGAAGCCACTGGAGCAATTCAAAGCGCAGATTCAGAATACATTTAGCACGATGTCCTTGCTGCTGCGTACAGCCGTATCAGATGAGATCAAGGAAGCCGTTTTTCGCGAGGAAAAGCGTGGATTGGACGGTACGATCCAGTCCCTGTCAGATAAATACAATCTGATGGAGGAGGAGCTGGGCAAGCTGAACCGCCCGTCGCTCACTACTCAGCGTCATTTGGTCGTGAATAAGCAGATGGTAACTACATTGCGCAAAGGGATGGATGTGCTGACGGCGATTGAGCAGCATTATTTCCAAGCAGAGCGAACTGCGGAGATCGACGAATATTTCGATTCTCATTTGGAAAAGCTGATCAAGTTCCATGAACACATCCTGCTCAAGTCCGATGATAAAATCAAAAATAACGGTAATGAAGCGACGGAAGTAGAGGCGGCCAATGATAAATTCTTAGATACGATGATCGAGCGGTATCAGGAAAACTTCGGCGGCGTGCTAAGATTGTCGATTGTTGCTGCCGTGATGTATGATTATGGTTATCAATTGGAGCGATTGAATCGTCTGGTTGATCATGTGAACAGCCCAAATAAAGACAAGGATCATATTCGTACAGACGCTGACAAAGATGTAAAGGATGAATTGGACAAGGAGAAAAGGTCCAAATCGACACGCAGTCAACGCAACTTCCCATCCTGGCCCTGGAAGTGACTTTCAAGGCCAGGTCATATCAAACATTACGCATTCGGTTTAAAGGAGATAGAGAGGAATGACAAGTATTCCTTATGAATTGGATCAATCCATCGGCTACAAACTAACCATTGCTTCACGTCTCGCTAGTAATCGTCTCAATCAGCAATTCCGCGATGCTGGATATCCGGTCACGTATGAACAATGGATTCTCGTATCGTATCTATGGAAAAGAGATGGACAGACGCAAAACCGTTTGGCACGGCTGTCTCGTAAAGACCAGCCTAGCGTCTCACGTCTGGTAGACAATATGATCCGGCGCGGTATGGTCACTAGGGTTCCACATCCAGATGATCGCCGTACCAACTTGATCTATCTGACCGATTATTGCCGCAGCATTCTGGATGATTTGGCTGCCAAAGCCTATCAAACCATCGAAGAGATTTTCAATGGATTTACCAGTGACGAACGCGAACAGACAATGAAACTGGTAGACCGCATCATTAAAAATATGGATTAACTTATGGCGTACCTCCCGTTACCTTTTTGTCATTCTGGTTAAAAAGAATAGAGTGATACAAATGAACAGGAGGAATATACCATGATGTCAACGGAAGAAAAGCAGCGCTGTATCGAGGCTTGTATGCAGTGTGTGGAAGCCTGTAATCATTGTTATACCTCATGTCTAGGTGAACAGCATATCGACATGATGCGGGAATGTATTCGTTTGGATCGTGAATGTGCAGATATGTGCCAATTCGCCATCAAAGCGATGAGCACCAACAGCCCCTATCTGCAACAAATTTGTGAGCTATGTGCGCAAATCTGTGAGGATTGCGCCAAGGAATGCGGCAAGCATGATCATGACCATTGTCAGCGTTGTGCACAAGCCTGTCGTCATTGTGCAGAGGCATGCCGTAGTATGGTTGCTTGATTATACCCGTTTGACCGGAAAGGCATCTCAGCAAAGACCGGATTGCAGATACTTCTGCAATTCGGTCTTTTGTTGTTGGGGGATCCGGCAGATCGATACGATCTATGACGAAACAACAAAATGAATTGTATACCGATTCCATCATCGTTTGGCATTGCACAGATGCCACAAGCGTGCCATACTGGATAGAATGGGTTAAACAATAAATAAGATCATCCTTGCAGCTGTATCTCTTGTTGCGATGATGAATAGCGTTGTTGTGCAAATGTTTTAATAATAAGGTATAGTAGAATATGATGTTGACGGTAAAGGAGATTAGTCATGATTGCAAAAACAGAGCAAGATATTGAAGGCTTAAAGAAAATTGGTAAAGTGGTCGCTACGATCCGCGACGAACTCAAACATATGGCAAAGCCCGGTGTACGTACGATCGATCTGGATCGCCGTGCAGGGGAGTTGTTTGAACAATACGGTGCAGTATCCGCACCGAAGGTTACGTATGATTTTCCAGGCTTCACATGTATCAGTATCAATGAAGAGGTAGCTCACGGCATTCCGGGAGAACGCGTTATTCAGGAAGGCGATATGGTCAATGTGGATGTGTCAGGCTCGCTAGATGGCTATTTTGCGGATACAGGTGTATCATTTGTAGTCGGCAAAGGCAATCCACAGCTGGAAGCGCTATGCGATGCGTCGATTCAAGCATTTGATGCTGCCATGAAAAAAATCAAAGCTGGCTCCAAACGGAGTAATGCTGGGAAAGCGAGCCATAATACCGCTCGTAAACTAGGCTTTACCGTGATCACGAACCTTACTGGACACGGGATCGGTAAAGGGCTTCATGAAGAACCAGAATATATTCTGAGCTATTACGATCCAACCGATAACGATCTGTGGAAAGAAGGCTCTGTCATTGCCTTTGAACCGTTCGTATCGACCAAAGCCGAAGAAGTGGACGAAGGCAACGACGGCTGGACCTTGAAAACTGCCGATGGCAGCTATGTGGCGCAATATGAGCATACGCTGATCATTACCAAAGGCGAACCAATCATTTTGACACGTTAATAACAAAAAAGCCGCATGACCGAAGAATATTCTCCGTCGTGCGGCTTTGTTATTTGCAATTTAGAAAAGAACGGCGTAAAATAAAAAATGCTCTGCAAAAATGCAGAACAGTGTGAAGTGACGCTATTATTTTTAAGATTATCATGTTGTTTATGGATTTGTCAAGAAGAATTTTGCGAATGAATACACAGGTATGCAGTTTATCATCATTCCTCTATGCAATGAATCCCGATATAGCTAAGGATACGATAACCACACAACAAGCAGACGGCATGATGCCGATTTGTAGATCATAAAGCAAAGGGGCTGGCAGCATGGCAATAGAAGATCAGGACTGGAAGATGGAGCAGCAGCGTGTCGATGATGTGACTGCCAAGATCAACAGCAAAATGGCTGTATTGGAACAGGAGGTAGGCGAGAGCCGTGGCGATGTGGTCGGAATGCGGAAAGACTTCTGGGACGAAGTATCGATCAACTTCAGCGAGCAGGACGATGTCGGCGAGACGTCGACCAGCTTGCGTCAACAATCGCAGGTACTATCCGAGCTAGAGCTGAGTCACCGCCGTTCCAGTTTGACGCTGGACAAGCTGCGCCGACTGTCTGGTTCTCCCTATTTTGGACGGATTGATTTTCAGGAAAAAGGAAGCGAGCAGATCGATCAGATCTATCTGGGCATTGGTTCCTTTTTGAATGATAACGAGGAGGATTTTCTAATCTACGATTGGCGGGCGCCAGTATCCAGTTTGTATTATGATGGTGCGCCTGGCAAGGCTTCTTACCGTACACCGGTGGGCATGATTGAAGGCAAGATGGAGCTGAAGCGCCAGTTTGTGATTCGGGATGCGGATATTAAAGTATTGTTCGATACCGGTGTGACCATCGGTGATGAACTGCTACAGCAGGTGCTGAGCCATAGTGCCGACAATCAGATGAAAAACATCGTCGCTACGATCCAAAAGGAACAGAATAGCGTGATTCGTAACGATAAAAGTCGTATGCTGATCGTACAGGGAGCCGCAGGTAGTGGCAAAACATCTGCTGCGCTGCAACGGGTTGCATACCTGCTGTATCGGTATCGCGAAGTGCTGCGTGCGGATCAGATGGTGCTCTTTTCACCGAACTCGATGTTTAACAGCTATGTCGCAACCGTTCTGCCGGAGCTGGGCGAAGAGAATATGCTGCAAACGACCTTCCAATCGTATTTGGAAGTCCGAATCGGGCGCGAATTTGATCTGGAAGATGTGTTTTCACAAATGGAATATTTACTCGCTTGGTCGGACGATGATGGGCATCCAGCGCGTGTCCAAGGGATTCGCTACAAATCGTCGCTGGATTATTTCCATGCGATTCGCCGGTATGCAGAGCAATTGCTGCATAAGGGGATGAAATTCCGTCCGGTTCGTTTTCAGGGGCGGGAGATTGTATCGTCGCAGCAAATGCTAGATAAATTTTATAGCTATGATCCGGCAGTGAAGCTGGGGAATCGTATTGAAGATATGCGCGATTGGCTGCTGAAGCAGGTGAACGATTTTGGTCGTAACGAGCGCAAGGAGCCTTGGGTCGAGGAGCAGATTCAGATGCTCACGACGGATGATTATCATCGCGCGTATACGATGATGCGGCGCAAGCAAAAGAATAAATCGATTTCGTTTGACGATTTCCAGCTGCAATCGGAGATGGCGGCGCGTATGGTCGTCAACAACTGGTTGAAACCACTACGGAAATGGACCAAGCGACTGCGTTTTATCGATTTAGCAGGCTTGTACCGTGCCTTGTTTGAGGATGAGCAGCTGATTACTAGCTTAAATCATGATGAAATGCCAGAAGGCTGGTATGAGTTTGCTCCACAAACCGTCAATCGGATGCGTCAGGGTGAATTGGGATATGAGGATGCGACACCATATTTGTATCTAAAAGAGCATTTGCAAGGTTTCCGTTCCAATACGGCGATCAAACATGTCATCGTCGATGAGGTACAGGATTACTCACCATTCCAATTGGAGTTTATGAAGCGATTATTCCCGCGTGCACGCATGACAGCATTGGGCGATCTGAATCAAGCGATCTACAGCCACAACTCGGTATTTGACGAGGAGGAGCCGCTGCTGGAGCTGTATGGCAAGGATCAGACGGAATTGATTCGATTGACGCGCAGCTATCGCTCGACGTACGAGATTGTTGATTTTACCCGTTCCATGATTCCGGGTGGGGAGCATATCGTACCGTTCAACCGTCGCGGCGACAAGCCGATTGTGAATCTGTATGAGGATCGCGATGATATGCACCAAGAGATTGTGCGCAATATTCACGAATTGCAGCAGCAGGGCTATCAATATACCGCGATTATTTGTAAAACAGAGAGCGAATGTGCCGAAGCCTATGAAGCGCTGAGAGGGCAGATTACGATGCGCAAAATGACCAAGAATACGCCGGTATTTGAAAAAGGAACGATTATCATTCCTGCGTATTTGGCAAAAGGCGTAGAGTTTGACGCGGTGATTCTGTACAATGCGTCTGCGGATCAGTATCATCGTGAGGCAGAGCGCAAGCTGTTTTATACCGCTTGTACACGGGCAATGCACTTGCTGTATGCTTATTCGGTGGGCGAGGTCACACCGTTTATTCAACAGGTGAATCAGGAGCTGTATGAGCGTCACGATTATCGGGGATAACTGCACGATAGCGTGTGGCTTGATACCTTATGGACTGATCTAAACATCGACCTAGAAACCAACCTATACACCAATCTACACATTCATCTATCTACTTCATAACAGAGCTTTTTACGGAATCATGTAAAAAGCTCTGTTTTCTACATAAAGGAGAGAAGTATCATGAACCGCAGACAACGTAGCAAGATTATTCCCAGTGAATGGATCATTATTCGTCGTATGGACGAGCAACTATCTATCGACGAGCAACCACCTACCTATGAATTATGGGCATTTGATTGGAAACGTGGTGCGCGTATGAATTGGGAAGGATGGAATAAGCGGGAAGAACTGCTTGCCTCCCATGTACCAGTACGCCGCAAAATAGGCGGCATGGCCATACAATCCATCCCTGTAGCCAAGCTGGCGAAACAGGCACAATGGCTAAGTTTGAATGAACAGCAATATGAGCAAATGCAGCAATTCCTATACCAATCGGTTACATACCGCGAATGGAAAAAGTGGAAGCAGACGTTATACTCTCCGCTATAATTGGGCGAAGTCATACACTTTCACGATCATGTCGAGCAGTGCGTTATCAACTCCATATCAGATCTGCATCAAATCTACATCAAATCCGTGTCAGATCATCCGTACATCTGCCAATAGCTCCGTTGTCGTTGCGCGATTGGAATACATACCATGTAGCTCTTTGCGATAACGCGACGGCGTACAACCATGATGCTGCTTGAATACTGAGATAAAATAGCTCAAACTATCAAATCCAACCTCCAGCGAAATATCCACAATTTTGCGATCACTGTTTTCCAGCCAGCGACATGCTTGCTGGGTACGGTAGCGGTTAATGTAATCAATGGGACTTTTCTGCGTTAGACTTTTGAAAAAGCGACAGAAATGTCCTTCACTCATGCTGACGATATCCGCCAGTTCACGTAGACGCAGTGGTTGCTGGTAGTGGGTATGAATATGACTGAGCACCAGTTTCAATCGTTCCATCCGGTCGCTTACGGCAGGCTGCTGTTCCAATGGATGATCCATATGCTCATACATCAATCCGATGATCAAATACAGGTACGCTTTGGTCGTCAATTCATATGCAACAGGACGTTGTAGATTCACCTGTACCACCTGCTCCAACAACTCCAACATCCGTTGTTGCCATGAGGATTGCGGATCAAGATGCAGAGGGGCATGAACTTGGCGTGCCATGAGAGGGTCAAGATAATTGCCCTGCACATGATCGTAGGAAGCGCTATCGAGTAATGACATGCCAAATACGATCGCACAATAGCTGCACATCTCACCCTCTACACGAAACGCGGTATGAATCTCGCCGCTGTTAACGAAGATCGCTTCCCCAGCCTTTACCTCACAATTCACACCGCCTACCTGAAATAACGCGCGCCCTTCGGTCACTAGGATAAACTCCGGCTCCTCATGCCAGTGACATTCCAAAATTACCTCATCACGTAGATCATTCATCTCATATATGCTGACTGGATACATCGTACTGCCATGAATCCGATTCTCACGCAGTGTATCGCGCATCCGTTCTAGACTCTGCATGTTCATTCCTCCTATATATCAAAATCACGATACTTTTCATCAAAATAAAAGAAGAAAAGCGCTTTCTTAATCAATATCATTATACACAGAGATAAAGCTTTAAGCCAAATGACAATTACGATACTGGATGTTTCCAGCTGAAAGGAAGAAAAGTATGAAATTTACCGATGGCTACTGGATGACACGCGAAGGCTATAGCATGCAGCATCCGACCGATATTCGAGATATTGTACGCAAAGGCGACGAGGTTACACTATATGCGGCAACAAAACGCATTCAGCACAAGGGTGATACATTGAACGGCGCCCTGCTCAAAGCGACGATCAGCTCCCCGCTACCAGATGTTATCAAAATTACGCTGAACCATCATAAGGGTGGTCTGACCCAATATCCGCAATTCGAACTCGCACAGGCGGACACAAATATTGTGATCGAGGATAACGACAATGAACTGACGTTTACGAGCGGTAACCTAAAAGCATCGGTGCAGAAAAATACAGGCTGGAATATCAGCTTTGACTATGGCGACCGTCACCTGACTGGCAGCGTACATAGAGGACCCGGCTATATTAACGGACCCGAAAAAAGTGTCTATTTCCGTGAGCAATTACAGCTTGGCGTAGGCGAGTACATTTACGGATTGGGCGAACGCTTTACACCGTTTGTAAAAAACGGTCAAACCGTGGACATTTGGAACGAGGATGGCGGTACGAGCAGTGAGCAGGCATACAAAAATATCCCGTTCTACTTGTCCAGTCAGGGCTACGGTGTATTCGTCAATCACCCGGAACGAGTATCGTATGAGATCGCTTCTGAAAATGTATCCAAAGTGCAATTCAGTGTAGAAGGCGAGACACTGGAATACTTTATTATCGGTGGTAACAATCCGAAGGAAGTGCTGAACAACTACACCGCGCTGACTGGCAAACCAGCATTGCCACCAGCATGGACATTTGGTCTGTGGCTGACCACATCATTTACGACCGATTATGACGAAGAAACGGTCAATCATTTTGTCGATGGCATGGCAGAACGTGATTTGCCATTATCGGTATTCCATTTTGACTGCTTCTGGATGAGAGAATACCAGTGGTCGGATTTTAAATGGGATGAGCGCATGTTCCCTGATCCAGAAGGTATGCTCAAGCGCCTCAAGGATAAAGGGCTGAAAATCTGCGCTTGGATCAATCCGTATATCGCTGAGAAATCCTATTTGTTCGACGAAGGCATGGAAAATGGCTATCTGGTGAAACGTCCTGACGGCAGCGTATGGCAGTGGGATATGTGGCAGGCAGGTATGGGGCTAGTGGATTTTACCAATCCATCCGCAGTGAAATGGTATCAAGATAAGCTCAAGGTACTAATCGATCAAGGCGTCGATTCTTTTAAAACCGACTTTGGCGAGCGCATTCCAACCGATGTCGTATACTTCGATGGCTCCGATCCGGTGAAAATGCACAATTATTACACGTTCCTGTATAACAAAGCCGTATTCGAGCTGCTGGAAGACAATCTAGGCAAAAACGAAGCAGCACTATTTGCTCGCTCCGCTACTGTTGGTGGTCAGCAATTCCCCGTTCACTGGGGCGGCGATTGCTCGTCTACCTTTGAATCCATGGCAGAATCACTACGCGGTGGATTGTCGCTGGGCGTCTCCGGCTTTGGTTTCTGGAGTCATGACATCTCTGGCTTTGAAATGACAGCCGCGCCAGCCGTATACAAACGCTGGGTTCAATTCGGCATGCTGTCCTCGCATAGTCGTCTACATGGCAATGAATCGTATCGCGTACCGTGGCTGTTCGACGAAGAATCCGTAGACGTGGTACGGAAGTTTACCAAGCTCAAATGTAGCCTGATGCCATACCTGTTCGAAGCAGCCGTTACCGCAACCGAACAAGGCACACCGATGATGCGACCACTCGTACTGGACTTTTACAACGATCCAACTACGCATACACTGGATCGCCAGTACATGTTCGGCGATTCCTTGCTGGTCGCTCCTATCTTTAATGAGCAGGGCGAAGTGACCTACTATGTACCAGAGGGACAATGGTTCAACCTGCTAACGAACGAAAACGTGCAGGGCGGTCGCTGGTATCGTCAAACGTTTGACTACATGACATTGCCATTGCTCGTTAAACCAAACAGCATCATCGCCTTTGGTAACCAAGACAGCAAACCAGATTACGACTACACCGACGGTGTTCAATTCCACCTGTTCAACTTGGAAGAAGGCGCCACCGTATCCACCCGAATCGTCAACCAAAACGGACAACCGTCCGCCACCATAACTGCAACACGCACCAATGACACCATCGAGATCCAAACCGAAGGCACCCTAACCAACTGGACAGCTACCCTACGTGGCATCACCACCGCCACATCTGTAGAAGGCGCAACCCATGAGTCCAACGAACAAGGTACCCTAATCACCCCAACCACCAACACCATCCGCATCACCCTGTAACACCCATCCAAGCTCAACAAAAAGAACCCTTACGCCCCTAGCGCAAGGGTTCTTTTCCTTATCCATCCACATCGTCCCATACCTTTCCCAAACGACTACAATCTATCTCATCCAATTCGTATAAACTCAGCCATAAAATAAAGACAGTAAATAGAGGGTATTACAAATAGAAATAGAGAAGTAAGGAGCAATAAACAAAGTAAATAGAGCAAATCCTACTATCTCCCCACCTTGAGGGTGTAAGCTCTACTGTAAAGGGGCGGGAATCTTCATTCTTTGCTAATCCCCAAGATTCCCGCGGCTCCACCGGAGTCCGTTCCCTTATTCCTCCCTGGAGTGAATGTTGCCCATATCGAACATGTAGGCTCATACCACCATTCTATGTTAAAAGTTGCATTCCCTCGCCCAAAGCCGTAATATAATATCATTATAAAAACGCTACCATTTCCATTTCATTTACAAGGAGGAACACCATGAAGCTGTATCGTATTCAATCCATTCGCACCAACAATTTCAAAGATCCCGAAATGCTAGACAAAATCCAACATGTCTGGCAAGAAGCCTATCAGCAACAGAACAACGCTAGCACCCTATATGGCGTCTATTACGATTACGAAAGTAATTACAAAGGTGATTATTCCCTAAGCACTGCTGTAGCTGATAACGAAATATCTTCGGAAATTCTGGATATTCCCGAAGATGCTCCATACCGCATTTTTCAAATCGACGGAACCGATAAGCAAAAGGTGTTGCAGCAATGGAAGCAAATTTGGCAGCTTGAAGAAAGCGGAGAACTGATTCGCGCATATACGGTTGATTATGAGAAATACGAACCGGACGGCACCGTAAGTATACATATTGCCGTAGCCCCGGATCATAACAGCGAAGCCGCTGAGCAATAACAACAATAGTGACCATATCTGGTCGTATAATGATAATGAGCTACGCTATCCTGCTAAAACAGCTTGTTTGCAGGTAGGAATAATCGCTGAGGCGTATGCTGCTATTCATCACCATACAAACTACAAACCTTATCAATAACAACACTATCACTTCATTTCACCCTAACATCAAATCAAGCCCGTTTTCCCTTTATACATAGCAGGGGAAACGGGCTTGATTTGTTATGGTTTCATCTTGTTTTCGTTATGTGAATTGCACTCACTTCAAATCAATCTACTTTGATATGAATGGATTGACTTTGTGCAGGTGTCTTTTTCGCTTTGACCATATAAATGATACCAATCACAATATACAGTCCAACAAACACAACGGAATACCGATACATCGACGTATAGCTAGTCGCACTCGCAATCGTACCGAGAATCATTGCGCCCAGCGCGACACCGAGGTCAAGCGAGTTGAGGAACATACCATTTGCCATACCACGTTGATGCGGATTGACAACCTGAATCATCCACGTTTGCATCGTTGGCTGCAGGGCACCCCAGCCTAGTCCATAACAGAGTGCTGCACCAAACAGACCAAGTGTAGAGTGGGCGAGAGACAATAGCAACAATCCGGCGATCAGTAACACAGCACCCGGAACCAACAACGATTTTGGACCAAATCGATCATACAGCTTACCAGAAAACGGGCGAATCAGAATAACCGCCAACGCATTAAACAGGAAAAAGTAACCCGGATTGGCGATATGCGCTTCACTACCAAACAGCGCGATAAAGCTGACCAAACCACCATACGTGATCGACATTAGAAAGTTAAGCAAACTTGGCAGCAGCAGTTTTTTCTCAAATTTGGATGGCTTGCGCGCTGCATCGGATGCAGCAGTTGTTGCAACATCATTTTGCGCCGAGTTCGTGCCTTGTGGAGCGGTAGAGGCAGGATTCGATAATTGAGCTTGCTGTGTCATCTGTTTGCGTTTCTTACCGCTAATCAGACGATAGGCAAGGGGGAAGAGGATGAGGATAAATATCGATCCGATCACAACAAGTGGTGTAAATCCGTATTGCTTTTCAACCCACATCCCGATCATAGGACCGATCGACATTGAAATGGTAGTGGAGAGACCGAAGTAACCCATACCCTCACCCATACGGTTACGCGGAATAATATCGGAAGCCATCGTCGGAAAGGTCGTACTGTACATCCCGAAGCCAAAGCCGAAAATAACCCGCATCACTAGCAATGCAACAATCGTAGCACTGAAATAGTATCCAACTGTACCAAACAGCGCAATCGCTAGACCACCGAACAAAATTACATTACGTTTGCCCAGCTCTAGCGCACGAGCTGAGAACAGCCGCGCAATAATCGCCGACAGCGCCATCAAGCTAGTACATAGACTGACATAAAAGTCACCAGCATTAAAATGCGATCGCATATATAGCGGCAGTGAAGATAAAATCATATGCAAATTCAAAAAGACGAGCAAGTTGCACGCCGTCAGCACCAAAAATTCCCCAGTCCATAACTTGGCAGCCGGTTTGTCATCCGACAGTGCAGCGGTTTGGGAAGGAATCATATTATTTTTCATTTGTTCCATAACAAGCATTCTCTCCATTTCTCTATCTGTTTTTCAAGTGGTTTCGGTTGAGGAAAAACAAATGTATTTCTGTATTCGTTGTTTATTCGTCCAGCTTTGAGCGCAATTCGCGTAGCAATCCGCTCAACTGCTCCATTTGCTCCGGCGTCATCAATGTAGCCAATTCCTCATTGTGTTGGGTCTCGATTTGATATGCTTTTTCCATCAATGCACGTCCAGCATCATTGGGATAGACCAGAAAAGCACGCCGATCTTGCGGGTCCATCTCTTTGTAGATTAACTGCTTGCGATGCAGCACATCCAGAATACGCGCCGTCGTAGGCTGATCCTTGAACGCATAGGCAGCCAGCTCTTTTTGATTAATGCCTTCATGCATACACAGATGATACAGAATACTCCATTGCTCTGGTGTAATATCGAATTCCTTTAATCGGGTACCAAATGAATGGCTTACCTTGCGGTACGTGCTGCCTAGCAAAAAGCCGATCGAATTCAATTCGGTATACGTATGATTCATATGCAGTTCTCCTTTATATCGAAGTGAACATGTCCATCTCTGCCGTTCAACAAAAATAGATGTTAATGCAATTATAATTAAAACAACTAAAATTAGCAATAGAAAAACGGGAATCGTACGATTCCCGTTATGTGTGTGGTTTCATAGTTGTTCGCTATAGTGAAAGCAGCTTACTTGGAGCCAGCTTCTTCTTTTACTTGTTCTTTTGCTTGTGGAACAGTTTCCCAGTCTTTCAGGAAGCGCTCGATACCGCTATCTGTCAGTGGGTGTTTCCACAGTGTAGGTACCAGTGTACCAGGGATAGTAGAGATATGAGCACCAGCCAGTGCTGCTTCTCTTACGTGCTCCAGGTTACGGATACTTGCTGCAATGATCTCGGATTTCAGACCGTAAGTGTCCAGAATTTGACGCAGATCGCGGATCAGTTGCATACCGTCGATACCGATGTCATCCAGACGACCAACGAATGGGCTAATGAATGTAGCGCCAGCTTTAGCAGCCATCAGACCTTGTGCAGGTGTGAAGATCAGCGTTACGTTCGTTTTGATGCCTTCTTTGGACAGTTGGTTACAAGCATACAGACCTTCTTCAGTCATAGGCAGCTTGATAACAACGTTTGGTGCCCATTTTGCGATTTCATGCGCTTCTTTCAGCATGCCTTCTGCATCGAGGCTGACAACTTCGGCACTAACCGGACCGTCAATGATCTGGCAGATTTCATCGATTACATCTTTGAAAACACGACCTTCTTTGGCGATCAGGGAAGGGTTGGTTGTTACACCATCCACAATGCCCAGGCGGGCAATACGTTTAATCTCTTCAATGTTACCTGTGTCCAAGAAAAATTTCATCTCTCTGTTCCTCCTCGATAATATATATCATTTGGTATGGCTTTAAACATATGGCAATTTGCCGGCTACATCATTCACTGCACGGTTTGAATATGCCTATGTGTACATTACCCAATTGTGACCACATCTGCACACCAAACCTTGTGTTTATTTGTGCGTACAAATTGCTTTAAAAATAATGCTTATACTTAGTTTTTACCACAATTCAAAGGTACATACAATGGGGGCGCCAAGCTTTAACCTGTACTTTACAATGAACCAGACATAAACCCACATCAATATGTTGATTTTATATCTTATGATAAAACTAGATATGGTATGAAAAACGTATTATGAATGTCAAAATGAGTCTTTCAAAAGACCAAAAAAATATTTTTGCGAATGTTTATTTTTTGAGCCATTTACAATGAATTTATCAAAATCGACACAAGAACATATCGTTTGCATGAAGCAATCTTTATTTTTTGTACACTAAAAAATTGTGAAAAATATAAATTTCCATTATTTAAAGAAGTAAGCTATTCACAAAGCAGTAAATATTGTCGAAATAAGAGATAGGATGATGGAGATATACATGATTTTTGCGTGCAATATAACGAAACGGAAGAGTTCGACATCTATGGGAGTGATAAAACATGACAAAAGGTTATAAGGGTTCGGAAATCAATCCGGCGTTGCAGGATGTAAATGTAGTTGATATGGTGATAGAGTGCATGAAGTATTTTGAGTATGTCGTAGGGGAAGACCTAATGCTGGGTGTAACCGATCTAAAAGAATTCAAATATTACAAACCTGCCAAACAGCTGGATTTGGGACTGCGTCCGGGTACACCGATTTCATCCGATGATCCAAACCTGAACAATGCCCTCAAAAACGGCACTGTCAGCGTTACCCGTGTTCCTGCTTCTGCGTATGGCTTTGAGTTGGATGCCACCTCTGTTCCGCTGAAAGACAAGCATGGCAATATCGTCGGAGCGATTGCTTCCGCATATACATTGCAGCACAATGATTTTATGAGCAATGTCACGATTGATATTGAAAGCATCAGTACGCAGCTTAGCGATATGGTACAGCTACTCGCTGCGCAATCTCAGCAATTGTCCGCGACGACGTCAGAGATTCAGAGCAATACAAGTAAAGCGGTAGAAAACTCCAAAGAGGTCAATCAAGTTACCGGCTTTATCCGTGAAATCTCGGAGCAAACCAATTTGCTCGGTCTGAACGCTGCCATTGAAGCCGCGCGTGTCGGCGAAGCAGGTGCAGGCTTTGGTGTGGTTGCTTCTGAAGTACGTAAACTGTCGGTCGATACCAAAAATGCAACGCAAAATATCGAAAGCTCGCTTGGCAGTGTGCAGCAGTCCATTTTACAAATGGAAAAAGAAATCTCTGCTATCGCGACTTCCTCTAATGAACAGGCACAATTGGTTAACGAATTTAGCACGTTAGTAGAAAAGCTAAATAACGTGAGTCATGATTTCAAAACATTTATGGATAGCTTCCTGAAGTCTCGTCTGTAATCCCTGCTGTTGTAGGGCGGATTGCAAGGAGTTTGAATCAGTAACAGTATAGATGAATGATAAAAGAGCCAGTCCTTCGTATAATGAGGGATTGGCTCTTTTTCATGCAGGGATGTATATATAATGGGGATCTGAATCTCCACTTACCGAGAGTAGGTTTCTACAATTTTGCATGGAATGGTGGGAAATGCAGTGGGTAGGCACCGTTTTTTGACAGAAGGGATGTTCTTTTTCATAATAAACAGGAGGGAGAAGGATAGGGAAAGGAGTGTACAGGATGAGCAAGATTTTTCGCAATGATTGGGCTGATGTATTGGAACCAGAGTTGGAGAAGCCGTATTATCAGGAGTTGCGCCGCTTTCTGGCTGAGGAGTACCGTTCCACTACGATCTACCCCGATATGTTCGACATTTATAATGCGCTGCACTATACGCCGTTAGAAGGGACGCGTGTCGTCATTCTTGGACAGGACCCATACCACGGACCGGGACAAGCGCATGGACTTAGCTTCTCAGTCAAGCCGGGTGTGGAGATCCCGCCATCGTTACATAATATTTATCAGGAGCTGCGCGACGATATCGGTTGCCCCGGGCCGTCGCACGGATCGCTAACCCACTGGGCAGAGCAGGGAGTACTCCTTCTTAATGCGGTATTGACGGTTCGTCGTGCACAAGCTGCCTCGCATCAGAATAAGGGCTGGGAGACGTTTACTGACCGTGTGGTTGAAGCAGTCAATCAGCGCGATACACCTGCGGTATTCATCCTCTGGGGCAGCCATGCGCAGCGCAAAGGGGCGAATATCGATACTCGCAAGCATTTTATTATCAAGTCGCCGCATCCGAGCCCGTTATCGGCACATCGGGGATTTTTCGGTAGCAAGCCATTTTCGCGTGCCAATGAATATTTGCAATCGCAAGGGCTAGAGCCTATCGACTGGTGTGTGCCGGAGTGAAGCTTGTGTTAGAGATTCCTTGCTGGCAGAGCGTTCTGCAAAACGCGAATCAAGATCCACCGATTTTGTATAAAACAGGTGGATTTTGGACAATGTAAGCGTTACAATTATAAAGGTTAAATGGCGATAACGAACAGGGTAAATACAAACGATGATTTCATCCAAAAGGAGGATTTTTCAGTGGAATACCGTGTAGAGAAAGATACGATTGGTGAAATTAATGTTCCAGCCGATAAGCTGTGGGGTGCACAAACTCAGCGCAGCAAAGAAAACTTCAAAATCGGTGGCGAAAAAATGCCGATTGAAGTCATTTATGCGTTTGCTATGTTGAAAAAAAGCGCCGCTCTGGCGAATGAACAACTGGGCAAGCTATCCGCTGACAAAACGCAAGCGATTGTCAAAGCAGCCGACGAGATTCTGAGCGGTCAATGGGATGAACACTTCCCGCTGGTAGTATGGCAAACAGGTAGTGGTACGCAGTCCAATATGAACGTTAATGAAGTGATTGCGCATCGTGGTAACCAACTGCTTGAACAGGATGGCAAAAGCGACCGTTTGCATCCGAATGATGATGTGAACATGTCGCAAAGCTCCAACGATACATTCCCAACTGCGCTGCATGTAGCTGGCGTATTAGCGGTAGAGAACGATCTACTGCCTGCAATCAGCACATTACAGGAAACGCTGATGGCAAAATCCAAAGAATTTATGAATCTGATCAAAATCGGTCGTACGCACTTGCAGGACGCGACGCCACTGACGCTTGGTCAGGAAATTAGCGGCTGGGAAGCGATGCTGCACAAAACAAGCCGTATGATCTTGAACAGTGTAGGTGAGATGAAAGAGCTGGCAATC
This sequence comes from Paenibacillus sp. JQZ6Y-1, assembly GCF_040719145.1. NCBI lineage: Bacteria > Bacillati > Bacillota > Bacilli > Caryophanales > Paenibacillaceae > Paenibacillus > Paenibacillus kandeliae. Next base: position 1,061,284 of record NZ_JBFDUZ010000001.1, read on the forward strand.
GGCGGTACAGCTGTTGGTACAGGTATCAATGCGCATCCAGACTTCGGTCGTTTGGTAGCGGAAAATATCGCTGGTCTCACAGGCAAAATGTTCAGCTCTGCACCGAATAAATTTCACGCGCTGACAAGTCATGACGAAGTGGTGTATGCACACGGTGCATTGAAAGCACTGGCAGCCGATCTCATGAAGATCGCTAACGATGTACGCTGGCTCGCTAGTGGTCCGCGCAGTGGTCTAGGTGAATTGACGATTCCAGCCAACGAGCCAGGCAGTTCCATCATGCCGGGTAAAGTAAACCCAACGCAATCTGAGGCGATGACGATGGTTGTCACACAGGTGATGGGGAATGATGCGACAATTGGCTTTGCTGCCAGCCAAGGTAACTTTGAGCTGAATGTATTCAAGCCGGTAATCATCTACAATTTCCTGCAATCGGTTCGTTTGCTGACGGATTCTATTCTGTCGTTCAATGAGCATTGCGCAGTTGGAATCGAAGCCAATGTCGATAAAATCCAGTATAACCTCGACAACTCATTGATGCTGGTTACAGCGCTCAACCCGTACATCGGTTACGAGAATGCCGCCAAAATCGCTAAACATGCGCACAAGGAAGGGTTGTCTCTGCGCGAAGCAGCCCTGCAAAGTGGTCTGCTGACCGAGGAACAATTCGATGAGTACGTTGTGCCATCCAAAATGATCCATCCGAAAGCCTAAATTACAATCGTACGATTGCCATCGTATTGTCCTTATGTCTCTAAAATAGGACTAATCCGGTGGAGAATTGTTTGATTGTTTTACTTGCTACTCCTTTTGTTATCCATTCAACCGTCACTGGAAGCCTTCTATCCAGTGGCGGTTTTTGCTGTGTTTGTTACAAATATAGGACGCGATTCTCACCCATTAGCAAGATCGAAGACACAATCTGCTCACAATCTATTGCCAAAGTCCAAATCCTGCTATACAATGAATACACTAATTGATAATGGTTATCATTATCAATTAAATAATGCTGGTATTGAAGGAGGATTTTGATGAGTATCTTTTCAGAGCAACTGTCGCAGTTGAGCGAGCATTTGCAGCATGATCCTTCCGTATTTGCCCTGCTGCTTACAGGACAGGAAGGGATCGGCGAACCAGCAGCAGAAGCTGAACTGGATGTTATGATTGTCGTTTCGGATGAGGAATTTGAGGAGCGTCTGCAAAGCGGATGCCTGCACTATAGAGCAGTAGATATGACAGAGAAAGGGCAGTATGGTGGAGGCATTAACGGTAAGTATATTTCGCCAAGCTACATGGAGAAGGTCGCACGCTTCGGCAGCGAACCGGCACGGTTTACCTTTATGGGATCGGTGATTGTTTTCTCGCATCTGCCTGAGTTGCGCAGTATGATTAACGAGATTACCGAATTCCCGCTGCATCAGAAGCAGGCGAATATTAATCGATTCTACGCCCAATTCGAGGCATGGTATCAGGAATGTCGTAAAGCGCTGCAAAGCAACGAGCATTATTTGCTGCATCAATCAGTTATGAATATGATTCTGTTTAGTGGTCGCTTGATTCTATCTCATAATGAAATGCTGTATCCGGGGCATAAGTCGCTGATACATATGCTAGAACATGCCCGCAAAAAGCCAGATCAGCTGTTGCCTGTGATGCAAACATTAATGACCTCGCCGTCTGAGCTGAGCTTGGAGCGTCTGTACCGTCAGATTCGTGATTATGACCGCTGGGTGAATGAGGATCTAAACTGGACAGATTATGTGATTATGGATAACGAGCTGCAATGGATGCGCCGCAGCGTATCGGTTAGTGAAATTTAAAGCGTATCTGTAGCAATATGTAAAGTATAGGTGTTATGCTTGAATATAAATACGGATACAGAGCTTTACTGGTTGATCGACAAAAAAGGATGCCTTTCCTGTTCATAGCGAATAGGAAAGGCATCCTTTTGATTGCGTTATAATATAGATGATCGATATTATCCAGTTATACGATAAAGTATGACAATTAAGATGGAATATAAAATGTCTATCGGTGGATCAAGTACATCAAGCGAATTAGCGTGAAGTTGCACCCGGATCGAATACGTGTTGGAAGCTGACCATACCGTAGCCGTACAGATTGTCGCGTCCTGTTGTACCCAGATCGATACTGTTCACTTCGATCAGATGGCGAAGTTGGTCATTTGTTAACTGTGGATACGCTTGTTTCAGTGTAGCTGCCAGACCTGTAACGAATGGTGCAGCTACAGAAGTACCGTCACGCAGCTCGTAACGCCCATTACTGGACGTGCTGACGATATTATCGCCCGGTGCAGCCACATCAGCCTCAGCGCCTGTAGCGGAGAAGCTAGCGCGCTCCAGATTGTCGTCGACAGCAGTGACTGCCATGACGTAGCTGGATTTGGCAGGGTATTCAATCGTATCCTGTGTTGTATCGGTGGTGCCTTTATTACCAGCAGCTGCGATTAGCAGAATCCCTTGGTTATGAGCTGTTTGCAGCATCTGTTCAACGGTTGGAGAGTCCTGTGGGAAAGCGATAGACATGTTGACGATGTCCATTTTGTTCTGAATCGCCCAGTTAATACCGCTAGCGAGATCTTCAGTCGAACCGTTACCTTGTGTATCGAGAATTTTAACAGCATAGATGCTTGCGTCTGGAGCTTCGCCGATCAACCCTTGTCCATTATTCTGTGCGCCGATTACGCCAGCAACGAATGTACCGTGACCGTTATCGTCTGCATAAGAAGAAGTATAATCTACAAGAGATACACCGCCAGCAATTTTCAGATCGGAGTGGGTAGAAATACCTGTATCCAGAACAGCGACTTTTACGCCTTTACCCGTGTAATTTTTGTTCATAGCGAGCTGGGCATCGACTGCACCATATCCCCAAGATGCTTGTTCATTTCCTTTGACCGTAATTGCTTTGACATTGGCTGCAAATGCTTGGGCAGCACCGTGGTAATTTTCATTAGAATCAATGCGAGTGATACCTGCTGTATGGGACAGCTGTTCTTTTTCACTAGCTGTCAGATCAACAGCCGCCATATTGAGATGATCGAAAAAACGAGTCGTTGCTGTACCAGCAGCAGTGGTAAGAGCTTGTTTTGCTTGGCTGGTGGAATATTGAACCAGATAACGCTGGGAAGCTTCGGCAGGGGAAGGGTGGATCGTCGCTGGAATAATAATAGCTGTTAAAAGAGGCAGTGCAAGTACTGCCGACAACGTTGCGGTCTTCCACGATTTTACTGTGTTGCGTATATTCATCAATTGAATTGCTCCTTATGTTTGGGTAATAAGTCTTATAACTAATTAACCATTTTAAATGGGTTAAAACACCTTTTCCTGATAAATTATAACTTTTTTCGACAAATAAATCAATATTTAATATAATATGTAATTTTTTGTCGTATTATGTAGTTTATATCGGTAATTTTGCTTGTTTTGTGTATACCTACTTAGTATATTGTAAATGAGTTTCTTGATAAGTACCATCTTCATTCTAAATGAATATAAACGCCCCTGATTGTATAGATCAGAGGCGTTTTTGTATGAACATCAAACATGCGGAGTACAGTAGTATAAAACGTTATTTACAGATTGGATGACATTTGGTTGATGACAGGCGCTGCATCCTCTTGGTTTTCGATAGGAGTCTCTACCGGAGTAGGAGCAGGGAAATAACCGATACCGACAGCGTACGTAAGCATAGCGCGCATGAATGCGAGATCTGTTGGTGTGCACTGAATGTCTGCTTTTTCCAAAATCGCGTGCGTGCGTGGGTTCGCCAGACGATAAGGTGAATTGCGAGCACCATCGCCTTCCAGTTGAGCCATTGCCAGTTGTAAGGCTTCAGCTGGCTTGTCGATCGACGCATCCAGTAACCAGTTACTATAAGCCTCTGGACGCATCAGCTCTACCGGATAACCAGCAGCATTGATAATCTCAATAAGCTGTGAATATGGAACCTGTTGCGGATTGCAAATATGGAAGATCTGTCCGGCTGTATCCGATTGAAGTGCCAGATGGACAATGGAACGTCCTGCATAATCGATCGGTGTGAAGTCCATCCATTGCTCGACGGAAGGAGCCTTGCCCAGCAGCAGCATTGCTTTGATCATCCGATACATCGCATTGCTGTCGATATTGCGTTGGAAGCTGCCTGTAAACGAATGACTGGACAGATTGCCCGCACGGTAAATGCTGACTGGAATGCCTTGCTCTGCTGCTTGCAGCACGAGTTTTTCTGCTTCCAGTTTACTGTTGGTGTACACATTTTCGGCGTACAGATCATCTGGCAACAGACCGGTTTGTTTCACTTGCTGCCATTTGCCTTCTAGTGACAGGTCTTCTGGAATTCCCATGGTGGAGATATGATGGAAACGAATGCCTTTACGCATACCTGCCAGCTTCAGCAATTCACTGGTGGATTGAATATTGGTTTTGCGGAAATGATCGCTATCACCGAAATGACGAACATCGGCAGCACTGTGCATAATGGAATCGATCCGCGTGCTGACTAGATTGTAATCTTCTTCGCTCAAGCCAAGACGAGGATGATCCAGATTTCCTTCGATTACCGTTACCCGCTCATCAAACCCAGTCAGGATACTGCGTCCAAAATACAGCTCCATCGTTGCTTTGAGGCGATCCGTGCTGCTGGCATTACCAGATTTACGCACTAGGGCATAGATATGTGCCTCACTGCGATGTAACCATTCATACAACAGATACGAACCGAGATAACCAGTTGCCCCAGTCAGGAGTACACCTGTAGCTGGAAGCAGTGTATCAGGTTCAAAGGTTGCCATCTGTTCAGGGTATTCCACCAGATCAATCAATTCACCGGATGGAGTGAATGGCAGCAATTCTGCTTGTCCGCCGCCTGGCAATGCTGCTTTGGTTGCCAATGCAGCAATCGTTTTGCAATCAAAGAAGTCTGCGATTTTCAAAGACGGATAGTGTGGCTTGAGCAGAGTCAATACGTGAATCACATGGAGTGAGTCGCCACCGATCGCAAAGAAATCATCCTGAATACCGATATGTTCACGATTTAGCACCTCTGACCACGCATCAGCAATGCGCTGTTCGGTCTCGGTTTGCGGCGCTACATAACCTGCTGGTTGTTCAGCCAGCTCTGTATTCGGATAGCCGATTAGCCGTTTACGTTCCGCTTTGCCGGTTGGCGAGATAGGAATCGCATCCAGCTGGCATACAAATTTCGGTACAAAATAAGATGGCAAACGGTCTGCCAGAAATTGCTTGATCGCTGCTGGAGATAGCTTACTACCGTCTTGGGTTGTAAAGTAGGCAACCAGCATATTTTGATTCGAAGCATCCTTTTTCGCCACAACAACAGCGTCTTGAATATCTTCGTATTTGTTCAGATTATCTTCGATCTCACCAATTTCAATCCGATGACCTCTGATTTTGATCTGGGAATCACGACGTCCGACATATTCAATCGTACCGTCGGACAGCAATTTTGCCAGATCGCCAGAGCGATACAATTTAGCACCTTGCACATACGGATGTGGAATAAAGGCAGCATCTGTTTTATCCTGTTGATTTAAATAGCCTTTGGCAATACCTACCGTAGAAATGTACATTTCGCCGGGTACGCCAACAGGGCATAACATCAGTTGATCATTCAGAATAAAGATTTCGTAGTTGTGGATCGGACGACCGATTGGAACGTTAACGACGTGCTCAGCCAGCGGTTCTGTAATTTTGTGCATAGTCGCGCATACGGTGCATTCCGTTGGACCATACGCATTCACAACGTGAACTGGCTTGCCTACATTTTGCTGGAAGGCACGTACACGTTCGCCGTACAGTGCTTCACCAGCTACAGCCAGTAAGCGCAGGCTGGACAGACGTGCATATCCTTCTGGCGATAGATAAGCGGATAGTTGATTGAAGAAGACAGTTGGCAATGCAGTAATGATTGTTGTCTGTGTACGTTCAATCGCTACGGCAAATTCTTCAATCGATACACGCTCATCTGCATCAAGCATATACATATGAGCACCGTGGAACAGGGGAGCAATCGTATCCCAAACCGAGCCATCAAAGCTGTAGCTAGCGAATTGCGCCATAATATCCTGTGGCACAATCTCAAATTGTTCTTTCAAAATTTGTCCAAGGTTCACCACACCGCCATGTGCGATCAATGTACCTTTCGGCTTGCCAGTAGAGCCTGAGGTGTAAATGACATATGCCAGATCATCAGGACCTGCACCAGCTTGCGGATTGATCAGCATATTCGCTGGAGCATCCGAACGAATCGATTCAATTGAGATGACGCCGCGCAGTGTGGAGATACCGGCTGTCAGCTCATGTACTTTGTGATAATGCTCGGATTGCGTAATGACAAAGGCAGAACGCGTATCTTGAACGATATAGTGATTCCGATCGTCTGGATGTGCAGGATCAACGGGTACGTATACACCGCCAGCTTTCATAATACCTAGCAACGTAATGACACTGTGCAAGCTACGATCCAAGAACATCGTTACAAATTCACCGCGCTGCAAACCTTTATTCAACAGCAAGTGAGCGATCTGATTGGCTTGTTCATTCAGTTGACGGTAGGTAAGGGTGGTATTGCGGTAGCTAATAGCATGGCGATCAGAGTATTGATCTGCTGCCTGCTCAAACGCGCCATGGAAAGTCAATTCGGTATTGTAGGGTGCAGCTGTATGGTTAAGTGCATTGTATAACACTTCATCTTCGGCATTGAGAATATCAATTCCGCCTGCCGGTAATTCAGGATGAGTAAGCAATCCTTCCAGCAAACGAATGTAGTAAGCGGAGAAACGTGCAATCGTTAAAGGTTTAAAAAGAGAATCATTGTATTCCACAACCATCGTCAGAGAAGACTGATGAGGCTCAATTGCCCAGTTAATAATCTGTCCAGGTTGTGCGGGAATCGTTTGTCCAAAGCTGAATATAGTCTCACTCTGTACACGCTGACCGGCTTGAGCCTGAGACAGCTGTGCATATACATGCTGAACCGTACTTTCAAACGAAGATTCTTCTTCAAACGAAGCATAGACCGGAATCATACCTTTTGTTGAAGCGAACAGGGCGGCAGTTTCATATTCACCGGATAAACGATACATCCAGCCAAGATAGGCAGCAAGCAAAATACTTTGCTGCTGTAAACCGGGTTCTAATTTGTTTACATACCCGGCAATTACAGGACCTAGATCAAAGCGGTGAATAGCAAATGTACCCTTCTGATGCTGGCGGGCATGATCAAGCGGAATCTGCAAGGCAGGCAGCTGTAGAGGAACATGGGACGAACGGCTATTTTCAGATGGGGACATAATGATCTCTCCTTAAAATTGAAGTTGTAAAACTGTAGGTTGTCTGAGCACAGTTGAAAAGAGAGTTGCGTTGTTTACAAGGTTTTTCAGTATAATTTACAAAAGTACCGCATTTTCCCGGAAACCGGAGGAGAGTCAATGAGACTGCATGACGCAGTTCATTGTCTCTCCCGATGACCAGAAAATATCAGATGAATTTGAATATTGGATGAACTCGAAATTAATCGATTTTACGTACGTGGAAATGGGAAATCAGTTCTTGCAACTGTTCAGCCATAGTGGAAAGTTGGTTGGCAGCATCGGAGGTAGAAAGAACCGTTGCTTTTTGACCTTCCAAGTTTTCGGATACTTTGGCACTGTTGGCTGCTGCAGTAGCTGCTGTCGTTTTTAGGCTGTCGGCAGTAGCTGTCATCTCTTCTGTACCAGCAGAGATTTGTTGCGTTGCACTGGAGATATCTTGAATCTGCTCGGTTACTTTTTTGGTTGCATCATGAATATCTGCAAACAGTAAGCCGGTTTGATTGGCGATGGACATTCCGTGCTCCACTTCCAAGGTTCCTTTTTTCATCGATGTTACGGCATTTTGAATCTCGGACTGAATTTCGGCGATCAATGTGCTGATTTGATTAGCCGAATCGGCGGATTGTTCCGCTAGCTTGCGTACTTCACCTGCTACAACTGCAAAACCTTTACCATGCTCACCAACACGTGCTGCTTCAATCGAAGCATTCAATGCTAGCAGATTGGTTTGACCGGAGATGCCTGTAATGATGCCCAGAATGTTGCCGATTTCTTGGGAACGGCTTTCCAGCAGATCGACTGCTTTGGCAGTTTCGTGCACGGAATCGGAGATCAGGGTCATCTGGTCGGTTACTTTTGATACGATTTGATTCCCTTGCGCGGATTTTTGTTCCATCGCATAGGCTTCATCGGAAACGGTAGAGGAGTTCTTGGCAATCGTGTTGATTACTGTCGATACTTCGCTCATGGATTTGGCTGTTTCTTCGGTAGCTGCTTCCTGATATTTCATGCCATCCGCGATGTCTTGTACATTGTTTGCCAGTGTCAAGGAGCGGCTGCTGTGGTCAGAAGCGCTATCCATCAGCATTTTGGCGGATTCGGTAACTTGTTTGGAAGCGGATTGAACATTCACGATAACGCTGTTCATTTTCGCAACCATATCGTTGAATTTCTGGTTGATGATACCGAGATCGTCTTTACCGGTTTTGATATGAGTATCCAGATTTCCTTTGCTCACCTCTTCAATCCCGCGAATCAGTTCGCGAATCGGGGAGAGTGTACGGCGAACGATGAAGAACTGAACGATAAAGATCAGAATAAGGAAGATCACCATAATGGTAATTCCGCGAACAAGCAGCTCGTGCAAACCGTCTGGAACTGCACTTGCATCGGCATCTACACCGAAGTAAGCAAAGATTTTACCATTGGAATCTTTGATCGGATAAAGGATTGTGGTCCACAGTCCAAAATCGTCACTGTAAAAACTCGTAAAGGTAGTCTGTCCGGTTTTCAGCATTTCCTGAACACCTTCAACGATCGTTTGCGGCTGTTCGTACATGTCGCCGATATTGACCTTACCTTCTTTGAGGGCTTCCATCAGTTTGGTTGGAACTGCAACCAGCTGTGTGCCGTTACCATTCTGAAGTTCCGTACCGAATACATAAGCTTGTGCGATATTCGGATTGTATTTGTTTACATTGTCGAGATATGCGCGCAATTCACTTTGTACTGGACCTTCATAGCTTTTTTCAGCCATTGCTTGTTCAACCTGTTGAGTGGTAATGCCCTGAGCAAAAGTATCCGTAACCGCTTGGATCTGCCCATGAAGCTGATCAATCAAAATCGTTTTCTGGGTAAAGTAGCTGCTGACAAGCAAAATAACGCCAATCAAAATAATACTCATTGCCGAGATGATCAGATTTTTTGCAAAGAAGGACAGTTTGCCTAGTTTTTTCAATGAACTTCACTCCTGTAATCTAATTGATAAATACGTTTCGTTCGGCGCTATGGCAATTCGACTGCCAATAGAGACAATCGGTTTGCCATTCCCGACATTTTGCACACCTTAGCGAATTAGGTATTTAGAATCATTTATTAGGGCTGAGACAAAAGTAATAATTAAGTACTTGAACCAATTTTTGCCTGAACCTAGTAAAAAATTCAATTTCGCTCGGCAGCACATAACTTAATATGTCGGAAATTGTAAGGTGTTATGTTATAGCGATATAAAAAATTATCAGGAGATAAAGCTAAGTCTTTAAAACTAGGACTGTAAGACTATAAGCTTATACCCCGTAAATAGAATGTTGAAACAACATCTTGAATAATTTTTTGGTGACGGATTGTGTCGGATGCTGTAACGGACCTTGTGTGGTGATTCCCTTTGTATTTCTGAAATGGTTGGGATAAAATGGGGTGTAGACGTTATTCAGGCATGATACTTGCCCTGAGGCTGATCCAATACCCATTCTAGCATGAGACACATGTCGTCTAGACGGACAAGCTGTTCATTTAGAGAAGTGTATTCAGCTACTTCTGGAGTGAGGGTAGAAAGTCTTGTTCGGAGATTGGTTTGTTGAGCATTCAATTCGTGCAGCTTCGCCTTGATCTGATTTTCAGTTCTCATAGCGTATACTCCTTTGTTATGGGAATGGGTGGGATGTGTAACTGCGTATATTCGCCAGTTTTAGTATAGTTCAATTGGATCATGAAATCTATGGACAATGGCAAATTGGACGGTTATATGGCAAAGCAAGCTTGAATAATACAGGGTTAACGTTTACCGTATCTTGGTATTTATGAAAGCGTAACGCATCATATACTAGATGATATCGGTAAAAATCTGGATGATGGAGTGAGCAAAAGACATGAATATTAAACAGCTAGCTGCTGAAAAAGCGGTAGACTGGGTAGAAGATGGAATGATGGTAGGATTGGGGACCGGATCGACAGCAGTCTATGCTATCCGCAAACTGGGAGAACGGGTACAGCAAGGGCTGAACATTCGTGCTGTTGCTACATCTGTAGAATCGGAAAAGCTTGCACGCGAGATGTCTATTCCGATTGTACCTTTTGCGGAAGCAGGCATCATTGATCTGACGATTGATGGTGCAGACGAAGTAGATCCCGATCTGAATCTGATCAAAGGTGGCGGTGGCGCTCTGCTGCGTGAGAAGATTGTTGCTGCAAGAAGCCGTCAGGTGATGATCGTTGCTGGAGAAAATAAGGTCGTACAGCGATTAGGTACATTCCCGCTGCCAGTCGAGGTTGTTACCTTTGCCCACGAATGGACGATGGAGAAGCTGGAAAATCTGGGCGGCGCACCTGTGCTGCGTAAAACAGAGAGCGGTGAAGTGTTCGTTACTGACAACGGCAACTATACGGTGGATTGTCATTTTAAAGAGATTCTGAATCCGTCACGTATGCATCGTGTATTGAATGACATCCCAGGTGTAGTGGATAACGGATTGTTTATTGGTCTGGCAAGCTCGGTAATCGTTGCTTACAATAGTGGGACGATTGAAGTGCTTCGCGCAGGCAGATAAGCGGCATGAAATAGTATGAATAGTGATAGATGAGCATACGATTCATTCGGCTACATTATCCGAAGGGGTCGTTGAATCGTGTGTCTTCTCAATATAAAAAGTCGGAAAATGTGGTGTGTGAACATTTTTCGGCTTTTTATTGTATGTTCACTCAGACTGACACTGGATTGTTCACAATTTTGGAGTTGACAAATATGCTTTGTTATACTATCTTTAAATCAAGATTTACTAATTCATAATTTACGTACAGGTTAAAAGGAGAGAATACCATGTCTAAAGTTTTATTTGTTAAAGCTAATAACCGTCCTGCTGATCAAGCGATCACTGTTCAATTGTATGATGCCTTCCTGGAAAGCTACAAAGCTTCCCATCCAGAAGATGAAGTACAAGTACTGGATCTGTTTGAAGAAAAACCAGCTTACTACGATGCGTTCGTTATCGGTGCTAACTTCAAAGCATCCCAAGGCATCGAAGTATCCGCTGAAGAGCAAGCTGCTGTTGATCTGATCAACCGCTACATGACTCAATTCCTGGAAGCTGAAAAAGTAGTAATCGCATTCCCACTGTGGAACTTCACTGTTCCTGCTGTACTGCACACGTACTTCGATTATCTGTCCCAAGCAGGTAAAACATTCAAATACACTCCAGAAGGTCCTGTCGGTCTGGCTGGCGGTAAAAAAGTAATGCTGCTGCACGCAAGCGGCGGTGTATATTCCGAAGGCCCTGGCGCAGACGTTGAGCTGGCTGTTCGTTATGTACGTTCGATGCTCGGATTCTGGGGCATTACTGATGTTGAGAAATTCCTGATCGAAGGTCACAACGCATTCCCTGATCGTGCAGCTCAAATCGTTGCTGAAGGTCTGGAAAAAGCGAAAGAAACAGCAAAACAATTCTAAGATTGCTTGCTGCTTGAGCTTGTCATCCGACGGTTCCCATGCTTGAATATGATCTTTGCTTCTCACTTGAATACGATCAGTCAGACAGAGAAACCGGAAGGAATTGCATGTGTAGATGTCGAAGTAAGACATGTAGGGTATTCTTGATTTTCTGATGTATTCAGTATCAGATTCATCGATTGCAATGACGCCTGACGTGCTGCGAAACAATGCAGTGCGTCAGGCGTCAAACATCATGAGGGAGGGACCTATTATGAAACAGGCAAATCGTACAACCGCTCCTGCCAACGATGTGGAGAAAGAATCGCTGCATCTGTGGACTGTTTTATCGCGTGCCTATCAGTCAGTGGTATCACTGATTAATGCCGATATACAGAGTTATGGTCTAAATCCGACGGAATTGGGCGTGCTCGACTTCCTGTACCACAGTGAAGATCCGCAGCCGCTGCAAAAGATCGGACAAAAGGTACTCATTTCCAGTGGTAACATCACTTATGTGGTAGACAAGCTGGAGAAAAAGAATCTGCTTGCCCGTCGTTCATGCGACAATGACCGCCGTGTTATTTTTGCCGAGTTAACGGAGCAGGGGAATTCATTCTTTGAAGGCATCTTTGACCAACACAAGCAGGCAATCGTGGAAGCGATGGCAGGCTTGTCACAGGAAGAGAAGCTGGTTGTCATCCCGCTGCTCAAGCAATTGGGCTTTGCAGCTGCGGACAAAACAGTCTAACCGATAGCATTTATCGGTTGGGCTTTTTTTCTGTTCATTTGACTTGCATTTTATTGTATACATAATCCCTATCTATTTTAGATGAATAGTGATTGACCAGCTCGAAACAGAGCGAGTATAGTAAGGAAAAGTCATATTTTGTCGTCATTATAAATGGTTTAGCATTTGTACTATATATCATTTAGAAAATAGAGAGAAAGAGAGATTGAAAAGCGGGTGGGGTTAGAGGTAGTATGCTTGATTCGGATTAAGATCAATCATGCGCTCATTCTGATGTCATCCAGTAAGGAAGTACAGATAGATAGGTATGGGAGTGAAGGACATGCAAACGTCCAAATGGTTTAGCAGCAGTATGATGGTGTTGATCCTTGTCATTGTACTGGCAGGCTGTAGCGGCAGCCAATCGGGGTATGACAGTTCCGCACAGAGCAACAGCGGTGACATTGGCAATATACTGACGATTGGTACAGCGACAGATATAGAAAGCTTTGATCCTCACAATAACAACAATACTGCCAGTGAAGCAGTGCTAGTGAATATGTATGACTACTTGCTCAAAAACGATAACAATCAAAAGAAAGTGCCGGTACTTGCTACTTCTTGGAAACAAACGGATGATAACACTTGGCGCTTTCAACTGCGCGAGGGCGTAACATTTCATAACGGTGATCCATTTACGGCAGCTGATGTCAAATACACGCTTGAACGTGTCGCCAAAGACAGCTCGCTCAAGCAAAATTCCTATTTTAACAATATTACTGAGGTCAAAGTTGTGGATGATCATACCGTGGATATTGTGACGGATGGTCCTGATCCACTGTTGTTAAATCGTTTGAGCAAAATGGGTGCTGGCATTCTGCCATCTCATTATATTGAAGAACATGGTATGGAGCAATTTTTGAAGCAGCCAGTCGGTACAGGTCCTTACAAATTCAAGCAATGGATTAAGGATGACCGTGTAGAACTGGTGCGCAATGATGATTATTTCGGTGATACACCCAAATGGGATGAAGTGGTATTCCGCACCATTCCAGCATCCTCCACTCGTGTATCCCAATTGCTGGCAGGTAGTATTGATATTGCTTCCAGCATTCCAGCAGCTGATGTGAAGCGTATTCAGCAGGCAAAAGGAAAGTCTATCGTGAAAACACCGATTCAGCGCGTATTGCAGCTAATTTTGCGTATGAGTGATGGTAGTGTGACCGCCGACTCAAACGTACGTGAAGCGATCGATCTTGCCATAGATAAGCAAAGTCTAGTGGACAGCATTGCTGGGGGCGCAGGTGTGGTGACCCGTACGTCGGTTACACCCGGCAACTTTGGCGCTGATTCATCGCTGTACAAGCAAACGCTGTATAATCCAGCGAAGGCAAAGCAGCTATTGCAGGAAGCAGGTTATAGCAGGGGCGGACCGCAGATTACGATGAGTGCATCGTCGCAATATAAGGAATATGCCGAAGTTGTGGCGGGAATGCTAGATCAAGTAGGCTTTCAAACAACATTGGATGTGCTAGAACCAGGTGCATTCAGCGAACGATATAGCTCCAAATCGTTTAAGGAAGCATATATGATCGGCATTGGCAATTCGTTATTCGACGCTTCCAATAACTACATCCGCTATCTAAAATCGGAAGCAGAAGGGGAAACGGATTATAACAATCCCAAGGTGGAGCAATTGCTGCAAGCAGCGGCTGTTAATATGGATTCAGCATCACGTGAAAAGCAGTATCAGGACGTGCAACAGATTCTGGCGCAGGATCGCCCAGCAGTATATTTGTTCCAGATGGAAGGTGTATATGGTATGGACAATCGTGTCACATTTGCACCGCGCAGTGATGAAATGTTTTATGCAGATGAAATAACGCCTGTAAATAGATAATGAACGAGCAGGGCAGGGATGATCACCTTCTGGAGCAGTCCTTGCCTACCTTCGTCAAAAAATTCCTTCTATATAATAATACACAATACATACAGCCGAACGAGAGCCGTTCCATCTTCAATGATCTGTATATCGTAAACTGTTCTTCTGCGAAGGAACATATCATACGACTCATTCAGTAAGCAGTAATCGTTCAAGCATAAAGTAGTAAACGTTCAAGCCCTGTGGTAACGCGTTTTATGAACTTCAACTCAAAAAGGAACAAAGCTTTTTGGGAATTTAACCTTGAATGTTTGCCTTAGAAGGTTTATAGTAGGGCGACACGGAAACAGAAAATGCGCCCGACAATAGCTGTGTCTATGTGGTCGGGCTTTTTTATGGCTTTGTGTACGAAACACCTGTCGCCTACTGCATATTTATGTGGTATAAGCTAAGACTGATACGGTTTGTATGTTGGGTTTTACAAGCCTTTCGTCATTTCATCTGGCATCCTGATGATAAATCAACAAAATTTGAGTTTTCCGACAGCATTTGGGGTATAAAACTTGCTTAATATTCTAATGTGTGGGAAAATTTCACTAACAGAACCAAACGTTGACTGCATGCAGTTGACAACGATCGAACTTATAATCATACTGCCGGTGATCACATAGCCGGGGAAGATATATCCACTTTTCTTCGGTTGAAAAGTCGGATTGGAGGGAATTTACTTCGTGTATATCGTGCAGTCCATTGTTCAGGTGCCGGACAACAAAACGGAAGATGTCGTTCAGATTTACCGTGACCGGAGCAGAATAGTGGATCAGCAGCCGGGATTTGTATCTTTTCAACTTCTTCAGAGTGAAATCACATCGGGTGAACTTATTGTACAAATGACCTGGCAAAGTAAAGACCATTATCTTGCTTGGGTGAAAAGTGCCGACTTTCAGCGCATTCATACGCTGGAACGTCAATACCCGGATCGGGAGTTAACAGATATTAAGCCTACTGTGAAACGTTATCTGGTGCGTGCGGAGTAGTTCCCGTTAGAACGGGAGGTGTCCGCTGATGGCTTTACAGGAAAAGGGAACAGCAGGCGAACAATTAATTATACAGGCGGACCGACTGGCAGAGCAGGTAACGATGATGCAATACCTGAAACAGCCGGATTTGTATCAACGTTTTGGAGCCAAGGGTAGAGACAGAACGAAACAGGATTCTTTGTACAGCCTCAGTTATCTGGCGGAAAGTGTACTTATGAGAAGCCCTGCGCTGTTCATGCACTATATCTCTTGGCTCAAATTGCTTTTAAGCGGTTATCGAGTCACTCGTGAGGACCTAGTCGTCAATCTGATGGCGATTCGTCGGGTGCTGCAAGATCATTTCGATCATAGCGACAAGCAGCATGTGCTTCAATATCTGGATATGGGGATTGATCACGTAGCCGCCGAGCAGCCCGAGGTCTCTTATATATCGGAGCTTGCGCCGTTTGGCAATGAGGCAGCGCTCTATCTGGAGCGGCTCATCGCCACAGATCGCAAGCTAGCGTATGAAGGTATTGTTCAACTGCTTGAACATGATGTGCCGATCAAGCAAATTTATATGCATATTTTTCAAGCTGCACAGTATGAAGTGGGACGCTTATGGCAGCTTGGCCGTATCAATGTGGCGCAGGAGCATTATTGCACCGCCGCAACCCAGAGTATCATGTCCCGACTGTACCCGTACTGGCTGGCTGCTCATCAAAAGGGCAGTACACGCCGCCTTGTCTCTGCTTGTGTCGGCAACGAACAGCATGAGATGGGAATTCGGATGTTAACCGATTTTTTTGAAATGGAAGGCTGGGATACGTACTATCTGGGTGCGAATGTGCCCGATCACAGTTTGCTTCAATCCATTGTAAGTTATCGAGCCGATCTGATCGCTATTTCGGCAACTATGACATTCCATGTGCATCTGGTACAGGAATTGATCGCCAATATTCGCAGTAATGAGCATACAGCCGGCATCAAGATTATTGTCGGCGGACTGCCATTTAATATAGATCGTCAGCTGTGGAAGCTAGTTGGAGCTGACGGTTACGCACCGGATGCGGATCAAGCGATTCAACTGGCTGATACTCTGGTACCTGCTGCGCGGCAGCAATAGCCGGCGTTCAGCAGAATATGGGGAAGGGAAGATGAAGGCAATGATGAATGCAGAGCATGAGATCATGGTTTTGCGCAAAACAATTGAAGATCTTTCCCACCAAATTATCCAGAGTAAGCACCAGGAAGAACAAGCGCTGTCCGAATTCTCAGCTATGAACAATGAATTGGTGAATTTGCAGCGTTTGCTTGCCAAAAGTAACGCCGAGCTGGAAGCTGCAACTGAGGAAGCGTTGCAGGCGAATCAAGCTCGTGCTCGCTTTCTAGCCATCATGACACATGAGATTCGTACACCGATGAATGGTGTGATCGGGATGGCTGAGATTTTGCTAGCTTCTGATTTGACCGAGGAACAGAAGCGCTCCGTGATGTTAATTCAGGAATCTGCGGAGCTGCTACTGAACATGATTAACAATATGCTGGATTTGTCTAAGATGGAGGCAGGCAAAATGCAGTTGCAGGAAGGCATTATCAATATGCGCCTGTTGCTGGATCATATTATCCGTCTGATTGAACCGAAAGCCAATGAGAATGAAAATACAATCTCTGCATTTATTGATTATCGTGTGGAAAGCGATCTGATCGGGGATGGCGGACGAATCCGCCAGATTTTATTGAACCTAATCAATAACGCTAATAAATTCACACGCAATGGCAAAATCGAGATCAGTATTCAACTCAAGGAAAACCGTGCAAATCTACAGGTTCTGCACATTGAGGTTTCAGATACGGGGATCGGTATTGCACCGGACCAGCAGAAAAACCTGTTCCAGCCTTATGCACAGGCGGACCATCCACAACAACATAATGTGGAGGGAACAGGACTTGGTCTGTCGATCTGCAAATCGTTGGTGGAACTAATGGAAGGAACGATTGATTTGAAAAGCGATACAGGAAAAGGATCTACCTTCTGGTTTGATATTCCACTGAAGAAAAGTCCAAAAGTGGGCGCAAAACCGGCATCTGTCGGTGCTGGAGATGGATTGCAGGAGTATTCATCAGCACAGAACGCTTCATCCGTATCTGCAATTAAAGCAACGGATCAGCATATTCTGATCGTTGAAGATAATCCGATCAACAGTCAAGTGATTCAGCTGCAATTGAAAAAGATGGGCATGCGCAATATCCATATGGCTGTTAACGGTCAGGAGGCGCTAGAGGTGTTTCAGCAGCAGGAGTATGCGATGGTGCTGATGGATAACCGGATGCCAGTGATGGACGGATTCCAAGCCACTCGCAAAATTCGGGAAATGGAGCGAATGAGAGTTCGGCATCCGGTGCCGATTATTGCGCTGACTGCCAATACTAGTCCCGAAGATCGTCAACGCTGTCTGGAAGTAGGCATGGACGATATTTTGACCAAACCTGTGAATCTGGAAAGTCTGACTAAGATTCTGCATAAATGGCTACCGGCTATCGGTATGACCGAAATGGTGCTGGATATGAAAGTGATTCAGGAGATCATCGAGCTGAATGATGATGGAGATCCTGAGGTACTGCGTACACTGGTGGAAATGTACCAAACCGAAACACCAGCCAAACTGGATCGATTGCATCAATTAAGCATGGAGCAAAATGCACAGGCATTGGCGGAAGCCGCTCATGAATTGAAATCGGGCAGTCTGAGTATTGGAGTTAATCACTTTTCCCAGTTGCTTGCAGAGATTGAACGCAAAGCACGTACAGGTGATTTGAACGGTGTACCAGCTATTATAGAATCATTGTTTCCAGCGTATGAACGCGCGCGCTTGGAACTGGAACAGCTGGTTATCTAAAGTCATTTGATGATGGAGTATAGATATAAATATAAAACGTAAACCTGTATGCAGGAACATTGCATGCAGGTTTTTTGTTTGCGTATCGGTAAGTGACTTGCTTCATTAGAATAGCTGGGCATACAGAAACGAATCTCATCTTTGCTTGATGATCGTATCGCTTCAGATTGGGTAATGGATACCATACAAATTTGAAGAGCAGCATCATACCAAATGGCTGCTGAAAGGGTGGATTAGCAGATGTGTGCTTCATTTGATACAGCAAGAGAATCGGAAAATCAATACCATCAGCAGTTTTACAAAGACAACAAGCTGTTCGAAGACGGCAGCTGGATGTCTCGTCCCACTCCATTGGTCATGGAATTGCTGGAAAAGCTACAGCAATATACACCAGCACCGCATGTGCTGGATCTTGCCTGCGGAGTAGGTCGTCATGCCATTCCCGTTGCTCAAAAGCTGGAACAAGGCGGTAAAGTAACGGCTGTTGATTTGCTAGAGGATGCGATTCAGCAGCTGAATCAATATGCGGATGAATATGGAGTCAGCGATCGAATTGAAGGTGTTGTGAACGATGTGGAGCATTACCCAATTGAGCGAGAGCAGTTTGATTATATGATCGCTACTGGTTGTCTGGAGCATCTATCATCGGAGCAAGCATTTCGGGATACGCTGCGTCATATGCAGGAGGGCACGCGGATCGGTGGAATTCATTTTATTTCCATGACATCGTCTGTGCAGCAAATTGATCAGCAAAGCGGAGCAGCAGAGGAAGGCAATATCGAACTGAATCTCAGCACCGAGCAACTGCTTGACGTGCTGGAAGAGGCTTATGCTGATTGGAATATTATCGCGCGCAAAGCGGTAGCTCAAGCGATTGAAGAGAACAAGGACGACAAAGAGATTGAACTACAAGGCAACTGGGTTACGTTTGCAGCCAGTAAAGAGCCGTTGCAAAATAAACCAGAATTGTTGCGACAAACGACGCAAACAGAGTAAACTATTAGAGTATGGCTGATAAACGGGAGGAACGGTTGTGCTTGAATTAGTGAATATTGACATGGAAGATCAAGAGTTGCGCGAACTGTTGTCCTATGCAGTGTTTCCAGATGATGAAGTGCTGGATAACGTATTCGAGCAATATCGCAGCAATCCGCAGCAACGATTGTACAAATATATCGAAGAAGGCGAAGCCATCGGTATTATCGGCTGCGCAGCCGATCAGGATATGCCCGACGCGCTGCGAATCCGCCATATGGCGATTGCTCCAGAAGAACGCGGTCTAGGATATGGACGCGGCATCGTGCTGCTATTATTGGAAAAAGAAAAGCCTGCTATGCTGATGGCTGAAACGGATGCGGAAGGCGTGGAATTTTACCGCAATATCGGCTTTTCTGTTGTAAGCACTGAGCTGGATGAAGAGACAGCGGATTCGTTTGTTTGTATTTTCCATGCAGATGAGGAAGACGAAGAAGCGTAAGGATGCTGAATTTGCTGCTTTAAAGAAGAGCATGCAGGCGCGTTGTGCGCTTATATGCTGTATCGTTGCATGTAGGTATAGCGTGATACGCTATATGCGATGTGCTGCATTAGCTTTGCAAAAATGGTGGCATGAACAGTATCACCAGCAGTAAAAGAGTAGAAAAGACCGTCATGCTTCGGTATGGCGGTCTTTTTGCGTTCTCCATGTCCAACTCCAGAATAGTAGAGCTGCCAGACTATAACCCAAACCAAGATAGCATACTCCATTCCAGCCATGTGCTGCATATACCCATGTTGCGGTCAACGATCCGGTAGCACTACCGATGGAATAAAAGATCATATAGCCGCCAGTTAAGCGACTGCCCGCTTCTGGACGTGCTGCTAAAATCATACTTTGGCTTGTTACATGTACTGCTTGAACGGCTAGATCGAGTAGGATAATGCCTACAAGCAGCCACCAGACATGATCATACATCTGCCACGTAAACAACCAAGAGAGGGCTAGCAGTACAAGCGCACCACCACTGGTTCGGTGCATCCAACCCCGATCTGCCCAGCGCCCAGCACGCGAGGCTGCCAATGCTCCTGCCAATCCCGCTATACCGAGCATCCCAATGGCACTATGCGACCATGTAAACGGTGCGGTGCTTAGTGGGAACACAAGTGTTGTCCATAAGGTACTAAACGCAGCAAAGGTCAACATAGCCAATACCGCGCGAATGCGTAATATAGGCAGCTCGCGAAACAGCTGTAAGGTCGACCATACTAGCTCGCTATATGATAGTCGAGGAGCGTATGGACAAGTCGAAGGGGATACTGCTTTTACAGGGAAATAGCGGTAGATCAACAAGGCAACAATGAACAGCAATATCGCCGAACACAAATAAACAGACCGCCATCCACTCCAATCGGTTAACCAACCAGCGATAACACGTGCCGACAAAATGCCAATCACAATAGCGCTTGTTACCGTACCAACTGTACGTCCACGCTGCGTCGGTGAAGATAGAGATGCTGCCGCCGCAACAATCGTCTGTGCAACAACTGCCAATCCACCCATCGCACCTATACCGATCCAGAAGGAGAATGATCCCGAAGCCAGCGCAGTGAATAGCAGGCAGATGACAGACAACAGCATTTGTCCAGTAATTAGTAACCGACGTGGTACACGATCCCCTAGCGGTACAAGCAATAATAAACCGAGTGCATAGCAGAGCTGCGTGACTGTAATCACTGAACCAGACATCGCAGCATCCATATGCAGATCGGTGGCAATTACATTTAGCATCGGATGAATGTAATACATATTAGCGACAGACAATCCGCAAGCGATTGCAAATAACAGTATCAATGGTGTCGAAAGCGTAGCTGAATCAGATACAGTTGAATCTGTAGTATCTGAGATCAGTGGTGGATCAGTCGTGCAAGTATGTATATTCGTTGGCTGAGTCATAACATAAACCTCTTTTCTGTACCGATTGGTATTTAATTGATTGTAAATATAATACGTCTACAGATGGTTGTCAACTGGACGAGTCTCTTGCATATATTGCTTACAATGAGAAGTGGATTGCATCACTCGCGGCAACCGATTAGAATAAAATAAATTACTAATCGGTATAAAAAGAGGGGTTCTTATGGCACGCAAACGTGAATTTGATGAGGAACAAGTGCTAGAGCAGGTGATGCAGCTATTTTGGCAAAAGGGCTATGAAGCCACATCCATGAGCGATCTAACGGCAGCTACCGGATTGCAGAAGCCGAGTTTGTATGCTGCTTATGGCGATAAAATGTCGCTATTTGAAAAAGCATTGCGTCGATATAATGAGCAACATTTGGCAAAGATACAGCAACTACTAGATACAGGAAAAACAGCAAAACAATCATTTGAACAAGTATTCCGCTATGTATTACAGTCAACAATTGAAAATAAGAATAACGACAAAGAGAAAAACAAAAATAAAGATAACCGTAAAATCTTACAAGAAGCGGGTAAAGATCATGTGGACAATCAGAGCATTTCTGATTATGGATGCTACTGTCTCAATACGCTCGTCGAGCTGGCGCCACATCATCAGACCTTTGCAGTCTTGACACGTGAGCATCAGATGAAGCTAGGTGAGTTATTTACACAACGCTTGCAGCAGGCGATTCAGCATGGAGAATATGCGGCAAGCTATAACGCATCTGGGCATGCACAGATCATGTTAGTCCAGATGATCGGTCTGACTGTGCTGTTAAAAGCGAACCCTGATCCATCCATCATTCAGCATTCAGCAGCTACATTCCTATCTTCTTTACTTGGCTGATGCATGGATACTATTCATTACAGCAAAAGTGAAAGGTTCTGCAAACATGACAAACAACGAAGTCATCCATCATCGAATGCAAACAAAAATTCAATCCGTGCAAACCTTGATGACACGGCATACTTTGATTCAATTTACAAGATAGTGCGTCCAACAATTTCTGTGTTATAATACATGACAATAATTTGAGTTTTACGGCTGAAAGACGGCTTGACCAAGCGATGTAATCGGCTGGAAACTGCATGTCATACTGTACTGTCATTTCGATACAAACAGAAGCTGTTCAGAGAAAGAATTGGGGAGGAAGGGTGCTCGTATGCAATTGACTGTCAAAGAAGCGCTGGCTGTATATCCGTTGTCGGAGGCGCGTCTTGTTGCGGGTGCCGGGGGAACTTCCCGGCTGATGAAGTCGGTAAATGTCATGGACGCACCGGATATTGCCGATTGGATTAAAAGTGGAGAAATGCTGTTTACGACCGCTTTTCTAATGAAGGATGATCAGGAAGAAGCAATCAAGCTGATGCGTCGATTAAATGAGCGCGGTTGTGCGGGCATGGGCGTGAAGCTGGGCAGATTCTGGGATGTGATTCCGCAGGCGATTATTGAAGAAGCGGATCGACTGCAATTCCCGCTATTGGAGCTGCCATTTGAGTTTACCTTTTCAGATCAGATGAATGCGTTGTTTCAGGTGGAACATGAGCGTAGTACAAAGCTGCTGCAATCGGTGCTGCATAAGCAAAAGCAGCTGATGCAGTTTGCTTTAAACAAGGATTCGCAGAGCAATGTATTCTCAGCATTGGAGAGCATTATTCAATATCCAGTGGCGATTATCGGCTCGCGTGGTCATGTGCTTTACAATAGTGGCGAGGGCAAGGAAGATGGCTTGCTGCAAGGCTGGCCGTGGAAAATGGCATTGACCCGTGTGAAATGGAATCAGGGCAGCTGTTACCGAGTGCCTGTGATGCAGCGGGATGAGCAGTATGGCTTTTTGCTCGTATTTACCGATACGGCGATTCAGCTGCGTGAGGAAGAGGAATTGTTTCAACAGGCGGCGGAAGTGCTGGCTTTTCATATGGATACGACGTACCGCGAGCATATCAATCCGGGCTTGCAGGATAAAATGCGTGCGCTGGTGGCAGAGCATCTGTCCCGTCGCATTTCCATTATCGATCTGGCGCAGGGGGCGGAAAAGCTGGGCATCAGTCTATTTAATGGTCCATACCAGTGCGTACTGACTACATTGGAGCCGCAGGCATTTTCGTCAGAGAAACGACTGGCTCAGATTCATCAGGAGCTGCAATACAATCCACTCATGCAGTTGTTCCCCTCTCAGCATTTTCGGGTAGAAGAAGGGATATTGTCTATTTATACTTGCCCATCGGAACGTGATTATGGGGAAGAGCTATCGGCATTTTTGATGAATCGTTTCGAGGATATGGCAGAGCTGGCGAGCGATGGTGGCAGCCCGCGCTTTTGGATCAGCAATATCAAGCTGAAGCCGGATTCGTTCCGCGAAGCGTATCAAGAAACAGTAGAGACGCGCAAGCTTGCCCGCCGATTCGGGATGTCGCATATGGCGCTGCAATTTCATACGCTGGAGTTTGCCTATGTGTTCCAGCATGTGCCAGAGCATATTATGGAGACGTATTGTAACAAAGTGCTGGAGCCACTGATGATCCGCGATAGCGATCCAAATCAGGTGCTGATGTCCACGCTGGAAGCATTTGTTGAAAATGATGGGTTGATCAATGAAGCTGCCAAGCAGCTGTATGTGCATCGCAATACGGTAACCTACCGGATGGACAAGATCGGCAGTCTGCTGCAAATGGATTTTAAAAAGACGAACGATCTACTCAAGCTGAAGATGGTATTTACGTTCCGTAAGTTTTTGAAGCATAAGCAGCAGTAGACGACATAACCATAATACAGATTTATCGGCAATAATGCATAGTACTTCCCAAAACACAGCTATCCATACCATCTATGGCAGCTGTGTTTTTGTATGTATGCACAAATGCTTGTACCGTACTCGGCAACAAAAAACGCTAGGCATTTCCCTTATTCCACGCTTGATCTACCTCATACCAATAATTTCATCACAAAATAACCTACATAACAGTAAGGCATAATTCACAAATCACAAGTACAATGTTATTTTATATAACAAAAAAATAGACCTTTGGTTGATATGTGCAATAACCTGACGTACAATGACAAAAATAACATTTATAATGAGGCGATCAAAATGGCACATCAGACGCAACCGTGGACGTCATGGACAAAAGAACAATTCATCGCACAATTTAGTGGTTTATATGAACATTCTCCGTGGGTGGCAGAGCAAGCTTGGGAGCAGGCTCCCTTTGCAAACTTACAGGATGTGTTAGATAAAATGAAAGCAACCGTTGATACAGCGGGCAAGGAAAAGCAATTGGAGCTGCTGCGACAGCACCCTGATCTTGGCACACGCATTCAGATGACGGAGCATTCGCAATCGGAGCAGGCAGGTGCAGGACTGAACAATCTAACACCAGAGCAATATGAGAAGTTATCACGTCTGAATCGCGAATATACGGCAACGTATCAGTTTCCATTTATTCTAGCGGTTAAAGGGCGTAATGCGCAGCAGATTCTCGACACGATGGAGCAGCGTAACGGACAACCAGCTGAACAGGAGTTTGCAACGGCGTTGGAGCAGGTTCATATCATTGTCGGTTTGCGGATGCGCGATTGGGCAGCTCAGCAAGGGCTTACGTTATGAGCGGCAAATTAACGACGCATGTGTTGGATCTAGGACAGGGCTGTCCCGCAGTGGGTGTACGAATCGAATTGTATCGAGATGGGGAAACGCAACCGTTACGAACTGCTGTGACCAACAGCGACGGTCGTGTAGATCAGCCGCTGTTGAGTGGAGACGAGCTCGTGTCCGGTACGTATGAGCTACACTTTTACGCAGGGGACTATCATCGTCAGCTGGGGATACCGGCTGCGGATTCTTCGATCTGGGATGTGATTCCACTACGTTTTGTCATTCAGGACATCGACAGCAATTATCATATTCCACTGCTTGTTTCGCCGGGCGGTTACAGTACATACCGCGGCAGTTGATTGTCTTTTCTATACAAACAGATCGGCACAGAACGGTACAACAATACGACTTGCTTCTATTAGAACAAAGTAGAATAAAGATCTAATAGAGAAGGAATTACCGGTGTCTAATCCTTACTCACAACTGACATATCCAAAGAATAATCATATAAAAGAATGAAGTGACAAAAGGAGGGAGCCGCTGTGACGCAGGCACTGGATTGTATCATTACAGGCGGAACGGTGGTGCTGCCGGATCGTACGGAAAAGCTGGATATTGGCATTCGCGACGGAATCATTGTAGAGATGGCTCCATCCTTGCAGGAACGCTCCTGTTCTCGCCGCATTCAGGCGGATGGATTGCATATATTGCCCGGTGTGGTAGACATTCATGTACATTTTAACGAGCCGGGATTGGATGCGTGGGAAGGCTTCACTACAGGTTCGGCGGCGCTCGCTGCGGGCGGCATTACGACGTATGTGGATATGCCACTCAATGGGGTACCACCAACAACCAATGCGCAGCGACTCGCTTTGAAGAGGCAAGCAGCAGACGGCAATTCGCATGTAGACTATGCGCTATGGGGCGGTCTGGTGGAAGGCAATACCGCAGAGCTGGAAGGTCTTGCACAGGGCGGCGTACCGGGGTTCAAAGCATTTATGTCAGAGCCGGGCGGCGATGGAGAAGATATTTTCACTCGTGCTGACGACGAGACGCTGCTGAACGGTATGAAGGAGCTGGCACGACTTGGTTATGTGTTAGCACTACATGCGGAGGATGAGCAGATGGTGTCCGAGCTAGCTGCGCAGGCGCAAGCAGAAGGGCGTACAAGTGAACTCGATTATGCGCATTCGCGTCCTGTATCTGCTGAGGTAACCGCGGTAGAGCGTGCGCTTCATATGGCAAAGGAAACGGGTTGTGCTCTTCATTTTGTGCATATCAGTAGCCGTGAAGCGGTGGATGTGATTACTGCCGCCAAAGCGGAAGGTATAAATGTGACAGTCGAAACGTGCCCGCATTATCTGGTGCTGAATGAGCAGGATTTGCTGCATAAGGGCGTTGTTGCCAAATGTGCTCCGCCGCTTCGTAATGCCAACGAGCAGGCGCAATTATGGCAGGCGGTAGAGTTGGGGCTGATCGATATCATTGCCTCCGACCACTCGCCATGCCCGCCGGAAATGAAGCAGCATGAGAATTTTTTCAAGGCGTGGGGCGGCATCTCTGGGGCGCAGAGTACCTTACTGCTCATGCTAGAGGAAGGATTTCATCGTCGCGGTATAACGTTGCCGAAGCTGATGAATATGCTGTCCCTAGCTCCGGCAGAGCGTCTTGGACTAGCTTACCGCAAAGGTCGCATCGCTTCCGGTTATGATGCGGATCTGGTGCTGGTAGATCTGAAACGTGGCGCTGTACTAGAACAAGAGCATTTATTGGATAAGCATCGTCAGAGTCCATATATCGGCTATCACTTCTCATCGACGGTTGTGGAGACGCTAGTGCGTGGGCAATCCGTATATTCCGAGCAAGCTGGATTACTGCCAGACAAGATTGGACAATTCATGGCGTATCAGCCGGGAGGTGTAACACATGGCTAAACAAACGGCAACGCTGCTGGATCAATATTGTGAGCGGCTGAATCCGATGCTGGAATGGCTTGCTCAGCATGGAGCAGATGAACAGGGCGGCGTAACACGCCTCCTCTATACACCGGAATGGGTGGATGCGCAGCAGGCATTGTTTTCCTATATGAAGGAGCATGGATTGGATGCTTTTTACGATCAGGTGGGAAATCTGACTGGTCGATTGGAAGGAGCCCAGCCGGAGCTGCCAGCGGTGGCAACCGGATCGCATATTGATACCGTCATTATGGGTGGAAAATATGATGGAGCGTATGGTGTCGTTGCCGGTGTACTAGCGTTATCGTACTTGCGCGAGGCGTATGGTCAACCGAAGCGAACGCTGGAAGTATTGTCGCTAGCAGAGGAAGAAGGCAGTCGCTTTCCATTAACGTATTGGGGTTCAGGCAATATTGCTGGCAAATATGATGTGAAGAATTTGCCAAATGTACATGATCGCGATGGTATATCGTTATCGCAAGCGATTCGTGAAGCTGGCTTTGGACCAGAGTCGCCGTATGCGCAGGCACGTCGTGAACAGGCTGCCTATATTGAATTGCACATTGAGCAGGGCTGTGTATTGGAACGCAGTCAGCAACAGATTGGCGTAGTGACTGGGATTGTTGGACAGCGGCGCATCGAGGTACGCGTAACAGGCGAAAGTAATCATGCGGGAACAACGCCGATGGGTTGGCGCAGTGATTCGCTTGCTTGTGCGGCAGAAATGATTACGACCGTGCGCCATACGGCGCTGGCAATCGGTGATCCGCTCGTAGCAACCGTTGGCAATATCCAGCCATTTCCGGGCGTATCCAATGTAATTGCTGGAGAGACGATGTTTACGCTAGATATACGCCACTTGGACAGTGAAGTGCTGGATGAATATACCGAGCAGCTGCGTAGTCAATTGGTAACTATCGCTTCGCGTGATGGCATGACGCTGTTCTGGCAGGAAAATCTGCGCGCTGAGCCTGTGTTGATGAATAGCGGCATGATCGACGAGTTACAGCAGATTTGCGAACAAGGTGGCATGACTAGCCGCCAAATGCCGAGTGGAGCTGGACATGATGCTCAGATTTTTGGCAATGTCTGTCCGTCGGCGATGATCTTCGTACCGAGTCGGGATGGGATTAGCCATAACCCGCTGGAATATACGTCACCGGATGATCTAATTCAAGGCTTCCGCGTGCTCACACAATGGTTATATCAAACTGCTTATTGAGGTGATCGTGATGAAACAATACAAAGAATTGTCGCCGCCGCCGCGCACGATTATGACACCGGGACCGGTGGAAGTTGATCCGCGCGTGCTACGGGCGTTGTCGTATCCGATATTAGGTCAATTTGATCCTGCGTTTACCGGATTGATGAATGAAACGATGGAGATGCTGCGCGGATTGTTCGTAACGGACAATCAGTGGTGCTATCCGGTGGATGGTACATCCCGCTCTGGTCTGGAAGCGGTCATGGTCAGTTTGGTGGAACCGGGTGATCGGGTGCTGGTACCAATCTATGGACGATTTGGACATTTGTTGACTGAGATTGCGGAGCGCTGCGGCGCTGAAGTGATTACGATGGAAACGGAATGGGGAACGGTATTTGAACCGGAGCAGGTCAAGGCTGCGATTCGTGAGCATCGTCCAGCAATCGTCGCAATGGTGCATGGTGAGACATCGACCGGCTGTATGCAGCCACTGCGCGAGATTGGTCATTTCTGCCGTGAGATGGATGTGTTGTTTGTCGTTGATGCGGTAGCAACCATCGGCGGTGTGCCGATTTATGTGGACGATTGGAAGCTGGATGCAGTGATTGGTGGTACGCAAAAATGTCTGTCCGTGCCATCTGGTATGGCGCCGATTACGTATAACGAGCGTGTCGAGCGTAAGATTCTGGCTCGTAAAAGTATTGAGCGCGGTCTGCGTATGCCGGGCGATGAGGTGAATACACGTCGCATTCATAGCAACTATTTTGATCTCGCCCAGCTACAGGATTATTGGAGTCCAGCACGGCTGAATCACCATACCGAAGCAACATCCATGCTATATGGATTGCGTGAAGGGCTGCGTATTTTGCATGATGAAGGGTTGGAAGCGCGCTTTGTGCGTCATCGTCAAAATGGGGCTGCGATCGTTGCTGGTGTGAAGGCGATGGGGCTGGAACTGTTCGGTGGAGATGAGCATCGTTTGCCAGTCGTGACCTGCATTGAGATTCCGGCAGGCATTGACGGTGAACGTGTACGCTCCATGCTTCTAGATGATTTTGGTATCGAAATTGCTAGCTCCTTCGGTCCGCTGAAAGGTCGGATCTGGCGGATTGGCAGTATGGGCTACAGCAGCAGTCGCAAAAATGTACTGCATGTACTGGGCGCATTGGAAGCTGCATTGATCCATCATGGATTCAAGCTGCCAGCTGGTGAAGGCGTACAAGCTGCATTGCAAGTCTATGCAAATAAGGAGGAAGTGCCGTGCTGATGAATATCATGCCGCAATCGCGCAAAGGAATGGTTGCCGCGCCTCATTATCTGGCAAGCCAGACGGGCGCATTTATTCTGCAATCCGGCGGCAATGCCGTTGATGCCGCTGTCGCCGTTAGCGCTGTGCTCGGCGTGGTGTATCCGCATATGACCGGAACCGGTGGCGATGCTTTCTTTTTAATTTATGATCAGCAAAGTGGTACGGTGAATGGTTATAACGGCAGTGGACGCTCCGCAGCCTCAGCCACTCCGTCCCGCTATCTGGATAAAGGCTTTACGTCCATTCCGCAGCGTGGCCCTCTTGCCGCAGTGACTGTTCCCGGTATGGTAGACGCATGGGAAGCGGTTTGGAAACGATTTGGCAAGCTGCCGTGGGAGCAGGTCATTGCACCGGCTGTCCGGTATGCCGAGGAAGGCTTTCCGGCTTCGCCCAGTCTGGCACGCTGGAGTATGCGCGATCAGGAATGGTTGACCGCAGATGAATATCTACGCGAAACCTTTCTTCGTGACGGTGAGCCGCTGCAAGAAGGGGAGATGGTGTATCAACCGCGATTGGCGGAGGTACTACGCGAAATCGCGACGAACGGGCGAGATTCTTTTTATGAAGGTGCATTAGGTCAGCGTCTAGGACAGGCAGCGGAGCGCGATGGCAGTCTGTTGACGGCGGACGATTTTGCCGCTCATCGTGGGGAATGGGTAGAGCCGATCTCCACCTCATACCGTGGACATGAGGTGTACCAGATGCCTCCTAATACGCAGGGCTTTTCACTGTTAATGATGCTGAATATGCTGGAGCATACAGATGTATCGAATATCGCTCGCTTTTCGCCGGAATTTTATCACCTCATGGCGGAAACGGTGAAAAAGGCATTCCGTGACCGCGATCGGTATCTCACCGATCCGGGCTTCCGGGATATTCCACTGGAGCGTCTGCTGTCCAAGTCATATGCCTCGGAGCTATGGCATGAGATGCAATTCCGACCGCAAGCGGCAGAGCATCTGTCCGCAGCGATGGGACAGGATACAGCATATGCAGCGGTCGTGGATGAGGAAGGCAACGCCGTCTCGTTTATCCAAAGCTTGTACTTTGACTTCGGCTCGGCATATGTGCCGGATGGCAGCGGTGTGATTTTGCAAAATCGCGGGTCGTTCTTCTCACTGGATGATCGGCTACCGAATGTATTGGAGCCGCGCAAGCGTACATTCCATACATTGATGCCGGGCATGGTATTGAAAGATGGCAAGCCTTATCTGCTGCTCGGTACGCAGGGCGGAGAAGGTCAGCCGCAGACGCAACTGTCCATTTTGACTGGTGTGATCGACTATGGGCTGAATGTACAGCAGGCGATTGCATTGCCGCGCTGGTTGTATGGTCGGACATGGGGCGATCTTAGCGATACGCTCAAGATCGAGAATCGTTCGTACAGCGATATTTCGTCCAGATTGGAAGCGTATGGACATATCGTTGAGCCGGTACGCGATTATGATGCACTCATGGGCGAGGCGCAGGGGATTCATATCGCTGATAATGGTGTGTTGAGCGGTGCGGCTGATCCGCGCAGTGACGGGATTGCGATTGGTATTTGAACCGTTTCGTCGGTGTAACAAGAGATGAGTACAGATATAAGTAGGAATACGAGGGAAACGGTATATTCAGGCAGTAGTGTTTCTACAGCGATGTTTGCACATTCATACAAGGGAAGGTATACACAATCATCCAAAAGAAGCCGGACAGTATCCGGGCAAAGGAACAGATGGTATTGCATCTGGCATATCCTTTCCCGACTGCCCGGCTTTGCTGCAAATGTCGTCATGTAACTTTGCTGTCAGGTATATATGGAAAGATAAAAATACACATGAGGAACATCTTCATAGCCATACATCAAAATGCAAGTTGCAACATCGGCAGCATGTAGAGATCAGAGGGGGAAATGAAAGTGGGAAGCATCTTAATCCGTCAGGCACAAATTGTAACGATGAACGAAAGTGAAGAAGTATTTATCGGAGACGTGTTGGTTGAACATAATAAAATCGTCAAAATCGCTCCACATCTCTCTGATGTAGCTGATCGCGAGATTGATGCGCGCGGCAAAACGCTATTGCCGGGCTTTATCCAGACGCATATCCACTTATGTCAAACCATTTTCCGTGGTAGAGCAGACGATATGGAACTGATGGATTGGTTGCGTAAGCGCATTTGGCCGCTGGAAGCAGCGCATGATGAGGAATCCATTTACTATTCTGCCTTGCTTGGTATCGGCGAACTGATCTCTAGCGGCACAACAACCATTTGCGATATGGAGACGGTCAACCATACCGATTCTGCATTTCAGGCGATGGCGCAGAGCGGTCTGCGGGTCGTTTCTGGTAAGGTCATGATGGATCATGGGGATGATGTGCCACTGCCATTGCAGGAAACGACCGAAGATTCGCTGCAAAAAAGTGTTGATTTGCTGGAAAAATGGAATGGTTTCGGCGGCGGTCGCATCCAGTATGCCTTTTGTCCGCGCTTTGTCGTTTCCTGCACAGAAAAGCTGCTGACCGAGGTACGAGATCTGTCCGCGCAATATCATGTCAAAGTGCATACCCACGCTTCTGAAAATCGCGGCGAAATCTCGCTGGTGGAGCAGGAGCGTGGCATGCGCAATATCGTCTATCTGGATCATATTGGGCTTGCGAATCCGCGTCTTATTCTTGCGCACTGTGTCTGGCTGAGTGAAGAGGAGAAGCAAATCCTGCACAAACGCGGCGTCAAAGTAACTCACTGTCCGGGTTCCAATATGAAGCTGGCTTCTGGTATCGCCGAAATTCCTGATCTGATGAATCGCCATATCCATGTTGGCATCGGAGCAGACGGGGCGCCTTGCAACAACAATCTGGATATGTTTCAGGAAATGCGTATGACTGCACTGATCCAAAAGGTACCGCATGGTCCAACGGTTATGGATGCACGTACTGTGTTGCGGATGGCAACGATGGGCGGTGCGGAAGTGCTCGGAATGGCAAAGGAAATCGGCAGCATCGAAGTAGGCAAAAAAGCCGATCTCGTTCTGCTCGATCTGGAAGATTATCATACCTTCCCATCGCATGATGTGGATGTATACTCGCGGGTAGTATATTCCGCTGGACGCAGCAATGTCGATACCGTACTGATCGATGGACAGATTGTATTGGAACATCGTCAGGTACGCACCATTGACCGCAGCATTGTACTGCGCGAATCGGATCGTGCGATTAAGCGTCTGATTACGCGCATCGGCTAAATCAAAAGACAACGATAACCGGAAAGGGGCTGGAGACGATGGATATGAAAGATCTGTGTACAGCAGCAATGAGTGAGGAGCAACGCCATATCCGTACTGTTCTTGCGACGGTGGTACATGTGGAAGGGCATGCGTACCGCAAGGAGGGCGTCTCCATGATCCTAACCGAGGATGGTCGTCATTACGGCACGATCAGTCCGGGCTGTCTGGAAGAGGATCTATGCGCACGCGTGGAGCAGGCGTGGAATGAGGAAGGCGTCTGTATCGTCGATTATGATATGCGTCCCAAAGACGATCTATCTTGGGGCGAAAATATCGGCTGCGGCGGATTGCTGCACATCTTACTGGAGCCAGTACGTGGTACATTGCGAGAGGTCTTGTTGTCCATGAATGACCATCTGGGACGAGGCGAAGTCGTGATGCTGACACGTCGATTTCACCGTCAAGGTGCACAGGTGGACTACGAATTGCTGGCGGAAGGGCATGGAGCGAGTAAGATGGAACACCAGCAATCTACACTTCAATCCGAACGCAGTGGAGCTTCACTATTGTCTACACCAGCACCCCTTGTATTGGTACAGGGCTATTCCCATACTGATGCAGAGTGGAACGCGAAAGGGCAAACGGTACAAAGCGATCCTGCTGCGGGGCAGTATGTGTTTGTACGCACCTATCGCCCCAAGCCGCGTTTGGTGTTAATCGGAGCAGGTGATGATTCGCGTATGGTTAGTATGCTGGCGCAATCCTCTGGATTTGACGTCGTAATTGGTGATTGGCGGGAAGCGCTGTGCACATCGGAGCGTTTTCCGGGGGCGCAATGTGTGACTGGTTTTCCACAAAGCCTGATGAAGCATATACAGCCAGCACAAGGCGATTATATCTTACTGATGAGTCATAATTTCCTGCGTGAACGCGAATGGGTGGAATTGTTGCAGGGCTGTTCCTATGCGTATCTCGGTATTATGGGTTCATCGGAACGAACGCGTCGATTATTCGATGGATTGCCGGAGTATCCGAATGTGCATTCGCCGGTCGGATTGTCGATTGGTGCTGACGGACCGGACGAGATTGCTATTAGTATCGCCGCCGAGCTGATTGCTGTGAAACGGGATAAGCGGAGCCGCAACAGGGAGGTTGATGTTCATGAGCATCGCCGCACTCGTACTGGCAGCTGGTAAAAGTAGTCGCATGGGCAGGGATAAACTTTCCCTGCCTTTGGTATTACAGAACGACTCATCCTCTACAGTTCCGCAAACGGCAGCTCATGTTGATCCTGTGCGTCCAATCACTATAGGTGGTACTGTACTGTCGGCAATCATGGCGAAGGAATCGATAGACTTCGTTGTGATTGTATTGGCACCTTATTCATCCGCAGATTGGATTGCCGAATGTCAGCAATGGCAACAACAGAGCGGCGGACGTTTGCAAATTGTCGTCTGTGAACAAGCGGAGCAAGGCATGTCGTACTCGATTCGTACAGGGATGCAGCATATATCCAGCATAGGAGCTTCGCATGTCCTGATTATGCTGGCAGATCAGCCATTGATTGCAGCGGAGCATCTACATCAGCTCACGCAGTATGCGATCAAGCAGCCGCAGCTTGATTATGTAGCTGCTTCCGATGGCAAAACGGCGATGCCTCCGATTGTATTTTCCCCCTCTGCTTGGCAACAATTGGAGCAATTGCAAGGCGATCAGGGCGCACGCAAGCTGCTGTCTTCCGAGCATTTGCATGGTGCTGTTATCCAGCTGCCTGCTTACGCATTTTGGGATGCGGACACACCAGAAGCGTTAGCCCAAATCCGCCTTCATCTGGAAACGCAATCTACTGCGGATAAACGGCGATCAGATGAAGCAAATTAACATGGAATTCAAACTTGATAGTCAAAACCGCTGAAAAGTCTGGAATACGTATATTCAGACTTTTTTGTGTTATTAAATATTACATATATATTTAGTAGGCAACATGATGAATAGTATTGAAGCGTTATTCTTTTGTATATATAGATTGATAAGTAATGATTATTGTCGTATAAGCATCAAAAATAGTATAGAGAAACAAAAATAACCGATCATATTTATATTTTCTACAAACTAAAGTCAATTTAGTTGACATGAAAAACACTCTCCGATAATATAGGTTCAATATTCAAAAATGGGAGCCATACGGAGGTGTCATCATGAGCATACAGCAGAGAGAGGAAGCGGCGAATCGCGGACCAATTGTGTGGGAACCGACAGATGCCGCAGAAGCAGTACAGTTAAAACAAACCTATGGAGCAGCGGCGGTATACGTAGCAGGTGGCACATTGCTGCGTACGCAATGGGAAAATGGAGTGGCTGCTTTTCCACAGCATATGATTCGATTGGATACTTTGCCCGGCATCGCTGACATTCAGGAGCATACCGATAGCCTATGGATCGGAGCACTGGCATCGCTAAAACAAGTCGGTATTCATGAACAAGTAGAACGATATGCACCTGTTTTGTATAGTGCCTGCAAGCATATCGCCGCACCCTCGATCCGTCATTTGGCGACCATCGGTGGTAATATTGCGTCCGCTGTAGGGGACGCACTGCCAGCATTGCTTGTACATCATGCGATACTGGTATGGGCAGATTCGGAGCAAGCGCAAGGTATACAGGAACAGCCAGCCGTTGATTGGATGGAGCAACTACGGACTGGTCAGAAACATACACAGGCGGTATTGCTCGGTATTCATATTCCAAAAGAACCTGTATCTGCGGCAACAGATATCGTTGCCAATATAGATGATTTTCATTTGGAGAATGGATCGACTGCTAAAGCGCGATGGAATGAAATGCAACATGATATGAGTCACGATCCATTCATCAGATTACAGCGTGATGAGATGCACATGCTGTCTGCTGGCGGTATGCAGGATAGTGCAAGTGTGCAGCGTTGGAGCGATTCGTACGGAGATACATGGCAGGAACTAGGCTTTTTCCGCAAGTTAGGACGACGCGAAGCGTTTACGCCATCGCTTGTCACGGTAGCATTTCGAGCATGGATGGGGGAGGATGGACGCTTGCTGCATGTGCGTATGGCGGCAGGTGGTGGCTCCGGTTTAGGCATGCGATTGTATACATGTGAGCAATGGCTGGAAGGTCAAGTGTATGATCCATCTATTACTACGTCACTGGCAGAGATGGTTACAGCGGAGTTTGTCAGCTATAGCGATCCCTTTGCAGCAGATACGTACCGTCAGCGCAGCGCTGGCAATCTGCTGGCAGCAGGACTGTGGGAAAGTATTCAGGCAATGGAGAAAAGGGGGTAACCGTTTATGCTGCTGAATCGTGAGAATAGCGGGGAACGCTGGCGTAAACGCCGGGACGGCAAAGAAAAGGTCACAGGCGAGCTGCGTTATCTGACCGATATGACCGCTGAACATATGTTATATGGACGTGTGCTGCGCAGTGAACATCCACATGCACGCATTGTATCGCTCGATACATCGGCAGCGGAGCAGTATCCGGGTGTGATTGCTGTCATTACGCACCATGATGTGCCAGGCTTAAATCGCTTTGGCATCGCCACACCGGATCAGCCTGCGCTATGCGAAGACCGGGTGCGTTATATCGGTGATGCTATCGCGGCAATAGCAGCGGAATCACCGGATATTGCCGAGCATGCTCTATCCCTGATTGCTGTTGAATACGAGGTGCTGGAGACGCTGACCGATCCACTGCGTGCCTTGGAGGAGTCTGCGCCGCGTCTGCATCCGCAAGGTAATGTGCTGCATCGCACCGCTGTCAAATATGGTGATACCGATACGGCATTGAAGCGCTGCGCATATGTGGTTAAACAGGAATACAGCACACCGCGTCAGATGCACGCGTATATGGAAACGGAAGGTGGTTTGTTCATACCGGAACCGGATGGCAGACTGACCGTCTATGCACCGACCCAGCATGGATACAAGGATCGGATGCAGATTGCTCGCATTCTCGATTGGGAAGAGGAGCGTATTCGTGTTATTTCCAGTCCCATCGGTGGTTCCTTTGGCGGTAAAGATGAGTTGAATGTGCAGCCTTACGGTTCATTGCTTGCACTGAAAAGTGGACGTCCAGTCAAAATGCACAACT
Source organism: Paenibacillus sp. JQZ6Y-1 (assembly GCF_040719145.1). NCBI lineage: Bacteria > Bacillati > Bacillota > Bacilli > Caryophanales > Paenibacillaceae > Paenibacillus > Paenibacillus kandeliae. The sequence goes on from NZ_JBFDUZ010000001.1 coordinate 1,097,924, forward strand.
CGCGCAAGGAATCGGTACGCGCGGGCTTGAAGCGTCATCCGATGAAGATTGAGATGGAGACGGGAATGGATGAACATGGTCATGTACTGGCGCATCGGGTTCGCATCGTTGCCGATACAGGGGCATATGCTACGCTGGGAGCACCCGTGCTGAATTTTGCCACAGAGCATTGTATGGGACCTTACCGGATTGAGCATGTGGATGTAGAAGGTGTGTCGGTCTATACGAACAATGGAGTCTCCGGTGAATTCCGCGGCTTTGGTGGCAATCAGGCGATCTTTGCGATGGAAGGGCAGATGGATCGACTAGCAGAGCTGATTCAGATGGACCCGTGGGAATTTCGAGAATTGAACCGCCGTCACTCCACCGATCCTGGACCTTTGCAACAGCAAATCTGGGAAACGAATGGATTAGAGCAAGTTATGGAGACGTTGGAGCATTCCAAGCTGTGGCAACGCCGCAGTCAGCTGAAGCTGGATAACGATCAGCAGCCACCGTGGATCAAACGTGGAATTGGGGCTGCCTTGGCGATGCACGGAGCTGGGCTTGGTTACGGTATCGACGATCCCGCAGGCGGACGGCTAAGTCTCAATGCAGATGGTCAGATCGAAGTTGCCTTTAGTTATGAGGAATTTGGACAAGGCTTGATCGCTACTATGGAGATCATGCTGATCGATCTGTTTCAATGCCAATCATCCGATATTCATATCGTGATCGGTGATACAGACAAAGTGCCGCATAGCGGTTCCAGTACTGCGTCTCGCTCGACTACGATGGCGTGGATGGCATTACAGCGCTTGAAGGTCCCTTTTTTGGAGACGATTCTGTACAAAGCGCACGAGTTGACCGGCGTACCGCTGGAACAATTAACAACTGGACCGCAGGGAATCTGGCGACAAGCAGCAGGGCAGGTTCAGACAACTTACAAAGGAACCCCGTTATCATCAGATGCGGAATTTGTGCTGAACTATCGGGAAATTGTAGCGACGAGTACATCGGAAGAATTGATGTTTGACACCGAATTTTCGTATCCGACTACACCGGACGAAGTGGTTGGCGGACATTTTCTATATACGTATGCGGGTGTAGCTGCTGAGGTGGAAGTGAATACGCTAACCGGCAATGTCAAGCTGTTGGATACGTACCATACCGTTGCCGCTGGACCAGTCATCAATCCGATGGGGTTTATCGGGCAGATTGAAGGCGGTAGCGTGATGGCGCTTGGCTTTACATTAACCGAGGATGCGCTGATGCAAGATGGGCATTATATGACGAAAAATATGGATACCTATATAATTCCAACTATTCAGGATATGCACAGCTCGCTGGAAGTAGAAGTAATTGAGGATTTGCCGGACAATGATCCATTCGGTCCGCGCGGGATTGGTGAGATCGGTTCGGTTGCACTTGCACCAGCAATCACAGCGGCAATTCGGCAGGCGGTGGGCATCTGGGTCAATCATTTGCCAGTACCGCGCGAGCAATTGATTCAGCCGGTTCGTATGCGTCAGCAGGAAGGAGTCAGCACATGACAAAAACAACGGATATGAATTGGACAGCAGTCATTAATGGAGAAACGCAACAATTGACAGTGAACCCGTCGCGCCGTCTACTAGATATTTTACGCGCCGATCTGGATCTAACTGGTACCAAAGTATCCTGCGAAATTGGACGCTGTGGTGCGTGTATGGTACTGATAGATGGCGAACCAGTCAACTCGTGTCTGACGATGGCATATCAGTGCAGCGGAGCGGAGATCACGACGATTGAAGGATTGCATGGAGCATCGCCGCAGGAACTGCATCCAGTGCAGGAAGCTTTTTTAGAAGAAGGCGGATTTCAATGTGGATACTGTACGCCTGGCATGATCATCTCTACGACCGCCTTGCTACATCGCTATCCGCAGCCAGATGAGCAGCAGGTCAAAGAAGGATTGTGCGGCAATCTGTGTCGTTGTACTGGCTATGGCGGCATTTTGCGGGCGGTGGAGAGCGCAGCGGACAAATGCAGTCGTCAGATTCCCACCGTATCCTCGGCAGCTGATGCCCTGCAAACAGGGAGTAAATAATCCACTTCTTCTTTCATAATGCTACAATGACACATTCACTTTTCTGCTGAAATGTTATAGGAAGTAATGAATTTGTATGTTGCTATAGGATGGATACACGTAATAGATCTAAGCACCGTGAGGCACCACTGACGATGGAAGGACGATTCAGTCCCTATATCATCGGCAAATCCCCTCAATCGGTGCTTTTCTTTTTGATCCTAACTGTTATGACGGGGCAGTCATATACCGATCTAGATATAGATACAGTCGTACAATAGCATGTCGTATCCAGCATCTAACGATTATCTTTTCTGCTTCACCATGAAAAAGTGTTCACAGCCGTCGGTTCGTGGTATCATATAGCTTTGGCGCCGACTGATTCTTCTGTTTAACGTATCGACAGCCAAAATCAGTACGAGGGCGCATGACCGGATTTTGCATATATGGCAGGAAGCGGCGGTGCTTTCGGCGAATACTTACCGGAACAGGCTGAATAGCTGGATGAAGGAAAAGGGGAACGTCCTTTTTTGTCTGAATTGTCAAATAGGACGTATCATAAACACTACAGATTGGATGTGCAATCTGTCACCATACAAGCGGCTGGGGGAGCGCAAGCAGGCTGCTGGAATCATGGCATACGATTGAAATCTGACCTGTAACACGACTGGATGGCACAGGCAGTACCTCGCCATCCGGCATTTCCCTTCCCTATACCCGCAAGATGAAAGGCAACAAGGAGGGGAATCTTTGGAACGCGAAGCAATGAATGATATGGAACAACTAGCAGATCACTATTTCCCATCAGGGAATTGGCATATGGTTGAAGGCAAAGGCGGCATGAACAACACAACAATGTTTATTGATCATGCCTCACAGCGTTATGTGCTGCGCCGCTATGAAACGCATCGGGAACCGGACAAGGTACGGTATGAGCATGAGGTGCTGTTTACACTGCCGGAAGTACTGACCGATCTGGCGATTCCCAAGCCGGTGCGCGATCAGAATGGCAACACCATCTATGTAGCTGAACCGAATCAGCAGCCCGGCGAGCAAGGTGGTCGTCTGGCGGCTTTATTTCACTATATGGATGGAAGCAATCCAGAGCTGGTAACCGATGAACAGCTATTTCAATTTGGTAAAACGGCAGGACGCTTGTCAGCAGCACTGTCGCAGATCGATATTGATCTGCATCCAGTGTATCCGCCGTATTATCGTCTTGGTCAATCGTATCCGTTATGTAGTCCGGGCAGATTGGAAGCCTTTTGCGCCAATCCACCAGAGGACTTTGCTTGTATTCGTGAGACATTGAACCGAATCGGTGAGCGTCTTGGCGAACAGCTGGTGCGTATTGCCCGACTCGCTTCTCTGCCGCATCAGCTCATTCACGGCGATCTGAATGCGTCGAATATGCTGCAAGCGGAAGATGGACAGATTACAGCGATTCTTGATTTTGAATTTGTTACACGAGATCTTCGTGCAATGGAACCAGCGGTGTGTCTGTCTGATATGCTGACCAGCATGGAATGGAGTGCCGGTGACGAACGTCGGTGTACGGCTTTTCTCAAAGGCTATGCCTCTGTCGTTCGGCTAACAGAAGCGGAGGCGGTGCGCTTGCCGCTACTCATTCTGCTGCGGCGGATGGATGTATTTATGCACTTCTTGAGTCGATACTTTGAAGGCATTGATCAGGCGGATGTAGTCATTTCGCAAGCGAAGCGACTGGATGAGGGCTTGAATTGGTATAAACAAAGCGGTCCTCTGCTCAAAGCAGTCAGCCGCCGGATTTTTGGATATGAGGATACGAATTAAAAAGCAAAGAGGTGGGCATACTACAGATGCCCACCTCTTTTTTTATCGATTGGATACTGGTGCTTGGAATGGAACAGAATGATTGTATCGTAGTATCCAATCCTAACATAGGAAAACATAATACATAAGATCATAACGCTTAAAAACAATATCACACCAGACTGCGTAGCCAGCTGCGGATTGCCCACCCGCGTTCGCTGCGCTTTTTGTATTTGGGTAGGGAACGGTAGACATTAACCGCTTCGCGGAACGATTGCTTGGCTTCCTGCTCACGTCCTAATGAGCGATCCAACTGACCAAGCATATAGTAAGCGCGGCACGAGGAGGATTGAATATTACGGAATTGTTCCAGTACCTGTAGTGCCTTTTGCTGATCATGACGTGCGTAGTGACTCGCCAGTCGCAGATACGGCTCACCATATTTCACTCTAGGATTCAGCTCTAGTGCTTTTAAGATATACTGTTCTCCAGTTGTTGCATCACCCGTATGCAGTAATGCTGTGCCGAGATCATCCCAATACTCGGCAGAATCCTCATACGCATGACGTATTTGCTCTAGCCATTGCCGAGCTTCCCCATACCGGCGACGTTCCAGCAGCAGGCGTGCTAGGTCATAACGCGCCGACATATCACTTGGACTGTTGTCTGCTTGCCGACGTAAGGCTCGAATTCGGCTCATGCGTTTGAGTGGTTTCACAAAGCTAGGGAAAATGCCGACAAACCGACGATCCAGCACATAAATGATCACAAGCATCACAATCAGCGCTAGAAACGGATTGCCGAGTAGCCACCACAGAATGGAAAAGATAAAAATTTTACTCATCGTACTCCTCCATATTCACATTCACTTCCGTATACGCTTGCGAACAACCGTATCCCACATCTTTTCAAAAGAAAGGAAAAGCGGCTCCATATGAGGTTCCCATTGCGCACGTAGGGATACCGATTCATCATTTCGTTCCGGCAGCGCATCCCATGTAATCCACACAATGTGGCAATCTCCATGTTCATCGCGCTGTTCTGTATCAAAACAGACGACCCCTTGTCCATCTTCGCCAATGGCAAATGGGATATATCCCGCCTCGATCAACTCACGCCATTGCTCCATTAGCTCTCGTATAGCCGACAAACCGCGGTTGGTAGCCAAGGAGGGGAACAGAAAGGAGTTGCAGCTTGCTGACATGTCCCCATTTGATTCAACGTTTGGAAACTGCCATTCCAGCAGATGATATGCCTGTAGAAAAGCTCGGTATAATGGAGGAAGCTGTAATCGATACTCCTGTTCTAACTGATTCACTTGTGTCACAGAGATCGAAGAGGGCACTGGCTTCCAAACAGCCCAATCGTCATCCTCCAACAGCGATTCAGGAATGCCTTCATTACTTCCCAGCATATCAGCGGGAATACCATCAGCAACCGTCAAGAATAACACGCGTGAGTGTAGATCGTTATATATATCATCAATATGCGTACGGACATAATGAATGTATTCTGGCTCTGTTGTCATGGATAAGCCCCCTTCTTTGCTCCTATCGGTACAACCATCGGCGTACATGATCTCTTTTTAAAATTATGTAGTTTTTTTACACCATTTTAGTGTAAATGATGTTACAATATGTGGCAAGAAATGCTTTTGTTATAAAATGTTCACGTTAACATTATTGAAAACAACATAGTAACGAACCTTATACCATTCAACGGAGGGTAATCCATGACAATGAGCAAAACACAGCCGCTACTGCGTTCCCATCTAACGGGCGAGAACGAACGGCGCCAGCATGAAGTGATCCGGCAGCAGCCGCTCAAAATATTGCAGATTGGCGATGGCAATTTCCTGCGTGGGTTTGTGGACTGGATGATTCACGAGATGAATGCCAGCGGCAAGTATCACGGCAGCGTCGTTTTAACGCCCGCTACTCCGCGTGGCGCACATCGACTGGAAAAGATGGCGAATCAGGAAGGTCTCTACACTTTATTGCAACAAGGATTACAGCATGGCGAAAAGGTGGAAAAGCGTCAGCTAATTTCTGTATTCCGCGATTATGTGAATCCATATGAGGAGTGGGAAAGCTTTTTGCAGCTTGCAGAATTGGAATCGCTGGATGTGGTCGTGTCCAATACGACAGAGGCAGGGTTAACATATGTGGAGCTGGAATATGTGCCCGGGCAGCACATTGTGAATTTTCCAGCGCGATTGACGGTCTTTTTGCAGCGACGATTTGAGAAGTTTGGCGCTGATCCGAAGCGAGGCTTGATGATTCTGCCATGCGAGTTGGTAGAGAATAACGGCGATCTACTCAAAAGCTTTGTGCTACGCTACGCGCGCGAATTCGGCTTTGGCGAAGACTTTTGCGAATGGGTAGAGCAGCATCAGCTATTTTTGAACAATTTGGTGGATCGTATTGTCACGGGGATGCCGGAGCCGAATGAATATGCACGTCTCACCAATAGCTGGGGGTATGAGGATCAGTTTTTGACCTCGGCGGAGCCGTATTATATTTGGGTCATTCAGGGGGATGCTTCATTGGATCAGCGTCTGCCGTTCGTACAATCTGGGTTGAATGTAAAATGGGTGCAAGATCTCGCGCCGTATCGTCAGCGCAAGGTGCACATTCTGAACGGTGCGCATACCTTGATGATGCCGGTCGGTCTGTTGTATGGCAAGAGCACGGTGCGTCAATTGATGGAGGACGAGCAGCTTGGCAGTTGGGTGAAGCAGACCATCGCTGAGGAAGTGATTCCATCGTTGGGATTACCGTCGGAAGAATTGCAGCGGTATGCGGACGAGACATTTGAACGATTTTATAATCCGTATCTAGAGCATCGGCTGCTGGATATTGCCATGAATAGCTTGAGTAAATGTCAGGCGCGTCTATTACCAATACTGAAAGCGTATACAGAAAAACAACAGCAATTGCCACAGCAGATCGTACGGAGTTTATCCGCATTGCTGCTGCTGTATAAGGTGCAACCGGTGGAGCAGAGCGGGCAGACCTCCTTCCGCAGTCTGACATTGGAAGGTCAACCGCTGGAAATCCGCGACAATCCAGAGTGGTTGCAACGATTATCTTCCTATTGGCAGTCCAGCCATCCAGTAACAGAGCAGGATTGTCAGGTCAATACGCAAGATGTGGTCTTACAAATATTGAGCGATACCGTGATCTGGCAGGAGGATTTGACACAGATTCCGGGGTTGGCGGAGCAAATTACATTTAATCTTAATCATATGGGGGCGCAATGGTCATGAATACAATGATTCGCGATTATATTGCTATTCAAAAACAGGATGATGTTGTAATTGCATTGCGGGATATGGAGCCGGGCGATACGCTGCTATTAGACAATGGACAGGTGCTCACTATAACCGATTCCGTGCCGCGCGGTCACAAAGTAGCGGTGCATCCGATTCCGTCTGGGCAAGATGTGATCAAATATGGCTTTTCCATTGGCAAGGCGACCGCTGATATTAAACCGGGACAATGGATTCACAGTCACAATCTGCATACCGGTCTGTCTGGTACGCTCGATTACGAATATCAGCCAGAGCATAGCTGGCAGCCACGAAGCATTCCAGCACATTTGCAGCAGTTTGACGGCTATTTGCGACCGAATGGCGAAGCCGGTATTCGCAATGAAATCTGGATTATTAATACGGTCGGCTGCATTAACAAAATTTGTGAAGCACTTGCCCGCACTGCCCATATGCAGATGGCTGGTCGTGTAGATGGTGTGTATCATTTCCCACATCCGTTTGGCTGCTCGCAGCTGGGCGATGATCTAGAGTACACGCGTCAATTGCTTACCTCGCTCGTTTTACATCCAAATGCGGCTGGTGTGCTGGTTATCGGTCTGGGCTGTGAAAATAACCAGATCGAGTCCTTCGCTGCTGGTATTCCACCGGAATATGCTGGCAAAATCCGCTATCTGAAAGCCCAAGAGGAAGATGATGAGATGGAAGCGGGCATGGGGTATTTGGAAGAATTGGTATCGCAGGCAGAGCAGGAGCAACGTCAGCCCTTACCTTTGTCCAAATTAAAGATCGGTCTAAAATGTGGAGGTTCGGATGGACTATCCGGTATTACTGCGAACCCACTCGTCGGTGAAGTAGCGGATCTGCTCGTATCCGCAGGTGGCACCGCGATTCTAACGGAGGTGCCTGAGATGTTCGGCGCAGAGACGATTTTGATGAATCGCTCGTCGGATGATCATATTTTCGGGCAGATGGTAGAGCTGATCAACGGCTTCAAGCAGTATTTTGTCAACCACGGGCAAAATATTTACGAGAATCCATCCCCTGGCAACAAGGCAGGCGGTATTACTACACTGGAAGAAAAATCACTTGGCTGTACTCAAAAGGGTGGTCATTCGCAGGTGGTGGATGTGCTGCGATATGGTCAGCGTGTGCATCGTCCGGGGCTGAATATTGTGGAAGCACCAGGCAATGATCTCGTCTCTGTTACCGCATTGTCAGCAGCTGGCGCGCATATCGTGCTATTCACAACGGGGCGCGGTACGCCATTTGGTGGTCCAGTGCCAACGGTGAAGATCGCTACTCAATCTGATCTTGCCAATCGTAAAAAGCATTGGATCGATTACAATGCGGGACAATTGCTGGAAGGTCGTGAGATGGAGCAGGTGGCGCTTGATCTGCTGGAACAGATTGTAGAGCTGGCTTCTGGTCGCCGCCAGACGAACAGCGAGCGTCACGGATTCCGCGAAATTGCCATTTTTAAAGATGGCGTTATATTGTAAAATTCAAGACTTCATTTTAAAATATGGAAGTGAAGGTAGTGGATGTGAATGAGGATGGAAATGGGAAAATCAAAATGATCCCTATGTAACCATCTCTCATACAGAAGCCAGCAGGTAATAAATAAAAGGAAATCTGAAGCAGCATCTCACAGGTACAAACCGAAGGGAGCAAATGTATGCCCGTTGAAGCAATGATAAAACGGCGTCCGTTGGGCAAAACAGGATTGGAGCTGTCACCGCTCAGTCTGGGAGCCGCTCCGCTGGGTCAGGTATACGGTCATGTGGACGAGCAGCAGGGTGTAAGGATGGTCCATGAAGCGCTGGATCAAGGGATCAATCTGGTCGATACCTCGCCATATTATGGCATTACCCGTTCGGAGCAAATGCTGGGACAGGCACTGCATGGTATCGCGCGTGATCGGTATGTATTGTGCACCAAGGCGGGTCGTTATGGTGATCAGGAATTTGACTTTTCCCATCAACGAATCCTACGCAGTGTGCATGAGAGTCTAGAGCGTCTGGGTACCGATTATGCGGATATTGTACTGCTGCACGATATTGAATTTGGCGACTTGCATACCGTGTTGGAAGAAGGTATTCCAGCGCTGCAACAGCTCAAGCAGGAAGGCATCATTCGCTATTATGGCGTATCGTGTCTGCCCCTTGACGGATACCGAATGGTGCTGGAGCATACGGATTTGGATGTAATCCTATCGTACTGTCATTATACATTACATGATTCGACGCTAGCGCAATTGCTGCCGCTATTGGAGCAGCGTGGTGTAGGTATAATGAATGCTGCTCCGCTATCGATGGGATTGCTGTCTGACAAAGGACCAGCATCGTGGCATCCCGCTTCGGAAACGGTACGTCGGTTATGTCAGCAGGCTGCTATACATTGTGCAGAACACGGTAGCAGTCTGCCTCAACTCGCTGTCCAGTATGCGCTATCCAATCCGCGACTGGCGACAACCATTGTAGGAACGGCAAGCTCCGAGGAATTGGCTGCCAATCTGGCATATGCTTCGCAGCCGCTAAATGAAGTGTTGCTAACAGAAGTGCTGGAATTGCTGCGACCGATTCAAGGAGAGAGCTGGCCGACCGGGCATTGGACAGTAGATGTACTGAATGGCAATCGTTCGGTGAGCTGGAAGGGAAGCCCTTTTGATTAATAAGGCATACGAGGATATATCAGATATGAGAATACGGCACTCGACATCATTTTGATAAATGTCACGAAATCATGGTTTATTTGAGCAAATTCGACAAAAATAGCGATACGTAAAATGTGTTTTTCTACATTTACGTATCGCTATTTTCATGTTACAATATGGATAGTGATGTATGGCATTATTTTACAGCTAAAATCACTGTTCCGTGACCCAGGATTTCAATGGAGGAATCCACCGGCTGATCATCCAACATATTGACGGTTGTTGTGGAGTTTAGCTCCACGGTGGCCGCTTCGGCGTTGTGATTCAGCAAGAACAGGAACGCTTGACCATCCTTGATCCGACGACCGGCTTCTACACCCGCTGGCGTATCCAATACCGGCTGGATCTGCTTCTGTTCTGACAGATGCTCCATCAGACCAGCGATGAATGATTCTTCACCATCAGAAGCGATATACCATGCTTCACCCCGACCGAATGTGTTACGCGTCAGCACTGGCATGCCTTTGTAAAAGTCATCGCCGTATTCTGCCAGCACCTCGGCACCTTCTGTATGCAGCAGATCGCACAGCATGCCGCAGGAATAGCTACCTTGCAGCGAACCGAGCTGATCCTTGAGTACGATGGAGTTGTGCATTGTTGGCAGAAGCGCATCAATCTCTTCGACCCAGATGCCCAGCAGCTTGCGTAGCTCGCCCGGATAGCCGCCGAGTGTCACGAGATCATTCTCGTTGACAATCCCGCTAAAGAAGGTGGTGACGAAGGTGCCGCCCTGTTCCGTAAAATGCTCCAGCTTGGCTGCAAGGCCCGGCTTGACCATATACAGTACAGGCGCGATGACCAGTTCATAATGGCTCAGATCGGCATCAACGCCGACGATATCCACCTGCACATTGCGGTCGTAAAACGCTTTATAATACTTATGAATCTGCTCGACGTAGTTCAGGGCAACGGTCGGCCCGCTGGACTTCTCAACCGCCCACCAGTTTTCCCAGTCGAACAGAATCGCTACTTTGGCTTCGATACGCGAATCCAGCAGCTGTTCACCGAGATGTTGCAGCTCGTGACCAAGTGAACTGGTTTCACGAAACACGCGAGTATTGCCATGCCCGACGTGCTCGATCACAGCGCCGTGGAATTTCTCGCATGCTCCAACCGAGCGACGCAGCTGGAAGAACATGACTGTATCGGCGCCGTGGGCAACCGCCTGATAACTCCACAGTCGCATGACGCCCGGACGCTTGAGTGAGTTATACGGCTGCCAGTTTTGCTGGCTTGGCGTCTGCTCCATCAGCATGAATGGCTCACCGTTCTTGATGCCGCGCATCAGATCATGAGCGAGTGCGGTAAAGCTAATAGGCGTTTTCAGACCCGGATAGTTATCCCAAGAGACGATGTCCATATACTTAGCCCATTTGAAATAATCCAGCGGCTTGTAAAAGCCCATCAGGTTCGTTGTAATGAGCGCATCTGGAATAGCGGAGCGGATAGCATCGTATTCCAGACGGTAGCAGTCCAGCATACTGTCGGAATTGAAGCGAGCGTAATCAAGCGAAATACCTTGAAAGCTGGAATTGTTATCACCCCATTCCTCACTGCGATTGTCCGGTACAACGATCTCGTCCCAATCGTAAAAGGTATGACCCCAGAAGCCGGTATTCCATGCTTGGTTGACGGCTTCAATCGTCCCGTAGCGCTGCTTCAGCCAGACGCGAAATGCCTTTTCGCAATTGTCGCAATAGCATTCGCCGCCATACTCGTTGGAAATATGCCAGACGATAACTGCCGGATGCTCACGGTAGCGCTCTGCTAGACGGCGAGCAATCTCCGTCGAATAGGTACGATACGTCGGGCTATTCGGACAGGAATTATGGCGTCCGCCGAATTTACGCTTGCGTCCATCCTTATCGGTACGCAGAATATCGGGATAACGAGTCGCCATCCATGCCGGATGCGCACCAGTGCTTGTTGCCAGACAGGTGAAGATACCGTTTTCATAAAGGCTGTTGATCATATCGTCCAGCCATTCAAACTGGTATGTAAGCTCATCTGGCTGATTGCGCGCCCATGAAAACACGTTTAAAGTTGCAATGTCGATTCCGGCCTGTTGAAACAGCTCCAGATCTTCAAGATGAGTCTGGTGATCCCATTGTTCGGGATTGTAGTCGCCGCCATAAAAGATTTTGGGAAGTTTGCTGCTGATCAATGTTGTCACTCCTTGTATAAGAATAATTCTATGTTAAACCATAACAAAACCTTGTAAAATATAAGATAATGCTTCTCTGATATAAAAATACGGATATAGGATGTGAATGATCATGTACGTTACCAATCCACATCGCCGCTTTTTTAGCGAGCTGAAGGACCTGCAACTGCCGATTCATATGGAGAGCATTGGGGAGAATACCGATCAAGAAGCGATTGATCGTCCAGACGGGTATCCGTGCTATCATTGGCTGCAAACGGTACGTGGCGAAGGTGAATTTACATTCGGTGGTGCACGCTACAATGTCAGAGCTGGTTCCGGGGTATTGCTTGCTCCGCGCGACGCACACAGCTATCGTCCGATTAGTGGGATTTGGGAGACGACGTATGTGACATTCGGTGGTCCACAATCGCTGGCGCTGCTCTCTACATTTGGTTTGTCCCATTCTGCCTATTACGAGTGGGATCGGGATTGCGAACTCGAATTCTTTGCTGGCAATCTGCTGGGTGAGATTCGTAGCAATCGCGATTTGTCTGGCTTGGATACCAGTGCCGATTTATATCGCTTTCTGACACTGCTCAAAAAACATGGTCGTGTGAACAATCTGCCATCGCTATCGCATACTGTAGAGCGTCTGGCACCGTTAATGAGCTTTATGGAAGCCCATTATGATGATCCGAATATCGGTCTAGAGGATATGGCGCTTCAGGTTGGAGTCAGTGCACGTCATCTGAATACTTTATTCCGTCAAACATTCGGCATGACGGCATATGCCTATTTTATTCTGTTGCGCCTGCGCAAAGCGAAAGAACTGATGACCCTGTATCCACGTATGACGATTAAAGAAGTATCCGGTCAGGTTGGATTCCGCGATTCCAGTCACTTTGTCGCTACATTCCGTCGTCTGGAAGGCGTAACACCAGAGCAGTTCCGCAATCTGTATTGATCGCTGCGGCTTTTGTTTGATCCATCAGAGGAATCCATTCTGTGGACGTGATGAGATAAAATCAATCATCAAATGAATATAGGTACCGCATCAGGAGCAGGAACAGAATGGTAGGGAGTCAGCTAACAATTGTGTCCAAAACGATTCCGGTGTGTACCTGCTGTTATCCGTCTTCTGTACATTTAGGATTGAATCCATTCTCTAAAGCGCTTACAATGTAAACGTTTGGAGAATACGGCTGCCCCGGCTCCTATGTCGGGGCTTGTCTAGTTGCATAGAATGGAGGCTATACATACGATGGAGAACATTTGGATTCACGATTCATCTGTTGTGGATGATCAGGGAGAACGTCCGTATTTGCAGCCGTATCTGGTGCCAGATGCTCGCAGTGCGGTCATTGTGCTGCCCGGTGGCGGGTATGAATGTCGTGCAGATCATGAAGGTGGACCGGTAGCAGAATGGCTGAATGCCAATCATATCTCAGCCTTTGTACTGCAATATCGGTTATCTCCGCGACACCGTCGTACCCCGCTAGAAGACGGGCAAGCAGCGATTCGCCATGTACGTGCCAATGCTGCTGAATATGGGATTGATCCATCACGTATCGGGATTCTGGGCTTTTCCGCAGGTGGTCATTTGGCAGCGATGACAGGCACTGTATTTACGAAGCAGGAGACCAAGCTACTGAATAGTCTGCATCGTGAGGTCAGTTCGCGCCCCGATCTGATGATCCTGTGCTATCCCGTTATTACGATGAATGACTACGGTCATGAAGGCTCGCGGTTATCGCTGATTGGTCCCGATGCGCCGATAGAGATCGTTACTGGTGCCAGTGCGGAGCAGCAGGTGACGTCGCTGACACCACCGACCTTTATATGGCACACATCCGACGATGATCTGGTGCCTGTCCAAAACAGTCTACGGATGGCGCTGGCATTGGAGGAGCATGGAGTTCCGTTTGAGCTGCATGTGTATGAGCATGGTGGTCATGGTGCAGGACTGGCGCTTGATCATCCGGTCATGGGCGATTGGACAGAGCGCTGTATTGCTTGGCTGCATCGTCAGGGCTGGTAAGACAACGTACGCTTGATTATAGGGTTTCCTTTTTTTGTAATGAAATACGTACATTACCTCTATGTATGATCTTTCGATCATCTAGACAAACTGCTTCGTCTGGAAGCAGTTCTATATGTAAAGGAGCTGGAAGAGATGAAAATCGAGAAAAATGACGTACTGTTAATGATTGGTGATTCTGTCACGGACTGCGGACGTGCTCGTCCAGTAGGCGAGCATTGGGCGATTGGAGATGGCTATGTCGCTCTGGTAGAGGCACTGCTGCTAGCAGCATACCCAGAATATAATCTGCGAGTGCTAAATACCGGAACAAGCGGGGACCGTGTACGCGATCTCGAAGCACGCTGGCAAGAAGACGTGTTTGCGCATTCCCCAGACTGGGTATCCATTATGATTGGTATTAACGATGTATGGCGTCAGTTTGACCGTCCTGCGAATCCGTCAGAGCATGTATATTTGGAAGAATACGAGCAGACACTGCGCAGACTAGTCGAACAGACCATACCCAAAGTTAAAGGCTTGGTATTGCTGACTCCATACTATCTGAGCACAACAGTAGAAGACCCGATGCGCGCCACCATGGATGTCTACGGTGAGGCTGTGAAACGTATTGGTGCGGAAGCTGGTGTACCGGTTGTGGATACGCAGGCTGCCTTTGATGCGGTTGGTCAGCATATCTACCCTGCCTCTTTATCACATGGTTGGGATCATGTACACCCGAATACCAAAGGTCATATGATTTTGGCGCGCGCCTTTTTGAAAGCTGTCGATTACGATTGGAGCCGCGGTCAATAATACGTGCGCTATATCGCGCACCATACAGCGTATCGTTCAACATGCGTTGTTCGAATAGTACAATGCTCTCATGTACTGTCCATAATATCATCCTATATACGGTCAAGGAGGAATGGCATGAAGACATATCAAGCGGAACTTGTACTGGATGCACGCGCCAAGTTGGGCGAGGGTCCATCATGGGATGCCCAGAGCGGCAAGCTGCTATGGGTCGATATTGAAGGCTTTATTTTGCATCAATACGATCCTGCTACGGGTCATGACGATGTACTGGAAGTAGGAGAACATATCGGTGCAGTGGTGCCGTATATCCCCGGTGAAGTCATTGCTGCCTTGGAAAGCGGATTGTACCGGATTGAGCTGGCTTCTGGCACCAAAACGCTAATCCATGATCCAGAGGAGGGGCGCCCCGGCAATCGCTTTAACGATGGCAAATGCGATCCAGTCGGTCGACTGCTGGCAGGCACAATGAGTTTACAGGGTGAGGAAAAGCAGGGAGCCTTCTATAGTATGGATCAGCAGGGTAATGTGCGTCTGCTGCTGGATGAGGTGTCCACTTCCAACGGATTAGCATGGAGCAGTGATGGTCGTACGCTGTATTATATCGATACGCCTACATTGACAATCACCGCATTTGACTATGATCTGGATACAGGTGATATTGCCGATGGTCGTGCCGTTGTAAAGCTGGATGATAGTGATGGCTATCCCGATGGTATGACGATTGATGCCGAAGGAATGTTATGGGTAGCGCGTTGGGGTGGCAATCAAGTCACACGCGTGAACCCATCCAGTGGTGAGATTATTGGCAAAGTGGAGGTGCCTGCTTCCTCTGTGACATCGTGTGTATTTGGCGGACCTGATCTGGATACACTGTATATTACGACCGCACGAGGAGACGGTAATGCTGACGAGCCGCATGCTGGTAGTTTGTTCCAAGTGAAGCCCGATGTGAGAGGTACTGCAACGATCGCATACAATCTCGGTCAAGAGGCATCTTGGAGAGATCAGTAGTCTATACCATGTACATGTAACTGTATGGTTTTTGAACCGAACGAAGATGAAGACAGGTAGGGATAAAATATTCACTGTATTCCTCTCTGATCTATGTTTATCGTTTTCGCATAGCTGTGCATGAATCGAGACCGTAGCCCCAATGTTGGGAGCTGCGGTCTTCGTATGTTACGGTAGTACCACTCAATATGAGGAAGCTGATATAATACACGATAGTGGTATAAATAAGCAGTAGACAAGCGAACCTACATATGCAAAGGAGGGGATGATCACTGATGATGTTTACAATTGAAGAATGTGAGCAAGCATTGACCGAACATGATCTGGATACGCTGGAGCAGCAGCTTGGAAAGGTATTTCCGCCTGCTTACCGTCAGCACGTTTTGCAATATAACGGTGGATATTTATCGTACGAATGGATGGAGCGGGGACAGCTTGGCTTTGGTGGCTTTAACGAAATTCGATATGGGGAATTACCAGCCGAACAATTGTATGCTGATCTATTGAAGTGTTTTCCAGAGCTAGAGTATTTGTTTCCATTTGCATATGATCAGGGAGGGGATTGCTTTTTGATCTCTCTACGGGATGGCTCGGATTATGGTGAGATTTATATTTGGATGATGGATGAAAAGGAGTTGGTACCAGTTGCTGATTCATTTGAGCACTTCTGGTGGCGATTGCAGACGGAAATTGATGAATCCGAATAAAGAAAAGAAAGATGGATGCGTACACATGTTCATGAAGGCAAAAAATCGGTGTTTTTTGGCGATAGTATTCCATTAGGGTATGGGCTTCAAGCGGGAGAGCATAAGAAAGCTGATATAATACATGAGAGTGGTATAGATAAGCTGTAGATAAGCGAACTTACATAGGGAAAGGAGTGTATGATTACTGATGATGTTTACAATTGAAGAATGTGAGCAAGCATTGACTGAACACGATCTGGATGCGCTGGAACAGCAGCTTGGAAAGGTATTTCCGCCCGCGTACCGTCAGCACGTTCTACAATATAATGGTGGGTATTTATCGGACGAATGGATGGAGCGGGAGCAGCTTTATTTTGGCGGCTTTAATGCGATTCGCTATGGGAAATGGCCTGCTGAACAATTGTATGCTGATCTGCTGGAAGACTTCCCAGAGCTAATATATTTGTTTCCATTTGCATATGATCAGGGAGGGAATTGCTTTTTGATCTCTCTACGGGAAGGCTCGGATTATGGTGAGATTTATGTTTGGATAATGGAAGAAAAGGAATTCGTGCCAGTTGCTGATTCATTTGAGCACTTCTGGTGGCGATTGAAGACGGAAATTGATGACTCTGAATAAAGAAAAGAGGAAACTGATATATAGATAAACGAACCTACATAAGCAAAGGAGTGTATGATCACTGATGATGTTTACGATTGAACAATGTGAGCAAGCATTGACCAAACATGATTTGGATGCACTGGAGCAGCAGCTTGGAAACGTATTTCCACCTGCTTATCGTCAGCACTTTTTGCAATATAATGGTGGATATTTATCGGATGAATGGATGGAGCGGGGGCGGCTTGGCTTTGGCGGCTTTAATGAGATTCGATATGGGAAACGGCCAGCTGAACAATTGTATGCCGATCTATTAGAATGTTTTCCAGAGCTAGAGTATTTGTTTCCCTTTGCTTATGATCAAGGAGGAAATAGCTTTTTAATCTCCCTACGGAAAGGCTCGGATTATGGTGAGATTTATATCTGGTTGATGGATGAAAAGGAATTGGTGCCAGTTGCCG
The DNA here is from genome assembly GCF_040719145.1 of Paenibacillus sp. JQZ6Y-1. NCBI lineage: Bacteria > Bacillati > Bacillota > Bacilli > Caryophanales > Paenibacillaceae > Paenibacillus > Paenibacillus kandeliae. The sequence continues at coordinate 1,115,508 of NZ_JBFDUZ010000001.1, forward strand.
ATTCATTTGAGCACTTCTGGTGGCGATTGAAGACGGAAATTGATGACTCCGAATAAAGAAAAGAGGAAGATGGATGAACACGGATTTTTATCAAGGCAAAAAAGCAGTATTTCTTGGCGATAGCATTACATTCGGCTATGGGCTGCAAGCGGGAGAGCGCGCCTATCCAGAACTGGTTGGAGAACAGCTGGGGTTTGCGCAGGTTGATAATCATGGCATTTCGGGAAGTAGTGTCACCAGTGGTGGGCATGAACCGATGTGCGAGCGTTTGGATCAATTGAATGATGAGGCGGATATTCTGTTTTTCATGGGAGGACGTAACGATTTTTCCATGGGAACTGGTGATTTTGGCGATATAAATAGTGATCCACAACAAACCGATACCTTTTACGGAGCGTTAAAATATATTGCTGAGTTTTTTATTACCTCTTATCCGAGTAAACTGATCGTTTTTGTAACTCCGCCACATGGCTCAAGTGATGCAGTGCCCGAGCATTTACCTAATTCGGTTACAGGAAGAACATATGGTGATTACGCCGAAGCCGTGCGAGAAGTGGCTGCGCATTATTCGCTGCCTTGCTGTGATCTGTGGAAAATTGCAGGGGTTCAGCCTTTGTTGCCCGTGCATCGTCAGATGTACTTCACAGGCGAGCAAGGCATACCGGATGGGCTGCATCCCAATCAAGCAGGGCATCAACGCTTAGCGGAGCGGTTAAGTGGATTTTTAAAAACATTGGTGTAATGGGTATATACAAGAGTGGATAGGCATGAGGGAGGAATGAAATATGACTGGCAAAGCCATTGATACATTTATTCGCAATGAGCGCGAAGCCTATTGGGCAGCGTGGGCAGATCAATTAGCAGTGAAATTTGCCGAACGTGCAGCCAAGCACGATGCGGAAGGCTCCTTTCCGTTTGACAATTTTGATGATCTGAAACGGGCAGGCTATCCCAAGTTAACCGTCAGTCGTGATTATGGCGGCGACGGCTTATCGCTGTACGAATGGTTGATCATACAGGAGCGTATTGCCTGTGGCGACGGGTCTACAGCGCTTAGTGCGGGTTGGCACGGTCATATGATGCTCCATTTCCGTGAAGCGGGCGATTGGCCAGATCCGACTTTTTCCGAATTTTGTCGTGATGTTGTAGCGCATGGGAATATGATCAACAAATTCGCCAGTGAGCGTGCCACGGGAAGTCCAACGCGCGGCGGTCGTCCAGAAACGACAGCCGTACGTACTGAAGGTGGCTGGTTGCTAAACGGTCGCAAAACGTACAGCACGCTGAGTCCACTGCTGACGGATTTTATCGTTAGTGCTGGGATAGATGGACAAGCGGAGGTGGGCGATTTTCTGATTCGTTCACGCGAAGGCATTACCGTCGATGAGACGTGGAATACACTCGGTATGCGGGCGACAGGCAGTCATGATGTCGTGCTGCAAGATGTATTTGTCCCAGATCGTCAACTGTTGACGACGTACATTCCCGGCGTATCCAAAAAAGTGAATGACGACGGCGATGGCACAATGCTGCATATTCCGGCATGTTATCTTGGCATCGCTTATGCTGCGCGTGACTTTGCGCTAAACTATGCTGCCCACTATACGCCGAATAGTCTGAATGAGCCGATTGCCACATTACCGCATATTCGTCAGTGGATCGGTCAGATCGAGAGCGAGCTACGCCTAGCGCGGACGCTGCTGTATGATGTGGCGGATCGCTGGGATCGCGAGCCAGAGCAGCGTCGTTACCTGCGTCCAGATGTGGGGCTGGTCAAATACAATGCGGTACATCTAGCGAATCAGGTGGTGGACAAGGCGATGAAAATCGTCGGTGGGGCAGCTCTATCCAAAAATCTACCGCTAGAGCGACTATACCGCGATGTACGTGCTGGACTGCATAATCCGCCAATGGAGGATGCAGTTATTCAGACGATGGCGCGTACTGCACTGGCTGAGCTAGAATCGGGTAATGAATCATAATCTAGCTGCTCACCATATAACAGTTGCGTCTATACTCATGTTATTGGTGACAACGCCTAACTAGATGTTAACGAGATCGAACTGTATCCCGATGTATAGAATCATCCAATCCATGTATGGAAGGTGATGGAGATGTCCCAACGTTTACAGAACTGGTCGGAATGGAATACCGATGAGCGTTTACAGGAATTGTTACGTATTGATTCTTCTTTATCGTTAGACGAAATAGAACAACTGCTGCCTACAGTACAAGATACAGAGAGCGATGATATTCTGCGGATCGAGATTTGGAAAGTGCTTGGTTTGTACAGTGACGAATCATCCAAGCCGTTGATTCGCACGACTGTGCATGATCACTGGCAGCATGAGCAGGATGAAGAATATGTACAAATTGCGATGCTAGAAGCGCTAGGTGCAATGGACGCCGAGCCTAAGGATATTCAGCTGGCAATCTCGATTGTGCAGAGTGAGGAGTATATTTTGGTTCGTTCAGCAGCTTTTGCGCTGCTGCGATATCATCGTCATATACCGCAGGCAAGAGAGGCACTGGAACAGCTGCAAACCGATCCTGATTTTGGTCAATCGGCAATCCAAGCGCTGCAAGAGCAATAAATGAACAACATTTGATCATCTACGGTAGATCCATTACCAGTTTGAGAAATAATTACGGTATGATAAACGAAATAGCCCCACTCCATAGAGTAGGGGCTATTTCGTTTGTTCCCGATGAAAGAGACACATGCCAACAGATGCTGTCTGTCATACCATCATGCAGACGGCACAAGCAGCTTCTATTGTTATGCTGGTATATTGCAGCATTACGCGCGAATATCCAGTGAGCCTCCCAGTGTCGGATGAGGAGCCTGTTTAATCATGTCGGCCATCTGCTGACCTTGCTGCTCTGCCATGTCTTTGGACAAGGACAGTACTTTCAAACCGACTGCCTGCGACACGGAACTCTGGCTGAGCGCTGTGGACAAAGAAGCGATATCCATGAGTGCATTCCTCCTTTCCTGCCTTTGAACAGGGCATACGTTTGTTATCGGCAAACGTCCTGTAAATGATTAACGATTCAAGCCCCGTAGTTGATCGTGAATCTGCAAAAAAAGTATCTTTTTAAGCTAATTTTTAGGTTAAAATCAGCTTCATTTCAGCTAGCCCGGTTAAGATACGTACATACCCCTTTTGAATATAGATATTGCCTACACCCCGCCCCTATCCCAGGCGGGGCACTTTTTTGTTTACATGCTATTGATGAAGGATGGAATACCGATTCGTATCTAGTAGGAACCGCCGCTGACAACGCATCAGCATGAAAATGAAGAGTATGCAGCATATAAAAATTGTATGTAACTTCTATGTTAAATAGAGAGAGACAGCTATAATTTTTTGGAAAAGAGAGGTACAATCAGCGCTCTAATGTATCGCTAAATGGAAATATTGTTCCTTTTCAAGCTGATTCTTCGAGCAGAAAAGGATGGATTTTCCTTATTTTTATACTGTTGTTTACACCATAAGTTGGACATTTTTACATAAAAAGATTTAAATTTGAAATTCCATCGTTTAAAATGGGAACAGATTCCAGATAGAGTGCAGCAGAATCTCACCATCATGATTGTTACATCCGTTTGTGCCGCTTGGAACCATTCCTATGAGAGAGCGAGCTGATCATGTGCAACGAATGAAGAAAATGGTAATGATGGTGATGATGCTGGTCGTATTCATTACGACACCAGCGCTGTTGCAGGGGGCAAATGATGTACATAAGGCAAGTGCGGCTGCGGCGTATGATTATACGCTGAACTTTCCCTCTTCACGTTATCCAGAGACTGCGGATCATATCCGTGATGCAATTGCAGACGGGCATTCCGCCATTTGCACGATTGATCGTCCTGGAGCAGATGAACGCCGCGCAGATTCGTTAAAAGGGGTTCCGACCAAGTCTGGCTATGATCGTGACGAATGGCCAATGGCGATGTGTTTAGAGGGCGGAACAGGTGCAGATATTCGCTATGTGACTCCTTCAGACAATCGTGGCGCTGGTTCGTGGGTTGGCAATCAGCTGGATGAGTATCCAGATGGCACACGCGTGAAATTTATTGTGCAATAATAGTAGGCTGTGACGCAAGCAAAATGAGAACCGTTCATATCAAACACACCTGCGAATGCAATATTGTTCGCAGGTGTGTTTTGCTGACTATTGATAGGCTATAAACTGGTACAACCTTAGAAGTCGTGACGAGTAACAGTAAACTGAAAGACAATCCCGAATGGATCGCGCACGATGGCATATCCACTGCTGAACACATTAGGTGCAAATGGTACAATAATCGTGCAGCGTTCATCGCTGACAAGCCGATCATATAGCTGCTCCATATCTTCATGCTGCTTGGACTGCAAACAAAGTGAGAAATGATTTCCTTCCTGCCACGGTCGTGTTGTATCCATAGAATCCTCGGCGATCATCCATTTGCCACTGCCCAGCTGCAACACAGAATGCGTTACATAGTGCTCCTCTCCTGGTTGTACCGAAAAAGTATCATCCATCTCTGCTAGCTGTTCATAAGTGACATACAGCAGCACTTCTGCACCTAGTACCTGCTTGTAAAATGCAATTGCTTCTGCCGCCTTGCCATTAAGCGATAAAAAAGGAATCATTTCTGTGGTCATTGTTAGTGCCTCCTCAAAAGTATGAATCAAACTACATTTCATACAATACAACCAAAAGGTGTCAAAAGATGAAACCTTTAAATGGAATGATGATAGAAGTAGAACAATCCATATTTGTAAGGTAAATGAGATTATAGTATAAGTGAGCATCCAAGGAGGATAAACGTTGTACACGATCATCCTAGCTATACATAGAAGTTCTCATCTATTCTGAAGTACAGAAAGGAATTCATATATGAGAAAAGCGGAACGGCTGCAACGGATGCAGCGTTATGTTCATCGTCATCAACGATTTACGCTGCGGCAGTTAATGGAGGAATTCCACATTTCACGTAGCACGGCGCTACGAGATGTAGAGTCATTAGAAGAGATCGGCTTGCCCATTTATGCAGAGCATGGGCGACACGGTGGCTACAGGCTGTTGGATACCGCGACATTGCCACCGGTTTCGTTTACCGTTAATGAAGTGCTGGCGCTATATTTTTCGATGCAGGCATTGCAAAGCTTTTCGGGCGATGCGTTTGGAGTATCGTTTCATTCGATTCATGCCCGTTTTCTAGATATTGTAACACCGCATCAACGAGAGCAGATTGAGCAGTTTCATCATCGGATTTCCTTTTATCATGGGGAGAAGGCAAGAACAGGGGAGTATTTGGAGCAAATGCTGCTGGCTGCTGTGCGGCAGCAGATTGTACATATAGAGTACCGTTCGACGCGAGGAACAGGGCAACGGCGCATCCAGCCTTTTTCTGTATATGTGATGCAAGGGTATTGGTATTGCCAGTCGTATGATCTGGATAAGGAAGCGTATCGTGTATTTCGCTGTGATCGAATTACAGCGGTTATGCTGTCAGATGAGAAGCCAAGGGAGCATTTGAGCCAATTTGATCTGCATAATGCACGTACGCTGCGGCAGCCGTCGGCGCAGGCGGTGCAGTTTCAATGTAGGGTACAGGATCTGAGCGAAGATGATCTGCGTGCACGTTTATTGCCGTCAATGACCCTAGAAGATAAAGTGGAAGACGGCTGGCATATATATGGCAGTTACGAACCGGAGGAGCAGGAATTTATCCTAACTTATCTGAGCGGGTTCGGTATGAACTTAAAGCAAGTGGAGCCGCCGCAGCTTCGGGACCAGCTGAAGCAGTATTATCAGCGGTTACTGGATCAGCTGTAAGTACAAAGTAGGCGGAGGGATATAGCGTGTGTAAGAAATAAAACAAGGCGAGTGGCATATCCCCAAAAGTAGGGAGTACCGCTCGCCTTTCTCTATTTTTACTCTTTTACTTATATCAATGATGTTCATAGCTGCAAGTGATAGCGACGATCTGAACGCCATAGTAACGATCTGAACATCATAATAACGATTGACCGACCATTATTTTGCAGACGAAACCAATGGTTTGTCTGGCTTCACACGCAACGATAATAGGAAGCAGAGACAGAGAATTAAGGTTGCCATCATATATGGATAATTGATGTTCCAATCGAATAATGCCCCAGCGACAATCGGTCCGGCGATATTGCCAAGACTGGTGTAGGCGGAGTTCAGACCTGCCACATAACCCTGCTCATCGCCAGCGATTTGCGATAGCTGCGTGCCGATTGCTGGTCGCAAAATGTCCATCGCCAGAAATACCGCAAACGTTACGGCGAAGATCAGGAAGTACGTATGCACAAACAGGGTCAGTAAAATAAACACGGCTGATGCAAGTAAGCAGATAATGATCAAGCGCTGTCCGCCAAATCGGTTCATCATCCAGCCAAAGATCGTCGCCTGCACGACCGCACCCGCAATCGAGCCAAATGTGATGATGATCGCAATATCACGCGCGGTAAAGCCAAATTTATGATCCACAAACAGCGAGAAAACCGTTTCATAATTCGCCAAGCCGAAGGCGGCTACAAATACAATGATCAGACTGAGGAAATACGGCTTACGATACGAATACAGCAATTGATGAATCAGACTTTCCCCACTGTTATTCTGTGCTGCCAGTTGAGCGCGACGTTCAGGCAGCAGCGATTCCGGCAACAGCAGCAGAGTAGCAATCGCAGCAATCAGACCTGCAATCGCCGCTGCATAAAAAGGAACCCGAATGCCATATTCCGCCAGCAGCCCGCCAATGCCCGGACCGATAATAAACCCAGTCGTAATCGCTGCATTGATAAATCCCATAGCAGAGCCGCGTTCTTCATTGGAGGTCATATCCGCCGCATATGCCATAACAGATGGCATAATAAGTGCTGCACCCAGACCACCAATCGCTCGCGAGATAAACAACAGCGTCGGCGCATAAGCGATTGCAAATAGCCATTCTGAAACCGCGAAGATCAGCATACCGACAATAATTAGCTTTTTGCGTCCAATTCGGTCAGATAACCGTCCACTAAATGGAGAGAAGATCAACTGACTGATAGAAAATGCAGCCACCATGAAGCCTAGAATACTGCCGCCGATATGTAGCTCATTCATGTAGGTTGGCATAATCGGAACAACCAGTCCGATACCGGTAAACACGAGAAAAATATTGAACATGAGCAGCAATAGTGCTGCCCGATTACGCATAAGAAGTGACATAAGTTCCTCCGAGGTATAAGCTGCACATAAGAATAACGGCAGCCGATTCAAAGCTTTACTTGCGGATAATACCTTACATACTGAACATTCGGTCTGTATTATGACAGGAAAAGACCGGAACTTCCGAACCGGCATCCATATGCTATGCCTGTGCTTCTGTTCTGGCAATTCCATACAAAAAGGTCTGTACGGCAAAGCGATAATGCTCCAGCACCGTCTCTGCGGGTTGCTTACGGCAGATTTGATTTAATCCAGCAAGCAGACATTCCAGCACAACGGCTTTTTTATCTACATCGCCAATATGAAATTCACCGCTATCAATGCCCTCTTGAATGAGCTGACGATTGAATTGCAAATGCTCCTCCATCATGGAAGCCATTTTTTCCTCGACCTCGCCTTTATGCTCATCATTACTAAAAAACTCATCTGCTGCACGGGTTAGAGGATGGTTGAGATCCTCCTGCACAATTTGCTGGGCAAGACCATAGATTTTGGCAGTCACTGTCGGATAACCGGGCAGTAGTTCATGCCATTTTTCGTACCATTCGCGATCCCATTCATTCAGCAGATACAGGAACAAGCCTTCTTTACTTTTGAAATGGTAATAAATATTACCCTTACTGCTGTCCGTAGCGGCGACAATATCCTCAATCGAAGTCGCCTTATAACCTTTTTGTACAAACAGACTGCGAGCAGCATCGCTAATTTTTTTGCGGGTCAGTTCACTCTGAACCTGCTTTTTATTCATTTGATCACCTCGATACTGAACGTTCGTTCAGTATTGTAGCAAATGCGATGTTCAAAAGGCAAGTACACTAGCAGATTATTTTGCAACAAGGGCGTAATATGATACGATAGCGACGTATATTTGCATGCGGGCATTAACCTTGTCCGAGAACATAATAGAACGGGTGAACCAGTGAAATGAGAGTAATTTCTGGCAGTGCAAAAGGAAGACCGTTGAAGGCAGTACCGGGTAATAGTACACGTCCAACAACGGATAAAGTGAAAGAATCGTTATTCAGTATTATTGGACCGTATTTTGATGGCGGGGATGTGCTAGATTTATTTGCAGGTACCGGCGGGCTTGGAATCGAGGCGTTAAGCCGCGGTATGGAGCACGGTGTATTTATTGATATGGAACACAAAAGTATTGAAGTGGTGAAAGGCAATTTGCAAGCAACCGCTTTGACAGATAAAGCTGAAGTCTATCGTAATGAAGCAGGACGTGCCTTGAAAGTGCTGGCAAAACGTGAATCATCCTTTGATCTTGTATTTCTGGACCCACCGTATCGGATGAAAAATGGCATCGCCTTAATGCAGGACATGCACGAGCGCGGATTGCTGCGCGACGGTGCGACGATTGTATTGGAATTTGAGAGCGGTCATCCATATCCAGTGGAAGAGCAGCCATTTATCGGTGTTCGACAAGCGGTATATGGCGACACCACCATCCATGTCTATCGGTATGAACCGCAGTCCGAACAGGAGGAATCCAATGATGAGCAATAATTCCGACAGTATCAAGCGTATCGCTGTGTATCCGGGCAGCTTTGATCCGGTTACGATGGGGCATTTGGATATTATTCACAGGGCATCTCTTCAGTTTGATACACTGGTTGTCGCTGTTCTGAACAATGTTAGCAAAAAGCCTTTGTTCACCGTGGAAGAACGAGTGGAGCAGCTTAAACAAGTAACTGCGGATCTGCCTAATGTGGAGATTGACAGCTTCCGTGATCTACTGGCGAATTATATTCGTCAGCGCGATGCGCATACGATTGTACGCGGTATTCGTTCCGTGACCGATTTTGAATACGAATTGCAGATGGCATCGATCAACCGCGAATTGAACCCAGATGCGGACACGATCTTTATGATGACCAATCCACGCTATTCGTACCTTAGCTCCAGTATGGTGAAGGAGATTGCCCGCTTTAACGGTCCGGTCTCCGATTTTGTACCGCCATTGATTGAACGTGAACTGCATACCAAATTTAATACACCGGAATAATCTCACGTATGTCGAAATAAAGTGATACCGTCGCATCCTTCCAACAGAGAGCAGCATAAGTGCAGTTGGAGCCAAAGTGGATTTACCGCTTTTGACATGGCATAATAAATGGGCAGAATGTTCATCGCAGCAATGAGTTCTGTCCATTACATTAGAGCGCTTGCAGCATGCCTGGATAGAGAGAAAAGATCCGGTTGAGCGAAGATGTATGACAGCATACACTTCGTCAGGCAGCAGAGCCGAAGGAGAGAAACAGCATGTCCGGCAGACCTTTGCCTTCCCCGTTTTCGTCTAAACGAATATGGGCTTATTTGATTTGTTTGCTTATTCTGGTGTATGTGCTTGTCTATATGCCAACACCTTATGTAATCAATGCGCCGGGCAGCGCCAATGAACTGAAACCGATCGTCAGTGTATCGGATGGCGATGCTGATGAAAAGGGAACGTTTATGCTAACGACCGTCTCGGTGAGCTATGCCAATATGGCAATGCTGATTGGCAGCATCTTTGACGCCGACGAGGAAATTGGACCCAAGCCCGCACAGAGCGACCGCAAGGAGTACGCTGCCGAGCAGCTGTATTATATGAATAGTTCACAGTCTAATGCGATTGCCGCTGCCTATACCAAGGCGAATATCGCTTATAAAGTAGAACCACAGTATGTATTTGTCGTTAATGTACCGGAAGGCAATACATGGATTCACGCTGGCGACAAATTTGTTCAGGTAGACGGACAAACTATAGCTTCCTTTGAACAATTGGAAAAGGTGCTGAATAGCAAAAAGGCTGGGGATGTGGTCAAAACCGTCATTGACCGCGCAGGGACAACGATCAACCAAGATATCACCTTAACCCAATTCCAAAATGCAGACGGCAAAACACGCGTCGGCTTCGGTGTATCCATCGGCGAAGTGCAGAAGATCATTCCAGATGATCCGGCGCATGAAGTGAAATTTGCCAATACCAGCATCGGTGGTCCATCCGCTGGATTAATGTTTACTTTGGAAATCTATAATCAGCTTACCCCAGGCGATCTGACCAGAGGTTACCGCGTGGCAGGTACCGGAACGATTGATGCCAAAGGTGAGGTAGGGATGATCGGCGGTGTGCAGCATAAAGTCGTTGCTGCTCAGGATAACGGTGCTACCATTTTCCTTGTTCCGCAGGGCAATTATAACGATGCTAAAGCCCAACTGGATAAAATGCACTCGACCATGAAGCTCATTCCGGTTAATACACTGGATGATGCGCTGAAGGCATTGAGCGATTTGCCAGCGAAGTCTTGATATAAGCGGAATCTTAATGGCTGGATCGCTATATATGATCAATGAAATCTTCATGCAAAAATACTCGCTCCTTCATGGATTATCCGTGAAGGAGCGAGTATTTTTTAATGGAATTTTAGTCGCGTCTAATAGCGCTGGATACATATACATATAATCGCTGCTATATTCTCTACCAGGAACGTCTATCTTTATCCGACGTAGGGCATAGGATGATCGAATATACCTCTACATCCGAATCGGTGCATGATAATAATCCGAATACATATCCTTCATCTGCTGATTCTGAAATCCAGCTGCCTGCATGACAGTGGCGCGAATATCTAACTCCATCTGTACATGCTGCATATCCACAGCACGCGTCACAATTGGCAGAGAAGCCGTTTTCTTCATTCTTTTTAATAGCTCCTGCCCAGTGGGTGTAAAGCCGAGTACGCGCAAATAGGCGGGTCCCTGTGACAGCATGGACGTATGCAAGAGGTCTTGGCGATGTCCCAGTAGCAGATGCGCCAGTAAGCGCTGTAAGCGCGCATGGGTGTACCGCTTGGTTTTTAAACTGCTCACCAGTTGATGAACGGAGCTTTCTGGCAAGGAAGGAAGCAGCTTTTTCAGTCGATATTCAATCCCTTCCTTCATATCGTAGTACTGTGCCAGATCGGTAGGCGTAGATGTTGCCAGAATATGCAGCAACGGCATCCATAACTGATTAATATGTACAGGTCCACGTCCAGCCTTACGTTCGCGCTGAATAATGTCCATCACGGCTGGCGGCACATACTGCGCAATCGCTTCGGGATCATTTTGCAGCATGTTACGGATGGCGGTAGCGCTGGCAATGCGGTCATGCGATGGCTGTGTATCGTGATACCCGGATTGCTCGCGCTGAATGGTGAAAGGAACAATATCGCTTTGCAGCCGCCGCAACGCAATCATATATTGCAATCCAAGCGTATTGTTCGGCTGACCGAGTAGGGCAACACTTTCCGGTGAGAGTATACCGGATAAGGTCGCTGCACGTCCAAGCGCAGCGGGATAACTCATGCCTTGATCAAGATGCTGTCGGATTAACTGCTGTATCGGAGGGGACTCATCGGTCAACAGATCGACAAGCGGACGTAATGCTTCCAATGAGCCGGATTCACTGCCGAATACCAAACTGTCTGTCACACCTGTAGCCTGCAGCACCGCTACCGCACCGTAAGCAAACCACTCCGCAGGCTGCACCGCATAAGCGGATGGCAGCTCCAGCACTAGATCGCAGCCGGACGAGAGCGCCATCTCTGCACGCGCCCATTTGCTAAATATGGCAGGCTCACCGCGCTGGGTGAAGCCACCGCTCATGACCGCGATAATAGCGTCACAGCCGCTGATTTGCCGCGTGCGTTCTAGGTGTAACTGATGACCGTAATGCAGTGGATTGTATTCCACAATCACGCCGGTAACTTTCATAAGGGACAATCTCCTTTTCGTGCCAGATATATGGTAAAATAAAAGGTATGTGCACAAGGGCAATCATGTAGAATACAGAATTCGATCTGCTCGTCGCTCTATTATAACGCATGATCCTTTGCAAGGGTGGTTTGCCCCCTTTTGGACGGGAACGTACCGACCGGTTTTGCCCTGCTCTTTTTGACCCCAAATGCGAAAAAAGCTAGAAAAACCGCCAGCCCGCGCCAGTAAAGGGAAATACCCTGACAGGCACAAAAATATCTAAAACTTTGATTGACAAAAACAACAATTCGTCGGTATAATAATTTTTGTTTGTTTGGAGTGATGTATATGCAATTCCAATTTCGAAAAATGGCGCAAAGCGATCAGCCGATAGAGTTTCACGAGACGCTTGATACCGGATTCCTAAAATCCGATCGTAATGACATTCTTTCTACGGAGCCGATGCAGGTTGACTTGCACGGTAAGTACAGAGTGGATCAGGTTGTCGAAGTGAACGCAACGTTGAAGCTTGACCTGCAGGTGGCATGTGCCCGATGCTTAACTCCCGTTCATCTGAATCGAGCATTCAGCATTCATGAGGAGTTTCGGCACGGTGAAGAACCGGAGAACGTAGCGGAAGAAGACGATACTGTGTTCGTGAATAGCGACACTGTTGACCTTCGACCTTATCTGGAAGAAGCTGCTTTAGTGGATTTGCCGGCAGTGGTTCTGTGCAAGGACGATTGCAAAGGACTTTGCCCGACATGTGGAGTCAACCTGAACGAACAGGATTGTGATTGCGATAACCGGCCGATTGATCCTCGGCTGGCAGGGCTCAAAGATTTATTCAAATGATTTGATAACCCTGATTCAAACCAGGGTGTTAAATGGCACTCAACTAGATGAAGGAGGTGTTTAACGATGGCAGTACCTCAACGGAGAACTTCCAAAACACGTCGTGACAAACGTCGTACACACTTTAAGCTGGCAGTACCAGGTATGGTAAAATGCGAAAACTGTGGCGAACTCAAATTGTCCCACCGCGTATGTAAAGTATGCGGAACGTACAAACAAAGAGAAATCGTACAACAGTAATCGTTGTAAAAGGCAGCGCCTCGTCGCTTGATGAGGCGCTGTTTTTTTATGGATTTTGAAGGAGAACCAGATGTAATCCACAGATCATATAAGCTCTGTGTATGCACTATACGATCTCCATAGGAAGAATGGGCACGAAGCCCGCCATATCGCCATCTGACACCAAAATTACATAATAAGGCGGCACTGCCCCTTTTCTTTTACGAAAATATGCTTTATACTACATTCTTAGTACCAGGTTCTAAAACTAACAATCAATTGTAATGTGCGGTTTGTCCGGGGCAGCAGCCTACCGCTGTTTGCATACCGGCGCTTTTATGCGCACAATGATATAGAGCAGATAGATGCCTGAACAATAGTACGGACGTCCGTATGTCGGACAACACCAACATGAAAGTGGGGGGAGGCTTGTGACCATCGAACGATTGCCTAAGCGGCAGCGACAGCAGCAGCTTGTGAAGATGATAGAGGATAACCCGTTTGTAACCGATCAGGAATTGACCCGTCAGCTGAAAGTCAGTATTCAGACGATTCGTCTGGACCGAATGGAGCTGGGCATTCCTGAGTTGCGTGAGCGAATGAAGCTGATGGCTGAGCGATCCTACGATCAGGTCCGATCCCTGCCGCTGGATGAAGTTATCGGTGAGATTGTCGATTTGCAGCTGGATCGAAGCGGGATTTCTATCTTTGAGATTCGGGATGAGCATGTATTTTCACGCAATCATATCGCACGGGGGCATCATATTTTTGCCCAAGCCAATTCGCTCGCGGTCGCTGTGATCAACGATGCGATTGCACTGACGGCTTCGGCGGATCTGCGATTCGTACGCCCCGTTAATTTGGGTGAGAAATGTATTGCCAAAGCCTATGTGCAGTCCAATCCGGCGCGCAAGGGCAAAGCCAGAGTGGAAGTGCTGACCTATGTTGGCGAAGAAATGGTATTTCAAGGCAACTTTGTGATTTACCGATCAGACGGGGGAGAACACGATGAAGGAGGACTTGATCATGCGAATCGCGATTGACGCGATGGGGGGAGATCATGCTCCAGACAGCAATGTCTTAGGCGGATTGGAAGCGGCCAGAGAATGGAAGGACGCAGAGATCATTCTCGTAGGGGACGAGGAACGGATGAAGGCGTTGCTGCCGGAGATTCCGTCCAACCTGAAGCTGGTACATGCTTCTGAAGTGATCGAACCGGACGATGAGCCGGTCAAATCGGTACGACGCAAAAAGGATGCTTCCATGGTGGTTGCTGGTCGTATGGTCAAGGACGGATTGGCGGACGCGATGATCTCGGCAGGCAATACAGGCGCGCTGATGACAACTGGTCTGCTGGTCGTTGGACGCATCAAGGGGATTGAACGTCCAGCGCTTGCACCGATCATTCCAACGATTGATGGCAAAGGCGTGCTGGCGCTTGATTTGGGTGCCAATATGGACGCGAAGCCGGAACATCTGGCACAATATGCACTGATGGGTAGTATTTACCGCGAGAAGGTACAGGGAGTGTCCAACCCGCGCGTAGGTCTGCTGAATGTCGGCACCGAAGCCAAGAAGGGCAATGAACTGGTCAAAGAAGCATTTCCGCTGCTGGAAGCACAGCCGATTCACTTTGTCGGCAATGTGGAATCGCGGGATGTGCTCAATGGCGTTTGCGATGTGCTCGTCTGTGACGGCTTTGCCGGCAACATTTTGCTAAAGGCGATGGAAGGAACGGCAAGCACGATCTTTTCCTTGCTCAAGCAGCAATTTTCCAAGTCATTAAAAACCAAGCTGGCGGCAGCACTGGTTATGCCAGAACTGCGCGGCTTGCGTGATTCATTTGATTATAAAGAGCATGGCGGTGCACCGCTGCTCGGTCTGAACGGATTGGTGCTCAAAGGGCACGGCTCCTCCGATGCGAGTGCGATCAAGCACGCTGTACGCCAAGCGCGTATCGCTATCAGCAACAATCTGGTGTCCAGTATTTCGCAGGAAGTAACGGAATAATCTGTATCATCTTTTATCCTTACCGGTCTGATAAGGAAATTCGTATCGATAGAAAAGAGTGACAACGATGAGTGTTTTGCCAATCGGAATTATCGGCACAGGGAAATATGTGCCTGAAAAAATATTGAGCAATGCCGACCTAGAAAAAATGGTCGACACAAACGATGAATGGATCGTCAGCCGTACAGGTATCCGCGAGCGTCATATCGCTGCGCCGGATCAGGCGACATCCGATCTGGCGTACGAAGCGGCAATCAAAGCGATTGAAACCGCAGGTATGATTGCTGCTGACCTCGATCTGATCGTCGTAGCAACTATTACACCGGATATGTCTTTCCCATCCACCGCTTGCATTTTGCAGGACAAGCTGGGCGCTAAAAAAGCGGCAGCCTTCGATTTGTCCGCAGCTTGCTCTGGTTTTGTATACGCACTGGGCGCGGCAACAAGCATGCTGCAAATGGGCATGTACAAAAACGCATTGGTTATCGGTGCCGATACACTGTCCCGTATTACGGACTATACAGATCGTAACACTTGCGTACTGTTTGGCGATGGCGCTGGTGCTGTAGTTATCGGTGAAGTAGGCGAAGGTCGCGGATTCAAGGCGTTTGATCTGGGCGCAGAAGGCGCTGGCGGCGAGCTGTTGAAACTGCCTGCGGGCGGTTCCAGAACACCGGCTTCTGCCGACACACTGGAAGCCAAACAGCACTTTATCCAAATGAGTGGTCGTGAAGTATTCAAATTCGCGGTCAAAGTAATGAACAAGGCAACAGAGGATGTGCTGAACAAAGCAGGCATTTCTAAAGACGATATTGACCTGTTCATTCCGCATCAGGCGAATGTGCGTATTATCAACTCGGCAATGGAACGTTTGAATTTGACCGAAGACCGCGTTATGATCAATGTGCAAAAGTATGCCAACACATCCGCAGCTTCGATTCCGCTCGCTCTTGTGGAAGCGGTAGAAGAAGGTCGGATCAAAGAAGGCGACAAAGTCGTTATGGTTGGTTTCGGCGGCGGTCTGACATGGGGCGCATCCGTTATCATCTGGTAATGACGGCAACTGCAATTCAGGAGGGTATTCCGAATGGGTAAAATAGCATTTGTATTCCCTGGACAGGGGGCGCAAAAAGCGGGGATGGCAAAAGACGTATACGACGCATCCCCAGCAGCAGCGCAATATTTTAATAAAGCGGACGATGTGCTGGGCTTTGCGATCAGCAAGCTGGCATTTGAAGGTCCAGAAGACGAACTGAAACAAACAGCCAATACACAGCCCGCACTGCTGACCGCAAGCATCACACTGCTGGAAGCGCTGAAAGAGCGCAATATCCAGCCGGATTATGTAGCTGGTCACAGTCTTGGTGAGTATAGCGCATTGGTGGCTGCTGGCGCACTTTCATTTGAAGATGCCGTGGCTGTTGTGCGTGCGCGTGGACAGTTTATGGAGCAAGCTGTTCCTGCTGGTCAAGGTGCCATGGCGGCTGTACTTGGTGCAGAACGCGAAGCATTGGCGCAGCTGTGCGCATCCGTTACAGCGGATGGTCACGCGGTAGAATTGGCAAACGTCAACTGCCCTGGACAGATCGTTGTTTCCGGTACACAGGCTGGCGTCGAAGCTGTATCTGCACGCGTCAAAGAAATCGGTGGCAAACGTGCGATTGCTCTGGAAGTGAGCGGGCCGTTCCACTCTTCGCTGATGGAACCTGCGGCTCAGCGTCTTGCCGAGCGTCTGCAGGATGTTACATTCCATGATGCAGCGGTTCCGGTTGTTGCCAATGTGAATGCAGAGGCAGTAACTAGCGGTGACCAGATTGGCGAGCTGCTGGTGAAACAGGTATACTCTCCTGTATTATGGGAAGATAGCGTACGCTACATGATCGAACAGGGAGTCGATACGTTTATCGAGATTGGCCCTGGCAACGTTCTGACCGGTCTGATCAAAAAGATCGACAAAAACGTTCGTCTGTTCAATATCAACAGCCTCGAAAGTTTGGAAGCACTGGAAGTATAAATGACTGTTCATGTTTGGCAACAGCCATACGTGCAATGAACTTCGCGAAAAGGAGGTGCGTATGATATGAGTAAACCGTTAGAGGGGCAAGTTGCCCTCGTAACAGGCGCTTCACGCGGCATCGGTCGCAGCATCGCGCTGGCATTGGCATCCGCCGGAGCCGACGTTGCTGTCAACTATGCAGGGAGTGAAGCAGCCGCCCAGGAAACCGTCAAGCAAATTGAGGAACTGGGCGTCAAATCGATTGCGATCAAAGCAAACGTAGGGATCGTTTCCGAAGCGGACAACCTGGTTAAACAGGTAAGTGAAGCGTTCGGTAAGATCGATATTCTGATCAATAACGCTGGCATTACGCGTGACAATCTGATCATGCGGATGAAAGAGGAAGAGTTTGATCAGGTGATCGAAACGAATCTGAAAGGCGTGTTCAACTGTCTCAAAGCGGTAACGCGTCCGATGATGAAGCAGCGCTATGGTCGCATCGTCAACATCTCGTCCGTAGTCGGCGTGCTCGGTAATCCGGGTCAAGCCAACTATGTAGCTGCCAAAGCAGGCGTGATCGGTCTGACAAAGGCATCGGCACAGGAGCTGGCTTCGCGCGGCATCACTGTCAACTGTGTAGCACCAGGATTTATCGCTACCGATATGACAGATGAACTGAACGAAGAGCAGCGTGGCCGCATTCTAGGTCAGATTCCGCTTGCCCGCTTGGGTAATCCAGATGAAGTAGCGCAAGTGGTATCGTTCTTGGTATCGCCAGCCGCGTCTTACATGACGGGTCAAACTTTGCATGTCGATGGCGGCATGTACATGTAAGATTCAGGATATGCTTACAGATGCCTGTATGGATTTTTAAGTATAATTTCCGTATAATACTTGGAAGAGGAGGTGAACCGGATGTCCGATGTTTTGGAACGTGTAAAACGCATCGTCATTGACCGCTTAGGTGCTGACGAAGCTGATATTAAATTGGAGTCTTCTTTCAAAGATGACCTTGGCGCAGATTCCCTTGATGTAGTGGAACTCGTTATGGAACTTGAAGAAGAATTTGATCTTGAAATTTCTGATGAAGACGCGGAGAAAATTACGACCGTAGGTGAAGTTGTGAACTACATACAATCTCATACCTAAGGCTCAAAAGTCCCGTTACCTGCAAATTGATTTTGTGGGTCGGGACTTCTCCTCATTCATGGCGTCTCTTGGATTTGAATACAAAATATACACATGCAGTCGATATGAGGTGAATGTGTTTGAAGCATAGAGTGGTAATTACAGGTCTTGGAGTTATGACAGCTCTGGGCAAAGACAAAGATACATTTTGGAATAATCTGATGGCCGGCAAGTCCGGGATCACTCCAGTGGAGGGATTTGATGTCAGCAACTACCCGACTCGCATTGCTGGTCAGGTACATGATTTCAACGCAGAGGATTATTTGGAACGCAAGGAAGCACGCAAGCTGGATCGTTTTGTTCAGTTCGCGGTTGCTGCCACAGCGGAAGCGCTGAAGGACAGTAAGCTGAATGTGCGTGAAGATACAGATACTGAACGGGTCGGCGTAATTATCGGCTCCGGTATCGGCGGTCTGGGTACATTTGAAGATCAGCACAGCGTACTGCTGGAAAAAGGTCCAAAACGCGTAAGTCCATTCTTTATCCCGATGATGATTGCTAATATGGCTTCTGGTCAAGTGTCGATCATTCACGGAGCAAAGGGCCCGAACGTTGCACCGGTAACGGCATGCGCGAGCGGTAGTCATGCGATTGGCGATGCGTTCAAGTATATCCAATCCGGCGAAGCGGATGTAATGATCACAGGCGGTGCCGAAGCGACGATTCGTCCAACCGGTATGGCGGGATTCTGCTCCATGCGAGCAATGTCCACACGCAATGATGATTACACAACAGCAAGCCGTCCATTCGATAGCGGCCGCGACGGATTTGTAATGGCAGAAGGATCGGGTATTCTGATTCTGGAATCGCTGGAGCATGCGCAGAAGCGTGGTGCACACATTTATGCGGAAGTGATCGGTTACGGTCTGAGCGCAGATGCATTCCATATGACAGAACCGAATCCAGATGGTCCGGCACGCTGCATGAAGATGGCTCTGCGTACAGCTGGCATACAGCCGGAAGACGTTCAGTACATTAATGCACACGGTACATCGACACCAGTCGGCGACAAATCCGAGACAAAAGCAATCAAGCTGGCGCTGGGCGACCATGCGCACAAGATTGCCGTTAGCTCGACCAAGTCAATGACGGGTCACCTGCTCGGCGCAGCCGGCGGTGTGGAAGCGGTTATCTGTGCACTGTCTCTGGAAAATCAGATTATCGCACCAACGATCAATCTGCATGACCAAGACCCTGAGTGCGATCTGGATTATGTTCCAAATGAGGCGCGTAAAGCCGATTTGAATGTGGTTATGTCCAACTCTTTTGGATTCGGGGGACACAATGCCTCCATCGTCCTGAAGAAATTTGAAGCGTAAGGGGTCAGTTTCTTGAACGGAGATGTGAAACAGCTACAGCAACAAATTCAAATTCAGTTCCATAACCGCCAGCTGCTTAAACAGGCGTTCACACATGCTTCGTATGTGAATGAACATCGCTTCAGTCAGCATCAGGATAATGAACGCTTGGAGTTTCTGGGCGATGCGGTTCTGGAACTGACGGTGTCGGAGTATCTGTACAATGAGTATCCAGATCGACCGGAAGGGGAGCTGACGAAGCTGCGTGCGGCAATCGTTTGTGAACCTTCATTGGTCAAATTCGCAGAAGCACTCGATTTTGGACGCTATGTTTTGCTTGGCAAAGGGGAAGAACTAACCGGTGGACGTCAGCGTCCGGCGCTGCTGGCAGACGTATTTGAATCCTTTATCGGTGCGCTGTATCTGGATCAGGGTCTGGATGCGGTCAAATCTTTTCTGGAAAAGCATGTATTTTCAAGCATTTCGCCTGGCGGACAACTCCAGATGATGGACTTCAAAACCGAATTGCAGGAGTTCACCCAGCATCATAATATGGGTGTACTGGAGTACCGGATCATCGAGGAAAAAGGTCCTGCCCATGAGCGGGAGTTTGTCTCGGAAGTCTATATGGGAGATGAGAGTCTAGGTCAGGGATCAGGTCGTTCCAAAAAGGAAGCGGAGCAACGTGCAGCCGCAGCAGCCTTGAACCGATTGAAGCTGAAATAACATCTCTTTCTTTTCTGACGATTACAGGACAAACAAAGAGCAAAGAGCAGTCACCGCCACCTTGCAACAAAGGCAAGAGGCACGACCGCTTTTTGCTCTTTTTCCATTGATGGCAAAGCAGGTAATTATGCTACAATAGCAATAGAGGTGAACACGAACTATGTTCCTGAAACGAATTGAATTAGCCGGCTTCAAATCATTTGCCGATAAAACGGAATTGGAGTTTGTCCAAGGCATTACCGCCGTTGTCGGTCCGAACGGCAGCGGGAAGAGTAATATCTCCGATGGCATCCGCTGGGTGTTGGGAGAGCAGTCTGCCAAGTCGCTACGCGGCGGCAAGATGGAGGACATTATTTTTGCGGGAAGTGATTCGCGCAAACCGGTCAGTTATTCCGAGGTATCGCTAACACTGGATAATGAGGATGAAGCATTACCGCTCGATTTTAATGAAGTCACGATTACTCGCCGCGTCCATCGTAGCGGTGATAGTGAGTATATGATCAACAAGCAAGCATGTCGGCTCAAGGATATTACCGAGCTGTTTATGGATACCGGGATCGGGAAGGAAGCGTACTCGATTATCGGGCAAGGTCGGATTGAGGAGATTCTTAGTACGCGTTCGGAAGACCGACGCGGTATCTTTGAGGAAGCATCTGGTATCGTAAAATACAAATCCCGTAAAAAGGATGCCGTGCGCAAGCTGGATGATACCGAACAGAATCTGCTGCGGATCTTTGACCTTGTGCATGAGCTGGAAGACCAGATCGGTCCGCTAAAGGAGCAGTCCGAAAAGGCGATCCATTTTAAACAACTAAAAGAACAATTGAAGCATAAGGAAATCTCACTGTATGTACATGACATTGAGCGTATTCATAGCGCATGGACAACCGCAGGCGAGAAGCTGAAGGAGCTGGAAGGCGTTCAGCAAAAGCTGGCAGATGTTGTAGCTGGACATGACGCTAAGCTGGAAGATGAGCGTACTGCCCTGCGTGAAGCTGAGCAAATGGTGGAACGGATGCAGGAGCTGCTGCTGCAATACAGCGAACAAGCGGAAAAAGCAGAAGGTCAGGTGGAGCTGCTCAAGGAGCGCCGTCAGAATCTGGAGCAAAACCGTAAACAGCTCGGCGTTGCCTTGGAGCGCAGTGAAGAGCGCACCAGTCAGCGTACTGGCGAGACTCAGCAATTGCAGGACAAGCTGGCGGAGTTAAACCGTCAATTGACCGAATTGAAGCAGACGCTTGCGACCGAAGAAGCCCAGCTAAACGACATCAACGGCGGCATCAGCCAAAATCGCGAGGAAAGCCTCAAGGGCGATCTGCTGCAATTGATGAACGATATGGCAAATATGCGTAACGAGATTCGATATGCGGATCAGGAAACAGAAGCGACGCAGCGCCGAATGGTGCGCGCTGAGACGGAATCCGGCAAATGGCGTGACGAGAAGAAGCGTCTGGAAAATAGCAAAGCCGCGTTCACCGTCCAGCTGGAGAAGTTTGCCAAGGAAATCGCTACCGTACGTACCGACTATATCAAGCAAAGTGAGCAGCTCAATGCGCTGCAAAAATCCGCCGAAGAGATGCAGACATCGATTCGCAAATGGGAGCAGCGTCGCGAAGCGCTCATTTCCCGCCGTGATACGATGCAGGAGATGCAGGAGGACTTTGAAGGCTTTATGCTTGGTGTTAAGGAAGTGCTCAAGGCTTCCCGCAACAATCAACTGCCGGGTGTACATGGTGCAGTAGCGGAATTGATTCGTGTACCAGAGCATCTGGAGCAAGCGATGGAGACGGCGCTTGGTGCATCGGTTCAGCATGTTGTTATGGAAAATGAAGAGGTATCACGCCGGGCGATTGCTTTTCTGAAGCAACGTCAACTTGGTCGTGCGACCTTCTTACCGCTGGATGTTATTCGTCCACGTCGAATTCAGGATAGCGACAAGAGATTAGCAGAAGGTGCCGAAGGCTTTGTCGGTATTGGTGCGGAACTGGTGCAATACGATGAGCGTTATGCGTCCATCGTGGGCAGTCTGATTGGCAGTGTCGTCATTGCTGAGACGCTGGAACAAGCAAACAAAATTGCTGCCAGACTGCATTATCGCTATCGTGTCGTCACATTAGAAGGCGATGTGGTCAATGCCGGTGGTTCGATGACCGGTGGTAGCCAGCATAAGAAAAACAACAACCTGCTTGGACGCAAACGCCAGCTGGATCAGCTGGGTGAGCAAATTATCGAAAGCGAAGATCAAGTCAAACGATTGAGCGCTGAGATTATTACCGTACGTGAGCGTCTGCAAAGCACCGAGAATCGATTGGATCAACTGCGTGCGGCAGGTGACCGCAAACGTACCGAGGAACAGCAGACTGCCGGTGAGCTGAAGCAGCTGGATCACGAATTCCGCCATGTCAACGAACAGTACGAGTTATATGGTCAGGAGAAAACCGCCTATACGAGTGAACTGGAAGGCATCGCTAAGAAACGTAAAGAAGCTGAGCAAAAGCTGGCTGAATTGCAAAAGCAGGAGGAGCATATCCAATCTGCGATCCAATCCGCTGAGCAGCAGCGCAAATCGAATGAATCGGTCAAAGAGCAATTACAGGAAAAAGTGACTGATCTCAAAATTCGTGAGGGTAAGATCAGCCAAGAAATCTTTTCGCTGGAAGAGCAAATGTCCCGTACGCACGAAGAATCCCAAGACTATGGTCGCGAGCTGGAAAGCAATCGCGAGCAGCTGGCTGCACTTGTCCGCGATCTGGATAAAAACAGCAATGACCAGAAACGCCAGCAAGAGCAGCTGGATCGTCTACGTCGTCAACGTAGCGAAACTAGTGAGCAGCTGGAGCAGAAGCGTGCTCAGCGTCTTGCCTTACAGCAGAAGCTAGAGCAGGAAGAAGACAAAACGCGTCAGCAACGCAATGAATTGAAGACAGTTGAGGATGAACTACGCAAAACAGAAATCCAAGTGAACCGTCTTGATGTAGAACTGGAAAATATTCTGGCTAAGCTGCAAAACGATTATGAGATGACCTATGAAATGGCGAAGCAACGCTATGATCTGCCAGCGGATGTAGAGCAGACTGGTCGTGAGGTACGCGAGCTGAAGCTGCAAATTGCTGATCTGGGCGAGGTCAATCTCGGTGCGATCGAGGAATACCAGCGTGTAAACGAACGCTATGAATTCCTAAGCGAGCAGCAAAATGATCTGATTGAAGCCAAAACGGCTTTGTATCAAGTTATCAAGGAAATGGACGACGAGATGTCCAAGCGCTTTAAGCATACCTTTGAAGCGATTCGTGGACAGTTTGGCATCGTCTTTTCCAAGCTGTTTGGCGGTGGTCGTGCCGATCTGATTTTGGCAGATCCAGAGCGTATGCTGGAAACGGGGATTGACATTGTCGCCCAGCCTCCGGGTAAAAAGCTGCAAAATTTACAGCTGTTGTCTGGCGGTGAGCGTGCATTGACAGCAATGGCATTATTGTTTGCCATTTTGCAGGTGAAGCCGGTTCCGTTCTGCGTACTCGATGAAGTCGAAGCAGCATTGGACGAAGCGAATGTAACTCGGTTTGCGCAGTATTTGCGCGAATTCTCTGGTCAGACGCAATTTATCGTCGTGACTCACCGTAAAGGCACAATGGAAGAAGCCGATGTGTTATATGGAGTGACGATGGAAGAAGGCGGCGTGTCGAAGCTAGTTTCGGTTCGTCTCGAAGAAGTGGATGGCGTAGAAATCGCTTAATATCTGCATGACTGCATAGGGGGCAGTATTATACCTTGAATGGTATGGTGAGCTGCCCTATACGTTTGATCTATTGGCTATTCTTGAATATGCTGCTTCTTTTCTATTTCCATCATCTCATACCATAACGTATTGGATTATAGATACACCTGTACTCACTAACTTATGTCGACGGAGGAATCCCATGAGCTTTTTTAAAAAATTGCGAGAGAGTATTTCGCAACGTACTGAAGCGGTAACTCAGCAATTCCGTGACGGTTTGGAAAAAACACGTAAAGGTCTGGTGGACGCAGTAACCGATCTGGTTGTGCGCCGCAAAAAGATCGATGAAGAGTTTTACGAGGAATTAGAAGAAATTCTGATCAGCGCTGACGTAGGTGTCAATACTGTGATGGAGCTGATCGACGATCTGCGGGTCGAAGTGAAAAAACGTCGTCTGGAAAACGCCGCTGATCTGCAACCGGTTCTGTCTGAAAAGCTGACTGAGCTGCTGCGCGGAGACGAAAATCCAGGTCTGAATATGAATCCTAACGGGATCACCGTTATTCTGTTTGTCGGTGTCAATGGTGTTGGTAAAACAACCACAATCGGCAAAATGGCATACCGCTTCAAGCAGGAAGGCAAAAAAGTTCTGCTTGCAGCAGGCGATACCTTCCGTGCGGGTGCAATTGAGCAGCTGGAAGTATGGGGACAACGTGCGGGTGTTGATGTAATTAAGCAACAATCCGGCTCCGATCCAGCAGCGGTCATGTATGATGCCGTACGTGCCGCCAAGCAGCGCAATGTGGACGTATTGCTGTGCGATACAGCCGGTCGTCTGCAAAATAAAACGAATCTGATGGATGAGCTGAACAAAATCTTCCGTGTCATCCAGCGCGAAATTCCAGATGCTCCGCATGAAGTACTGATGGTACTGGATGCAACAACTGGTCAAAATGCGCTTAGCCAAGCGAAGCTGTTTGGCGAAAAGAGCGGTGTTACGGGTCTTGTGCTGACCAAGCTGGACGGCACAGCCAAAGGCGGTATCGTAGTAGCCATCCGTCAGGAACTGAATCTGCCAGTGAAATTTGTCGGTCTGGGCGAGAAAGTCGGCGATCTGCAACCATTTGACAGTGAGCAATTCGTACACGCTTTGTTTACCGGTCTGATTCAGGCGGAACTCGAAGCCGAAGAAGGCAAAAGCGAATAAACCATTTAGCCTGCTACTCCACCGATGCAGCGATCACCGAATACAGGTGATTGCGAATCGGCTACGAATAGCAGGCTTTTATATTTTCTAGTATCGTTATTAGGTTAGACTTTATGCATCGCTGATGCTGCGCTGTATATGGGAAGATACATACAGATATATGAAAATGTACACATCCTGTACATGTCCAAGCTGGAAATTCTATGGACTTCCGGGTTACAATGAAGGTAACAGATAACAACAGCAGATATATTGTATGAAAATATCCATTACAGAGAACTGCTGTCCTTCGGCAGACCCGGATCGGAAATAAGAGAGGAAGTGTACGATGGCTGATACACATATCTATACTCGGCGCGAAGAGGTTGCCAATGCGATTACGCATGGGATTGGCGCAGCATTAAGTGTGGCTGCACTTGTACTATTGATCGTCTTCGCTAGTTTGAAAGGCACTCCATGGCATATTGTGAGCTTTACGATCTACGGCATTACGATGCTATTGCTATATTTATGCTCCACACTCGTGCATAGCTTTAACGAAGGCAAAGTGAAAGACCTGTTCGAGATCTTTGACCATTCGGCGATTTATTTGTTTATTGCGGGAACGTATACACCGTTTATGCTGCTAGCGGTCAAAGGCGTACTGGGATGGTCGATTTTTGGTACCGTATGGGGCATGGCGGTCTTAGGCTGTGCGTTCAAAGCCTTTTTCGCTAAACGGTTTCTGTTTATGTCTACTATCTTTTATGTATTGATGGGCTGGCTGATCGTATTGGCATGGGCACCACTGACAGCGGCAATGGCAACGGGAGGTATCGTTTTGCTCGTCGCTGGCGGCATCATGTACACACTGGGAACTGTATTTTATGTGTGGAGAGGATTTCCATTCCATCATGCCGTCTGGCATATATTCGTGCTAGCAGGCAGCGTGCTGCATTTCTTCGCAGTATTATTTTATCTGCTACCGTGGCAGTCATAAGGTAATACCTGATCAACAAGTTCATTCCTACATCCTTTATCCACCTTGTATTGTAAGGTGGATGGAGGATGTATTTTTCTTTTTCTGAAATGGTACGTTATGGATACTCTTTATGGGATACAGCAAGAGAATATAACAATGATATAGATGCCAACGACCGAAGAGGGAAAGTGTATTATCTCAGAAACGTTCGTAGACGTATACACTACATTATGCAATTCGGCTGCTTTCAAGTGAACGCTTTGCATACACTGGATCAAGTCTTCATATGGAAGCAAAATGGCTGTGAAATAGACCGATGATTGCATGTTATCAGCACATGAAAACGGGCTCCTTGGCTAGTGTAAATATGTTAAGGGAAAATGCTTGACATCATCCTGTATTTTAGCTATGATATAAAACGTTGAACATCGCTGTAAAGTGTTTTTCCTTGACGGAGGGAGTGTCCCGCATGAGTCAGGAGAATCGGCTCGAAAAAACGAACCGAATCAATTTATTATTCGACTTTTATGAACTGCTGCTGACCGAAAAACAGCAAATGTTCCTTAAATATTATTTTCACGATGACTATTCCCTCGGCGAGATCGCTGCGGAGTTTGACATTAGCCGTCAGGCGGTTTACGAGCATATCAAGCGTGCCGAACAGGTGCTAGAGATGTACGAGAACAAGCTAGGGTTGATGGACAAGCATTACCGCCGCTCGCGACATTTGGAACAGCTTAGAGGTATACTGGAGCAGGACGGTTTGAACGAGGTACAACGAACCGAAGCGCTACAGCAATTATCGGAGCTTGAACAAGTGGATGATATGTCCTGAATACAAACCTGTGCGCCGTAATCTGGATTAGAACTGTAACGCCGGATACGGTATACTATATAGATACTGAGACTTGGATACAATGTCCAGTACACGAAGCTGCATACAATGGAAAACATGCCTACGGCATGATGGGATAGAACAGGAAGCGAGGTGAAGACAATATGGCATTTGAAGGATTGACGACACGACTGCAAAACGTGTTCAGCAAGCTGCGCGGCAAAGGTAAGGTATCCGAAGAGGATGTAGGCGAAGCGCTGCGCGAGGTACGATTGGCATTGCTCGAAGCGGACGTTAACTTCAAAGTGGTAAAAGAATTTATTGCCAAAGTGAAGGAGAAGGCTGTCGGTCAGGAAGTGATGGAAAGTTTCACTCCCGGCATGGTCATCATCGACATCGTAAACAAAGAGCTGACTGAGCTGATGGGCGGAACGCAGGCGAAGCTTGCGAAGGCAACCAAGCCACCAACCGTTATTATGATGGTCGGTTTGCAAGGTGCTGGTAAAACGACCACCTCCGGTAAGCTGGCACGGATGCTGCAAAAGCAGAACCATCGTCCTTTGCTCGTTGCAGGCGATATTTATCGTCCAGCTGCGATTAAGCAATTGCAGGTTCTCGGTGAACAGATCAAGGTGCCGGTCTTCACACTGGGCGACCAGACAAGCCCGGTAGAGATTGCTCGTCAGGCATTACAGGAAGCCAAAACTAACAATAACGATTATGTTATCATTGATACCGCAGGTCGTTTGCATATTGATGAAGAGCTGATGGACGAACTTCGTCAGATCCACGAATTGACTAATCCAGATGAAGTACTGCTCGTCGTTGATGCGATGACCGGTCAGGATGCAGTCAATGTAGCGGATAACTTCAATAAGCAATTGCAACTGACAGGCGTGGTGCTGACCAAGCTGGATGGCGATACTCGTGGTGGTGCGGCATTGTCGGTCAAAGCTGTTACAGGCTGTCCGATCAAGTTTGCTACACTCGGCGAGAAGCTGGATGCGCTGGAAGTGTTCCACCCGGAACGGATGGCTTCCCGTATTCTCGGCATGGGCGATATGCTCTCCCTGATCGAAAAAGCACAGCTCAATATCGACGAATCAAAGGCGAAGGAAATGGAGCGCAAAATGCGCAACGCCGAATTCACTTTTGAAGACTTCCTTGAGCAAATGGATCAAGTCAAAAAGCTCGGTCCGCTGGATCAGATCATGGATATGCTGCCTGGCATGGGCAAAATGAAACAGACGCAAAATCTTCAGGTGGATGACAAGCAAGTGGGTCGCATCGAAGCGATTGTACATTCGATGACAACACAAGAAAAGCAGCATCCAGAAGTGATCAACAACAGCCGTCGCAAGCGCATTGCGGCAGGTAGCGGAACTTCCGTGGCTGAGGTCAATCGTCTGATCAAGCAATTCGATGAAATGCGCCGCATGATGAAACAGTTTTCGGATATGATGGACCCGAAAGCGATGAAGGGCGGCGGCAAGAACAAAATGATGAAACAAATGCAAAAGCTGAGCAAAGGCGGCGGCGGGGGCTTCAAGTTCCCATTCCGTTAAAACTCACTTTACAGATACCAGTTATGAATTAGTTTAAGGAGGTGAATTCTCTTGGCAGTACGCATTCGTCTGAAACGTATCGGTGCTCACAAAGCGCCTTTCTATCGTATCGTTGTTTCCGATTCCCGTTCTCCTCGTGATGGACGTTTTATCGAAGAAATCGGTACTTACAATCCAGTTGCAGAACCATCTGTAACTAAAATTGATGAAGAAAAAGCTCTGAAATGGCTTCAAAACGGCGCACAAGCTTCTGACACTGTTCGCAACTTGCTCAGCAAAGCTGGCGTTATGAAAAAATTCCATGAGCTGAAACAGCAAAAATAATTGCTGAATATGCTTGGCCCTATGAAGCGTTAGCTAACAGCTAGCGATTTGACGTGAAGCGCGATTTTGTATAAAATTGCGCTTTTGTCAGGTTTGCTACTAATGGCGGCGCTTTGGGCTGCTATTGCAGCCTGTTTTGACGACAACTGATTTTGCACCGCAACATATTTTGTCTACTCCGGAGGATGAAACGATGGAACAATTAGTAATGGTTATTGCTAAAGCTCTGGTGGATCATCCGGAAGATGTGTCTGTGAACGTGGTGGAGAAGGAGAACCTGATCGTATATGAACTGAGCGTCCACCCGGACGATGCCGGCAAAGTGATCGGCAAGCAGGGACGTATCGCCAAGGCGCTTCGCACCGTTGTCACATCGGCCGCGGTAAAGACACATAAACGGGTTACGGTTGATATCATGTCTTAAAAATGTATGCCAAAGGGCTAGGAGGATTCCTAGCTTTTTTGCGTACATTTTTATCATACACATGCAAGGTTATTATATAGATAATTAAAGGAGAGTTTTATGGCACAACAATGGTTGATGGTTGGCAAAATCGTTAATACACACGGCATTCGCGGTGAATTGAAAATTTACCCCAATACCGATTTTCCAGAAGTGCGCTTTGCGCCGGGCAACAAGCTAATGATGTTTAACGAAGAAACTGGTATGCAGCAGCAAGTGGAGATTCAATCATCCCGTCTGCAAAAAAATATGTATGTCGTTCGCTTCAAAGGTTTTGGCAATATTAACGAAGTGGAGAAATACAAAGGCTGGACGCTTCGTGTTAGTAAGGACGAAGCAGTGGAGCTGGAAGAAGATGAATTTTATTTCCACGAAATTATCGGCTGCGAAGTAGTGACCGAAGAAGGTCAATCGCTTGGCACCATTACAGAGATTCTTACACCGGGAGCCAATGACGTATGGGTAGTTAAACCTGCGAAAGGCAAGGATATTCTGATCCCGTACATTCATAATGTGGTGCAGGAGATCAATATTGAAGAGAAGAAGATCATTGTTCATATTATGGAAGGCCTGCTGGAATGATGAAGATTGATGTATTGACTCTTTTTCCCGAAATGTTTACTGGTGTATTCGGTTCCAGTATTCTCGGTAAAGCAGCAGCCAAAGGTATAGTGGAGCTGAATGCGGTCAATTTCCGTAATTATTCCACCAGCAAGCATGGTACGGTTGATGATACGCCGTATGGTGGTGGTGGTGGAATGGTATTGAAGCCGGACCCAATCTTCGCGGCGGTAGAGGATCTGTTGTCCGGTCCAAAGCCAGACCTATCTGAACTGTCCGTTGCTCAGGCAGAAGCAGGTGTGAAGCCTCGCATCATTCTAATGTGTCCGCAGGGCGAAACCTTTACTCAGTACAAGGCAGAGGAACTGTCACGCGAACAGCATCTGATTTTCATTTGTGGTCATTACGAGGGGTATGATGAGCGCATACGGGAGCATCTAGTGACCGATGAACTGTCGATTGGTGATTATGTACTCACAGGCGGTGAACTGCCAGCAATGACCGTTGTGGACAGTGTAGTGCGTTTGCTGCCGGGAGTGCTTGGGAACGAAACTAGTGCAGTCACCGATTCGTTTAGTACAGGTCTACTCGAATATCCGCATTATACGCGTCCATCCGAATTTCGTGGGATGAAGGTGCCGGATGTATTGCTGTCTGGGCATCATGCCAATGTGGAGAAGTGGCGGCGCGAGCAATCGCTGCTGCGCACATTGGAACGCCGTCCAGATTTGCTAGAGCAGGCGGAACTGACAGACAAAGAACGACAGTGGCTAAAATCGCAGAAAAATCGCTCAGAGTAGCATTTTTGTATAATATATCGTTTTGGATAGTAGTCGGCGTCGGAGTGAGCTCTGTGACCCTACTAGCAAGGTTATAGAGATAGGAGTATGGACATGACGAATTCAAATGAAGTAACCGGTAATCCAACAGACTGGGTACAGCGGTTAAGCAGCGATTTGCGTAGTCAGGGGTATGCTTCTGTACTGAATCGCAGCTTTTCCGAGCAGGAAGCCGATTCTGTGATTGGACAGCTGCTACCGGAATTCAAATATTTGCTGTACATCGATGCCGATGAACGTAAAAAATATTTTATTGCCGATTATGCTGGACGTAATACAGTAATTAAGCTGCTAGATCGCATGGTTGATCATAAGAAGAGTGCGCGTCTGAATATCGACGAGCATGATCGTGTTGGCTACAACCGATACAGCGGCGACATCCAGCGGCTAGACGAGCTCAAAAACATGCTGCTACAGGAGCGTTTTGGTTGATTGCAAAATAAAGAATACAATCCTCCAAAAAAGTATTGTCAGCAGCTATAAATGTATGGTATGATTCGAATGTTGTGTGAATACGATGGTCCTCTGCAGACAATGATGAGAAGACGCAAGGTCTTCCTGAGTCGCAAGAACATCTGTGCGGAAGGAGGGAGTCATAGATGAATATCATTCAGGCGATTACTCAAGATCAACTGCGTAAAGATATCCCTAATTTCCGTGCCGGTGACACTTTGAAAGTGCACGTTAAGGTAATTGAGGGAACTCGTGAGCGCGTTCAGTTGTTCGAAGGGGTTGTAATCAAACGTCAAGGTGGAGGCATTGGTGAGACTTTTACAGTTCGTAAAATCTCTTACGGTGTAGGTGTGGAAAGAACTTTCCCAGTACACTCCCCTAAGATTGATAAACTCGAAGTGGCTCGCCGTGGTAAAGTGCGTCGTGCGAAGCTGTACTATCTTCGTGAACTTCGCGGTAAAGCAGCGAGAATTAAAGAATTGCGCCGTTAATCCTTTGGGAGCTAATGGTTGGAAAGGGCTTGGTCATACAAGCCCTTTTCTTTATTTTAAAGCTTACTTAATTGCATAGGCAGTTTGTCATTCCGCCGGACAGTTTTACGGAGTTGTCGTTTTCCATCCAAATGGACCGCTGTGTATATCAGCTTTTATGGTATATAGGCTGTTGCGTCTGTCGCATTAAGCGTCAGTACGACCTAAACGGTTTATTTTTATGGTAAAATGACCTCGTATCTGCAGACGGAATTTTTTGTATCATGATCTATGTATGTATTGTCATGATCAGCGTAATGTGAAACTTGACAATCATAATCCTTCAAAATTTGGTTTTTACAAAATTGTGTGTAAAATAGATTAAGGAATCGTATAGGTACTTGGTAACATTGACACTGGGAGATGTTGCCGGATAGTTCAGACCGGTACATATACAAAGCGCCAATTCAACCAGGAAAGAAGGCATAGTTATGGAGCAAGATAAACAAAATCATAATGTGGTGGAAGCGGCTGAACCTGCTACAGTACAAGAGACGGATACCGTCCAAACTCCGGCAACGGAAACTGTTCCTCCCAAAAAGAAAAAAAATGAAGCTAAAGAATGGATTAAAGCGATTGTCGTAGCATTGCTGCTCGTCATCGTCATCCGTGGGTTCCTGTTTGAGCCATTTATTGTGGATGGACCATCCATGCAGCCGAACTTCCATACCGGCGAACGCGTTATCGTTAACAAAATCTTGTACGATATTCGTGATCCGCATCCGGGTGAAGTGGTCGTACTCAAAGTACCTTCGCAAAATCGTGACTTTATTAAACGTATTATCGCCGTTGGTGGGGATACGGTGAAGGTAGAGGGCGATACCGTAACGGTAAACGGCAAAGCGATCAGTGAGCCGTATATTCAAGCTGCCATTGATAAAGCACATGCACAAGGTAGTAACTACAACATTAACAACTTCCCAACCGAACAGCTTCCAGATGGCAAAGTGCCGCAAGGATATGTGTTTGTGATGGGGGATAACCGTTCCAATAGCCAGGATAGCCGCATGATCGGCTATGTGCCATTGGGTGATATTATTGGGCGCGCCGATGTAATTTTCTGGCCGCTGAGCGATGCAGAGTGGATTGATCATTATTAATCCCTGACTATATTTCAGGATGTAAGGGGGAAAACCTGTGACCATTCAATGGTTTCCCGGACATATGACCAGAGCGAGACGCCAAATCGAAGAGAAGCTCAAGCTGATCGATATGGTAATCGAGCTGTTGGACGCGCGTTTGCCGCTGTCCAGCCGTAATCCGATGATTGATGAAATTTTACAGAACAAGCCAAGATTGATTATTTTGAATAAAGCGGATCTTGCCGACCCTGTCGTTACAGCAGGCTGGGTGGAATATTTCAAGCGTGAAGGTCATGAAGTACTCACGTTGGATGCGGCGAGCGGGCATGGTATTAAGGAAATTCCTGAACGTGCCAAAGTACTGCTGAAAGAGCAACGTGATAAGCGTGCTGCTAAGGGCATGAATCAACGTCCTATTCGTGCGTTGATCGTTGGTATTCCAAACGTCGGCAAATCGACGCTGACTAACCGTCTTGCTGGGAAAAGCATCGCTGCTACAGGTGATCGTCCTGGTGTAACGAAAGGTCAGCAATGGATTAAGATTGCTAACGAAATGGAACTACTGGATACACCGGGTATCCTGTGGCCCAAATTTGAGGATCAAAGCGTCGGTTATCGCCTTGCGGTAACTGGGGCAATCCGTGAGGAGATCCTCAATGTCGAAGATGTCGCTTATTATGGTATGAAGTACCTTTGCGAATATTATTGGGACAATCTTGCCGAGCGATTTGAGCTGGATGAGAAACCACAGGATCTGGATAATCCGAACGAAATTGTGGAAATTATGGAGCATATCGGTCGAAAACGCGGTTGTCTAATGAGCGGTGGTCGCGTAGATCTGGAGAAAGCATCCAAAGTCATTTTGCGTGAATTGCGCGCAGGTAAAATGGGTCGCATTTCGATGGAAACGCCGTAAAAAGCTGATGAATATGGAGGGACTGCCATGTCTGAACTGCTGAATTATGAGCGGGAATGCTGGACTGCTGGTTACGAGCATGTAGCTGGCGTAGACGAGGTCGGTCGCGGTTGTCTGTTTGGTGATGTAGTTGCTGCGGCGGTTATTATGCCACAGGAGCTGCTGATCGAAGGCGTAACCGACTCCAAAAAGCTGAGTGACAAAAAGCGTGAACAGCTGTATACACAAATTATGGAGCAGGCATTGGCGGTTGGTGTCGGTCATGTCAGTGCTGCCATTGTGGATGAGATCAACATCAAGCAGGCTGCACGCTTAGCGATGAAAATAGCGCTGGAGCAGTTGACAGTTGTCCCGAATTATATTCTGGTAGATGCGGAAAAGGTAGATTTGCCACAGCCGCAGCGCAGTATTATTAAAGGGGACGCCAATAGTCACAGTATCGCTGCTGCTTCGATTATTGCGAAGGTAACACGCGATCGTCTTTGCGAGGGTGAATGGGAAGAACAGTATCCAGGCTATGGCATTGCTGGACACAAAGGCTATGCGACCAAGCTGCACCGCGAACGTATTTTGCAGCTGGGAGTTACTCCGCTGCATCGCCGTAGTTTCCTCGGTAATTTGTTGCTAGAGCAG
This sequence comes from Paenibacillus sp. JQZ6Y-1, assembly GCF_040719145.1. Lineage (NCBI taxonomy): Bacteria > Bacillati > Bacillota > Bacilli > Caryophanales > Paenibacillaceae > Paenibacillus > Paenibacillus kandeliae. The sequence goes on from NZ_JBFDUZ010000001.1 coordinate 1,149,842, forward strand.
CCGACGTTGTTTTGATCGCATAATGTGAATATGAGCTAGATCAGACCTGCATACTGAGAGGTAGGCGGATATGATGGGAAGAACCCGAATCTTTATTCAAAGATCGGGTTCTTTTTTGTATAGGATGGAGTATAGTAATGGTTAATTATGCACAATAGCAATAGGGAACGATGTAGGATGGAAAGTCACATATTGTTTTGTACAACTATGGCATGTATGACTCATCATAATGAATGCATTAACCGATAAATAAACCATATATTCCGGTGCGTACGGTATACATATATGATGTTACAGGCACCGTGTTAGTAAGCATGAAGATAGGGGGAGAAATTATGAATATCGGTTCACTGTTCCGTGGAATGATGGGGGATAGCAAACCCGGCGAAGCCAAACAAATGGAATTAAAAGAAGGTCAGGTTGTCCGCGGAGTAGTGACCAGTGTGTCTGAAGATGGTCAAGAGGCAGTCGTTCAGATTCAGGGCGTCAAAGTACGTGCCAAGCTGGAAACGCCACTCCAGCAGGGAGCCACCACATTATTACAGGTGCAGCCGCCAGGTAAGGATGGTATGCCTGTATTGAAGCCAGTAACTGCCAATACAACCGGACAGCAGCCTACCGCTTCGATGAACGATTTGCTGGAATCGATGAGTTTGCCGGATACCAAGGACAATCGCGAAATGATTACCCAAATGCGTTCTGCTGGTATTCCATTGACTGCGGAAAACGCTAAAAATATTCAGGCATCACTGGCGCAAAAGCCTTCATCAGTACCACTCGGTGAATGGGTACAATCGGCGGGAGTGGCTATTCAGCGGGGCTTGCCAGTCACTGGGCAAAGTGTTGCTGGTTTACAGCAAGCGATCTTTGGACCGCCATTGCATGAAAGTCTGGGCAATCTGGATAACCTATTGCGTGCAGTAGCTTCCCAAACACTTGGTAATGCCGCATTGGCAGATGATGCTGTACCGAATGGAACATTGCCAGCGAATACAACGACAGCTCCTAATAATACTGCTTCTACTAACGGAAGCATCACTTCAGCAGCCAACAATCCTAATGCTGCGACAACAGCAGGCATGACTGCAAATGCGAATACGGCAGCAACAGCCGGACTTAGTACTGGTACTGCTCAATTACTAGACAAGCTGCAAAATGTGATTCGACAGTTGAATACACTCATTCCCCAAACGGAGCCAAACAATACGACTCCACAGCAGCCTGCCAACACTACAGGAAGCAATCAGGGGCAGTCGGCAGCAGCAGAAGGGCAACAGACAGCAAACGCTGCGACTCAGACTCAGGCAGCGACGCCTTCCACTACACAAGGCACTACGAACAGCTCACCGTGGCTAGGACAGGTACTAAAGCTGCTTGGTGCCGAATATGAGCAGCAAACCGTACGCGCGGCTCTAACGCTAACTTCTACACCTGCATCAGTAGAGCAGTCTAATGGTCAACCGACAGCAAATACGAATACTGCGAATAGCAATGCGACAAATGCAAATCAAGCGGCGGAGCAGGCGGCACGCAATATAACAGGCAACACTCCGGCACCGATTAATACTCCGATTGCTGGCAATGCTATCCCGACTCCAGCTGCGTCGTTACCACCACAGGTGCCACAACCGCCAAATGCTGCGCAAACGGCTTCTGCGGCAGCAGCAGCTCTGCCAGACCTACTGGAAGCACCCGATGCTCCGCAAGCGCCGCTTGCACCGGCTACAGGTTATGCTCACGCAGCTGCGACTTCAGATGAACAAACAACTGCACAGCAAACCAATACTACCAATGCTAATGCAGCATTGAGAGGAACGGCGAATCCTACAGATTCACACCTGGACCCAGCCAATCTGATCCCTGCGGCTCACGTTTCCGCCGAAGAAACGATTGCCAAAGCGCAAGATACATTAAAAGGATTGTTGTTACAGCTTAGCAATGCTGACGATGCACCTCCAGTCTTAAAAGATGCTGCTCAGCAGCTGGTGCAACAGTTGACGGGTCAGCAATTGCTGCTCAATACCGATCGTACCGCTCCTTTTGCACAGGTGACGATGTTTGTACCTTTTAATGGACCGGAAGGGCAGGAAACGGCTTCGGTGCAGATTCAGTCACGTCGTGGCGGCAAAGGAGAGTTGGATGCTTCCAATTGCCGTCTGTGGTTTGATCTAGATATGAAATCGCTCGGTCAAACGCTGCTGGATGTACAGGTCGTTGACCGCATTGTTACATTAAAGGTGCATAACGATCAGGAACAGTTGGCTCCTTTTGTCGAGAGTAAAAAGCAGGAAATCGCTGATGCCGTCGGTAATCTGGGATACCAGCTATTATCGTTGCAATTTGCCCCATTGCCGGTACGCTCCACAGCCGATTCACTGATGGGATCAACTACCAATAGCGATGTCGCCGATCAATATGCACCGCCTGAATATAGAGGGGTGGACATGAAAATATGAATACATCCAAACGGCAACCATCCAAAGCAAACAACATTAGCGCCAAACGCGCGGTTGCTCTGAAATATGATCCGGCTCAAAATGCTGCACCTGTTGTTGTAGCCAAAGGACGCGGTAGAATCGCTGAAACCATTTTGGAAAAGGCACAGGAAGCTGGCGTTGTGATTCAGGAAGATCCAGCATTGGTCGAGGTGTTGTCCAAGCTTGATCTGGATCAGCAAATTCCCGGTGAGCTGTATGATCTGGTCGCAGAGATTTTGTCATTTATCTATCAAGCTGACAAAAGTTATGCTTCCGGTCCGAGTATATGGTAAGTAGTCACGACAAACCGGATAATCGCAAAGTAAAAGGCAAAATCGCTGAGGATATTGCCGCTTATTATCTGGAACAGCAGGGCTATGTCATTGTGCAGCGGAATTGGCGCTGTCGAAGTGGTGAATTAGATATGATTGTCACGGAGCAGAATCAATATACTTCCGCTCCTACCATTATTGTAGTAGAAGTTCGGAGCCGTACCGGAGATACGCATGGTACGGCTGCCGAATCTGTGGATTGGCGTAAACAAAAGCAGATTCGCGAAACGACCGCTGTATATGCCCATCATAATGGGTTATCCGCTTATGCTTTTCGTTATGATGTGATTACCGTACAATTGAACCGTCATTATCAGGCGATAAGTATGGAGCATTGGGTAGCTGCATTTGCATAATATTCAAATCCGCATATCATAAGTGTAAATGTCATCTGACTGTAAAGTAGGATGATTTCATACCAATAGTGTTACCATTAGAAAATTGAGGAAGCACCCATTTTCGCGATTGATACGTATTGCAATAGAGTACAGCAAATGCTGTATATGATTTGCGATACAAGCGATGAAAAGAGAGGGTGTTTTATGTATGTATGGAAAGTTACATAGTGCCTGTGTGCACGGTATTCATGGTGTTATGGTAGAAGTCGAAACAGATCTTTCCAATGGGCTGCCCATGGTATCGATTATTGGACTGCCTGATTCAGCGATTCGTGAATCCGTAGAACGAGTTCGTTCAGCGATCAAAAACTGTGGATTTACGTTTCCTTCCCAGCGCGTTACTATCAATCTGGCACCAGCGGATCTCCGTAAGGAAGGCTCTGCTTTTGATCTGGCTATTGCGCTGGGGATATTAGTAACGAGTAATCAGATTCTATTTCCGCAACAGGAGCAAATGTTGTTGATTGGTGAATTGGCATTAGATGGTACATTGCGTCCGGTAACTGGTGTGCTATCTATGGTTGATACAGCGCGTCAATATGGCTTGAAGTCCGTTGTTTTACCGCTGCAAAATGCGGATGAAGCATCGCTAGTAGAAGGGATCTCTGTATATGGAATTAGGCATATTCAGGATCTATTTGCCGCTGAACAGACAGCTCCTCAAACGAGTATAAAACCATTTCAACTCCATATCCCCGGTCAGCCTGCTATAATAGTGAAACAAATCTCGTCAGAACAGATAAAGCATTCAGACAATCATCAGATCGGCTCAGATACTGCTCCTACCCACAACCAAACAATAAGCGAGTCGTTATCGGTAGTAGAACCCTATAACACTCATAGGCTTCACTCCAAAGAACAACCTTATAAACAGGTCAATATGAGACCGCTATTGTATGTGCGTGAGCCTATGGATAGTAAGAACATTAGCGTGTTGCATAGGAAAGAAGATTACGCAGATGTCTTTGGGCAACAGCATGTAAAGCGTGCACTGATTATCGCAGCTTCTGGTATGCACAATATTTTGCTGTTGGGACCACCCGGTACGGGAAAGACGATGCTGATCAAGCGATTGCCGACCATTTTGCCACCATTGAGCGAAGACGAAGCGCTGGAAGTTACCAAAATTCTAAGTGTAGCTGGTAGGTTCAAAGAAACCGGTGAGGGATTGATTCGTGCTCGTCCATTTCGTTCGCCTCATCATAGTATTACCGCTTCTGGGTTGATTGGTGGCGGGGCTATACCGAAGCCGGGCGAGGTCAGTTTGGCGCATCAAGGGATATTGTTTTTGGATGAGTTTCCAGAGTTTCCAAGACCGATTCTAGAACTACTTCGTCAGCCATTGGAGGACGGAGAAGTGCATATTAGCCGTTCGCGTGCTGTGTTTACGTTTCCAGCTTCGATGTTGCTTGCTGCTAGCATGAATCCGTGCCCGTGTGGATTTTTGGGGAGCGATCATCCATTACATCGCTGTACATGTACCGAAAATCGGATTGCCCGCTATCGTGCCAAAATCTCTGGTCCGCTGCTAGATCGTATTGATTTGCAGATTGAAGTACCGCGTCCAAGTGAACGCGATTTTCAGCAATCCGAAGAATGTCAGCCAGATGGATATGATTCCGCGACAATGCGTCAACTCGTTTTAGAAGCGCAGCACATCCAACTAGAACGGTATCGGGGAACAGGGATCTATTGGAATAGTCAGTTATCCGGCAAGATGCTGCGACAGCATACTGTAGCGACAACGGAAGCAACGATGCTGCTGAATGCTGCATTTGAGCAATTGGGGATGAGTATGAGGGCGCGCGACCGGATTTTGAAGCTGGCGCGTACGATTGCGGATTTGGAGGGGAAAGAACAGCTGGATGCAGTACATATCGCAGAAGCGATTCAATATCGGCAACTGGATCGAAAGTTTTAACATGAATGGAGTTTCATTATCTATACAGAGGAGCAAGTATGAAGAGAATAAAGCTTGCATTAGAATATAAATGCTACCCAATATGGATCTACGATGAATATGATCAGCTTATAGATAATAATATTGTTGATGAACTTGTTGGTGAATCTTACATTGTAGATAAGTTAGATGAAATTCAAGCAATCTATAATCATTTATTTGTAGATGATACAATCCAGTTCCAGTTCAAAGGATTTAATAGCCTTAAAGATAAGGAGCATTTTCTAGCATTAATTCATGAAATAGTTCCAGCTATAGAACAAAAATTGATTGGACAATATAAAATACAAAATAAATTAATACTGTAAAAAAGCACTAGTACTTTACTACTCCAAAAGGATTTATCCACGTAAACATATAGCGATAACACCCATCATTATAAAAACCAAACAGGCTGTCTCTCTATGGAAACAGCCTGTTGATCATTCCTGACACTCATATGTTCTTCTAGTCCACAATCGTTGAAATCAGCCATTAAACCGATTTGATTTGCAAAAACTCATCAATGCGTTTCAGAGCTTCGGCGAGACCGCCAGATTGCTGGAAGCTAGCATTGATTTTTTTAACATTTTCTTTATACACTGGATTGGATAATACTTCATGAACTGCTGTTCTGAGCGACTCAATGTGAATCTGGTCTTTGGTAATGCGATAACCAGCTTCTAGCTCCACCAATCGCTGTGCTACCATCGGCTGGTCTTTATCCTGAGGCAATACAACCAGTGGTACGTGAAAATGAATCGCTTCATTGACGCTGTTCATTCCACCGTGAGTGAGGATCACATCCGTATGATTTAGTACTTTCAATTGTGGCACATACGACGAAATAATAAAGTGATCTGGAGCAGGCAATAGTTTGGATATATCTGCTTTTTCGCCCGCCGCAATCACGACGATCCCTTCAAAATCGGCAAACGCTTGAATACAAATGTTAAAAAATTGCTCCACCTGATCCAGCACGGTGCCCATAGAAATATACAGCACCTGTTGACCCTCCAATCGTTCCAATGGGAAATCAGAATGATCTACGCGTTCTGGAAAGCTTGGACCGATAAAGATATTATGATCGCTGAACATATCAATATTCGGTTGGAAGTATTTACTTGTATAAACAACTGTCAGTTGTCCGACATTGTTCATAAATTGAATCATACCCTTAGGGGAGACACCATACTTTTCCTGCATCAATGCCAGCGAATCTTTCATCTGTTGATTCGGTTGAAACGGCACAGGACCTTCATTTCGGAAAATCTTGTCTGCCATAGCATAATCCGGCATGAGGAAGGAGGCGGAGGAACCGATACCTGGCACATTTAGATATTCACTTACCAGCTCACCAGCTCCAAATTTATCGAAAATAACAAAATCAAAATCGATGCTTTGCTTTAGTTGACTGACAATCTCCAGGTTGGCGAGTGAGGTCTGAATATGAATATTCAAAAAATTGTTTAATCCTTCGGTGGTTTTAATATTAACGGCTGACATACGCATCCAATCGGTATGCAGATGAACCGTCGCGCCAACTGCCTCAACACGGTCTTTGTATTTTTCGGTCGTAATATAATGAACGTGATCGCCGCGTTCAGTAAACGCCTGTACTAATCCAAGAGTAGGATTCACATGACCTTCTGCCGGAAAATTAACGAATAAAATATGAAGCATACCGCACCACTCCCATTCTCTATAGTTACACATACATATTCGCCATGATGTCAATCATATGGAATATAAAGGTAAAGGCATTTTCAGTTATACACGTTCATTGGAATAAAAATCAACTTTATGAGAAAAACATCTATTTTTGTTCACATCTGTATACTACAAAACATGAATCCTACCGACATCCATAGATTTGTCACATGTAATCATGAGCAGATGAGCATAAAAGAAAATAGCACGAGTCTCATCGACTTTATATCAGTATCGCATCGCATGACATTGGGTTTCTAAGTATATACTATCTTTACTTCATCCTTATTCTATATAATACAAAGTATCCATAAATATAACACAAAGGAGTCTGTTCATCATGATCTCATCCTCCTCGCATGGAGATCGTCACACCCATTTGGCAACCGATCCGCCTGTATTGTCCAGCCCAGTAGTTCCGACTACCTTTCATCAGCCGTCTACACTGCCAGCAGTTCCAGGCTATACCCATGTTGTTGAGGTGAGGGGCGGTAGAACATTATACATATCTGGTCAGGTTGCATTAAATGAGCAGGGTCAGCTCATTGGGAAAGACAATGTGATCGCGCAGGCAGAACAGGTATTCCGCAATATTCAATTGGCATTGCAGGCAGTAGGGGCGACGTTTGAGCATGTCGTCAAACTGACCATTTTTATGACTGATATTACCGATTTGCCTCGCATTCGTTCCATTCGAGATCAATATATCAATGCAATTCAGCCACCTGCCAGCTCGGCAGTGGAAGTGCGCCGATTGGTGCATGAAGATTGGTTGCTGGAGATCGAAGCCATTGCGGTTTGTCCATAAACCAGCGGGTAATAGATGACAACTTGATTTGTAAAATCATATAAGGGAGGAATGGATCATGCTAGATAAAGCCGAACGTTTGAAAAAAGGACGTGTACCGCAAAAACCACAGCTAGAAGAGGAGCAAGCCAAACGTCTGCCACCAGGACAGACGCTGACCGACAGTTTTCCGATTTTGCATGAAGGTGCGGTGCCAGAGTATGATATGGCAACGTGGGATTTACGGATTTTTGGAGCGGTAGAGGAAGAATGTTCATTTACTTTTGAGCAGCTGCAACAGTTCCCAGTTACACGTACGGTAAGCGATATTCATTGCGTAACACGCTGGTCCAAATTCGATACCCCATGGGAAGGTGTACGTTTCGCTGATCTGATCAAACAAGTAAAAATTAAGCCTGAAGCCAAATACGTCATGCTGCATGCTGATCCTGATTATGAAACCAATGTGGCATTGGATGAACTGATGAAGGATGATGTGCTGCTTGCTTGGAATTATGATCATAAGCCACTGACTGCTAAGCATGGTGGTCCATTACGCATGGTTGTACCACAATTCTATTTCTGGAAAAGTGCCAAATGGCTGCGTGGGATTGAATTTATGACAGAGGATCGTCGCGGATTCTGGGAGGATCATGGATTTCATAATGTCGCTGATCCGTTCAAAGAGCAACGCTTTTCCTCCGACGAATACGAAATGCCAGAAGACGAGTGGAAGTATTGCGAAGCGGATTAAATCTTTTTTGAATTTCTGATAGGATTCAAAATATGTAACTTTTTTCAAGTTGTATCGTATATCACATATACACGTACTAACCATGTAGCTTCTAGGTGTATAGATACAGAACATGTATGCAGTACAATGGTAGCACAAAGGGAGGGTTTTATATGACAGCCATTTTGACCATTCTTTTTATGGCGGCTATTGCCCTACCACAAATGTGGTATTATGCAGCACTGGGCAAACGGATGAGTGAAGAGGAGAAAAAGGCAGGACGCGATCTGACGTACGAATTGAATCCATTTACCGGTGGACGGGATTTGTGAGCCTCTAAATGAATAGAATGTATCGATATGTAATGAAAGTGATCCTCTAGTAATAGGTAGTATGAGCCTTATGATAGGAAACAAAAAAACCAGCCATTGTAGCAAATGGCTGGTTTTTTCATACGTATACTCATGAATATCTATAGGCTTCACGTGTACGAGCCAGCAATATTACAGACTGTCTACCGCTTTTTTCATCTCGGCATCCAGCTTACCTTTTTCGGTGCTGTTATTGTTCAATGCTGGTTCAAACCAGTAGATGACCAGTACATTGCCTTTTGTATATTCGGTTTTACGGAAAGGAACACCGTTTACTTGTGTTTCCAGATCTTTCAGACCTTTATCCAGATCCGCTGCGGAATCGAATACATAGATAGATACTGGTTCTGCTTGTTTCGCATCAGTGCTTGTTACATAGCGATCTGGTTTTACATCATTGAGAACCCAGCCATCTTTTGGTTGGGAAGTCAATTTGATGCCTTGTTTTTCAATGGCTTTCGCAACATCTTTAGTTGTCAGATCGCTGGCTGTTGTAGCTTCACTGCTGCTAGAACTGCTTGAGCTGTCCGTAGCTTCTGTGCTTTCATTACTGCCTGTCTCGGTACCTGTTGCCGAGTTGTCCATGCTGCTTTCCTCACTACCCATTTCAGTAGAGGTAGTACCGCTGTTATCGGTGCTTTGTTCGCTAGTGGCTGGAGTTGTTGTGCTTTCTCCAGAAGTTTGGCTGTTGTTACTGGAATTGGAACAGCCGGTCGCCGCAACGACGGTCAGTGCGAGTAATAGGGTGCTGATTTTGAGTTTCATACGTTGACCTCCTGTGAGTGCTCTTTTTATTTGCAGAAAATAAATGCAACGCTTGATGCGGTTTACATTATAGTTCATACATAAACGAAAGAGCAACTTTTGACACAAGGCTTACATACCAAGTTCATTCAGAACAGCTATTTGGATTACCATATTTCGTTATGCGTTCATTCATTAGGCGTTAATATGTAGGAATGTGTATCGGTCGTAAAATAAATATAGTCATACGTGCGATGAGTCTGTCCTTTAGGAAGAAAGCTGCGTCAATCTATGCTGAAATAAAAAAGAAGCGATGAATTCATCGCTTCTTTTTCTAATCGATAACATAGACTTATTGCTGTATAAATTACATAAATAAAAATTAGGCAAGTATATATCGCTACATTGCAATCGATACTATTCCTATCAATAGGATCAAATGACCAATTACAGTACGTTCAGTTCAACCGCGATATTACCGCGTGTCGCACGGGAGTAAGGACATACATCATGTGCTGCATGAACCAGTTGTTGTGCTGTGTCACGATCTACACCTTTGACCAGTACATCCAGTTTCACCGCAAGTGCGAATCCACCATCTTCAGCTTTACCAAAGCTGACAGTACCCGTAACTTCAGTACCTTCGTGTTTGATTTTTTGCATACGTGCAACCATATTCAGTGCGCTATCAAAACATGCAGAATAACCAGCTGCAAACAGTTGCTCAGGGTTAGTGCCTGCACCGCCAGCGCCGCCCATTTCTTTTGGTGTGGAGATTTCAAGACGCAGTTCTGGGCTAGAAGACTCGATATAACCGTTACGACCGCCTACTGCTTTAACCGAAGTTTCGTACATTTTTTGTTGAATATTCAGCATAATGATATTCCACCTTTTCTGTATAGGATTCAAAATAATTTAACAAAATTAAATTTATCACAATTAATATTAAAAGTAAAATATTTTTCGTAATAATAATGTCAGGCAATTAAATGTGTGATATAATATACGGTAAGCAATACCTATTTCCACATATTTATATGTTCCTGCAACTATGTAGAAAATATAAAGATATGGGAGGTCGTTGGCGTTCTCATGAGGATGGGCATAACCATGATTCATGGTGATTTGACGTTCCAGATATACCGTTGTATTTTATAAGTTGATCTTTATCGCGGGCTGCAGGTCGTTAGCAGGCAGGACAGCCGCATTTTAAATAATTATTACACTGAAAAAGTAGGTGATTGTATTATGGATACCTCTAAAGAATATCCTCATCCTCAATTAAAGTTGGAAAATCAATTATGCTTTGCGATTTATGCTTCTTCGCGCGAAATGACCAAAATGTATCAGCCTTTGCTTGAGAATTTGGGTCTGACGTACTCACAATATCTTGTCATGTTGGTGCTGTGGGAACAGCAGGAATGTACAGTCAAGGAATTGGGTACTGCATTGTATCTGGATTCCGGTACATTGACTCCATTGCTCAAGCGTTTGGAAGCTGCTGGTCTGATCGTACGCAAACGTTCGACAGAAGACGAACGTAAAGTGCATATCACGCTGACCGATGCAGGCTGGGCGCTACAGCAACAAGCTGTGTCGATTCCAGATGATTTGCGTGGCAGAACATGTATGGATGTCGATAAGCTGGACGAATTGCTCTATGAATTCCGCAATTTGTTGAAAACGGTACATGACGTCAATGTTAGTGGTACAGGTAAATAAGCAATTATTTTCATAATCGTTATTGACTAACAATGACGTATGAGAAGAAGTCGTAACAACATCCGTTTGAATCAATCCCCTTTGCTGAATTAGCGAAGGGGATTTTATTTTTTTACTTTGTTAACGCATACATGGTATATTATTTATATAATCCCTGTCTCGTCCTTTTGGTGGCAGCCTGAGGATGATGGCGTGGAATACCGCAACATATTGCGGCATTTTGCTGCTGTTTTGGCTTGACTGCGGCGTGGATTAAAATGGTAAAATTTTTAAGGAAAGCGTTTTAAAAACGTGGTACAATGACTAAGGTTGTTGATTTGCCGGGCAACATAGCCGGAATGCATTCATGCCGATAGGAGGATTTACCAGATGAATATCCATGAATATCAGGGAAAACAAGTACTCAAGCAGTATGGCGTGGCAGTACCAGAGGGTAAGGTTGCTTTTACAGTAGAAGAAGCTGTGGAAGCTGCTCAATCACTTGGAAGTCCGGTAAGCGTCGTAAAAGCGCAAATTCATGCCGGAGGCCGCGGTAAAGCGGGCGGTGTTAAGGTAGCGAAAAGCGTTGACGAAGTGCGCGAATACGCACAGGAACTGCTCGGCAAAGTACTGGTCACACACCAGACCGGTCCTGAAGGCAAAGAAATCAAGCGTCTGCTCATCGAAGAAGGCTGTGATATTCAAAAAGAATATTACATAGGCGTAGTCATTGATCGTGCGACTGGTCGTATCGTCATTATGGCTTCCGAAGAGGGCGGTACCGAAATCGAAGAAGTAGCGGAGAAAACTCCTGAAAAGATTTTCCGTGAAGTGGTCGACCCAGCGATTGGTTTGCAGCCGTTCCAGGCGCGCAAGCTGGCATACGCGATCAATATTCCAACCAAGCTGGTGAACAAAGCAGCTCAATTTATGCTGTCCCTGTACACTGCATTTGTGGACAAGGATTGCTCCATTGCCGAGATCAACCCGCTCGTCGTTACTGGCGATGGTCAAGTACTGGCACTGGATGCGAAGCTGAACTTTGACTCCAACGCCCTGTTCCGTCATCCAGACATTCTGGAACTGCGTGACTTGGCGGAAGAAAACGAAAAAGAAATTGAAGCATCTAAATTCGATCTGAGCTATATCGCTCTTGATGGCAACATCGGCTGTATGGTCAATGGTGCAGGTCTGGCGATGGCGACGATGGATATTATCAAATATTACGGCGGCGAACCCGCAAACTTCCTCGACGTAGGGGGCGGTGCAACAACCGAGAAAGTTACCGAAGCGTTCAAAATCATCCTGTCGGATGAGAACGTCAAAGGGATCTTTATTAACATTTTCGGTGGTATTATGCGCTGTGATGTTATCGCGAACGGTGTGGTGGAAGCAGCGAAACAGATCGGTCTGGATCGTCCGCTGGTTGTTCGCCTTGAAGGCACCAACGTGGAACTCGGCAAACAAATTCTGGCTGAATCCGGTCTGAATATCGTTGCTGCTGATTCTATGGCGGATGGCGCACAGAAAATCGTTGCGCTGGTATAACATCTGAACCCAATTTAAGTGATAGGAGCTGTGACTGGACAATGAGTATTCTGGTAGATAAGCATACAAAAGTTATCACTCAGGGCATCACCGGTGCTACGGGACTGTTCCATACCAAAGGTGCGCTGGATTACGGCACACAGATGGTAGGCGGTGTTACACCGGGTAAGGGCGGCACCAATGTCGACATCACACTGGAAGACGGTTCCAATGTTAGCCTGCCGGTATTCAATACCGTGAAGGAAGCAAAGGAAAAAACCGATGCAACCGCCAGCGTTATTTATGTTCCACCTGCATTCGCTGCAGATTCTATTATGGAAGCTATCGATGCGGAGCTGGATCTAGTTATCTGTATTACAGAAGGTATTCCGGTACTGGATATGGTGAAAGTATCCCGTTATCTGGAAGGCAAAAAGACCGTCCTGATCGGACCTAACTGTCCGGGTGTGATTACACCGGGCGAGTGCAAAATCGGCATTATGCCAGGTTATATCCATAAACCAGGCTATGTAGGTGTTGTTTCCCGTAGTGGTACACTAACCTACGAAGCGGTTCATCAGCTGTCTACACGCGGTATCGGTCAATCCTCCGCAGTAGGTATCGGTGGTGACCCGGTGAAAGGCTCCGAGTTTATCGATATCCTGAAGCTGTTTAACGAAGATCCGAATACCCGTGCCGTGATCATGATCGGTGAAATTGGTGGTACAGCGGAAGAGGAAGCAGCAGAGTGGATTCAAGCGAATATGACCAAGCCGGTTGTCGGCTTTATTGGTGGTGCAACAGCGCCTCCGGGCAAACGCATGGGTCACGCAGGTGCAATCATTTCTGGTGGTAAAGGTACAGCTGCCGAGAAAATCGCTAAGCTGGAATCTTGCGGAATTAAAGTAGCACCAACTCCTTCCGAAATGGGTTCTACACTGGTAGAAGTTCTGGAAGAACGCGGTATGCTGAGTGAGTGCACAACGCACTAATCATGCTGTAAAGCATTTTGATTCCGTCTTATAGATGGGTAGCAGACCGTAACGTCCACCAGCAACAGAGGGATGGACGTTACGGTCTGTTTTGTTTATAATGAAGTCAATATCATAGCTTTATCAAACGAACGGGTAAGCAACCTTTGCAACTGATCATATCAGGCAAAGGTTGCTTTTTTGCGTAAATAACCGTTTGTAAAATGACGCAAATGATAGTCTATGCAAGTAAACGCTTGCATTATCAAATAACTTACGATTAAATGGAGTAGATGATCTCATCTGGCTCCAGCTGGGAGACATACATATGTTGGACGAACGCTCGATCTTGATTGCACTGCATGGAACGTCAGGTATTGGATGGAAAAGAATCTATGATATACTACAACAGCATGCGAATCTGCGCGAACTGCCGACCTGGAGTGCCGGACGCTGGCGTAGTTTAGGCATGCCGGAAAAAGTAGCACAAGCACTCGTAACACAGTTGACGGAGCAGCGCATACAATCCATACTGGATCATTATCGTCATCAGGATATTCAGATCATCACCATGATGGATGATGATTATCCTATATTAATGAAGGAAATTGCACAGCCGCCTTGGGTATTGTATCTGCGTGGAAAGCGCAAGCTGCTCCATTCGTTTTGTATCGGAATGGTAGGGACACGAGTACCGACCGCTTACGGCCGACGTGTAGGGGAACTACTGGCTGGGGAGTTAGCGCAACGTGGGATTACCGTGGTAAGCGGCATGGCGCGTGGTATTGATAGCGTATGCCATGAAGCCGCATTGCAAATCGGCGGACCTACGATTGCAGTACTCGGTACAGGAATTGATGTAATTTATCCACCGGAAAATCGTTCCTTATACGAACGGCTGCGTCAGCATGGCTTGATTCTTTCTGAATATCCGCCTGGTACGCGTCCTTCACCCGGAACCTTTCCACAGCGCAATCGGATCATTGCCGGTTTATCGCATGGCTCGGTTGTGGTGGAGGCAGATGAACGTAGTGGATCGTTGATTACAGCAGACTATGCGATGGATAGCAATCGCGATGTATTCGCTGTACCGGGTCCGATCACTTCGCCCAAAAGCAAAGGCACATTATCGCTGCTAAAACAGGGTGCGATTCTGGTTACGGATATTAGCGATATAACCAATGAATATGATTCAACGTTATACAATTGGTGTGATAAACCATACGACGAACAGGAAGAAAATGTATCGGTTTCCACCAGCAATCATACTGCCTGTTCGCCTCTCGCCAATATTTCTCATTTGACAGAACAGGAAAAGACGATATACCTTATATTGGAGCAGGGCGATGCAACAATTGATGAAATTCAATCCAAATCGCAATTTGGTTTTGGACTTTTGCATACTGTTCTGTTATCTTTAATCATAAAAAAACAGATCAGTCAGCGCTCTGGCGCAATATATACCCTCATATAATTTCAAATTATAGATAGAATACGAGAAAGGGGGACAAAACCTATGGCAGATTCACTCGTCATTGTGGAATCACCGGCAAAAGCGAAAACGATTGGCAAGTATCTTGGTAGTAAATTTATTGTGAAAGCATCAATGGGCCATGTCCGCGATTTGCCAAAAAGCCAAATTGGTGTTGATGTTGAAAACGACTTCGATCCCAAATATATTACCATCCGTGGTAAAGGTTCTGTTCTGAAAGAATTGAAAGATGCACGAAAAAAAGTGAAAAAAGTCTATCTGGCGGCTGACCCGGATCGCGAAGGTGAAGCTATCGCTTGGCATTTGGCGCATGCGCTGGATGTAGCGGATGGCGAAGCATGCCGTGTTGTATTTAACGAAATTACAAAGCAGGCGGTCAAGGACGCGTTCAAGACACCGCGCCAGATTAATATGGATCTGGTGAACGCACAGCAGGCACGCCGTATTTTGGATCGGCTGGTCGGCTACAAGATCAGTCCTTTATTATGGAAGAAAGTCAAAAAAGGATTGTCCGCTGGACGTGTGCAATCGGTCGCAGTCAAGATTATCATTGACCGCGAAAATGAAATCTCCGAATTCAAGCCGGAAGAATACTGGAGCATTACTGCCAGACTGACGGTGAATGATACAACGTTTGAAGCCAAATTCACGCAGCTGAACGGCGAGAAAAAAGAGCTGCACAGCGAAGCAGAAGTGAATGAGGTGCTGGAGGCTATTGCGGATGCTGCGTTTGAAGTAACTGAGATCAAGGAGCGCGAACGTCTGCGTCATCCGGCAGCTCCATTTACGACATCCTCTCTACAACAGGAAGCAGCGCGTAAGCTGAACTTCCGTGCAGCCAAAACAATGTCTGTGGCACAGCAATTATATGAAGGAATTGATCTGGGCAAAGAAGGTACAGTCGGTTTAATCACCTACATGCGTACTGACTCCACTCGGATTGCAGCTTCAGCACAAGAAGAGGTTCGCGAATACCTCAGTGGGAAATACGGTGCTGATTTTATTCCAGAAGAACCGCGTCAGTATACGAAAAAGAACGCCAATGCTCAGGATGCGCACGAAGCGATTCGTCCAACCTCGGCTGTGCGTGATCCAGAATCAGTCAAGGAATATATGAGTCGTGATCAGTTCCGTCTGTATAAGCTAGTATGGGAACGCTTTGCTGCCAGTCAGATGGCATCGGCAGTACTCGATACAATGTCTGTGGATATTGCTGTCGGTCCAGCAACCTTCCGTGCGGTTGGTTCCAAAGTACGCTTCCAAGGCTTTATGAAGGTATATGTGGAAGGTAACGATGATGGCAAAGAGGAAGGCGAGAAATTCCTGCCGCCATTGTCCAAAGGTGATCAGCTCAAAAAAGAAGAAGTGGAACCAAAACAGCATTTTACGCAGCCGCCACCACGTTATACAGAAGCGCGTCTGGTTAAAACGCTGGAGGAACTCGGTATCGGTCGTCCAAGTACGTATGCGCCAACACTGGAAACGATCCAAAAGCGTGGATACGTAGCGATTGAAGAGAAGAAGTTCATGCCAACAGAGCTTGGCGAACTGGTTATTCAGCAAATGGAAGAGTTTTTCCCGGAAATCCTGAATGTAGAGTTTACCGCTAATATGGAGCAGGATTTGGACCATGTAGGGGATGGACAGGAAGATTGGGTACAGGTGCTGAATGAATTTTACGGTTCGTTCGAGAAGCGTCTGGAAGTGGCCGAAGAAGAAATGAAGGAAATTGAGATCGAGGATGAGGTATCAGACGAGATCTGCGACAAGTGCGGACGCCATATGGTGTACAAACTTGGTCGCTTTGGCAAATTCCTTGCCTGCTCCGGTTTCCCAGATTGTCGCAATACAAAGCCAATCATCAAAGATATTGGTGTAGAGTGTCCAACATGTCATGAAGGACATGTCGTAGAACGCCGCAGTAAAAAAGGTCGTGTCTTCTACGGTTGCAATCGGTATCCAGAATGCGACTTCGTATCTTGGGATCGTCCATCGCCGAAGCCATGCCCAGTATGTAAATCTATGATGGTAGAAAAGCGCAACAAGCAGGGTGTTAAGCTGCAATGCACAAGCTGCGATCATACCGAAATGGTAGAAGAAAACGATGATGCAGCGGTTGAGCTGGATTAACCAATTCGGCATTTGCTGACAGGCATATCGATATACAGCAACTATATTAGCAGCAAACTCGTATGCTTTGTCAGGTATTAGAATTTTAACTTCATTTAACGTATAATGTGTTTGTATACATGCAATCGCATTATAACCACAGACTTGTATTCAGCTTTGTTTCTGGATACAAGTCGTGCTGTTTTTCATTCATTATTTATTATTATCTATCGCAGGAAGATGCAGGGGGTTTTTACATCGTGTCAGAGATTCAAAAGGTAACCGTCATTGGCGCAGGACTTGCTGGCAGTGAAGCCGCATGGCAGATCGCCAGTCAGGGAGTGCCTGTCACATTATACGAAATGCGTCCAGTCGTGAAGACACCGGCGCACCATACGAACCAGTTCGCGGAGCTGGTATGCAGCAATTCGCTTCGTTCCAATACGATGGCGAATGCAGTAGGAGTTATGAAGGAAGAAATGCGTATGCTGAACTCGCTCGTATTGAGTGCAGCAGATACCCATGCTGTACCAGCAGGTGGCGCACTGGCTGTAGACCGCGACGGATTTTCCGGTGAGATTACATCCACGCTGCACAACCATCCACTGGTAACGGTATTGAATGAGGAAGTGCAGGAGATTCCAACGGATGGCATCGTCGTTATTGCAACGGGTCCACTGACCTCTCCAGCTTTGTCCAAGCAGATTCAAGATTTGCTCGGTGAAGAGTATTTCTACTTTTACGATGCAGCTGCACCAATTATTGAAAAAGACTCTATCGATATGAGCAAGGTATATCTGGCTTCCCGTTATGATAAAGGCGAAGCTGCGTACCTGAACTGTCCGATGAACGAGCAAGAATTTGACGCTTTTTATGAAGCATTGATCGGAGCAGAAACCGCTCAGCTCAAAGAGTTCGAGAAAGAAATTTATTTTGAAGGCTGTATGCCGATTGAAATTATGATGAAGCGTGGCAAGCAAACCGCATTGTTCGGTCCTATGAAGCCGGTTGGACTGGTTAATCCACATACTGGTGAATTGCCGTATGCTGTCGTACAGCTTCGTCAGGATAATGCTGCCGGTACACTCTACAATATGGTTGGCTTCCAAACCCACTTGAAATGGGGCGAACAGCGTCGTGTATTATCCATGATTCCGGGTCTGGAACAGGCAGAGTTTGTACGCTTCGGTGTCATGCACCGTAATACGTTTATCAATTCGCCGCGTCTGTTGGAACCGACATATCAACTCAAGCGTGACAACCGCATCTTCTTCGCTGGACAAATGACCGGTGTAGAAGGATATGTGGAATCTGCCGCTTCGGGTCTGATTGCCGGTATGAATGCTGCGCGTTTAGCAAAGGGTGAAGAATTGCTGGAACTGCCTCAGGCAAGTACGCTTGGCAGTATGGCACATTACATTACTCACGCTGACCCAGAGCACTTCCAACCGATGAATGCTAACTTTGGTCTGTTGCCAAAGCCGGAGAAGAAGATTCGCAACAAAAAGGAAAAGAATGAGATGCTTGCGAATCAAGCATTGGATAGCATTCGCGCTTTCTTCGACTTGCCACAGCCTGAGCCTCAACCGGAAGCTGAGCAAGAAGTAGAAGCTGTCGAATAATCAATACGCAGTTCCTATGCAAATGTATAGGACAGCTGGAATCGTATTCTAGCCGCTAGTATCTCTTATATCCTAACCGATATTCAGCAACGTTATCGTTAATGGAAATCGGCATTGGGAGATATATTCCGCTGATCATTCATCTATTTTACAATGGGTTCATCCTGTAATGGATTCGTAAATATTCCGAAATGTGCAACTTCTACACAACTGAACCGTAGTACCGACAGACGATGAACGGGAGGGAAACAGATGGAACTTTCATTTCACGCAACAACAATCTGCGCTGTGCGTCATAACGGCAAAGCTGCAATCGCTGGTGATGGTCAGGTAACGTTCGGTCAGAACGTGATCATGAAACAGCATGCCAAAAAGATTCGCCGTTTATATCGCGGTCAGGTACTGGCTGGCTTTGCTGGTTCCGTTGCCGACGCGATTACTTTGTTTGAGAAATTCGAAGCCAAGCTGGAAGAACATCACGGCAACTTGCAGCGTGCAGCAGTGGAACTTGCCAAAGAATGGCGTTCTGACCGTGTACTGCGTAAGCTGGAAGCGCTACTGATTGTCATGGACAAATCAGGCATGCTGCTGATTTCGGGCGGCGGTGAAATTATCGAACCGGATGATGATGTGATTGCGATCGGATCTGGTGGTAACTTTGCTTTATCTGCTGCTCGTGCACTCAAGCGTCATGGCAAAGATTTGGAAGCGCGCGACATCGTCGAAGCATCGCTTAATATCGCTGCAGAGATTTGTGTGTACACCAACAACAATATCATTGTGGAAGAATTGTAAGCCTGACCGGTGAGGTCCGTATTCCAATAAGGTAGGCGGTCCACACCGGTTTTTGTTTCTGAAATTAGGATGGAGGGACACAGGATGAGTAAAGATGCCCAGGCGTTAACGCCAAGACAGATCGTAGCAGAATTGGATAAATATATTGTCGGTCAAAAAAAGGCGAAAAAATCGGTTGCGGTTGCACTTCGTAATCGGTATCGTCGCAGCCTGCTCCAGGATGATGTTCAGGACGAAATTGTGCCTAAAAATATTCTAATGATTGGTCCTACAGGTGTAGGTAAAACCGAAATCGCTCGTCGTCTGGCAAAGCTGGTGCATGCGCCATTTGTCAAAGTAGAAGCGACCAAGTTCACCGAAGTGGGTTATGTCGGACGTGATGTGGAATCAATGGTTCGTGATCTGGTAGAAACTGCGATTCGTGTGGTAAAAGCAGAACGCACCGAACAAGTAAAGGATAAAGCAGAAGAAGCGGCAAACGAGCAAATCGTGAAGATTCTCGTTCCGTCTAGCTTTAAATCCAAAACCCAGCGGAATCCGTTTGAAATGCTATTTGGTGGGAACAACAGCAATCAGCAGGAGGAGCCAACGACGCATGAGTATAGCGGCGACGATAACTCCATTCAGGATCGCCGTCGTCAGGTGCGCTTTGATCTGCTGAACGGTAAGCTGGAGGAAGACATCATTGAAGTGGAAGTAGAAGATACAACGCCCAATATGATGGATATGTTCATGGGCCAAGGCAATGATCAAATGGGCATGAATATGCAGGAGATGCTAGGCAGCTTTTTGCCGAAGCGTATGAAGAAGCGTAAACTGCCGATCAAGGAAGCGCGTAAAGTGCTGACACAGCAGGAAGCGAACAAAATGATGGACCTAGACGATGTGAATCAAGAGTCGCTGCGTCGTGCTGAGCAGAGCGGTATTATTTTTATCGACGAGATTGATAAAGTAGCAAGCTCAGGTCGCGGCTCAGGTCCCGATGTATCACGTGAAGGCGTACAGCGCGACATCTTACCAATCGTTGAAGGCTCGACGATTATGACCAAATACGGCCCAGTGAAGACCGACTATATCTTGTTTATCGCCGCTGGTGCTTTCCATACGTCCAAGCCATCCGATCTGATTCCTGAATTGCAAGGACGTTTCCCGATCCGGGTCGAGCTGGAAAGCTTAACAATGGAAGATTTTGTGAACATTTTGAAAGAACCCAAAAATGCGCTCACGCAGCAGTATACGTATTTGCTACGCGCAGAGCAGATTGAATTGGAGTTTTCCGATGAAGCGATTCGCGAGATTGCGAGTATCGCTGCTTCTGTTAATGACAATACTGAGAATATCGGTGCACGTCGATTGCATACGATTATGGAGAAGCTGCTGGAAGATATCTCATTTGAAGCGCCTGAATTGACGCTGGACAAATTTTTGATCACTCCGCAGTATGTACAGGAAAAGCTGAAAGATATCGCACAGGATCGCGATTTGAGCCAGTATATTCTGTAAAATTGTGCTTGAGCATCGTATTGGCACGAGCGATAGGAATACAATCAAATAGACTTTGTGTATTTTAGGAAAAAGGTGGGGTGCTTATTTTACAAGTTCCCCGCCTTTTTCCTATGTTTTCGTAACTGCGAAAATTGTATGATGTATATAACAAATCAATCTAATATATATATTTCAGTAATCCGATAAACAGATGTACACGTATCTTCAATAACCAGACATATTTTATCCACATTCTTAGATGGATTTTTAAAAAGCTTTACGTTATGATAATTGCGCTTGCGTAAATATGCAAAAAGGTTCAAATGTCATAATGGTTGCAAAAAATATATTTTGAAATGGCGATAAAATGGAATAAATTAGTTAAAACTTAGACGCTAATGAAGCGGCTGAATAATCAGTAAGTATTATGCCCTAGGATTTAGGGCGTAACTAAAAACCCTAATAATGGTAAAAGATTAGAAATAGATGCTTCTTAGGACGATAAGTAAGTTTGAATGATAGCAAAATTCCCAGATCCTTCAAACAATTTATTGGCACCAAATGTAAAATAAAAGGATTTTAACTAAATAATTGATGTTAATATCTGCTTTTAGTGTCATATTATTTATAATTACTGGAAATAATTATTCAAAAGAAGACAAAAAGTGATTATTTTTGTCAAAAGATAGTCCTTTATTCTCATTGTGCTAACATCGATTCTCTAGGAAACTTATGGTATCAGTTTTTTAGGAAAAACGACGCAGTATAGATGGAAACTTTATCATTTATGAAATCTTTGTCGAATGACAGCGTGAAATGAAAAAGATGGAATTTACATTATCCATTGAAATAAATAAAACATGAAAGGAGTGACGTAAGTGAATTTGCTGAATGATGCCAGTTTTCGTCGTCTGGAAGGAGCAATTAGCGCAGCAAGCCTCAGACAACAAGTGATTACGAACAACATCGCTAATGCAGATACACCTTACTTCAAACGTTCCGAAGTTTCCTTCGAAAATGTACTGCAAGACCAGATGGACGGAAGTCAAAGCTCTATTAGAGGCATCACAACAAACCCTCGTCACTTTCAAATCGGATCGACAGCAGGCAGCGTTCCACAGGCAACTGTTGTAACCGACAGTGGCACAGTGATGAACAACAACCTGAATAACGTGGACATGGATGTTGAAATGTCTGATCTGGCTGAGAATCAACTCCGTTACAACACGTACATTGAGCAGGTCAACCATCAGATCAAAATGATGCGTACTGCAATCCAAGGTGGAGGAGCATAATAAATGAAAATCAGCAACAGTTTTGATATTAGTGCCTCAGCGTTAACTGCCCAGCGGCTTCGCATGGATGTCGTCTCCTCCAATATCGCCAATGCTGAGACAACACGAGCAAAAGTGGTTAATGGTGAAGCAGTACCATATCGCCGTAAAGAGGTTGTTCTTTCAACGAATAAACCATCGTTTGCAGATACGCTTGACTCTGCCATGAACGGTAACAACAGTGGCATCGACGGCGTTAAGGCTGTCTCCATTCAAGAAGATCAAGAGCCTTTCAAACTTGTTTATAACCCGACACACCCCGACGCTGACAAAAATGGATATGTAAAAATGCCAAACGTCGATACTCTAAAAGAAATGGTGGACATGATATCAGCTTCGCGTTCATATGAAGCTAACGTAACTGCACTCAATGCCTCCAAGGCGATGATTACAAAAGCCTTGCAAATTGGTAAATGATGAATAGAAAATTGGAAGGAGGGGTAATTAATGATTGAAAATACAATGTTTAACAGTGCTATGGCTTCACCATTGCAAATGACAACGGGGGCTACTCAAAGCAAGCTGGATACTCCTAGTGAAGCAATAGGGCAGTTTGGCTCGTATCTGTCGGATGCTTTGAATCAAGTCAATGCACAAGAGCAAACGGTTCACCAGCTCAACGATAAATTTTTGGTAGGTAAAGCTGATGTGGATCAAGTGATGATCGCAGGCGAACAGTCGATGTTGAGTCTGCAACTGACCGCCCAGATTCGGAATAAAGCGGTAGAGGCATACCAAGAAATCATGCGTATGCAAATGTAATCTAAGTAATGATGTTTCATAGCACAGTTTCGAATGGGGTGACGTTGTGAATGAAAGAGTTGCCCAGTATAGAGATAAAATCGTCCAATACTGGAAAAATTTCAACAGAAATCAAAAGATTCTGCTGATTTCGACACTGGCCTTTATCATCATTGCGATCGTTGTGCTGACTATCCAATTTTCTAAAACCGAATATGAAGTGGCATTCCAAAATCTGGATGCTACAGACTCTGCTGCGGTTATGGAATACTTGGACGGACAAGGTATTACTTACCAACTCAGCCAAGATGGAACCAGTATTTCTGTACCTGTAGGCGACGCTGCTAGAGCAAAAGTAGCGGTTGGCTCACAAGGATTGATTCAGAACGGTACTATCGGATTCAGTGAATTTAACACCAGTTCTTCAGCAATCGGTATGACCGATAACGAGTTTAATGTGAAATACAAAAATGCCCTCAATGGCGAAGTATCCCAATTGCTTCGCAACATGAATGGCGTGCAAAACGCAAAAGTACTGATTAACCTTCCCGAAGAAAGCCTGTTCGCCACTGATGAAAATCAGGACACAGCCAGCGCTTCGGTCGTTATGCAGTTCAAGCCAGGTTTCCGTGCTTCTCAAGAAGCGATCGACGGTTACTTCAACCTGGTTCATACCGCAATACCCCACCTTCCTATCGATAACATCACGATCACTAACGGCACAGACGGAAGCGAATTAGTAGCCACAGTCAAAGGTGGCGGCTCTGGAAACCTTACCGGCGCAGTACAAGAAAACATGGCTTTACAGAAAAAATATGAAGCTGATGTTGAAAATAATGTAAGACAATTTTTGTCTCGATTGCTTGGACCGGACAAAGTAAATGTGTTAGTAACTTCCACACTCAACTTTGACCAACGTACTACCAAAGAAGATCGAGTAGAGCCTGTAGATGAAGAGAATATGCAAGGTATTCAAATCAGTGCTCAAAAGATTCAGGAATCTTATACAGGTACTTCTAGCCCAGACAGCGGTACAGCGGGTACAGGTAGCACAGATACACCGACGTATCCAGGTGGTTCTTCTTCTGGCAATACCGAATCCGAAAAATCGCAAAGTACTATCAACTATGAAGTCAACCGGATTCATAATGAGATTGCAGCTAGCCCTTATCATGTGCAGGATCTGAGTATTAATGTTTTGGTTGATCCTAGTACAACAGATGCGGCTGCTCAAACTACTCTCAATAATGAAATTAGCACAATGCTACAAAGTATTGTGAGAACATCGCTTGCTGAGAATGGCATCAACTATGCACAAAATGATCCATCGCTTATAGCAAAAGTAAATGTAATGTCTCCACAGGCATTTGCAACCAACGATACATCAGATGGTGGTTTTATCGCCAACAACTGGCAGTGGATGGCAGCTGTAGCTGCTGCACTCGCTATCGCAATTGTCGGCTTTATCATTTATCGCCGTCGCAAACAACAAAACGAACAACTGGAAGAAGATATTATGCTTCCTTCCGTTTCAGAAATGCCTTCTATTAGTTTGGAAAACTTGACCAATGACAGTCAGGTACGTAAACAGCTCGAATCGCTGGCGAAAAAGAAACCGGACGAATTTGTGAATCTGCTGCGTACATGGCTTGCTGATGAATAAGAGGTGAAAGGGTTTGGCGAAGGGAGCTACACTGAACGGACGTCAAAAAGCGGCTATCCTGCTGATTTCGCTGGGTCCTGAAGTATCTGCCCAGATTTTCAAACATTTGCGTGATGAAGAGATTGAACAATTAACTCTGGAAATTGCCAATGTTCGCAAGGTAGATAGTAACGAAAAAGACTCCGTTGTTTCCGAGTTTCATCAAATTTGTCTGGCTCAGGAGTATATCTCACAGGGCGGTATCAACTACGCCAAAGAGATTCTGGAAAAAGCGCTCGGTGAAAATAAGGCACTCGAGGTCATCAATCGCCTGACAGCAACATTGCAGGTACGACCTTTCGATTTTGCCCGTAAAGCCGATCCAAGCCAGATTTTAAACTTTATTCAGAATGAGAATCCACAAACGATTGCACTCGTTTTATCCTATTTGCAATTTGAGCAGGCGGCAGTGATCCTGTCGTCCTTGCCACAAGAAAAGCAAGCCGAGGTTGCGCGTAGAGTCGCTGTTATGGACAGCACATCGCCTGAGATTATCGCTCAGGTGGAGCGCGTACTCGAGCAAAAGCTGTCCTCTACCGTAACGCAGGACTACACCAATGCCGGCGGTATCGAATCGATCGTTCAAATCTTGAACGGTGTCGACCGCGGTACAGAACGCACGATTTTGGACTCCTTGGAAATTCAAGATCCAGAACTGGCAGAAGAAATCAAAAAGCGGATGTTCGTATTCGAAGATATTGTCAATGTCGACAACCGTTCCATTCAGCGGATTATCCGCGATGTGGAAAACGCAGATTTGCAGCTGGCACTCAAAGTGGCGAGCGAAGATGTACGCGAAGCGGTATTTTCCAATATGTCCAAACGTATGGCAGATACATTCAAAGAAGAAATGGAATTTATGGGGCCTGTGCGTCTTAAAGATGTCGAAGAAGCTCAGAGCCGTATCGTAGGCATTATCCGCAGACTTGAAGAGTCCGGCGAGATCATCATAGCCCGTGGCGGAGGAGATGATATCATTGTCTAATTTGATAAAATCATCCCAGTATATTCCGGTTGAAATTTTGAAGAAGTTGGATTTAGGCAAAGATTATTTTAAAGCGACCGATTTGGCAGGTCATGCCGATCATATCCCGCATATTATTTATGATCAGCCTAGAGTCGATGAACAGACGATTTTAATGAAAGAACAGATGCTGGCGGATGCGCGTGAATTTGCGGAACGTCAGGTGCGCGAAGCAGCCGAGGAAGCGGAGCGGTTGCTGCAAAATGCACAGGACATGATTTCTTCCTGGTGGGAAGGTCGTCGGGAACAGGATGAACATCTGGTAGAAGCCGTCAAAGCGCAAGCCTTTCAAGAAGGATTTGAAGAGGGTAGAGAACGTGCAGAGCAGGAGATGCAGCAGCGGATTCATGAAATGATGACGGAAGCGCAGCTTGTTCTGTCTCAAGCGTATGAAGCCAAAGACCAGATCATTCAGGAAGCCGAGCCGTTTCTCGTTGATCTGAGCTGCGGTATCGCTGAAAAAGTAATTGACAAGGAACTTGGCGAACAGCCAGAACTAGTTATGTCATTGATCAAGAAGACGCTAGCTCGCAAGAGAGAGCAAGGCGTCATTACCCTTTGTGTAAGTCCATCGCAGTTTGATTTTATCCATGCAGCACGCGAGGAACTGGTGTTGTCGATTGATTCTCAAGCAGAATTGCAAATTCTGCCTGATGCTACGGTACGTGATCGTGGATGTGTAATTCGATCCGCTTTTGGTAGTGTCGATGCACGGGTAGATACACAACTGACCGAACTCAAAAAAGAATTGCTGCGACTGGCGCTGCATGATGAAGAGCGGGGGAATGGAAATGCAGGATCTTAATGCAGGACGTTACCTAGACTATCTGAAACAGCTGGACCCGATCCGCATCAACGGCAAAGTAACTCAGGTTATTGGGTTGATGGTGGAGTCGGAAGGACCAGACGCAAGTATCGGCGATGTTTGCTACATTTATCCAACCAAAGGCGCCGACCCACTTCGTGCAGAGGTGGTTGGATTCCGAGATAACAAGGTATTACTCATGCCGCTTGGTGAATTGCAATCGATTGGACCTGGGTGTGACGTAGTAGGAACAGGTAAACCGCTTACTGTACAAGTTGGCTCTGAGCTGCTTGGCAAAGTGCTAGACGGCTTGGGACAACCGCTGGACGGTTCTCTGTTACCAGCTCGCATGACACATTATTCTACCTTTAATTCTCCGCCGAATCCGATGACTCGTCCGCGGGTACAGGACCCGATGAGCGTTGGTGTACGTGCGATTGATGGTTTGCTAACGATTGGTAAAGGGCAGCGTGTAGGTATCTTCGCCGGTTCCGGTGTTGGTAAAAGTACCTTGATGGGCATGATTGCCCGCAATACCGAAGCTGATGTCAACGTGATCGCTCTTATCGGCGAACGCGGACGCGAAGTACGCGACTTTATCGAGCGTGATTTAGGCCCAGAAGGGCTGCAACGCTCCATAGTCATTGTTGCAACATCTGATCAACCTGCATTGATTCGGATCAAAGGAGCATTAATTGCCACCACGATTGCCGAATATTTCCGTGATCGCGGTATGAACGTTATGTTTATGATGGACTCGGTCACGCGCTATGCGATGGCACAACGCGAAGTAGGACTGGCAGTCGGCGAACCACCAGCAATGAGAGGATATACGCCTTCTGTATTTGCTGGACTACCTAAACTGCTGGAGCGTGCCGGAACGGGGCCTAACGGTTCCATTACCGCCTTTTATACCGTACTGGTAGATGGGGATGATATGAACGAACCGATTGCCGATGCGGTCCGCGGGATACTTGATGGTCATATTGTACTGAATCGCTCGATTGCAAACAAAGGACAATTTCCAGCCATTGATGTACTCGCAAGCATTAGCCGCGTAATGAAAGATATCGTCAGTGAAGATCAGAATGATGCAGCTAACAATATGAAGCGCTTAATGTCTGTTTACAAGGAATCCGAGGATCTTATTAACATCGGTGCTTATCAGCAGGGTTCCAGTCCAGATATCGATGAAGCGATTTCTCGTATCCGAGATGTATGGAATTTTACAAGACAAAAAGTACACGAAAAGACAACGTTGCCTGAAGCGCAGGAGCAGATGATTTCCGAATTTGTGAGGAGCTGATAGATCATGAATTTCCGATATAACTTCCAAAAAGTTGTCGATATCAAATCAAGTGCAAAAAACCAAGCAGAGTGGATGCTATCCACTGCACTAGGTGAACTGCAAACCGAAGAGCAATCTCTTCAGCAATTACTGGAAGATCAGAACCGCACGTTGGAAGCCATCAATCAGGCGATTGAGCAATGTGCGCCTATCTCCGAACTTCAGGATATGCAGCGTTATGTCGTGTATTTGGATAAGGCTATTGCTGGCAAAATTAATGATGTACACAAAGCTCAGTTAAATGTAGATCACAAAAAGCTTCATTTAACAGAGAAAATGGTCGATGAAAAAGTATGGCTGCAAGCGAAAGACAAAGCGAAAGCCAAATTTACACAAGAGCAGATGCTTCGTGAGCAAAACGAGCTGGACGAAATGGCGACCGTACGGTACGCAATGCAGTCCAGATAATCCATTCATCTTGTATACAGCGAATCTTATACATCGCTGTAGATGGAAAATGGGTGCTTGACGGATATAACGAAGCCAGGCAGCTCAAGGAGGTTTACCGTGGCGAAGAAAACACTGGATATGGAAGTGGAGAAGGAAGGCGGCGGTCTTGGACGGTTCCTATTTATTGCCACTCCCATTCTGTTTACCCTTGTACTGGTAGGCGCAATCATCATGCTGTTCAATGTAGATTTGCGCAACAGCATGTTCAGTACACTTGATAAAATTCCGATAGTGAAAAATTGGATTCCTTCTGCCGATAATAGTAGTACGACAGCAGCTTCCAATCAAAATGAAAGTAACTCGGCTACAGTCGATCAATTGAAAAAAGATCTGGCAGCTTCACAGAAAACACAAAGCGATCAGGCACAGCAAATTAAAGACCTGCAAGCCAAGCTTTCTGACTCATCGACTTCTGCTGCCAATGGAACCGGTACTGGGACTACTACAAGTGGTACGACAGGAACCAGTGGCACAACGGGCACGACCAATAGTTCTGGAACGACAGGGACAACGAATAGTGGTTCATCTGGATCGACTGTACAGACTGAGCAGGATAAGCAATTGAAAAATCTTGCGAATGTGTATGCAGATATGAGTTCGTCCAAAGCAGCTTCTATTATGCAAAATATGACGACGGACGAACAGGTACTCATTTTTAGCAAAATGAATTCTGAAGCCCAAGCGGGTATTTTGCAAAAGATGGATGCGAAAGTCGCTGCGGAAACTTCGTTGGCACTAAAAAATGCAACGGCGGCTAGTCTAGCAGCTATGCAGGTTGCAACCGCTACACCAGCCAAACAGACTACACCAAGCACGAGTATGAGCGTATCGGATATGGCTCAAACCTTTACCACCATGCCGGCAAGCAGTGCAGCGTCCTTACTATTGCAAACTGCTAAGGTTAGTCAAAACAAAGTCCTGCAAGTATTGAACACGATGGACGATACAACCCGCGCAAGCGTCCTGTCGGCAATGTCGACATCAGACCCTGCGACTACCGCCCAGATTGTCAACCGACTACTGGCGAATTAATTTGATGAGGTGATCGGAATCATTTCCTATTCTTATCATTATGCGCTACTAGGGAACTCTTTCTCATTCATTTTTCATGCCAGGGAGGTGATAATAAATGAGTATGATACTACAAAACCTAAACACATCATCCACATCGACACCCGCCGCTAAAGTCTCGGGTAATGCTGGAACAACCGGCACCGGTTTTAACCAGACATTATCATACGCTATGAATGCTACAGGTGGTACGGCAACAGCCGCAACCGCAGGTAATGCAGCAGCGGCAACAGCATCCGCATCTGGCGGTCAATCGCTTTCCGGTTTGATGGGCAGTGCAGCTTCTTTATTGGAAATGCTGCAAGCACTGATTTCTGGTGATCAGCAGGTAGATGATCAACAAGGCGATGGCAAAAGCGTTCAGAAAGTGGACAAGCTGATGGACGATCTGCTCAAAAAGCTTCAGGAAATGGATTCTTCCATTATGAATGATCCGGCACTGATGCAATCATTGCAAGCTTGGCTTGTACAGGTTCAACAGGTACTGAATGGCGGTTCTGCAGAGCAGGGTACGACAACTACAGATGCTGATGGACAAGGAAACCAGCCAACGGCTCAATCCGTTGCAGCTGCTTTACCGGCACTGGCACAGCAAGCAGACACGATTCGATTCGCAGTAGCAGATGCTGTATCCCAGATTGTAGATAAGCTGCAAGGCGTGCAAAACGGTACGCAACAGGCTGATCCCAAACTGGAACAACTGCTGAACAATCTGCAAAACGTTTTGCAACAGGCAGGTAACAGCTCCTCCACATCTTCCGATAGTGGACAGAGCAATCAGCAAAATCAAGCCCCTGTCCAAATCGTAGTAAAGAATGAAACCAAAGCAGCAGAGGCAACAGCAACCGTTGCAGCGGCACAGGAAACAGCTGAGCCTGAAGTAGCGAATGCAACGCCAACTAATCAGCAACAACAACCGGTCATCGTAACCGCTGGTCAACTGGCGATGCGTGCCGAGGCTACACCGCTGACGAGTACACAGACACCAGCAGCAAGCGTCAATGTGAATGCTTTCCCAGAAGAAATGAGCAAGTTCATCGTCAGCAAAATGGATATTCATCAGCTGAATGGAGTGTCTGAAGCACGCATCATCATGAACCCTGAAAACTTAGGTCAAGTCGATGTGAAAATCAGCATTCAAGATGGACAGGTTATGGCACAATTTATCACGGAGAAACACGGCGCCAAAGATGCGTTAGAACAGCAAATGGCACAATTGCGTACTGCTCTTCAATCTCAGGGGCTTCAGGTCGATAAATTAGAAGTAGCACAAAGTTCCTCGCTCTTCTCCGATATGTATAACGGTGGACAAGGCTTCCAATCGAATGCAGGTCAACAGCAATCTGGTCGACGCTCCAAGTCAAAAGATGAGCAATCAGATGATGCGATGCTGACAGCTGAAATCAGCAATGAACTAAAAGAATGGCGTGGAGAGCAACAAGCTTCTAGTACGACTGCCGGCGTAGCAAGTATGCTGAACTACGGTAGCACGTATGTAGCAAAAGCGTAAAATTGGATGGAGGTGAAATCATTTGGCAGATTTAGTTTCCACATCGGCAACATGGCCCAACTATTCTACAAGTAATGTAAAAACAGCCGCTTCAACGTCCAAAAAGGAACTTGGTAAAGAACAGTTTCTGTCGATCCTCGTTGCCCAGCTAAAAAACCAAGATCCATTGTCTCCTATGGATAATGCACAGTTCGTTGCTCAGATGGCACAATTCTCGTCTCTGGAACAGCTGATGACTATTAACCAAAAATTGGATACCGCACAAACATCCACAGATACTTCGCTTGGCGGTGCTTCCGAATTGATCGGCAAGAAGATCACTTGGCTGAATGAGAGTACAGACAGTACAACAGGCGCTACAAGCTCTTCGTACGAATCTGGTGCTGTAGACTCGATCATTCTCAAAAACAAAGTGCTGTATGCACAAGTAGGCGAGAATGCGATCCCACTTTCACTCATTACCAAAGTTGAATCGAACTCGGCGGCAACAACTCCAGCGACATCGACAGCAACAACCGATACGGCTGCAACAAGTACTGCAACGTCTACAACACCATCTAGTACAGCAACCGCAACGGATACAACATCAACAGGTACGACAACAACAGGTTCCACAAGTACCCCGTCGACAGACACTACATCATCCGGTACAACTACGAATGATACAACAGGAAGTACGTCGACTGGTGATACAACAAGCAATGATGCTACAACTGGCTCTACTACGGCGAACACAACAACTGACAGTGCATCGACATCAAATACTAGCACTACAACGCCAGCAGCCAACAGTAGTACAGATAGCACAACGGCGGATAGCAGTTCTTCGGAAAGTAATACAGATGCTGCTGCATCACCATCGAGTGCGGAGACGGCGTCATGAATGGCCCCATCCAAGTAGGTCAGTTATACCCGTCCAAGCTCAACTCAGGCTTGCTGGGGCGGCCTAACAACACCGCTTCGGCGACACAGAATAAAGAGTTTCAAAATATTCTGGATCAGAATCTGCTGAAATTTAGCAATCATGCGTCCAAACGATTGGAACAACGAGGAATTGAATTTAGTACCGAGCAGATGAAAAGTCTCAATCAGGCGATTGATAAGGCTGCTGCTAAAGGCTCCAAAGATTCATTGATTTTGATGCAAAACAATGTCGCTTTGATCGTCAACGTACCCAATAGGACCGTAGTCACCGCCATGGATGGCAACTCAATGAAAGATAATGTTTTCACACAAATCGATAGTGCTGTGATTTTATAAGCTACTGGCTGGACCTTAATCGGAAAGCCAGCGAACTGCCGACCGACTGAAGCGGTTCACATTACACTACACATCCATTAGGAGGAAATTAAATGTTAAGATCCATGTATTCTGGTGTCTCGGGTATGAAAGGCTTTCAAACAAAATTGGACGTTATTGGTAACAACATCGCCAACGTCAATACAACGGGCTTCAAAAGCTCCCGTGTTATGTTCCAAGATATTTTGAGCCAAACGACTAAAGGCGTAACAGCTCCAGTAGAAGGAACAAGCGGCGGTGTCAACGCACAACAAGTTGGTCTGGGTACAACGGTATCCTCGATCGACACTCTGCATCTGGCAGGTAGTGCGCAAACGACCAACAACCCGACAGACCTGCGGATCGATGGTGACGGCTTCTTCGCTATCAAATTGTCTGAGGATCAAGAAACACCTTACCTGACTCGTGCTGGTGACTTCCACGTGGATGCTAGCCGTCAACTCGTTACTTCCGATGGTGCGTTTGTTGTCGATAGTGGCGGTGCGCCGATCCAAATTAGTGAAGATGCAGTATCGTTCAGCATTCAGCAAAACGGTACACTGCTGTACACACTGGCTGATGGTACAACCGAAGAAGGACCACAGCTGGGTATCGCTAAAGTAACAAACCCAGAAGGTTTGGAGAAAATCGGTGGCAGCTTGTATCGCGTAACACCGAATGCGATCACCGACGGTACAGTCGAACTGACAACAGGTAACAATGCTGAGACAGGTACAGGAGCGATCGTAGCTGGTCAGTTGGAAATGTCCAACGTTGACCTGACAAGCGAGTTTACAGAGATGATCACTGCACAACGTGGTTTCCAAGCGAACTCCCGTATCATCACAACATCCGATGAAATTCTGCAAGAAGTTGTCAACCTGAAACGATAAGGCACATTGAAATAGAGGGAGATTGTATTCTTCTCCCTCTGTTTCTGCAGTATAGACAGATATTCAAGGAGGGGTATTATGATCCCGGTCACGCGGCTCAACGGTTCTCCCATGTGGCTTAACGCCCTGCTGATAGAGATGGTGGAGGAAACACCGGACACTTATATTACCTTAACGACAGGCAAACGTATGATAGTGCTTGAAAAGGCAGAGCAAGTTACTCACCTAATCACTGAATACAACAAAAGTATAGGCACTCTTACGGGAACGATTAAGGTGCAGCAGATGGAGGAATTGGAATGAAAAAGTTATTGCCCTGGATTGTCAGCGGGGTACTCGCAGTAGGTCTCATCGGTGTTGTCGCGTATTTCCTGCTTGGCAATGTGCTAGGTAACAAGCAACCGATGACTGCAGCTGAAGCCGCGGCGGCCGAAAAAGCAAAAATCGCAAGCATGAGCGCTTCTGAAATTGCAGAAGTATCTTCGGATGTGACAGATCTGACAACCAATCTGGCAGATCCAAACTATGTTGTGAAAATCAGCTTCTCCTTCCAAATGGAAGACAAAGATGCCAAAGCCAACTTTGATCTGATTAAAGATCTCAAAGTGAAGCCGATTCTGGTCCGTGTACTGGCGGATACCGAACCTGCTGATCTGGGCAGCGCAGCAGGCATTCAGAAGCTGGATGACAAAATCCTGAAGCTGGTGAACAGCTCTTTGCCTGAAGATGGCGGTAAAGTAGTCGACGTAGAAGTTTCCGATAAGATTGTAAGTGGTATTTAAAGGAAGAAGAACCAATTCCGCATTTCCAAAGCCAAGCGCCGGGTTACTCCGGCGATCAGCGGAGCTGCAAACCAAACCTTTTAAATCGTAGGGGGGTGAGATTATGGTAGATGTATTATCCCAGGGGGAAATTGATGCCCTTCTGGCGGCACTATCCTCCGGCGAAATGGATGCGGAAGAACTCAAAAAAGAAGAGAGCGAAAGGAAAGTCCGGGTATATGATTTTAAACGGGCTGTTCGTTTTTCCAAGGATCATATTCGCAGTTTGACCCGGATTCATGAAAACTTCGCTCGTTATCTGACGACTTACTTTTCCGCTCAGCTTCGTACCTTTGTACAGATTAGCGTCGTGCAGGTGGAACAGCTTCCTTATGATGAATTCATACGTTCCATTCCGAAAATGACCATCCTGAATATCTTTGAGGCCGAACCGCTTGAAGGTCGGATGGTATTGGAGGTTCACCCGAATATCGCTTTCGCTATGCTGGATCGCATGCTGGGAGGTACCGGAACGGCGCCTGCCAAGATCAACGCCTTGACGGAAATTGAAACAACCATCATTGAGCGCATGTTCAGTCGGACCTTTGAAAGTCTTCAAGAAGCGTGGAAAACAGTCATTGATCTGTCGCCACGTATGGAAGCACTGGAAACCAATCCGCAGTTCATGTCGCTAGTGTCTCCAAACGAAACGATTGCCCTGATCTCGCTCAGCACAAAAATTGGTGATACGACTGGTATGATCAACCTTTGTATCCCACATGTTGTTATTGAGCCGATTATGAGTAAATTGTCTGCTAACCACCTCTTTTTCTCACAGAAAAAAGAGCCAGCGGTTGAAGAAGTGCAGGCACTCAAAGAGCGCGTTCATCGCGCTCAATTGCCCGTTATTGCCGAGTTGGGCGAATCGCGCCTGTCTATTCAGGAGTTTCTCAGCCTGACCGTGGGCGATGTGATTTCATTGAATAAACCGGTACAAGAGGCGCTCTCGATCAAAGTGGGCAACCAACTGAAATTTATTGGAAGTCCCGGAACGGTCAAGGACCGGGTAGCGATCCAGATTAACGAAATCGTCAGTGAAGGAGTGGAAGATCTTGACGAGTAAAGATTATTTGTCACAGGAAGAAATTGATGCTTTGCTCAGACAGTCGTCAGGTGATGACGACAGCGCAGCAGCGGCGCCATCCGGCCAGACGGTCGACGATTTCCTGACTCCGCTGGAGCAGGATGCTCTCGGCGAAATCGGTAACATTACCTTTGGTAGCGCGGCTACTGCCTTGTCTACCCTGCTCGGGCAAAAAGTGGACATCACCACTCCGCGTGTAGGCATCATTACACGCCCGGAATTTGAAAATGAATTTCCAAAACCGCATGTGGCGGTACACGTCGAATACGTCGACGGGTTCCAAGGCATCAACTCCTTGGTGATCCAAACACGCGATGCACAGATCATTGCTGATCTGATGCTCGGTGGTGAAGGTCAACCAAAGGATGAGGAACTGAATGAGATCCATATCAGTGCAGTGCAGGAAGCGATGAACCAAATGATGGGTTCGTCAGCAACCTCAATGTCCACCATCTTCAACCGATTCGTCAACATTTCTCCACCTGGCATCGATATTTTGGATGTTAGCAATGATCAAGGTGTGAGCATGTTGCCGGATGACGAAACGCTGATCAAAATCTCGTTCCGTCTGTTGATCGGTGATCTGATTGATTCCACGATCATGCAATTGCTCACTGTAAAGTTTGCGAAATACATGGTCGATATACTCATTAATGGTGCGGAAGATGCGCCAGCTGAACCAGCCGCTGCAGCAAGTGCACCAGCACCGGAGCCAACACCACCGGCAGCTTCACAACCAGCAGCAGCTCCGCAGCAAGCTCCAGATATGGCAGCAGCGCCTCCGGGAATGCCACCGCAGGGTATGCCCCCTTATGGGCAACCACCGCAATACGGCACACCAGAGCAACCGTATCCGCCATATCCACCATATGGGTACCCACCGCCAGGCTATGGTTATCCAGCGCCACCACAGGCTCCACAGCATTACGGTGCCCCGGTAGGACGTGAAGTGAATGTACAACCAGTTCAATTTTCAAACTTTGGAGCAGGCGCAGCGCCTAACCTGGATGAAAATAATTTGAACTTATTGATGGACATTCCACTCAAAGTCACCGTAGAATTAGGAAGGACCCAAAAGCAAATCAAAGATATCCTCGAATTGTCCCAGGGCGCAATTATTGAACTGGACAAATTGGCGGGCGAACCGGTAGACATCCTGGTCAACAACAAACTGATCGCCAAAGGAGAAGTAGTTGTTATCGATGAAAACTTTGGTGTTCGCGTAACGGATATCGTCAGCCAGTGGGACCGAATTCAAAAAATACAATAAAGATCACTTAGGGAGGATTTTAAATCAATGGCAAACCGAATTCTTATCGTGGATGATGCAGCTTTTATGAGAATGATGATCCGGGATATTTTAACTAAAAACGGGTATGAAGTAGTAGGGGAAGCGCAAGACGGATCCCAAGCAGTTGAGAAATTCAAAGAGCTTCGCCCGGATCTAATTACGATGGATATCACAATGCCAGAAATGGACGGTATCGCCGCTCTGAAAGAAATCAAAAAACTCGATGGTGGAGCAAAAGTAATTATGTGTTCCGCGATGGGTCAACAGGCGATGGTTATCGATGCCATTCAGGCAGGAGCCAAAGATTTTATCGTTAAACCTTTCCAAGCGGATCGTGTTATTGAAGCGATCAGCAAAACGCTGGGCGTATAGGAGAATATTCCCATGTCAGCTCAAACAGCCACAATGGGAGGAACAGGCGATTATATCCTAAACCTCGTTTGGGTTATAATCGTCTTGGCTGTAATAATAGGGCTTATCGTATTATTGCTTCGGTTTCTTGGTCGGAAAAATCAGACCTGGTTATCCCGCCGTGCCATACGTACCATAGGCGGTATGGCACTGGGACCGAACAAATCCATCCAGGTGATTGAAATTGGAAACACTGTCTACCTGATTGGTGTTGGGGACGACATTACACTTGTCGATAAAATCTCCGATCCCGAGGAAGCGATGCTTGTTATTCAGTCTTTTCAATCCGAGGCGGCGGAACCAAACCACTTTTTGACTCCGCTCATCTCCAAGCTCAGCAATCGCTTTCGTCCGAAATCTGCTATTCAGGAAGAAGAAATCGGCGATACGGATGCTTTTCAGGAAGTATTTGAAAGCAAACTGCGCCAGATTCCTAATCGCAGACAGAAGATGGAGGAACTGCTGAAGGAGGAAGATTCTACAGATCGGTCGAGGGATTCATGAAAAAAAAGCTGATTGTCATGTTTATGCTGCTTTTTGCTGTTAGTCTAATATCGGTTCATCCTATATTTGCAGCAGCCGATCCGATCCCGAATATCGACATTCAGATCGGCAACGATAACAACGGTAGTTCGGGTAGTGAACCAGCGACTAGCTCGCTGACCATTTTGCTGCTGATTACGATTATCGGTATAGCTCCATCATTTCTGGTACTTATGACCAGTTTTACACGTATTGTGATTGTGCTCAGCTTTGTCCGGACTTCATTAGGGACTAACCAGATGCCTCCCAATCAGGTACTGGTAGGGCTGGCTTTATTTTTAACCTTGTTCATTATGTCGCCGACACTGTCGCAGATGAACCAAGTGGCATTGCAGCCGTATTTGCAGGGGCAGTTGAATCAGACTCAGGCATTGCAGGCAGCAGAAAAGCCGATCAAGGAATTCATGTTTAAGCATACGCGGGAAAAGGATTTGCTGCTGTTTCTCGAATATACGGGTACGGCTAAGCCTTCCAATGTGCAGGATATTCCATTGACTGTGATGGTTCCATCCTACGCGATTAGCGAGCTGAAAACAGCCTTCCAGATGGGCTTTATGATCTTCATACCGTTTCTTGTCATTGATATCGTTGTTGCCAGCGTATTGATGGCAATGGGGATGATGATGCTACCACCTGTCATGATTTCACTTCCTTTCAAAATTTTGCTATTCGTCCTTGTCGATGGATGGTACTTAATCGTCAAGTCGCTTTTAATCAGTTTCAATTAGCGGGGCTTCCTTCGGAATCACCGTCGCATTCTATTCACCTCGTTGAAGGAGGTTAATCATGAGTTCGGAGTTTATCATCGGTATGGCAGGGCAGGCGGTCTATACTGTGCTGAAAGTTAGCGCGCCGATGCTTATTCTGGGACTTGTAGTCGGTTTGCTGGTTAGTATTTTCCAGGCGACTACGCAGATTCAGGAACAAACTCTTGCCTTTGTGCCGAAAATCGTTGCTGTCATGCTGGCGCTACTGCTTTTTGGCCCGTGGATTTTAACGGTTATGGTGGAATACACAGCCGATATCCTCGGTAATCTGTACAAATATATCGGTTAGGCTGATGGCTTATGGAGACACTACTGCAAAGCTTCCCTGTTTTTTTGCTTGTTTTTTGTCGAATAACAGCTTTTTTTGTAGTTTCACCAGTCTTTTCATCTAGAGGGGTTCCCAGCCAATTTAAGGTGGGTATTGCACTGTTTGTATCCCTTCTCATTTATTTAATAAAAGGAACGACGATCAAAATACCGGACGGCACGGAAATGTATATGCTGCTCGTTATACGTGAGATCATGATCGGCCTGCTGCTTGGATATATCGCTTATCTGATGTTTATGGTAATCCAAACGGCAGGCTCGTTTATTGATATCCAGATTGGTCTAGGGATTGCAACCGTATTTGATCCGATGACTGGTGCTTCGGCTCCGCTAATCGGTAACTTTAAATACATGTTCGCCATGTTGATCTTTCTGAGCATGAATGGTCATCACTATTTGCTGCAATCGGTGTTATACAGTTATGACTGGATTCCGATGAACAGCGATATAGCTAGTCAAATCATGAACGGATCGCTTAGTGATTTTTTGATTCGTACCTTCAGTAATTCATTTCTCATTGCCTTCCAAATGTCCGCGCCAATTGTAGTTGCGATGTTTTTGACAGACGTAGGGCTTGGATTTCTGGCGCGTAGTGCGCCGCAATTTAATATTTTCGTTATCGGTGTACCGGTTAAAATTATTGTAGGGCTGTTTCTGCTCATGCTGCTGGCTCCAAGCTTCGCTTTTATTTTCGAGCATTTGTTTCAGGAAATGTTTCAGGCGATGCAAGGACTGCTTCAGGTGCTTGGTCAACGCCCAAGTTCATCATCACCGTAACCTCTATGTAGAAAGGAGGCTGTAAACAGTGGCATTCCGGTTACGCATGAATCTCCAGCTCTTTGCCGGAGAGAAAACGGAAGAAGCAACACCGCAGAAACGCAGGGAAGCACGCAAAGAAGGTCAGGTTGCTAAAAGTATTGATATTCCCGGTTCAGCGATTATGCTTGGCGGGATTGCGTGTCTTATGATATTCGGCGGTTTTTTCCTGAAGCGGATTACCTGGCTGTTTACAGACGGCTTTCTGCATCGGTTATCTACCGAGATTACGGTTGCCAATGTCATGCAGATGCTAGGGCAATACGCGATTGAAATTTTGATTATCGTTTCGCCCATATTTGTGACGGTATTCTTGCTCGCCATCATTACCAACTATGCACAGGTTGGATTTATGCTCACTGGTAAGCCTCTTATGCCGAAGCTAAGCAAGCTTGATCCGATCAAAGGCTTCAAAAATATCGTATCCATTCGCTCAGTAGTGGAGTTTTTTAAATCCATTTTAAAAATGGGCGTGATCGGTTATCTGGTGTATAGTACGCTGATGAGTGTCAGTCATGATATTCCGAAAATGGCATACATGCAGCCAGAAACGATTTTGCATTTTGCTGCTGGTTTAACGACTAGTCTTGGCTTGAAGGTCGGTGTCGCATTGTTCGTACTTGCGATTATGGACTATATGTATCAGCGTTTTGATCATAACAAAAAGCTGCGCATGTCCAAGCAGGACATTAAAGATGAATACAAGAAGACGGAAGGGGACCCGTTGATAAAAGGGAAAATCCGTGAACGGCAACGCCGGATGGCGATGCAGCGGATGATGCAAGATGTTCCCAATGCAGACGTTATTATTACCAACCCGACGCACTTTGCAGTTGCTCTCAAGTATGACAACACACAGATGGCAGCACCGCAGGTCGTTGCCAAGGGTCAGGATTTTGTCGCATTGCGGATTCGTGAGGTGGCCAAGCAAAATCGCGTGGTCATTATGGAAAATAAACCGCTTGCGCGGGCGTTATTCGCTAGAACAGAAATCGGAGAATCGATTCCCGGTGATTTGTTCCAGGCAGTAGCCGAAGTGCTCGCTTATGTGTACAAAGTTAAAGGCAAATCGAAGTAAGGGATCGGAGGGCTGAATAACATTGAAGAAAAAAGATTTGGTTGTCCTTTTGGGTGTCATTGGAATCATTATGATGATGATACTTCCGATCCCAACATGGCTGCTCGACATCTTGCTTATTATTAATATCTCACTCGCAATGATTATTTTGCTGATTGCGATGAACACCAAGGAAGCGTTGGAGTTCTCCATCTTCCCAGCGATGTTGCTCATTACAACATTGTTCCGGCTTGCTCTTAATATTTCGACAACCAAGCTCATTCTCGGACAAGCGGATGCAGGCTCGGTTGTATCCACGTTCGGCAGCTGGGTAGCAGGCGGACAAATTGCTGTTGGCTTTATCGTCTTCCTGATTCTCGTTGTCGTACAATTTATCGTTATTACCAAAGGTTCGGAGCGTGTTGCTGAGGTTGGTGCACGTTTTACGCTCGATGCGATGCCTGGTAAGCAGATGAGTATCGACGCCGATCTGAACGCGGGTCTGATCAATGAACAGCAGGCGCGTGAACGTCGTAGCAAGATTGAGCGCGAAGCCGATTTCTACGGTGCGATGGACGGTGCGAGTAAGTTCGTTAAAGGGGATGCTATTGCAGGCATTATTATCCTCCTAATCAACTTGATTGGTGGATTTATTATCGGGATAGCGATTCATGGAATGGCATTTGCTGATGCGCTCTCCACTTACTCTGTATTGACCATTGGTGACGGTCTGGTCAGCCAGATTCCGGCACTGCTCATTTCCACTGCAGCCGGTTTGATTGTAACGAGAGCTTCATCAGACGGTAATCTGGCAGATGATATTACGAGCCAGCTGTTCTCGTATCCAATGATGCTGTATATCGTTGCAGCTGTTATTACCATGCTCGGTCTGTTTACACCAATTCACTTTATTACTACCTTCCCATTGGCTATTCTGCTTGTATTTGCAGCACGTAAAATGCAAGCTAACCTTAACCAGAAGGTAGTCGATGCAGAGCAGCAGCAAGAAGAACAGCAGATCGAGGAAGTACGAAGTCCAGAAAGTGTCATCAACTTGCTGCAAATTGATCCGATTGAATTTGAATTTGGTTATGGACTGATTCCGCTGGCAGATACCCAGCAGGGCGGCGATTTGTTAGATCGAATCATCATGATTCGTCGGCAATGTGCCTTGGAACTAGGTCTTGTCGTCCCGGTTATTCGCATTCGCGATAATATTCAACTAAAACCGAATGAATATGTGATTAAAATTAAAGGAAATGTGGTAGGTGGTGGTGAATTATTACTAAATCACTACCTGGCCATGAGTCCTGGGTTTGAAGATGACTCCATTACGGGTATAGAGACTTTAGAACCAGCTTTTGGTCTTCCAGCACTATGGATTGATGAAATTACCAAAGAACGCGCTGAATTGTCCGGTTATACCGTAGTCGACCCGCCATCGGTGGTTGCGACTCATTTGACCGAGCTGATTAAAAAGCATTCTCACGAGCTGCTTGGACGTCAAGAAGTTCGTTCGTTGGTTGATAATCTGCGTGAGAATTATCCGGTACTGGTCGACGAGTTGATTCCGTCCGTATTGTCCATCGGTGATGTGCAGAAAGTATTGGTTAAGTTGTTAAAAGAGAAGATCTCGATTCGCGACATGGTAACCATCTTTGAAACGCTTGCCGATTACGGAGCTTACACCAAAGATCCAGATGTGTTAACCGAATATGTACGCCAAGCATTGTCACGCCAAATTACACAGCAGTTTACAAGTCAGGGTGAGACATTGCGCGTCATTACGGTTGGACCCACTTTGGAAAAGAAAATTGCCGAAAGTGTCCAGCAATCCGAACAGGGCAGCTACCTCGCTCTGGACCCGGTTTCCACGCAATCGATGTATCAGAAAATCAACGAGCAGGTGAATCGCTTACTGCAAATGGGACAACAGCCGATCGTGCTGACCTCACCAGCGATCCGCATGTATTTGCGCCAATTGATCGAGCGCACGATGCAGGATATTCCGGTACTGTCCTACAGTGAGCTGGAACCGAACGTTGAAATTCAGAGTGTCGGAGTGGTGAACTTATGAGAGTAAAACGCTATATCGTAGACACAATGCCTGATGCCATGCTGAAGATTCGTACCGATCTTGGCAGCGATGCTGTCATTCTAAGCACAAAGGAATTGAAGACCGGTGGTTTCCTAGGCATGTTCCAGAAGAAGAAGATTGAGGTTATCGCAGCGGTTGAAAAGGAGCAGGCGGCAGATACAAAACCTGCTACTGCTTCGGCACAACCGGCGGCTCAGCAGGAGACGATCATTCCACCGATTGCACCGGTTCCTAAAAAAGCCGTACCGGACGCGTATCGGAAGTCCAGTCAAGCGTTTGCCGAGTCGATGCGTCAGGCACTCGCTAATGATGACCAGCAGGTACAACAAGCTGTGCCTGCTGCTTCATTGCCTTACGAACAGCCGCAACATCAATCACCGATGCAAACGGCAACGGCAGCAGCTCCAACCGAATTGCCGCCGCAGCATACGCCAGCCTCTGTATCCATTCAGGCATTGCAGCAAGCGCTGCAACAGCAGGCAGGTGGTAGCGGGGAAGCAGTAACGGAGGAACGGCTGTTTGAAGAATTAAGACAAATGAAAAAAATGATGGCTGATCTTACACGAGATCGTGAACGAGCGGAGCTTCCAGAGACGCTTTTGCAGATCGTACAGCATTTGAAGGCGCAGGGCGTCGATCAGGGCATGATTGACGGCTGGGTGGACGAGATTATGGCCCAGCAGCCTACAGGCCAGCAGATAAGCTTACAGGAAGCGAGAAAGGCAATGAAGACGCAGATTGAGCAGTTCACGGAATCTCGTATAGGCGGAGGCATCGATCCGAGCACTAAGATTGTGTACATCGCCGGACCGACAGGCGTAGGCAAAACGACCACGATTGCCAAGCTTGCCGCAGAGCAACTGTTCAAGTACAAACGCAAAGTCGGATTTATCACGTCCGATACGTACCGTATTTCTGCGGTTGAACAACTTCGCACCTATGCTTCCATTCTTGGTGTTCCTCTGGAAGTCGTGCAATCCCCGGGCGACTTGCAGCGTTCATTGCAACGTCTGGCAGACTGCGATCTGATTCTTATGGATACCGCAGGACGCAATTATCGAAATGAGTTACTCGTTTCGGAGTTGCAAAGCTTGCTAGCGCCGCTAGAACAGAGTGAGACGTATCTCGTGCTTGCTCTGACTTCCAAAACGGAAGATATGCGGACAATCACGAATCATTTCAGCAAATATCCGCTGGATAAAGTGATTTTCACCAAAGCGGATGAAACCGGAAGTTATGGGGCGATGTTCAATCTGCTGCAGGAGCATCCATTGCGGCTGTCCTATATGACCAATGGACAGAACGTACCGGATGATCTGCTCATGCCAAGTCCCGACTTTCTAGCAAATGTACTGCTTGGAGAGATCTTGCCATGATGGATCAGGCCCAATCGTTACGCAATCTGATGTCGACCAAAGCCAAAGCTCTTGAAACGCGCGATCCGGGCAATGGCGGCGCCAAATTCATTGCCGTGACAAGTGGCAAAGGCGGAGTTGGGAAATCCAATTTCACTTTGAATTTTGCGCTCGCTTTACAGCGGCTCGGACGGAAAGTGCTCGTGTTTGATGCCGATATTGGCATGGCAAATATTGATGTTCTGATGGGCGTTCGTTCGCAATACAATCTGTCTCACCTGCTTAGCGGCGAAAAACAGATTGGTGAAATCATCG
Organism: Paenibacillus sp. JQZ6Y-1; assembly: GCF_040719145.1. Lineage (NCBI taxonomy): Bacteria > Bacillati > Bacillota > Bacilli > Caryophanales > Paenibacillaceae > Paenibacillus > Paenibacillus kandeliae. Next base: position 1,194,076 of record NZ_JBFDUZ010000001.1, read on the forward strand.
AAAAGGGTGCTGGATCACTGCCATATATTGCAGGCGGTTCGGGGTTGAGCTCACTATTTTCGCTGTCTGAGAAAGATTTAGTTTACTTTACTACTCAAATTCAAAAAATTGCTGCCGATATGGATTATATCCTGTTTGATACGGGAGCAGGACTGTCAAAAGAAACATTGCAGTTTATTATGTCCTCGGACGAGTGCATTGTAGTGACCACGCCAGAGCCTACGGCGATCACAGATGCGTATGCACTCATCAAGGTTGTACATGGAATGGAAGACAGCACAGCCTTCAAGCTGGTCGTCAATCGCGCCGAAAGTCAGCGTGAAGCGAATCAGACTGCCGACAAGATTAGCCTGGTCACCAGTCGGTTTCTGAATCTGGAAATTCCAATGCTCGGCTTTGTCAGCGACGATTCTCATGTCAGCCAGTCCGTGAAGAAGCAAGTTCCTTTTTCAATCAATGCTCCTGGATGTCTGGCTTCGAAAGATATCCAGAACCTGGCCATGCAGTATGTTGTTTCACCGGATCTGCACCAGGAGGGTACCTTATCAGGAATCAAAGGATTTATACAAAAATGGATGCGGCGTACTAAATGATTCTGTAAGGAACAGAGGTGCTATAGTTATGGCAACTTACAAAGTGCTGGTTGTAGATGATTCCCCATTCATGCGCAAGATCGTTTCGGATTTGATTCAGGCAGATTCGGAATTTCAGGTAATTGATACGGCAAGTAACGGTCTGGAAGCGACACAGAAGGTACTGGAATTGAAACCAGATGTAGTCACGATGGATGTGGAAATGCCGGAAATGAATGGCCTGGAAGCACTGAAGATTATTATGTCCCAACGTCCGCTGCCCGTGATTATGCTGTCTGGCATTAACGAGCAGGGAATGAGGGAAACCATCATGGCGCTGGAGAGCGGAGCATTTGACTTTATCCGCAAACCATCCGTCAGCAATTCACAGGATATTGAAGAGGTCGGTCAGCAGCTGCTGCGTCAACTGCATACCGCTGTTCATGCTCTGGAAAGAAAACGTAAGCGCAACGAACAAAAGAATCTGGTAGCTGAACAGACCGCAACATCTGTTCAGCCGGAAGCCGAGGTTCCCTCTACGTCACAGGAAACGGCTCCTTCGGCGCCGCAGGAGCGCCCGGCACGACCTGCGCCTGTTCGTGACCTACCGAAACGTCCGACAGCCAGCTCGACGCCTTCTAGCCCGCCTGCTGCGCCGCTGACCGGCAGAGTAACCCAGCCGGTCAAGCCAGATACAACCAAAAAAACACGTCTGGACAAACCACTTGATCAATATCGTACAAGTGATCGCTCGACATCTCCGGCAACTCCGCCGAAGCCTGCCGAGTCCAAAACTTCCAGACCAATGATCAGCCCTTCATCGGCACCGGCACGTAAGGAACCGGAGAAGCCAGCTGCATCGTCAGTACCAGCGTCAGCCTTTTCGACTCCGCCAGCGTCGAAAACAGCACCAAGCGATCGTCCGGCAACATCTATCAGCAAGCTAGTTGCTGTAGGTTGCTCGACTGGCGGACCGCGAGCGCTGAAAAGTTTCCTAGAAAAAATCCCAGCCAATTTCCCGGCACCGATCGTTATTGTTCAGCATATGCCGCCGAACTTTACACGGTCGCTGGCACAGCGCTTGAACAGCCTGAGTCAGATCAATGTTGTGGAGGGGGAGCACGGCATGCCGCTGCAACCCGGCACCGCCTATATCGCGCCAGGCGGCTATCATATGACGGTAGCTCGCAGTCAGGGCGGTTATCGGATTCAGCTTTCGCAGGACCCTCCACGCAACGGACACCGTCCTTCCGTGGATACGCTTTTTGCCTCAATCCGCCCGTTCAATGATCTGCAACGCTATGCAGTCATTATGACGGGAATGGGAAGTGATGGCGCTCGGGAAATGAAAAATTTATACGACAGTGGCGTAATCCCTACCTTCGCGGAAAACGAAGATACCTGTGTAGTGTATGGAATGCCTCGCTCGGCTGTAGAGCTCGGATGTGTGAACCACCTCCTGCCATTACCTGATATTGCGCCAAAACTTGTACAAATCGTTAAATAGCTTACGACAAGCACTATGTTATTCTATGGAGGAGGTGTCTCACGATGGACATGAATCAATATTTATCCATGTTTATTGATGAGTCGAACGATCATCTGCAGTCATTAAATGAAAAAATGCTTGAACTGGAAGGCAATCCAACAGATCTGGGAATCGTGCAAGTTATTTTCCGCTCAGCGCATACGCTGAAAGGGATGGCAGCTACGATGGGCTTTGAAGATCTGGCGGCACTGACGCACCAGATGGAAAATGTACTTGACCTCGTCCGCAACGAAAAGCTGGCGATGCAGGAGTTCATTTTCGATACTCTATTCAAAGGTTTGGATGCACTGGAATCGATGGTGCAGGACATTACACAAGGTGGCGAAGGGAAAGCGGATGTTACAGCGATCGTGGAAGCATTGCAAGCGATTGTACGCGGTGACATTCCTACAGAATCCGCTGCAGCCGCAGCACCTGCTGCAGTAGCAACACCAGCGGCGCCGATTGCGATCAAAGATAGCGAAGGCATTGAACTGGATGAATTCCAGCAGTCCGTTATCGAACAATCCATGTCTGCCGGTCATCAGGCATTGTACATGGAAGTATCCATTCGTGAAGATTGTCAGCTGAAAGCCGTTCGTGCCTACATGGTATTCGATCTGCTGGAGCGTTACGGCGATGTAATCAAATCCGAGCCTTCCACACAGGATATCGAGCAGGATAAATTCGAACGTAGCTTCGCCCTTTATTATGTGACTCAAAAAGATCCTGCTGAACTGGAGCCAATGGTAACCAGCATCTCCGAGATCGAGAGTGTAAAAGTTACCCAACTGGATGTGGATTCACTTAAGCAGTTTGCTGCTTCCAAAGAAGTGGTTGCTGAGCCTGTATCTGCACCTGCACCAGAAGTTGCAGCACCAGCTGCCGCAGCAACTCCGGCAGCGAAAGCGCCAGCAGCACCTGCCGCAGCACCAAAAGCCGCAGCCAAAGCACCAGCACCGGCTCCATCGCGTACGATTCGCGTTGATATTGACCGTCTGGACGTCCTGATGAATCTGTTCAGCGAATTGCTGATCGACCGTGTTCGTCTGGAGCAATTGGCAAGCGAAGTGAAGGTTCCTGCCTTGACTGATACAGTAGAGCATATGGGACGTGTAAGCAGCGATCTGCAAAACATCGTACTCAAACTGCGCATGGTACCTGTAGATACAGTATTTAACCGTTTCCCACGTATGGTTCGAGACCTTGCTAAATCACTCGATAAAAAGCTGGATCTGATCATTACTGGCGCTGAAACTGAACTGGATCGTACCGTTATCGATGAAATTGGCGACCCGCTCGTTCACTTGCTGCGTAACTCCGTCGATCACGGTGTTGAATCCGTAGCTGATCGCGTAGCTGCAGGCAAGGACGAAACCGGTACCGTCAAACTGAGTGCATTCCACAGCGGTAACCATGTCTTTATCGAGATTGAAGACGATGGACACGGTATCAACCGTGATCGCGTGCTGCAAAAAGCACTGAAAAACGGTGTAGTTTCCCAAGAGCAAGCCAACAGCATGAAGGACGAAGAAGTCTACCAGCTGTTGTTTGCACCGGGCTTCAGTACTGCCGAAGTTATTTCCGATATTTCTGGACGCGGCGTTGGTCTGGATGTTGTAAAATCGAAAATCACTTCTCTTGGTGGTCATGTGACAGTATCGTCGGAACTGGGTAAAGGCACCAAGTTCTCGGTACAACTGCCACTGACTCTGTCTATCATTTCCGCGATGATGATTCGCGTCGGTTCGGAAAAATATGCGATTCCGCTGACTTCAATTGTGGAAACAGGTATTATCAAAGCGAAACAGGTACGTGATCTGCATGGCAGCCAGCTGATTCCTTATCGCGATACGCATATTCCACTGCTGTCCCTCAGTCGTGTGTTTGAAGTTCCTGACTTCGATGAGCGCGAGGAAGAGGAAACGGAGATTGTCGTAATCCGCAAAGGAGACAAACTGGCGGCAATCGCTGTCGAGAACTTTATTGGTCAGAACGAGATCGTTCTGAAAAGTCTGGGCGGTTATCTGCCAGATACACAGGGAATCTCCGGTGCGACGATTCTCGGTGACGGCCAGGTCGCTTTGATTATTGACCCGAATGCATTTATTAAATAATGCAGTCCATTTATTGAGGAGGATTTACCCATGGATGAATTGAAAGTTATCGTATTTAAATTGGCAAAAGAAGAGTACGGTATTGAAGTCGATAAAGTACAAACAATCGAGCGTATGCTGCCGATTACACGGGTTCCCAAAACGCTGGATTTCGTAAAAGGGGTTATCAACCTTCGCGGCGTGGTTATTCCAGTAATCGATTTGCGCGGACGCTTCAATCTGTCGCAAGCCGAATATACGGATCAAACGCGTATCATCATCGTGGAAGTGGACAAAATGCAGGTCGGTTTTATCGTCGACTCTGCCAACGATGTCGTCGACATCAAACGCAGCAGCATCGAGAAACCGCCTGAAGTGGTTGGCGGCGTAAAAGCAAGATACCTGGACGGTGTGGCAAAGCTTGACGAAGAACGGCTGCTGATCATGCTCAACCTCGCGGAAGTACTCAACAAAACCGAGGTTGTGCAGCTGGAAGGTATTGAGGACTAATGGATCTCTTCAAAAAACTTGAAGGATTCAAAATGGATGTGCTCAAAGAAGTGGGAAACATCGGGGCAGGCAATGCAGCCACTGCCCTTTCCCAGCTTCTGGATAAGCCCATCGATATGGCTGTACCGAAAGTGCAGATTTTGCCGTTTGAGCAAATTGCTGACAAAGTCGGCGGCCCTGAACAGATCGTGCTCGCCATCTTCTTCCGTGTGGAAGGGGATGCGCCGGGCAATCTGTTTTTCATTCTTACACCTGAAGCAGGCAAGGGCTTGTTGCATCGCCTTGCCGGTCTGGAAGTAAGCGACGATGAGCAATTCAGCGAAATGGAGCAATCGGCACTCGCCGAAATCGGTAACATCTTGGCAGGTTCCTATCTGTCGTCGCTCGCCGATTTTACACGCTTGTCGATGAGCCCTACCGTGCCGGGTCTTGCGTATGATATGGCAGGCGCTATTTTGAATTACGGACTTCTCCAATTCGGGGAAATGGGTGACGATGCACTATTGATCGATACAACATTCCTAGAAGGTAAAGAAGAAGTGGAAGGACAATTTTTCTTGATTCCCGATCCCGAATCATTTGAAAAGATCTTCATTTCACTAGGAGTTCCGTTGCAAGATGATTGAGGAACAACATGTCGTTAAAGTGGGTATGGCTGATCTGAATGTCGTGAAAACGGCAGGCGTTATCCGTACGACGGGATTGGGTTCATGTGTGGGCCTTACCCTCTACGACAAAAACATTCAACTGGTTGGCATGGCGCATGTCATGCTTCCGTCATCGGATATTGCCCGTGAAGGGCAAGTGAATATAGCGAAATACGCAGATACTGCTCTACCAGAGCTGGTAAAGCGTATGCTAGGTCTGGGAGCATCCAAAACACGGCTAGTCGCCAAAATGGCTGGTGGGGCGCAGATGTTTTCCTTTTCCAGCGGCGGTGATCACATGCGGATTGGTCCCCGTAATGTGGAGGCATGCAAGTTATTTCTGAAAGAGCAGCATATTCCTTTGCTTGCGGAGGACACGGGCGCCAATTACGGACGCACAATCGAAATGGACTGTACTACTGGTCTTTTGTCGATTAGAAGTGTACAAATGGGTAAGAAGGAAATATGAGGCATGATAGGGAATACTAAAATAAACCTATGGTTCGGAATCATAGGTTTTGCGATTACCTTTTTTGCCTCTTTCGGAAATAACCCATGGACCACAAGCCTCG